>CAJTZU010000011.1 GCA_910584165.1 uncultured Bacilli bacterium | reverse complement strand
TATTTTCTTTTACATTATTAATTTATTAGATAAAAAACTAGTTAGATAAACCTAACTAGTTTTTTATATTTTAATTATCTTTTTTATCACTATCTGCCGTGAACAAAAATTTATCAAAATCAGATTTGAATAATTTGTCTTGAGTTATTCTATACTTTTCAAACTCACTTAAAGCTTTATCTACTGCTATTTCGTGAGATATCTTTCCGGCATCTTTTAAAACATCTAAATCGTCTGCTAATAAAAATTTGTCTATTCTTGTACTCCAATCCTCCATAGTCATTGGAATATGTCGCTCTGCTCTTCTTTCGGCAAGTTCTAAAAAAGCATTTACGATTTTTTCTAAATCTTGTATTTCTTCTTTAGTTAAATAATTTTTTGCAATTACTACATCAGATTCCATTATTTTGCCATCAGGAGAACTCTTCCAAGACGTTAAATTCATATTATCTTTTGTATGGTCTGCTCTATTATAGATAATTTCTGCAGCAGTTTGATGTGTAATAGCATAGTGCATCTTATTTTGAACTTTCTTAAAAAACTCAATAGTAGTTGGTGCCTTAGCATCATAATCAATACTAGTAGCATATATATCAGTTATTTTTTGATAAAATCTTCTTTCACTCAAACGAATTTCTCTTATTTCTTCTAAGAGTTTTTCAAAATAATCTTTATTTAAGAATGTTCCGTTTTCCATTCTTTTTCTATCTAATGCATATCCTTCAATGGTAAATTTTTTCAAAACACTAGTTGCCCATCTTCTAAATTGTGTAGCCCTTCTAGAATTAATTCTATATCCTACTGATATGATAGCATCTAAGCTATAATAATCAGTTTTATAGTTTTTGCCATCTTCTGCAGTATGTTCCATTTTGGAACATACTGTATCTTTATCTAATTCTTTTTCATTAAATATATTTGTTAGATGCTTAGTAACAGCCGGTCTTTGAACATCAAATAATTCTGCCATAGCTTTTTGAGTCATCCAAAGATTGTCATTCTCATACCTAACTGCAATACCCTTTTCTTGTTCTTGGGTTTTAAAAACTAAAAACTCTTCTGTACTACTAATAACTTCTAAATCTTTCAAACAAACTATCTCCTTTCTCTTTTTATTTCAAATAAAACTAGTATTTTTATTATACCAAATTAATGGCTATGAATAAATGATTTTAAGCGTTAAATTTTTTCTTTCCATATAGTGTTGGTCGACGTCATTATGGGTGAATTCTTAAGTTGTAAACAGGGAATTGGCTATCTCATTCTC
>CAJTZU010000010.1 GCA_910584165.1 uncultured Bacilli bacterium | reverse complement strand
GCATCAGATAAGGATACCTCTACTTGATCCTGACTTCTTTCTGGTCCTAGGATAGAACAATTTAACTCACCCTTTGGACCAACAACCTTCACCTTTTGGTTAGAAGCGAATTGTCCAGGCTGAGATAGCATCTTTTTAATTTCTAAGGTTGCACCATCACCAAATAGCTTTAGTAAAGTTGCTTTAGTGACATGCACATGTCTAGCACTTGTTTCAATAATAAATTCTTTCATAAATATTAATCCTTTCAAATTATTATTTTTACTTCTCTATTATACCATAATATTTAAAAATGCATATCCTTTTTTTATTTTTTCTTATATTCGCTTAAGTTTGGTGAAATCCTCGTTGTAATGTTTAAAAAAGAGCTTTTGGAGGAAATACATATAAGGTAAACCTAAATTCGTTTCTAAAAGTGAATTTACAATAATCGTTTTTAAGCTGGCTTCATTTAAAGGTCGAATTCCATTGATGAGTAAAGAAAATTCCCAGGCAAACTGTACAGATATTCCGATGAGAAGTAAATGGAATAAGTTGATTTTGGCTTGTTTAGAGAAGATATTATATAAAATAACTATAAAGTAGCCAATCAAAAGTAGAATTCCCATAAAGAAATGGTATTGACCAGTTGTCCGATAAGTCATCACCGGATTAGAGGTATCTATAGAGGCAATAGATGGTGCAATAAGCCACCAAAGAATGATGAGTAGCAGCCACTCTTTTAAATATTTATCCTTTTTTAAAGCGAGCCATATAAAGGCAAAGTTGGTTATTCCATAAGACATACTCATCCATAGCAGTACCCAAAAGGTAATAGCTTCACTTTGATTTCCTTGGTAGGTGATGATGCGGCTATGGCTGATGAGATGGAAGTATCCATAATCTACTATAAAATATAAGATGCCACCAAGTAAAGACCATAGAAGAGTAGCATATCTTTTTTTAACTGTTAACAATATACAAAAGAAAGCTATAAAAATACTATCTAAAATAATATAGGTTAAAGAAAAATTTCTAGTTGGTGTAATTTCAGTAAGAATATTCAGCATATACAAGCCTCCTGTTTAACCTAAATTATACACGAATTCTTAGTAAAATTAAATGACTCTATTGTAATTTTGCTAGTTTTAGTATAGTATGGATTCAGAAGGTGATTGTATGTTTTATAATATTCTGGCTATTATCATAGGAATATTTTTAATATTAAATTTGATTTTTACATTTGCAAGTAAGAAAAAAGAAAGACTATCCGTTTTACTTATCAATTTGCTAGCTAGTCTTTGTTTTTTAGGAATGGGGATTGGTGGATTTTTTGTCCCAAAGGATTATGAATATGTGACTACCCTTATTTTACTAGTTTTATCTGTATTTTATCTTGTGTTTTTCTTTGTACAATCAAAAAAAAGCAAGAAGTCCCAGAAGACTAAATAATAATCTAGATCCTAGAAATTTGGAATACCTTAATTGTCTAGTGATGGATAAGATTTGGAGATGGACAGATATTCCTAAGAATCCTAAGGCACTTAGAACAATCCAAGGATTGTTGGTGGCATTTAAGCCACCTAATATTTCTAAATAAGGATATAGAAGAAAATTTTCTGGTAATAAGATTCGTATGAGTACGCGGAATATAATTAAAATGCCTAAAATATTTAAAAGAATATCTGTATTTTTTTTGATAGAAGAAAAGAAAATCTGAATATAATCCTTAGTAGGCTCAGCATTTAAAACGCTGGTCTTTTCTTTTTTTTGAAAGCATTTCATCCAAAGAAAACTTAATATAAGAAAAATGGAATAATATAAAATGATAGAAAATTGCAATTTATTTAAAATTAAGCAGGTATAGGGAAGAGACAGTGTTGAAAATGCACATATTAAATTTTCATATTCTGAAAAGGATAGTTCTTTATTATCATAAGCAGTAGATATAAGCTTTGTAGAAGCAGGAGCACCACATAGAAGACTTAATAGAATTAAAAAAACTCCTTTAGAGGAATGAATGTTAAATAGAAAAGAAAAAGGCTTTACAAGTCTTGCAGACAACTTATTGACAAGAGGCATATAGTAGATTAAATCAAGAATGACAAAGCTTGGGTACATAGTAGGAAGAAGTATTGTAAACCATAGAATGCTGGCATTATACACCTCTTCAGCAACAATATTAGGATTAGAAATTAGAAGATAAAGGATAATAAGTAGGAAGATAGTCATAGTTAATTATATGTATAAAAAAAGATTCTAAAACTTTATGGTACAAGGTAAATATATTTTTTATAGTTTTTGGAAGAAAAATGTCGAACTTTGACGGACGGTTTTTGATGAATATTGTCGCAATAAGATTTATAATAAAATTAAATAATACATTAAAAATTTTAAGCAAAACAATAAACTATTTAAATTTTTATTAATATAGGAGAAAAACATGTCCAAAAAAAACTTTAAAATTAAAGATTTGTTTCTTTATACACCAAATGATGGAGACTCTAATACGCTTTTTAACAAATCAGTAATTTCGGATGAGGTATTTTATAGAGAAATCTTTGCACCTACATGGTTTGATGGGTTAGAAACAGGTGAAGCAAAAAGATATTTTGATGAAAAATCTAATTTTGAGAATAATCTTTCTTTAAATTATGGAGTTGAAAATACCTTTAATATTATAGGCTATTGTGGTAGTGGTAAGAGTATATACGTTGGTTATTTAATGAAAAAATTTAAAGAAGAAAATCCCAATAATTACTGTATTAAACTTGACTTTGCTTCTATAGGGTTAGGTAGAGGAAACGGAATTTCATTTTGCGGTAAAACATGGAATTCTCCATATGAAGCAAGAACAGTTACATATTTTATAAATTTAATAATGGTGCAATTAAATATTCTTTTAGGAAGAATGAATCTTACTGAGAAAAAACTGAAATGTTATCTTAATTTTAATGAAACTAGATTAGAAAGAACTTATAATCAAGAGTTTAGTGTGGTTTTTGATATTCTCAAAAAATTAGATAAAAAGAATATTAGCGATAGTCAATATAATAATGAAATATATTCTGCAATAATTAATGAATGTGTAGATCCGAATAATGAAGATTATACTGCTCAAAAATTATTTAAATTATTTTTTATTTTATCTTTTTCTCTTCTTTCTAATAAGTCGTCAGGAAAATTATTTATTTTTATTGATAGTTTGGAACATTATTTAACAGGTGTAAATAACGAACTAATACAAATATATAATGCAGATATAAACAAGATAGCAACTTTAATGAATGATTTTTTGTGTGGGATAAAACATTTAGATTATTTTAGTAATGACTATCAAGATGTTCTTAATAGGATTCGTATTATAATGTCCTGTAGAGAAACATCTATTAATATGTTAACCTCGTATGTTCCAAATAAAGAAGATGGTATGAATTATGCAATAAATATAAGCGATTGGTTTAGAGTTAGCGATATTTTGGATAAAAGAATAGACTATTATGATAGGTATCTTAAAAATAATAAGAATTATAATTTTTTAGAAAGAGATACAGTGGGGATTGCTTTAGAATATATATTTCAGGATGATTGTATGAAAGGATTATATGAAAAATTACAAGAAATGTATAACCACAATTATAGAAGATTAATTATTTTTTTAGATGAAACTTTAGCGGAGAAAAAATTGTTTAATGATTACCTTTGGTTGCAAAAAAAGATTGACAATAGTTTTGATAATAGTTCCTATTTAATCAGAGGTTCAAGGCAAATGATAATAGGTGGTTTGTTTAGAAATATTGCCAAACATGGCTTTTTTGAAAAAATAAAGGCAATTGGTGAAGGTGAAAATCAATTAGGATTACCTTATACAAGACGTATTTTGGTTTATTTGAAGAGAAAACACCCTAACGAGGATATATTAAGTAATCCAAATGGATGTTATGTATCTTTCAGTGATATGTTAACAGAAGCTTTTGAAAAATCAAATGGTGACCAAATAAGGGACACTGATATTGAAGCCTTGGCAGATGTTATTTTAAATTTAAATGAATCCAAAAAAGAAAATAATAAATGGTGTCAACTAGTTATAATTAGATTTAATAATGAGAATATTAATAGAGATAAATTAATAGCAATTTTGAAGCGAGCTAGAGCAGGAGAAATATTTTTGAACGAAGATTTTAGTTTAAAAATAACTGATGCTGGGCGGTTTTACCTAGAAAATTTAAAAGATTTTGAGTATTTTGCTGCTAGATACGCTACTGATTACAAACCTCTTTTTTGTAAGGAAAATTTACAAAAAATAAATGGTGAGTATAGATGCCTAACTTTAATTAATAAAGTTATGGATAGGGTGTTTAGTGTATCTGGAAATAAAGAGCATAAAGCTTGTTTAGATTACCTTTATCAACAAGAAAAAAGTTTTTTTGAGAATGTGTTACCTCCTTTAAAGTGTTGGGAAAATATGTATTCAAATACAAATAGAAAAAAACATTATTTATATGAGTCTAATAACATTGAATATCCCCATCCAGAACGAACTTTAGAAGCACATATTAGCTATTTATCAGATTATCGGTTGTTCATTTTATCATTAAATCTTGATGATTTTTCAATTTCAAATGATACTTCACTACTTGATAATATTAAATTGGAGTTATCTTCTGCACTTTTAAAAATAATACGTTTGTATGTAGAAAAACTCAAATGGTTCTATAATGAGAAGGATGCCGTTAATGTTTATTATTGTGGTGGTAGACGGGAAGGAACAAGCCGATATAGCACTATAGATTATGAGAACTGTCTTGATAGGTCAGAAAGAAATCCACTTTTACCTATAGGGATTGTAAGAAAAAAAGCAGAGGTGTAAAATATGATTATATTAAATATAGAAAATGCATCGTATATAATGAGTATTATAAGTTCTGCATTGAGCATAATAGTATTTATAGGGGGCGTTTTTGTGTATAAAAAGTATATTAAAGAACATATTAATAAAAGAACGATTGATTCTCTCTTTGGATTTTATACAATATTAGAAAGGCTTTTGATATGGTTAGATTCTTCTTTACAAGTGGGGAATAATTATGCATTATGTAACTTTTTAAAGTCAAGTAAAGAATATAATAATGGTTCAACAGAATTATTTCAAAAATATGATAGTTTTAGAAAATATATTTTAAATTTATTAATGAATAATAGTAATCAATATCCACTGCCTGGAAAAGAAAAAGTTGATTTTGAAAGTAATTTAAAAAAATTAGTAGAAGAAATTTTAATTCCTTATTCTTCTGAATCCTATAAAAAAGATATATTTGATGATTTTAAGGAAGTAATAGATACTACGGAAAAAGCCAAAAAATATATAAAAGAGATAAATGAAATAATTGAGAATAAAAAAATAGAATTAAATGAGATTGCCTAGTTTTTAATAGTAACATAATTCAAAAGATTAAATTTTATTTCTTAAAAAATTAGATAAAAGAAAAGAAGTATTAATTTAATAATAATCCAACTAATTATTTTATTAAATCAAAACCACAACGAAAAATCTCAAAATTATGTGAACCCCAAAACTTGGATTCGGGGGGGGAGACGTGCAGAAATAATTTCTAATTTGTAAACGGAGGAAGTAACATTGAACAGCCGAGACA
>CAJTZU010000009.1 GCA_910584165.1 uncultured Bacilli bacterium | reverse complement strand
ATAAAATAAAACTTGCAGTAAAAATGGAAGTGATAGACATCTTCATGCCTCTCGAAGAGTTTATTATAATGAATAAAAAATGGTCGTCAATAGTTTCGACAAATTGTGACAGAGAAAAGAATAAAATTTAATATAGCCTCTATATTTTAAAGAAAAAATGATATAATAAACTAAATGATTGATGGAGGGGATTTATCTTGTTAATAAAAAATATTGAACCTGATGCTCAAAGTTTTAATTTATTGCCAAATGCATTTTATGGTGGTCGAGGAGGAACACAAGATACATATGTAAAAAATCGCGAGACCTTAGATGTTATAGTTGATGCACCTTGTTTAGAAGCCTGTCAATATTTGTTTGATTGCAATATTTTAACACTTGCAAGCTCTGCAAACAAAAACGATATAACACCTGATTTAGCTTACTCAAAAGGTTTCATAACTATTGATTATTCCTCTTTAGATGACAGTAATAAAGAAATTTTTAATAAACTAGTAGAAAGTGGACTTATTATCTTAATTGAAGATTTTGAAAAAAGGAGAAAATTCAATCTTGAGGTTTTAATTACTGAAGATACTACTGCAGAAGAATTCTCAAATAAAATGTTATCTTTAGCATATAATTTCCAACCTCAACAAATATTATATGGATGTTATACATTAGAAGCATTTCAAAAGTATGTTGCCGAAAAATTCCTTAATGCTAAAACACTAGATGGAAGTAACTTTTGTGACGTATTACTAGAGAACTTAAACAATGGTAAAATCTTAGAAGAACCCAGTGGCGAAGTCGAGTTTCAAGATGGCAGACGCATATCTCTTAATACTTTATGTCATATATTCGCAAATGAATTTGGATATTTTTACGATGAAGAAGAACAGAAATATTGGATAGATAAAGAACTTTATGAAAAAGCTCAAATAGTAAAAAAATCACTTCAGTCAAATGACATAAGAAAATAAAAACCAAAATGCTTAAGTATAAGTTTAAATATAATATAAAAGATGATAAAATAAAGGTATAAGCAGAAAAATAGAGGTTTTGGAAATTATGAAAATTAAAGAAGAAGATTTAGCAAATAAAATGGGAGTTAATCATTTAATACTAAAGGATATATTAAAAAAACTTTTAACAATACAAAATCAAGAAAGAGAAAAAAAGCCCGAAGAAGATACTCCATGTTCAAAGCATGTATTCATCGCATTGGATGAAAAAAAGATAGAAGATGAAATGACAAAATTTAAAGGCTACAAAGAGGAAGAAAATTGGTATCAACTAAATCCGGGATCTCATGCTGAGTATTGTCAAAAAGAAAAAGTAGCTGAGTACTATCCGCCAGTTGATTATGAATACAGTATATATCAATGTGCACATTGCCAAAAAGTTTTTATTGGTGTTAAGATTGGTCAAGATGCGGAAGAGTTAATTTTAGATCTTTCAAGGGAAGAACCATCAAGCCTGGAATGTACTCTTTATAATTTGCAGTTAGCAGAATTAAAAAAAAGAGATGTTGAATGTGATTTAATCAGTGAATATCAAAAGGTGGACTTCACAGAAGTATTAAAGAAAATGATATTAGTCGATGATATAAAAGGTCAAAAAGAACTATTTCAAAAGATTTCAGAAATATTAAAAACTAATGCTACACCAGAGGAAAAAATTGAATCTCTTATGCAATTAGAAAGAGAATATACCGAAGCTATTGAACAAAGTGAAAGTTATAAAAAATTACAAAAAGAAATAGAAGATTTTAAAAAATGGCTAGTTTAAAAGTTTAAATTTTATTATCTAATAGAGCAGAGTAAAACTGCTCTTTTTTATGTTTGTAAACAATATGATAATTTACGAGAAAAAGTTTTACTTTTCAATCTTACGTCAATGAAAATAGTGCAGGTTTTAATAGCTTATCATTTTCTTTAATTTCTTATAGGTAAATAAAATCATAGTTTCAATATATGCTCATCAGGAGCATTTAACTCATAATCTGTTACTAAACCATGTTCTTGGATATAGTCCAAGGACTTTTTTAATGCCGAATCACTATCGTCACTTTTCTCAAAAGTAATAGCATTGCCCATTAAGTTCTCATTACTTATTGGATCATACTTATGAATTAGAGCATGGGATTCTATATCATATTGTTTAAATACCTTATCTATTTCCTTCATCCTTTCATACTCATAGTTTGTTATGAAATAAGGATACTCAACATAAGCTATTCGGTTATCTCTTAAAAGAATGTAGCGGATAATGATATAATTTCTCTCATCATCTTTCAAATGTTTAGAAATCTCTGACATAAGGCTAATCATATATAATCTATAATCACCTCGTATAGGTTTAGGAATATTATACAAATCACATATAATAGAAAGAGATAATTCTAAGTGATTTACAACAAGACTATTAATTGGAGCAGCATGTACTACTTGATTTGGACTAATCAAAGAAAGAGCAATTTTTCTACCATAAATACCAATATCTTCTTGATTTTCTTCGCTGAAATATTCATCAAATACAAGTTTCTTATACATACTAACCCCTCCAATGGTGCCTATTTTAGCAAAAAAGCTAATAAAAGTAAAATAATAAAACTTTTAAGCAGTAGTACAATTTATTAATTTTCGGTATTAATTGAAATATTGAACTTTATTATAAGTTGATGATTTTTAAATTAAAATGCTTTTAAATCTATAAATATAATAGAAAAAATGATACAATAGTACATGAAAAAGAGTTTATAATGCAGTAAGGAAGTTAGATTTATGGATTATGAAAAAACGAGGGTTTTAATAAAAGAATTAAGAAATAAAAAGAATATGAGTCAAGAGCAATTAGCAGAAAAACTTTTCTGTGATCGTACAATGATAAATAAAATAGAAAACGGAACTAGATTTTTAAGTATTGACGAATTAATTTTATTAAGTAAAGCATTAGATGTTTCATTGGAGGAATTAGTTGCAGGTGAGATGAAACAAAAAAATAATACAGAAATTATTAATAATAAATTTTATGAATATTTAAAAACACAAAATACTAAATTTAAAAAGCTGCGTTTAAGTGTATATATTCTCATAATAATGATGATATTTTGCTTTGTAGGATTTACTATATTTTACTTCTTTCATAATTATGGAAGTATTAGAGTATATAATTTTTATGGAAACTCAGAAAAATATGAAATAACAGATGGCTTACTAGTAATGTCAAAAAGGAAAATATATTTTAAAATTAATGAAATAAATCCTGAAGAAAGTAAAATAATAATAGAATCAGAAATAGATGGTAAAAGAAAAAAAGTTTATGAAGGTGATTCAAATGTTGTGCTTAATGATTTTTATGGTTATTCAGCATTTATTGATTATGATTCATTTATCAATGGAAAGCAAAAAATATTCGTAGTAATTAATGGAGAAGAAATTGAACTGATCTTTGAAGAGGATTTCGTAAATGATGGATTCTTTTATCGAAAAGAAGATAAGATTAGTGAAGAAAAAAATAGAGATGAAAAGAAATCCTTTTCAAAAATTAATGAGTTATTTACTTGCAAAAAAGGAGAAGGTTGCTTTTTAGAACAAGAAGGAGAAATTATTATTTTTAATAATAATATATTAACTGTAATGACTGAAAATAATAATTATATTTATGATATAGATAACGAAATTTTAGATTATCAAGATAATATTGATTCTCAAAAAAATGTGTCCATTAACGCAAAAGAAGATACTCTAGTATGTGTTTCAGGAGATTGTAACAATAAAGAAAATATCTATAACGAATTTAAAAAAAATTATATTTTAAAATACTTAAAATAAAAAATATTTAAGCAAAAGGTAGTGTGCGATTTTGTCACTACCTTTTTTAAATGTCTTATTATATTATAAGATCAAAAAAGGAGGAGATTAAATTTGAAATTTAACAGGGTTTTAGCAGGTTGTTTAATCTGCGTTCTTGGAGCATCAAATTTAGTAAAAGTTAATGCTCAAGAAAATTACTATGAAAATGTACAAGGGGTAAAATTAACCGAAAAGGAATACAATTTTTACACTAATATGTACTGGGAAGGCTATCAGGAATACATAACAGTAGATGATTATGAAACTTTTAAAAAAATGGATGTTTTTGATAAAGAAATAGACAAAAAGATTGTATCGAATTCACCGCTTACTAGAACCACTAGTGTGACAAGCAATAATAGAGTCTTATCAATTACTAAAGTTTGTTCAACAAATTGTGTGTTTTCATTAGTAAATAGTTGGAATAGTAAACCTACTATTAGAAGCTATGATGTAATAGGAGTTAGATTAAAAGGAGTAAAACTTGTATCAAAAAATGGAGTATTAGTTACAGGAGCTAATTATAGTAAAAAATATGACTCAGCAAAAAGTTTTGATAATGGTTTTGGCTATTCTATTTTACTTCCAAATGTTGAAAATATTAGAACAACTCTAACATTTACAACAACAAAGGGTGGAACAGTATATGGAAGTTATCAACATGCTATAAGTAATACTACTGAAAGCATTAGTAAACAGTATACTATCGGACTTGGAGGTTACGGTGGAGTATTTAATTTCACTGGTACTGCAAAAAACATTTATGACAAAGCCCCCGGTGTGGATATATCTGTTTAAATAGTAAGACAAATATAGAAATATTTCTCAAAATAATGGTAGTGATTTCTACTAAATTAATTTTGTTAATAAATTGAGAAATCAGTTTATTATATTGTATTTATTTATTTTTAAAGGAAAGGAAGTTGATGAAAATGAATAAAAAACTAATTGGATCTAAATTAATAAAAAATGAAATTACAGATAATGTTTATTCTATTGAATTTAAATTGAAAGACATAGTAGATGAATACTATGGAACAAAAGATGATCATATAATATTGTTATATGATGAACAGTTAAATAGTTTAGAAAAAGAGTTTAAACAAGAAAACAAATCTAAAAAATTATTTGCATTTATAGAGAAAATTGAAAATAATAATGAAGTCATTATAAATTATCTTTTAGTTGATGATGACGGAACAGATGGTTTTAGAAAAAAAGTTCTGGCAATATCTAATAATGATAATAATTTAGATTTCTCATATGTTACTAATAAAGTTCAAGATATTATTGAAAAAAAGAAAACTGAAGAGGAAAAGAAAGAACAACAGCAAGATACTTTATATTGTCATTTACTATATATGTTGTTTTTGTCTTATCTAAGAGAAGAAGATGAAGAATCATATAGGAAATGGTATGAAAAATTTCAACAATATTTAATAGACTATTTTTACGAGGAAAATAAACGTATTCAAGAATATCTAATAGAACAAGAAAACAATTATGACTATGAAGAAGAATCGCAAAGCGGATATCATTCTAGGTAGAAAAGGTAAAAGATATTTTTAAATAAGTAATTAATTTAAATGGAGAAAAAGTAAATGAAAACAGGACAAACAAAAAATAAAATTAATTTAATACTAGTAATATGCTTTCTATTTATTAGTATTATAAATGTAAATGCTAAAGAATGCACAGATAGTGTTCCATCACCTTCAATGCCTCAAGTAGCTCCAACTTATAGTACTAGAGTATTTAATTTAAATACCGCTTCAACACAGTGTAAAGGAAGCAATACAGAGGTATGGTTTACTAATTATAAGGGGTGGAATGGAGCATCTGACGATTCAGTTATATATATTAATTTGTACGAAGATGATCCTCCTAAATATGAACCAGATGAATTAGTAAAATCTTATCAAATGTTATTTTTATCAGATGGATATTTTTATAAAGTTTTGATAGAAAATCACAATTTAGGAAATATTGATAGCAATGGAGATAAACAATGTGAATTTTATTTGTCAATGTATTCATCAGGTTTTAGAAATTATACGACCCCAAAAGAGATATTTACATTTAATATTTGCATGAAGTAACAGGAGGAATTGTATGAAAAAAGTTAAGAAACTAATATTATTTATTGTTATTGGAGTAATCATAGCTTTGGGAGCGGTGATGGCAAACACAATAGACAACGAAGACAAGAAAGAACGAGAATTTACTATTAAATATGCTTATGATGATAAAGAAGATGGATGGAAAATTGCTTTTAAAATAAATTTATATTCTAATGGGAAAAGGTCTTATAGCTTTAATGGATATAACTTGAAGTATGATGAATTAGATGGCTATTATATTCCAATGGTAGACAAAGATACAGGAGAGATTGTCGAAAAAATTAAACCCAAGACAATAACATTATCTGTTTCTGAAAAATATTCAGAGGAAGTTTTAGCAATAAATAAGTATTTTAATGAAAAACAATTTATGACTTCTATTTCTCTATATGATTTAAATGATTTAAGTTTAAAAAATATAGATAAAGATTATCTTGTTAATTTGTTTAATAGAGCTATTAATTCTAAAGAGATAGAAGAACCAGGTAATTATGCTGATTCCCCTTTATCTGATTGTATAAAAGTCGAATCAACGGAGGAATCAATGCCAGGTACATGGAGATTATTTTATATCATTGATTATGGTAACATTTCTGACATCTATATAGACTTTATCAGTAAGGACGGAACTCATCTAAAAGATAAGAAAAAAATGAATGAAAAAGAAAAAAATATTACTTCAGAAATTACAGAATTAGAGCATTCTCTAATAGATAAATTGAATCAAAAAAGTGTGATGAGTAAAGAAAAGAACACGAATTATTCTGTCATAGCAAAAGAATATGTTGCTTTAGAAAATTCTTCATTGCCAAAAAATGATATTCAAAAACTAATAGAAGACACATTTAAATCTTTAAATAAATAAAAGCAGGAAAAAACATGGAAAAAAGTATAAAGATATTGATAATTGGATTATTAATAATGTTATGTTTTATAGTTGGTGATAGTATATATTCATACATAAATAAAACTGTTCCTTTTATCCATTTTAAAGATAAATCAACAAATGTAGATAGAGGAATATTCTTTGATGTCTATA
>CAJTZU010000008.1 GCA_910584165.1 uncultured Bacilli bacterium | reverse complement strand
TTGCTTTCATAATCCCTCATACTATATTATTAGTGATTTCTTTCCATTTTCCTTTCAAAAAAGAAAAAAATTGCTAAAAGCAACTTTTCTCTTTTTTTTTATTTTATTTCTATATATTTTTGCAACCATTTTTTTAAATCTGCATCTTTTTTAAAAGTAGCATCATCTTTTGCATAAGTATATATTTGTCCATCTTTTGCAATAATTATAAAAGCCTCATAAAAATTTTCAAAATATAATTTTGACTTTTCAAATTCAGGGTCAAGAGTTGGATCTACAACAAAGTGAGGAATTTTATTATTATTCAATATTTTTTGCATAGAAATGGATGGTGAGAATTCTCTTTCATAACAAGCAGATTCTTCAAATACTACAATAAATGTTTTTTTATTCTTCATTAACTTATTAATAATATTTCTCTGCGCTATACGATTATCTTCCTCTTTATAAATATATTCAAGTTCTATCAATCGACACTCTTCTGTTTCTACTCCTTCTTCATCCCAACATTCATCTTTCATGTTTCCTTCTTCATCATGTAATAAATTATTACGTTCGTCCCAATATTTTTCTATTTTCTTCTCTAAATCATCATATTCTCTCAATTCTTTAGATATATCACTTAAAGTAAGATAGTTAACAACTGGCTTTTTTGTTACTGTTACTTCTGTCGTTGCTACAAACTCTCCATCTAATGTCTTTATACTAATAGATGCCTTTCCTTCCTTCTTAGCAATTAGGGACCCGTTATTATCTACTGTCACAACGCTTTCATCACTAGTAGTCCATGTTGCTCTTCTTTCTGTTGCATTTGCAGGTAAAATGGTAGTAGTTAAATTATATTTTTCTCCAATTACCAAAGATAGTTGCTGAGGACTTAAATTTACTTTTTCAACATTTACATGAGAAGTTTCTAATTCAATATTATCAGGAGTTAACTGATTAAAATCAATTTTAATATAAGGTACATTATCAAAATCATAAGTAGTTTTACCATCTATTACTTTTTTTACCTCTACATTATTTTCACCTTTATAAAACCAATAGCCTCCAACAACATAGATTTTCGTAGTATCCCAGCCTAATGAAACTAAAAAGTTTTTCATCATACCAGCATAACCTCCACCTCCACACATTAAGAAGATATATTTATCTTTTGGAAAATATTTTTCTATAATACTCATAGATTCTTTATAATTAGCAACATATTTTCCATCTTCTGTAACACTAAATAAAGTTCTCCCTTGATAGGTATCTCCTACACTTTCTGGTAATCCAGATACTTCCATAATATATGGTAAAGGAATAATTTCAAAACCTTTTATATAACCTGATAACATAGAATCTCCACCAATAGAAGCATAATTTCCTGGATCTTCTAACATACGCATATCACGGTATACAGAATCGCTACGGTTTAAATACTGGTCAATTACCTCTTCATTAATATTCTTATCAATACCAAGTTCTCCTCTTGCCCCATCTGCTAATTCTGGTAATGGTAATCTATCTTTTTCTTCTTCAACTATTTTTTCTTTCTTTTGTCCTCCTATTAGTAGAAAAACAACTACTATTAATATGATAACAAGTATACAAGATAAAATAAGAACTACTTTTTTAGTTTTCTTACTCCCTACTTTTTTATCTTGTACTGAGGAATCTTCTATTAATGTTTCCTTTTTCGCTTCTTCCATTGATTCTTTTATATCACTTACTAAAGACTCTTTTCCTTTCGTTGTTTCCTCATTTCCTTCTACTACCATGGAATCTATTTCTTCTTCAACCTTTTTCTCTTTTTCATCTTCTATCATTATTCATTCACCCTTACTATAAATTTATAGTACCATAGAAAATTAAAAATAGATAGTAATAACCTTGAAATTAATAAAAAAATAGGCCGAAGCCTATTACATTTCTGGATAAACACTAACTTGTTTTTTATCTTTTCCAACACGTTCAAATTTTACATATCCACTAATTTTAGCATAAACAGTATCATCTGATCCAATACCTACATTAGTACCTGGATAAATTTTAGTTCCTCTTTGACGATAAAGAATTGATCCTCCTGATACATATTCTCCATCAGCTGCTTTTGCACCTAATCTCTTAGAAATAGAATCTCTACCGTTCTTTGTTGAACCTTGACCTTTTTTATGAGCAAATAATTGGATATTTAATGTCATCAATTTCATAGATGGCACCTCCCTATCTTAATATTTTAATATACTCTGGATAATCATTCGCAAGACCAGTTAATAAACTTAACATATTATCTATTAATATATCAATTATCCGGTCATGTTTCATAATTCCTAACTCTAGAAACCCATCATCTTCACTATATACAACACATTCCTCATCAATACTAATTAAAGCATTTATGGTTGTAATACAGATACAAGATACTGAGGCACATACAATGTCATATCCTTCTTCAGCATACCCTGCATGACCTTCTACCTTGATATAATGATTTTTTTCTTCTTTTTGTTTTACCGTAATTTTAATCATACTACTATTTTACTTTAATGCTTTTAATCTCTACTTTTGTATATGGTTGACGATGTCCTTGTTTTCTACGGTAATTCTTCTTTTGATTATATTTATAAACAATAATCTTCTTAGTCTTACCATGTTTTACAACTTCACCTGTTACAACAGCATTTGTTAAATAAGGTTGTCCTACTTTATTGTCTACCATTAAAACTTTATCAAAAGTAACAGTTTTACCTGCTTCTTCATCTAACTTTTCAACGTAAAGAACAGTACCTTCTTCAACATAATATTGTTTTCCACCAGTTTCAATAACTGCTTTCATATTATCCTCCTTTATAAATCTCAGACTCGCCATTAAGGTTCTTCTCATGCTCTACCTATCCGTGCGGTTGTAGAATGAGGCTCTACACAGTATTAAATTTTAACACATAACCCTTTATTTGTCAACAAATTCAAGCATTTTCTACATTTTTCTAATAAGATAAGCAAAACTGAAGTAAATAATTAGATAATATTTGACATTTTCATTTCTTCATAAAAATACTTTTTAGATGTTCCTTTTCCGAATAAATTCGTTGATTATAAAAGAAAGTATGGTTAACACTTCTTTTCATTCTTTTGACATTTTTTCCTACTATTATCTTTTTTCGATAATAAGGATAATCCTTTTCATAGCGCTCAAATAAGAAAGTTAAAAAGTAAGAAGGAATATCCCTCATAAACTGCACCTGTTGAAATAGTAAAAAAAGAGAAAATATTAAAAAGTAAAAAGACGGATAACATAGATTTAAAAGAAAAATAGTACTGTAGGAGAAGATAACTAAAAATACATAACTTTGATAATAACTAAAACATACATTAAAAATAAGCAATAAAATTTTAGAGCCATCTAATGGATAAATGGGAAGTAAATTAAAAATAAGTAAAGGAATATGATAGATTGTTGGATAAACGAAAGAAAATAGAATCTGAAAAAGAGGTCCACCTAATACAATTAAAAATTCTTGATAAATTGGTCTATTTAATTTTTCATGAAACTTTATCATTCCTCCAAATGGTAAAAAGATTATTTTTTCGATTTTCCAATGAAATAAAAAAGCAAACAATAAATGTCCACATTCATGAATAAAAATAATCAACATAAATGTTAAAAACTGTTGAAAATGAGCAGTAAAAATTGCCAATAAAGCAAAAAAAAGAAGAAGCGGATGAAATGTTATTTTAGGATAAATATTTTTCATAGGAAATTACATTTCCCTCTTCCTTATACACTAAAAATAATTTTTTATCAGCAATTCCTAGTAAAGAGCCTGCCTCTACATAATCATATAGTTTTACATTCATAGTAGATAAATTACCATACCAGCAATCTACACCATCTAATTGCTCAACAATAACAACATTTCCATATCCTTCTTTTTCCCCTACAAATACAACTAGCCCATCCTGTAAAACTGGAATAGGATACATTTTATCTACTTCTAAAGAAACACCATCTAAATAATCCTCTTTTTTTGAATAAGTAAGAGTCTCTTTAAATACTGGCTTTACATCTAAATATTTTTGAAATGGAAATGTTGTTCCAAATAAATCTTGATACCACCTATTTACTTCCATAAAAGGAAAGTGTTCCTCATATACTTTCTTATAGAAATTCTCTTTAAAATCACTATTTTTTTTAATTAAAATTAATAAGAAAAGAGTTAAGAGAATAGTTAAAAGCGTACGATACAAAAAAGAAAATAAGTGCATAGTATCACCTATTAATAAATATGCAAAAAAAAGAGGATTATTCCTCTATTCAAACAATAAGTCTTTATTCATTAAATAATATTGTCCACAAGAAACAAGCGATAAAATAGCTGCTATAAATAATAGAAAGTCAGATACACGAATATTCCATAATTCAAATGGTAAATTATAGAAAAGGGTTAACGTAATTCCTGTCATTAAGCAAGCTGTTTTTAGTTTCCCAGATTTAATGGCTGCTACTACTTTTCCTTTACTTCCTGCAATCATTTTAATAGAGTTAACAACACTATCTCTCATAACAATAATAACAGGGATAATTGGATGAATAAAACCAACAGCAGCTAATATAATTAATACAGAATTTACTAGTATCTTATCTGCTATCGCATCTATCATTTTTCCAAAATCAGTAACTAGATTTCTACTTCTAGCAAGATAACCATCCAAAAAATCTGTTAAAGAAGCAATAATAAATAGAACTCCTGCTATCATATATTTTACATCTACTACTATTTTTTCATCGATAAATATTTTAGGAATATTTATTCCCATCATATCAAAAGGTAATAATAGTATAATAACTACTACAAAAGTTAATAAAATACGAACTAATGTAATTTTGTTAGGCAAGTTCCAAATTGACTTTTTTGTTTTTACTTTTTTCATTATCTTCCCACCAATACATAAGAAATCTCTTTTTTAGAATTTATTCCATTTGTAGTTGAAGCATCATCATCATTAAAAAAGAACGCATAGATACCATAAGCTAACAAACAAACAATTAAAAGAACTAGAACAACTACTAAAACCATAGGAATAGACTTCTTATCATTTTCCTCTACTGTATATGGAGAAACAATCTTTTTAGATTGCTTAGAGGCACTCTTTTCACTTTTTTTACTTGCTTTTCTAATATCTTCTAATGATATTTTAGAAGTATAATCAAAAACAAATTCATTGAATTCCTCTACCATTTCTTCATGGTCTAATCCTAAATACTTAGAATAATCTCTAATGAAATATTTTAAATAGAAAATATCATCAAAAGCATCCCTATTACCAGCTTCTATATTCTCTAACTGAGAAGGTTTCAGCTTTAAATCTTCAGCTGCTTCTTCAATCGATATTCCCATACTTTCCCTAGTTTCTTTTAGTTTCTCCCCTATTTCTTTCATATGAAAACCTCAATTCTAAAACAAATAACACTTCATAAGCCATGTTCTGTACCACTTGGGTGGCAAACATTTATCTACCAATTTCTTGGTCCTTAACTCCGTTTCGTTCCTTTGTTAAAGCTCCCCTACCAAAATTTGGGTTTCTCGCTCGTGGGGTTTACCGCGTTCCACTTTCTTTATTTCTAAAGAACATCGTCACTATGGCACTTTTACACCTACTAAAACCATATCCGAAGACTTAGGTTTTTTTAGAGCCGTTAGTAAAAAACTACTAGGGGTTATTTTTTCCCCCTACACGAACACTACAATCATTTCAGACTGTGCGAGCATGGACTTTCCTCTATATATAAAATATACAGCGTTTGCCCGAAATATTATTCTTTTCCATATATTATTTTTTCTAGATTAGATAATCTACGAAGTAAATCGGCATTTGCGCCACTCGCACCTTGTCCATCATTTTCAGAAATTACATCCAACTTTGAGCGTAAGTTACGAATTTCTTTCTTCATTCTAATATTATCTTCTAATAAATCTTTCTTATCTTCTTCAAGCTCGTGGATCATAGACATCATTTCATCATAATCTTTAATAATAATATCCAAAAAACGATCTACTTCTTGTGGTCGATAACCTCTTGTATCAATCTTAAAATCCTTTTCTAAGATTTCTTTACTAGTTAACATAACTCTATCTTGATACATACTATCCACCTCTCTTTAATTCAACGTTATTATCTCAAAAAAAAGCTTATTTGTCAAACGCTCGTCTTTTTTGTTTTTCCATTATTTGATAAGTGGTTAGCTTAATATAATTTACATCATTAATCATTGTATTTAACATTTCTTCTACATGCTTTTTACGGTCCATTTTTTCACCTCATTTATATCCTACTAAGCCATCATCGCATTATTTGTCGAATTATAACTTCAAAGTAGCATTAAAATCAATTTTATAGTATAATATCATGTAGGTGACGTTATGAACTATCCAAATGGAATTCAAAAGGAATATCACAACTTAACATCCTATGGTAATAGAGGAATGTCTTTAGAAGAAGACTTAAATATCACCAACGAATATTATAGAGAAAAAAATATTGCAGTCATCTATAAAAAGCCTACTCCTATTACGATTTATAAAGTAGATTATCCATCTAGAAAAGATGCAGTTATTAAAGAAGCGAGATTTAAAATTCCATCCACAACGGATTATAATGGAATTTATAAAGGAAAATATATTGATTTTGAGGCAAAAGAAACCAAGCAGAAGACAAGTTTTCCTCTTTCCAATATCCATAAACACCAATTAGAGCATTTAAAAAAAATTGAAGAACATGGTGGGGTTGGTTTTTTAATTGTTAGATTCAACTATTATGGCGAAACCTATTTATTAGATAATAAAGCTCTTTTTCATTTTTTGGAAAATGAAAATAGAAAATCTATTCCATATTCTTACTTTCAAGAATATGGCAAAAAAATACCTATTGGATTACGTCCTAGATTAGATTATTTAAAATTAATTGAGGTGATTTTATGAAAGAAAGAATAAAAATAGATCCAAATACAATTGTTGTAATCGTTATTAGTATTATCTGTCTAATTATCGGTATTAACGCAGTTGGTATCTCAATTACTATTATTGTAATTGGTATTCTAAATGCTGTCTACTTTAAAAATGAAATTTTAGAATTCATTCAAAACAAAAGTAAAAGTAAAAAGAAAAATACTTTACCAAAAGAAAAAAAGACTAAAGAAAAAAATAGCAAAGAAAAAGTAGATAACCTAAAAAAAGAAGAAAAACCTATCTATGAATATAAAGTCGGAGATGAAATTATCACTACAGGAGATGATAATATGAAAAAAAAGAATAAAAAAACAAAATCTGAAAAGAAACCGAAAGAAAAGAAAAAGAAGAAGTTAGGTTGGAAAATATTCCAATGTTTCTTACTATTCTGTTGTTTTTGCTTTGTAGCAGGTGTTGTAGGAGTTACCCTATTTTTATCTTCTATTGTTAAAAATGCACCTGATTTTAATCCTGAAAATCTCTATTCTATTGAACCATCTAAAATTATTGCAGAGCAAACGAATACAGTTCTTGCTACTTTAGGTACTGAAAATAGAAAAATTATTACTTATGATGAAATTCCAGAAGTATTTATCAATGCTTTGATTGCTACTGAAGATGCTAGATTCTTCCAACATAATGGAATTGACCTTTCCAGATTCTTAGTAGCTTCTATTAAACAGGTTCTTGGACAACATGATGCTGGTGGTGCTTCTACTTTAACAATGCAGCTATCTAAAAACTACATTGTTGCAGATGATACTGCTACTGGTATTGAGGGTATTAAACGTAAATTTACAGATGTTTATATTTCTGTATTTAAAATTGAACCAACTTATACAAAAGAAGAAATTATTGAATTTTATGTAAATTCAGGACAATTAGGAAGTAGATATGGTATCGAGGCTGCTTCTCAACTATATTTCCAAAAAAGTGCTAAAGATATGAATATATCAGAATCAGCTCTTTTAGCAGGAATGTTTCAAGCACCTTCTCGTTATAATCCTATCTATCATCCTGAAGCTGCCGAAAAAAGAAGAAAAACAGTACTATACCTTATGCGCAGACATGAATACATTACACAAGAGCAATATGAAATTGCTTTAAAATTAACAGTTGATAAAATTGTTAAAGCAGAAGATGATATCGATACTTCAACAGCTGACGTTATTGATGATGTTAATCGCTCAGCAGTCGATACAATCGTTAAAGAAGTTATTGCTACAACAGGAAAAGACCCTCGTAAAGAGCCAATGACAATCTATACTACAATCGATCCAAAACTTCAAAAACATGTTGGTAACATTATGATGGGCAATACCTATAAATGGGAAAATAATAAAGTTCAAGCAGGAATTGCTGTTGTTGATGTTAAAACTGGTGCTATTAAAGCTGTCGGTGGTAATAGAGTTAATAATAAAAGTAATGTTACAAATCATGCAACAGATGAAAATATTGATTACCAAATTGGATCCACTTCTAAACCTTTATATGACTATGCTCCTGCCATTGAATATCTAAATTGGAGTACTGGTACTGTTATTGCAGATGAAAAGATTACCTATAGTGATGGTACACCTATTCACAATTCAGATAATAAATATAGAGGATTTGACTCTATTCGTACACAATTGCAATACTCTAGAAATATTCCCGCACTCAAAACTTTCCAAAAATTGGATAAATCTAAAATTCAAAGCTTTGTTACTAGTTTAGGACTTCATCCAGAAAGCAATCTACATGAAGCACATTCTATTGGTGGTTATAATGGAGAAAATCCTCTAGATATGGCTGCCGCTTATGCTGCTTTCGGAAATGGTGGATATTATACAGAACCATATTCTGTTACAAAAATTGTTTTCTCAAAATCAGGGCAAACAAAAATTATTTCTAAAAATACAAAACAAGTTATGAGTAGTTCTACAGCTTATATGGTTACAAATATGTTACAAGATGCTGCTACCTATGGTATTGATGCTGGTAAATATAAAGCAATTAATGGTGTACCTTATGCCGGAAAAACAGGTACTACAAACTTTACTCCAGAAGTAAAGAAACAATATAAGTTCCCTTCTAATGCCGTTAAGGACCTTTGGGCTGTTGGTTATAATACAGAATATGCTATCGGTGTTTGGTATGGATATGACTCTAATAAAGATGGATGTAATCGCCTAGGAAGTATGCAGCATGCTAGATTATTCCAAGCTGTTGCAAAAGGAATATTTACAAACAAGGCAGATTTCAAAATGCCGGATACTGTTACTAAAGTAAAAATTGAAAAAGATTCTGCCACTTTAATGCTACCTAGTGAATACACGCCAAAAGAATTTATTAAAGAAGAATTATTTGTAGCTGGAACAGAACCAACAACTGTGTCTACTAGATTTGCCAAATTACCAAATATTACAAATTTATCCACTACTGCAAATCTTAGTACAGTAACACTTACTTGGACACCAATAGCAACACCAGATGCTCTTAATTTAGAATATATTAAAGAGCTTAACAAAAGCGCCTACTATAATAATTCAGCATTAGAAACTCATGCCAAAAATGTATTAAATAAAAACAAATCATACTTAGGTAATTTAGAATATAATATTTATATGCAAACAGAAAGTGGTCTTACTTTACTAGGGACTACACAATCACCAACCTTTACTTTTACTGCACCACATTCAGGAGAATTAAAGATTGTAGTAAAAACAAGTTATTCTAAATTTAAAAGCAATAGTAGTGATGGAGTTAATACAACATTAAATCTAAGCTTCCAAGAAATTCCAAACCCTAATCCTGATAATCCAAATCAAGGACTATAATAAAAAAGAAAGAATTTAAAATTCTTTCTTTTTATATGACTAAAGTAAATAAATTTCCTGAACCCTTATTTACTAATTTACAAAGAGTTTGTTGCAATTTGTATCTAGCACCTTCTGGCATAAGAGAAATTTTAGCTTGAATTCCTTCTTTTACAATTACATCTAAACTTCTACCAAAAATTTCACTTTTCCATATATTTTCTTGATCTTTCATTAAATAATCAATTAACTCTTTACTCTGTACTTCTGAACCAATAATCGGTTCAAAAGTAGACTCCACATCCACACGTATCATATGAATAGAAGGCGCCACTGCTTTTAATTTAATTCCATATCTACTACCTTGTTTAATCACTTCTGGAGTTTCTAATTTCATATCAGAAAGAGTTGGACTTGCTACTCCATATCCTGTTGTTTTTACCATAGCCAAAGCATTCTTAATATGGTCATATTCTGTTTTAGCTTCATTAAATTCTTGAAATAAAGAAATAATATCAGCCCTACTATTAACTTCTGTTCCAACTATTTCTTTTAATACTTGATTATAAAGTTCATCTGGAGCATGTAAATTAATAGTCACAATACCAGTAGAAGTATCCACATTAGAAATATAGGACTTTGAAATATATTCACAAGACTCAAAATGATGAATAATAGTGTCAATATCCCTTAATTTATCTACTTCTATTACACTTTCTCTAACCTTATCCATATACACTTTTTTTAACCAATTATCTGGTCCTAAACAAGCAATCCAATCTGGCATATTTACTTCTACTTCTAATACAGGAAATTCGTATAAAGCTTCTTTTAAGATTTGATAAACATCTTTTTCATTTAAATTTTCAATACTAATTGGTAAAACAGGTACTTCATATTCCTCTCGCATTTTAGAAGCAAGATTCTCTGTTTCTGGTAACATAGGATGAGCAGAATTTAAAAGAACAATAAAAGGTTTTCCAATACTTTTTAACTCTCCAATTACTCTTTCTTCAGCGCTTATATAGCTACTCCTACTAATTTCTCCAAAAGAGGCATCTGTTGTAACTACAATACCAATACTAGAATGATCCCTAATAACCTTTTCCGTACCTATTTCAGCCGCTTCTACAAATGGTATCTCTTCATCATACCATGGTGTTCTAACCATACGAGGTCCATTTTCATCCTCATAGCCCTTCGCCCCCTCTACTACATACCCAACACAATCCACTAACCTTACACTCGCACTAAAATCATCTATTTTAATACTAGCCGCATTACTTGGAACAAATTTAGGCTCCGTTGTCATAATTGTTTTTCCTTGCGCTGATTGTGGTATTTCATCTAAACAACGCTTTCTTTCATATTCATCCTCTATATTAGGAACTACTAAATTCTCAATAAACTTCTTTATAAACGTACTTTTACCAGTTCTAACTGCTCCTACTACACCTAAATATAATTCTCCTCCTGTACGCTCTGTTATACTTTTTACAATATCAATTTTATCCATATATTCCCTACTTTCTTTCACTTAACTATATGCATAAAAAAGAAAGATATGAAAAAAGAACTTATTTTAAGTTCTCCTGCTTGACATTATTTCTTTTTGTTAAATCTATTCTTTAATAAATGATATATCTATTATTATAAACTGTTTGAAAAACTGCCATTGATGTATCCTTATGAGAACCTAAAGTAGTTCCTCTACCATAGTTATGATCATAAGTATCCATATATGTTAAACTCATTGATGAAGCTATAGCGCCAACTACTGGCACACCTTCATTATATCCAATTGCTGTAATATAATGTCCTATATCATCTCCATTATATAAATATAATGATTTTGTCTTTGCATGGAGAATTGTTGGCACTTCACTTTTTATATTTTGCTTTATTGCTGAAACAAAAGTAGAAAAATCGTTTTGTTTCATAACTTGATGAGCATAAGTATGTTTTTTTTGGTGCTTATTTAATTCTTGCGTTATTTTATAAACTAAAGTTCCTTTATCACCATTACTTTCCATATTTTTTGCATATGTATCTTGTGAACTTGATGAACTTGCTAGATATTGTATTGCTTGTTTTACTGACGCAGGACCACAGTAATAATATTTACTTTGTTTATAATTTAGATAATTTAACAATAAGTAGTCACCTGGCAATGAAACAGTTGAAATTTTCTTACTTTCTTCTTGTATAAATTCATTTAGCAATTTTTGACGTTCTTTCAAATTTCTATTATTTAACTCAACATCCTCTTTTGAGCCTTGATTTTCTAAAATATATCTTTCATTTTCCGTCAATGCATACGCATTGTTAGCACAAAGCATAAAAGCTATAACTGATATAATTGATAAAAATATTATTTTTGTTTTATCTTTCATAAAGTTCTCCTTTCTACAATTCTTTTAAATTTACTAAAATCTAACTTTGTTTGATTTTTATACTAATAACATCGCCTACCCCTACTAAAATAAATTCATCATTTTCATTAAAAATATAAAACTTTCTCATACTCTTAATTTCTTTCAATTTTCCCAATATAATAGTTATTTTCAAAATCTTCTGTTAGAATAGTATTTTCTCCAAGAACTATATATTTAGGGTAAAAGTTATTTCTATTATTACTTAATTTTATATACTTATTATTAGAAGTATCATATATATACCATCTATTACCTGTATTATGAAATAAAATACAATCTTTGTTTATTTTATTTTCAAATGTATTTAATTCACTTTCGTTTATTTTTGAATCAAATTCAAACTTTGCTCTATTAGTTTGATTTTTATACGCATATTGTATATACATACTATTTTTAATAGGAATATAACTATATAAAATTAAGTTTTTTGAATCATTGCTTTTAATTTCTTTGTTTTCTTTATTTTTAATATTATATGCCATCAGCCTTTGAATACTATTTTCATCTACAATAGTATGATAAAATATTGAATTTTCAATTTTAACATTCATTATATTATAAGCTAAAATACCTTCTTCTTTTATCAATGAGCCTTCATAAGAAATTAATTCTTTCAATACATTATTTTCTATTTTAGAAAGTGAATACTTCTCTTTGGCATAACCTTCACTATTTTTTTCAAAATTAGTTAATGTTGTTATATAAAGATTATCATCTTCAAAAAACAATCTAGGATATTTAAATACATCAATCAAGGTTCCTTCTTTTACTATCCAACTAATACTATTGTTTAACTCTTGAACTTGAATTTTCCATTTAATAGAAGAATCTTCAGTATCATTTTCCAATATAACTTGATAAATTTTATTATCAAAAATTATAAAATCAATTACTCTTGAATACTCATTAAATTCATAATATTTCAATTCTTCTGATTCAATATCGTATAAAAATAAACCTTTAGTAAGAAATAGATTGCCATTTTCTAAAGTATCATTTATTACCCCATAAATTGTTTTATTACCATCTGCTTTTAAAATATCTGCTTCATAACTTGAATCTTTAATATATGCTTCTAATTTAGTACCTAAATTACTTTTAGTAAAATTAATAGAATATGAAACATTATTAATCTTCTTTTGCTTCGGAAACAATAAACTTGAGATTATTAAAATTATAATTACAAAAATTAGTACTAAAAAGAATTGTTTTTTAACATTTTTCTTTTTCATATTTTCTTCCATCCTAACACCTATTTTAATTTGAAAATACACCTTTACGATTATATATTTCTTTTTTTCCCTAGTTAGCAGTATATATAACTTTCATTATTCATTATACACTATAATCAGTATCTTCTCTACAAAAGTTTATAATTTTTTTTACACATATTTGTTCATAATATTAACTAATAATTCTTTATAAGCAATTCTAACTGCTCCTACTACTTTTATCCATATATTTCCTATTTTCTTTCACCTAACTATATATATTAAAAAGAAAGATATGAAAAAAAGAACCTTTTCAGTTCTTTATATCCTTTTTAGAATAAATAAGCGTCGTTAGCACATAAAGAATAATTCCTACTATAAGAGAAATAAGAATACCATATTCCCAATGATAAAAGTATTTTATTAAAGATTCTATATAATGAAAATCATCATTTAAAATAAAACCTAAATCAAAATACCATAAAGGAGTATAAACAATTTCTTTAAAGTGTGTATTAAACTTAAAAAGAAATAGTACAGGTGCTAAAACACTTATAACGGAAGAAATTCCTACTGTAATAGAAGTATTCAAAGTTAATGTAGAAAGCATAAACAAAATAGATAAAAAACAAATAACAGGTATACTAGCAAGAAAAATATTTTTTATTGTATAAAGATAATAATTTACTTCTATTACTTTACTACCTGAATAAATAAGTTTTGGAGTAAATAAATCACTAAATCCATACTCTATACCAGCTATAATACTAAATATAATTAAACCAATAAACCAAAGAATATAAGTATTTAATATTAAATAAATAAATTTACTTGCTAATATTTTCCATCTACGTACAGGAGCACTTATCATATTTTTAATGGTTCCTTTATGATGCTCATTACTGACAATACCTCCATACATAATAGAAATTAAGAACATAATTATAAAAGAAAGATGATAAACTTGATTTACTATTCTTTTAGGATTAGCATACTCTGTAAAATTAATTAGACCATTAAATTCATTATAATTTAAATCATGTTTTATTTCATGCTCAGAACTATAAAATAATATTTCTTTCATTTGGTAATTATCTTGTTCTATTTTTTGTTTCCATTCTTCTGTACCATCCTGTCTAGCTGCTCTATTTAAATTAATGGAAGTATAGACTAAGTAGTTTAAAACCCTATAATCTTCTTTTTCTATCTTTTTTTCTATTATTAAATCTGTAAATTTATTTTTTTCTCTTTTTCCTAACTCTATCTCATATTGAATATATTGATAGTATTTATCTTTCAATAATATTTTCTCATAATTAGAAATAATTTCTTCATTATCATTATAAATCTTGTCTAATTCTTCTACAGTACTATTACAATAATTATAAAAATTCTTTCCATAATAAGACTCTGAAGCATCATTCTCACATACTTTCTTTAGTTCTTCATCTTTATTCTTTAATTGTTCTATCAAATAGTTATCACCGACTATAGTAGATACTTCAAATATAGCACTAATATTCCATCTACTTTCTGGAATATTATTTTCTCTTAACTTTTTAATTAAATCAGCCCTTGTTTTTGCCATAATTAAAGGAAATTTAGAGCGTTTTCCTTCACTCTCCCATTTCTCCATTCGCTCAGAGCTTACCAAAAATTCATCATAAGAACCACCAAAAATACTATCATCTGGAACTGCTAAATCTGCTAATAAATAACAAGAAATAAATAAAACCAATAATGATAAAATTAATTTTTTGATACTAAAATTCTTCTTAAATTCACTTTTTACTAAATTCAATATTTTCATATTAATCACCATATTCTTCTTCAAATTTATCGGTCTTTAAGAAGTATTCCTCTTCTAATGATTTATTTTTATATTTTACTTCTTCTATTCCAAATTCATCAACTATTTTTCCTTTATCAATAATAACAATTCTATCACATATATTTTCTACCTCTGATAATATATGGCTACATATTAAAATACTCATCGATTCATTACTTAGTTTTTTTAACATCTCTCTTAAATTTCTAATTCCATGTGGGTCTAGTCCATTGGTTGGTTCATCTAATATTAATAATTTTGGTTTCTTTATCAAAGCATTAGCAAGTCCTAATCTTTGTTTCATTCCTAAAGAATATTTTTTTACTTTATCATCAATTCTATCTTTTAATCCTACAAATTGAATCATTTCTTCTATATATTTTTTATCTTTAATACTATTAATAAGGGCAGTTATTTCTAAATTTTTTCTTCCAGATAAATGCTCATACATATCTGGATTTTCTACAATAGAACCTACTTTAGATAAAGCATCTTCTAATGATTTTTGATTATCATATCCCAGTATTTTAATACTACCTGTATCTTTTTTATAAAAACTTAAAATTGTTTTAATAAGAGTTGTTTTGCCTGCCCCATTAGGGCCAATTATTCCTAGAATTTCTCCTTCTTTAATCGTAATAGAAATATCCTTTAAAACTATTTTTCTACCAAATGATTTTGATACATTTTCTACAACTAATATATCTTCTTTTCCAATTAACTCTTTTTTCCTAAACGTCCTTTCGCCATTTAATATTTCTTTAACGGTTACTTGAAAGATACTAGATAACTGTTCTAAAAAAGAAATATCTGGCATACATCTACCAATTTCCCATTTACTTACTGCTTTATCTGTTATTTGCAATTTATCAGCAAGTTCTTGTTGTGTCATATTATATTCTTTACGAAGTTGCGATATAAATTTTCCAACTTTTTCTTGATTCATAACTTCCACCTCAAATCCATTATACAATAAAAGAGGCATTTTTCTTCTATACCATTGGTAGAATAAAAAAAGATTCTTAAACTTAAGAATCTTAAATATATCCTTGTGTATATAAGAATACATATAATAAGAATAATGCGAATACTGCTACTATAACGATAATAGCTAACCCCAGACTCTTTTTTTGTTTGGCAAATACCCTAGAACTTACAAGAGTACTTTCTACATTAGCTCCCATGTTTCTTTGAATAACTTGAGCTACTTGTGTAAAGTTACCATCTATCTGAATAGAAGTATTACTTCTACCAATATCATTTGCAGCTACAATAAGTGGCGTTTTTTGTGAAAAATCAATATCTTCATAAGTAGAAGTTAAGAATAATTTTGTTTTCATTCCATAAAGAGATGTTGCATATAAAGTATAACCTTTTTCCATTCCTCTAGTATAAGCAATATTTAATATCTTATCTAAAGCTGCCATATTCTTTCTTAACTGTTCAATTGTTTTAGCATCTACTTCTGAATTAAATAAATCACAATCTACAATTAATAAATCATAAACATTTTGATTAATATAAGCATTTAAATATTGTGCCATTTGCTCAAATCTTTGTTTTTTATCTTCTATTGGCCAAACATTAATATTTGGTTTAAATTGACCTCTAAATCCATTTAAACATTTACTGATATATTGAATTCTATCACGGTCTGCTAAAATAAGAACTCTCTTATCATCCGGAATTCCTTCAAAGAAATAATGTTCTGGAAGTTCTCCCTCAAAAGCATAAGGAACATTCGTATTTCCATGTACTTCAAATAAAGAGTTTACTGCAACATTTAAAGGAATCTTTCCTGCTGGAAAGAAATCGTTTGGATTTTGGATAATATCTAAGTATTCAGCACCTAAACTATTATCATAATTAAAATTCATTACACTATCATTTGCGCGAATAATATTTTCTCGAACTGTTAAGAATCCACCCATATTATCATCATTAAATTTACCTTGATATTTCTTATTAATGGTCTCTTCATAACTAGTCCAAATCTCTCCTACACCACTAACTATCATTCGATAATAAGCTATTTTTTCATCTTTTGTAGCGTCTGATAAATATTTACGACCAGCAATAGATACTACTCTCATTTGTGGAACAAAGGTCATTACATGATATTTTAAATTCTTTATCCAACCATTAGATACTTTTAATCCCTGAACACTATTATCACCTAAAAATACGTGAATACAAATATCTTTAATTCCTGCTTGAACACATAATTCTCCAAACTTTTTTAATTGAGCAAGTTTTGTATCGTCTGTTCTTTCACCAATGCTAAATAAAATATGCATACGAGATTGATTTTGTACAGCATGACTAATAGACGCTGCTATAACGGGATTGGTCGCAAAGGAATTATCCGCAATACTTGCTTGAACAATATTAGATTTTTTACTAACCTTTCCAACAGAACTAAATGCAGAATAACCTTCTCTAAAACTTGATAATTGTCCTCTATTTAATCCAACTTCTACTCCACTTGCAAATAAAGCACCGAATGGATAATAATTTGATAATTTCGCTAGAGATGGCATAAGAGCTTCCGTATATATATTAAACGATTTAGGAACCTCTAATCCAAATCCATTCATTAATAACAAAATTGATCTTCTTGTCTCCATATCCCTCTCTCCATTCCTCTATCATTCAAAACTATTATACCAAATTTTTCCACAAAAGAGAAAAAAAAGAAAGAAAAAAAATGGATTTCTTTATTTTTCTGTAAATCTTATTCCTTTTTTTAGAATAATATCGGTATTCTCATAAATTAGTTTTCCAAATTCATAAAGATTATATACCTCATTTTTAGAATTATTTTTAATATAAAACTTATTTTGATACTGATAAATTTCCATATTTAAATTTAAAAAATCTAATATATCATCTACTTGATATAAAAAAACAGTATCTTCTTTTACTATTCTCATTTCTATTTGATGAAAACTGTGATAATAATCGATATCCTCTGGTTCTAATTTTAGAACCATTCCTTCTGATTTATCGAAGTAAACTTGAATATTATAAAATCCTTCTATTGGAGTATGATAGTCCTCTTCTAATTTTAAAAGTAAGGAACGAAAATAATCTTCCACTTCCTCTATATTTTTAAAATTAATATTTTTCATCTTATCTTTCTTTAAATACAAGATAAGTGTATCATCTTCCACTTCTATCTTCACCCTATCACCTATGGTATTGTATGAAAAAAAAGATAGAATGAAACTACATAGTTCTTTCTATCTTTTGATAAATTTCATTTTTTCCTAATTTAGTAACATTAGAAAACATCGTAAAATCATCCCCAACTACTAAATCTAAATCTTCTAAAATCGCATTTCTCTGTTTTTGATGCATTGTAATACCTACTTTATCTGTTTTTGTAGCTACTATTGTGACAGGAATTTTATAATGCTTTAAAAAATCATACATCATTAAATCATCTTCTGAAGGTTTACGTCTAAAATCAATTAACATAAAAACTTGTTTTAGGTTTGGTCTATTCTGTAAATAGTCCTCCATCATTAATCCAAATTTTTTCTGTTTTGCTCTACTAAGTGCAGCAAAACCATATCCTGGAGCATCTACTAAATAAAACTCTTCATTTACTAAATAAAAGTTAATAGTTTGTGTTTTTCCAGGTGTCGCAGAAGTTCTAGCATAATTCTTACGATTAATTAAAGTATTAATAAAACTACTCTTACCAACGTTTGATCTTCCAACTAGTAAATACTCTGGTTTGTTGTCTGTTGGATACTGACTTCTTCTGACTGCACTAATCATTAGATTTACGCTTGTAATTTTCAAAATTTGTCACTCCTTTTTTTAAAAAACGTGTCCATTATAACATTTTCTTTACAAATTGTCAAAATTAGTTATCTTTCTTTTTTACAATATCCACTATCAAAAATACAATAAAATAAAGGTATAGCACAAAAGAAACTACGTTTCCAATAATAATCATAGGAGCAGTATTCCCTAATACTAATAAGTAATTTCCTCCTACTATATCACTCATATAGAACTGAAATAAATTGTTAGTCGAAAGAAAAATAAAGAAAATAATAACAATTACTTTTGACACTTCTGGCATTTTTCTAGAAGAAATCAATCTATGAATTAGAAAGAACACAAAAAACATATTCCAATAATAAAAATATAAATTTTTATAGAAATACCTACTAAAGAATGAATCTAGGTGTGAAAACATTCCAAATCCTTGAAAATAGAAAGACATAACTATCATCAAAAGGAGAAATCCTAATGTCATATAAAAGGTAGTTGATGATTTTCTATTTATCCAAAGAAGAAAACCAAATACTATCATGGCAAGAAAGATATAAAGAAAAACAGAGTAATCAGAAATCAATTGTTGATAACTTTCTAATGCCTCTGCTAAACTAAAATGAACTTCATACATGTACTAATACATTTCCTGTCATTTCTTTTGGGATTTCTAATCCTAATAAATTTAAGATTGTTGGAGCAATATCTCCTAATTTACCATTTTCTACTTTTATACCTTCTTTAGTAACAATAAAAGGAACTAAACTAGTGGAATGACTAGTAATTACATTATCATTATCATCTAGCATATAATCACTATTACCATGATCTGCTGTGATAAGCATAACTCCACCTAATTCTTCTACTTTCTGATAAACTTTTCCAATACATTCATCGACTACTTCAACAGCTTTTACTGCCGCATCAAATATTCCAGTATGACCTACCATATCTCCATTCGCATAATTAATAATGACAACATCAAAATTCTCTATTACAGAAAGCAGATTATCTGTTACTTCATAAGCACTCATTTCTGGTTTTAAATCATAAGTAGCAACTTTGGGAGAAGGAATTAATATTTTCTTCTCTCCTTGATAATCCACTTCTTTTCCACCATCAAAGAAAAAAGTAACATGGGCATATTTCTCAGTCTCAGCAATTCTTAATTGTGATAATCCATTTTTTTCCAAACATTCCCCTAAAATATTAATAGGTTCTGGATCATTAAAAGCATGAGGCGCTATTACAGATTCTACTACTGGTAGCATTGTTAATACTTTTAAATTTTCAAATCTCACTACTTCCATATCTTGAAAACTAGGATTTGTTAAAGCTGTAAATAGTTCTCTTAACCTATCTTTTCGATAATTAAAAGTAATAAATGCATCATTTTCTTCTACCAAACCATTATCATGAAAAATAGTTGGAACTAAAAATTCATCTGTAATTCCATTCTGATAACTTTCTTGAATAAATTCTTGAATAGAAGAATGTTTAGGTCCTATTCCTCTTACGATTGCGTCATATCCCTTTTTTAATCTATCGTAATTATTATCTCTATCCATCGTATAATATCTTCCACCAACGGTAGCAATATTTCCTATTCCTAATTCTTTTAATTTATCTTGTACGATAGAAATATAAGAAAAGGCACTTTTTGGATCTACATCTCTTCCATCTGTACACAAATGAAGATAAATATTTTCTACTTCGTTCTTTTTACACATATCTAAAAGCGCTAATAAATGTTGAATGTGAGAATGAACTCCTCCATCACTAATTAATCCCATAATGTGTAATTTAGAATTATTCTTTTTCACATGATTCATTACTTTTAATATTTCTAAATTATTAAAGAAAGTTTCTTCTTCAATGGCATGATTAATAAGTTCTAATGGTTGATAAATAATTCTACCAGAACCTATATTCATGTGTCCCACTTCACTATTTCCCATTTGTCCACTTGGGAGACCAACTTTAGTACCACTAGCTTCTAAAGTAGAATAACCATATTTCTCTTTTAAAAAATCTAAATTTGGTGTATTCGCTTTTTTAACAGCATTTCCATGAGCTTCTGCTCTCTCTCCTACACCATCCATAATACAAAGTACAATAGGTTTCATATCATCACCATTATTATTTTATCATATTTACATAAAAAATTCTATAAAGAATAAAGTGGCAAAGTAATTTTCACACGAGTTCCATGACCATATTGAGAAAAGTATTCTAACTTTCCATGATGGGCAGAAATAATCTCATTCGACAAAGATACCCCTAATCCGCTTCCTCTTGGCTTTGTTGTATAAAATGGTTCAAATATCTTACTAGTATTTTCTTTTTCTATTCCTTGACCATTATCCTCTACATATACTTCCAATTTCTCACTTGTCAAATAAGTCCTTAAAACGATATTATTTGCTTTTGCTTCTATGCTATTCTTTAATACATTGATAATTACTTGGCTTAATCGATTATAATCACCATTAATAAACAATTCATCTTCGATAGTATGTACCTCAAAAAGAATTCTATTTTCATGCATTAATGGTTGAATATTATTTGAAACATCCTCTATTAACATATTAACATCCATAATTTCATAATTCATATTCGCTTGATTAACAAGTAAGAAATCTTGTAATAACAATAATAATCTTTCAATTTCATTTTTAATAATGGGAACATATTTTCTAGAGTGCTCAACATTACTTACATCAAACATATCTAAATAAGCTTTACATACAGCAACAGGATTTTTAATTTCATGAGTAATTTTAAAAAGAGAAAGCCTAATTTGTTGTTCTTTTTGCAATTCTTTAAATTCTAGATGTGTTTTCATAATTTTTTCTCCTTGTACGACAATCATGACAAGAATCTTTACCATAGCAATATAAACAAAGATTAAAAGAAGTGAATAGAAAACATTTTTTAAATCAAAAAGAAGAAACCAATTTAGAAAACTAATACTATAAAATATTAAATAGATATTCATAAAAGATATTTTAACTATTTCTTGTTTTCTATACCAAAAAGCAATTCCATCAATAATAGCATAAACTAAAAAAAAGTAAATAATAGCAGAAAAATTAGGATAATAAGAACTTAACACAATCAATTGGAGTAAAAAAGAAATAGCAATTCTGTTTTTAAAATAAGATAAAAAGACAATACTTCCTAAAAAAAAGCTTAATAAATTTCCCTCAAAATAATTTCCATATCGCATTACTAAAAAGCAAGAAGTTACTAAAACAAAATCTAAAAAGACATCCTTTTCCTGTTTCAAAATATTTTTATTTGCTAAAATATAAATAATATAAATTAATAAGGGATAAGAAATTAGTAGCATATTTAAGATTAACATTTCAAATACATTCATATCATCACCATTATTACTATAACGTATTTTTTTGTCGAAGAATGTCGAAATTTGTAAAAAAAAAGTGAAATAATCACTTTAATTCATTAATATATTTTTTTATTTGTTTCGCATCAGACCCTAATATAATCTTAAGTTGATTATCTATTTCAACAATCCCCTGGGCACCCATTTTTTGAATACCTTCTTTATTTGCTTTCGTAACATCTTTTAAGTCCACAACAAATCTAGATTTATTAAAATCATAATTCTTAATATTATCAATTCCACCTAATAATTCTACTAACTTATTTGCCTCAAACTTAAAATCTCTCTTTTTTGACTTTACAATCGCAATCGCAATAACTACTAGTACAAATATAATAATGACATACTGCCAAATATAATTATCCATGATTAATCACCTGTTAACCATTATACTATAAAATCAAAAAAAAAGAAACATTAAATAGCCTCTTCATTTTTCGACAAAATATCCATTTTTACATTGTATAATAAAGGCAATTAGTGTAAGATATTTAGAAGGTGATTAAGCATGACAAAAAAAAGATTTCAAATTGATTTTTCTATTCTTTTACCAATTCTTTTATTTGCTATTATTGGAATTACAACCATCCATAGTGCAGAAAGTTTATTAATAGAAAAAAATAATTATGCCATAAAGCAATTTATTTGGTATGGAATCGGTTCTATAGCTGCTATTTGTGTTATTCTTGTTGGAAACAAAAAAATTATGAAATATGCTTGGTATCTCTATGGAATTTTTGTACTTCTTTTGCTATTATTACTATTCTTCGGAGAGCCAATTAATAATGCTAGATGCTGGTTTGTCATTGATAAAGTGGGCGTTTTTCAACCCAGTGAGTTCATGAAAATCATCCTTATTTTAACACTCGCAAGAATGATTGATAACTTTCAAAAAAAATACCCAAAACCCACAGTTTTACAAGAATTTCTATTTTTATTAAAAGTAATCACAGTAGTGGCAATACCTTCTATTCTTACTTTTTTAGAACCAGATACAGGAGTTGTTCTTATTTATTTATTAATTGCCCTTATTATGTTATTTATATCTGGAATTAGATATAGATGGTTTTTACTATTATTTACCATTTGTGGGATTATATTAACTACTATTTTAGGACTTTACTTTTTTAATACTGATTTATTTATAGAAATCTTCGGTACTAGTTTCTTTTTAAGAGTAGATAGACTATTAGATTGGTCAAGTAAAAGTGGTTATCAATTAGAAAGAGGAATGGCTGCCATAGGCTCTGGCGGTCTACTAGGAATTGGGTATAACCAAACACCAATTTATTTTCCAGAACCACAAACAGACTTTATATTTGCTATTTTCTCTTCTAATTTTGGATTTCTAGGCTCTATTCTCTTATTTGCTTTACTTCTATATTTTGATATTAGATTAATTTTGCTTGCAATAAAAAGTAAAGATAAAACAGCCAAATATATTATTAGTGGTATTGTTGCCATGCTTATCTATCAACAATTTCAAAATATTGGTATGACTTATGGAGTTATGCCTATCACAGGAATTACCTTGCCTTTCATTAGTTATGGGGGGTCTAGCCTACTTAGCTATATGATTATGTTAGGTATCATTTTAAATATTGCCAATGAAAATAAAAAAAAGAAACTATTTTCATGATATAATAAGAATGGTGATTGCATGAAAGAAGTACAAATTATCTATGATTTTGATGGAACATTAACTCCAAAAACAGTTCCATTCTTCCCTATTTTACAAGAATGTGGTGTGTCTGAAAAAGAGTTTTATCAAAAAATAGCAGAAATAAAAGAAAGTGGAATTGTAGATGTCTATGAAAGTTGGTTTCAAGCTTTCTTATCTATCATTCAAAATAGCAAATTAGAAACACATGATGTAACTAAAGGAGCAGAAGATATTATATTTAATATAGGAGTAGAAGAATGGTTTAAAACTCTTTCCAACAATTCTAATACCACCTATTCGCACTATATTGTTACTTCTGGAATTGAAGAATTCTTATATGCTTCTAAAATAGCCAAATATATTACTAAAATATTTGGAGTATCTTTTCTTCATGAGAATGGAAAATTAAAAGGAGTAGAAAAATTAGTTTCAGATAAAGATAAAGTAAACTATATAAAAAAAGTAAACACATTACACGGAAGAAAAGAAGAAGACTGTACTAATCTAGTTTATATTGGAGATGGATTAACAGATTACTACGCTATGAACTTTGTATTCTCTAACGGTGGAACTTCTATTTTAGTAACACCTCCGAATAAAGAGCCAGAGCAAAAGCTATTTTCTGTTACTAACTTTCAATGTGATGCAGATTATAGAGAAGAAAAAGAATTATTTCAATATATAAAAAAGGTTTAGAATACTAAACCTTTTATTTGACTGGTTCAACACTGTACCAATAATAGCTACCATCACTATTCTTTTTATAAGTATGTTTGTAAAGAGGTACTTTACCACTTGCTAAAGAAGCACTTTCTAAAATATTAATACTATCATCATAAGTAGTTTCAAATACTTTTTCTTTTTTAGAAGAATCTTTGTAGTAAGAAATAGTTCCCTTTTTACAATCTTCATCTTGACAATGATAAACTGTATAAGCATAATCTACATAGATATATTTCTCGTCTCCTTTTGTTTCTACTTTATGAAAAGCTTGACTATGAAATTCAGCTCCATCTCCAAAACCATAGCCTCCTCCGCCTCCATATCCATAATAATATCCATTTTGATAATGATAATCAGTAAAATTTTTATGAGAACCAAAGACATCATTCATTCTTTGATATTTTATACTATCTCCATAAAATTGTTTTAAAGCTTTTTCAAATGTTTTCTCATCTACTGCAAATTGTTCTTGAGCTTCTTTTGATTTATCAGATGTATAGCAAATCGAATCTTCCCCATCTTTAAATGCTAAGGTTCCTTTTTTACAACCATTACTAGACTCTTCATCACTTGAATCAAAATCTAAATAATATAATCCATCCTTATAATAATAACCTATTGCAAACATCGTATTCGCATAAATATCTTCTATTGCTAAATCAGTTACTTTCAATAATTTATTTTGATATGCTGTTTCAATCGCTGGAAATAACAACATTAATTTTTCAGTTTCCTCATCTAGTTTATCAGACTCTTCTATTTTTTCATTCGTATTAGTATTACTATCATTTATATTAGAATTATTATTTTCTTTTTCTATTTTCTTGTTATCTTTTGTTAGTAATAAGAAAACAAGAACTATAATGACAATGAGTAATACTCCAATAATAACTAAAAAAATTGGTTTATTATTCTTTTTTTCTATCTCATTTTCCATTTTACCACGCCCATTCTAATTTGATTATAACATACTTTTTCTTTTCTATAAAGTCATTTCATTTTGGAATTTTTCTTTATACCACTTATTTAACATTTTTCTATTTTGAAATATTAAAATATTAGAATGATTACTATCTTCTAAAATTTTAATAATTTTTTTGCGCAATTTGCTTTTAAATTTAAAGGAAGAAATAATAAGTTCAAACGACAATTGTTCTTTACATCCTGGTATTTCTTCTTTTTCTTGTCCATGTTTTTTTAAATATCTTCCAAATATCCCTACTAATCTAGCTCCTAAAGAATAATCTAAAAATATGACAAGATTCGCTTTATCAAGTCTTTCTTTTAAAGTAGAAGAATAAGTCCCATCTATAATCCATTTCTTCTTTTTTAGGATATCTAATATTATTTTATCTCTTTCTTCTCTATCTCTAATTCCCCAATCCTTAATATGATGAATTCCATCAATATGAAAAACTGGAAGTTTTAATTCTTTTGACAAATTATTAGATAAAGTAGTCTTTCCTGTTCCACTTCCACCTATAATACAAATTCTATCCATTTTCATAAATACACCTAACTAGAAAAAGAAGAGAATTATTTCTCTCCTTTTAATAAATCAAATACTTTATGTACTTTTAAATCATAACGAATCATTTCTTCTCCAAAGCGTTCAAAGAAATCTTCTTTACTCATTTGATATTTTGAAGCCATTTCTTCTGCTTCTTTATTTAATTCTTCTTCTGTTACATCAATCTTTTCTTTCTTAATAATTGCTTCAATCATTAAACGATACGTAACTCTTTTTGTTGCTTGCTCTTTATACTCTTCTCTTAATTTATCTTCAGACATTCCTGAAAATTGGAAAAACTGTTCTAAAGAAATACCCTGCATTTGAACATTTTGAGCAAACTCTTGAATCATTCTAGAAGTTTCATCTTGAATCATTACTTCTGGAATATCAACCTTCATAGTAGAAGCAGCTTCTTCTAATAAAGCATCTAACCATTCATCCTCTGCTTTTCTTTCTTTCTGTGCTGTAATATTTTCCTTTACTTGTTTTTCTAGTGATTCTTTAGAATCAATTCCTTCCATTCCTAAATCATTAAAGAAATCTTCATCTAACTCTGGAACCTTTACTTCTTTTACTTCATGAATATGAACTTTAAAAGTTGCTTTAGCTCCCTTTAAATCTTCTGAATGATATTCTTCTGGAAAAGTAACATTTACTTCTACATCTTCTCCAGCTTTTTTGCCAACTAATTGTTCTTCAAATCCTGGAATAAAAGTATTACTTCCAATTTCTAAAGAATAATTTTCACCTTTACCACCATCAAATGCTTTTCCATCTTTAAATCCCTCGAAATCAATGATAGCAACATCACCATTAGCAATCGCACCTTCTTTTACAATATTTTCTTTATAGTGCTCACGCATATGATTAATAGATTCTTCTATTTCTTCCTTTGTTACTTTTACCTTTTCTTTTTTTGCCTTTAATCCTTTATAAGTTCCTAATGTTACCTCTGGCTTTAATGTTAAAACAAACTCAAATTCAACACCATTTTCACCAATATCTTTTATATCTACTGTTGGCTGTGTAACAATATCCAAATCACTATTTTCATCTAACATTTTTTCATAGGCAACCTCTACTGCTTTATTAGAAGCTTCATAATATAAAGATTCCATGCCATAATGTTTTACAAAAATATCCTTTGGAGCTTTTCCTGGTCTAAAGCCAGCTATTTTTGCTTTTTTATTTGCTTTTTTAAATGCGTCATCTACTAATTTTGACCATTCTTCACCATCTATTTTAATTGTAACTTTTTTTTCACTCTTGTTTTCCATAATTCATCCTCCCGCAATACATATAGTATATAATAAATTCTTTTTTTAAGCAAGAAATTAACGGTTTTATTTTAACATATTTTGATATTTTTCTAAATAATTATCACTCATTGTTAAATAACTTCCCACTACTAATATATCAGCATTTTTACAGTACTCTTTTGTTACCTCATTAACACCACCATCTACTTCGATTTTATAGTGGTAATGATTCTTTTCTCTTAATTCCTTTAAAATATCTATTTTATGCGCACAATCTATTATAAAAGATTGTCCACCTTTTCCAGGCTCTACTGTCATAATGAGTACTAAATCAACCTGAGCTAAGTATGGAAGTAATAATTCTACTTTTGTATTAGGACAAATAGAAATTCCTACTTTACTATTTATCCTTTTAATATGAGCTATCATTTCTTCTACTTTTTCAGTTGCTTCTAGATGAAAGGTTAAATATTCTGGTTTATACTTAGAATAGATATCGATATATCTTGGAATATCATATACCATTAAATGAATATCCCTCTTCGTATTCATAAATGGCAAATTTTCAAAATCTATTTTATTATTTACAAATTCTCCATCCATAACATCAATATGGACATAATCAGAATGTAATTGATCTACTTCTTTTATTTTTTCTTCATTATCTTTTATATTTAAAAGAGAAACACTAATCATTTTCTATAAGCTCCTTCCAAATCTTCACAGTTTCCTATTTCTTTTTTATAATTCTTCAATATATTTTCTACTTTTTCAATAAGAGAATCTAATTTATCCAATTTTTTTCTAGCCCAAGATACATCTACAGTGTCTAAAATATCTTTTGATTTTTGAAGTTCTTCCTCATAATTGTCTAATGGTATTCCCGTACGTTCTTTAAATCTAACTTTTACTTCTGTTAACACTTGCATTAAATGTTCTAATACTCCTTTTTTTATCGATATTCTTCTCTCTAAATCGAAAACTAAAAATTTTTCTTTCTCTAATTTTTGATTTAAAATTCTAATTCTAAAACTATTTAAAATTCTATGTTTGGAATACTGAGCAAGCCTGCTTTGATGATAAGCAATACTATTTTGTCCCATAGCTATTTCTTGCACTCCCTCTTCTATGATTAATTTGATTTGATTTATTTGTTCTACAAGACTACCTACTTCTTTCCTAGCAATGGCATAGGAAGCGCCTTGAGAACAGCAATTACAAGCATTATCATAAGATTCAATCATATTTCTAACATTTGTTTTTTCTTGTTCTAAAGATTCTACTTTTGCTTCATACCTATTTACTTTATCATTAACACTTTCCTTTTTACGAGATAATGCACTTAATAATACTGCATTAATACTTGCAAAATCATATTCTTTGAGATGCTTTAATTTTTCTAAATCACTGGCATCAAGGGAAACAATCTCATATAATTTCATAAACAAAATTAATTTACTATCTTTTAATTTTCTAGCATGCGCTAAAGTTTTACAATGAGAATAAATATTATAAAAAGAGGCATATGTCATATCTTCTGATAATTCACTATCTTTCTGATAAAAAGAAGGAGATTCACTTAAAAGAACTAATAAAGATTCCATACTATTACACTTTTGTAGTCCTAAGGCTCTCATATCATCTATTATTGTAAAAGGATAAATTGTTAAAAAAGTATTTATCCCTGGTATGATATTTTCTAACAATTGATTATCTTTATACATAATTAAAACATTATATAATTCTTCTAATAAAGATACTGTTGCTTTTCCATTTATAATATCAATAATTCTTATTTGCGGATTATAATATAAAATCTGCCTAATTTGCTCTTCTTGGTAAGTACCATCAAATAAATGACTAAGATCCAATCGTGTAGATAATAAATCCTCATTCTCACGATAAATCGTAATAATATCTTCTACTGTATAATTTTCTTTTTGTATTAAAGATAAGTACTTTTTCCAAAACAACTCAAAATCTTTATAAGATATTTCTTCATCAAAGAAAAAATCATGATTTAAAATACCTACTTTTTGACTAATTCTATTGATAAGAGTCTTTTTTACAGGTTCTAACTCTGTTTCACTTTTTTGAAGCATAACATTCAAACAAAATATTTCTAAATTAGGATAACTTTCTTTCAATTTTAATGCCATTTGATAGTTATAACTTAACTCTTTACTACCATCATATAAACAAAATATTCCAATAGGATGAAATCCATCTACTACTATTTCGGTATATACTTTATCATGTGAACCATTCTTTTGATTTTCTAATTTATACCTTAAAGCTTCTTCTTTTGCGCGCTCTGGCGAAGAAACTTTCTTTATGGTAGAAAATTGAAGTAAAGTCTCATCATCTTCTGAAGAATTAAATACATACAAATCTGAGCTATTTGCTAAAACAATATCCTTCGGTGATAAAATAAATCCATATCCGCTACGATAAGTATCTGTCAATTCTTCACATAACAAAGAGCAAGATACATACCTTGTATAAAAATCTCCATTAAAACTTGTACTATCCGTACTATGACATAAAAGATTATAAGGCTTATTACTATCAAAATTGTTTAAATCAGTTATATATTCACACCAATGATTAATAATTAAAGAATGAACTCTATTTAAAAATTCCTCTAATCCTTCAACATCAGATTGACTTAATTTTTCTTGAAATTCTTTTTCCATTTGCTGAAGAGTTTCCTCTGCACAAAAATAAGCTAAATCTTGAAAAATAATATTCTTTACAGATTTTAAATCTTTTAATTTATATAATTTTTCATTTAATTCAACAATCTCATATAATTTATTAATTAATTCACTACAAACTATTAATTTTCTATTCTCTTTTTTTACTAATTTTAAACTTTCTAAATCTTCAGATAATAACCTTGATAATTCTTCTTCTAAGTTAGAATCTACTCCTGTCCCAACTAAATTTAATTCTCTGATACTTCTCAAGCAACTTTCAAAATCATCCATAATATCTACTAAAAAAGAAGCACTTATCACAAATTTTTCATCACTAGATTTCAAATACTCTTTTAGTCTTTCTTTCAAAAAACTATAATTAATAATACGATTTATTTTTACCATTTCTTCTCTTGTTAATAATACATTTTGCTCATCTAGTACTTTCATCATACCACCTACTATAAGTATACAAGAATCCATTATAAAAAGATAGAAATATTTCTATCTTTTTTCTAAAAACTTTAAATAATTTTCATAACGACTAGGTAAAATTTCACCACTTTTATAAGCCTCTTTTACACCACATTCTTCCTCTTGTTGATGCATACAATCACGATACTTACAAAATTCATTATAATGGCTAAACTCTATGAATCCATCTCGAATAGCAGTATCTTCATAATCTTTAAAATCTAATGCACTAAAGCCAGGCGTATCAGCAACTAACCCTCCATATAAAGGAATTAGTTCTACATGCCGAGTCGTATGTTTACCTCTACCTAATGCTTGAGAGACTTCCCCTGTTTTTAAATCTAAACTAGAATCTAACATATTTAAAAGAGTACTTTTTCCTGCACCACTTTGTCCCGCAAAAACAGTTACATTATCTTTTAAAATTTCCTTTAATTTTGGGTCGTCATTATTGTATACAGAGTATCCTATTTTGCGATAATATTCTTGATACTTTTTGATTTCTTCTTTTACTTTTTCGGATACTAAATCTAGTTTTGTAAAACAAATAATTGGCTTTACATGGTTATATTCTATCGTTACTAGCAATTTATCTAATAAATTAGAAGAAAATTCTGGTATTTCTACACTATTTACAATAAGAGCCTGTGTTACATTCGCAATACTTGGTCTTATTAATTCATTCTTTCTTTTCTCTATTTCTAATAGATAACAATTTTCATAATCAATAGTAACAAAATCTCCTACCAAAGGAGTTATCCCTAGATTCCTAAATTTTCCCCTTGGTTTACAAACAACAACTTCATTTCCAATATCTACAAAATAATCATTACTTAATTGTTTAATAATTCTTCCTGTTTTATTCATTTTCACCATTATCATTAGTATTAGAATTATCATTTGTTGGAGGCTCTAATGGTTTCTCTAAAGGTTTTTTAGCTACTTCAAGAGTTAATGTAACGCCCTCTTTTACTTCGCCACCTTCTTGTCTTCCTTGTCCTATAATAATTCCCTCTTTATGGGTACTATCTTCTTTATCTTCAAATTTACATGTAATCTTATTATCATCACAGAATGTTTGGGCTTTTTTCTTATCCCATGTACCATCTGTAAAATCAGGATAGATTGTAATTAAAGTAGCATAAGTAAGTTCAATAACTCCGCCTTCTTTTAATCTTGTTTGTGGGTCTTTATTTTGCGCAATAACCATTCCTTCAAAAGCATCTTCCCAATCTTCTTGCTCTGTTGAAACTTTTTTAGGAATAAGAACTACTTTCAATCCTGCTTGTTCTAATTCTAATTGAACTGTATTATAGTGTCTTCCTTTATAATCTTCTATCACAATACCAGTAAGACCTGAGGAAACTATAATAGTAACAGTAGAACCTTTCTTAACTTTACTATTTACTTTTTTATCTTTATAACCAATAACATATCCTTCAGCAATATCATCACTTGGCTCTTCCTCAATATCAATTTCAAGATCTAAACTAATTAATTTTTGCTCTACCACTTCTCTACTTTTTTCAGCAATGGAAGGAAGTTCTACATCTTCATTTTTAGGTAATAAGAAATATACTGCAATCAATCCCAAAACAACAATTAATACACAGATAGTAATTCCTATAATAGTTGCTGTTTTTAATTTTTTTCCTTCTTTCTTTTTCTTCTTCACAACTTCCACTTCCTCAGTCTCTTCTTTGTCTATATCCTTTTCCTTAGTATCTTTTAGTTTGTCTAATTTTGGGAGTGCTTTTGTTTCCTCTAAATCATTTTCTGGATATTTATATACCACTCTTTTTTCTGATTTTCTTTCATCAGATAAAGCTGTTTTTAAATCCTCATGCATTTCTACTACAGAATCATAACGATTTTTTGGATTTTTAGCACAAGCTTTTAAAACAATATTCTCTATGCTCTGTGGAATTAACTCATTTTGAGCACAAAGACTTGGAATTTTTTCTTTCATTTGTTTAATAGCTATTTCTACTGCATTTTCACCCTTAAACGGTAGTTTTCCAGTTAAACATTCATACATTAAAATTCCTAAAGAATAAATATCGCTTTTGATAGTAGCACCACTACCGTTTGCTTGTTCTGGTGGTAAATAATGAACAGAACCCATTACGGAATTTGTCTGAGTAAGTTCTGTACTATTCATCGCAATAGCAATTCCAAAGTCCGTAATTTTTACTCTTCCATCTTCTAAAATCATTACATTTTGAGGTTTAATATCTCTGTGAATTAAATAACTATCATGCGCACAAGCAATAGCACTTGTTAATTGAAGCATGATATCTACTGTCTCTGTTAAAGATAGACCACCACGCTTTTTTATTAAACTTTTCAATGTCTTTCCATCCACATATTCCATTACAATAAAGTAATTTCCATTATCTTCTCCAACATCGTACATTTCTACAATATTTGGATGATTTAAAGAACTAGCAGCCTTCGCTTCTCTTTGAAATCTATGAACAAATTTTTCATCACTAGCAAGATCTCCACGAAGTACTTTTACTGCTACTTCTCTATCTAAAATAGTATCATAAGCAAGATATACATTAGCCATACCACCTTCACCAATAGTACGAATAATTTGATATCTTCCATCTATTTTTTGTCCCTTTATTATCATAACTAGCCTTCCTCCTTGCTTAGGTAAGCGACTGAAATATTATCACTACCTCCACGATTATTACATTTAAAAATTAATTTTTTTAATTTATCCTCTATTCTTCCTTCTTCTAGTAAAACTTTTACAATTTGTGTATCATCTAACATATTCGTTAAACCATCACTACATAACATAATTCCATCAATGCCAAGTTCTACATTGAAAATGTCCATTTCTACATTTGTATTGGCACCTAATGCCTTCATAAGAACATTTTTTCTTGGATGATCTTTTGCTTCTTCTTCAGTTAACTCACCACTTTTTACTAACAAATTAACAAGAGTATGGTCTACTGTTATCTTATGTAATTTTTTATTTTTCACTACATATCCTGAAGAATCTCCTATATTACCAAATAATAAGAATGAAGGTGTTAAAATCGCTATAACAACAGTTGTCCCCATTCCTTCACTTTCTGGATGTGCTGCCACATACTTAAATATTTCAACATTTGCCTCACTTACTGTACTTTGCATCCAGTTAATGGCATCCTCTTTATTTCCAACACTACTAATAGAACGAAATCTCTTTCCAATATGTGTAATAGCAATACTAGAAGCTACTTCTCCATCTTTATGTCCACCCATTCCATCAGCAACACACATTAGGATTTCCCCTGCACTATTTTCAACTATAATAACACTATCTTCATTTCTTTCTCTGACCATTCCTGGATCTGTTAAATAACCATATTTCATATTATTCCTCCTTGTAATTGGATCTAAGTTGTCCACAGGCAGCACTTACATTTCCACCAAATTCTTTCCTTATTGTCACATTAACACCATTTTTCTTAAGCTCATCATAGAAATCTAAAATTGTCTTAGAATCACTCTTTTTATATTCAATATGACTTGTTTCATTATAAGGAATCAAATTAACATAACAGTTAATCCCAGATAGGATAGTTGCAAGTTCATGGGCATTTTTTCGAGAATCATTCACATCTTTTAATAGAATATATTCAAATGTTACTCTTCTATTTGTCTTTGATAAATAAAACCTTACAGCTTCCATTAATTCTTCAATTGGATATGCTTTATTGATATCCATAATCTGATTTCTTATTTCATTGTTAGGTGCATGTAGAGAGATTGCTAAATTGACTTGCTTTGGATAAAGTGCAAACTCTTTTATTTTTGGAACGATTCCACTAGTAGAAATCGTAATATGTCTACTACCAATATCAATTCCCTTTGGTGTATTTACAATATCTACAAAGGAAATAACTTCCTTATAATTATCAAAAGGTTCCCCAATTCCCATCAATACAATATGAGTAATTCGTAAATTTAAATCTTCTTCTACACATAATACTTGCCTAACCATTTCACTAGCATCTAAATTACGAACTTTTTTTAATCTTCCACTTTCACAAAAATGGCATCCCATATTACAACCAACTTGGGTAGAAATACATAGACTATTTCCATAATCATGAAGCATTAAAACAGCTTCAATTCGATTTCCATCTTCTAATTCAAATAAATATTTAGAAACATTTTTTCCATTCTTCTTTGTAACTACTTTTAAGGGTTCTATAGAAAAATCATTTTCTAAATCAGAAATTGTTTTTTTTCTCACATTTCTCATTTCTTGAAAGGAATGAATTCGTTTTTTATATAACCATTCAAATACTTGTGTAGCTTTAAATTTTCCTTCCCCTTTATCCATAAAATATTTTTCTAATTCATTTATTGTAATTCCATATAAACATTTCATACCTACACCTATTAGTTATTATACCAAAAACTAAAAAAAAAGGAAAATTTTATTACCCTTTTTTTTAAAATTACAACCTTTTTAAGAAATTTTTAAGATTTTGTCGACATTTTGTTTACAATAATAATATTTTTACTATACAAAAAAAGAAGATTAATCTTCTTTTTTCGCTAAATCTTCATAATAATTAAATGTTTTAATCGCATAATCTTTATTTGCTTCTAATAAGCTATTCGCTTTTTCTGGATTAATCACTTTCAACATATTAAATCTAGTTTGACTATTTAAGAATTCTTCATATTTATCGAAGTCTACTTGTTTACTATCTAATACAAAACCAGTTTCTGGATGGTATCTAAATGTTGGGAAAAAACCACAAAGAGTTGCTAATTTCTCCATCTCTACACTATTTTCCATACCACCTTTAATACCATGAGAAATACATGGAGTATAAGCAATGATAATAGCTGGTCCATTATATTCATTTGCTTCTTTAAAGGCTTTAATTAGTTGTTGTGGATTAGCACCCAAAGATACTTGGGCAACATAAGTATGAGAATAACTCATCGCAATACGCGCTAAATCCTTTTGATTATTGACTTTACCTGCTGCTGCAAAAGATGCGATAGCTCCTTTTGGACTAGCTTTAGAAGATTGTCCACCAGTATTAGAATATACTTGACTATCTAGTACTAATATCTTGATATTATCATGGGTAGATAACACATGGTCAATTCCACTAAATCCAATATCATAAGCCCATCCATCACCACCAATACACCAGATATTACGAGCAACAATATACTCTTTTAAATCTTTTAATTCTTGTGGTAAGTTATCGGTTAAATTATCATATACTTCTTTTGTATTTTCATAACTTTCACTATTTTCTAACCATTTTTTAAATAATGGTCCATTTTCATTATCCATATTTTTTGTCATGATAGAAGCAATACGGCGACGTAATGTGGTACTTGCAATTAGCATACCATATCCATATTCAGCATTATCTTCAAATAAACTACTTGCCCAAGGAATGGTATATGGCATAGATGGTGCACTAGCTCCATAAATAGAAGAACATCCTGTTGCATTACTAATGATTAAGTGATTACCAAATAATTGTGTTAATAATTTAATATAAGCAGTTTCCCCACATCCAGCACAAGCTCCACTAAATCTAAATTTAGGTTCTCTAAATTGACTTCCCTTTACTGTGTATGGATTAAATTCTTTTTTCTCTTCAATATGAGTAGATAAATAATCAAATATTTCTTGTTCTTTCTTATCTAATTTATCCATAGTAAGAGCAGGTTCTCCTTTTTTACCAGGACAAGTTTTTACACATAATCCACATCCTGTACAATCAGCAACAGAGGCACTGATAATATAATAATAATTATCCATACCAATTGCTTTTACAGCTCTATTTTGAATTTCTATAGGTGCCTCCTGATATTCTTTTTCACTTAATAAGAAAGGTCTAATAACCCCATGAGGACATACGAATGAACATTGATTACAGTTAATACAGTTCATACTAATCCAATCAGGAGCAATATCACTTACATAACGTTTCTCTAAATCACTTGTACCACACTCAAATATTCCATCGGCACGATTGACAAAATCAGAAGTTTTTAAATCGTCTCCTTTACGATAATGCATTGCTTCAAAAATAGTATCATATTTCATAGGAGAATCATCGTAATTACTATCTGGAATCTCTAGTACACGTAAATGTTCTTTCGCATCTTGAATCGCTTTTTTATTAGCTTCTACTACTGCTTCACCCTTTTTAGAGAATTTAGCAACAATACTATTTGTCATACACTCTAATGCTTTATCAAATGGAATAATATTACTAGTACCTAAAATCGCACTTTCCATAATGGTACTAATTTTTCCTTTAAGTCCTACTTTAGCAGCTAGCTCATAAGCATTAATCACATATAAAGTAGCATGAGCATTCTTAATTTTTGCTTTTAAGGAGTCTTTCATAAGAGATAAGATTTCCGCATCACTATGACTACTATTAATAATGACAGTAGCGTTCTCTCTTAAATTATTAACTAAATCATAATCCTTTAAATAACTTTCTTTTGTAACAACTAATACGCTTGGTTTTTCAACATAATAAGGAGAACGAATTGGTGTGTTACTAAATCTTAAATGGCTACAAGTAACTCCACCACTTTTCTTAGAATCATATTGAAAATATCCTTGTACATAATTATCAGTATTATCTCCAATAATTTTAATAATAGATTTAGAAGCACTTACCATTCCGTCACTTCCATAACCATAGAATAACCATTCATTGGCTTGATTTGTATGAATCTCGATTGGTTCTAAACTTAAATTTGTAACGTCATCTTCAATACCAATTGTAAAGTTATTTTTTGGAGCTTTCATCATTTCATAAACCGCATAAATTTGACTAGGAGTAGTATTCTTACTAGATAATCCATATCTTCCTCCTACTACTTTTATACCACGCTTAGATAGAATTGCTGCAACATCTAAGTATAATGGTTCTCCATTACTACCTGGTTCTTTTGTTCTATCTAATACAGCAACAGTCTCTACTGTTTTAGGAATTGCTTGTAAAAAGTATTTGGTACTAAAAGGTCTATAAAGATGTACTTCTACTAAACCGATATCTTCTTTTAAAGCATCAATAGTTTCTTTAATCGTATCACATACAGAACCCATCGCAACAATAACTCTTTTTGCTTGGGGATTACCATAGTAATTAAATGGCAAATAGTTAGTTCCTGCTTTTTCATTAATCTTAGCCATATAAGAGGCTACTACATCTGGTAGTTCATTATAGTATGGATTACGTGCTTCTGTTGCCTGGAAATAGATATCATCATTTTGAGCTGTTCCATAAATAACAGGATTATCAATATTTAAAGCTTTCTTACGGAATTTTTCTAAAGCTTCTCTATCAATCATTTCAGCATAATCAGTTGCTTGTAATACTTCTATTTTTTGGATTTCATGGCTTGTTCTAAATCCATCAAAGAAATGCATAAAAGGAATGCTTCCCTTGATTGCTGATAAATGCGCAACCGCACTTAAATAAGCTGCATCTTGTACAGAAGAAGATGCTAACATCGCAAATCCTGTCGCACGACATGCATAGATATCTTGATGGTCTCCAAAGATAGATAAAGCATGAGTTGATAAAGAACGTGCTGCTACATGCATAACACCTGGTAACATTTCTCCTGCCATTTTATACATATTTGGTATCATTAAAAGTAATCCTTGACTAGCTGTAAAAGTAGTAGTAAGACATCCTGCTCTTAAAGAGCCATGAATAAATCCAGATGCTCCTGCCTCACTTTGCATCTCTACTACTTTAACAGGATCTCCAAATAAGTTCATTCTATCTTTACTCCACTCATCTAAATGTTCTGCCATTGGACTAGAGGGAGTAATTGGATAAATACCTGCTACTTCAGTAAACATATATGAAGTATAACTGCAAGCTTCATTTCCATCAACTGTTATTGTCTTTTTCATATTTCACCTTCCTAAAATTATGCACATAGTTGTGTATATCTTGACTATTATCATTATATCATAGATAAAAAAGAAAAAAGATAATTTTTCATTATCTTTTTATAATTCTTCATGAAATGTTCTACTTAACAATTCTTCTTGTTGAGAACGGCTTAGACTATTGAATCTAACACCACATTCAGCATACCTTACAATTTTATCTGGAACTCTATCCGTTTCTTGCAAAGATTGTTTAGAAATTACATTAATATTTAAATGTTGCCCCTTATTTTGAAAATATTCACTAATCAAATTCATAAAATTAGTAACTCTTTCCTCTTCCGTTTCTCCTAAAGCTGTTGGTGAAATAGAAATATTGTTAGTAATTCCATCATCGCATACTCCAATAAAAGGTAATTTTGAAACACTTTTCAAAGATGATTTAGCTCCCTTATTATCTTTTCCATCCACTGGATTGGCCCCTGGCGCAAAAGGCGCTAAAGCAGCTCTTCCATCTGGTGTCATACCAGTCGCACTTCCATAAAACACATGGTCTGCGTAAGTTTGTAAAGAAATGGTACCAACCGCATTTCGATATAAAGATTTCTTTTTGATTTCTTTCGCAATAATTTTAATAATATCAAAAGCCATTTTATCTACTTTATCACTATCAGTTCCAAAACATGGGAATTCTGCTTCTGTTTGGTAATTTGTTACAAATCCATCCTCATCTCTTGTTACTTTTAATTTTCCATAACGAATAGCTGAAAAAGAATCGGCAACTGTAGAAAGTCCTGTAATACCAAACGACATTTTTCGCTCAGATACGGTATCTAAGAATGCCATACTAGCTGATTCATAAGCATACTTATCTTGCATATAATGAACAATATTTTGGGCTTCTACATAATTATGAAGAAACTTATTTAATACTAATACAAAATTTTTCAATACTTGTTGAAAATCTAAAACAGTACCTGTTAAAGGAGTTACTCCTTCTATCATAACTTCCTTAGTTATTTCATCTTTCCCACCATTAATAGCATATAAAAGAGCTTTTGGTAAATTAATGCTTGCCCCATAATAAATCAATTGACTGCCAAGTTTTACAACAGATGCACTTCCTGTAATAGCATAATTAGTTCCATAAACTGGTCTTATTAAATCATCATTTACAAATTGGATAACATGCGTATTGATTGCCAATTTAGAAACATATTGTTTAAATGCTTCGGGTAATTTAGAAGACCATAAAATAACAAAATTAGGTTCTGGCGAAGAGGATAAGTTTGTTAATGTATTTAAAAAACGATAAGAAGTTTTGGTAACAAATGAAACATCCTCTTTATACATACCACCAATAGATTCTGTTACCCAAGCCGGATCCCCTAATAAAATTTCTCTATATTCATTCTTTCGTAAATGTCTAACAAAACGAAGTTTAATAACTAGTTGGTCTACTAATTCTTGTGCTTCCTCTTCTGTTAAGGTACCATTTGCTAAATCTCTTTCAATATAAATATCTAAAAAAGCTGTATTCCTTCCAAAAGAGTTAATTCCTCCATTATTCTGTTTAATAGTCGCTAAATAAGCAAAATATAACCATTGAAAAGCTTCTTTTGAATTTTTAGCTGGTCTAGAGATATCAATATCATAGCGAGATGCCATCCATTTGATATCTTCTAAGGCTTTAATCTGCTCTGCCACTTCTTCTCTTGTACGAATAAGCGCAAAATTCATATTAGAATTTAAACGAGTTAAATCATGCTTTTTTCGTAAAATCAAATAATCTGCTCCATATAAAGCTAAACGTCTATAATCTCCAAGAATTTTTCCACGGCCAAATTCTTCTGGTAACGTCGCTAATACTTTAGCATCTCGAAGCTTTAATATAGAATCTGTATAAGTTTCTAGAATTCCGTCTTGATAAGATTTATGATATTCTTCAAAGTTTTGTTCAATATCATGATCCATTTGGTATCCATAAGAACTCAAAGCTTGCTTTACAGATTCTATTCCTCCAAAAGGATTCATAATTCTTTTTAATGGTTCATCTGTCTGTAAACCAAAAATCACTTCATTTTTTTTATCAATATACCCAGCATCAAAAGAATCAATCCCAGCAACCGCACTCGTTTCAATATCTAAAACTTTGGTAATATATTCTTTATCCAATAATTTTTGACATCTACTCCACACTTTACTTGTCTTTTTTGTACTGCGAACTAAGAAAGATTCATCTTCCTTATATTCTTTATAATTATTTATAATAAAGTCTTCTACATCGACTTTTTTTCGCCATTTTTCTCCTTGGAATCCATTCCATTCTTCCATTTTGTTCACCTCTAAATTAGTGCTATTTTCTTTATTATAACATGTTTTTCTAAAAATCCAAATAATATAGATGTTCTATTCATCAAAAAAAAGATAATTTCTTATCTTTCTTCTTGTACTTTCTGCAAAAACTCTTCTTCTTCCCAAATCGTAATTCCAAGTGATTTTGCTTTTTCATATTTGCTTCCAGGGCTATCTCCTACTACCACTACACTAGTTTTAGAAGTAACACTTCCTGTCACTTTTCCTCCCCTAAACTCAATCATTTCTTTTGCTTCCTCACGAGGAATAGATAATGTTCCAGTTAATACAAAAGTCTTTCCACTAAAATCTGTCGATTCTTTTTTCTCTTTTCCAATATAAGAAAAATTTAAGCCATACTCTCTTAACTTTTCTATACAAGTTTTATTTTCTTCATTTGTAAAATAATTGACAACGGATTCTGCGATAATCTCGCCAATATCAGGAATTGTAATCAATTCTTCATAGCTTGCTTTCATAAGATTGTCTAATGTCTTATAATAGCTAGCTAAAATAACAGCATTTTTCTTTCCAACATGTCTAATCCCTAAGCCAAATAAAAGTCTCTCCAAAGAATTATTCTTGCTATTTTCAACAGAATCTAAAAGATTTGTAATGCTCTTTTCGCCAAAGCCTTCTAATTCTTGCAACTTTTCTTTATGGCTATAAAGTGTATAATAGTCATCAACAGTATGTAAATATTTCATATTATAAAAGTCTTCAATAATATTTTCACCAAAGCCATCTAAATTCATAGCATCACGACTAGCAAAATGAATAAGCCCTTCTATCTTTCTAGCATCACAATTAGGATTTAAACAAAAGTAAGCCGCTTCACTTTCTTTCCTAACTAACTCTGTTCCACAAATTGGACAATGAGTAATCATCTGAAAGTCAATTTCTTCTCCCGTGCGTCTTTCTTTTTTTACTTCTACAACTTCTGGGATAACATCCCCTGCTTTATGAATAGAAATCGTATCTCCTATTTTAATATCCTTTTCTTTAATATAATCTTCATTATGAAGAGTAACACTGCTAATAATAGAACCAGCTAAATGAACCGGGGTTAAATCTGCTCTGGGTGTAATCTTACCCGTTCTACCAACACAAAATTCAATATTTTTTAATTGTGTCAAAACTTCTTCTGCAGGAAATTTATAAGCAATCGCCCATTTTGGCACCCTAGCCGTAAATCCTAAACGATTTTGGTCTTGCAATTTATCTACCTTAATAACTACTCCATCAATCTCATAAGGAAGTTCTGGTCTATGAATTTGCCAATAAGAAATATACTCAATTACTTCCTCAATATTTTTAGCATGAATAATATTAGGATTAACCGTGAATGTTAAATTTTTCATATAATTTAAGCATTCTTCTTGACTCGTAATATGATAATCCACTGCATTAGGAATATGATATAAAAAAGTACTTAAGTTTCTAGAGGCTGCAATAGAAGAGTCTAACTGTCTAACAGAACCAGCTGCTGCATTTCTAGGATTTGCAAACTCTTTTTCACCTTTTTCCTTTCTTTCTTTATTTAAAGATTCAAAAGAAGCTTTCGGCATATAAATTTCTCCACGAACTTCTATTGTAATATCTTCTGGTAAAGAAAGTGGAACAGACTTAATCGTTTTCACATTATGAGTAATATTCTCTCCTGTTGTACCATCTCCACGAGTGGCACCACGAACTAACTTTCCATTTTCATACAATAAAGAAACAGATAAACCATCTATTTTTAATTCACATACATATGTGGGATTAGCAACTACTTTTCTAACTTTCCTATCAAATTCTCTAATTTCTTCTTCATTAAAAATATCATCTAATGACATCATAGGACGCTCATGAGTTACTTTTTCAAACCCCTCTATTACTTCATAACCTACCTTCATAGTAGGAGAATCAGGTCTTACTAAATTAGGATGCTCTACCTCTAATTTCACCAATTCTGCATAATAATCATCATATTCTTGATCAGAAATAGAAGGCATATCTAACGTATGATATTCATAACTTGCTTTATTTAAAATCTTAATTAATTCATCCATTCTTTTTTCAATCATATTATCACCATATCAATATTATAACATGCTAGAAGAAGAAAAAAAAAGAAATTCGTATGAATTTCTTCTATAATTGACTTGTTTTTTTAGCTGTCTTAATAATATTACCCATTTCATTTAATAAAGTATAATCAAACTTAAACGTTGCTGTATTAGCTACCATTACCATCGCTATTTCTGTTGGTGATAATTTAGCAATTCCATAAACCATTTGAGTACTACCTTGTGACACTGGAATAACAATAAACTCTACTCCACCATAAGTCTGAACTGTTACTTCTCCTACTGTAAGACCAGTTGATTGCATTTGTTGTTTTACTAATTCCTTAGAATTCTTATACTTATCATAATTATCAGTAGTAATTCCTAAAAAAGATTCATCATTTTTTGTACGTAAATTTGTAAAAGTCAAATCTCCATCATTTTCTTCTACAATTACTTGTTTAGGAACTTGAAAAGTATATCCTGATAATGTTACTTCTTTAGTACCTTGCGAATTGCTATTCGTATTGGTATTTGTATTACTATTCGTATTTGTGTTTACCCCAGAATTAGTATTTGAATTCGTAAATACATGGTTGGAATGTGTATTGGTATTGGTATTAGTATTAAAATTAGAATGTGTATTCGAATGAGAGTTTGTATTCGTATTTACTCCAGTATTAGAATTTGTATTGGTAGCAGGAATTTCTTTCTCTTTTCCCATGGTTAATATAATAGGAACTAAAATAAGCGCTACACCAATAATACCAATAACAACAAATAAAATAATATCATTCTTTTTCTTACCACCAGATGGTTGCTGTGGAGTATTCATCATAGGTTGATTCATTGACATTGGTGCATTAGAAGCATTAACTGAAGTTGTTGAAACTACAGAACTAGAATTTTCAGTCTTACCTTCTACTACACTTCCACAATTTTGACAGAATTTAACTCCCTCATTTAACTTAGCACCACAATTTTTACAAAACATAAAATCACTCCCTATACTTTCTTACTATGTATAAAAGTATATCATAGTTTCTAACTGATGTAAATTATCCATTTAACTTTTTCTTTAAATCTAAAGTTGCTAAAGAACGAGCACTAACCTTATTCTTTTCTTCCATTGATAATTCTGCAAAGGTTCTACCATCTGAAAGTTCAAAGATTTCGTCAAATCCAAATACATTTTCACCACGTCTTTCATAAGAAATCAAACCTGTTACTACACCCTCTCCAACTACTATCTTTTCTCCATCATAATAAACTAAATTGCAAACGAAATTAGCAGTTCTATCTTTTCCTTGATACTCTTTCATCTTTTCTAAAATGGCATTATTTCTATCTGTCTCTGTAGCATTTTCTCCTAAAAAACGATGAGTTAAAACCCCAGGCCAATCTTTTAAAATAGGAATACAAAGCCCTGAATCATCCGCAATAACAGGCTCTTTTGCTATCTCATAAATCTCTTTTGCTTTCTTTAAAGCATTACCATAAAACGTATCTTGGTCTTCTTCTACTTCATGATAAATTTCGCTTTCTTTTAATCCACGTATCTGAAAAGCTGATAATAGTTTTTTCATTTCTTTTAATTTATTTTGATTATTAGTCGCAAATATCATATTTCCCCAACTTTCTATTTTTATTATACTATAAACTTGACAAGAAAAGAATAGAACACTCTATTCTTATTTCTTTAATAGTTCTAGTTTTTCTTTTTCTTCTGCTAATTTCTTACGGTCTGCTTCGACAATACTAGCAGGAGCTTTCGAAACATAATTTTCATTACTTAAAAGTTTCTCTCTTCTTTCAATAGATGCTTCTAACTTTTTAATTTCTTCTTCCTTTTTAGAAGTATCTTCCTCAATTTCCTCATAGAAAGAAATCGTAATAAATTTAGAAGAATAGGTAACAGGAGTAATACTTTCTACTACTTCTTTCTCATGTTTATCTAACTTTAACTGAGTTTCATAAATATTTTTATAAGTATCCCCTACCTCATAACTTACTTTCGCACTTTTAGTGATACCATTAGTTGCTTTTAAATTTCTAATAGCAACAATATCTTCTAATACTTTCTCTAGTTCTTCTGTTTCCTTATCAAAGAAGTATTCTTCTTCTACTTTAGGATAAGAACTAATCATAATAGATTCTGCATCCTTTATTGGTAACATACTATAAATTTCCTCTGTTACATATGGCATAGATGGATGAAGCATCTTTACGATACTAGTTAGCACTTTTAATAAAACACTCTTATTGGTATTAGACATATCACTCTTTGATAACTCTATATACCAATCACAGAAATCATCCCAAATAAACGAATATAACGTATTTCCTACATTGTGGAAATCATATGTCTCCATATTCTTTCTTACTTCGCCAATTGTTCTTTCTAACTTTGTTAACATCCATTTATCACTTACTGATAAATTTTCTAATGTATAATCTTTTTCTTCAAATACTTCTAAATTCATTAAAACAAATCTAGAAGCATTCCATAATTTATTAATAAAGTTCCAAGTACTTTTTACTTTCTCTTCATCGTATCTTAAATCAGAACCAGGAGCTGAATTCGTCGTTAAAAAGAAACGTAAGGCATCACAACCATATTCATCAATAACATCCATAGGGTCTACTCCATTGCCTAAAGATTTGCTCATCTTACGTCCTTCTTTATCACGAATTAGACCATGGATTAAACAATCTCTAAATGGACGTTTATCTGTAAATTTTAATCCTTGGAAAGTCATTCTATTTACCCAGAATGGAATAATATCATATCCTGTTACTAATACATCATTTGGATAATATCTTTCTAAATCAGCCGTTTTTTCTGGCCAACCTAGAGTTGCGGATGGCCATAACGCACTAGAAAACCAAGTATCTAATACATCGTTATCTTGTACCCAACCAGTACCCTCTGGAGCTTCTTCTCCAACATATACTTCATCATCTTTATACCAAGCAGGAATACGATGTCCCCACCACAATTGACGAGAAATACACCAATCATAAGTAATCTCCATCCAGTGATTCATTGTTTTCTCATATCTAGGAGGTACAAAGTTTACTTTACTATCCTTCTTCTTTTGATTTTCTAACACTCTATCTGCAAGAGGACGCATCTTAACAAACCATTGTTTTGACAAGTATGGTTCTACTACAGCATCTGTTCTTTCACTATGTCCTACACTATGAACCATTTTTTCAATGCTGATTAAAATGCCACTTTCTTCTAAATCTTTAACTAATTGTTCTCTACACTCTTCACGGGTAAGACCTACATATTTACCCGCATTCTCATTCATAGTAGCATCTTCATTCATTACAACTACACGTTCTAAATTATGACGATTTCCTACTTCAAAGTCATTAGGGTCATGAGCTGGGGTAATCTTAACAACACCTGTCCCAAATTCAGGGTCAGCATGTTCATCTCCTACGATTGGAATTAACTTATTAACAACTGGCAAAATAACATTTTTTCCAATTAAATGTTTATATCTTTCATCTTCAGGATTAACCGCAACAGCCGTATCTCCAAACATCGTTTCAGGACGAGTAGTTGCTACATCAAGATATTCCTCACTATCTTCAATAAAATATTTTAAATGATAGAAAGCGCCTTCATCTTCTTTATAGATAACTTCCTCATTTGATAAGGCTGTTTTCGCAACTGGATCCCAGTTGATAATTCTCTCTCCTCTATAAATTAAGCCTTCGTTATAAAGAGTAACAAATACATGTTTCACTGCTTTCGTTAAATTCTCATCTAATGTAAATGCTTCTTTACGATAATCTAGACTAAGTCCTAATTTTGCCCATTGCTCACGAATATTTCCAGAATACTCATGAGTCCAATCCCAACAAGCATCTAGAAATTTTTCTCTTCCTAATTCATATTTATTAATTCCATTATTTTTAAGTCTTTGAACTACTTTTGCTTCTGTTGCTATCGCTGCATGATCCATTCCTGGTAACCATAACGTATCATATCCATCCATCCTCTTATAACGAATAATAATATCTTGTAACGTTGTATCCCAAGCATGACCTAGGTGAAGTTTTCCTGTTACGTTTGGAGGAGGAATTACAATACAATATGGTTTCTTGGATAAATCTCCGCTTTCAAAATATCCCAACTCTTTCCAATTTTCATATTTTCCCTCTTCAACACTTTTATGATTATATTTCGTTTCTAACATGATTATTCATCCTCTCTTCTATATATTTTAAAATCTCTTCATATACTTCTTTAAAAGTATCATTAGCTTCTACTTGTTTATAAAAATAACCTAAATTCTTTCTCATCTCTGGCAAACAAATATCATTATTAATGTCAAAAACGAATGCAAACTGTAAAGCAATATGGTCATTTTTATTTTGAATATAACTTTTAGAAATTTCTTCATGATTCTTAATTGCTTCTACTATTTCTTTTGTAATTGGTTCGTCTACTGCCTTTTGATTTAATTCTCCTAAATATCCTAACAAATAAATAATATCCAATTTATCAGAGTCCCTAATTAATTTGGCATGTCTCATCATTCTTTCATCTAAACATTCTGGTAATTTAAATTTATTATGATTCTGGATGGCAAATTTAATAATTTCATAATCTTCTTCTTTATCTGTAAATTTTTTAATTTCACCTTTATCAAATAGCTGAACAACACTATAATCTGCATGGTCTACACTTTTAGAATCGTTAAAAGTATGATAGACTCGTAACTGTTCAAATCTTCCTAAATCATGAAGTAAACCAATAATACGAGCAAGTTCTATATCTTCTTTAGGAAATCCTAACTCCCGTGCATATTTCTCATTTAATTCCATGACTCGATAAGAATGCCTATATTTTAACTCTATTTTTTCATCAGACATATCATAGTTTTTTACATATTCATCAAATGCTTGTGTTAACATATTTGCCTCCTAACAAAAAAACACGACTTCCTCCATAAAGGACGAATAGTCGTGGTACCACCTTTTTTCATAATCAAAAGATTATCTTAATACTTTAACGCAGTAAACGGATTACTCTACTAAATTCAAATAATCTGCTCCCAAGCTACCTTCTATTAAATTTCCTTAAGAAAAGTTTTCACCCAATGACTTTTCCTCTCTTATAAGTACTAATTAATATACTCCTCTTGCTCATCGCATTTACAAAAACTATTATAAAATGAATTTTAGAAAATTGCAAGTACTATTTTAACCTACAATATAAGGACTACTTGCTTTACCATCTCCACCTTTTACTAAAGCAGTATTTTTTAAAGCAATGACTGGTCGGATACCATAAATATGTGTAACTTTCCCTACTGTAGTTTCTGATCTAGGATCATCTTGTCTAAAATCATCTTTTTTAACTTCATAAATACCTCCACCAGAAATTCTACCATTCACATCAATATATGCTATATTAGCAGAACTCCAGTGACTATAAGTATTTAAAAATCTTCCTCCTGTTGACTTCGAAGGAGTCATGGTCGCAATATCATTATTTGCAGTATATAAATAATATGTATTATTAGCACCATTTGTTGTACCACCAGCATACATAATCTCATCTGCAGTTAAAAGACCGACTGGATATTCTAATCGACCATTTCCTAAACCACCTGCAACATTATAAGAATCTCTTGCATTTAAACAAGAAAAACTTGGTTGACCATTACTAACATTTCGCCAACTGTTATAAGTGCTAACTTGTATACTGTCATCACTTACTGCACTATTACTTAAAAGAATTCCATCTATAATATTCCTATCATTGCACCAAATAGTATCTTCTAAGAAAGAAGAATAATTTTGTAATTTTGCTGTATTAACATACCAATTATCAATTGTTGTTTTAATATTGGAAGAAACAGTATCATTAGACCATAAAGCATCATCTAAAGTTAGTTGACCATTTTTCAATTCTGTATATATTGACGTCCAATTACTAGTACCAAAAAGATAGTAAACAGAACTACAAGTATATTCTGTAGAAAAACAAGTATAATGTCTATTTCCTACTAAGCTTTTATCAGATGTTAAATCTACTTTTACTTTATCTTGCAAAACATATTTTTTAGTAGATTCATCATAAATCACCGAACTTCCATAATAATAACTTTTATCAATGATAGAACCAGAACTCCAAATTTTATTGTTGCCGTTATGTGTATATCCTACATAAGAAGGATACTTATGTGAGCTATTATACGTACTCTTTCCTATTATTAAATTATCTCCACTAGCATTACATGTTCCATTAGTAGGTGTTCCACTATAAATTAATTTTACACCTCCAGTATCTGTTGTTCTTACAATTTTCCAACAAAGGTTTGCAAATAAAACGTTATTATTAGTCACATTTCCTCTATAAAAATATATCTTATTAAAACCAGAATTAACTGAATATACACCATTTTCATTTGCTTCTGCAGAAGTCTTATTCAAAGTGACAGTTTTTCCAATGTTTGCTTTTCCTTCATTTACTACTTTTTCATATAAAGAGTTAGATACAACTTCTATTGGTTTATTATATACCTTATTATCTATTTCCTCTTTTACTTCACTAGATAATTTATTAGCAGTCGTTCTTCCATTATCTAAAATGGCAAGAATTAAAAACATTAAAAGTATCATTAATATAAGCATTGTATATAAAACTGCTGAAATAGCAAATCCTTTTTCATTTAACTTTTTCATATTACACTCTTCCTTATTATACTGAAAAAAGTATAACATAAAATAGTAAATATTACAATTGAAAAAGCTTCTTTTCCTCGTTGTATTTGATTAGGAGGTGTGCTAAAATGTTAATAGGTGAAAATATGGAAGAGAAAACTCCTAAAAGAAAAATTAGACTATGGATAAAAGTAGTTGTAGTTCTTATTTTATTAGTTGTAGGTACCTTATTATATAGTAGATTCATCTCTACTAGTGGACTAGTTACCAAGGAATATTTAGTAGTTAATGAAAACTTACCAGAAAAATTTTATGGGCTTAAAATTGCTCATATTAGTGATATTCATTATGGACAAACTACAAGAAAAGATGAAATAAAATCTTTAGTAAAAAAAGTAAATGAAACGAAACCAGACATCATTGTAATAACTGGTGATTTATTAGATAGAGAAATGAAATATACAAAAGAGGATTTAGACTATTTAGTAGAAAAGCTAAATGAATTAGAAGCTACCCTTGGTAAATATATCATTATGGGAAATCATGATAATACGCAAGAGGCTTATGCAGAGGTCGTTTCCAGCAGCAATTTCACAAACTTAAATGATACTTATCAAATACTTTATAATGGCGATAATAATCCTATTTTAATTGCTGGAATTTCGACTGGAGAATATAGTAATTTATTTGCAGCAGAAAAAGTAGAAGAATCTATCAAAAAAATAAAAGAATTAAACACAAGTTATAATATATTAATTATGCATGAGCCTGATTATATTGAAGAATTTGATTATTCTAACTTTCAATTAATTCTTGCAGGTCATTCTCATAATGGACAAGTAAGATTACCTTTTATTGGAGCCATCATTCTTCCACCACATGCAAAAAAATATTATGACAATCATTATACTTTAAATGATACAGAATTATATGTTTCTAGTGGAGTTGGTACTTCTACTATTAAATTTAGATTTTTTAATAGACCTTCTTTCAATTTATATAGAATTGTAAACGAATAGAATGGCATAAGCCATTCTTTTATGTTATACTTAGATTAGGTGATTACATGTTTAAAAATTGGATAGAAAATTTATTTCTAGAAGAAAATCAGTTTATCATAACAGAAATGGCAAAAAAATATAATCTTTCTAACGAAGAATATAGTAACTTAGTAAATCTAATGATGTATTATTATATTATTCAAAATAATCCAAATACGCTAGATGCAGTTTCTACTGTTTGTGAGCAAATTCAAAAACATCGAGAAGAAATTCAAAAAAATCAGAATTGTTACTTATTTAGGGAATGTATCGAAATATTTCTACAAGAAGAAAAAGAGAAAACTGGTAATTTACACAAAGTAGAAGAATTTTTAAAAGGAAATTTTGTATTTCATAGTTTTAATTCTGCTTTTTTAGAAACAATTAATAGACAAGGACTCATAACAAAAGAAAAACCTTGGAGTTTAGAAGAAGTGGAAGAAATAAGGCAAATTTTTCAAAGCAAAAATAAAAAGAACATTTTTGGTCTTTATCAAGGACGTGGAGATACCCCTATTTTCTTCGCTAACAATCTTGTTTCTTCTGCTTACTATGGACTTTCTTCTCCTACTTTCTTTCGTAAATTTATTGAAAATAGTCCCCAATATTTTAATGTCTTTTTAAATAGGGATTATCTAAAAGCAAAAGAAAGTATAGATAATTTATGCAAAGATTTAGAGCCTCAAGAGAAAGAAAAAGTACTTCACTTTTTTCAAAAGTATTGGAGCCTATTTACTTCTAATAGTTTTCCTTGTGTAGCGATTTCTACAAAAGAAAAATTAGGAATTAAAGTAGTTCCTTTTGAAAGAAGGGATAATGAAACGGATTTTCAATATATTCTTAGACAAATGTCAGAAACAAAAAGTATGATGATTCATCAAGATATTCCAAGAGAGTCTCTAGATATTTTTGAATATCAATCTTTTTCTTTCGCACAAAACCCAAATGAAAAAGTAAATCATTAAAAAAGGAATTTTGACAAATTCTTTTTTTATGGTTATTATAAAAAAGAAAGTCCTAATACCTATTCACTATTTTCTAAATCTAATGTTCCAGATAATTTAGAATTTCATGGAAATAGTATATTCTTTGAAAATTTAAATTTTGAAGAACAAAAACAGGTTATAAGAAAAATATTTGAGGATAAAAGAAAAGATGGAGCATTTCGTTTAACTAATAATCATAGTCAATTAGGATTATTAAATTGTGACAATTTAACTAAAGGACTTATTCGAGAAACTCGTAAACAAAAAAAGGCCTATGTAAAAAGTTTATATCGATAGAACACAATAGTGTTCTTTTTTTATGAAAAAAACACATTCTAAATGTGTTTAATGTACTTTATGATAATCTAATCTTAATTTATCAGCAATTGTTACAATAAATTCTGAATTAGTTGGTTTTGCTTTATCGATATCTACACTATGCCCAAAAATTTCTTCCATTAAATCCCAATTACCACGATTCCAACTTACTTCAATAGCATGTCTTATTGCTCTTTCTACTCTAGATACTGTTGTATCAAATTTGTTTGCTAATTCTGGATATAATTCTTTTGTAATTCCACCTATAGTTTCAGGCCTTTCATACAATATTCCAATTCCTTCTCGAATATATTGATATCCTTTAATATGAGATGGTATTCCTAATTCATGTAGTATTTTTGTAATGGATACTTGTAAATTATTTCTAGCTAAATCAATACTTTTATTTTCAAAAGATTTATTAGAAAGTAATAAAATTTTCTTTTCTAAATCTTCTAAATCAAATGGTTTTAATACATAATAATTTACACCATATTCTGATACTTGACGTATCGTATCCATCGCATTATAACTAGTAGCTACTATAATATCTTTTCCTATTCCCTTAGATTTCATTTCTTCTAATACATATAAACCATCTTTTACTGGCATAATCAAGTCTAAGATAATAACATCAAAATTATCTTTTTCTTTTTCTATAAGAGCCATTCCTTCTTTTCCATCATAAGCTTCATATAAAAGTTCTATTTGCTCATTATCCTTTAAATATTCTTTTACCGCTCCAATTAGTTCTATATTATCATCTATCATTGCTAATCTAATCTTTTTCATATTTCTTCCTCCCTATAGTACTACTTAATTCTACATCACCTCTACTACATTATTTATCAAATTATGTCGAAAACATAAAAAAAGTTATTGATTTACAACAACTTCTATTATTTTCATAAACTTCTCTGCTTTGGTACTAGCACCACCAACTAAATATCCATCAATACTTTCAATTTGATTAAGTGTAGTAATGTTTTTCTCATTAACACTACCACCATATAGTACAGAAATATTGATAGATGCAATTCCTTTTACAATCTCTTTAATAAAAGAAATGGTATCTTGAATTTCATCATTAGAAGGAACACGGCCAGTACCAATTGCCCAAATTGGTTCATAAGCAATTGTTACCTTTTTTAATTCTTTAGAATCGAATCCTTTTAAAGCATTTGTAACTTGTTTCTTTAAGACTTTATAAGTTTTTAAAGAATCCCTTTCTTCCTCTGTCTCACCAATACATAAAATTACTTTTAAATTTTCTTTTAACGCTAAAGAAATTTTTTGATGAACAACCTCATCTGTTTCTTTAAAGTATTCTCTTCTTTCACTATGCCCAATAATGGCATAATCTAAATGCATGCTTTTAGCCTGACTAGCTGAAACTTCACCAGTATAGGCCCCATTTTCATAAGCAGCAATATTTTGAATTCCAACATCATATCCTTTTCCTATAAAATATGGTAAATATAAACTGCTAGGGCAAAAGACAACTTGATTATTATATTTTTTCTTTTCAATTACTTTTAAAAATTTGTTAATCTCCGGAGCTGTTAAATTCATTTTCATATTTCCTACTACTATTTTCTTATTTGCCATGTAATCCCTTCTTTACTACACTTTTCATAGTAGACACAAAAGTCTTTTTTTCACCACCAGATGTTGTTCCGTCTAGTGCGGTATTATAAACATCTAATACTCTTTCTGCATAATACTTTGCAGAATGAGATTCAGCATTAATTCTAGATTGTCTACTAAGTCTTTCTAATAATTTTTTGTCTTTCATAATTCTTTCAATATACTCTATATAATCATCATTGTCTTTAAATAAATATCCATTTAAATCTGGAATAACGACATCCCTAAAAGCTTCATCATCATATCCCACAACTGGAACAGATGCTGCCATAGCTTCTAATAAAGTAAGACCTTGTGTTTCTGTATGAGATGCTGTTACAAAGACTTGTGGAATTTGATAATATTTGTGAATATCTATCCATGGAATCTTTCCTGTAAAAATGACATTTTTTTCTATTCCTAATTTCTTAGCTTGTGCTTTAAATTTATCAATATCGGGTCCATCTCCAATGATAAGTAGTTTACACTTTGGATTTTTCTTTACTAATTTTTCTTGATTATCTATCAAAAATGTTACATTTTTTTCTTCTGCTAAACGGCCAACAAACAATAATACAAAATCACTCTTTAAAATACCTAAAGACTTTCTAATTTTGTCAGTTTCTTTACTATCATTCTCTTCCCTATAAAATCTTTCTACTTCTACACCTGTTGGAACAATATGAATATTTCTAGTATACTCATATTTTTCTTTAAATAAATCATAAGTCTTTTTAGTTGGAACAATTAATTCTGTAACTGTCTTATCACAATAAAACTTTGTTAAGTGCTCCACTATTTTTTTACTAGGAGCATCAAAGTAACCCTTCGTAATATAGTGAACGTAATCCTCATACATCGTATGATAAGTATGGACAATTGGAATATCTAATTGACGAGCCATAATACGAGCAAACGTTCCAACTCCAAACTCAGTATGAGAATGAATAATATCTAAATTCCATTCTTTTATTTTACTAATCGCTTTAATAGGATAAACACCTGTTAAACGATAATCATAAATTCCAATAGGAATACCGGGAAGTCGAATAATACGATCTTCCTTTTCCATCCGATAATGCATATCTTCTGGATTAACTGTTACAATAAAAACCTGATGTCCTAATTTTTGAAGTGCATTTTCTAGCATCGCTATACTAGTAGAAACTCCATTTATAAAAGGTGGATAAGTATCTGTAAATATTCCAATCCTCATGATTTCACCTTCCTCATATTAAGATTAATAGCACCTACTATCATTCCAAAATAATAAGTAACAAATCTCCATAAAAGCATAATTGCTGTTAATTTAGGTCCCCCTATATAATTTCCATAAAAAACAATAAACCCATATTCTAATCCTCCACTTCCTCCTGGAATTGGAACAAAAGAACCAATTAACATAACATAAGCACTCGTTACAATTGCTTCTAATACATGAAAACTTTCATAATCGCCCGTTGCATATAGCAACACTAATGGAATAGAATAAAGGAAGCAAAGCGCTAAAAAGTTTAGAAAAATAGAAAAGAAAAATTGTTTTTTATTTTCTAATAAAATAACAGCACTCTCATGAAATTTAATAATATATTCATCCCATTCCGCTAATTTTTTTTGTTTATCTTTTACGATTCTCAATTTTGTAAATATTGTTATTCCTAAATGAATCAATTTTCTATTTAATTTTTCACTAAATGCTACCAAAAACATTACCACAATAATAGAAGTATTAATAATAAATCCAAGAGTTACTAATCTACTAATTAATACATTTTTAGCAAACAAAGAAAATAATCTATTACTGATAACAGCTATTCCCCCTAATGCTACAATAGCAATTTGATAAACAATAAAATTTTGAATAATAATACTAGTTGCAGTAGTCATTCTTACTCCATCTTTTACTAAATGATAGATTTGATAAGGTTGACCTCCTGTCGCAAAAGGAGTAACTGCATTAAAAAATTGAGTACGAATCATTAATTGTAAAGAACTTCTAAATTTTGTTTTTGGCATAAACTTTCTAGTAAATATATTAATTGCTTTACTACGTAATAACCAATAAATAATTACTATCAGAAATGCCAAAATAAGCCACCAAATATTAATAGTCTGTAACTGAATCATAATATTTTCAAAATCATCTTTTAATGAAAAATAAAGAACTATGATAGTAATTCCTACTAATACTAAGGCATTTATTATATTTTTTTTATTTTTAGTCATAATTATTTTTCAGAGATAATAGAAATTCCTGGTAAGTCCTTTCCTTCTAATAACTCTAATGAAGCGCCTCCTCCTGTAGAGATATGTGTAAATTTATCTTTATATCCAAATTGAATAGCTGCCGCAGCTGTATCTCCTCCACCAAGGATTACAGTAGCATCCGATTTAGCTAATTCTTCACATAAAACTTTTGTTCCAATAGAAAACTTTTCAATTTCAAAAGCCCCTACTGGACCATTCCAAATAATTGTCTTACTCATTTTTATATAACTAGCAAATAAATCAAAACTCTTTAAACTTAAATCTAATCCCATCTCATCTTCATGAATATCACTAATAATAGCAGCTCTCATTGGAGAATCTTCACTAAGTTCTTTACCACATGTACAATCAACTGGTAAAACAATTTTATTAGGATATTCTTCCATCATTTTCTTACAAAATTCAATGCTTTCTTCATCTAACAAAGACTTTCCAACCTCATATCCTTGTGACTTTAGGAAAGTAAACATCATTCCTCCACCAATTAAAATATAATCAGCAATGTTTACTAAATTTTCAATAACTCCTATTTTATCACTAACTTTAGCTCCACCTAAAATAACAGTAAATGGTCTAACTGGATCTTTTATTGCTTTTTCTAAATGCTCTAATTCTTTTTCAATTAAAAAACCAATACCATTTGGTAAATTACTTGCAATTCCTACATTAGAAGCATGTGCCCTATGAGCAGTACCAAAAGCATCATTAATATAAATATCCCCTAAAGAAGCCCAATAATTACCTAATTCTTCTTCATTACTACTTTCTTTTTTTCCATCTAAATCTTCATAACGAGTATTTTGCATTAATAAAACATCACCATCTTGAAGATTAGAAATTGCACTTTCTAATTCTTCCCCTCTTGTTTTATCAACAAAAACTACTTCTTTAGATAATAACTCACTAAGTCTAGTAGCTACTGGTTTTAAATTGTTTTTCACTAAATCTTCTTCTGTCTTTACTCTTCCTAAATGTGACATAAGAATTACTTTAGCATGATTATCTATCGCATACTTAATAGTTGGCAAACTTTCTACAATACGATTATCATCCTGTATCTTACCATCTTTCATAGGTACATTAAAATCTACACGTATAATCACTTTTTTCCCACTTAAATCATAATCTCTTATTGTTTTTTTCATAATTCCTCCCACTATTACAACTATTATTATTTTACTATATTTTTGTTATTTATACAATGATTTCTAAAATAGAAAAAATGAAGTTAAAATTTCATTTTAAAATTCTTTTATATAACTACTCTCAAAAGACATCTTACTATTATCTAAGAAATAAATAGTAATAAAATATTTATCTTTACTGATTGTTTTTTTACCAATCTTAGTTTTAGGCTTTACTTCTTTAAAACCATTATCATCCCATTCATATAAATATAAATCATCAGATACAATAACATATCCATCATAGTATTCATCATAGAATGGATTAAATATAGCCTTCGCTTTAAAAGAAGAAATTTTTTGTTTTTCATAATTGCTAATAAATCCATTTAAGTCCACTATAATTTCCTCATTTATATAAGCTACATCAAAAGTATTTATTGATTTTTCTGAATCAACAGTAAAATATTTTTTGCTATCTGCAGTAGTTCCAATAATTTCTCCATAAGGACAATTTCCTCCAGTTCTAAATCCTATCTCTATATCAATATATTTCTTTGATAAATTCTGATTTTTCATATTTTTAGAAATTGTATTTAATATTGAAATAACTTCTGATTCTTTTATATCATCCGGGTAATCATCCATCAAATATGAGTAAATATCACCTTCTTCTGTCAAAACACTAAATTCATTTAGGAACGTGCAACCACCAGCTTCACCCGCCAAAGCAATCTTAGCATTATTAATTCCTTCTATTTTTATTTTCTTATCTTTGTAATATAGATAAGCTTTTTTATTTTCTATTCCAATTTTTGCTTCAACTGCTTCATCATTTATATATCCAACAATAAAAGTTGTTGGTTTAGAATAATAAATGGCTGGTTCATATTTAGGTGTTTTTGTTAAATCTAAATATTCTTCTTTTATATTAGGATATGTATTTATATTAGAATTTGTATTTGGTTCTTCCTCATTTAAGTTAGTATTTGTATCATCTAAATTATTATCTATGGTATTAGAACTATTCACAGCGGAATTACTTTCTTTATTAGTTGAAGAGCTGTTCTTATTAGTGTTATTTTTTACAAATAAGAAAATAACTAAAGCTATTACTAAAATAACTATAGCTAAAATAATTGCGACTAATTTTTTATTACTCTTTTTTTCTTTAATTAAATCATTTACTTCAGGCTGTATTTCTATATTTTGTTTTTCTTCTATTCTTGATTCTTTCTGTATATCTTCTTCCCTTTGTGTTTCTTCTACTTTTACTTCTTCCTTATTCTCTTCCATACTATCACCTACTATAATAGTATCAGAAACCATAAAAAAAGACTTTAATTTTTCATTAAAACCTTTTTCTTTTACAATATTATTTACGCACGTGATGCATAAGAACCATCTTTAGTAGCAATGACAATTGTTTCTCCTTGCTCAATAAATAATGGTACTCTTACTGTTAATCCAGTTTCTAAAGTAGCATTCTTTTGAGCGTTATTTGTCGTATTACCTTTTACTGCTGGTTCTGTTTCTGTTACTACTAACTCTACTTTATCAGGTAGGATTACTCCTAAAATTTCTCCTTGATAAATAGATACAATAACATCTAATCCATCTTTTAAATAATATCTATCATTTCCTAAATGATCTGCTGGAATTTCAATTTGCTCATAAGTTTCATTATCCATGAATGTATAAGCATCTCCATTAACATATAAGAATTGCATATTTTTCTTTTCAATCATAGCTTTTTCTAATTTTACACCAGAATTAAATCTTTTTTCAACAATTGAACCAGTACGAAGATTTTTAATCTTTACTTGAACAAAAGCTGCTCCTTTTCCTGGTTTTACATGAGAAAATTCTAAAACTGTATAGATATTATCTTCAAATAAAATAGTCATACCGTTTTTAATATCATTAACATTAAACATTTTTACTTCCCCCTCCTAAACTTGATAAAAGTCCTTCTTTATTATCTTTTGTAAGAACTTTTACTTTGGGTTTCTTTTTATGTTTTCTTTCTCTAGTAGATTCCAATCTACTAGTATTTACTTTCGCTGTTACTTTTTTATTTTCTATTTTTAGTTGTGCTTTTCTACTAATAGCATGAGGAGCGAAAGATTCTTGATTTGCTTGCATGGAAATTAATTTTGCATAATTAATTCCTGTAATAAAATGACGAAACATTTAATTATTTCTCCTCTTTATGTGGTGTTACTTTTCTACATTTAGCACAAAATTTATTTAATTCTAAACGGTCTGTTGTATTTCTTTTATTCTTTTGTGTACGATAGTTTTCTTCTCCACAAACAGTACATTTAAGAGTGATTCTTTGTCTTGCCTCTCCTTTTTTTGCCATACTCTTTCCCTCCTTCTTGTTACGCACAACTATTATAGCAAATTATTTATAAATTTCAAAGTATTTTTTAGAAACTTTTTGACTTATACGCTTATTTATCCTAGACATTTGATTAAATCCAATATCTCCAGTTCCTACATTTGGGGTAACAATTGTAAAAGTTACAGTAGGTTTTTCATAAGGTGCATAAGCTACTAAAACAGTGGAAAGAGTTTCTGTATCAATATTTCCATCTCCTGTTGTATCAACAAAACTTTGAGAAGTTCCCGTTTTTCCTGCAGGATGATATTTACTATCAATAAAACCATATCCTGTTCCACCAGATGCGAATACCATTTCAAGTCCCTCTTTAATACGATTAAAATAAAGAGATGGTGCATCTACATTGCCTAATACTGTTGGTGAACTTTTAAAAATAACACTTGTTAATTTTTCTTTAGTTGGCTCATAAACTGCCTTTAACAAATATGGTTTCATTCTTTTTCCGTTTGTAGCAACCGTTGTAATATATTGAGATAACTGAATTGGTGTATAGTTATCATACTGTCCAATCGCAAAATCTAATAATAAACCAGAATCTCTTTTAGTGCCTTTATATCCTTCAAATTCATTTGGTAAATCTATTTCTGTCTTAACCCCTAAACCAAACTGTCCAAATATATTTCGGTAAGTATCAAATGCTTTTGTATCTATTTTTAATGGATAATTATATCGATATTTTCCCTTTCCAACTTTCATAGCAGTATGAAATTGATAAGTATTAGAAGAATATTTTAAAGCTTGTAAATCATTAATATTTCCATAAGCGGTATGAGAACACTTTAATGGAGTAGCTGCTAACTTTATACAGGCATCATTTCTAACTTCCCCTATTTCTAAGTTTCCTGTTACATATCCTACCATATGAGATGCTGCCTTTACAGAAGAACCAGGAGTCACAATAGAATTAATAACACCAGGACTATAATCTTGAACAACATATTTACCATTTTTCTCAACAAGTTGCTTTCCTGCCATAGCAAGTATTTCACCAGTATTTGGATTTTGAATTACTACAAATCCTCTATCTAAATAATCTGTATATTTATCATTCTTTTTAGTAGAAAGTAATTCTTGTTCTAATATTCTTTCTACTTCTTTTTGTAATTTAATATCAATTGTTAAAACAATATCATTTCCTCTTACGCCTTCTTCTATTACTTCATAATTTCCATCTTTAGAAACTTTATATTTTGTTTTCTTACCTCTTAAAATAGATTCATATTGATATTCTAAATAACTAATTCCAATTCTATCCGTAAGAGAATAACCGAGCGCTAAATAAGAATCCTTAAGTTCTTTTGGAACACCACTTTCACTACTAGATACATTTCCTAAAATAGAACGAAAAGTATTTCCATTAGGATAATATCTTTCCCAATCTAATACAGTATTAAATCCCTCTAAATCATCTTTATTAGCTGCTATAATAGCATACTCTTCATCTGTAACTTTTTCTTTCTTAATTACTTTTTCAGCAAAAGAATATCCTTTATTCATTAAATAATAAATATATGCTGCTTCTAAATCAATTTCTTTGTATTGTTCTAGTTCTTCTTTCGTTACTCTTTCTAATTTTCTTTTAGCAATATCTTCATTTGTTAACTTTCGTTCCTTTAATAATTGCCATTCTTTCTCCGTTATTTTATTGTTCGCTAATTTTGCATGATTTAAAATCCAAAAATCCTTTAATGTCTCTTCTTTTAAATCGGCATAATCAACCGAAATTAATTCCGCTATCTTATAAGCCATTTCAATTTCTCTAGAAGTAGTAACTCCTTTTGCTTTTTTATAAGTAATCATTTTAACCGGTACATTGTCAACTAGTAAAACACCATTTCTATCATAAATTCTTCCTCTTGGAGCAGTAGAACCTTCTACAATATTATTACTAAGCTCAATAACTACATCCATATAATGTTTATTTTGAAGAATTTGAACTTTATATAAACGCACAGTTAAAACAACATAACAAATCATTACAAGTAAAATTAAAATTTTATATCTTCTATGAATCATAGGTGTATTATCTATTTTTTTCTTTTTATAGTATTGATAATGATTTAATGTTCTTTTTTTCATAAAAACCCCCAAACTATGCACAAAATTTAATTTTTTACATACCCTATAGTATGATAGAAAAAATTATTCATTCCTACGTCAATCAATTAACGAAAGAAGATATTACTACTTTTGCGAATAAAAATAATATTATCTTATCAAATGATGAAGTAAATTTAATTTATAATGAAATAAAGAAAAACTGGAGGGAACTTCTTTATAATCCTACTCCTATTTTTAACAGAATAAAATCTCAAGTTTCTCCTAGTACATATCAAAATATTATTTATTTTTATGAGCTTTATAGTAAGAAGTTACATCTTCTATCAAACTTTCATTAATTGTATTGCTCTGTAGCATTTCAATTTCAAAGAGATATGGTGGATATTTATCCTTACCTTCTCCAATATAAGGAGTCTCTAATATCTTAGGGACATCTTTTAACCTTGGATGGTGGACAACCTTTGAAAGGATATTGTAACCTATCATACCATAACCAATATTTTCATGTCTATCTTTATGAGAAGAAATAACATTTTTACTATCATTTACATGGACAACTAATAATTTAGATAAACCAATTACTTTATCAAATTCTTCTAAAAAAGAATCAAATTCTTTTAAATCATATCCAGCATCATGTAAATGACAAGTATCAATACATACCGCAATTTTATCAGAATATTTGATACCATCTATAATTGCTTTTAACTCTTCTAATTTAGAACCAACTTCACTACCTTTACCAGCCATTGTTTCTAAACAAACAATTACTTCTTGCTTTTCTTCAATTACTTGATTTAAAGCATTTATAATATTTTTAATTCCCTCTTGTATTCCTAATCCCACATGACTTCCTGGGTGCAAAACAATTCTTTTAATACCTAAAGAAGACGCTCTTTTAATTTCTTCTTTCAAAAAAGAAACATTAAAATCAAAATTTTTTGGATTCGCTAAATTAATAATATATGGTGCATGAATAACAACATTTTCAATATTAATATTCTCTTTATCCATTAAATTATGTGCTAAAACAGTTAAATCTTTATCAATTGGAATTCTAGTAGTATTTTGAGGAGCACCTGTATAAAACATAAAAGTATTAGCATGATAACTTAATGCTTCTATAACACTTCCTAACATTTGTTTATCCTTTGAAAAAGATACATGAGACCCTAATAATTCTTTCATACCTCACCACTTTCTAATGATTTATTATATCAAAAAAGACTAGTAATAACTAGTCTTTATTTAAAGTAGAATATACAGCTTTAAATATAATAAATCCACCTACTACAATACCTACCCATAATAATGGATTGTTATAATGCTCAAAAAGCCAATTTCTAAAACCATCTGACCATTCATTTAAAGTATCCCAAATCGTTAATATTTGCATGTTCACCTACACCTTTCTTATACTCTTATGACCTTTCATAATTTTTCTAATTCCATGAGGATGAGGAAATGCGATTGTTAAAATTGTCTTATCTACACTAACAATAACACCTTCACCAAATTCACTATGAATCACTTTTTCTCCACAAGAATATTCAATAGTATCATCAATAGAATTTCTCTTGAAAGATGAAGTAGATACCTTTTCTTCTAAAGAATCTACTTTATCAATATGAGATTCTTCTATCTCTTTTACAAATCTACTAATTGGATTCATACTATCCATTCCATATAAAGTTCTTCTTTTAGCACCGACTAACCACAATTTTTCTTTTGCACGTGTAATCGCTACATAGCAAAGTCTTCTTTCTTCCTCTAACTCATCATTAGCATACAAAGACCTACTATGTGGAAAAATTCCTTCTTCCATTCCTACTACAAATACATAAGGAAACTCTAACCCTTTCGCAGAATGTATCGTCATTAAAGTTACTACATGAGTATTATCTTTATGCTCTTCTACATCTGCTACTAAACTAATCTCTTCTAGGAATGTTTCTAATGATATTATACCATATCTTTCCTCAAAATTCTTCGTAATTGATTTAAATTCTTCTAAGTTTTCAATTTTTGCTTCTGCTTCTATCGAATTTTCATCCTCTAATTCCTTTTTTAAACCACTTTTTTCTAATACCATATCTACTAATTCTGTTAACGATAAATTCTCACTTGCTGTTTTCATGGACTCCATTAACTCTTTGAATTTTAATTCCTTACCAGAATCAATTGTATCATACATACTTTGATTTAAAATACTGGCTTTATTTTCTAAAGAAGATAAAGTTTTCTCTCCAATTCCTCTTTTAGGAGAATTAATAATACGTGTTAAACTAACATCATCATCTTTATTATAAATAAGCCGTAAATACGCAATCAAGTCTTTTATTTCTCTACGATTATAGAAATAAAAACTACCTACTACTTTATAAGGAATATTATCTTTTAACATTGCTTCCTCAATCGTACGAGATTGGGCATTTGTACGATACAAAACAACAATATCTTCTAGAGAAGCACCAGATACTAAAAGATTTTGAATTGTAGAAGTTACATAACTAGCTTCCTCTTTTTCATCAAAGCATCGTTTATAAATTAACTTTTCTCCCTCTTTATTATCTGTCCATAATTTTTTTTCTTTTCTCTGCTTGTTATTTTTAATAACATCATTAGCAGCATTTAATATCATTTTTGTACTTCGATAATTCTGCTCTAACAAAATAATTTTACAATTTTTATAATCTTTTTCAAAATTCAATATATTTCGATAATTAGAACCTCTAAAAGCATAAATAGATTGAGACTCATCTCCTACTACACATATATTTTTATATTTAGCTGCTAACATTTTGGTCAATAAATATTGAACTTCATTCGTATCTTGATATTCATCTATTAAAATATAGGTAAATCTTTCTTGATAAGCTTTCAAAACATCTGGGTATTGTTCAAATAATTCTATTGGTTTTAATAATAAATCATCAAAATCTAAGGAATTGTTGGCTTGTAATTTGTTTTGATAAGCTTCATATACTTCAACTATCCTTTCATCTAAATCACAAGCACTAAATTTAGAAAGGTCTTCAGGATCCATCCTTTCATTTTTCGCACTACTAATTCTATTTCGAATCAAACGAGGATTATAAGTTTTAGGATCTAAATTGAAATCTTTTAATATTTTTTTAATAATAGATAAAGAATCATCACTATCTAAAATAGTAAATTCTTTTTTATATTCTAATAAAGCATAATTTTCTTTTACTAATGTTAAACCAAAAGAATGAAAAGTTGATATTTGTATACTATACGCAATAGGGCCTAACATAGAACATACTCTATCACGCATCTCCTTCGCTGCTTTGTTCGTAAATGTAATTGCTAAAATATTAGAAGGATCAACTCCCATCTCTTCAATTAAATAGGCAATTCTAGTAGTAAGCACTCTCGTTTTCCCACTTCCAGCTCCTGCTATTACTAATAGTGGTCCTTCTGTTGTCTCAATCGACTCTCTTTGTTGTTCGTTTAAATTTTCAAGCATCTTATCCTCCTACTTCCTTTTTCTATTATAACATAAAGAGAATTAAAAATTTCAATCTTTCCTTTAATTTGACAAAAAGGAAAAGGAAGGATAAAATACATAAAACTTAAGTAAGGGGATAAATATGAAAAAATATACTGGTAAAATGATAATAGATTATATTCGTGGAAATGATATAGAAGGAATAGATATTGAAGAACTAGAAGATGACTTTCATTTTATGAGAAAAGTTATTCTCTATTCGAATGATAAAAATATGTTTCAACTTTGCTCTTCTAGATTACAAAAAGATTTTGAATTTATTAAATTTATTATTTTTCAATTTCAAAGGGATTTAGACTTTGTAGATAGGATTGCTAAAAGTTATTTACAGCAATTACCTCCAGAAGAAGATAAAACTAGATACGAACTTGCTATTATCATGTGCAAAATAGCTAATCCTCAAAATAAAGAACAATTTATGGAATATTTTATAATGGCAAATATTGCCCTTTTACACGAGCAAGCATTAGTTGAAGAGTGCAAAAAAAATTGTCCAAATGTCTCTGTAGGATTAGGATTTCTATTTATAGAAAATGATGATGCGAATAGTGAAATCATGTTAGAATATTATGCTGAAAAATTAATTGATACAATTCCCCCTATTAGAGACAATCAATTAGAAAAAATTTTTCATCAAAAATGGCACAGAAAAGAAGATATTCCACTAGATAAAATAAATAGTATTTTAATTAGTTTTATCAGTGGCTATGACATTTCTTTAGCAAACTTTTTAAAAGTTCATCCACATATTCTTGATAAATTAAAAGAAGAAATAAAAATAATTCTTGAAAACTGGGATAGTTTTGATAAAAGAGAAGAGCGTAAACTATTTTTGATTCTATTTGAGCAGGTGCATCAATATATTGAAAATCATCCTGAATGTGATTTTAATGAAGATGAGTTATTATATTTTATTGGAAATGAACTAGGCATCTTAGATAAAATTAAAGAATATGATTATATGGATGAAGACTATATTGACACCGTTTATCATGAAATTTCTTTTAATAAACAAAATATGTCTTTGGAAGAATTCAGACACTATTCAGAGATAAAAAGAATAATGACGTCCCTTTTAAATGGGGAAAGGAATAATCCTTTTGAGGATAAAAATGAAAAAACAAAAAATAAAGCTAAAATTATTGAAATTAATTTTAGAAGGAAAGAAGATCACGCATAGATCTTTTTTTTCTGATTTGCACTTTTTTTATTATTTCTATATAATAAATAACTATGTAAGGAGGTGAAAAAATGAGTGGGAAATTTCTAGTTATTAATGCTGGAAGTTCATCTTTAAAATTTGCTCTATATGTTATGCCTGAAGGAACATTAATCGTAAATGGATACATTGAAAAAATTGGCAATCTAGATAGTTTTTATACTCTAAAGTGGAATGAAAAAAAAGAAGAAAAAAGAAAACAAATTGAAAATCATACAGAAGCGCTTCAAACTATGTTTAAAGAATTACTAGAAAAACAATTTATAAAAGACATTAGTGAAATTCAAGGCATCGGTCATCGTGTTTTACATGGTGGAGAGTTTTATTCAAATTCTGTGATTATAGATGATAAAGTTTTACAAAATATTAAATCTTTAACAAAGTTAGGACCTCTACATCACCCAGGAGAAATTGCAGGAATTGAAAGTATGAAAAAACTAATGCCAGATGTTCCACAAGTCGCTGTTTTTGATACGGCATTCCATCAAACAATGCCACAAGAAAACTTTATGTATGCAGTACCCATAGAGTGGTATAGAGATAATAGTGTTAGAAAATATGGTTTCCATGGAACTAGTCATAAATATATCACAGAAAGTATGCAAGAACATTTTAAGAAAAAAGATGTTAACTTAATTATTTGTCATATCGGTAGTGGTGCTAGTATCTGTGCTGTCAAAGATGGAAAATGTCATAATACTACAATGGGATTAACACCACTAGATGGTCTTGTTATGGGAACTCGTTGTGGCACTATTGATAGTTCCGTTATTGAATATATCTGCAAAGAAAGAAATCTATCTGTAGAAGAAGTAAATCATATTTTAAATAAAAACAGTGGTCTACTTGGTATAGCAGGAAAAAATGATTTTAGAGATATAGAAGAATTAGCAAATAATGGAGATGAAATGGCACAATTAGCAATCAAAATGTTAAGAAAATCTATTGTTAATTTTATTGCCCAATATTTTGTTGAATTAAATGGAGAACTAGATGCTATCGTATTTACGGCAGGAATTGGAGAAAATGCTATTACTTTAAGAGCAGATATTATCAATTCTATCTCAAACGCGTTAGGAGTAGAATTAGATAGTAATGCCAATAATAGTGTGGCTAGTTTTAAAGATAAGAAAAGTGGAGTCATATCTACAATTCATTCTAAATTCCAAGTAATTGTAATGCCAACAAATGAGGAATATATGATTTTAAAAGATACTTTTGAATTAAGTCAACAGTTAAAAGAAAAAGATATTCCAAAAAGCTATTTTATAAAAAAATAAATTTATTTAAAAAACGAATAAAAGAAAATAACTTTTACTCAAAATAGTTTCTAGAACTATTTTTATTTTGTGCAAAAATAAAAAAGGATAAATCCTTTTTTATGGTCTTTTAGATACATATAATTTTTCTATCCAACTAATAATCATATAAAGAAAAGTTGCTAATAATGAAAGTAAAACAATCCCACTCATTACTAAATTTAAATTAAATACTTGTGAGCCATACATTATGAGATATCCAATACCCTCTTTCGATACTAAAAATTCTCCCATAATGACACCTATTAAACACATACTAATATTTAATTTTAACGTACCAATAATATTTTTAAAATTACTTGGAAAGACTAGATAAAAACAAATTTGCCATTTACTTGCTCCCAAAGATTTTAAAAGTTTTATTTTTTGCTCATCAACATTACAAAATCCTTGATAAATATTTAATATCGCAACAATTACAGAAACTAACATTGCCATAAAAATAATAGAAGATATATTAGCTCCACACCATATTAAAATGATAGGACCTAATGCTACTTTTGGAAGGCTATTTAAAACAGTAAAATAAGGTTCTAAAACTTTGGCCAAAGCATGAAACCACCAAAGAATAATAGCCACTACTAAACCAATAAAAGTGCCTAAGAGAAAACTAATTATTGTTTCGTAAGCTGTTATCCATATATGATGAAACAAAGTACCTTGCTCATATAAAGACTTTATTGTACGAATGACACGTAAAGGGCTAGATGTAATAAAAGCATTGATAATATTTTTATCAGCGGCTATTTGCCACATTCCTATCAAAAAGAAAAACAGTAAAATCTGAAAAAAAAGAATGGTATATTTTTTTCTTTTTATTTTTCTTAAATAAAGTTTATGTGCCTTGCTCATAATCAATTTCCTTCCATATTTGCTCATAATATTCAGAAAATTCTATCGCTTTTCTATTTTCTATAGGTGTTGATGAATTTGGAAATTTAATATTAAAAACTTTTTTTACAATACAAGGCCTTTCTGATAATACAATTACTTTATCACAAATAGAAACAGCTTCTGCTATATCATGAGTCACCATAATCAGACTCTTTTTTTCTGCTCTCAATATTTTAAAAATATCATCTGAAATCACTAATCTAGATTGATAATCTAAAGCACTAAATGGCTCATCCATTAAAAGAATTTCTGGCTTTATAGCTAAGGTTCTAATTAACGCTACTCTCTGCCTCATTCCCCCTGATAAATGTTTTGGAAAACTATTCATAAAATCCCCTAAGCCATACTTTTTCAATAATGAAATAACATATTCTTTTTTCTCTTCTGTTAATTCATTTTTTATTTTTAACCCTAATAAGCAATTGTCTAAAATAGTTAGCCAATCAAATAAAGCATCGGTTTGTAGCATATATCCTATTTTTTTTCCATCATATTCTATTTCACCAGATGTCTTATCTTCTAAGCCACAAAGAATAGATAAAATAGTTGACTTTCCACAACCAGATGGTCCAACAATTGCAACAAATTCTTCTTCATTCAAATCCATAGAAAAATTATCTACTGCTAAAGTCTCCTTTTCAACTGTATAATACGTCTTTCGTAAATCTTGTATATGCAAAATACTATTTTTCATGATTATAGGTATTATCGACTAAAATAGAATAGTCTACCCTTTTTGTTAAGAAACCATTATAATCTACAATTTCTTGCATATGATTATATCCAGTTTCCGTTATATAAGTTGTTTTATACCAAGAATCACTTTTTTTATAACGCTCTACAGTTTCTTCAATATCATTTAAAGTAATATCTGGAAAATAATTTACTAACAATTTAGAAAGTTCTTGTGGCGAATGTTCAAAAGTATAATCTAATCCTTTTTGAATTGCTCTTGTAAATTTTTCTATTGTTTTTGGATTTTCTTCAATATAACTTTTTAAAGCATTAAAAGACGTATAAGGGACTTCTCCCCCTAATTCCCCTATAGAGGCTACAACATAACCAAATCCTTCTTTTTCTAAGTTTAAAGCATTTGGTTCAAATAAAGTAACAAAGTCTCCCTGACCACTAATAAATGCTCCAGATAAAGAAGCAAAGTCTACACTAGTATCTACTTTTAAAGAAGTTACTCCATTTTCATGTAAAGTATAATTTAAAGTCATTGCTGGCATACCGCCTTGCCTTCCACCTAAAATTACACCTTCTAACTTTTTGATATCAAAATTTTCTATTGGTTTTCTAGAAACTAAAAAACTTCCATCGCGCTTTGTCATACCAGCGAAGTTAACTAAATAATCTTTTGCTCCTTCATTATAAATATATAAAGTTTGCTCACTTCCACAAAATCCTATTTGGACATCTTTACTCATAACTGCTGCTGCCACATTATTAGCACCACTCGTTAATATAATTTCTACATCTAAGCCTTCTTCCTCAAAATAACCTAAGGCATCTGCTATATACATTGGTGTGTAAAAAATACTATGTGTTACCTCTGCTACTTTTAACTTTTCTAAATTTTTATTATCCGTTTTTTTAGTAAAAATCTCTAATACAAAAATAGAAAGTAGTAAAAATACACAAATAATCGGAATTACTATTTTTCTCATTTTCTTCCTCCTTCACAACATAGTATATTCTAACAAGTAAATTTCGTGAAAGCATAAAAAAAGGAACACATGTTCCTTATTTAGTTTTTCCTTTAGCAGATGCTACACAATATCTCTTCTTTTCCTCTTCAGTTAAATAAGAAATATGATATCTACCGCCTGGTAAAATTGTTGTTTTTCGTTCAGCAGCCAACTGAGCGCTATCTTCAGCAGTTAAATATTCATCATCTGAAACTGCAGACCAATCTACTTGAGATGGTGCCTGTTGTTGTGGTTGCTGTTGGGCAGGTGGTTGTTGCTGAGCAGGTGGCTGTTGTTGTGGTTGCTGTTGGGCAGGTGGTTGTTGCTGTGGTTGCTGCTGTTGAACTGGTTGTTCTGTATTTTGCATTGCAAAACCTCTTCCCATCATCATTCCTGTAGTTAGTGCATCAGTCGTTGCAGTACTTCCTCCTACAGAATGAATAATTGTACCTTTACTTTTAGCTATTTCTCTTGCTTGAACAACACTTCCCATTTGCTCATCAGGTATTATACCCTTATAAGCTTCTAATTCTGAGCGCAATGCAGCTCCTGATGCTTCTCCCATTAATCTTGCGACGTTAGCATCAGTTTCTGCTTGAATTTTCTTTACTTCTGCATCAGCTTTTGCTGCTGTAACTTTTACTTTTCTTTTTTCGTCCTCTGCTTTTGCCTGCTCTGATGCTTGTTTTCTAGCATTGATTGCATCTTGTATTTCTTTTGATAATCTAATTTTAAACGTAACATGAGCAACTTCTATACCATACTGTTCTAATAAAAATTGATTTAAAGAACCAGTTGGGAAAGCACCAGTACTTGTTCTTTTACCTATTTGATCTAAAAAATCTATAGATGGTTGGTGAATAAGAGTATCATATTCACTACTTCTTATATAGTCCTGAATCTTTTGGTCCAATATCTCTCCAATATTTTTTCTTACTTGCTCTACTGATTGAGAATAAGATGAATCCATAAATTTACTAGGATCTACCACTTTAATAAAATAATCTGTGTCATAATCCACTTCTGGACCAACATCATTTCCTATTCTCGTAGTAGTTTTCCTACATACTGTATCTATTTTATGTTGCTCTAAAGAAATTTCTACAGGAGAAGTTCTCCATGGAAAATTAAAAAATAAACCTCCTGATTTTACTTTGATTTTACCCGTAAATACATTTGTATAAACAATTTTTACTTTTGAACCTTTCACTGTACTGAAAAATCCAACAACACCTCTTACTAATTCTGCTGGACTATTTTGCTGTTGATTTTGTTGTGAGTTTTGATTTTGATCTGCCATAAAGTTCCCTCTTTTCTAACGTTATAATAGCACACATACCCTATATTGTCAAATAATGCTGTAAAGTTTAGCTTCTATTTTCTGAATAGAATGTAAACTTTTTACATCATAATAATTACCAATAATTTCATAAACATAAACTGGTTTTATATTATAAAGATATTCTACGAAATAACCAGGATAAGTAGTTTTATTTCCTTCGCTTAGGTAATATTCAAAATCCCTAAGAACATCACGCGGATAAATATAGGCAGCTAAAGAAATCATAGTTCCTTTCGGATCTAAAGATTTTTCTTCCATACCTATTACTAATCCATCTTTTTCTTCAATCACACCATAACGGCTTAAATCATCTTGTTCCAATGATGGCATACCAGCAATAACAGAAGTATTTTTTTCATGATAAAATTTTACAAAATGTCTAAAAGAAAAATCAAAGAAAATATCTCCAGCTAACACAAGAATATCCTCATCAATATTTTCTAAATTGATAGTATATCGAATATCTCCAATTGCACCCAATTTTGCTTCACTAGAAGTAGTATTATCATTAATAATTTTTATTTTCTTATGAAAAGAATATTTATCCTTCCATTCTAAAAATTTTTGATAATAAATACCATTTGTAACAATTAGAATTTCATTTAATTCATCAATATTTTCTAAATTCTCTATGGTGTAATTTAAAAGTGGTTTCCCATGAATTTCTACTAATGAACTAGCTGTTTCCTTCAACTTTAGATTCTCATCCATAGAATATCCTGCACATAATAAAATACACTTCATAAATCCACCTCTTTAATTCAATTTAGTAGTCGCTAAAGCCTTTAAATCATATCCTGCTCTTCTACCAAGATTGTATGCAAAATAACCAGCAGTAGCTATCATAGCAGCATTATCTGTACAATACTTTAACGATGGAACTGTTAAGTTTACACTTTGCTCTTGACATAGTTCTTTTAATCTATTTCTAATACCACTATTGGCTGCTACGCCACCTGCAACTATTAAATTCTTTACATCATATTCTTTCAATGCTCTCATTGTCTTCTTTGTTAATATTTCTACTACTCTGCTTTGAAAAGAACAGGCTAAATCTGCTTTGTTTACAGTATTACCTCTTTGCTCCTCATTATGTACTAAATTGATAACAGCACTCTTTAATCCACTAAAACTAAAATTATAACTGTCATCATCTAATGGTAAAGGAAGTGGATAAGCATCTACACCTTCATAGGACAACTTATCTACTAATGGACCTCCTGGATAAGGAATACTAGCAACACGAGCAACTTTATCATAGGCTTCGCCAACCGCATCATCTAATGTACCACCAATCTTAGAAAAGCAATAGTTATCTTTCATATAAATTAAATCTGTATGACCACCACTTACTACTAAAGCAATTAACGGAAATTCCATTTTCTTTTCTAAGTTATTCGCATAAATGTGACCCGCAATATGATGAACTGGAACCAATGGTTTATGAAAAATATAAGCTAAAGTAGAAGCAGCTACTACTCCTATTAATAAAGAACCAATTAATCCAGGTCCATACGTAACTGCTATAGCAGTAATCTCATCCATCGTCATTTGAGCTCTAGATAAACACTCCTCAACAACAATAGTAATATTTTCTACATGCATACGACTAGCTATCTCTGGCACAACCCCTCCATAATTAGCATGAGTATCTATTTGTGAAAGAACAACTGTAGCTATTTCTTCACATCCATTTTTTACAATAGAAACACTTGTTTCATCACAACTAGACTCTATTCCTAATATATATACATCATTCACTTACATCAACTCTCTTATCATTAATATGGCATCCTCGCCATGATAATATCTAGGCCTTGTAGCAGCTTTTTTAAATTGAAATTTTTCATAAAGCCCCATACCACTTTTATTATGCTCATTAACCTCTAATGTGATATTAGTACATCCACATTTTATAGCTTCATCAATACAAAATTGCAATAATTTTGAAGCAATATTTTTTCTCCTATAAGATTGATCTACATAAATATAATCAATCTCCACTCTATCATAAATAATACTATAATTAATAAAACCCTCTATTTTATTATTTTCTTCATAAACCATCATAGTAGAAAAAGGTCTACTATTAAATAAATCTACTCCAGATTCATCAAATTCTCTATAATATTCACATAATTTAGGAAAATCTGCATGTATTGCTTTTCTAATCATTGAGCACCTGCTAACTTTTTTTCTTCAGCCTCTGTCAATTTCAGATAGTTTGGTTTAACCTCATGAGGATTTAAAGGGGCATCATCAGCATGCTTTTCAACAATTTTAACAATATCCTCTTTTGGTCTAACACTATTTTCTAAATTATCATGGCTAATAATAGTACCTTCCTCAAAATAAGAAGATAATTCTGTATATAAAATATATTGATCTTTCAAAATACAGTTTAGCTCAGAATCATATACACCAGCATACACGTATCCCCGTCTCGCATCAATTGCTGGAATATGATATTTTTTATCAACAGAAGTAGTTGCCAAAAATTCTAAACTAGATAAAGTAATAATATCCTTTTTTAAGGCCCATGCAATCATCTTAGCTGCCGTCACTCCTACTCTAATGCCAGTAAAAGAACCAGGACCATTTACTACAAATATTTTATCAATATCCTCTATCTTAAAAGATAAATTTTGGAACGCCTCTTCAATTACAGGAACAATCCTAGAGGCCATATCCATCTTTATCTCTTCCTTAAAATGATAAAGAACATTTTTATCTTCCAAAACTGCTACATGCATAAAAAAGGAAGAAGTATCTATCAATAAACTTCTCACAATACCGCCTCACACAACTCTTCATATTTTTGACCATGTGGTGTTATCACTAAAACACGCTTATTTTCACCAACAACTTTAAATTTTATATCTAATCTTTCCTCAGGTAAAATATTTTTTATAGTATCTGCCCATTCAATTACGACAACACCACCCTTTGAAAAGTATTCGTCAATACCAATTCCATTCGTTTCCCCATCTAAACGATAAACATCTAGATGATATAAGGGTAATTCACCCTCATATTCTTTTATAATATTAAAAGTAGGAGAAGTAATAGTTTCTTGAATTCCTAAAGCATTAGCAATGCCTTTTACAAACATTGTTTTTCCACTTCCCAACTCTCCATTTAAACAGATAATCATATCTGGAAATTTCTCTGATTCAAAATTCTGTGCTAATTCAATTGTCTCTAATTCACCATTTGTTGTAATCTTATACTCCATTTCTAATCACCTATTTATATTATAGCAAAAAAAAAACTATTATTGCAATAATTTTAAAAATGTATAATCTTTCCTGTTCAAAAATGTAAAGCAAAAAAAGCAAAAAAAAAATTTGCAACTACCTATTTTCGCTTACACTATCTTCGGCGTGAAAGAGCTTAACTTCTGTGTTCGAGATGGGAACAGGTGTATCCTCTTTGCTATCGTTACAAATTTAATTGGGAAATAATTCCCTGAAAACATGATAATGTGGACCCTTTTCAAATTTATATAAATAACTAATAGGATTAAATCCTCGATCTATTAGTACTAGTCAGCTCAACATATTGCTATGCTTCCACCTCTAGCCTATCAACCAGTTAGTCTTTCTGGGATCTTACTACTTAAAGTATGGGAAAACTCATCTTGAAGTTGGCTTCCCGCTTAGATGCTTTCAGCGGTTATCCATTCCATACATAGCTACTCTGCACTGCCACTGGCGTGACAACAGATACACCAGAGGTATGTCCGTTCCGGTCCTCTCGTACTAGGAACAGCTCTCCTCAATTTTCCTACGCCCACGACGGATAGGGACCGAACTGTCTCACGACGTTCTGAACCCAGCTCGCGTGCCACTTTAATGGGCGAACAGCCCAACCCTTGGAAGCGACTTCACCTCCAGGATGTGACGAGCCGACATCGAGGTGCCAAACACCACCGTCTATGTGAACTATTGGGTGGTATCAGCCTGTTATCCCCGGGGTAACTTTTATCCGTTAAGCGACGACCATTCCATACTGAATCGCCTGATCACTAAGCCCTGCTTTCGCACCTGCTTGACTTGTAGGTCTCGCAGTCAAACTCCCTTATACCTTTACACTCTACGAATGATTTCCGACCATTCTGAGGGAATCTTTGGGCGCCTCCGTTACTTTTTAGGAGGCGACCGCCCCAGTCAAACTGCCCACCAGACACTGTCCCTATACCAGATTCATGGTACCAGGTTAGAAATTCAATTTGTTAAGGGTGGTATTCCAACGGTGACTCCACTAGAACTGGCGTCCTAGCTTCAAAGTCTCCCACCTATACTCTACATACCAAACCGAATCCCAATATCAAGCTACAGTAAAGCTCCACGGGGTCTTTCCGTCCTGTCGCGGGTAACCTGCATTTTCACAGGTATTAAAATTTCACCGAGTCTATGGTCGAGACAGCGCCCAGATCGTTACACCTTTCGTGCGGGTCAGAACTTACCTGACAAGGAATTTCGCTACCT
>CAJTZU010000007.1 GCA_910584165.1 uncultured Bacilli bacterium | reverse complement strand
AATGTTTCTAATTATAATGTTTTCCATACTTTATCTCACTTCCAATTTGTAATTTATCTTTTTCTTTTCATAATATTTAGACTATATATTCCTAGTAATATATAAATTGGTAAAATGATATATAAACTTATATTTGGATAAGTTGTTATTGTTGTAAAACAATATGGTAAGGCACATACATTTATTATAAAATGTAAAATAATTGGTAACCATAAATTGTTAGTTTTCTTATATATTGTTCCAAAATATATTCCCATAGCAATAGTCCATACTACTTTTGTAAGTATAACAAGTAACGGTTGCCCTAAAACACCAAATATATGTCCTAATCCAAAAATAACAGATGATACAATAATTGCTATAATCGTATTGTTTCTTTTTTTATAGCATAATTTTTCAATAAGATTTAATAATAAGCCTCTCATATATAATTCTTCAACTATTGCAACACCTATATAATATATAATTCCTTCAATTAAAACTTTCCAAATTGTTGGATTATAATTAAAAGGTTTTAAGCCTATATAAAATGCTATTCCTGATATAACACCTACAATAATTCCTACTATTCCATATTTTTTTAGTCCACTTTTCAACTCTTTTTTATTAAGTCCTAATTTCCAATTAGGACAAAGATACTTTAGTGTAAAAAATGCAATTACTCCAATAATTATAAAGTTAAACATCAAAGTCCAATAAAATGGTGTAATATCTAAAATTTCAATATTTATAAATAATGCACTAGGTAGTCCACTTATATCCATAAATGCTAATAATATTGTGAGAATGCCAATTATAATTAACTCTTTCTTTTTCATTGATACCTCCTTACAAAATTGTAATTTGCTTATTTTTTAAAGTAACCAGTAATAGTCCCTTTTTGTAAAATGTGTCCTTCTATTGCTTTTAATAATTTCTTTTTCATACAATTAGATGATAAGTCTAAAGTATTATCTAATGAATATATTGTGTATCTATAATTGTGTTTTTGAAATATTGGTGGTTTTGCTCCCACATACTTATGAAATCCATAAGCAATACCTTGTATAACATTATTCATACTGCCTACATTTTCTGGAATTATAGATTCTGCTTTTATGTTCCAAGCAATCCAATGTGTGAAATTTTTAATAGGATGACTTAAATCTTCTAATATTATTACTAGACTTTTTGCATTAGGTGATAGATTTTTTATTTTAAACTCTGGAGATATATTTTTTCCATATCCAGTATATTCTATTGGAATCATATTACCATCTTTAAAGGCAGTTTCAATTTCTAATTTATCATAATTCATAATTGCACCTCTAATCATTAAATTGTAATTTAACGACATCCTATAATTTTTTTCAAAATAGGAATTTTACTAATAATCTCATAAACCAATACAGTTATTATAAAACTCCCAAAAATAATCATAAATAGTTGTAAAAAAATATTATCTATCATCATTAAAATATAATATCCAACTATTACTAAAATTGTTTGGTGTAAAATATAAATAGGGAATGATGAATTTTTTAAATATTTGGTAACTTTATTTTCTTTATCCAAAGATAAACTACTTATAATAATACAAGACAATACTCCAAGCCACCCAACAAAATTTACAAGCAGATCCCCATAATAATCATATTTAAAATATAAAATTACAAGTATAAATTGTGATATGAAAAATAATGATAAAATTATTGGCTTATAACTTACTATTTTCTTTATAAATTCATCACTAAATAAATAATAACCTATTATATATAACAACATATATTTTCCTATACTTTGTCCTCCAAAGTTTCCTATATGATATGCGATAAAAATTGGTATAAATAATAATATAATTTCAAATATATTTACTTTTTTTATTTTTCTTTCCATCTTGTTAAATGGTATTTTTTTTATTAAAAATAATGTTATTAAAGAAATTATAAACAAATATAGTAAAAACCATAAGTGTCCAAAAGTAAACATTCCATCATAACCATTTAAGTCAGAAAAATGTGTAAAGAAATATTTAAAATTATCTATGATTCCACCACTATAATCAAAAAAGAATTTACGAGCATATAGAGTTTGAAATGGAATTATTAATATTAGTCCACAAATAAATGGAATCAATATTTTTTTAATTCTTTCTTTTACAAACTCTCTAATATTTCTTTTTTCTAGCGAGTATCTAGCAGACATACCTGCAATAACAAATAAAACTGGCATAATCCAAGAACTTACTAATACAATAAGGGAACTTAAAACATTATTATTTCCACCCCATATATAAAATTTAGTTCCAAAATTATTCCAGATCATAAAGGTATGATAAGGAAACAATAATAATATTACAATAGTTCTTATATTATCCAAATAATGCTTCCTCATATTTTACCTCCATTTCAAATTGTAATTTTTTATTCAAAATAGTATGTTTCATTTTTATTATTTTGAATTGTAGCATTTGTAGATACTTCTCTTAAAATATTAAATATATTATAAATATCAGGATAAACACCCACCATCCCCATTATTGCCATTCCAAACAGTATTCCATTTAATTCTTTTAAACTATTGTTACTAAAACAAAATATAGCTAACGGAATCAGTCCTAAAATAATTGGTAATATGCTTAAAAATATAAAACGATTCCTTTTTACTGGACTTGAAGATAATGCAACTGCTGTTAAACTTTTAGGCATTATACCTATATATACTGTTGCATTTTTAGGAAAAGCAATAGCGTGTAATAATTCGTGAACAATTATTAAGAAAAATCCTATAATTACTCCTATAAATAGAAAACCTACATTTATTATTTTTTCATTTGCAATAAATGTTTTTACAAACATACATATAAAGCAAAGCAAAACAGATGGTATCATAAAAGGTAGTGCTTTTATTTGCATTTTCTTCATATCTTCTTCACTATCTAATTTTTTAGCATTTTTAGGTATATCAGCAGTAGGAAAATCATTCTCACTTTTTATTATACCTTTCCATATAATTTTAGGCATTTCTTCATCTCCTATTATCTCTACTTATTGTAATTTATCCTTTAGGATTTTTACTTTTTTCAATTTTAGAAATATCCTCTTTATCTATCCATTCTTCACAATATCCACAATTAGTACAAATATATCTATTAACATTTATTGTAGAAAATATCCCCGTCATTATATTATTACCTGCTCCATATCCTCTGTTACTTCCATTAACTCTTATAATATCTTTGCTATCACATTTTGGACATTTACTATTTTTCTTCATAACTAACCTCACTTTCAAATTGTAATTTGTTATTTAGATATCCAATATGAATGTAATCCATAATTAAATACTTTAGCATTTTTTGGAACTTGTTTAATTGTATTATAGACATTTACTAAATCTCCCATAGCAAAAAATGTCATAATCCAAGTCAAAAATACATATACAAGACTTATTGTCAGTTCTATTTTATCTGCTATGAATAACCATACAACAAATGGAATTATTCCTAGTATTATCATAGGTGCTAGTGAAATAACTATAAATCGTATTTTTGAAATTTTGGTATTACAATATATAAAATAAGCACCTTTTGAAGTATATTTCCATATTGTTTTTTCACTTTTTATGGGATATAAAATTGCGTGTATATATTCGTGTAAAAATTTTAATATATAATTTACCAAAATAGCGACTGCAATAATAATTCCTGTTTTTAAATTAAGATTTATATGTCCATCTATACCTTGAATCCTTAATATTGTAATAATTATTATAGGAATAATTATTGGTGAGCCTAGTATGAATCCTAAATTATATATATCTTCTATTTTTTTACCTTCTTTAAATTGAATTGCTTTTTGTGGTAACTTATCATTTCCAATAAGCTGTTTCTCATTTTCAAATTTTCCCATATAGGTTATATTAAGCATTTTTATACCTCTTTTACTAATTGTAATTTATATGTTATTACATTGGTTTCAAATTCTTATTAAGTCTATCTACCATCCAAGCAATTCTATTTTTTCTTCCATCTTCTGTTTTAGCATCAAAGTATGCCTTAGCATAGGTTTTCTTTACTGATGGGGACATTATCTGAAAATTGTTATATGCAAGTTCATATTTTTTTAATATAACAGATAGTTCTTTGATATGTTCTTCTGTAATTTCCAAGGTTTTTGGAGCATTCCATTGTCCATTAGATTTTGCTTCTTCTATTTTCTTTCTACCATATTCCGTCATAATTCCTTTTTCTTCAAGAACTTTAGTTAAGTTTTTATTTTTTTCGGACCATTTACTTTTATCTCTACGCATAGAAAAATACTTTTTATAAGTTTTATCATCTATGCTCTCTATCTGACCATCAATCCAGCCAAAACATAATGCTTCTTCAAGTGCTTCACTTGCTTTTATTGTCTTTGGTTCTCCAGATTTTCTAAATAAAAGCCAAACACCATTATTTGATAAACAATTTTCAGATAACCAATTTCTAAATTCTTCTCTATTAGCAAATTCTAATATATTATTCATTGCATATTCACCTCTACAAATTACTATTTTTCTTTCTCTCTAATTATATCAAAAAAAGAACAAATCATAAATACGATCTGCTCCATAAATTGTAATTTGAATTATAGATGTTCTAAAATATAATCTATATCTTTCTTGATTAAAGATTGCATACTCTCTTTATAGTTAGATAAATCTAAATTTCTTACTTTATTATCTATAACATCCGTAAGTTCAATTTTATACATTAAAATTAAATTAAGTTTTTCTAAACATTGTCTTACTGATGTTCCTTTTTCATCTTCCAACTCTTTTAGTATTACATCAATATTATTGTTTATTTTATTTTCATTATCCCATTTTGCTAGACAACAGATTAGTCTAAAACCTCTAACTCTAATAAATGTTTTATCATTATTTAACATTTTTAAAAATTCATCAAAGTAATTATATAAATCGTTTGATTCAGTAGTAATAGTTTCAAGTTCTAATAATGTTTTATAAGCACTATTATTATCTTCATTATATAAATTTTCTACTTTTTCTTTCATACACAACACCTTATCAAATTGTAATTTATTATTTAAATCTAAAACCTAAATGCCCATTTTTGCTAAGATAGTTAGGAAGATTATAGTTAGCATTATCTAAAGAAAAACTAACTTTATCTTCTTTGCAATAAATTGTATAATCTTCTCCATCTGGGAATCTATAAATTACTTCTATTCTCTTTATATTTTTATAGCAAGCATTTAGATCTATATTATCTTTCAAGTAAAACATATTTTCTTCTTGTTCTTGTAGCAAATTTATAATTTTTTCTTTGTTGGAATTATTTATATTCAAATAGGTGTAATCTTGAACTTTTCCTAAAAATAATAATATACCCAAAATTATAAGTAATAATAACATAAAAGTTAGTATTACTAGCATTATTAAAAATATCTTTAATATCTTTTTTTTCATAATAAGTTCCTTAATAATATATACAATTTTTATCTTTAAATGAGCATTTTACATTAGGGTTATCCTTAACTGTATTATCTACTTTAAATGGAGATGATAAGTAGATGTTTTCATCATCAACTTTATCTATACCAATATGTAATTGACTAATATTAGGTGTATTTTTGAAATTAAAATTTATGGTTTCTTTTTCAACACTAAAATCATTTATTAAATACTTATCTATAATTCCTTCCTTACCAATGCAATGAATATAAATTGTATTATCTTTTACATATAAATTAGATCCGTCATCAACTGTATCACATTTTTTTATATTCTCTAAAACATAATATGTATCATTATTTTTTAATAATATATTAAGATGACTCCAAGAACTTGAATCATCATAATATCTTGAAATAACATAATTTTTATTATCATATTCTAATTTTTTTATGGTTGTTTCATTAGAAACAAATATATATTTGTCTAAACTAGATAACGAACTCTTATAATTTAAATACTTAATAACTTGGTACATTATAAAACTAAATAATGGAATCAATATTATCAATGAAATTATTAAAATCTTTTTTTTCATAATCACATCTCACTTTCAAATTACAATTTAGCAATTAATCTTTATTCTCATATTGCTTAACTAAATATTCTTTTAATTCATAAATACTATCTAATAATTCGTATTTTGGATAATTAGCATTTTGATTTTCTTCATAAGTTAAATGAAGAATTATATATAAGTCTTTTCCATTATTACCTGTAACAAATATTACATCATTATTATCTTTTCGTTTAAATACAGAGTATAATTTTTTACCATAAAGAAAATGTCCTTCTTTTATTTCTTTTTCTGCTTCTTGGATATATGTTCTATCTATAAAAGATGGCATAAACCAATTAAAGTCATCTCCATACTTTTCATATAAATCGCCATATAATATTTCTGCTGTCATATCTGCACCTCACTTTCAAATTGTAATTTGTTAGTTTTTACAATCTCCCTCTGTGTATTCCATAGAGTAATCCCCAATGAGTATATTTCTATCATTTTTAGTAGTATTACATACTATCATTGTAATATCTTTGTCTTTTGATTTGTAAATCTTTGTTCCACCATCTTTTAAAGTATCTTTTAATTCTAATTTATCAGTTATTGATTTAATGCTATCATCCATAGTTCTATTAGCATTTGAAATATATTCTTTTAAAATCATAGTTTTTCCATCTACAACATAAAATTCTCCAATATTACCTGCTAAATAAATTTTTCTATCACTAAAAGTTAAATAATCATTAAATCTAATATCGTTGTGTACTTGTGGTTTTGTAACATAAAAATCAAAATCTTTTACAACTTCAATGTTTGTAGTACCAATTTGTACAGGATAACTTTCATTTATCATTCCTTTATAAGTTATTTTCACTTTATTACCAACATTGCAAGAATTAAAGCCGTTGACATACTCAATTCTAAATTTATCACTTGACTTATGTTCTTCTGTATTTTCATTTGGACTAACAATCATAGATTCTTTTTCACACTCTATTATAGTTCCTTCAAAAGTGTGAATATCATTATCATCTTTTTTTTCAGAATTATTACATCCTGTCAATCCTAAAATCATAACCCCACATATTAAGATAGTAAAAATTGTCTTTTTCATAATCAATCCTCCATTTCAACAAATTACTATTTGTATGATAGATTAGCAAAAAATATAATTAATCTATTTGTACACAAATAATAGTTGAACTTATATAAATATTATAATACTTTTCATATCCTTTTTAAAGTTATTGTGTACATTTTCTTTTAAGAAATTCAAACAGTTTTATAATTTTTTATGTACCAAATCAAGAGTTACTTTTTAGCAGGATAAGTGTGTATTACAAACAACTCGCCAGTGGCGAGTTTATCCTTAAAATAAAGGGTTTGCCAACTTTTAAATTGTATTACAAAATCTTTTTTGTTTTACTTTTGTATTACGAAAAAATAGCAAAAAATATATAAAAACAGCTGTTTGTTTTACTATTGTATTACAAATATACCTTTATTTGCATTTGAAAATATACTAATTTGTACCAAAATTTAAGAATTTGAAATAAATTATACAACTCTTGTTGGTACAAAAAGATGTACCTTAAATATCAACATTTATAATATTTATTGGACTAACAGGTACTTCTATTAATCCATAATTAGTTATTTTAAATTTATCAAGGATAGGTATTAGTTTAAAAGGTTCATTAAAATAATTGCCTTTACTATATTTAAGCATAAACTCTTGATCATTAATTTGCTCTTTCTTTAATTCTTGATAATCAATCGGAAAGTTTAATTGTAATTTCTTAATATAACTCTTAATTTCTTCTCTAGTCATTGGTGCTGATACTTCAATATTTATAGGCATATCATTAGCTTTTATTTCTTGATTGCTATTAATACCACCACTATTAAATATATTAGCATATTCTTCAATGAATGTTTTCCTGAAAGTAATATGTTTTATTTTTATATCCTTATCATTTTTAATAACTTCTATAGAATCAATATAACTTGTTATTAATTCTTGTTTTTCTGATACAGATAATTTGTCCCATTTAGCTTGGAAATTTAATTCGTAAAAAGGGTTTATAAAACATTTAATACTTTCTATATCTCTTTTAAGCATTATATCTTCAAATGTGAAATTGTATTGTTCTAATTCTTGTTCCTCTTTAATTTTCTTTTCAACATCAATAATTCTATTTTCTAAATACGTTTTATCTTCTTTATATTCTGATAAATTAATAATTTCATTTAAGTAAGCATCCTTAAGTCTTATTATTTTATCTTTTAAAATATATAGTTCTTTAGAAAGTAATTCATTCGTATTTTCGAGTTTTTTCTTTAAAAGTGGAGCAAAGTGTTTTTTAACAATCGAATCATACTCAATTATGTCTGTTATTTCATCTATTAGTAATTCTACTATCTTATATTCTCTAACATAAGTTTTACATTTATTACACTGATAATAAATATATTTCTTTTTAGAACCACCTGGAGCTTTACAAGCCATTATTTTATGACAATTTGGACAAATTATTTTTTGAAAGAAAATATAGTCATTTCTTCTAGTATAATTTCTTGTATTTTTTCTAGTTTGCTCCTGACAGTCTTCCCATAACTTTTTAGAGATAATCGGTTCAACTACATTCTCGTAAAGCACAGGATTTCTTGTCCTAGTACCACTTACAAAATCTCCTTTGTATAATGGATTAGATAATATTTTTAATATAGTCGTATCATACCATTTTTTATTTAGCACTTTTTCATCATTAAATATATTAGCTATTTGCTGATAGGATTTACCTTTATAATATAAATCAAATATTCTTTCTACACTTTCACTTTCAGCAGGATTAATAATCAACTTCTTATCTTTTCTCATAAAACCTAGTGTTTTTCTGACTGGAATATGACCATCTTTGATAGCTCCAACCATTCCAAATTTAGTTCTTTCACTAACTCTTTCAATCTCAAGTTGTGACAACACTGTTAGCATTCTTACAAAGAATCTACCATTTGCAGTTGATGTATTAATATCATCCATAGCGCATTCTAAACTACATTCGTATTTTTCTAATTCACTAATTAGTATTTCTAAATCTCTAACACTTCTTGTTAATCTATCAAGTTTATAAGCAACTATTACATTAACTTTGCCATCTCTAACACTTTCTAGCATTTTTTGAAATTGTGGTCGATGTTCCATATCTTTTCCTGATATTCCTGCATCTTCATAAATACCATAAATATTATAATCACGATATTTACATAAATCTTTTAACTTCTCTTGTTGTTCAGGTAGAGAATAACCCTCACGGGCTTGATCCTCTGTGCTGACACGACAATAGATTGCTGCATTCTTCTTATTCATTTCTTTCCTCCTTTTTAAGAATTTAAGCATTTTATCATATTTTACTACCTACATTTTAAATTACAATAAACTAAATCAGCATAATTTCGCTTTTTTTCGTATTCAATTTGTATTTAAAATGTACACTTAATAAAATGTTCTAATTCTTTCAAAGGAATAGAGCTACTTAAATCATTCATATAGACATCTTCACATTCATTAAAGAAAAGATAAGTAATTCCTTTTATTTCAAGACTGTGTGGCTCTATATAGGCAATATTAGTATTGCTTAAACTAATAATATTCCCATTTTCTAGCTTTGCTTTAATATTACTAAATTTAAGCAAGTTATTAATTTTCTTTTCTAATTCCTCATCAATTTCTAATTTTTCTTTTACTATTTTCATAACTAATCAAACTCCTTCCAAAACAAACAAAAAAGATTAACCGAAATTAACCTTTATATTTTGAAAGTCGAATTAGTTCGACTAATTTCCCTATGGTGCGAGAAATGAGATTTGAACTCACACAGCCATAAGCCACTACCACCTCAAAGTAGCGCGTCTACCATTCCGCCATCCTCGCAAAACAATATCATTTTAGCATAAGATACTGTTTTCTTCAATAGGTTTACTGACATCTATCCATTCTTGATAATTAGAATACTTTTCTATTTCTTCTATAGAAAGAGGGATAGCGCTATGACTATTTCCACAAGCTGGATATACTGTTTTATATTTTTTTAAAGAAACATCTAAGTAAACATCAACATTTTCTTTTATACCAAATGGGCATACTCCCCCTACTTGATGACCTATTTTTTCTTCTACTAAAGAAGCCTCTAACATCTTAGATTTTTCATGAAATACTTCTTTATACTTATGATTATCTAATTTTACATCGCCTGCTAGTACAATTAAAATAACTCTATCAGATAACTGAAAAGATAATGTTTTAGCAATCTCTCCTTCCATACATCCAATAGCATCTGCTGCCTCCCTTACAGTAGCAGAAGATTCTTCTAATTCTATAATTCTATTTTCCATATCATATTTCTTAAAATAATTTTTAACTTTTTCTATAGACATATTATCACCAAACACATTATATCACAGTTTCTAAAAAATGTATGATATAATGATTAAGGAGGTAAATATGAGAGAAGTAAAGAAAAATAGAGTTTATAAACATTTTAAAGGAAACTATTACTTATTAGTAGATACAGGTCTAGATTCAGAGACATTAGAAGAACTAGTAATCTATAGGAAATTATATAGTGATGGAGCTTTATGGATAAGACCATTAAATGATTTTTTAGGAGAAGTTGACCATGAGAAGTATCCAGATGTAAAACAAAAATATAAGTTTGAATTACAAGAAATAGAAGATGCAAGAAAATCTTTTGGAAAATAGAAGAAAGTTTTGTTTACATCTTCTTTTTTTTATATTACAATAAAGCATTAAGGAAGGCGATAAAATGCTTATAGCTCCAGAAGTAAGGGAAAACATAGATATCTATGAAGAAATTCTCTTTCAGTTATGTAAACTATTTATTGAATTAGGGGTATCTAATAACCCATTAAAAATCTATGAGACTTTTCGTTATATGTATCAAAATGGATATTTATCTATAGAAGAATATTCTGACCAAATTCCAAGTACGTATAAAGATTTAGAAGAAAATGGTTTTATTCCTATGGATGTTACAGGAACTTTTCTTTTCACTAATTATGGAGTATGTAGACATACATCTGATTTCTTATCCCATATTTATTCTAATTTGGGTTATGATAATTCTCAGCTCTTTACTTACCACCCAGATATTAGAATCCGTATTAAAAACTGTGGAACTGAATTTTTAACAAATAAGGATGCCCAAGAATATATTGATTTTTCTCTTAGCGATTTTAACTATTTTGAAAGAGAAGAAAGACATATAGCTAGACATCTTGGAGATATCTCTATTATGGTAGATTATTTTCCTTCTCCTCCTATTTGTGGTCATATTTTAAGCAATCATACAATGAATATTGTAAAAAATAAAGATGAAAGAAGAGTTCATATTGTAGATACTAGATACCACTCTGTAGGAGAGAGAATCAGTAAAAAAAGAATTCGTCTAAATAATTGTGGTTTAACCCATGTAGATTACGTACAAATAGGTGTTAGATTCCATACATATTATGGAACGGATTATCGTCAGGGATTAGAACTATTAAAAGAAAAAACGGAAATTGATAAAGATGTATTAAGTTCTATCTTATATAGAGATTTTTGCCAAAAGTTCATAGAAAAATACAAAGAATTTAAAAGACAGAATCAAAAAGGATATATGCAAGTTACAAATAACTATCAAAAATTACTAAAAAGAATGCAGTAAAAAAAGGATTTAAAATCCTTTTAATTTTGCTTAGAATACTCATTTACATACCAGTTAATAAATAATTCTGTAGCGCTCACCCTATCATCTTCTCTATTATCAAATTCTTCTTCTGTCATTTCCGCAATTGTCTTATTACAATTTTTAGGGATAAAAACATACCATAAATTAGACTTTGCTTCTTTTTTACTAATTCCTCTTTTTTCAGTTGCTAAAGTTCCTTTACTAATTCCTAGAAATTGTTGAAAGTTCTCTCCATCAAAAAAGGTTAAACAATCTAAAAAATAACAATTCCTATTAGAAACGTTTTCCATCGTATGTAGTAAGGCTTCAATATTAGAACTAACCCCACTTCTTTTTACTAGAGAACCAGGATATCCTGGATGATTAGGATAGCCTTCTATATAAAAGCCTGAGTCTGCAACAAATACTGGTTTTTTGATAATATCATAAGCTTCTTTTGCCTTTTCTTTCGATACTACTTCAATATCATCAATGCTAGGTTCTGGTAGGTCACAATGATAATAAGAAATATTAATTTTATGTTCTTCAAAGTGCCCTTTTACAGATATAAACTTTCCATAGTTTCCTGTTACGTATGTTAAATCATTCATCTATTCCACCTCAAGTATATCTTATCACTTAAGTAGGAACTATATCGTCTACTTAGAAAAACTCATCTAACAATTCTATTTTTTTCATTCTAGCAAGTTCAAAATGTCTAAAATCTTTACGTAGTTCACAGAAAGCGGCGCAACACCAACCCTTTTGAAATAAAAATAATTCTGCTGGTTCAATTACCCTTTCCGTTTCACCTTTATTCAAAGAATCATAGCATATTGCCACTTTTCTTTTTTCTTTCATGGCACGTGTTAAAATATTATATTTTTTAGTTTCTTCTTCATTTAACTTTAATGATTCTTTTCTGACTTTATTACTAATATAAACTCCCATTATTTTATCTTTTAATTCTTTTAAATTTGGGTCATTATTTTTCTCAAGATATTTCTCTAGCAATTCTATGTCTTTTTTAGAAAATCTTCTTTCTGGAAATTTAATTGAATTATTTAAAACATAACCACCATAAGGTCCCATAATAGTATTAATAAAAATACCAGCGTGCTCTAATTCCTCTTTATAACTTCTAATCATTCTAGGAGTTACTTCTAAAATATCAGATAACTCTTCTGTTGTATATTTTCTTCCTGTAGATAAAAGGCTAAGCATTGTCATTACATTTGATATTTTTGTCATAAAATTTCTTAAGAATTTCTCCTACTTTTTTCTAATTTTCTTTCAATTCTAAGTTGTTTTGCTTGTTCTTTTTTGAAAGCAACTGGGTCTATTCCAGAAGATAAAGCATTCACTAATCTTTGATGGAAAACCTTTTCTTCTTCTGTATGCTTTGTAGAATCAAGAATAGAAGAAATAGTAGTAGTTGCAAGTACTGGTCTTTCATCTGTTCTAGAAAAATAATCTTTGTAACAAATCAAATCTTTAGAGCCTCCAGATTCTAAATATTCCTTGATAAAATTTCTTAATCTAGGGTCTGATGTATCTACCCCATACTTCATAGGAATATGAATATCTCTTCTAAACTCTTTCGCATATAAAAGTCCTCTTCTAGGTCCAATCCTATTTCCCCCTCTTTCGATGATTCTATACATAACACAGTCCAATATTCCATTTCTTAAAGTTTGCCAATTTTCTGCATAGCAAATAACTTCTTCTAATTCGTTATCAGAAGGAAGTGGAAACCCAACAAATTTTAACATTCCAAGAACTCTTTTTACATGTAGCCCCCTCATCTGCTCATCTGATATTTGATAGTTTAAGCATGCTGATACGCCTCTTGCCGTTTGTACATAGCCATCTTTATCTAAATGAAGATATGCACTAGTAACATTTTTATTAATATACACTAATTCTCTATAATGAATCTCTTCAATGTCTTTCTTCATAGGGTAAAGAATCCAAGAAAGCATCAAAATTATAAAATCTTTCCCAATCTAAAATTCTTGCATCAGAATCTTCCCCTAATTGCTCATTAATATAAGGATTTCTTTGAAACATAGAAGAGCTTACATCTTTTTCTTCTAAACTAGTACAAGGAATAATATTTCCGACTAAATACTTAGGATACCTAAGTTCATACCAAACTGCCATTTTTTCAATAAGATTTCTTAGTTCTCTTGGTTTTGTGTATTCACCAGATTCAGTATAGTATCCCTTCACTAAATTTTTAGAATACCACTCAATAAAGTTATCTACCTTTGTATCCAAAGTCTCTACAACACCATTTTCCTTATTTTTATTAGGATAAATTACTTCCAACAAGTCATTCCTTAATTTTTCTAAATATTATTTTAAAACCATATTATCACTCCCATTTTACCTTTATATCAAATCGTTTCTGTAGCTGGTAAGCTCTCCTAATTGCTGATTCATCCTTTCTTTCCTCAAAATGTTTCGCCAAAAGATTTATAATTCTTTCTATAGAAACAGCTTCTCCTCTAGAAAGATTAGAATCTCTATTAGTAAGAAGTATCCAACTTAAAGTATCTTGATAATCGTCTTCATCCGCATAACCTTCCGCAAAATATCTTTCTAAAAAGGTATAATCTCTTTTTCTAATTTTTTCTACTAATTCATAACTTGATAAATGCATCATCATATTTCTTTGGGTATGTAATATTTGCTGTGCAGATAAGGGTTGAATATCTTCTAAATAACCATCTAAAATCTCAAGTACCCCATCAAATCCTCGCTTTATACTTGCTCTTCTCATAAAATTATTTTTGGAAACAGTTCCTTCATCACTAGAAGGAATACCAAGTAACATTGGTTGGTTATCTTGATATCTTAAATAAATATCTTCTTCCATACTATCATCTATAACAGCTATCCATTTATTACAAAGGCCTACTGTAGAACGATAATACGTATCAAAAGTTTTTACTTTATCACTATTAAATAGAAATCCACAAGGAATGTCTTTATTCGTTTCATACTCGTACATTCCCCCATAATAAAAACTCATACCTATTTTTATATTTGGAAGAAGATTTCTTTCCAAAATAGATAATACAGATTTTATTTTAACACAATCTTGATAGTGCGTAGAAATCGAAATAAAAGCAGTATCTGCTTCAAACTTTTTACGAATATAATCTAATCTTCTAGAAAACTTTAAAGCCCTCTCGTCATCTAAATAATCGACTGTGCCATCTAAATCTAGCATCACTGTTATCATTGTTGGAATCTTTAACACAGAGGTATCTAAATAATCTAGAGAAATTTCTTTTTTAACTGGCTTTGTTCTTTCCAAAAACTTTTTTCTTCTATACTCTGAAACCCAACTATTTTGCCCATTTTTCATAGTTTCCCCCTACTTGATAATATTTCAAAGATATTATATCACTATCTAGAATATAACACAAGAAAAAAGGATAGCATAACTACCCTTTTATTTTTTTAAATCAATAGATGCCTTTAAGAACCCATCAAATAATGGATGTGGTCTAGTTGGCCTAGATTTAAATTCTGGATGAAATTGACATGCAATATAGAAAGGATGATTTGGATACTCCACAATTTCCACTAAATTACTAGCCTCATTAATTCCGGAGAAGACAAACCCTTTTGCTTCCATCATTTCTTTATATTGATTATTAAACTCATATCTATGTCTGTGTCTTTCTTTAATATCATCAGTTCCATATAATTTATGCGCTAAAGTATTTGGAAGTAAATGGCAATCATAATTGCCAAGGCGAAGAGTTCCACCCATATTTAAAATATTTTTTTGATCGGCCATTAAATCAATGACAGGGTCTTTACAAGTTTCATTAAACTCCCTTGAAGAAGCTTCTTTTAACCCACAAACATTTCTAGCAAATTCTATGGTTGCTATTTGCATTCCTAAGCAAAGACCTAAATAAGGTATCTTATTCTCACGAGCATAAGAGGCAGCTTTTATTTTTCCTTCTATTCCTCTAGTCCCAAAACCACCTGGAACTAAAATTCCCTTAGAATTCTTAAATACTTCTTTTAAATTAGTATTTGACTTTTCTAGTTTTTCAGAATCTACCCAATTAATATTTACTTTCATATTGTATTTATATCCTGCATGTTTTAAAGATTCTACAACAGAAATATATGCATCATGTAATTCTGTATACTTTCCAACTAAAGCAATTTCGATTTCATCTTTTAGATTATCAACAGTAGTAATTAATTTTCTCCAATAGTCAAGATTAGCTTTTTTTACTGGCAAATGAAATTGTTTTAAAATAATCTCGTCAAATTTTTGCTCATAATAATTCATTGGAATTTCATAAATATTTTTAACGTCAATAGAATCAATTACATTTTCTACAGGAACTGAACAAAACAAAGATAATTTATTCTTAATAGCATCATTGGTAGGAAAAGGAACACGACATACCAAAGCATCTGGTCTAATTCCCATATTTCTTAAATCTCTAACACTATTTTGCGTTGGTTTTGTCTTTAATTCATCTGAGCCATAAATAAACGGTATTAAACTACAATGAACAAAAAATGTATTCTCAGATCCTCTTTCATATTGAATTTGTCTCAAAGCTTCAATAAAAGTTTGAGATTCAATATCTCCAACAGTTCCACCAATTTCCGTAATAACGATATCCGCACCACTTGTAATTCCTGCTTCATATACTTTATTTTTTATTTCATTTGTAATATGTGGAACCATCTGGACAGTAACTCCTAAATAGTCTCCTCGTCTTTCTTTATCAATAACAGATTTATAAATTTTTCCATTCGTGATATTAGAAGTAAAATTCAATTCTTCATCAATAAATCTCTCATAATGACCCAAATCTAAATCTGTCTCAGAACCATCATAGGTAACAAAAACTTCCCCATGTTGAATAGGATTCATTGTTCCTGGATCTACATTGATATAAGGATCAAACTTCTGCATAAATACCTTATATCCTCTAGATTTTAATAAAAGAGCAATGGAAGATGCTGTAATACCCTTTCCTAAACCTGATACAACTCCTCCTGTAACAAATACATATTTTGTCATAACATACCTCCTAAAAATAAAAATACTAGGAGAGAATTCCCTCCTAGGCTCTTTTTCATTATAGCACTCTAGAACATGTGTTGTAAATACGTTTCTAAAAAATTATTGAAAAAAACTTTTTCTATCTTGAATTCATTTACACACTATCAGATTTGTGCTAAAATGAGTATATGCCGGTTTAGTTTAATGGTAAAACAAGTCACTCGTAATGATTAGCTGTAGGTCCGATTCCTACATCCGGCACCAGATTGATAGAAACTCGTAGCTACGTTACGAGTTTTAATATATCTAAGGATTAATAAGGAGAGATACTTATGGCTAACAGATCATATTTATACGCAATAAAAAAAGCTAATAAAGTAGAAGGAATATGTGAGTGTAATTACAAAATCCCTTTTATATTTAAAATTCTAGTAAGCGGTAATATACAAATGGTTTCGTCTAGAATATTTGAAAGCAGTGAACTAATAGCCTTACAAGGTGACTTTGAAATTGGCAAAAAAAGGTTATATGACTTTTTAGAAAATTTATTATCAAGTTGTGACTGTTATACTGATGAGCTATCTTCTAAGATACAAAATACAAAAAAGTTTTTGGACACTATAGAAGCGGATTACTTTTATCTAGATTGTACAGAAATATATGATATGCATGATACACCAATAAAAGAACAAAATAAACAATTATTTGATGAAATAAATAATCTTAATGGAGAAATAGAAAAATTTTATAAATCTTTCTATGAGCTTATTATAAAATATAAAAATGCTTGTGATACATTTCCAAGTAAAGGTCTATTTTTAAATAGAAAAAAAGAAAAAGCAGAAAAAGAACTAAAAGAAATTCAGCGCCAAATTAATGATTTAATATTCTTAGATTTTTGGGCAAATCCCCTTTATTATGATATTTAAAAAAAGCTAAATGCTAGAATTAAATAAAGATGGTGGAATCTATGGCAATAATAGACGATTTTTTTGAATATGAAAATGGGCATGTAAAAAATCAAGAGTTAGGAAAACTAATTTCTTATGCCTATGATTTACATGTAAATTCTTTTAGTCGATATACTTCTATTCCAACCTTTAAATTTGTTAATGTAGGAGCCACTATCATGAGTGGGAAAAAGACTAATGATGGTGGAATCTATGGTTGGAGAATTTATAGGGACCATTCTTCTGCTGTGGTACTTACACAGATAGGAGTTTTTAAAGAAGAAAATGGCATTTTAAAATCTTATTTTTTAGAAACAGATAATGACAAAAATGATACTAGTAGTTGTAGGACAAAATTGATAGAAGATGGTAGACATTTTGACTATGATACAAGTGGCTCCTATTCTAGAAATGTACCAACAAATGAATTTATAGAAGCCATGACAATGTTAGGATTCCCAAAAGAAGATGTTATAGCAGTCGCAACTGGAAAAATAACTGCTAAAGAGGTATTTCAGAAAATAGCTCCCGATGAGATTAAAAATATAGAGTGGATTGATATAGGAAGAAGAAAATATGTCTTTGATGGCAATATTGCAATCAGTGGAAATTTTGGTGGAATTACAATTGATAAATTTCCATTTCCATTTGAAGGACAACCTATTTTCGATTGCTCTAAAGTAAGTACTTGGTATATGCGATTTGGTGATAATAAAAGAAGAGCCAAATTAATCAACGTAAATGCAAATAAGGATTCAATTAGAGATACAGATTTACGCTCAGCTATTATTGAGGAGCCAATTTATTTATCTAGTGTAGATGCAACAGATACTATTTTTGGCCATCATACCGTATTATATCCAGAACATTCTATTGCGCCTCTTAAAAAAGTAAATTTAGCTTTAGCGGTAGATAGTGAAGGAAAAAAATATGTAACAGATAGTAATGGACACGTTTTAGATGATTGGTTTCCAGAAACAGAAGAGATTATGGTTACTAATAATTCTAAGCGAGTAAAGGTATTTGCGAATGCAGATAATGAAGAAATGGCTAAGATGGCATTTGAAAATGGTGCGGCAGGAATTGGATTAGTAAGAACAGAAAATGTCTTTAGTAGTTGTGATAGGACTGATTTAGAAACCTTTCTTCGTTATTATGATTATGAAGAAGAAGAGGCATTAGAAGTTTTAAAAAGACTTACTAGAAATCAAATTGAAAGAATATTATTAACAGCTAGTGGTAGTAGAATAACTATTAGATTATTAGATTTCAAATTCGCCGAATTCTTATCTTTAACTCATTTAAGTTTAGATGATTTATATTTAAATGAAATTCCAAATACAAGAGGTACCAATGGATTAGATAGAGATATTTTAATAGCTCAAGTAGGAGTATTAATGGAATTAGCGTTAAAATACGATATAGAGTTAAATATATTAATACCGATGATAAAAGACTTTAAAGATTTTAGATATCTTAAAAATATAATTTTAGATGAGGCTAAAAAGTATTCTATTTCGAATATTAGAATAGGTGCTTTGATTGAAAACCTACATTCTATTCATTATGCGGATGAACTAGCTAGAGTTGCTGATTTTATTTCTATTGGAACAAATGATTTAACAGAAAGTGTAATTGGTTTATCAAGATATTCTGAAGCAATAGAATTTCAAACTTTATCAGATAAGGTAAAAGAAACCATAGAAGAAATTATTTTTAGAATAAGAGCTATAAAATCAGATATAGAGATTGGAGTTTGTGGGGAACATACGAATCATCCTGACAATTTGTCATTTTTATCCAGTCTTAATATTGACTATGTTACTTGTTCACCTACTTATGTGAATTTTGTTGAAGAAGTGTTTCATCATAATCAATCAAAAGAGAAGATTCTACAAAAAATAGATAGAAAGGATCTTGATTATGACGAGAAAAGTAATTAGTGTATTTGCAGGTTTAGGGAAAACAACAGTGGGTAAAAAATATTCTAACGTATGTGATTTGATGAGTTCACCTTATCGCTGTGACTATTCTAATATTTCTACCTGTGACTATGAAAAGATGAAATATGATTCTACAAGAACTCCAAATAAAGAATGGCCTAATAACTATTTAAAAGCCATTTTAAAGGCAATAGAAAACTATGATATTGTTTTAGTACCTTCTAGCTTAGATGTCAGAACTCTACTATTAGAAAATAATATTCCTTTTTTATTTGTACTTCCTTCTAGTGATAGTAAAACAAGAGAAAAATTATTACAAAGATATAAAGATAGAGGAAATAATGAAGAACTAATAAAAGATGTTATGTATAACTTTGATAATTGGAGTAGAAAAGAAGAAGATTACCCATATCCTATTGCAATATTAGAAAAAGAGGAATATTTAGAAGATTTACTATTGCAATTAAATTTATTAAGAAAAACAAATAGGAAATAATTATAAAATAATATATTGTAATGCTTAAAGGTGGTGTGTTTATGATAAATTTAAAGAATGAAGAATTTGAGAAGAGCATAGAAGTACATTATAAAAAAGAGGATTATACAGAATCAATTAGAGATGCGCTTTTATATTTATGTAGTGAAATAAGAAAAAAATCAGATTTATTAGATAATGATGGTGTAGATTTGATAAATAAAGCATTTTCTGAAAAGAAACCTTTAATAAAAATTAATAAGTTAGAAACAGAAAACGATAAAAATATCCATCGTGGCATTTGTGATTTATCTAAAGGATTAATTGAATATTTCAGAAATCCAATGAGCCATACAAAAAAGAACTATAATAAAGATGTAACAGATGCAGTTTTAATTTTATTAGATCAAGTTATACTAAAAGAAATAAATGAAAGTAAAAATATTAATAGTGTTGATGAATGGTATGAAGAAATAAAAGGGCCATTATGTCCTAATTCAAAAAAATATGCTGAAGTATTATTAAGCAAAATTCCTAAAAATAAAAGATTTGATTTACTAGTCATGTTATATAGAAATAGAAAAGATATTGAAGGAGATAAAAATGCAATAATTAAGACTTTTATAGATGATTTAGAGATTGATAGATTTAAAGAGTTTTGCATGATAATTGAAAAAGACTTTTTCGGTAATATTAATCAAAAAGAAACATTATTAGCATTTAAATTTTTATACATTGAAGTTTTTCAAAATTTTAGTTCTTTAGGAAAAACAAAAATTGAAGAATTGGTGCTATTAAATGCCAAAAATTTTTATATGTCATGTATAACAAAACCAAATGATAAAATTTTGTTAGCTTCCAAGCATTTAATTAAATATTTTTCTAATAAACAGGAAATTGCAAATACAATATTTTCAAAAATAATATCTAATTCTGGAGAATATAAAGTGTGTAATTATTTAGTTGATAAATACTTGGAAAATATTATAAATGACGAAATTGCATTAAACAACGAATTTGTAGATTTTATTTTAAAAAAATACTGTTTAAAGTCGTTACCAAGTTATGTGAAAAAAATAAAAGAATATTATCCTATGCTTAATCATAATAACGAATGGTATATTAAGTTAAATAATGTATTTAATAATGCAAAAGTTGTTCAATAAACATTATATATAGAAACTAACCTTCATACGAATTTTCAAACATGTTTTCTCACGCACCAGAATTGATTAATACGTGAACTTTTCAAGTTAATATAAAAACTACTCTCAAAATTAAATTGAAAGTAGTTTTATTTTGTAATTTAATCAATACACTAGCAAAATTACTAGGCATTTCATTTTTTACTCATAGTATTTTTCAATATTCAATAATCCTTTAATATTTGAAGATTTATTTTAAAACACTATTTGGTAATATAATTTTTGGTGGTTTGCCAACTTTAGTTTCTCCCAAGATAGCAGAACTCTTTTCAGATTCATTTAAGAAATCTAAAATAGTATGCTCAAGAAAATAAGTTACTGGAAAATTAACATGAGAAAAAGTACTTGCTTCTTCTAACTTTTGTTTTCTTAAAGATTCTACTCTTTGTAGAAATTGAGATTGTAGCTTAGGGTCTGGAATACATGAAAATATCTCTTTCATTTTGTTACACTTATAGCCAATTAATGCATTTAAAAATTCCCCTATTGTCATATCACTTTCTTTTAATATGGTTATCATTTCTTCATGCATTCCTGGATATAGTTCTTCCCATCCACTTGAAAATTGGAAATCATCACAATACAAAAGATATAGTAAAGATTGAGTTTCTATAAAAGTATGTACTATTCTTTTAATACCTTCTATATTTTTTTCTCTATTAGGGTTTTCTTCTATTACAGAAAAATCATTATATCTTGATTTTACTTTACTTTCTAATAATGGATATATTAATGTATCTATTGGTTCTGAAACAAAAATATCAGCTTTTAATTTTGTTTGAAACATCATATCATGTCCTGCAGAAAATAAAAATATTTCTTGAAGGATAGTAAATATTAGACTAATAGAGTATTCATTTTCTCTTTTTACGCAACTCTTAAAATATTCAAAGCTTTCTTCATAGCTTCTCCCTTGTAATACTTCTTGTAAAGGAATATTATTACTAGGATTACTAAAATATTCTCTTTCTGATTCTATATTTTTTGCTTTTACAAAATTTTTTATATTTTGATATAATTCTTTTAAGACATCATCCAATGTAGTCATGCTATCACTCCTTAATGGCATATTATACAATAAAAGCATAAGAAAAAGATAGTATTATACAAGAATTATAGAAAAAAAGTTGCTATAACTTGTTTTCTTTGATAAAATTTTAAAAGAAAGAGGAAATTTATGAGTAATAAAGAATTATTAAATAAAATTAGAAATTTATCTACACAAGAACAAAGAAATTTATCGTATGAAGAAATGGTAAATATAGTAAATACCCTATCCCCTGATGAAATTATTACTTTAAGTAATATTATTGGATATCCTGTATTTACTAGATTATGTATGGGCGTTTTAAAACATAAATTTGTACTTCTACAAGATGGAGCTGCTGCTATTATCATAAATGATAAAAAGCAAATTTTATTACAAAGCAGAGCTGACCGTGATGAATGGGGACTACCTGGCGGTTGTCAAGAACTAGGAGAACGTTTTCAAGACACTGTTATTCGAGAAATAAAGGAAGAAACCAATTTAGATGTCAAAGAAGAAGACTTAGAATTAATAGATATTATTTCTGGAGAGAGCAGAAAAAATTCTTATCCAAATGGTGATATCGTTTTCAATAATACTGTTCTTTATCTGATTAGAACCTATAGTGGAGAATTAAAATGGGATTCAGAGTCAAAAGAAATGAGATTTTTTGATTTAGATACTCTTCCAACGAATCAGCATGATCCAGATTTAATAGAAATTTATAAAAGTTATCTTGCAAAAGAAAAGCATCGATAAGATGCCTATGCCGTAATAGTATAATGGTATTACGAGGCCATGGTAAGGCTTTAACGTAGGTCCGATTCCTACTTACGGCACCAGAATTGATTGATACTCGAACTTTGTGCTTCGAGTTTTAATATGCCTAAAATTATGGTAGAATATTTATAGAAATTAAATTAATAATGCCAATTTAGTAAATACACTTGCACAATGACTATCATTATGTATTTGAAAATACATAGTTATTGTAATTATTTTTTATTTAGGAGTTAACAATATGAAATATGAATTAAGAGAATTAAATATGCAAATGGGATTATTGGAATATGAAATGTACCAAGATATTCCTTTAAAAGAATCGGGCTCCACTAATTTATGTAAGGGACTACCTTATGAGGTATTTAATAATTTTTTAGAAACTCAACTATCAAGAAAGTATCAAATAGTTAATTACTATGATACACCAACAAATATATATATAATGTACGTTAATGATAGACCCGTTGGATATATAGGACTTAGGACAAATATAGATGAAAACTGGAAAAAATGGTCAGGTAATTTATATTATGTTATAAGAAAATCTGAAAGAAAAAAAGGATATGCAACAAAAATGCTAGAATTGGCACTTATTGAATTTAAAAAAATGAACTTTAAAGAAGTATTTTGCAATTCGTCTGCTGGAAATATTGGTTCTGCAAAAGTAATAGAAAAAAATGGTGGGATTTTCTTAAATGAAAATGAAGGAACTAGATATTATAAAATAATACTCTAAAAGTTTTTAAAGTTATTAAACGCCATCTTTTAGAGAGCAAAAAATAAATAGATAAAACTATTTATTTTTTTAAAACTTCACATAATGAAAACCTAATTCTTTATAAACGGTAGAAGCTCGTGGTAAATCAAATATTCTAGCTATTGCCAAATTATAAATTTCATCTAATAAAATAATAGAGCATAAAGAAATACTAATAATTAAAAAAAGTTTTTTGTTCATCTTTTTTGCTAAATAAAAACAAAAAGGAACAATTATATAAATTAATATTAAACTAGATAATCCAAAAAATAATACACTTCTTAAACAAACAAAACCATTAATATTTCCAAAATTTAGTATTTCATTATTATAGTCCCAACAACGAAATCCATCACCTAAAACATACATTCCTAATCCTGAAAAATATTCTAATATACCCGTGGATATTGTACTTATTAAAAATACTTTTAAAGCACTTTTACGATATTTATAAGTAAAAAGATAAATCATGATAGAACCTGTCGCATAAATATTAATCCAAGGTAAAAAGTTCCCTCCTCGCCAATAAAATTCTTTCATGCCTCCATTAAAATAATAAAAAACAAATTCATACAACCATCCAAATATTCCAGCTATCACAATAATTAAGGCAAAAATTCCTACCATTGTTAATTTATCAAAAGAATGATTTTTATTTAAATACTCTTGATATTTTTCTTTCATTTTCTACTTCCCTTCTTTATTTATTATTACTATTATAACAATGATTTTTTAATTTTCCAATAACATTATACTTGAAAAAATAATAAATATCCCTTTATAATAATTAAAAAGAAAGATAAATCAAAAGAAAAAAGACTCATATGAGTCTTTTATGCTGCTTTTTTTATACCATTATCTTTTCTAAAAACACGCATTTTAGGTTTATTCGAAACAGATTCTTTTTTCTCTTCCTCTATAGTAGCAGTGATTCCTAAAATCTGCGCTCTTAAATTTTTTAATTCTACAATATTTCTTTCAATTCTTTCCAATTTAGTTTCTTCCATTTGACTACCCCCACTATCTAAGGAGATTGGAGAGTAACCTTTTTTTCTAAAAGTATTAGGGCTAACACCTACTATTTTTTCAAACATCTCTGAATAATACTCTTGGGAATGATAACCGTTATCTAATGCAACTTTTAAGATTCTATCATCTGTATTTGCTAAAGCATGCATACTATGGATGACTTTTTTAGAATTCACATATTGGGTAATGGTAAGGCCTGTGGTTTTCTTAAACATTTTCATTAAATAATGCCTGTTAAAATAAAATCTTCCAGCAATGTCTTGGATAGATATATCTTCCATTAAATTAGAATCAATATAATCTAAAATATTAGAGACTACCCTTTTATTACTCTCCATATTTTTCCCCCTCGATAAATATTGTACTAAAAAAGTTTCTTTTTTCTTAAACAATTGTGTCTATTTTAACAAAATATATTCTATTTTTCAAATTAAGAAGATTTTTCCCCTATACAATACGGATAGTCAATAGAATTTATTTTCACTTCTATATTTTTATGAATATCGTCTTCTTTGCCAAGCGCTTTTATTAATAAATAATTACCAGTATGTCCTATTAAATACCCATCTTGATATTTTTCAGGAATAAAAATAATATTTTGATTTAAAAACTTTTCCATATATTCTACCTCTAGCTTTTTACTAATCTCCATCATCACTTTTACTCTCTCTTTTTTTGCCTTTTCATCTATATGATTAGGAATCTCTTCTGCCTTTGTCCCCTTTCTTAAAGAAAACGGGAATACATGAATTTTACTAAATCTAATCGTATTAATAGTCTCTACCGTTTCCTGAAATAATTCTTCTGTTTCACCTGGAAACCCTACAATCAAATCAGTAGTTAATGAAATATTTGGTCTAATAGCACGAATTTCATTTACTTTATTCATAAAATACTCTTTGTCATATTTCCGATTCATACTTTTTAAAATAATATTAGAACCACTTTGCAAAGGAATGTGTAAGTGGTCAACAATTATTTTTGATTTTTTCAATACTTGAAGAACATCCTCTTCTATTTCTGTAATTTCTATAGAAGAAATGCGAAGACGCTCTAATCCAGGTATTTTTACAATATCCTCTAATAAATTAGAAAAATGATACGCTCCTAAATCCGCCCCATAATGTCCTGTATGAATTCCAGTTAAAACAATTTCTTTATGACCTTGTTTTACTAAATGAGTAATTTCTTCTATTACTAAAGATGGTTCTTTACTTCTTACTTTTCCTCTAGCATACGGAATAATACAATAAGAACAATAGTTTTCACACCCATCTTCAATTTTTACGAATGCTCTCGTATGATTAAAATTGTTTAATTTCATACTCTCAAATGGGCAATTCATAATATCATCAACCATGTAAATTGCTTCTTTTGTTTTCTTATATTGCTCAATATAAGAAGCAATTTGACTTTTATAACGATTACCAAGCAAAATAGAAACTCCCTCTATTTTGGCTTTTTCTGGCTCTACTTGTGTCATACAGCCACATACAACAATAATAGCATTTTGATTTTTACGAATGCATTGTCTAATTACTTTTAAAGATTTATGAGCACTTGTATCCGTCACTGTACAAGTATTAATAATATAAGTATCTGCTATGTCTTCCTCCACCTCTTCATAGCCATGATTCACTAAACTATCTTTTATTACATTAGATTCATAGGTATTTACTTTACATCCTAAAGTATATATTTTAAAAGTCATTTTATCACTCTCCAAAAAAATAAGCCTATTTAGTAGGCTTATAAACTATCACGGAAATCTTTTAGGGCTTTTAAGAATTCTTCGTTCTTAGAAATTTCTCCTATACCCGTATCTTCTTTATTTTCTGTTTCCACAGGAATTTCTTCAAATAATTGTGAATTTTCCTCCACTGTATCTTCAGAGATATCCTGGAATAACGTATTTTCTGCTGCCTCAAAATCTATACTATCATTTTTTTCTATTTCTGGCAACTTTATTTCCTCAATTTCTTCTATAGAAGAGTCTTCCTCTTCTTCCTCACGAGTAAACTTCTTAACCGTTGGATAACTATCCTCTGATTCTTCAGGAATTCTACCAAATACAGGAGATATTAATTCCGTCTTTTTGAATTTTCCATCATCTGGTATTTCTTTTAATGCTTCTCTTACCATAGCACGAGCAGTTTCCATATCTTTATCAGATTCTTGAATAACCTCTAAATCTTCGTGCTTTTCTTCACTAATATCCTCATATTGCAAAGGTTCATTGGAAACTTTCTCCTGAGATTCCATCTCTTTTGGCTTTCCTAATTCTTCTATTAGTTTGACCATATCTTGATCTTGTCCAGTAGTTTCTTCTTTTGGCTCTGGTAAAAAATCTTTGACTGTCGCTAAAGGCTTTGATTCTAGTTCATCTTCAAATTCCCTATCACGATTTTTAACAACATCTACTAGTTCTTGATAGCTGATAATAGATTGAGCTTCTTGCTCTTGCTCAAATTGACGAACAACATCCTCTGGCTTTACTTCCTTGGCCTCTTTTAAACTTCTAAGAGCATCACTCATTTCGTCATTCTCTATTTCTTCCATGACCTCTTCAATAGCTTCCTCGTGCTCTTTTTCAATTCTCTCTTTAATTTCTTCTTCGTCAATATTTTCTAATTCTGCTATCTTCTCTTCAGTATAGCCTTCATCTTTTATGATAGGAATTTCTTCATCAGATTCTCCCATATCCATTTTTTCTTCTAAAGATATTTCCTCAGGCTCTTCTTTTACCATATCTTCTAAATCTTCTTGCTCTAAAGATTGCTCCTCTTCTTCTAATTTTTCCTCTTCTGGAGAATTAGAAGATTCTAATTCTAAAACCTCTTCTGGTTCTTCTTGTTCTTCCTCTACTACTTTTTCCTTCTTTTTTTTCTTAGCTGGTTTATCAATAATATCTTCTTCTTTAACATCCTCTAGTTCTTTTTCCTCTAAATCTTCTTCGTAAATAGGAATTTTGTGACGTTTTTTAGTACTTTTTACTAAAGAAACAATAATAATTATTAAAATAATTCCTAGTAGAGCAAGAATACCACCAAACACTAAATTATTTCCTACAATTGCATCTAAAATTTCATTCATAGTATCACTCCATATATTCGTAACGGATTATACTTGATAAAAAGATGGGAACTGTCTCTACTCGCATAATAGAAGTTCCTAAACTAATTTTTTCATACCCCTTTTTTTCAAAGTATAGTTCTTCTTGAGATGAAAATCCTCCTTCTGGACCTATCATCAAATTAATTGTATCACAAATACTAGTATTTTTCAAAATATTTTTGATTGTTTTTACTTTTTCTTGCGTACTGCAAAGTAATTTAATCCCAGATAAAAATTCTAAATCTTCCTTTTTTCTTTCTATTCTTACTAAAGGTATCGTATTTCTCATAGATTGCTCTGCAGCCTCTTTACAAATCCTTGACCATCTTTCCACTTTTGCAGGTTCTTTTTTTTCTTCTACTTTTACAAGAGTTCTCTCAGTGGATACTATAATAAATTCATCCACACCAAGCTCTGTCCCCTTTTGAAAAATAAGATCCATCTTTTGCTCTTTTAAAAATGGAATAATAAGAACTAATCGTGGCCCTTTAAAAATAGGATGAGAAATTTCCTCTTTTCTTTTTACCTTCAAATTACTAGAAACATCTTCTATTTCACATAAATAGACTTTAGAATCGTAAACTACTTCTATTTTGTCTTGTTCTTTCATTCTCATTACTGTTTTAATATGGTAAAGGTCCTCTTCTCTTAATAAAAAATAATCATCTACCTTCTCTATTCCAAAATATCTTTGCATAACTCCTCCAAAAGATAAGAAGCATTACGCTTCTTTTCTCTGCAATGCGACTGCATTTTCTAATTTTCCTTCTGCTATTAATTTATTAGCTACTTCTATATTAACAATTTTTTTCTCCACTAACAATTCTAATGTTTTTTGATTTACTAAGGCATGATCTTTTTCATTCTTATATTCTTCTATTAGCTTATCAAAATCTTCAAAAACACTTAAAGTATCCTTACAAACACTAGATAATAATGGAGTACTATTTAAAATCTTATCAGACAACTTAGATTCCTTTATCAATTCTAATCCTAAAACTGGCAATCTTAAAAAGTATAAAGCGACAAACAAGAATATAAAATTCTGTATCATTCCTACTATTGCTCCTAATATCTTAGAAGGTATTCCTAAAACAATAGTCATCTTCAAGAATTTTTCAAATATATTGGTTGTCAGCTTCAATACTTTCAATATAGAAGATAAAATAATAAATAATATAAAAAAAGCTACTACTTCATATAATAATAAATTTAAAGAAGTTATTCCTTCTAAGTTTCCTGAAAAATGAAAAAATGGGCAGAATTTATATAAAATAGAGGAAACATACCCTTTTAATAAAAATGATAAGACAATAACCGCAATAGTTCCCACAGTATCTACTAACTGCCTTGTAAATCCTTTCTTAGCGCCTACTACTAAACCTAGTACTAATACTAAAATAATAACAACGTCTACTATGTTCATAAAATCCTCCTATCCCTAGTTTGATTATATCATATTCTATGAAAAATGCAATGACAATACGAGTGTTAATTGGATATCAATTTAGACAAATTTATGTTACAATAACTACAGGAAGTGATAAAATGACAATTACTGTAAAAATTAGTGAAAATACCAAACAAGAAATGAGTGATTTCTTTCAAGATTATAAAAGAGAAAAGACACCCCCTTATGCAGTGTTTCAAGCCGACGATGCAGATTGTGTTGTAACAGTTTATGAATCTGGAAAGGCTGTATTTCAAGGAATGAGTGCTGATATATCCGCACAATTATGGATTGAAAGAGAAAGACATTTAAATCCTACTAAAAAAGTCGATGTAAAAAATAGTGATGAAAAAGAAAAAAAAGAAAAGAAAGAGATTATAATTGACCCTAAAATTTATCACTCTAATAGTATTGGCTCTGATGAAGTAGGAACTGGAGATTATTTTGGACCTATCGTCGTTACTAGTGCTTATGTAAAAAAAGAAGATATTTCTTGGTTAGAAGAGCTAGGTGTAAAAGACTCCAAAAAACTAACAGATGACAAAATTTTAGAAATTGTTCCTCAAATCATCAAAAGAATTCCTTATAAAAGTATTATACTAAGTAATAAAGAATATAATGAAAGATATTCCTCTGATATGAATATGAATCGCCTCAAAGCAATTCTTCACAATAAAGTATTACTTCAACTTACAAGTGAAATACAAAACTGGGATTATGTAATTGTAGATGAATTTGCTAAACCTTATGTATATTACCATTATTTAAAAGAAAGCTCTAATGTTTTTCGAAAAATTACTTTTTTAACTAAGGGCGAAGATAGATCTTTAGCGGTTGCTTGCGCTTCTATTATTAGTCGCTATATTTTTATTAAAGAATTTGATAAATTAGGAAAATCATTAGATATGTTCTTACCAAAAGGAGCTTCCACTCTAGTGGATGAGGCTGGTAAGAAAATTGTTGAAAAATTTGGAAAAGACAAATTAAAAGAAATAGCTAAATATAATTTTAAAAATACAGAAAAAATAATAAACAATTAAAAAAGTAGTTTTTTACTACTTTTTATTTATAGAGAAAATTTTTCTTTTTAAGATTATCTTGCTTTTTTTATTTCATTATTCTTTGTTCCTACTTATCCAAAGCTATCATAGCTAATACAACCGTGGTAAAGAAAATAGCTAAAATAATAAAAGAAGTTGATTTTTGATACTTTTCTAATAATTTAATAGTTAGTAATAAAATCATAATTACTTGAATAAACGGAATCAAAAAAAGAAGACCAACTATTTTTTTATGAAATACATCATCTGCTAAGCAAATTACATTATAAATAGGAATAAGACAAATGTACCCTTTTCTTCCTAATTTTATATTTAATTTCCACCAGCTAACCATTATAAGAAGTATAAAAATAGCAAATGCTAATACCATACAAAAAGTCGTATAAGGCGTAAAATAATCTCCAAAACTTACTCCTATATCATTTACAAAGCCCATCGCTTCTTTCTTCTGACTAGAATTGGCATAAATAAAGAAAATACTGTCATTTATCATTATTACATCAGCATAATCATTTTGACGAATAAAATATCTGGAATAATTAGCTTCATTAACTGTACTTGTATAATAAAAACCATGAACAGACATTTCCATATTCTTAACGATTCTAAAATAAACATCCTCTCTTTTTTCCTTACTTTCTATTGTTCTATAGTTAGAATAAAAAGGACAATTTGAATCTGTTTCTAATAAATCACCATAATAATTTTCTACACTTTCTAATTTACATCCTCTTTTTTCTAAATTTTCCTTATAAGTTGAAAAATCAATACTAGGAGTACTTAAATTTTGAGAAAGAAAATAGAAAAATCCTAAAAAAATAAAAAGAAATGGAAGGATATGACATAATATAATAAAATATTTGCTTCCTTTATTTAAATTAAAACTTTTTTGAAGATTTAAAGCACAATAAGGACAATAATTACTAGTCCATTTTACAACTTTTACATTTCATATAATTCACCATCTTTATTATATCACAAAAATAGTAAGTATCATACTTACTATTCTGTTACAATAAAAGACGTTGCAATCGGTCTTGTTTGCCGGCTTAAAGTAGAATCTATTGGGTTGCTAATTAATTCTCCATTTTCTACCATAACGCTAGAAGTACCTCCATCAAGATTAGTAGCGTTAATAGCGCCATAATTTTCCATAATTCTAGTTAAATCTACCATATTCGCACCCTTTGTACGATTTGCATTACTATCTACAACTAAAAATAAAACAATACCATCTGCTCTTTGTCCAATAGCAGTTCTAGCAGCATAACCCCAACCGCCATTTCCTTTCGTATAAGCAGAAACACCATTAACAATTAAGAATGGCCCCCAAGATACGGCATCTCTTACTCCCATTTCTAATGCTTTCTTAGCTGTAGTATTTTTTAGAAGTACTAATTTGTTATCTTGGGTAAATCCTATAAGTCCTCCAGTTGTTACTGCTTTATATTCATTATTAGTAACGATTTTACCATTTACAATCGTGATTCCTCTTGGCTTTCCACCACTACTATTATGTCCTGGATCATAAAATCCAGCTCCATTAATAGCAACTAGAGCGTTTTCTCTTTTAGCCATATCTGTTACATATTGTCCACTAACACCAATTCTATTAGTTGTTGTTACATGTACCTTAGAAGGGTCATAAATAATCGCTAAATAGGCTTTGCATCCATTTACATTAAATGTTACCATTTTATAAATGTCTTCTGGATTTCTTTCTAAAACAATTCTTTCATATTCATTTTCATATACAATTGGAGTGCCATCATTAGGTTGTTCTAAAGCATCAAAGTCAATTAAATCTGGATTAGTAGAATCTCCTGTTTCCTCAATATAATTTCGACTAAAGACCTCCTCTATATCAGAATCATCATAAAACCACTTACAATAGTGCTGATGACTCATTGTTGCCATTGCTGTTGTTACTAACCAGTCTTTAAAAGAAGTACTAGGTCCATATAAAAGTAATAATAACGCTATACATCCGCCTGCATAGCATCCCATAAAGATACTATAAGCGCCTTTTTTCCATATATTATTAGGAGAAATTGTAGTACTATTTCTATTACGTAAATATATCGTTATCCCAATCGCTAATGTGCCTACTGCTAAACCAAGCATAATAATAACAATTCCTTGAAGAGTAGAGTTAATCAATAAATTGCTATGATGAGCAACAATCAAAGCAGAAAGAAGTCCTGGAATAAATAATAAACTTATAACCATCAATCTTTTTGCTAATCTTTTCTGTTTCATCTCTTTTGTATATTGTATATCTAATGGTTCTAGTTCTTTTTCTGTCAATAAAATTGAATTGTTCTCCTCTTTTGGGGTTGAAAAAACTTCTTCCACCATTTCTTCTACTTTTTCCTGCTTTGCATCCTGAACACTAGGAATAGGAACTGATTCCAACTTATCAACATCTTCATAAACAGGAACCACCATTGGTTCCTCTCGATAATCAGGAACAATTGGCTTTGAAGATGATACATTAAAAATGCTATCTAAATCAGCAGTTGATGTTTCTTTAGAAACTCTGGGCTCAAAATTTTTTAACAAGTCTGTTGTTTTTTCTAATTCTTCTAAAGTCTTATCTTGAATCTTATTGTCCATAAAGCTAACCTCCTATTTTTACCCTATGTAAATTATATCAAATTTTTCTATAAAAGCAATAGTCTCTTAAAAAAAGTAGTTTAACACTACTCTTTTCCTTTTAATTCTTTTTCTATCAAACCTTTATATTCTTCCTCTAATAAATAGATTTCTTTACTACTCATAAATAAAATAGCAGCATTACGATAAGGCAAAAGTTTTTCCGCCATTCCATGCTCAATGTAATCAGCACCTTCTACTTTATTAATAATTGTATAAGCATCGATTCCTGGATAATCTTCTGGATCTTCTCTATCATAATTAATATCCATTACAAATACCTTGTCAGCTAAAGAAAGAGCATTTGCAAAGTCTTCTGCAAACTCCTGTACTCTTGAAAAAGTATGAGCTTTAAAGACCGCTACAATTTCTTTATCTGGGTATTTTTGTCGTGCTGCTTTTATCGTTACTTTTACTTCGGTTGGATGATGAGCATAATCGTCAATTAAAACATTGTCTGCTATAAAAGTTTCTTTAAAACGTCTGTCAGCTCCTGTAAAAGTTTTTAGACTTTTAGAAACTTCTTTAGCATCCATTCTCTCATAATGGCATACACCAATAGCTGCTAAAGCATTTAATAGCATATGCTTTCCAAATAATGGTAAATCAAAATGTCCATAATATTCTTCTTCAATAAAAACATCAAAACTAGTTCCATCATTTCGATATTCAATATTACGAGCTTGAATATCATTATCTTCACTAATGCCATAGTAGTAAACTGGTTTTGACAATTCTAAAGAATGTGTATAAGGATCATCACCACAAATGATAGCCATTTTATTTGCTTTATTTGCAAACTCTTGATAAGCACTTATTACATCATCCATATTTTCAAAATAGTCAGTATGATCTAGCTCAATATTTGTGATAATGACATATTCAGGTTCATAAGCTAAAAAATGTCTTTTATATTCACATGCCTCTAAAACAAACTTTTTAGATTCTTTAGAAGCAGCTCCACGACCATCTCCAATTATATAATTACATCCACCCATATCATTTAAGATATGAGAAATCATTGCTGTAGTAGTCGTTTTACCATGACATCCAGATACACAGATAGTATCAAATTTTTTAGACAGTTTTCCCAACATTTCATGATATTCATAAGTTCTTAAATCCAATTCTATTGCCTTTTGCATTTCTGGATGGGAATCTTTAATGGCTGTAGAACGCACTACAATGGTATCTTTATCCATTGCATCATTTGCTTCACTATAAATAGGAACGTTTCGTTCTCTTAATCGATCTTCTGTAAAACGGTGTTCACTAGCATCATCATATCCAATTACTTCATAGCCTAAATCAGAAAGTAAAAGCGCTAAAGCACTCATTCCTGCCCCTTTTATTCCTATTAGATAATATTTCATGTGAACTCTCCTAACCTAAAATTTGAATAACTAATGGTCCTAATATCAAAAGTAACATTAGTGGAACCATTAATAATACAGAAACAATACTAATCTTATTAGGAATTTTATTCATCTTTTCTCTAATAGATAATACTTGTTTCTCTCTTAAAAAATCAATTTGATTATACATATTTTCTACTAAACTACTACCAAAAAGACTAGCTTCTGTAATACTTAGAATAATATTGTTAATCGTCTCCGATGGAATTCTTTTCTTCATATCTTTTAAAGCTTCCACCATACTTTTTCCATACTTTGTTTCTTTCAAAGCTTTCTTAAATTCTTCTCCTAATTCCCCTGAGGTATTTGAAACAGTAATCTCTAAGGATTTTTCTAAATTTCTACCTGACTCTAGGGAAAGCGTTAAAATTTCAAAAAAATTTAAAGCTTCTCTTTCTAATCTTTCCCCTCTTTTTTGAATAGGATATAGAATCATTAGATAATAAAGAAAATAATAGTAAGCAATTACTAAAAATGGGATTACAAAGTAAGATAAATTCGTAAAATAGTAAAGTGCTAAAGCCAATAAAACAGTCGTCAGTAAGCGTACTGATAAAAATCTAGTAGCATCAAAATTAGAAGTGCCTAAATAAGCAATTTGTCTATCTATTTTTTCTAAACTAGATAATCTTTTCTTTTTCTCCACATTCTCACATCCTTACTTTCATAATTTTCTTTATAATACAAATATATAACAAATATACTAACATAATGACAAAAAGTAGTAACCAGCCTGTTGGACTTGTAACAAGCGGTAAAAAATAATCTGGGCTTACAAAGCTAATCCCTAAAATGAACAACAAAGGAAGTAGCATAAGCACATAGGAAACTATTTTAGCACTACTAGTAAGTGCTTTTAATTCTAACCGTAATTTCTTTTTATTCATTAACGTTTTTTCAATAGAACTAAATACTTTAACAATATTTCCACCTGTTTCATTTAAAACAGAAATAGAAGAATTAATATAGGTTACCTCTGGTATCTCTACTCTGGTAGCGAAACGATTAAATACTTCATCTGTAGATAATCCCATATCTAATTCCTTTCTCATTCTTTCAAATTCTTCATGAATATCGCCATCTAATTCTTCTGCAACTAATTCTATTGCTTGTGGAATGCTATGACCTGATTTAAATGCATTATTCATAACAATAACAGCTTGTAACAAGTCATTTTCAACATGATTACGATAAAAATGATAACGTACAAAATAAACAATATCTACTAAAATATAACCTAGTAATAAAGCGATTATCATTTCTATAAAAGAAAGGATTTCCAATCTAATCGCAGATGCTAAAATAGAAACTGCTAAGAATAACATACTAGTTATCATCTTTTTCGCAATAATATGAACCCCTGTTTTTTCTCTAAACGCAATTTGGTATTTTTCATATGTTTTTGCATAAGTATTGATAATTTTCATTTTAGACAAAGCATTAGCAAAAGAATCAATCATGCTATCCTTTAAAAGAACTATTTTATCAAATACACTATTATTCTTTCTCCTAGGTTGTAAAGAATACTTACTAATTCTTTTTTCAATCAACATAGAACGATAATATTCGATAATTAAAAGAAGGGCCACACAAATCATTCCAATTGCTACACATTCTTTTAAGAAAACCATTTCACGGTTATTGTCGACTACTTCAAAAGTAATCGTCCTAACGGTTGTATTTCCTGCTTCATCACTTACTTTATAAGTAACTTCTTTTTTTCCTACAGTTGAAAAAGAATTGGAATCAAAGTTCGTTGTGATTTTTTCATTAGAGATAACTCCATCTTCATTATCAACAGCTCTTACCCCACTTAAAATATCAACAGTAGACCCTATTTCTACTTTTAAAGAGTCTTTATTAATCTCAATTCTTGGAGCATCTTTATCAATAACATATCTTCCTGTTTCAAAAGCTTGAACTTCTCCGCTTGCTGTATAATTTGTAAATTCAATTTTATAATGTCCAGTATCTGTTAAAGCAATTCTTGTTGCAGAATTATCTTCAATAACAACACTTTTACCCTTCTTACCATCTTTTATAATTGTATAGGAATAGTTAGCAATATTTGCAGTTGGTCTATAATCAATAACAATATCATCTCGTGTCGCAGTCTCTTGACTTGCTATACTAATATGATAGCCATTTTCTTCTTGCATAAATTCCCTCCTATTCTCCAAAAATATCTTCTAAATCTGAGATTCCCATTGCTTTCATTTTGGCATAAACTTCTGGAATATATGGTTCCAAAACAAACTCCCCTTTTACTTCTAAAGAATCTGTTAGTCCTTGTTTATGGAAAGCAAAAATTTCCTTTAGATTAACCGTTCCTCCTGAAATTCCAACAACTTCACAAATACTAGTTACTCTTCTATGACCATCACTTAATCTTTCAATTTGAACAACTATATCAATTGCTTCCTCAATATATTCACGAATAGCACGTACTGGAATTTCCATACCTGCCATTAAAATCATTGTCTCTAATCTATTTAAGGCATCATGAGGACTATTGGCATGCATCGTTGTTAAAGAGCCATCATGCCCAGTATTCATAGCCTGTAACATATCAAAAGCTTCTTTTCCGCGGACTTCTCCTACAACAATACGGTCTGGTCTCATACGAAGAGTATTAATCACTAAATCACGGATTGTTACTTCTCCTTCTCCCTCATAATTAGCATTTCTTGTTTCTAAGGAAATAACATGATTTTGATGAAGAGTTAACTCAGCAGCATCTTCAATCGTAACAATTCTTTCATTTTCACCAATAAAAGAAGATAGAATATTTAGTAAAGTTGTCTTTCCTGCGCCTGTACCACCACAAATTAAAATATTTAATTTAGCCTTTACACAAGCCTCTAGAAACCTTGCCATATAAGGAGTAAGCGCCCCATTACGTAAAAAATCATCAATGTTAGCAAGTTCACTTTTAAACTTTCTAATTGTTAATACTGGTCCTTTTAAAGATAACGGAGGTAATACTGCATTTAATCTAGAACCATCCATTAATCTAGCATCTACCATTGGATTTGCTGTATCAATTGTTCTTCCTAATGGTTGAATTAATCTTTGAATAGTTCTTACGATATGCTCGTCATTTATAAAAGAAACACTTTCATCTTTTATAATCTTTCCATCTAATTCAATATATACTTCATCTTTTCCATTTACCATGATTTCAGTAATGTCTTTATCCTCTAATAACTCTGTTATTGGACCATAACCATTTACTTCATTATCAATCAAATTATAAAGATAACTTCTTTCAATAATAGTTAAATCGTATCCAGCCACTGCTTGATCTACTTCAGAGCGAATTGCTAAAGAAGTCATCTTATTCTCATTAGTATGTTTATCAATAAGACCTTGAATAATTTTATTTCTGAGCTCCTCTAATAATTCTTTATCAGAAAAAGCTTCATAATCTGTTCCGAGATTTATCTCTTTTTGTTCTGGTACAGAAAATTCATCTACAAATTTTTTACCCATACTAATCCTCCTTTAGTAGAACGTCTGCAATTAGACTATAAACTTTATAAGCCTTTTTACATTTTTGACGTACTCTACTTTCTAATAAGAATATTTTTCCATCTATTGTATATTTATTATAAGACTTTTGATAAAAAGAGCTAGGAATGCGAAAATCTATTTCTCGTTTCATAATATTTTTCATATCGGCAATAGAATATTCGCCTGATTCCTTTCTAGTAGAATCATTTAATACAATCTTCATTTTATCAGATTCCATGTCTTCAAAAATAGCAGACATAGTACGCATTCCCTTTAAATTCATACATTCATTATTCATAATAAATAAAATATAATCACTATAATCAAATGCTAATAAATTAATAGAAGAAAGCAAGTGATTAGTATCTAATATAATAACTTCATATTTTAAAGAAACTTTTGATAATAAATACGTTAAAAAACTAGAATCTATTCTATTGGCATATCTTGGATCTTTTGGTGCTGGAATAATATCAATTCCATCTTTATATGGTCTAACATAATCCTCAACTTGATCAAAAGTATGATTACGAATGTCTTCATAACAATGATATAAATCTTTTTCATAGCCAACATCTAATCTAGCTGCTATATCGCCTGATGCTAAATCTGTATCAATAACTAAAACCCTTTTTTTCTTTAGAGCAAATGTTGCTGCTAAATTAAGAGCAAATGTTGTTTTTCCTGTACCACCTTTTACAGAAGTAACTGTGATTATTTTTGCTTTTTTCATAACTTAACCTCTATTCTTTTATAATTTGAACCTTTCCATCTATATTTTCACCCACACAAGAAACTCTTATCATAGGTCTTGCTAAAAATAAAATAGCGTATTCTTTCTTGACAGTCATCCTGACTTTTTCACTATCTACGTCTACTTCAATCCATTCATTTTTAATATTTGGGAAACTTTTTTGAAACATCGCTATCATCTTTTCTTCAATATCTTCTTCTTCCTGATAATCCATACCATACTGTACTACTTCTTTTAAAGAATTTTCTATTTTCTTTTTTTCTAACTCTGCATTACCAAACTGATAAACTGCCATTAAAATTAAGAAAACAAGTGGCATAATGAATAAAAATAAAACTAATGTCTGACCTTTATTATTCATAATTACCTTCATAAATTACTTTAGAAGCATCTATTTTACAAGGGCTACCTAAAATAAAATTCATACCTGGAGTATAAACCGAAACTTTTTCTTGAAGATATAAAACGGTATAGCCGTCTTCCATATTGGTATCCAGTGTTAAATGATTTTTCTTTAAATATTCCTCTAATTTATTTTGTTCTTTATTAGAATATAAATCTGCAATCGAATCTAATTTGTTTTCTAATTGATACCGATGATATAAAATGTTTCCAAAATCAAATATTGCCATGATGATAAAAAAGAAAATTGGTAATAACATTAAAAACTCAATTAATGCCTGACCTTTCCTATCCTTCATCTTATCACACCCCTATATTATATAAATACATTATATCAAAAACTAAAAAGAAAAGATATATTTTCGTTAAAAAAGACTCAATTTGAGTCTCTTTTTTTAATCTTCACAAGTTGCTTCTCCTGGATTTTCTCCCACAACATAATTTTTTTCTAATAATTCACAATATGTTTTCGTTACAGTATCCTTTAGATAACCGCCCAATAATTTAACAATGCCAATAGCAATAACACTGATAACTGCAACAATTAATAAATACTCTACTAATGCTTGACCATGATTATCCTTCATAGAACCGCCTCCGACTATCTAAAGTATATCGTGAAATTCTTCCTTTGTCAATGAAATTGTAGTATAATAATTATGATGTTTATGAAGATAAAAGGAAAATCTAAAGATTTAAAAGTAATCACATGTAATCATTTTAAAAGTAGACTAATAGGAAATATAGGAAAAAAGAAAATTAAAGAAGTTTTATTATTTCCAAAATGTAATTCTGTCCATACCTTTTTTATGAAACAAAATATAGATATTGTTATGCTTTCTAAAGATAATACTGTCATAGCAAATTATCAAAATGTATCCCCTTATAAAATTATTTGGCCTAAAAAAGGCGTAAAAAATATATTAGAATTTCCAGCCTTTGAAAATATTTATTCAGTAGGTGAAAAGATTACATTAAAAAAAGAGGAATAAACCTCTTTTTTATTGTGGAAAATTACCATTTCCATCTGGCATACCAGTTGGAAATAAGGTATCTAAACTTTGCTGAACTGCCCCAGTTGTTGGTTGAAATCCACCCATCATTGGTTGTGGAGTTGGTTGTTGCATCATTGGATTCGCCATAGGTTGTCCCATTGGCTGAGACATAGTTTGAGATACTGGCTGTTGCATCACTGGTTGCATTACTTGGGATTGACCAAACACTTGAGAAGCAGTTGGTCCACTCATTACTGGTTGTTGCACAGGTTGTGGTTGTACTGGTGCTTCCTCTCTTAAAGGAATGAAAGAAAAATTTAAATTATCTATCGTTCCTATCACATTATTAACCTGAGGTTGTGGCTGTACTGGTTGCTGAGATTGAACTGTTTGATTTTCCATTGGCATAACTGGTTGTGAAACAGGAGCATTCACAGTTGGCTGAGAAACTTGCTGGTTCATCATTGGAACAAAACCATAAGCATTTGGTTGCCCTTGAGGAACACCTTGCTCCATTACTGGTTGTATATTATTAACCTGTTGAGGAAACGTTTCCATTACTGGTTGAGCATAGCTCATAGGTTGAGATACTGATTGTTGCATCATAGGATTTGCCATAGGTTGCATTGGCTGAGGCTGACTTGCCATTGGCATAACAGGCTGTGACATAGTAGGATTTTCTACTGGGGCTTCATTTACTTGTGCCCTAATCATTGCTTGATTTTCATTTTCTGAAAGAAAACTAAATGCACCTGTATTTCCTTGCTCTACTGGTGCTTCATTAACGGGCGATACGAAATTATAATTATTCTCAGGAGCATTATTTGACTCATTTAATAAATCAAGTGTTGGATTTCCACTACTATGAAATTGGTTATTAACTTGTGGCATGCCACCATTTCCCTGACTTAATAAATCAAGTGTTGGGTTACCTGTAGAAGTCCCACCAAATTGATTGGTGCTTTGATTTAGTAAATTTAAAGTAGGATTAGCATCTACAGAAAGAGCGCCATCATTTCTTAAAACATTGGTACCAAAAACATTAGGATCCATACCTTGATTATAACCCATTGGATTATTATTCATTTTTATCCTCCTACTTTCCATACTTAGTATACCAGTTCTTCCCAAAAAAAGAAATATTTTTTTACTATCTAAAAAATATTTCTTTACATTCTCTATTCATCTTCATTCAAAGGAACATTAATATCAAAAAGCTCTTCTGGTAATGGTTCAAAAAGTTCCTCCTCTTTTGATTCTCTATTAGAAATTAAATACTGCCCTAAAACACGTTCTAACTCTAATTTATCAATAGGTTTCGCCAAATAATCTTTAAAGCCTTCTTTTAAATATTTTTCCTTCATTCCCTCAATAGCATTTGCTGTTAATACTACAACAGGAGTTTTAAACCATTCTATCTTTTCTAATTCATGAAATGTTTCTGTACCAGTCATCCTAGGCATCATATCATCCATCAAAATTAAATCAAATGTTATTCCTTCTCTTATTTTTGCTAAACACTCTTCTCCACTCATGCATTCTTCCACTTGAATTTTAAAAGGCTCTAGCATACGGGATGCTACCTTCAAATTAATTTTATTATCATCTACTACTAAAACTCTTTTATTTGAAAAATCGGCATTCGCAACTGTTACAGTATAACTTTTTTCTTGTTTTAATAACGTATTTCTAATTTCTTGCTTCAAATAAACAGTAAACTTAGAACCTGCCCCATACTTACTTTGAACAACAATCTTACCACCCATCATCTCTACTAACCGTTTTGTAATAGCAAGACCTAATCCAGTTCCTTCCAATGTTGTATTTCTATCTTCTTCTAATCTTTCAAATTTATTAAAAATAGTATCTATTTTATCAGCTTTAATACCTCTTCCCGTATCTTCTACAGAGATTACTAAAGAACAACTATTCTCTTTATTAATGCAATTTACTTCAAAAGTAATAATCCCTCTATCTGTATACTTTACAGCATTCGTTAATATATTAGAAATAATTTGCTTTACTTTAGCAGAATCTCCATATAAAACAGATGGAATATCAGGCGCAAATTTCGTTTTAAATTCTATTGGCTTTTCCCCAATACGCGGAATCGTTAATTTTACTAAAGAATCCAAATTCTCTTTTAAACTATATTCAGATTCTACAATTTCCATCTTATCAGCTTCAATCTTAGAAATGTCTAAAATACCATTTACTATCTCTAATAAATTTTGAGATGCCATAATAATATCCTTTGCATCCCCTTTAGCACTCTCTAAATCATTCTCATTTAAAATACATTCACTAAACCCAACAATAGCATTTAAAGGCGTACGTATTTCATGAGACATACTAGATAAGAAATCACTTTTAGCCCTATTAGCCTTTTCCGCAGCATCTTTAGCAGTATTCAATTGTTCTATCATTTTCACATCTGGATTTTCGATAGTGAAATACATAATCAAAAAGAAAAAGGAAAAAAAGAATGTTTCTGTGATTACTTCTGGATAGTATTTTCTAAGAAGGAATCCTCCTATACATAATACAAATAAAACTAAAAACGGAATACATTTTTTAAATTTTGCTCGGCTTTTAAAGAAATAAACTATTGTCATAACTATAATTAAAACAAAGAAAATAATAATGCCTAGCATAGCACAATAATAAGAGATACCACCAACATCTAATACAGAATCATATAAAACAGTCTCTATTGGAAGAGAAAGCACTCCTAATACAACAAAGATTGCAAATATACCCGCTCCATTTTTTATTTTTATATAAGTTTTATCTTTCAATTGATTAATAGCTACACAATATAAAAACATATAAAAACCAATGGCAGACAATATACCTAAGTAAATTTTTTGAATAACAGAAATAACGGGAATATAGCCAATATTCATAGCATATATATATACTCCCATACCAAGCAAAGAAAAAACAAAGTTCAATATAATTACTCTAGCATAAATATAAGTTTCTAAACTTTTTGTATTACTCTTAGTATAATATACGATTAATAATAAAACACTAATTAAAAAAGAACCAGCTGGCAACCATACTCCATCCATAAAACGCACCTCTATTTTTCTCATTATAACACAAAATAAAAAAAGTTTAAATAAACTTTTTTTATGCTACTTTTGATAATTTTTTAATAGGGCCAAATACTTCATCAGCAGATGGCATAGAATCAATATATCTACTTTGATTAATTACATCTATATCATATCCATTGGTTGTCTCTGACATAATTTCTGCAATATAATCTTCTTCTGCTGTTGGAAGTAGTGAACTTCTTACTAAGCTAGATTCTTTTTCCATAATTTGCCATTTTAAAGTACACATAGCATCTCGTAAATCAGATGTTAAAACATGAATATCTTTATACATGGAAGCATCTATATTTTTACCAATATTAACAATATACCGTTTACCATCTTTAACAATTCCTATAGGAATAATATCCGCATTCCCTTCCATAGACATTTTAGCAGTACCAGTAAAGAGCTTAGTAATCAAAATATTAGGAGATAAATTCCAAGCGCCTTCTGGATATATCAAGATATTTAATCCTTCTTTCAAATGTTTTAAACACATCTCTCCTGAAATATGTCTATCCATTTTATAATCTAATAGTAATTTTAAATTATCTATATCAATTAATTCAAAATTATATGCTCTAGAAATAGCATCAATTATAATAGGATCAACATAGTCTCCTGAATGGTAATTTTCTAAAAAAGCTAAAAGTTCTGGATCTGCATAATCGCATGTTTTATAATTGTTAATTAAATTAATTACTCTTAAATCTCTATAATCCCATTTGGGAATATTTCTTAATTGATTGCTAACTTGATATCCAGTGTCTAAACAAATCCTACCTCTCATATCTAAAAATAAACCTTCAAAATTGCGATATGTTTCTCCAGGGTCTCCCATAACAAAGTAAACTTGTTCTCCAATAGCTTCCATAGCAGACTCAATATCATATCTTCCAACATGAGAGCAAGCATAAACACGTGGTTTATCTGTAATTACTCTTTGATCATCAAAAATCTCCAGTTTTCTTTTTACTAACAATCTATCAATTTTAAGAAGTCCTAATGTAACTGCGTTCATAGCTTTACGCCATTCTGCACCTTTAATTGGTTCATCCCTTAAATACTGATATTTTCTGAGTTCTCTATAATATGCATTTAATTCTTCTTGTTCCATCAACAATTTTTGAATAAAATTTTTCTTTTTAAAATTCTGCATACTATCCCCCTCTTTTTGCACGTATTCTAACACATATCCCCTAATTTATCAAATTATTCAACACTCTTTAAAGATTCTATCATATCTATTTTCTTTAAACTGAAATGTGTAATAAAATTTACTAGTATCGTAAATAGAATAGATAGAAGTGATGAATAAAAATAACTGGTAAAACTAATGTGATGAATAAATCTTGCTCGTTCAATTTCTACTGTTGTAATGACAGTATTTGTTAAGAATGTTCCTAATACTAATCCAATAGTAATTCCAAAAATGGTTAAAATAATATTTTCTCTTGTAATATAACTATCTACTTCATGATGATAGAATCCTAATACTTTTAAAGTTGCAATTTCTCTTTTTCTCTCATGAATATTAATATTAGATAAATTGTAAAGAACAACAAATGATAATATAGCAGCTAGTACAATTAGAATAGCTACTACCTTATCAAGAGAACGTAACATATCAGTAACATTATCAATTAATGTCTCTACATAAACTACTTGAAGAATAGAATCATCCTTTAAAAGAGTAGTTGACAAGTTATCTTTTTCTTCTGGATTCAAATCTTTCGTATTAGCATAAATAACATTCGTCTTATACTCTGGTCCACTTTGTTCATAAGTTTCCTTATCCATATAAACATAGTGACCTAAATAATTTTTCGTAATAGCAGATACTTGGTAAGTGAAGGTATGATGTTCTACATCAATGATAGTAATTTCATCCCCTACCTTTACTTTTAATAGGTCTGCTAATTTATCAGTCATAATAACTTTTCCTGTTTCTAAGGAAAGTTCATTAGAATCTTTATCTAGTAATCTAGTAATGTGTTTTAATGTATCATTATCTTCCGTAACAAAGATATTCATATCCGTATCTTTGATTTCCGCACTAATAACTTCTGTTTCATAGTAGTTTTCTATTTGTTCTTGTTTTAATACTTCACTATTTGAAAAATCATTTACATAAATCATCGCGTCAAACTTGTAGGTATGCTCATACTGCATAGATGCAATATCTACAATCGAATCTTTAATACCAAAACCACATAACATAAGGGCAGTACATCCTGCTATTCCAAAAATAGTTACTAGTACTCTTTTTTTATAACGGAATAAATTTCTTACTGTTACCTTATTTGAAAATGATAAATGATTCCAGATGATTTTAATATTTTCTAATATTACTCTTTTTCCCTTTTTAGGGGCTTTTGCTCTCATTAACTCAGATGGGTTTTCTTTTAGTACTTTTCTAACTGTAAAAATAGTAGTACCACAAATGCAAAAAGCAGATAAGATAAATCCTAATACAGTTGTTGTAAGATTAAGACCTAAATATAGATTCGGTAAATCAAATAAAATACCATAAATATTAAAAATCATTGTTGGAATAATAATAAGACCTAAAACACTGCCCAGTATTCCTCCAAAGAAAGTCGCTAAAAAAGCAAAAACAAAATACTTTAATAGAATATTTCTATTAGAAAATCCTAAAGATTTTAAAGTTCCTATTTCTAATCTATCGTCTTCGACCATTCTATTCATAGAAATTAAACTGACTAAAATAGCAACTGCAAAGAAGATAAAAGGAAATAACGTAGATAAGTTACGAATACTATTACTATCTTCTACATATTCAGAATACGTATTAAAATCATTTCTATCATAAATATACCAAGTAGGATGCTTAATCTCTTTTAATTTCTCATAAGCCTCTTTTATTTCTTCTTCTACTTCTTTTTTGTTTTTTAAATATTCTTCTAATCCTTCATCATACTTTTTCTTGTTTGTTTGATATTCTTTAAGACCATTTTGATATTTTTTTACTTGTGTTTTATAAATAGAATTATTTTTTTGATATTCTTTAGAAGCATTATTTAATTTTACTTTTGTATTTTCTAATTCTTTTAGAAGAGTTAGATTACCTTTTAATTCTATAATTTTTCTTTCTAGTTCTAATTCTAGTGGATTTTCCTCTACAGATTCTTGATTACGAATTTCTTCTAACTCACGCTCTAATTCTTGAATCGTTAAAGTAAGTTCTTGAATCATCGAAGGAATCTTTTTTTCTTCTATCTTGGTTTCTTTTAATATTTGCTGATACTGTTTAGTTCCTTTATCTATTTCTTTTTTAGCGTTATCTAGCTTCTTTTTAGCAGTATTCAACTTCTTTTTAGAACTATCTAACGTTTTCTTCGCTTTATCTAGTTCTTTTTTAGAAGAAGCTAGTTTATTTTTTGCCTTCGATAGTTCTTCTTGAGCCTTCTTTTCTTCTTTTACTACTTTATCATAAGCTTTCTTATAAATTTCTTGATATCTTGCTTCTTCTCTTTCCTCTTTAATACTATCCAATTTTTCATATACCCTATCTACTAACTTCTCATATCTTTTAGTAGACGTAATTTCCTCTTTCGCATTTTCTACTGTTACATAAATAGAAGAATAATAATCCTGTGAAAAAGAAGAGTCTAATACATAAGTATAATAACTAATGGTTCCACTACCCAAAGTTGTTAACCCTCTATTTTGGTTTAAATCTACACTATTAAAGTAAAGTGGACTAGTAATAGTACCTACAATTATCATTTCTTTCTTTAAAAAGACTTCATCGTCTAAATAGATACTATCTCCTATAGATAGATTATTTTTTATTAAAAGATTTGGTTCTACAACTATTTCATTATCATTAGAAGGATATCTTCCCTCTATTAGTCCTATCTTATTTAAACTTTTAGGAAGAGAAGATACATTAATAACAAATTCTTTCTCTTTTATAAAAACATCTTTACTATAACACCCTTCTACATCCAGAATAGAAGGAATGTCTTTTAAATAAGCAATATCTTTATCCGTTAACCCAAAAGTAGAAATAATTTTGATATCATAGACATCGTTCTTATCAAAATAATTATCTAGCGTTTTTATCATATCAGGACTAGTAGCAAGTAACCCCGAAAAAACAAATACTCCTAGCATACTCATAATAAAAAGTGACAAAAATCTAGTAAATGATTTTTTAATAGTACGAAAAGTATTGGTAAATAATCTATTTCTCATACTACCACTCTATCTCATCAATGCTTTTAGGAGACTTATTAATAATAATATCTTCTACACTACCGTTTTTAAATTTAATTACTTTATCTGCCATAGGAGCAATCGCACTATTATGAGTAATAATAATAACAGTCATATGATATTCTTTGGAAGTCTCTTGTAAAAGTTTTAGTATCTGTTTTCCTGTCTTATAATCAAGAGCTCCTGTTGGTTCATCTGCAAGTACTATTTTAGGATTTTTAGCTAAAGCACGGGCAATGGCAACTCTCTGTTGTTCTCCACCCGATAATTGAGAAGGAAAATTATTTTTTCTTTCTTCTAAACCAACTTTATCTAAAATGGTATTAGGATCTAAATAGTCCTTACATAGTTGAACAGCAAGTTCTACATTTTCTAAAGTTGTTAAGTTTTGAACTAAGTTATAAAACTGAAAAACAAAACCAATATCATTCCTACGATATTTAATAAGTTCCTTTTCCTTTAAAGTAGTAATATCTACTCCATCAATGAAAACACTACCACTAGTTACAGTATCCATGCCTCCTAAAATATTAAGGCATGTTGTCTTTCCTGCTCCAGATGGGCCTAAAATACAAACTAACTCCCCTTTATGAATTTCAAAATTTGTTTTATTTAAAGCTTGTATTTTTACTTCACCCATTGTATAGGTTTTCATAACATCTTTAAACTCTATATAAGCCATAAAACCACCTAACTAGTTATTATAACCTTTTTATAATATTTAAGCAACTAATAAAAAAAGAGAAATAGCATAATAACCAATCTCTTTTTTTCATATTTCTTCTATTTTCTAACATATTCCTTCACCTTTTTTCTTTGATGAGCAATTCTGATTTCTTCCCTTTCCCATGTTCTATCCCATGGTCTAGTATAAAAAAGAGTATTCTCATAATTGCCTACTAAGGAACAATAATCGTATAAAATAGTTTCACTAGAAAGACCTCTAGTATAACCTAAATTATCGGTACTTAAATAAGTATCATGACTTTCAGCATACTTTACCATTTTAGAAGTATCACTACAATCATAGTTGCCAAGAATATTCATATATTCTGAATATTCATCTAATATTCTCCTATCTTCCTCAAAAATTACTTCCCCATACAAAAACAAATCAAAACATTTTAATCTATCAACTAAATCTGGCCAAAAACAATATCCTTCACTAGGAAGTCCTACTGACTTTGCAGCATCAAAACGAAAACCTGTAACTCCACAAGCAATTAAATCTTTCAAAAAATTTACAATTCTGTCTTCCACTTCTTTACAATATAAATTTAAACCTGGAAGTCCCATGCAATAATGAATTACTTCACTCCTATTTTTCCAATCAGTAACATTCTGTTTTACTCTCCAACAAGTTTGATTATTTCTTAAGCTCTCTTCTACTCTAGGATGTGGCTCTAACGATCCTTCTTCTTTAGAACCTACATGATTAATAACGGCATCTGCAAAAACGAAAAGCCCTACTTGCTTACAAGCATTGCAAAGGACTAATAAGTCTTCCCTCGTACCAAAATAATTTCCAATTTCAAATCCTACTGGTTGATAAGACATCCACCATTCCCTTAAACCATCTAATTTTAATCTTTGAATAGGGTTAATCTGAATAGCATCAAAGCCTTGCTCCTTTATTTTTTCTAATTCTGGAATAATATCTTGTAATCTCCAGTTAAAACACTGTAATATTCTCATAAAATTCACCTCAACCTAAAACACGCCTGTATTCTATTTTCATTGTAACATTTTAAGAATACCTAATTCAAGACTAAAAAAGAAACAAATTAATTGTTTCTTCTTAATAATAAATTGGAAAGTTCACTTCCTAAAGAATAATCTGCAAGAAAGCAATAGTCTACAATATTTTCTTTTTTTAACATATCATATATTTTTTGATTATGAGAAAATAATTCGTCATCTTCATTAGGTTGGTGAACAAAGATTGCCTTTCCACCATGATTATGAACATATCTCATAGCTGGAGCATCACTATAGCCATCCCCTACAAAATATACATTTCTGCAATCAGAAACTTCTCTACCATTTTTTCTTAAAATCTCTTGAATGCATTCAATTTTTTTATCATCTGTCATGACTTCTCCAATGCCAGAAATCAATCCTTCTTCATTATGTTTTACAGGTGTTCCATAAATATCTTCAAAAAAAGGTGCGACTTCTAAATGTTTTAGAAATTCTCTTAAACCACCTGAAACAATATAATTTTTACTACCAGTAGAATTTAGGAATTCCTTTAATCCAGGATTATATTGGATATACTTTTCACCTTCCATTAATTCTGCATAAGTTAATACTTTATTCTTTTCTTCTAATAAAGCATTAAAAAAGCCAAAAAAAGTTTCTAAAGAATTTCCTGTATGACATTTACGATATTCTGCTAAAGCTTTCTCTAATTCTTCATTTCTTCTCTCCCCTTGATATCCAAAATTCTTTACCCATACCCAAAATTTAGGCCAAGTTTCTGTTGTAAGAGTCCCGTCAAAATCAAAAATATTAATAACTTCTTTTTCTTTCATCTTTACTCCATTTTCTCTAATTCACAAACATAATTTTCTAAAGAACATTTTACGAAAAAATCTTCTCTAGTATTATGAGTACTAGCTTGATAATAAATAGCACTATCTTCTACTTTTTCTATTTTCAGCATTTCTAAAAAATCATCAGAAGACTTTTCTACAATAGAAGAAGTATCAAATTTCAATTCTTTCTTTTCAAATTTTTCCTCCTTTAAAGTGTACTCTAGCAAAGCAGTACCAAAGCTTCTTAGTATAAAAAGCTTATTTTCTTTTTTCTCTTTATCATAATAAAAATAAGTATAACTAGAATCATTATGAATACTAGATGAGCCCATTCCCCCACTTTCAATCTTATCTAATAAAATCCATTCATTTGGTCCTATCTGATAAACTAAAGCATTTTCCTCTCCAGGTCCTACCATAACTGTTTCTTCCGTAATATCTACAACAGCATAAACATCAGTATTAAAAACTCTACGATTTGCATTTGCCTCTACAAAATCAACTCTTTCATAAGTATCATATTTTCCCTTTGTTTCTTTACTTTCACATCCACATAAAATTACGAAAAGAAAAATAATTATCACTATTTTTTTCATACTATCACCAATTTCATTATACCATATTTTCAATAAAAAAATAGTTAGAAACTAACTATCTTTTATCAAAAGAAATACCTACTAAGTATATAAAATCTATGATATCTATTCTTCCATTATGATTACTATCACATCGTTCTAAAATAGAAATAGGAGAATAACGAAATAGCACAGAATGTTTTAACATTAGAAAAATATCATTTAAATTTACATTACCATCTAAATCAATATCTCCAAATAGATTAGAGTTTACTGTGATTTTTATACTTGCAGTTAAACCATTCTGTGTTTTCACGGTAATAGTACTTTCTCCTTGTCCTAATGCTTTTATATGCCCCTTTTGGTCTACTTTTACTATTTCTTCATTACTACTAGACCAAATAAATTGTTGCTGAACATCTTCTATCGGAAATGTCTCTACTTTTAATTGCTTGGTTTCTCCTATCCTTAATGAAGAATTATTTTTATCCAAACTAATTCTTGTAATAACATCTTCCAATTTTTGTGTCCTAATTAAAGTATTTTCATCATAGCAACGAATACTACTAGTATCTTCTACTACTAATTCTATATCAAAAGGAAAATCTTCATAAGTATATTTATCACGACTCTCTTCTACATACTTTGTTGCACTATTCCACCAAGTAGAACCAGGATAACTTGCTTTAATAGGAAAATATTTTTTTGTACCATCTGCTAATTCTACTGTCAATATTCTTTCTTTATCTGTATCATTCGTTACACTAATATGAACTCCATCTTCTTCTTTCCAAACACTTCCTACATACAATTTATCCGTTTTAGAAGTATGATAGATAATATTTCTCTCTGGAAATAAGCTAGTTGGGACGGCAACACCACCCTTATACAATTCTCCATACCAAGCAGAACTACCTACTTTAACATCTTCTAAAGTTAAATCTCTTACTATTCGATTATTTTTAGCTGATATATAAATACTATATCCGCCACCATTTATAATGCATTTTTCAAATTTAACATCATGTAAATCGGAATATTCTGGTTGAATCATTAAAGCAGCATTTACATATCCCGCACTATTTGTAAATAATAAATTAGGAACTTCCATACGACAATTATAGAAGTAAATATCTTGAACATCAAGAACAATTTCTTCTCCTTTATACATACCAGTATATCCATACATTTGTGTAGCATCACTATGAGTTTTATTCTCTACTGGGACAGGAGAACTTTTCGCTAAATCGGAAAAGAAAGAATCATAAACTTTTACATTTTGAAAAGGATTCAATCCATCAGAGACACTTCCACCAAAATAGCAATGATGAAATGTCATATTAGAGCCAAAAGCATGTTTGAAAGAACAATTTTCAAAAACAATTTCCCAGTTTTCTAATCCTACTCTTCCAACAGATACAGATTCAAAACTACAATTTTTAAAAATAATTTTTTTGCTTTTTCCGCCTTCATTTAAAAATCTGACTCCATGAGTAAATTTCTTATTTTCTATCACAACGACTTCTTCTTTAATAGTGGAAACATTTACATCATGGGTAGAACCCCTCCACATAAAAGTTATACTACCTTCTTCATTTCCTTTTACAGTCTCTTCTGGAACAATTTCTAAGTCTCCTTTTGCACCTGTATTAAACTTATCTGGAATGATAACACTATCAGAAACAACTTCAGCATCTTTCTTAAGATTAGCAAAAACAGTCACTCCATTCAACATAGAAACAAACAAAATGGCTGATAATAAAACAAATATGCTTGCCCGTTTTATTATTTTTTTCATTCTTACACACACTCCTACTACTCTAAAATTTTAACATGAAAATACTAAAGTAACAAGACTATTATCTATCATATCTACTAATATTTAATACTGAACCAACATAAGAATAAAACGGTAAAATAATAGCTATTTCAAAATAATATATAACACTATAAACAAAAGAAAAAGTAAACTACTTCTAGTTTACTCTATAACTATTTAAATCGTACTTCCAATTCTAACTTTTTGGCACTTCATAGATTTTCTTAAATTTACTATTATAATAACTAAATTTATTATCTTTTTCTATTCTATAATAAGTTGTGTAAAACATTACATCTACTGGTTCTTCAAAAGTTATCTTTTCACCTGTAAACAAATTAAAAATTGTCTTAACATCCATTAATGTTGGAGAAAACGTTAATACATAAGTCGTTCTTGTACATGCAAACAATGTATCTTGAGGCATATAAATGCCCCTAACAGAATCTTCTTGAAATACAACTTGCTTTGACTTCAATTCATAAAAAGCAGCATTATCTAAATTAGAAGCAACCACAAATATTTTATTATATTTATTTAAAATATAATTGTGAGAATCCACTGTTGAAGACATTAAATTTACAAATTTACCCTTTGGGATTATTTCTTCTTTAGTAGATGTTTCAATTCCCATTGTTGTATCTTTTGGTAGTAAATTATAACCTGATAATTCTACATTTTTCATTTCTGAAATCGAAGAAGGATAATAAGCAGATATATCATTATTCAATTTTCTTTCTACTATATTATATGCTTTATAAGTACCATCATTATAGCTAAGTGTTAATTCACTAAAATTAACAGTTCTCCAATAAACATCCTTAAAATTAGAATCATTTATTTCTGCAACTAGCTTCCCATCTTTTACCACTATAACCTTGTTATAATTATTACTCGTAGTTTTAACAGTAAAAAGACAAATATCTTTTTTTTCTATAATTTCATTATCTGGTGCACTATATATTTTATTTCCAGTTAACATATCAATAATAGAATATTTATGAACATCTCGTACATAATCAGACTCTTTGATAATGCCATAAACATTATTATACCCTATATTAACTTCCAATGATAATGGCATATCTGATTCAAATATCACTTCACGGGCAGAATTGATTATTCCATATTTTCCATCTTTACTAAATGTAAAATACCCACCTTCAACAGCACTTGTTATTTTTAAGTTATCTTCACTAACTTTTTCTAAATTTAAGTCATATAATGCTTCATCTATAACATAATTTCCATATTTAGCATTACTAAAATCAATTTTATGGTCTTCTGCAGAATAAATAATTTTTCCAGTTCTATCTATTATTTTGTTAGAATAATTATTAGAAACCACACCATATTTTCCAATAAATCTCCATACATTATCATAAATAAAGTCAACTATTTCTTTTCCCTCTGAACTAACGTATCCATATTTTCCATTCTTTTTAACAGGAATTGGATTAGTTTCATCAAAATATTCATCTGAAAGTAAATTAACAGAATATTTTTGTCCACCATTATTTTCTACACTTCCATTAGTATTATTATTGCTCGGACCTTTTTCCACTTCTTTATTTTCACCTTTATTCAATAAGAAAATACCTAAAACGCCCCCTACAATTGCGACTGAGATTACAACAAGAATCACTATTTTTGTTGAAATTCCTTTCTTTACAACTTCTTCCATTACAACCCTTCTTTCTATTATTAATAATAGCATATTTTTGAAAAAAAAGGAATCTTTTTCAATGCTAGTAACGAATCATCTATCATATCTACTAATATTTAATACTACTCCCATACTACACATTGTAATTAGTAAACTAGAACCACCATAAGAAAGAAACGGCAAAGTAACCCCTGTTACAGGAATTAATCCTACTACTACCATTAAATTCATAATGGTTTGAAAAGAAAAGCAAAACATAATACCAAAACATAAATATTTACCAAATAAATCATGAGAACGATAGGCTATTCTAAAACCTGTTATAATAATTGTTAAAAATAAAGTAGCTACTATCAATATTCCAACAAAACCAAATTCTTCACTAATAATAGAAAAAATAAAATCTGTTTGTGGCTCGGGAAGATAAAAATGTTTTTGAATAGAATTCCCAAACCCCATTCCAAATAATCCCCCTGGTCCTATAGCATATAAAGATTGAATAATTTGGAATCCACTTCCCAATGGGTCACTCCAAGGATCCAAAAAAGATAAAATACGCGCTAAACGATAAGGAGCAATTAAAATCAAAATAATAACTCCGACTACTCCAAGGGCTCCTAACTTCACTAAAAAAGAAATATTCATCCCTGCTACAAATAAAATTCCTAAAATAGACATTACAATAATAGATCCTGTGCCAAAATCTGGTTGTAACATAATTAAACCAAATAAACACAGTGTAAAAAGTAAAACGGGAAAATACTTTTTATGAGTACATAAATATTTAGAAGTAAAAATAATAAGCCCCAGTTTTGTAAATTCACTAGGTTGAATTCCAAAAGAGCCTATTCCAAACCAACTACGACTACCATTTCGAACACTTCCAATTCCTGGTATTAAAACAAGTATTAAAAGGATAATACAACATAATATAATGCTATTTGCTTTTTTATAATAAATAGAATAATCTATTTTACTAATCGCCCACATTAAAAAAATTCCTACTAAAAAGAAAATACCTTGATTCTTTACAAATTTAAAAGAGTCATTATATTTATATTCTGCCCATATATAAGAAGAAGAATAAATCATAATTAAGCCGAAAATGGCAAGCAATAAAACACTAATAACTAATAACCATTCCACTTTCCTTTTCATATCCACACCCCAAATAAAAGAGCAATTAAGCTAGTAAACAAGCCAATAATCCAAAATATTTTTACGACTTCTCTTTCAGGCATATATTTTTCAAAAGTATGATGAATAGGTGTCATTGGAAAGATTCTTTTATGAGTAAATTTATAATAAACTCTTTGGATAATACAAGTAATTGTCTCTAAAACAAATACAAATCCAACTAATAGTAATAAAAGCTCATGTCTAGTCAAAATGGCTAGAATTCCTAGAGTAGCACCTAAAGATAAAGAACCAGTATCTCCCATAAATATTTTTGCAGGATTCGCATTAAAAAATAAAAATCCCATTAATGAGCCAATTAATGTAAAAATGAAAATAGAAATTTCTTGATATCCTTCTAACCAGCCTGTCATAGTCGTAATAATTCCCATCGTAAAAAGAGCAATAATAGATAATCCAGCAGCTAAACCATCTAAGCCATCTGTTAAATTTACTGCATTGCTACTACTAACCAATACCAATAAAATAAATAGTCCATATAACCACCCTATATTCCATTTAATTCCTAACGTATGAATCCAAAGTAATGGTTCATTTCCTGCCACCATAAAAAAGTAAAATAGAAAAACAGCTAATAGTAATTGTAAAAACAACTTAGCTAATTCCGATAATCCTTTATTATTATTTTTATAAATAATCAAATAATCATCTATAAGCCCTATTATCGCATAACCAATAAAGGCAAACACACAAATAAATAAGTTATAGGACATTTCTATTCGATTTGTAACTACTAATATTATCATAAAAAGAACTGTTGGTAATATAAAAATTAATCCACCCATCGTAGGAACATTGCTTTTATCATGATGCGTTTCTTTTAAGTAAACACTTAGTCTCTGACTCATTTTTTTATTTCTTAAAATAGGTAATAAAAATACTCCTACAATGAGAGAAAAAAACAAACCTATCATCATTGCCATAATACATTTTATAAATAGTAGCATAGTTTTTCCTCCTATCAAAGTATATTCAGAAAAAACATTAATAAACACAAAAAAAGAGCTTAAGCTCTCTTCTTTTTCTTATCCTTTTTTCTTGGTACTTCTTCTACTTCTTCTTCTAAATCCTCACTAGATAAAATTTCTGAATTTTCTACTATTTCTGCTACCTCTTCTGTATTTTCTTCCTCAGCATTTACAAGTTCTGTAGGAGTTTCAATCTCATCTACAGAGTAAACATTTCCTGTTTCTAAGAAAGTTTTTGCTTCTAAAGATTTTTGAACAACTACATAATGGGTATTTTTAAAAACTAATACTATCAATAGTCCTGTTATAAAAATTCCTAATAATACAAAATCAAAGAAATCTCTAGTATCTTTTAAAAACACACGATAATGAAATTCTTCAAAAATATTTCTTTTTTGCTTCACTACTTCTTCCGTTTCTTGTGGTATGGAAGCTACTTTTTCTTGAGCACGAACAGGTAGCACTTGAAAACTCATCACTAACAAAAGTACCAATATCAGTTTTTGCAAACCTTTAATAACCAAACACCTCCCTGTACCCTATATACATCATACCAAAAAGAAAGTTTAGATTTCAATACTTTTTCTACATTTTATGAAATTTTGTCTTCTTTATCATATTCATCAAAGACATTTCCAATAATCTCCTCAATAATATCTTCTATAGTGATAACACCAACCCAATTATCATTTTTTACAACTTTTGCAATTGGAACATGTTTTCTATTTAATAAAAAGAAGGCATCATCTATAATCATATCATAAGGGATTTCTTCAATGTTTCTAATATAGTTTTTTAAAGAAAAAAACATTTTTTTCTTTAAAAGTAAATCTTTTACATTTAAAACACCAATAATTTTTCCATTTTCCATAATAGGAAAGCGTGTGTATTTGGTTTTCTTAATAGTATCCATCACTTTTTCTTTACTATCATGAATATCTAATACCACAACATTTTCTCTACTAGTCATAGCAGTTTCCACCGTAGTATCATTAAATTCAAATACATTTAACAATATTTTTTTCTCTAATTCTTCTAAATTAGCGTCTAAAATATTGCTTTTAATTTCTTCCTCTACCTCTTCCTCTTTATTTTCTATTCTCAATAATTTTAAAATAAAATTAGTAGAAGAACGAAGAATAATAATAAATGGTTTAAAAAAGAAAATAATAGCATATAAAACATTCACCATAAAATAAGATATTTTTTTTGGATAAGTAAGACCTATTCTCTTTGGAACTAATTCTCCAAATACCAATGTAAAATAAGATAAAATAACCGTAATGGCAATAATCAGTATATTGATAAGAGCTTCCATAGAGATCCATGTTGGAGAAATAAGCATAGCAATTTCACGAGCAAAGCTATCTGCTGCAAATGCACTTGCTAAAAATCCAGATAAAGTAATAACTATTTGAATAGCGGATAAAAAGGTACTAGAATCTTCTAATAAAGACAATATTCTCTTTGCCTTTTTATTATTCCTTTTTAATTCTTTATGAAGCTCATAAGTATTTAGTTCAAAAAAAGCCATTTCGGTTGCTGAAAATATCCCATTTACAACAATTAATAAAATCAATATTATTATTTTTATAAACATACAATCACTATCCTCTTACCCATTATAACACTAGGAAGCATTTAAATAAAGTCTAATTGTTTCTCCATCGGCAATTCTAATTCCTGGATTTGGGGATTGATAAAGTACTGTTCCTTTTCCTTCATATTCTACTTTAAAATTTTTTAATTCTTTCATAGCATCCTTTAAATTTTTCCCTGTAACATCTGGAACTATTGTATAAGTTTTATCTAAATAAATATATTCTTTTTCGATTTCATCCTTCTGTGGTTCTATTCCCAATACAGGAATAGCAGATAAAAGAAAGTTTTTAGCAATCGGTGCCGCAACTGTACCTCCGTACTGGCTTACACCTTTTGCATTATCAACGGCAATATAAATCACTACTTTAGGATCATTCGCTGGCATAAAACCGATAAAAGAAGTAATATAGTTACCTGTTAAATAATGCCCATTTTCAGCTTTTTGAGCAGTCCCTGTTTTTCCTCCTACTCGGTAATCTGGAATGTAGGCATTATGCCCTGTACCACGTGCTACTACACTTTCTAATGCATATCTTACTTTTTTACTAGTATCTTCACTAATAACTTTTCTAACAATTTTTTCTTGATGAGATTCTATCACTTGATTTGTTTCTGGGTCATTTAAACTTTCTACTATATAAGGCTGATATAAAATTCCTCCATTGATAGCCGCACTGACAGCTACTACTTGTTGAATCGCTGTTACTGCAACTCCTTGACCAAATGCGGTTGTTGCAAGTTCCAAATCACCTATTTTTCCAACATCAAAAAGAATGCCACTAGACTCTCCCGATAATTCTATTCCTGTTTTTGTACCAAAGCCAAAATTTTTAATATAGGTAAATAATTTTTCTTTTCCTAATTTTAAACCTAAGTTAACAAAACCAGTATTGCATGAATTTTCAACCACTTCTAAATAGGTTTGTAAGCCATGGCCTCCATGTTTCCAACAATGTAACGTGGCCCCTTCTACCGTTACTGCCCCACTATCTGAAAAAGTATCTTTTTCTAAATCTATTATTTTTTCCTCTAAAGAGGTAGCAAGAGTAATAATTTTAAATGTAGAACCTGGTTCATAAGTCATCCAAATAGGTAAATTTCGATTGATTTCTTCAGTTGTATAATCTTGATAATGGGTTGGAGAAAAATTAGGTCTAGAAGAAATCGCTAAAATAGCTCCTGTATTAGGATCCATTGCAAGTCCAAAAGCTTGCTCCGCTTGGTACATAGAAATTGCATTATCTAGTTCCCTTTCCAAAGCCTCTTGCAATTCAAAGTCGATAGTTAATGTCATATTAACTCCATCTTGTGGTTTTTCATAAATTTGACTTAACTCTAATTTGTTTCCTTTCGCATCACTGAAATATTTAATAGCTCCGTAACTACCTGTTAAATATTTATCATAAATTAATTCTAATCCGCTTAATCCTTGATTATCAATTCCTACAAACCCTAAGGTATGGGATAAATAAGTATTATAAGGATATTCTCTTTTCGACTCTTTTACTAAATAAACACCAGGTAGTTTTAATGCTGATATTTTATCTGCAATTTCATTTGACAGCCTTCTTCCTTCTGGATGAACTCTTTCTATTGATGTTTTCTTAGAAACATGAGAATACATATCCTCATAACTAACATTTAAAATACTTGCTAAAGATTTAGCTGTACTCTCTTTATCTCCTATTTGATTAGGAATTAGAACCAAAGAAGTTGTCGTAATATTTCCTGCCAAAACCGTTCCATTTCGATCATAAATGATTCCTCTATTTGCTTCTAAAGGTAAATTTCTACTCCATAATCCTGTTGCATAATTATTTAATTTATCATAACTAATTACTTGGATATAGAAAACTTTTCCAATAATAATAACAAAAGCCAAAATCAAAACAATTAATACAAACTTCATACGTGCATTCATTTTCTTTACAAACATAGAATCACCAGTTCATTATATGAAAAAAAGTGTTTTTAAAACACTCATTTTCTTCTAGATTCCATATCATTTTCATGAATACTTTGTAAATAGTCATATTTACTTTGACTTCCACCATTTAAGTGAGTGTCCATTAAACGCATCCTATTACTAGTATCTATTTGATAATTTTTCGTCTTTACGAGCACAATTCCAATTCCCATATTTTTAGCGCTTATAATATCATTATCTGTTATCGTATCATAACAATAGATTCCTAATAATTCTGGTGCCTCTAGGGATGCTTGTAATTCATCTTGTGGTTTACTAGGATTTGGAACTGCTACTAAAATCTCATTATAACTATTACTCTTACCAACCAATTCTTTTGGAGTAAGAAGCTCATAAATACGTTTCGTTGAAGTATCCAAGTCTCTTTTATATAAGCTATAAGAATCGGCTGGATAAGTATGAACAATTTGACTCTTTGGAATACTTTTATAAATAAAATTATATATCTCCCTTGGGTCTTTAAACGTTTTTAATTTATTAGAGCCATCTAGGGAATAGGAACCACCATCCCCACTATAAGTACGGTAATTGCTATCTAATGGCATATTTTTAGAAGTATGACTACTTTTTACGAAAGCATAGAATTCATCCCCATCTAATACATAAACAGGAACTCCTGCCTGTGCTGATAAGATTTCATTTTTATATTTTTGAACAGAACTTTCTGTAAGCATTGCCTCTTCTATTAAAGAAGCTTGCTTATCTTTTGCGCTTCTAAAATGGTCATAATACTTTTCAATCATATCATATTCTTTCAAATGAGCATGTATCTTCATTACTTCCTCATATGATAAATCATCTAAGCTTAATAATTTCGAATAAGCATCTATTTCTTCTTGTAATAAAGTTCTACCTTCCCCTTCTTGAAAATGAACTAATTCTCTTAAATCTAAAAAGAAATTATAAGGAATTTCAGCAAAATGATAATCAATAACCATATTGGTAATTTGTAGTCTACTCTCTTGCCTGAAGAAATTCTTTAATCCCTCTTTATCTTTATTGCTATAAAAACTAAATATTTTATTTCGTATACTAAATTCTTCTGAACCCATTCCATAAAATGGCACTAGATTTGCATCTAGAAAAGAAAAAAATTCTTCTCCGCTTTCCATTCTGTTTGAAATTTCTTGATACCAAGTAAGATGAAGTTTTAGCATTTGTTCTTCTTTATCATAACTGGAAAATTGTCTTTCATAATACTCTTTTCTTGCCAACTCTATTTCAGAAACATCATTTGATGCTGAAAGTGCATTTAATAAATAACGATAATCTTTCACATTTCCTATTGTGCTTATCTTTTCTATGAAACTTTTTTGATGGAATAAAGAAAATGGAATAGCAACCTTTTTAGTAGCTAAAGTATAAAGTTCTGAGAAAGAAAAATCACTTAAAGTATGAATTCTAAAATCATTTGTAAGAATGTACTCTATGGCTTCTTTCCTTCCTGTTCTTAAAAAACTACCAATTCTATCTAAAGAAAAATTTATTGTCTTTAATATTTCTACCTGCGTTTTAGCACTAAGTTTTGGAAATAAATCTAATACCTTTTTAGGATAATTTCTATCTAGGTATTGTAAAAAAGAAATGGCTTCTTTTTCATTTAAACTATGGAAAGGGGTATCTAAGCCATACCAATTTAATAATACCATCTCGCAAAATATATCAGATTGAAAAGCAAAATGGCAAGAAGTTTCACACGTTATAATAGCATTTAATTTATCTACTACATCCGTAGAACTTTGTAAAATATGAATTCCTTCCTCATCTAAAAGACTAGCAAGAATTGCCCCATTAGCATCTTGAACAAACCAAATAAAATCATATCTTCTAGGACTATCAATTAATTTTTTCTTAATAGAAGATTCTTTTAATAAAGGAGTATCTGGATTTTTATAAATATACTCTTTTAAAGTATCGTAATCCATGGCAAGATAATCTTCTACTATCATTATTTTCTTATTATCCTCTTTAGGAGTAAACCAATTATCATCAAACTGAAATGTCATAAAATCATTTGCCATATAAACACCTTCTATTATTATCATTGTACCAAGAAAGAATCTTTTTATCTACAAAAAGAACGGTTTTACCGTTCTATTTTTTCTTCCTTTAAATTTTCTTCCATTAATCTTTTTACTTCTTCATAAAGCTTCTTATTAGCAGTCTCTAAATCCATTTCTCCTACCTTGAAAGGAGTTCCAAAACGCATTATCAAATTTTTACTTCTAAATTTATAATCTCCTGTTATTCCAAAAGGAACAATTGTCGCATCTGTCTTAGAGGCCATCGATACTGTTCCATACTTAAATGGGAGCAAAAAAGATTCTGTTTTATTTCTAGTTCCTTCTGGAAATAACCCAATAGCCCCCCCTTCTCTTAACACTTCTAGGGCTGATGCTTTTGCCGCTTCGTCCTTTTTACTCCTATCTACAGGAATACATCCAACCATTTTAAAGAACCATCTCATTTTTCCATCAAAATATTCTTTTTTTGCCATATAATGAATCATTCTTTTAGTAGAAAGAATTGCTAAACATTGATCATATAAATGCTTATGATTACCAACTATTAAAATAGGTCCATCTAAAGGAATATTCTCTTTTCCAATAACAGTAGGATGATAATATAATTTAAAAATAGGTCCTAAAATAGGTTTTAAAAGGCGATAAGCAAATGCGCCTTTACTCTTCTTCATGGCTCTCATCCTCTAATTGCTTATAATTAATTTTTCCTAAAAGAGTAGTTGGCAAAGACTTTCTAAATTCATATTCATAAGGAAGTGAATAAGTTGCCATGTTTTTTTCGCAATGCTCTTTAATACTTTTTCTAGTCGACCAAGAATCACTATATCCTTCTTCTAATACAATATAAGCTTTAGCAACCTGAACTTTATATTTATGAGGGATTCCAATAACTGTACATTTTAATACTGCAGGATGTTTTTCAATAATTTCTTCCATGTGACTTGGATATAAATTATATCCAGAAGATACAATCATTCGTTTTAGACGTTGGTCAAAATAAAGAATGCCGTCTTCATCCATATGTCCTCCATCCCCTGTATGTAGCCATATTTTTTTATCTTTATGAATCTGCAATACTTCGTTCGTCTCTTTTTTATTATTTAAATATCCCATCATAACAGTAGGACCAGATACACAGATTTCACCAGTTTCTCCAAGTGGAACTTCCTCTTGGGTTCCTGGGACAACTATCTTAAAATCATTTCCTGGGAAAGGAATTCCAATACTTCCTGCTTTATAACCTTTTCCATAAGAAAGAGAAATAGCCGCTAATGCCTCTGTCATTCCATAACCCTGTAATACTTTAACAGAAGCATTATGTCTTTTCAAAAATTTATTCAAGCGTTTGGTAAGCGATGGGCTCAAAGTGTCACCACCGCTAATCATATATTTAATATAGGATAAATCTACTTTTTCCATTCTTGTATTTCCAAGAAGTCCCTCAAATAAAGTAGGAACTCCCATAATCGCACTAGGCCTATTCTTAGTAATTAATTTGTCAAATGTCTTCGCACTAAATTGTGGAATTAAAATAAGCTTAGCGCCTAATCCTAAAGCAGCATGCATGGAAACGCCTAACCCAAAACCATGAAAATTAGGCATAATTACTAAAACACCATCTTTGGGACCAATGTTTTTAAATACAACTCTTGCTTGTAACGCTAAAGAATTAAAATTTCCATTAGAAAGTAATATACCTTTTGGATTTCCTGTCGTTCCCCCACTGTGCAAAATAATAGCAGCATCCTCTTTTCCTCTTCTTACTCCTGGATTTTTTGCTTGTCTATAACTTCTAAGTAAAAAATCATTCCAATAAATGTATTGCTCATTCGCTCTTGGCTTTCTAACTTTATATCCTTGTGTAAAAGTATATCCCAAACTCATAAAGAAAGGCATAGAGTCTTTAGCAGATACAACAATTGTCTTTTGTACTCTTGTTTTATCAATAATATTTTTCACTTTTACATAGCAAACATCAATCATAATTAACATTTTACTATTTGTGCTTACCAAATAATTTTTAATTTCTTCCTCACCAGATAAAGGATGAATCATATTGGCAATAGCACCTATTTTATTAATCGCATAAACGGCAATTAAAGCTTCTGGAGTATTTGGCATACAAACAGTAACTACATCCCCAGCCGCTATCTTCTCTGTTTGAAAAGCGCGTGCACATTTATCTATTAATTCCACCAAATGGTGGTAAGAAATTGTCTTTCCAAAATAGTCAATAGCAGTTTCTTTTTCATATCTTTTAGAACATTCTACTAGTAATTCATACATGGAAATATTTGGTATTTCTTGATGTAATTCTTCCTTTGTATAATATTTTTCCCACGGTTTTTTCTTAAAAAAACGATCTAATATACTCATAATTCCTCCTTATACTTTTGCAGTACATTTGAAACTTTCTTTCTCAATTTTTCATTTTCTATTTCTAATTCTTGTGTTAATTGATAAGGTTCTAAAAATCGGACATGAATACTTGCACTCAATATACGATAAGAGCCTGTTATCACAAAAGGAACCATCATAGCATTCGTTTCTTTTGCCATTTTTACAGCTCCATATTTAAAAGGCATTGTAATATCTTCTGTTTTATTAATAGTCCCTTCTGGAAAGATTCCCACTACTTTTTCCTCTCTTAAAAGATGAATCGCACTTTCTAGGGAAGCATGATCTTTTTTGCTCCTATCAACAGGGATTATTCCCATTCCTTTAAAAATAACTTTCTTCATTCCTTTCATTAAGGAATCTTTTGCCATAAAATGGATGGTTCTAGGGGTTGATGCTATTAGCAATAAGCAATCAAAATTATGAGTATGATTACCTGCTAAAACAACATTTCCTTCTTTTGGAATATTTTCTAGTCCTTCAAAAGTAGGTCGATAAACTATTTTAAACAAAAAAGAAATAAACGGTCTTACCATACGATAAAACTTTGGTTCTTTCATATTTTCACATCCTATTACTATTTTATCATATTTTTCTCTATTAGCACAAAAAAAGAGGAGCTACCTCTTAATTTTACGATGTGGCTTCTCTTTTTTTTCTTCCCCTACTAAAGATTTTCGAATATCACGAAGAGATGCTAAATCTTTACTCGTTTGAGAGACTGCTTTTACCTCTAAGGTTTTTACTTTTTGCTCATCTTTATCAGTATCTGTTTCCTTTTCCTCAAAATCTTGTCTAATCTGTCCTAATAATTCTTGTTTTGACTCTAATAATTCTTTATAATTTCTATGATACCTAGCTGTCGTCATAATTTGAAGTATTGTAGTAGAGGCAAATAAAATATGAAAAACAGTTTGAATAGAAGCCATATTAGTTATTAAGGAACAACCTAATAGTGGAAATAAAAAGGCAGTTTTTACTTTACCAATTGGTAAAGATTTTGTTTCTGCACCTCTTAATTTAGCATTCACATTAATTCCAGCAATACAAACTTCTAAAGAAAGATTAACTAATAAAATTGGATTTAAAATACTCGCCGCTAATAACAAAGTTCCTGCGAATATTTTATCTGAAAAAGCATCTAAATCTTTTCCTAATTTACTAGTAAGATGAAATTTTCTAGCAATAAATCCATCTAGCATATCTGTAACTGAAAAAGCAACGACAGAACCAACTACAAATGGAATATTTCCTATAAAAGAAGCAGGTAAAATAAACAATGGGGCGAATAATCGTAGAGACGTTAAAACATTTGGAATTTGTTTTTTTCTTCTCCCCTTCGTCTTTAAATCTTCTATTGCTTCTTTTATTTCTTGTTTGTAATTTTCCCATTCCTTTTTCAACATTTTAATACCCCCTAAATATTGCAACTTATTCTATACCATATTCTTTTAATTGTCAATTTAGATATAAAAAAAATAAGAAAATAAATTTCTTATCTATATCGGTTACCTGTAGAAGTAATTTGATTATTTGAATAACCTGTTGTACCATTCGAACGGAAACTTAAATAACTGTGATTTCTTACTCCACCTAAAGCATCTCTTACTGCTGTTTTTACTTCTTCAGGGGCATTTCCATTTATAAATTCTTTATAATAGCCTTCTTGATAAACAACAAACTGATTAGGTGCTGTTGCTTGACTAACTGGATTTTCTCCATGAGAATAAACCCAATTTTCAGCTTCACAACGATTTAAAATAACAGAAATAACAGCTAAAGCATCATCATAGGATTTATCACATTCGGCAGCTGTAATAGCCGTTAATAAATCAATATCAGCATCTTCTAATGAAAATGTTTTGTTTCCTGTTGTCACAATAAATCCTTTTTCTTCTAAACTATTATATTTGCTAACATCTACTATTTTTTCTTCTTTCTGTCTTTCTAAGTAGTGGCGATATTCAGGCGTATCTAATATAGCTCCATCTGGTGTCGTTTCAAAATATGGGTCTTCTCCTTCAGGTAATATAGTTTCTCCTACTTGATGAGAAATTGGCACCTCTGTTTGCCCCTCTAGTTGACTACGAATTAAAAGTTCTTGTCCAGGAACCAATACCTCAGAATTTTCTCCAAGTAATGCTCTATTATCTGCATAGATTACTTCTGGACGAAGTCCAAACTTTTTTGCAATGCTAGTAATCGTATCGCCATGATTTACAATATAAGAAATGGATGAGCTATAATTATCCATATTTTCTAATGGCGTAGTTCCAATAGAAGAAAGCTTGCTAGTAAAACTAGTAATCCCAACTAAACCTTTATTAGTAATCTGATATCTACTTACTCTATTTCCACCACCATTACCATCAAACATTGTTGATACACTCATAAGCTACCTCCTAAAACAAATTCTTACCAATTAACAGCAATATCTACTTGTTGTTGATTTTCATAAATAAATGTTCCTGTATCACACACCATCGCCGTCCCAAGAGAAGTTTCTAAAATAGTTCCTCTTGGTCGGGTACTTAAATCAGCTGCTACCATAATATATTGGCCAAGCATTTTTGCTCCATCTTCACGAATCCAATAAGGATATTCCTCTTCACTATATCCCATATTTCGCATAATATTTACGACCCCATTCATCTTTAAATTATAGTAAGTTTCTTTTCCAGATGGGCCATTAAATACTCCACCAGACCTAGTTAAATGTCCATTTGGTGATGGGCCAGATATAGAGGTTGTAGAAGTGGTTTCAGTTTCTGCTAGAGCAGGTGGGACATTCTCTATCACTACTGTTGGTTCTGGTGTTGGAGCTTCTGCCATGATAACTGGCTGCTCATATTGAACGGATTGAACAACTTCTACCTCATCCTCTTTGCTACGAATAATCAATTCTTGTCCTGGATATATCATATTAGGATTATCACCAATCAAATCCTTATTATCTTGATATAGTTGCTCTACTGTAATCCCATATCTTTGTGCAATAGCAGATAAAGTATCCCCAGATTTTATGACATAATTAGTAGAAGTTGCTTCATATCTTTCATAATCCTTTACTGGAATGGGTGGTTGAGAAAACGTAGAGCTATGATTTAGTGCAAAACCAGTATTGGAACTTCCAGACTGATAACGACTTACTCTTCCACCAAAATCTGCTACATTTGCTGATACTTGCATCCATTACCTCCCATTTAATCTAAATTATATTTATTACTTAAAGTTACTTTTACAAGAGAACTACCATCTAAAATAGAGCCAGCTTTTATGCTTTGTTCTGTGATATAGCCATATCCAGTTATCTCATAAGGCACATTCAATAACTGCATATAGGTAATAAATTCATTTTTAGACCATCCTATCATTTTTTCTAACTTTTTAGTATTACCATTCGTTACTAAGAAGACTTTATCTCCTGTCATAACATTAGTTCCTTTTTGAGGATACTGGTTTACAATTGTTTTTCCGTCCCCAATTACAATAACTTTCAAGCCATCCTTTACAAGAGTTTGTTTTACCATATCAATATCTTCATTCATATAAGAAGAAAGATGATAAGACTCTACTTCAGTCTCTACTGGTGCATCTGTATAGATATTTTTATATTTTGCAATATTACGAATAACTGATTTTACATAAGGAGATAAAACATTTCCCCAATAGTTAGATGGTTTTTTCATAACAGCATATAAAATAATTTCAGGCTCATCATTTGGAAACATTCCTGAAAAAGAAATTAAATAATTCCCATTTCCTGTTAAATAATGCCCATTTTCAAAAATTTGCGCAGTCCCTGTTTTTCCAATGATATTAAACCCATCAATCGCATAAGTATGACCAGGTGTCCATGTATTATTTATTGCCCCATACATTAATTCTTTCATTTTAGCAACAGTTTCTTTTTTTACAACAGGTTCGCTTCTTTCTACTTTCGTTTCGATTACCTCCCCTGTATTATTATTTACAATCTTCTTAATAATATGAGGTCTTACAATTACACCATCATTCGCTATAATTGTTAATGCTTGAAGTTGTTGAATAGCAGTAGTTGCAAGGCCTTGTCCAAAACTAGGAGATAACCAATCTACTTCTATTTCCCCATTAAAGTTTAAATATCCAGTAGCTTCTCCACTTAACTCTATTCCTGTTTTAGAACCAAAACCATAGTTTCGATAACAATCTTTCAACTTACCTGCTGTTAAATATTCTTTAGCAACATACATAGTTCCTACATTGCTAGAATATTGATAACCACGATCATAAGATACCATTCCCCAACCAGATGGTTTCCAGTCATTAACAATAACATCACTTACTTTTATTTTTCCTGAGCGATAAGTTTTATTTCCATCATAATTTCCTGTATCAATAGCACACATATACGTATAAGTTTTCATAACAGAGCCTGGTTCATATTCATAAGAAACTAGAGGATTTTGATAAGACATATTAGCAGGTAAATTATTGGGATCAAAAGATGGATTAGTAGCGCTTCCTAATATTTCCCCTGTCTTCGCATCCATTACTACAAATAACATCCATTCTGGTTTATACTTTTCAGATGCTTCCTTAACAGCAGTTTCCAAAAACCTTTGAATATTAGAATCAATCGTTAAATAAATATCATTTCCATCTATGGCATCTTCCCTTATCTCTGGAGTATCTGGAATTTGATAACCAGAAATATCTTTTTGGTACGTTAAACTACCATTAGTACCTTTTAAAATCTCATTATAGCCGCTTTCCAAACCTAATTCCCCATAGATATTCCCTTTATCATCAATTTTGGCATAGCCAATAATATATGAGGCAAAAGAACCATTAGGATAAAATCTCTTACTAGACTCAATAAAATCGATTCCTGGAAGTTCTAAGTCTTCTATTGCTAATTTCTTTAGTTCTGTTAATTTAGAACCATAAGAACCAAATTCTACTTGATAGGCACCCTCTTTTTGTAATCTACTTAAAATATATTCATAAGGAGCATTTAAAGCTTCTGCTAAAGTTTTTGCTGTTCCCTCTTTATCGACTACATGATTAGGATTTTTCTCATCTGTTGTTCTAGAGGAATCTAGATAAGCAATCAGTGTATAAGACGTAACATTATTTGCTAAAATGTTTTCCTCACTATCATAAATCGTTCCACGTTTAGCAATTAATTCTTTTTTAATAGTAATACGATTATTAGCAAACTTCTTTAGAGGCTCTCCCATTACTTTTAAATTATCAGATAACGATAAATAAGTAAATACTCCCATTAAGAGCACAATAAAAAAGAGAAAGACCAGCAGTACATACTTTGGTTGTCGCCAATTTTTTACAACTGTATCATTATCTCTTTTCATATCATCACCATATACATTATAGCATATTTTATTTATTTATCACAACAATGTTTTCATTATTATAAGCAAGTCCAAGTTCTTTAATAACACCACTCACATTTTCATAAGAAGTAAGTTCATTTACTTGCATAGTAAGAGACTCGTTCTTCTTTTCTTGGTTTTCAATTTGATAATTAATTTTTTCAATGTTCATCTTCAAGTTACTAATTTGTGCCCCAAAGAAAATTTTACTAGCAAAAAGAGCAGCAAAAGATAATATTCCTAAGGAATATACTAATTTTTCTCTTTTTGAAAATCTACTATTCTTTTTTTGTTTTTTTGCCATATTATCAACCTATTCTTTCTATTACTCTTAGCTTTGCACTTCTAGCTCTTGGATTTTCTTCTAATTCTTCTTCTTTTGGTGTTAATGTTTTTATAACTTTATATTTAGGAAGATACTCTTCTGGAATTACTGGTAAATTTTTTAAAGTTGCATCTATTTCACTTACTTCTTTAAAAACTTCTTTGCATATTTTATCTTCTAGAGAATGGAAAGTAATCACACAGATTCTTCCACCCACTGAGAGAATTTCTAATGCTTGCCTTAGACTATCTTCAAATACTTCTAATTCATTATTTACTTCAATTCTAATCGCTTGAAATACTTTTCTAGCTGGATGACGCTCACGCCTATATTTTTCAGGGACATGACTTTGAATTACTTCCACCAATTCTAAAGTTGTATCAATTGGTCTATTTTCTACAATGCCACGGGCTATACTACTAGCATATTTTTCCTCTCCATATCTTCTGAAGATATCTACTAGAGTATCATAATCATAATGATTTACAACCTCATGAGCAGTCAAAAATTGGCTTTGATTCATTCTCATATCCAATTTAGCATCTTGGTGAAAGCTAAATCCTCTTTCCCCTTCATCTAATTGTGGACTAGAGACTCCTAAATCATATAAGATTCCATCAACTTGATAAATATTTCTATGTTCTAATTCTTCTTTCAAATGACAAAAATTAGATTCAATAATTTCAAAATTATTAGCTACTTCTTCTAAACGTTTTCTGCTACTTACAATTGCCTCTTTATCTTGATCAAAGGCAAAGAGGAAGCCCCTTTTTATTCTCTTTAGAATTTCGCTACTATGTCCGCCATAACCTAATGTGCAATCAATAATTTGGCTATCCTCTTCTAAGTTTAAATATTGGATACATTCATTTAGTAAAACACTTTTATGCATAAACCCTCCTAATTATTTAAACTACTTGCAAATAAGTTATCGGCAATCTCTGATAGATTTGCTTCATTATCATCAATGAAGTTATCCCAGCGGTCTTTACTCCAAACTTCAAGTCTATCGTCAACACCAATGATAATACAGTCTTTTGACAATTCTGCATATTCAACTAGTGGTGATGGAATATTGACTCTTCCCTGTTTATCAAGCTCACATATAGTAGCGCCCGATAAAAATATTCTCATGAAGTAACGGCGGTCTTTTGTGTCAGGCAATTGTTTGTATTTTTGAATGATGTTATCCCACTCTATTTTTGGATAGACGAATAAGCATCCTTCTAAACCACGTGTAACAATAAACTGATCACCCAAATCTTCTCTTACTCTAGAAGGAATAATCAATCGACCTTTATCATCTATGGAATGACGATACTCACCCATAAACATAAAAATCACCCCACTTTTAACCACTTTCATCCACTGTGTACCACTATTATACCCTGAAACCATCCACTTTGTCTAGTACTTTCCTATTATTTTACAAAAAAGTGTAAATAAAAACGTCAAAAAAGAGGTTTCCCTCTTTTAAAATAGACATGACCCAATAATAATCGCTAATAGAATATATAATACAATAATAATTACATAGCCATTATTACTTCCACAGCATTGTTTTTGAGTAGATGTCTCTTTATTATTGCATGAATCTCCACAAGCCATAAAAAACCTCCTTAAATCCAAGCTCCAAGTATAATAATTAAAAGAATAAATAATACAAGTACGATTGCAGCAGAAGATACTCCAGAATTACAACACATAAAATCATTCCTCCTTTTTGTCTTTTCACAGTTATTTTATGAATATTTTGTGAAGATGTGACCGAAATCGTTGAATTTTGTATTTGGATTTGATATGATATGTTTGTACATTTAAGAATTTAGTACATTTGAAAGGAGAATTTATGAAAAATAAAATTTTAGTTTTGTCATGCTGCTTACTTATGTTAGTGACTACAGCATGTGGCAAAAGTATACCAAAAACAAAAAATGGTGAAGAAATTGTAGCAAGTATTAATGGAAAGGATTTTACTGCTGATGAGTTATATCTTGAATTAAAAGAAAATTATGGATATAGCTATTTAATGAATATGATTGATTTTGCTATTGCTGATCAAGAAATTGAAACAACAGATGAAATTAAAGATTACGCAAAACAAGTAGTAGATATGTATGTAGAGTATGCGAAAGGTATGAATGTAGAATTAAAAGACCTTGTTGCTCAACTTACTGGTATTTCTAACATTGAAACAGAAGAGGATTTCCTAGATTTTGTTATTAAAGATAGAAAAGTTACGCTTGCTGCGCAAAAGAAATTAGAATCTAAAATTACTGATAAAGAAATTGAAGATTACTATAAAGAAAACTATTCAGAAAGATTAACTGTTCGTCACATTCTAATTGAAATTGAAGAAAGTGATAAAGATGGAAAGAAAGCATTAGAAACAGCTAATGAAGTACTTGATAAATTAAAGAAAGCAGACAAAGATAAATTAGATGAAACATTTGTAGACCTTGCAAAAGAATACTCTGATGATGGTACTTATAATACTGGTGGACTTATTGAAAATTTCATGTCTAGTACTGTTGTAAGTGAGTTCTGGGATGCATCTAATAAATTAAAAGATGGAGAATATACAAAAACTCCAGTAAAAACAACTTATGGATATCATATCATTTTAAGAAAATCTAAATCTGATAAACCTTCTTTAGAAGATTCTAAGGATGAAATTAAAGAAGCAATCGTTGCTAAGAAAATGGAAAATCAAGAAGATCGTTTAAATGCTATGAACGAATTAAGAAAAGATTATAAATTATCTATTAAAGATAGCGATATGGAAAAATCTTACAATGATTATTTAGATTCCTTAAAAGAAAGCACAAAAAAATCTTCATCTAACTAAAAAATCAGAAAATATCTGATTTTTTTTCTGCTATAAAGTTTTCAATTTCATGAATGTCAAACCCTTTACCATAAAGTTTCTCTTGAATTTTTTTAAATAATTCTTTTCCCCCATATTTTCTTGAAAGCTTTTGATAAATCTTATCATACTCTCTTTCCATTTTATCAGAATCAGTTAATTCCATACTAGAAAGAATCTCTATGATAGTTTCTCTATCATATCCTAAATTTACCATATCTAGAACAATTTTTTGTTTTAATTGATAATTAGAGTGCTTATGATCTCCTTTTATTCTTTTCACAATTAATTTCTGTAATTTTTCCTTGACATAAGAAATATCAATTTTATCTAATTCTTCTAAAATAATAGATTCTTCTATTTGGTGCTCTAACAAATCTTTATATATTTTATTAGGGCCGTCATTGCTTAAATATAAACAATCAGAAATATAAGCCCTCACAAAAGAGACATCAGATACAATTCCATTTTTCTTGAGCCTATCTAATATTGTTTCTTTTTCCCCTTCAGATATCTCAAACTTTTCTAAATAACAGTTCATCTCATAAGTACTTCTAAGCTTTCTTAAAGCAAAAGAAAGAGCTTTATGATAGACTTCCGCATAAGCATGATCTAATTGAATTTGTCCTAATTCTTCTTCAGTAATATCTTTATGAAATAATAAATGATTTTCTAGGATAACATCATCGTATGTTGTTATAGATTCTCCATCAATCTTTACTTTATACTTTCCTGATTTTAACTTTTTGATTTCTTCTACTTTCACGCTATCACCAAATTCATTATAGCAAACAAAAGTTTGATTATCAAGTTAATTAGAAGAAGATTTTTCTTTCTTTCTTAGTTTTAATTCTTCATATTCTTCTTCTAGCATTTGTTCTATCTTTAAGCATTTCTCAAAATATTCTTGTTCAAATTTTTCTAATAGTTCCTTATATTCTAAACGATTTTCCACATAAACTTTTTTTCTTAGTTCATTTCTTGGAATCTCGACTAATTCATGTACCTTAGCTACATATTCATGTATCATATTCATTTTTTAGCACCTCTCTTCTATTATATTGGTTATACAGCCAATAGTCAAGCAAACAGTAAAATTGTTATGATATTCTTGTAAAGGTTACAGGTGTCATTATGGTTAAGATTGATATGGAGAATGGTTATTACCTTTTTAAACTAGATGATTTACTAAATGCAGATAACATTAGTAAAAATCGTTTAATGAAAGATACTAACACAGATTATAAAGTTTTACAAAGAATTATTAGTGGAGAAGTAACACGAATGGATGTAACCGTATTTGCTAGACTATGTGACTATTTCGACTGTACCTTAGAAGACATTGTAGAATATATACCGAAAGAACATTAAAAAAGTAGTACAAATTTTGTACTACTTTTCTTCTGAAGTCATTGCTTCTTTATTATTTTTCATATCTAATGTCGCTTCATTAATCGCATCATCTATTGTCTTTAGCGCATCATTAATAACACTAGAGCCAACAGCAGCTCCAAAGCCATGACTTAATTCTTTAAATTCCTTCGTTAATTTTTTAACATAAGAATTTACTTCTTTTTCTTCATATTCTACTAAATATACTAAGAATTCATTACCATCTGTACGAATAATTTCTGTACGAGGCATCTGTGTTTTAATTAAAATATTAGCAGCCTCTGTAATCACTTTATCTCCTTCTTCATGACCAAAGTTATCGTTAATATAAGCAATATTGTTTAAATCTACGATAACAATCATTTGAGGATAAATTTCTGAATTATCCCACTTCTCCATGATATCATTCAAATAAGCTCTATTTTTTAAAGATGTTAAAGAATCAATATAACGAATTTTTTCATTCTTTGTAAAAGTCTTCTTATGTTTCTTTTTAAAACTTGAAAGAGCTCTTTTGGCTGTATAGAAAAGCTGAACAACAGAAATAAGCGCTAAAACAGCAATGGCTATCCAATAGTAAATACGTGTATCTTCTATAGCAAATATAGTACCATAACCTTCATGTATAATATCTTGAATAGGCATATACTCTAAATAAAAATTAAATAATTGGGCAAATAATTTATCGTTTCCATTAATGGTATAACCATAATTTTCAGGTAAATTAAATAGATAACTAATTTTAAATTTTGCTAAAGAAGTCGTTTTATAGTATTCATAATTCTCCAAGTCAATAGCCAGTATACTATTTTTTTTCTTCTCTTTTAATAGTTCTTTAATAGAGTCATAACTTTCAACAGTGATTCCTTTTTCTACTAAATAATTTTCTATTCTAGTTCCCTTTACTACTGATACTTTCTTCTCTGCTAAAGAATGAATGGTTGTAACAGGTAAAGCACTATTAATATCAGTTAAGATAACAACAGAAGCAGTAATAGGCGCTACTGTGTCAAAATAATCAACAGTTAATTCATGAACGTTATTGCGGAATGCAAAATCTACTCTACCTTCATTAAAAGCTGCTACTAAAGCTTCTTTATTTTCATATCCTTTCGCATATTCCATATCAATATTAGCAAATTCTGCAAAAGATTTTACAATTTGATAATTAATACCATTTAATTTATTTCCCTTTTCTGTATCATAAGCTCCATTTTCATTAAAGGCATAAATATAGGATTTTTCACGTAAAGTAGTCTTTTCTTTTTCTGTTATATTTTTATGCTCATAGAAAGATTCTAATATATTATAATTATAAGATTCTTCTAAAGATTTTTTACTCCAATTCTCATAACTTTTTTCAATAATTCCATTTAATGTCTCATCCCCTCTTAATGAAATAACATAATTCTTTGTCATCTCACTAATATGGTAGGCAATATGATAATCTTTTGTTAAAATCTCATCTAAACAAAGACTTTTTAGTCCTACAAAAGCATTAATAGAAGGTTCTTCTTCTTTTTCAAATTCTTCCATTAAAGCTTCTCTTGATTCAAATCCTTTTAATTCAATAGAAGCCCCTTCTAAATACTTTTCAATTTCTTCTTTTTCAGACTCTAAAACACCAATTTTCAAATCTTTCATTTCACTTAAATCTGTATATAAATTATTATCTTTACTAATAATTACATAATTATCTTTTAAAATAAAAATCTGATTATCAGCAATTTCATCTACTAACTCAATAGTATAATTTTTATCACTAACATCCTCTAAAGCTTCATAAGCAACTTTATTAAAAGTTAATCCAGTAGAATTTTCTAATTCTTTTACAAAATCAAAGAAAACTCCCTTTCCCATATAAGTAAACCCAGTAATATTTCTTGGAATATAAACTTCTACAACATTATTTTTATTATTGCTAATCCATCTTTCTTCCTCTGCTGTATACTTCATGGCAGTTTCACGATTCAAATAAAAATATCCACCAATGACTCCTGCTGCTATGAATACTATTATTAAAAATAAGAATATTTTCTTTTTCATAAGTTCTCCTCACTACCATACGAAATGGCTATTAGACTCTCCATTAATCACCTTATGTTTAGTACCAATCATTGGTGCTTTTTCGTCACTGCCTTCGCCTGTCCAATTAATCCATAATTCTAAATCATAATATTTTAGTTCTTCTTTTGTAAATGCCTCTATTATTTTATCAGACATTTCTTTCACTTTCTTCACATCAACACTTGTATCTACATTTACAATAATATCAATTAAATTACACTTTACGTCTACTGTTGAAAGTTCCATTTTTTCATAACCTTTTACTGCTTCTTCTACGGTGTCTTTTCTTTCATCAGTAATCATAATACTTTCTGTTAATTCACAGCGATCTCCATAAACACTTTCCTTACTATCAGGATTCAAATACGCTAACATCTTATGTAACGCTACAAAACAAATAATTAAAATCACTAAAATAACTGCTATAACAATTACTTTTTTCTTATGTTTTTTTAAAAAAGAAAGAATCTTTTCCATAATCCACCTCAATTACTATTATACTATATTTTTATTAGATAGTAAAATTTTTTCCTTCTCCCTTTACACTATTAAAAAAAGAGGATTATTCCTCCTCCTTCAATGCTTCTTTTTCTTTATTTTTTAATTTTGCTAAAACCTCCTGGCAAACATCATTTGTTTTATCACGAATTGCAGTTGCTGTTTTTTCCATTACTGGAGTTCCTTTTTCTACTACATATTGAACTAATTCTTCTGCCATATCTTGAAGTTTCTTAGCTTTTGATTTCGCAATAGACATTACTTTTTCTTTATCTAAATCTTCAATACTTTCCTTGATTTCAGCAATTTTAATTTCAATACTCTCTTTTACATCTTCCATATCTAATTCTTTTGCTTTTTTATATAATTCTTGGCACTTCGCCTTTAATTCTGCTCTTGTTTCACTACCTTTTTTAGGAGCAAATAGAACGCCAATTCCTGTTCCAATTGCTACTCCAGCAATAAATTTTCCTAAGCCACTTTTCTTCTTCTCTTTACTCATTTTTACCTTTTCCTTTCTTTGTTCTGCGGAATACAAAACTAATTAGATTCGATACACCACTAATTACTTTATCACTGATATTAGCAGCATAATCTGTCATTCTATCAATAATATCAAAAAGTCCATCTACTCTTGTCATCTTGCTATTGACATCATCTAATACTTGATCAACTTTATTTAAAGTCTTAATTAATTTTATGACTAATACAATAAGCGCTATGACAAAAATAATCAAAGCTATATAAAGAGCGATTGGTAATGCCATTTCTAAATCTATTGTCATTATTCATCCTCTCCTTCCTCATACATAGAATCAATTAAATTAAACAAATCACTCTCTGCTAAATCCTCTTTTTTCTCTTCCTCTTTAGGAAGTTCTTTCTTTTCTTCTTTTATTTTGCATTCTTTTTCCTTTTTTAACAATAAATTGTCTAATTCTTTTGTTAAATCCATCGTAATTTCTTCTAATTTACGAACATCCTTTTCAGGTTCTAATTGATTTTCTTTAGCAGATTGCTCTAATTCATCAAACAAATCTACATCCTCTTCAGCAACTACTGTTTTTTTAGATGGAGATGAAGTAATCGTTTCTTCTAAATCATCCTCTAAGGTTCCATAGGCTTTATTACGAATAGAATCTACACTAAGACCATCCATTGATTCTCTAGGTGTATCACTATTTTTATCTACAATATCCTCTTTATGATAATTTTTATCTAATACTCCATAAACAGGAGAAATTATTGGAGTTGGCTTAAAGTTTTGTTTTTCTTTATGAAGGATAGTAGTACTACTATAACTTCCTCCATAAGGCTTTGGTGATTCTTCCTTTTTTACTTCTTCTGCCATTTTTTCAGCTTTTATTTTTTCTCTATTTTCTCTACTCTTTTTAGGGGCTGCTAAATCCTCAAAATCTCTGTCCGTAAAAAATACTGGGCTTTTAGATTTTTCTTCTACCAAATCAAAGTCATCTTCTAAAAGATCTTCTTCTACAGCTTGTACAACTGGTTTTTCTGTTCTCTTTTTCCTTTGTACACGCTCAACACTAGGAGAATCGATTGGAACACTTCTTACTTCTTTTTTAATTTGTTCAACTTTGATTTCTTCCTCTTCTTCAGCAACTTCCTCTGTGAAAATGTTTTTTAATTTATCTACTAATCCCATAATCCACCTTTTCCTTTTTCATCATCTAGACACTTGCAAACTAGAATCATTTTGATTCTCTTCATTTTTTGCAAATACTTCATATTTTTCTTCTTTGTTCGTAAAGTACTCATCATCCAACATCAAACTAATTACATCTGAATTAAATTGAATGGTAGATAAAATATAAGCAGAATTTAATATGACATCATTTAAATCTTCTTTACTAACAATTGCTTCTATTTTCGCATGATTATATACAAATTCTACATAATATAATTGACCTTTTTCTTCTATCTCAACATAGCCAGACTGTCTGAACCCATCTTCTTTTGATATTTTTCTTGAGTAATAAATATCTGATTTTTCTTCGTATTCAACAGCCGTATCATTATAATAACTAATGGCATCTACATATAAATAATAATAATTTCCTTTGGAATATAGTTTATCATTTAAATCATCTGTATCAATATAAGTAACCCCTCTTGGAACATAGTACTTATATCCTTTTCCTACACGATTATAAAGGGAATTATCTTTCGATAATACTACATCTACTATCGTATTTATATTATTTGTATTAATTCTAACAACAGTACAACCTGTTACTAAAAAGATGAGAAGAATGGCTAATATTCTTTTCATACCCCACCTCTATATTTCATTATACCAAAAACATTACACAATTTCTAGCATTTTCTATTTTTTCTCTACTTCTTTCATTACTTCTACCCTATAAATAGGAAAGCCTAAGTTATGAAACCTTATTTCATATTCAGTAGGAATGTTATCTTTAAAGTTTTCTTGATAGATATCTAAGCATAAATTTTCAATATGATATCCATACTCTACTAATTCTACCAAAGAAAACTCAAAAAGATGTCGATTATCTGTTTTCATTATAATTTTCTTTCTACCTTCAAAAATAGAATCATATTTTTTTAGAAAATGAGTACTAGATAATCTACGATTAGTATGTCTATTTTTAGGCCATGGATCCGAAAAATTCAAATAAATCGTATCAATTTCTTTTGAAAAAATTTCTTCTATAGTAGTCGCATCTGCGCGAATAATCTTTAAGTTAGGATAATCTAGACCATCTAACTTTTCAATGGCTCTTACTACTACACTGTCAAATTTTTCAATACCAATAAAATTAATATCTGGATATTTCTTCGCATTTTCTATAATAAAAGAACCTTTTCCCATCCCTATTTCTATATGAATAGGATGATTATTAGAAAATAAAGAATGATATTTTCCTTTATAATCTAAATAATTTAGAACAACATAAGGACTACTTTCAATTTTCTCATTTGCTCCTTTTACATTTCTAAGTCTCATAAACTCACCATTTTTATTATACCACAAAAGAGGGAAATAGACACATCTTCTAGCAAGTTACATATAATGAATTAGACTAGGAGGTAAATATGAAAAAAGATAGAAATTGTTCTGGAAATATGGGTGGAATGCCAGTTTATGGAGTAAACATGCCAATGATGATGCCACCACAGCCACCTACTATGATGTATTCTAGCCCAAATTATTCTACTAGTTACTCCCAAACACCATCACAAAATACAATTTCAGCTTATAACAATGTAGAACAACAAATGAATAATATGCAGCAACAAATTAATATGCTAGATAATCGCATTAGTAAGTTAGAAGGAAAAACAACATCTTCTATTACTAATAAATATAGTGATTCCAATTACTACATGTTATAATTTTTAGTAATTCATTCATACTATCATTAGAAAGGATGAAGGTATGAATATTGATATTAGAAAAAGCATTATTTCCAATTTTAAAGATTCTAACACAGAAGATATAGTCACTTCTATTGAAGAAGCTCTAAAAGATAAGGAAGAGGTAACACTTCCTGGATTAGGAGTTTTCTTTGAAATATTATGGGAAAATAGTACTTCTGAAGAACAGACAAATATAATAGAGAAAATAAAAAAGAATCTAAGCTAGATTCTTTTATTTAGCTTTATACAAAATAAGTGGTACTACCATTTCATCTTCTGTTAATCCAGCATGCATAGAAAGGTAATTATCCGAATTTTCATTATATCGGAAATACTTATTTGAAATAGCAATTGCAACATAATCCCCTAAAGTCTCTTGAAATCTAGGATGCTCCTTGCCTATTCCAAAAATATTACTTTCTATAATTTCTTCTTTTGTATACAACTTAAAATATTCGCCAAAATACTGATGAAATAAAGTTTCAAAATGTTTCTGTTTTCCCTCTTTAATAAAAAAGGCACAAGCTCTTCCTTCAATCGAAATATCATGGTCTAATAAAGAAAAAATATCTGGGTATTCACTTAGCGTAATAGAGTCACAATTTAAATGTCCATGATCTGCTACAACAATAACCAAAGTATTTTCTAAACTATCACATAGTTTTTTAGTACTATCATTTATCTTTTGAAATTCCATTCGTGTTCTTTTAGAATCCGTTCCAAATTGATGCATCATAGCATCCAAATAATCACAATATGCATAAATAAACTTTTTTCCGTCTTCCTTACAATACTTTTTTATTTTTTCATTCATCTCTTCTAAAGAATGAAAAGCATCATTACCAAAAGGCATAATAGAGTAAGCTTTATAAGTTTGATTGATTTTTTCTATTATATTGGTATAAGGATAATACTTAGAAGCAACATTTTCCTCTGAAATCATAATATCTGTATCCTTTTTTATATTCAAAAATAAAGTTACAGTTTCCCCTAATTCCTTGAAATACAAATTCCAACCTAACCATCCATGCTCCTTTGGTGTTAAACCACTTAATACACTAGTAGTAGAAGCTGTCGTTGTAGGTGGAAATGGTGCACTTATACTTACCTTTAAATGCCTATTTAAAAACATATTTCTATCTAAATTTCTTCTAAGTAAATGATAACCCATACCATCATAAAGAATCATTAAAACATTTTGATATTTTCCTTTTTCTAACTCCTCATCTAAAATCGCCATAGTATTATGAATGGTTTCTACATCAAAATATTTTAAAATAGAATTTGTTACATTTATTAAAGATTTTTCATAATCAGGAAATATAATTTTCATATCATCACCATTATCCATTATAACAAAAAAAGATGGTTTCTTCCATCTTTTTAAAAACGAACTCTTTCAGAAATATAATTTTCTAGATTATCCAAAGAAACTGTATCTTGCTCCATTGTATCCCTATTCCTTACAGTAACAGTATTGTTATTTAATGTATCCTCATCTACTGTTACACAAAATGGAGTTCCTGCAATATCTTGTCTTCTATAACGTTTTCCAATGTTTCCAGCTTCATCATAAGTCGTCATAAACTTCTTAGATAATTTTTCATAAATCTCAGTTGCTTTCTCACTATGAAATTTTTTCATAAGTGGTAAAACAGCTACTTTATAAGGCGCTAAAAATGGATGAAAACTCATAACTTCCCTTGTCTCCCCATTTTCTAATGTTTCTTGTCTATAGGCATCACATAAAACAGTAAGAGTCATTCTATCGCAACCTAAACTTGGTTCAATAACATAAGGAATATATTTTTCGTTTGTTTCAGGATCTAAATATTCTAAATTTTGCTTTGATACTTCCATGTGTCTAGATAAATCATAGTTTGTTCTACTAGCAACACCCCATAGTTCTCCCCATCCAAATGGAAATTTATATTCAAAATCTGTTGTTGCATTACTATAGAATGATAACTCTTCTTTAGAATGATCTCTCATTCTAATATTTTCTTCTTTAATTCCTAGGTCTTTTAACCATTCAAAGCAGAAATTCTTCCAATAACTAAACCATTCTAACTCTGTACCTGGTTTACAGAAAAATTCTAGTTCCATTTGTTCAAATTCACGAGTTCTAAAAGTAAAATTACCTGGTGTAATCTCATTTCTAAAACTCTTACCAATTTGACCAATACCAAATGGAACCTTAAGTCTCATACTTCTTTGTACATTCATAAAGTTAACAAATATTCCCTGTGCTGTTTCTGGTCTTAAATAAATAGTATTTTTAGAGTCCTCTGTAACGCCTTGGAAAGTTTTAAACATTAAATTAAATTGTCTAATATCTGTATAGTTTATTTTTCCACATTTTGGACATGCTATCTTATTCTCATTAATAAACTCTACTAATTTTTCATTAGACCATCCATCTCCAGTTTCTTTTCCCTCTGTAAACTCTTCTACCAATTTATCTGCACGATATCTAGATTTACAATCTTTACAATCAATTAAAGGGTCTGAAAAAGTAGATAAGTGTCCTGATGCTTCCCATGTTTTAGGATTCATTAAAATCGCACTATCCATACCAACATTGTATTTATTTTCTTGAATAAATTTTTTATTCCATGCCTTTTTTACATTATTTTTAAGTTCTGCTCCTAATGGACCATAATCCCAAGTATTTGCTAAACCTCCGTAGATTTCACTACCACTATAAATGAAACCATATTGTTTACAAATATTCACTAATTTTTCCATTGTTAATTCTTCCATAACTTATTCCTCCTTCTTTCTCAATGAATATATTTTTTGTACTGGTTCTTCCACCTTATCAATTCCTGATATTTTTAAACTTCCTTGATTACAAGCAATACATTCTGTCTCGCCTGTTTTAATACTTCCAAAATCTCCATAAGTTTGAACAAATATATCGATTAATCTTAAAATGTTAGATAAATCGTCATCATCAATCGTCCCATCTTGCTTTAAATTTGTATAATAATATAAAGCATTCGTCGGCTCCTGACTAAAATCTCCATCGTTTTTTAGAAACATACATAATCTACTTCTCGTATCTTGAAAGCCTTCGGATACTGTTATGTGTAAATTTCTAGATTCTCCACTTTGAATTCTTCTTTTTAGAAAATGAAAGCTATCCTGTTTACTTCGCTCACTCAATTTCAAAATCGTATTTTTAAAAATAGGAATCGCATAATCATTAAAGTAAACTTGATAATCGCTTGTTTCAAAAGAAGTACATTTTTGAAAAGATTGATATTGACGTGTTGGTAAAATTAATTGAGCAGAGCCCTCATACATTCCTGTAATCTCTCTATCCAAAAAACGATAATTCAATATTTCTTCCATTGCTTTTCTTGGATTTCTATAAAATAATTCTTCCAATCCTTTTCTTCTTTCCTCTGGAATCGAAGAAGGAACTATTACCTTCGGATATTTTGACTTTAAAAATAACTGCATCTTTGGATTTCCCTTTTCATCCTCTGAAATACAAGAAATCATTGTAGATAATGGTTCTTCTTGCAGCATCTTTTTTATAGTATCTTTTTTCATTTTTTCACCCTCTTATCATAAAAAAACTCCTAGAATAAATTTATAGGGACGAATAATAATCCGCGGTTCCACCCTACTTATTCTAGAAGAATCACTCTTAACTATATTGCTCGAGGTTGCCAAGCCCGTCATCACATTGATAAATTGATTTTAATACAAAATAAAATAGAAGTCAAGTTTTTTTTAAAATTCTTATTCGTCAAAATATTTCATTAATTCTTTCCAACTATTTACTCTAATTGAACTTTTCTGATATAGTTCTTCATCAGAAAGATGCTTATTATGATATCTAGTTAATAAAAAATTCCTTTTCTTCCCTATTTGGTCACTCATACTATCTCCAATGGAAATATCTACATCTAATAGAGATTTACTTCCAAGGATTAAAAATCTATCTTCTTTCAAAAAAGAAAAATATTTTTTTAAAAAGTCTACTTTTCTTTTCGCAAATATGGAAGAAATTTCAGGAAGTCCTGGTGTAAAAAAACTAGAAGCTATATAAATGTCATAATGTCTCGACAATTTTTTAATACATTCTACTACATCGGGCGCTAAAAAGCCATAATCATAAAGATTATGCTCTTTAAAATATTGAGCATATTCTGGCGAAACAAGACCTGTATTTACATAAGTGCCAGGAGCTAAAGAATCTAAATCAATCTTTTTTCCTAAGTATTCTTCTGTCAATTCTTTCCAAGAATCTAACATAATCGTATCATCTATATCAACTAATATTTTTTCTCTCATTATAACTCTCCTAACTTATTGTAACAAAAAAAAGAATATTTTAAAAGTACAATTATTTGTACTTTCTTTTTTCCTTTTCTTGGTAGTGCTGATAACTGGTTTCATCCACCCAATAACTTCCATCTTCTGCTTGATAAGCATTATCAGTTATTTGAATTTTAGTATAACTTGGTGTGGATGGTAAAAACCACGAATATTTGGCCACTCCTCGATTTACAATACTTGCACACTCTTCTTTTGATAATCTGACAATTTCATTAGGAAAAATTACCTCACTAATAGAATTTTGAGATACTTTAAATAGTCCTCTACACATATTAATTTTAGGAGGTATTTTTTCCCATATTCCATAATCTTTTAAACTTTCTTTACACAAAGCCTGTAGCCAAAGAGGCATATAGCCATCATGTAAATGCCCACCTATAATGCATGTTAAGCTTTCATAAAGCTCTCCATATTCTGAAATAATAGAAGGATGCGTTAAAAATTTATTTTCATGCGACAAGAAGATATGGATAGATCCCTTTGAAAATTCAAAATGGCAGCGCTCAAAACATTCTTTTACTTTAAAAAGACAGGATGGCATAGTATTTGGGCTATAATCATCTCTTCTTGGAGAAAAGCCAGTAATAACTACATCATTAAAATTTACTTGCTCATTATCAAGTACATAAATACCCTTTTTTCGATTATCTAAATAATGTCCCAAATCTAATTTTCTTTTCTCTTCTTCTGAAAGATTCTGTTCATTTAACGGTAAATCATGATTTCCATAAGAAATAAAAATAGGAACACCTAATCTATTTACCAAATTCTCTAAATCATTTATTAGCGCTACTAAAAAATTTTTATCTTTAAAATTAGTAAGATAAAAAAGCAAATCGCCAGGTATGAAAATAGCTTCTACATCTTTATTTTTTTCGACTAAATAATCAAAGAACTTTTTCATAGTACCTTTATAAAACATTTGTTGTAAAGTACCATAATGAATATCTGAAAAAGATAAAAAACTTTTTGCCTTTTTACAATCTGCAGTTTGAATATGATAGAAATCTTCCACTATTTTCATAAATTCTCCCCTTTTTAGGTTGTATTTTAAACTAATTTTATTTTTTTGTCAAAATAAAAGAATTAGACTAACTTCGCTAATTCCTTAATAAAATTTTTACTTTTTAAATATAGACCTGTGTATCTATCATAATACCTATCTAGAAATTCATTAATTTCCCGCTTTACTTCTTCCCTTACTTCTAACTTTTCTATTTTACTAATATCTACATAATAATACATTCGAATTAATTTAATAGCTTTCTTAGAAATAATAGGCTCATTCGTTCTACATTTAGAACATAAATAGCCACCTTTATCACTAGAAAGAGTTACAATATCTGTCTTTTTAAAACAGACAGAGCAGCAATCTAATACAGGTAATACTCCTAAATAATCTAAATATTTTAATTCTATAATATTCATAATAACTAATGGATCAAATTTTTCATTAATTTTTATTAAGCTTTCTATTAATAAAGCATAGATGGCTGTACTAAAAGAAGTTTGTTTCACTACTTGCTCAGATAGTTCTAATAAAAAGCTAGCATAACTTAATTTTTCAATGTCCTTTTTTATTTCTTTAAAAGGATTTAGAATATTTACTTCTGATAATATAGATAATTTATCTTTTTTATAATAAATGGTAAATTTACCATAACTTAATTTATCTGTAACACTACGCAAAGGGCTTTTTAATGTTCTACACCCCTTTACCATCATACCTATAATGCCATATTCTTTAGTAAATACATTAATAATTTTACTAGTTTCTCCATAAGCCTTTTCACTTATGACAATGCCTTCCACTTCTTCAACCATAAATCACCTAAAAGTAATCGTATCATCCACTAATTCAAAGCGATATTCCTGAACACAATCAGGATTTTTTTTCTTATCTACTTTTTCTTGAAACAATTCATAAGGTCGTACCCAAAAAGAACGATCTTTTCCCAAAGATTCATATACAACCATTTGTCTTGGCTCTTCTCCCTTTGGTGTTTCGGAATCTTTAGCAATACAAATAACTCGATAATAATTACCGCTTAAGTGCCTATAAATCTTTCCGACTATAATATCCCTCTCCATCTTTTTCTTTCCTCACTTCTTCTTTATAACGCATATAGTATTCTATTTTTCCTGTATGCATAAATAATTGCCATAATAAGTCTTTCATGTTATCACCTATTTACATCATGAGCAAATAGGGATTATTTTATTCTTCAAAATCATGGAATCCGTATTCTTCTAAATATTTTTCTTTATCACGCCAATTTTTAACAGTCTTTACTCGCAATTCTAAATAAACACTTTTTCCTAGTAATTTTTCTAAATCATACCGAGCACGTGTTCCGATTTCTTTAATCATAGAGCCCTGACGACCAATTATTATTTTCTTTAAAGAATCTCTATCTACAATAATATCAATATAAATTGTATAACTAGTTTTTCCTACTTCAACAGCATTTGTAATGCACGTTAAAGAATGAGGCACTTCCTCACTTGTTAAATCCATTACTTTTTCACGAACTAGTTCTGCCATCATAAATTCTAAAGAACGATTTGTGACATCATCTTCTCCATAATAACGAATTTCATCTGGTAAATATTTTTTTAATGTTTTTATTAATTCTTTTATATTTTCTTTTTTTAAAGCAGATAAAGGAACTATTTCTTTAAAATCGTATAAATCCTTGTATTCTACTATTTTGGCAAGAATTTCTTCCCTACTAATTTTATCTATTTTGTTAAGAACCAAAATAACTGGTTTATCTACTTCTTTTAGTTTCTCAATAACAAACTTATCTCCTTTTCCAAGAGGTTCTTTTACATCCACTAAGAAAAGTAAAACATCTGCATCATTCATACTATAATAGGCTTGTTTATTTAAAGATTCCCCTAACTTATGATTTGGTTTATGAATACCTGGAGTATCAATAAATACAATTTGGGTATCTTCCTCATTATAAATACCTTGAATAATATTTCTAGTTGTCTGTGGTTTTGAAGTTGTAATTGCTACCTTCTTACCAACAATACTATTTATTAATGTACTTTTTCCTACATTTGGTCTTCCTATTAAGCCAACAAAACCACTACGCATATTCCACCTACTTTAAATCTTCATCAGAAAACGGATAAGGACACAATTCCTCCACTGTATGAATTTCCTTCTCCCCATTCGGGTTCATACAAATAATAGAATCCCTTTTATCAAAAAATTCTGTGATAACCATCCTACATACAAAACAAGGCATTCCTATTTTTTCATTATCACACATTACATATAATTCTTGAAAATCTCCTTTTTTATATCCAGCACTAATAGCGGATAAAATGGCACTTCGCTCTGCACAAATAGTAGCTCCATAAGAAGCATTTTCCACATTTACCCCATGAAATTCCCTACCATCTTTCATAATAACAATAGCTGCTACACGAAAGTGTGAATAAGGACTATAACTATTTTTTAATAATGATACTAATTTTTCTCTCATAACAAACTCCTATAAAAATGACTTTACAAGTTCTATCATCTTTGGTACATAAATAATTAAAACAGCTACTATTCCTACTAGAGTAAGAACTCCTGTAGCAGCACTTCCTGCATCTTTTGCAATTTTAATATTTTCATTATACTCTTTCGTTATCAAATCACAAACCTTTTCAATTGCTGTATTTAATAATTCCACTGATAAAGTAGTAAACAAAACCAATATAATAACTAACCATTCCATTGGTGACATTTCTAACATCCAAGCACCAACAAGCATAAGAACCGCCGCTATTAAGTGTAAAATCGCACTTCTTTCATATTTATAGAAATACACTAGCCCATGCCATGAATTCATAGTGACTTTCCATAAACTTTTAACACTAAAATCTCTTAATTCCCTCTTTTTAAAATCGTGTGATTCCGTATTCATTTAAAATCAACTCCTGTAAACTGAACATTTTTTTTTCGTCTTCTTCTTCCATGTGGTCATATCCTAGTAAGTGAAGAAGTCCATGAATTGTTAAAAAGGAAAGTTCCCTTTTTAAACTATGACCATAACTTTCAGCTTGCTCTTTAGCTTTATCAATAGAAATATAGATATCGCCAAGAACTCTTACTTCCATTGAAATAAAAGTATCATCATCTTCTAGTGCGAAAGAAATAACATCCGTTTCTCTATCTACTCCTCGATATTCTCTGTTGATTTTATGAATTTCTTCATTATTTACTATTATAATATTAAACAAAACATTCTCTAGTTTTAAATACTTTAACGAAAAATCTACAAAACCTTTTAACTCTTCTATTTCTAATAGCTTTTCATCTGTATTATTGATAAGTTCATATTGGTTCAAAATACTCACTTCTTTCTATCAATATTATACTCAAAAACACTTGTTTTTACAAGTCAAAAAAAGAAGGATAACCTTCTATATGTAATTTTTTATTTATTCTCTTCTTTCATTATTTTTCTAATTTCATCATTGTCGAAATCAAATATATTTTGAATTTCCTCTAACATCATGCCTTTTTTTAACATCTTCTCTATCATTTTCTTTTGCGTTTGTTTTACTCCATTCTTCAACCCTTGTTTCATTCCTTCTTCAAATCCCAATTCTTTTGCTGTATCTATTATTGCTTGTTCATGGTCAT
>CAJTZU010000006.1 GCA_910584165.1 uncultured Bacilli bacterium | reverse complement strand
GGGCGATTAGCTCAGTTGGTTAGAGCACCTGCCTTACAAGCAGGGGGTCATAGGTTCGAGTCCTATATCGCCCACCATTTTATTTGTGCCGGAATAGCTCAATTGGTAGAGCAACTGACTTGTAATCAGTAGGTTGTGGGTTCAAGTCCTATTTCCGGCACCATTTTTATGGAGGGATAGCGAAGTGGTCAAACGCGGCAGACTGTAAATCTGTTCCTTCGGGTTCGATGGTTCAAATCCATCTCCCTCCACCACTTATGTTATTGCCTCGTAGCCAAGCGGTAAGGCACCACACTTTGACTGTGGCATGCGCTAGTTCGAATCTAGCCGAGGCAGCCATCTTATTTATTTTATTTGTTCCGTTAGCTCAGTCGGTAGAGCATTTGACTTTTAATCAAAGGGTCTGGAGTTCGAATCTCCAACGGGACACCATCGTGCCTGAGTGGCGAAATTGGTAGACGCACAGGACTTAAAATCCTGCGGGAGTCAAATCCCGTGCCGGTTCAAGTCCGGCCTTAGGCACCATTTGATTATTACTCGAGTTTATCTCGAGTTTTAATTTGCAAAAATTTAAAAAAGTTTGAAACTTTTTTTTAAAAATAGCGACTATGATATTGAGGTGAACAAAATGATCGATCAGGAAACCTTAAAAGTATTTGATGAATTATATAATGATACCTATCATAATACTTTGAAATATGTAATTTGCAACTGTTCTAATATTGATGATGTGAAAGATATTGTTCAAAATGTCTATCTTGAGGTATTAAAAAAGTTAAAAGAAAACAATCTTTCAGTAGAGAATAAATCTTATATCATTGGCATTGCTAGACACAAAGTAAAAGACTATTATAGGTTTCGCTATAAAGAAAAATTAATATCATTGTTTTCCTCAGAGGATAAGTCAGAAGATATTTTATTAGTAGATACTATTCCTTCTAATATGAATATTGACGGTGATTTTATCAAGAAAGAAGAATTAAAGGAAGTTTGGAATTTCTTGAGAAAGAAAAAAAGCATCATTGGTAAGATTTTTTATCTTTACTATTATGAAGATTCTAGTATTAAAGAAATTTCTGAAACATTAGGTATTAGTGAGTCAAATGTTAAAAATTATTTGTATCGAACATTAAAAGAATTAACTGTTCTTATGAATAATAGGGGGTGAAAAAATGACTATAAAAAAAGTTATAAAGGAAACTTTTCAAGAAGAATTAGATTCTAAAAAAATGAAAGAAGAAATCCTTTTAAAGGCAGAAAAGCATGCAACTAGAAATTATAAATTTGCTATTCCGTTATGCATGGTATTTGTTTTAGGATTCTTTCTTTTTCCACATTATTTATCAAATCAAAATGAAGACATTATTATTAATCATTTAGAAGAAAAAACATCATTAGCGCGTATGAATAATAATCCAGTACAAGAATTGAATGTTGAAAAAAGTTTTCCATTTTTCAAGAAAATAGTTCTTCCAAAAGACTTTAAAGAAGAGAAAAAGAGTCAAGAATATCAATTATTAGAAGATGATACTATATTTTTATTTTCATATCAAGGAAATGAAAATAGAAAAATTATCATTACTGTAGGAGAAAAAAGCTTATCTAGAAGCTTTCTCAATGAAGATAAAGAAAAACAATCAAAAATAAATGGGCATTCTGTTTCTATTTACAGTCAAAATAATATTTATGTAGTAGTATTCGAGTTTCAAAACTATTATTTTGATATAGAAACTGCTAATGTCAGTAAAAAAGAATTGATAACATTATTAAAATCAATTCTATCATAAGAAGGAGGATAAAATGAAAAAAAGTTTAATATTTATTTGTACTATTATGGTTTGTTTTTTACTAGTAGGATGTGGTAGTAAAGATACCAAGAAAGAAGATAATAAAAAAGATAATGTAGCAAATGTAAGTGGAAGTCTTTCTGATATTATGGAAAAGCTTTATGAAGGCATTCCAGAAGAAGAAATGCCAAGTTTAGCAGATTTAGTAACACTTGATAAAGATACTTTCGTAAACTTTGCATTTGTAGATAATGTAAAATATAAAGAAGCAGTTGTAAGTGAGCCTGTTATTGGTGCTATTGCACACTCTGTTGTACTTATTCGTTTAGAAGATGCTAAAGATGCAAGTAAAGTAGTAGAAGATATAAAGAAGAATGCTAATCCTAGAAAATGGGTATGTGTAGAAGCAGAGCATACTTATGTTTTATCAAAAGGTGATTTAGTAGTACTTATTATGTCTAATGAGCATGCCGATAAAATAAAAGAAAATTTTGAAAATTTAAAATAGGAGAAATTTATGGTATTTTCTAGTATAAGTTTTCTCTTCTTTTTTTTGCCACTTCTATTTTTATGTTACTTTCTAGTTCCAAGAAAGGGTAGGAATTACGTATTATTAATATTTAGTTTTCTATTTTATTACTTTGGGGAAAAAGAATATGTACTATTATTACTTTTTTCTTGTTTAGCAAACTATATTTGTGGTCTACTCATTGGAAGAAACCATCAAAAAAGATATCTGGTAATCGGTTTACTAATTAATATAGGGTTATTATTTTACTATAAGTATACAAACTTCTTTTTAGGTACATTTTCTAATCTTTTTCATCTTTCTATTACTACACTTAAGATTATATTACCTTTAGGGATTAGTTTCTTTACCTTTCAAAATATTAGCTATTTAATAGATGTCTATAGAAAAGAAGTTAACAGTCAAAAAAATTTCTTTATTTATTGTACTTACATTGCGTTATTTCCCCAATTAGTGGCAGGACCTATTGTTAGGTATAAAGATGTATGTGAACAATTAGACAATAGAAAGGAAAGTATTTCTTTATTTAGTGAAGGTGTTAGAAGATTTGTAATGGGTCTTGGTAAAAAAGTATTAATAGCAGATACCTTTTATCATGTTTATACAACGGTTATGGCAACAGAGATGACATTCTTGTCTTACTGGTTAGTAGCGCTTTCTTTTACTTTTCAAATCTACTATGATTTTTCAGGTTATTCTGATATGGCTATTGGTCTTGGGAAAATGTTTGGCTTTGATTTCAAAGAAAACTTTAACTATCCATTAATAGCTTCTTCTATTACTGATTTTTGGCGTAGATGGCATATGTCATTATCTAGTTTTTTTAGAGATTATGTCTATATACCATTAGGTGGTAATCGCTGTTCTATTATCAAAAATATTAGAAATATATTTGTTGTTTGGTTATTAACAGGATTATGGCATGGAGCAGATTGGAACTTTATCTTTTGGGGGCTATACTTTTTCTTCTTCTTAATTTTGGAGAAATTCTTCTTAAAAAAGTTTTTAAAAGGTGGAATACTCTCTCACCTTTATACATTTTTAATTGTCATTTTTAGTTTTGTAATATTTACTATTACGGATTTATCAACTCTTGGAAATTTCCTAAAAGGAATGGTTGGAATAGGAACAACTCTATCTAATAGTGAGACCATTTATTTTATCAAAAATAATATAATTATTTTTGTAGTAGCCTTTCTAGGAATGAGCCCTTATCTTAAAAATAAATTAGAAAATTTAAAGAAAGGAAAGTTTTGTAAAGGAATAGATTGTGGAGAAGTAATCTATATTTTACTAGTTTTCTCATTAGTAATTGCAACGATTATTTCTAGTACCTTTAATCCTTTTATATACTTTAGGTTTTAATATGAAAGAAAAAATAATATCATTCTCTTTTGTAGGCAGTTTATTTCTTTTTTTTATTCTAGGATTTGTATTAAAAGATAGGGAAGTTTCTTCCTATGAAAGAAGAAAACTGATGACTAGGGAAACTCTAAATAAAGATTTTTTTGGTAATTTAGACACTTATTTAACGGATCAATTTCCATTTCGGGATGAACTGATTTCTATTCATACTGTTTTTGAAAGATATGGTTTAGGAAATAAAGATAGTAATGATGTCTATATTAAAAACGGATATGTAGTAGAAAAGAATTATCCATTAAATGACAAAAGTGTAAAAGACTTTATTGATAAAATAAATTATATTCAGGAAGAGTACTTGAAAAATAGCAATGTTTTTTATACTATTATTCCAGATAAGGCCTACTTCTTATCCTCAAAAAACTATTTAACGATAGACTATTCACAACTTTTAAAGACTCTTTCTAAAAATATCAAAATGGATTATATTGACATTACTTCTCTTTTAACATTAGAAGATTACTATAAAACAGATATTCATATTAAGCAGGAATCATATCCTAAAATAATCAAAGAATTTAGTAAATATTTCTCTTTTCCATATCAGGATTACAAATATCAAGAATATCATTATTCTAACTTTTTTGGAGCATCTTATTCCAAAGTACCTTCTTTTACAAAACCAGATAAACTTACCTATTTATCCAATGAGCTGTTAGATAATATTTCGGTGAAACATTTAGAATTTGGTGAAAAGCCTATTTATGATAAAGAACAGTTAGATAGTGTAGATTCCTATAACCTTTTTTTAAGTGGACCTAGTGCTTTTATAGAAATAGAAAATAAAAAGGCAACTAGTGATAAAGAATTAATTATTTTTAGAGATTCTTTTGGAAGTAGTTTTACACCACTTTTAATTCCTTATTATCAAAAAATAACATTGATAGACTTGCGCTATATGGATTTATCTATAGTACCTCAATATGTTACTTTTGATAATAAAGATGTTTTATTTGCTTATAGTACGCTGATTGTTAATAATAGTAGTATTTTAAAAGTTAGTGTAAAATAGAAAATTGTCAAAGAGTAAAAAAAGAAAAGAAATATTGAAATATTAAAATTTTAAGAATGTCTTTTCTTTTTTTATTTAATATTGTAAAAAGTTCATATATTAATGTTGACTTTCATAAAATAATTGTGATATAATCAATTCGTATCTGAAAAACGGAGAAATACCCAAGTCTGGTTGAAGGGACCGGTCTTGAAAACCGGGAGGTCGGCGACGGCGCGGGGGTTCGAATCCCTCTTTCTCCGCCATTTTGATTTTTATATCGCGGGGTGGAGCAGCTTGGTAGCTCGTCGGGCTCATAACCCGAAGGTCGTAGGTTCAAATCCTTCCTCCGCAACCAATGGTTCCGTGGTGTAGCGGTTATCACGTCTGCCTGTCACGCAGAAGATCGCGAGTTCGATTCTCGTCGGAACCGCCATTTGGTTTCATAGCTCAGTCGGTAGAGCAAAGGACTGAAAATCCTTGTGTCGGTGGTTCGATTCCACCTGAAACCACCAGGTAAAAAATAAAACGACTATAGAGTCGTTTTTTTCTGTATTGAGATATTTCCTTGGTTTCCATCAATTAAAATAATATCGCCAGTATTTAATAATCTAGTAATGCCATTACAACCTACTAAACAAGGTTTTCTATATTCTCTAGACCAAATAGAGGCATGTGTTAAATAACCTCCATATTCTACTAAGATTGCTCTACTATCTAATAATTTCATACTATCCTGTGCTGTTAAAACAGAGCATACCACTATTTTGCCAAAGATATTCTTGTTGTCAAAATCATTATTTTTAATAACAATACATTCCCCTTCTATTTCTGGAAAAGGGAAAGTAGCTTTTCCTTTTAGAGGGCACTGTGAAATTTCTATTTTTTCTATATAAGATTGAATATTTTTTACTATAGAAGTATTAGTAACGATTTTATTTTGATAAGGATAATGATTTAAGTTTAGAAGGAGAAAACCATTCTTTTTTCTTTTTTCAATGTTATGCACAACTTTGTTGATATCTATTTTCTTTTCTAGAAGATTTAAGAATTCTTGAAAATGAATATATTGCTTAAAAATAGTTATAGGGAGTTCTATTTGATAGTACTCTAGTAATTTTTGCATAATTTTAGAATATATCCATGGCTCTTTGTTATTGGGATCATTTTTCCACGCTATAAAAATTTTATAATTTTCTCCTTTTAATTGTTCTTGTTTTTGACCTCCTAGATTGCTGATTAAATATTCGTAGGAATAAATTTTAGCTTCTAATTCTATAATTTCTTTTACTTTAGATGCATTTAAAAAATTATTTGTCATCTTCATTTTTTGAGAAAGAATTTCTATTTGATTTCTAATATTTTGATATTGATTGATGAAATAATTTATTTTAGAAAGTGAGATTGTTTCTAATGAATTGCTATCAATTGGTGGCTGATTACCATTAAATCCATGAATTTGTTTTTGATTCTTAGGATAATAGAGAGTAATGGTTTCTGTAATTTTATTTTGAATAACTTTGTTTTTATATTTTTTGATTCCATAGTTATAAATACTTCGATAGAATAACGTCCTATTATTATTTTTGAAATTACACCAGCAATTGGTTTCGATATATTCTACTATTCTCATAAATATTTCCTTTCTAATTGTTTAATCTTTTGCTTAATTTCCTCTTCTAGATTTTGCTCTGTTTGATACTGAATACCAGATATTCCTAATTTTTCACCTTCTATAATATTTTTTTTATTATCATCTATAAATAGCACCTGATTGGAAAGTGTTCCCATTTGCCTTAATGCGTGTATATAAAACATAGGATTTGGTTTATTAACTCCACTAGGCATATTACAAGAGTTACATAAGAATTGTGGTAAGAGATATTTACCTATGCCAGAACTTTCTATCCAAGCAGTAATTGCAGGTCTATTATTAGTCCATATAGATGGTAGATATCCGCTTTTAACAATGGATTCTAGTGTTTGAAAATTTTTTTCTATAGGAATATATAGTTTTTGATAAATGCTATCTATTTTTTCTGTTACTTCTTGTTTTAACTCAAAATCCATTTTCTCTTTATTCAAGTAGAGCTGTAGTAATAATTTTTCGTGGTTTGTTAGTTGTTGTTTATCTGGATAAGCTAAAACACCTCCAATATCAAAGGCAATTATTTTAATCATAGTATTTCCTCCTTTATTGCTATTGTAATTTTTTTCTTTATTTTATATCAAATTAGAAAAAAATATATGCAAAAATGTTACTATATGATATAGTAACATTATGAAGAAATTAAGTAGAGAAGAAATTATTCCATTGTTATTAAATAGAGGTACTAAAACTTATAAAGAACTTTCTATGATTAGTGGCTATCATGAGAAATCCCTCATTCGTATTTCTAAGCAAATAGAAAGAGGAAAGTATTCTTCTATTCATGGAAATAGCGGTAGAGTTCCTCATAATAAGATAGATGATAAGAACAAGAAAGAATTATTAAGTCTTTATCAAAAAGGAGTTTATTCTAATAAAAAAGAATTTTATTGTTACTTATGTTCTTTAGGATATGCTTATAGTTATTCTTTTCTAGCAAAATTAATTGTGGAAGAAAAAACTGTTCAAAAGAAAAAGAGAAAGAATAAATATATTCTTGTTCTAAGAAAAACAATAGCAGAAAATAAAATTCAATATCAAAATAAAAGATATTTTATAAAGTCTGAACTACCAATTAAGCACCATGAGAAAGTTATGCTTTATGTAGAAAGGAAAACTTTAAAACCACTTTTTGTAATTTATCAAGGAAAAAAGTATTCTCTTCTTTATGAAAAAACGCTTATTTCAAAAAAAGGAAATACGAAATATTAAAGATTATTTTCTACTTTTAAATAGGATAAAACAATATCAAATGAAAGGAGATAGAAAAATGGGATATATAATGAATTTAAGAAAATATGTTGGACATGAACCTATTATAGGTCTTGGTGCCACCACACTAGTATTTAATAATAAAAATGAGTTACTATTAAATTTAAGAAGCGATACTAATACGTGGGGTATTCCTGGCGGTTCCATGGAACTATATGAAAATATTAAAGATACTGCTGTGAGAGAATTAAAAGAGGAAGCAGGAATTACTGCTGACAATTTAGAACTTGTTGATGTGTTATCCGGAAAAGAATATTATTTTGAATACCCTAATGGAGATAAAATGTGCACAGTTATAGTTTTATTTAAAGTATTAAATTATACTGGGACAATTAAAGTTTCAGATAATGAAAGTAAAGAATTAAAATTTTTTTCACTTAACAATTTACCAAATATGGAATCAAGAGCTAAAGCGATAACAGATAAAATAAAAGATGGTACAATAAAAATTTAATGAATAAAAAGGACGCTTTTTTGTAGATAAAAAGATAATAAAAAAAACATCAGATGATGTTTTTTATTTTAAAAAGTAATGTCTATCTTTTAATATCTTCTAATTCTTCTTGTGCATTTCTATCTTGATGAGTAAGCATAATTCCTTCTTGATTACAAGAAACAAAGGTTCCTAATTCTTTACTAAGCTTTTGTGGTGTATGTGTTTCAATACTCCATCCCATTAAATCATAATTATAGAATCTAATATGTGGTATAGGACTAGTTGTAGTAATTACTTTTCTATTTTTTGTTTCTGTTTTATCAAATCTTGATACAAATACTAGAAAATCTGAGAATAAGTTTTCATCAAAATTATCTTTTCCCTGTAACCAAATTTTTAATAGTTCTAATTGTTCTTTCGTTAAACTAGAGGATTCTATGATAGTAGATGGTAGGATAATATCAGAAGCTGGTTTAGAAAATAGATTTCTAAAATCCTTATATTCAGATCCTATGCAATATTCTTTAGCCCAAATTTTATGCTTTCCAGTAGTAGTTAAAATTTCTCCATTGGGCTTAATATAAGCTCTTTTTTGATATTCTAACTCTTGCATATAAGGTAAAATTCTGCTCATGGATATCCTCCTTCCACAACAATTCATTATTATATCATAATTTTTTTATTAAGTTTTTTTTATTGATTATTTTCTACATTTTTTTTCTTTGCATACACTTAAAATGGGTTAAAAATAATAGTTTATTAAAAATTATTAAATCCAATTGACAATCTTTTTAACAAGAGTATAATGTTTAATGTTTGAAAGTTTCTGGGGAAACTATCAACAATAGGAGAAGCTTATGAGAGAAGAATCTATAGGGAAAATTTTATATATTGCTTCTAAAGGAAGAGAACGATACTATAAGACACTAGAAGCATGCTCTTTAGAAAAAGGCATATCAAAGCAAGAACTTGATGTTTTAGTTTTTTTAGATCAGCATTCTAATAATTGTGCTTGTGATGTAGTAAATGAAAGGGGATTATCAAAATCTTATGTTTCTAAAGCAATTTTCAAATTGCAACAGGATAGTTTTATTACAGTTACAAGAGATACTCAGGATAGAAGGTATCAGCACATTACTTTGAATGATAAAGCTAAAGATATCATTAGTTATATGAAGGAAAAGCAGAAGAAAATGTTTTCTGAATTAACAAAGGATATCAATGAAGAAGACTTAGAAGTATTTTTTAAAGTTGTTTCCCAAATGATTTCTAATTTGAAAATAAAGGAGAGTGAAAAAAATGTTTAAACTATTTAGAAAACTAGATGGAAAAGATGTATTTTATATTTTTATATGTTTCATTTTGATTTTTTTCCAAGTATGGTTAGATCTTAAATTGCCAGATTATATGAGTGCGATTACGAGACTTGTTCAAACAACAGGAAGTGATATGGGAGACATTTTAGTGCAAGGTGGCTACATGTTACTATGTGCTTTAGGGAGTTTAGCATCAGCTGTAGTTGTAGGATATTTCGCTTCTAAAATTAGTTCTTCTTTTTCAAGAAAGTTAAGAAAAGAAATATTTGAAAAAGTAGAAAACTTTGGTATGGAAGAAATTAAGAAATTTTCCACAAGTAGTTTAATTACTAGAACAACAAATGATGTTACACAAGTAGAAATGCTTATCGGAATGGGCTTACAAATGCTTATAAAAGCTCCAATTATGGCCGTATGGGCTATTTCCAAAATTGTTAATAAAAGTATTGAATGGAGCGCTATTACAGGAGTTGGCGTATTAGTTTTACTAACAACAGTTATTGGACTTATGTTGGTGGTATTACCTAGATTTAAAATTGTTCAAAAATTAATTGATAGAGTAAATGGAGTAACTCGTGAAAATTTAACAGGTATTCGAGTTATTCGTGCTTTTAATGCAGAAGATTATCAAAAAGGAAGGTTTGAAAAAGTTAATAATACTTTAACCAATACACAGCTATTCAACCAAAAATGTTTTGCACTTTTACAACCTATTATGTATTCTGTTATGCATTTTTTAACATTAGGAATTTATTTTATAGGTGCTAGATTAATAGCCGAGGCAGGAATGGTAGAAAAAATATCTTTATTTGGAAATATGGTAGTATTTTCTAGTTATGCTATGCAAGTCATTATGTCATTTTTAATGTTGGCTATGATTTTTATGATTTGGCCAAGAGCACAAGTTTCTGCTCTTAGAATTAATGAGGTATTAGAAGAACAAGTGAGTGTGAAAGATGGTACCTTAACAGAGGGGAAGAAAGATTTAATTGGTACAGTAGAATTTAAAAATGTATCTTTTAAATATCCCGATGCAGATGAATATTTACTTCGTGATATTTCATTTAAAGTCAATAAAGGTGAAACTATCGCTTTTATTGGTTCTACTGGTAGTGGAAAAAGCACTTTAATTAATTTAGTTCCAAGATTTTATGATGTAACGGATGGAGAGATTTTAGTAGACGGGGTAGATGTTAGAGAATATACCCTAGAAGCTCTTCATAATAAAATTGGTTATGTACCACAAAAAGCATTTATGTTTACTGGTAGTGTAAAAGAAAATGTAGCTTATGGAGAAAATGGAAGTGAAATTCCATCAGAGAAAAAAATCAAAGAAGCAATCGAAGTTGCCCAAGGAACTGACTTTGTTAGCAAAATGGAAAATACTTATGATGCGCATATTGCCCGTGGTGGAACCAATGTTTCTGGTGGACAAAAGCAAAGACTTGCAATAGCACGTGCTATTGCCCGTAACCCAGAAATTTATATTTTTGATGATTCTTTTAGTGCATTAGATTATAAGACAGATTCTACCCTTCGAAAAGAATTAAAAAAATATACAAAGGATGCCACTAGTATGATAGTAGCACAAAGAATTGGTACCATTTTAAATGCAGATAAAATTATAGTATTAGATAAAGGAAAATGTGTAGGAATGGGAACACATAAAGAACTTCTTAAGACTTGTGAAGTGTATAAGGAAATTGCTTTATCTCAATTATCAAAGGAGGAGTTAGAAAATGCCTAGACCAGGACCTAGAAAATTTGAAAAGTCTAAAAATTTTAAAGGCTCTATTAAAAGATTATTATCAACCTTAAAACCTTGGCGAGTATTATTGGTTACTTCTTTAACTCTTGCTATGATTAGTGCTATTTTATCGTTAGTAGCGCCTAATCAATTATCAGGTTTGACAGATACCATTACAGAAGGTTTAACACCTAATTTAACAGAAGAAAAGATAACTGAAATTATGACTGACCCTAATATCTCTATGGAAGATAAAGGAAAGTTACAACTAGTATTAGAAAATGCAAAGAAGGCAGACAATGAAGAAATTTTAATTCAGTTAGACACCTTACCAGGAGCTGTTTATGAAAAAATTAAGCCTTCTATGGATTTAGATAAAATTAAAAAAATAGCTTTATTATTAACAACTTTATATTTAATAAGTGCTTTATTTCAATATATTGAATCTATTCTTATGACTCATGTTTCTAATAATTTAGCACGTAGTTTACGCTCTAGAATCAGTAATAAAATTAATACGTTACCACTTAGTTATTTTGATCAGAATGAAACAGGAGATATTTTATCACGTGTAACCAATGATGTAGATACAATTGCGCAAAGTTTGGATCAGAGCTTATCCACTTTAGTAACAAGTAGTACTTTATTTATTGGTTCTATTATCATGATGTTTGTAACAAATTGGATAATGGCCATTACAGCAATTCTTTCAAGTTTATTAGGTTTTGGGTTGATGGCTTTGATTCTTGGTAAATCTCAGAAATATTTCATTCAAAGACAGCAAGAATTAGGTAATTTAAATGGCCATATAGAAGAAATTTATTCTGGACATAATGTTGTTAAAGCTTATAATGGGGAGAAAAAGGCTAGTGAAGATTTTGATAAGTTGAATGAGCGTCTTTATAATTGTAATAGAAAAAGCCAATTTTTATCTGGAATGATGCAACCTATTATGGGATTCATTGGAAATTTTGGATATGTTGCTGTTTGTGTAGTGGGAGCACTTTTGACTATGAATGATGTAATTTCCTTTGGAGTTATTGTAGCATTTATGATTTATGTAAGATTATTTACAAATCCGCTTTCACAAATTGCACAAGCGATGACAAGTTTGCAATCTACAGCGGCAGCAGGAGAACGAGTATTTGAATTATTTGATGAAGAAGAAATGCCAGATGAAAGTCATTTATCTAAATTTTTAGATAAGGAAAAAGTACAAGGAAAAATTGAATTTAAACATGTTAAATTTAGTTATGATGGAAAAAGACCGATTATTAAGGATTTTAATGCCACTGTAAATCCAGGGGAGAAGATTGCGATTGTAGGACCGACAGGTGCTGGAAAGACAACAATGGTAAATTTACTTATGAAGTTTTATGATATTGTTGATGGTGAAATCCTAATTGATGGAGTGTCTACGAAAGATTTAACAAGAGAAAATATTCATGAATTATTCCTTATGGTCTTACAAGATACTTGGTTATTTGATGGAACAGTTAGGGAAAATCTAAAGTTTAATAAGGAAAATGTAACAGATGAAGAAATACAAAAAGCTTGTAGTACAGTAGGGGTAGAGCATTTTATTAAAACTCTTCCAGGTGGATTAGATTCTCCTTTAAGTGATAATAACTCTATTAGTCAAGGTCAAAAGCAATTAATGACAATTGCTCGTGGTATGCTAGAAGATGCACCATTTTTAATTTTAGATGAAGCTACTTCTAATGTTGATACAAGAACAGAGGAACTAGTTCAAAAGGCTATGGATAAATTGACGGAAGGAAGAACCTCATTTATTATTGCACATAGACTTTCTACCATTAAAAATGCTAATTTAATTTTAGTAATGCAAGAAGGAAATATTGTAGAACAAGGAACTCATGATGAATTGCTTGCGAAAAATGGCTTTTATGCAGAACTTTATAATTCACAGTTTGAAAAGTTTAGTGAATAAAATATGCACAATGATGTGCATATTTTTTTACTATAAAGTCTATTAAAATCCTAAAAATTATGATATGATTATAAATAGAATAAGATAGGAGGAATAAAAAGTGAATAATTGTCCTAAATGTGGTTTTCCAGTAACTTTAGATGAGACAGAATGTTCTAACTGTGGAGAACCAGTTGAAAATACAGATACTCTAGATGTTTCCCCTGAAAATGAAGAAGAGCAAATCGTAGATACTCCTGATACAATAGATATGGATGAAGAAGATGAAGCGGAAATTACGACGATTGGATTAGATGATGAATCAGAAATAGAAGATGTTTCTGAAATTATACCTGTTGCAGAATTAAATTCAGTAGAAGAAACAGAATCTTTATCAGAAGATGAATCGGAGATGGTAGAAGAATTAGAACCTGTTATAGAACCGACTCCTGTTGTTCCGGATAGCCTTCCTGAAGAAGAAGTGTTAGCAGAAGCTGTAGAGGAAAATGCTATTCCAGAGGAAGTCTCTGAAGTTACAGCAGTAGAAACGGAGACACCTGTAGAATTAACCTCTGTTGAAAGTTCTCCTTCTGAATTGCCAATTGCAGCTACTCCTTTAGAAGTACCAACGGTAGAAGAACCATCTATTTTTTCAACAGATTTAACTCCTTTAGAATCGGAGTCTACTTCATCAGAACTACCAGTAACTCCAATCGATTTGCCAGTAGCAGAAACACCTTCTGTGGATTTAGCAGTGGCAGTACCTCCTGTTATACCTGAGGGGATGCCTACTTCTTTAGAAGCAATGGCAATGCCAGTAGATAATAATTTAGGAGTACAACCAGAGGCTCCAGGCGGCATTCCCGCACAGCCAATACCAGAACCCGTAAAAGAAGAAGACCCAGAGCTAAAGGCTTTAAAGTTTAAAAAAATTACTTTTATTATAGTTATTATTATGTCTATTATTATTCTTGCACTAACAGCCTTCTTTATGAATAAAATTATTGTTAATGGTAAAGGAACTGGAGAGAATAAAATTAATGAAAGCGCTAAAGAATATCATTATGAAGGATTTAATCTATATATAGAAGATGATTATTATGCAGAGATTTATGAAGGCGAACTATATGTAGGAGATAAAGACTCTAAGTGGTCAGCTGTTATGACTTTACAAACTGGCACTTATAATACTTTACTTAGTAATAAAAGTCAATTGATAGATTATTTTAAACAGATGGGTTATGAAACAACAGAGCCTGTTGAAAAAGAGATTAGTGGTACAGCTTTTGTAAAAATGGAAGTAATGATGGGAACAAAAAATGTTTTAGTAGCTTATGCCAAAGCAAATGGAACAAAATTGTTTGGAATTGTTCTTGAAAATGAAGAGGGAGACTATTCCAATGATGATTGTTTAAAACCAATAGGAAATATTTTATCAACTATGAAATATACAGGACCAACTTATTCTTTACCAGAAGGTTTCCAATTAGATTCCTTTATAGAAACATTTAACGTTGCAGAATAGGAATATTTTCTATTAGTAATAAATAAAATAGAAGAGTAATAAAAAAATCTTCTATTTTTTTATGGTTTCTTCTAAATTAATAAGAAAATCTTTCTCATTCCTAAAAAAACTATTGAATTTTTTGATAAATTGTGTTACAATTAAATACGTATTTGAGTGAGAAACGCGCTCATAGCTCAATTGGATAGAGCATTTGACTACGGATCAAAAGGTTAGGGGTTCAACTCCTCTTGGGCGCACCATCTATTGTTTCGGGAAATGGCTCAACTTGGTAGAGCACTTGGTTTGGGACCAAGGGGTTGCAGGTTCAAATCCTGTTTTCCCGACCATTTAGTGAATAAATCCTTATTTTATAAGGATTTTTATTTTGTAAAAAAAGACTAAGAAAGGTGTAGTTTTTTGATGGAATAAAGTAGTTATTTTTTTTTATCTATGGTATAATGAAATATAAGAATAAATAGTATGGGGTATTGGTACCATAATTTATATAAAAGAATAAGTATATAGGAGAATGGTTATGAGTGATAATTTGATTAGTAGAAAAGAATTAAAAGCAATTTTATCTGCCTCTAAAAATTTTGAAAGTTTATCTAAGGAAGAAAAATTATATATTATTCATGAAAAATTAAAATCTTTAGAAGAATTATATCAAGAAGAAAAGGACTTATTTTTGAAGGTAGATTATTCTTTAAGCGATGAGCAAGAAAGTGCAAAGAGTCGTATGACGGAATGCTTAAATATGGAAGATTTAGAAGCAGCATACTATGAAGTTTTGAACTTTTTTGAAGAAGAGAATGAGCAGAACTCTGTTCATATACAAGAATTAGATGCTCTCTATCCGAATCTTAGAAAATTATTAGTTATGATTGAAGAAAGTATAGATATGAATTCTATCGTTTCTACTTTAGTAAAGCATTTTACAAAAGAAGCTATGATACAGTTTAGTATTTATAGCAAAGATTGGAGTTTAATCTTAAATGGTTCGGATTTAAGTATTTCTATTCAAGACGATGAAAAAGAAGAATATGATTTTTATAAGATTGATAAATTAAAAGATGTAATTATTCGTTATAGAGAAAGTCTTTATGCTTATTCTAGACAACAAGAAAATATAGATATTGAGTCAGAAGAGGAATGTTTTGGAGCAATAGAAGGCGTTTTATTTTCTATTTGTGATAATTCGAAAGAAGAGAAACTACATAAATTTTATTCTATGTTTAAAGATGAAATCTATGCTATTATTACTTCTGAAACTGAGAAAAGTATTAAAGATAGACAATTGGAAAAGATGTGTACTCTTTTATCTTTATCAAAAGAAGAAATTGAAAAAAATAGTAAAATGTTAGAGGATACAGATACAATGTACTATTTAAATCCGAATGGGCTATCTATTATTGTAGATAGAAATTTAAATTATTTATTAACTTCTTATCCAATAGATAAAGAAGAAAAACTTTTATCAGTATACTATTCTATTAAAACTGAAGATACTAATATAGTAGAACCTGTTGTGTTAATGGATAACATGGAGCAAAAGATAGATGAATTAAATAATACGATGATTGATGAGATTAATCACGATTATCAAGCAGATAAAAGCATAGGGAATATATTTGATTTATCAGAGAGTTTAATTGTAGAAACAGATTTAGACTTATTTTGGAGAAGAGTTTCTTCTGATACACTTGGCTATCTTATGGTAAAAGAATTGGAAGATAACAATTCTTTAGATATGGATAGATTAAAAGAATATTTTACGACTTTTCAAATATTTCAAAAAGTGTGTACTACAACAGAGGTAAGTTCTAAGAATAAAAACATTATGAATATAGTGTCTATGTTAAGACAAGCACCAGAGAAAACTTTAAAAACAATTTATGAAATTATTTGTGATAACTTAAAAATAGAGAAAAAGTTTGGTGACAATGAAAAAATAAATTTTAAGTACAATATTCTATCAGATACGTATTATAATTTTGAAATAAGTTTTCCGTTTGAAGTAGAGGGTGTTGTTAAAAATAGTGAATCTAGTTTTAAAGTTGGAGACATTAACATTATGCTTGCGAAATGTGCCTCTTTAGATAAAATAGGAGAAAGGGCTAATCAATGGTTAGAGAATAGTGCAAAGACAAATTCTCAGACATTATTACATGATTTAGACCGTGAATACTATCTAAGAGGAAGTCAAAGAAAAATCTTAGAAAAACAATTAGAAAAAAACAATCGTAGGAGAGTTTACAAATTCATTTATTTTAATGAATCTATGATTATTTTTGCTTATAGTTCTTCTAATCCAGATTTATCTGATATAGTTGATAATGCGATAACTAGTATAAGTATATTAAATTAAATTTAGGACTTATCTAGCATTATGATAAGTCCTTTTATTTTGAATTTGAGGTGTAAGAATGAAATTTTTCAATATGGAAAAAGAAGAAGTGTTGAAAAAAGTGGAATCAACAGAAAACGGTTTAACAGAAGAAAAGGCTGCTATCTTATTAGAGAAGAATGGCGCTAATAAATTAAAAGAAGCAGAGAAAGATGGTATTGTAAAAAGATTTGTAAAATCTTTAATGGATCCTATGATTATTATGCTTTTAGCTGCAGCTTTTATTTCAGCAGTTACAGCTATTATTAATGGGGATTCTTTTACAGATGTTTTTATTATTTTATTTGTAGTCATTATGAATACTGTATTGGGATTGATTCAAGAAAATAAAGCCGAAGATGCGATAGAGTCTCTTATGGAAATGACAAAAGCTACTTCCAAAGTACTTCGTGATGGGGAGTTAAAACATGTTAAAAGTGAAGAATTAGTAGTAGGTGATGTTATTCTATTAGAAGCAGGAGATGCTGTGCCTGCTGATTGTAGAATTTTAGAGTCTTTTAGTATGAAAGTGGAAGAAGCAGCTTTAACAGGAGAAAGTGTACCAGTTACTAAAATAATGGATTTGATTCATTTAAAAGAAAATAGTTTAGATATTCCTTTAGGGGATAGGACCAATATGTTATATAGTGGAAGTACAGTAGTCTATGGTAGAGGTAGTGCAGTAGTAGTTGCGACCGCTATGGAAACAGAAATGGGGAAGATTGCAAAAGCTTTACAAGTAACGGATGAAGAAAAGACTCCTCTACAAAAGAAAATGGCAGAGATTTCTCGTATTTTAACAAAATTAGTTGTTGGTATCAGTATTTTTGTATTTATCTTTGGAATTATTAAAACAGGAGATTTTACAGGAGCACATATTTTAGATACTTTCTTAATAGCTGTTGCGCTTGCAGTTGCGGCTATTCCAGAAGGATTACCTGCAGTTGTAACAATCATGCTTTCTATGGGAGTAACTTCTATGTCAAAAAGACAGGCTCTTATTAGAAAATTAAATGCAGTAGAAACATTAGGATGTACACAAATTATTTGTACAGATAAAACAGGTACTTTGACTCAAAATAAAATGACAGTAGTAGAAAGTAGTACTTCAGATGAGCATTTACTTGCTGAGGCAATGTCTCTATGTTCAGATGCTGAAATAGAAGAAGACGATAAAGAAGCAACAGGGGAGCCTACTGAAGCAGCATTAGTAAATTTTGCAAATAAATTAGGATATCCAAAATATCAATTGGAAAAAGAATATCCAAGAGTAGGAGAAGCTCCATTTGATTCTATGAGAAAAATGATGTCTACTATTCATCAAAAAGAGAAACAGGTAATTCAATATACTAAAGGTGCATGCGAAATTCTATTAGAAAGAAGTAGTTATTACTTAAATGAGAATAAAGAAGTTATTTCTATGACGGAAGAGATAAAAAAGCATATTCAAGAAGAGACAAAAAAGTATGCAGATAAAGCTTTACGCGTATTAGGAGCTTGTTATAGAGAATATGATAGTATTCCTACTAATTTAGAACCAGATTCTTTAGAGCAAGATTTAACTTTTATTGGTTTTGTAGGAATGATAGATCCTTGTCGAGTAGAAGTATATGATGCGATTGAAAATTGTAGACAGGCAGGTATTAGACCTATTATGATTACAGGAGATCATATTGATACCGCAACAGCTATCGGAGAAGATTTAAAAATTATCAGTGCTCGTGAAGAAGCCATAACAGGTTCTGAGTTAGATGGTTTAAGTGATGAGGAATTAAAGAAAGTAGTAAATACTTGTTCTGTATTTGCACGTGTTCAACCAGAACATAAGACAAAAATCGTAAGAGCCTTAAAGTCCCAAAATTATGTAGTTGCGATGACAGGAGATGGTGTAAATGACGCCCCTTCTATTAAAGCTGCAGATATTGGAATTGCAATGGGAATAACAGGTACAGATGTAACTAAAGGGGCCTCTGATATGGTTCTTGCAGATGATAACTTTGCTACTATCGTAAATGCAGTAGAAGAGGGAAGAACGATTTATGATAATATTAGAAAAGTATTACAGTTTCAATTATCTACTAATGCAGCAGAGGTTATCTATGTATTTTTAGCATCTGCCTTTGGAATTACTATTGTTACTCCTGCTCAGTTACTATGGATAAACATGGTAACAGATAGTACTCCTGGTTTAGCACTTGGAATGGAAAAAGCAGAAGGCGATTTAATGAAGAGAAAACCTCGTAAATCTGATGAGAGTGTATTTTCAGATGGTGTGGGAGTATCTACTATTTTACATGGAATTTTAATGGCAGTTATTGTTTTAGCGTCCTTCTTTATTGGTCAGCATATAGAGCTTGGAAAATGTGGAATCTTTGAATCAGTAGATGGAATGACTATGGCATTCTTAACTGCTAATTTGGTGGAGATGTTTTATGCAATTTGTATGCGTACACAAAAAGGTTCTATATTTACAATGCAAACAAGAAATAAATGGTTAGTAGGTTCTTTCATACTGTCTTTAGTATTTACACTAGCAGTAGTTTATGTCCCTATTTTATCTAATTTATTTGGTTTAGCGCCAGTTAGTCTTTTCGAATTTGGAGTGGCTTTTGGACTTGCATTTTTAGTAATTCCAATTGTTGAAGTAGCAAAATTCTTTCAAAGAAAATTTTCTTAAAAAGCAAATCTTTGGATTTGTTTTTTTTCATGGTATAATAAAGATGTGATGTTATGGAAAAGATAGTAGAACCATTATTAACATGGTATTTAGAAAATAAAAGAGAATTGCCTTGGAGAAAAGATAAAAATCCATATCATATTTGGATATCTGAAATCATGTTACAGCAAACAAGGATAGAAGCTGTAAAAGGATATTATGAAGTATTTATGAAAAGACTTCCTACGATAGAATCATTAAGCAAAATAGAGGAAGATGAATTATTAAAATTATGGGAAGGATTAGGATATTATAATCGTGCTAGAAATTTAAAAAAAGCTGCCATTAAGATTATGGAAGAGTATGATGGAAAGTTTCCAGAAGATTATGAAGAAATTCTAAATTTACCAGGTATAGGTGAATATACAGCGGGTGCCATTAGCTCTATTTCTTTTCAAAAAAAGGAAGTAGCAATCGACGGAAATGTCATGAGAGTATATGCGCGAGTCATGAATACTGATATTGATGTATCTGATTTAAAAGTAAAAAGGAAAATAGGAAATGAAATAAAGAAGATTTTACCACCTCAATCTGGTGATTTTAATGAAGGAATTATGGAATTGGGAGAGACAATATGTTTACCTAATGCTATTCCAAAATGTGAAATTTGCCCGTTATCGAAATATTGTTTAGCGCATCAAAATCATCAAGAAGAATGTATTCCTAGAAAAGTAATAAAAAAAGAAAAGAAGGAAGAAGAATATACTGTATTTATTCTTCGCTATCAAGACAAAATAGCGTTACATAAAAGAAAAAGTGGGCTTTTAAAAAATATGTGGGAGTTTCCAAATGTAGAAGGAATTTTAAAGAAAAGTGATGTTTTGAAATTATTTCCAACTGTTAAAAGACTAGAAAAAGGAATTACGAATACTCATATTTTTACTCATAAAAAATGGTTTATGAAAAGTTATGTATTAGAGGTAAGCTGTTTATTAAATGATTATGTATGGGCTAGTTTGGATGAGATAAAGGAAAATTATGCTATTCCTACTGCTTTTATGCCGTTTTTAGACTATATGGAGGTAATAAAATGAAGTTAGTTTCTTGGAATGTAGCAGGATATCGAGCTTGTCTTAAAAAAGGTTTTCAAGATTTCTTTGAAGAACTGAATGCAGATGTTTTTTGCTTACAGGAAGTGAAAGCTACAGAAGAACAGATTGATTATAGGCCGAATGGTTATATTTGTTATCGAAATGTAGCAGAAAGAAAAGGATATTCTGGGACAATTGTTTATACCAAAATAGAACCTCTTTCTGTTTGTTATGGAATGAATATTGAAGAACATGACCATGAGGGAAGAATGATTACTTTGGAATTTTCTGACTTTTATTTAATTAATAGTTATGTTCCTAATGTAAAGAGAACTTTAGAAAGATTAGACTATCGCATGAAATGGGAAGAAGACTTTAAAGAATATGTAAACTCTCTTAGAAAGAAAAAAACAGTAATTGTCTGTGGAGATTTTAATGTCGCTCATACGGAAATAGATATTAAAAATGCGAAAGCCAATAGAGGTAATGCTGGTTTTACTGATGAAGAAAGAGAAAAATTTCAGGAATTATTAGATAGTGGTTTTATAGATACTTTTCGTTATCAACACCCTGAAGAAAAAGATTGGTATACTTGGTGGAGCTATATGCGGAATGTAAGAGAGCGAAACATTGGTTGGAGAATTGATTATTTTATTATCTCTGAAGATGGGAAAGACAGAATTAAAAATACTTCTATTTATAGAGAAGTATTAGGTAGTGACCATTGTCCAATAGGATTAGAAATTAATGATAAAAAATAAAACAGAATCTTATCGATTCTGCTTTTTTGCCATTTTTCGTCTGACATATTGAAAAGATGCTATAGGGCCAGTGGTAGCAATACCAATTAATGGTTGAGTAATACTTTCAATACGATTTTTTTCTTCTATATGATGAAGCAAACTTTGTTGTAAGGTTGCCAAATTACTTAAATATTTATAAAGTTCTGGTGGAAGTATTCTATATAATTCATCTAATACTTCCAAATAATCAATATCTAATTCTCCACTTTCTTTGATAGTAAAAAATTTATTTTGTTGAACATATATTTCTTCTAATAAAGGAAATTCAGCATCTACAATATTTGCTACTTTATTGGGATTTTCTACAAATAACATTCTAATATCTCCGCAGTATGACAAAGAGCATAGATTTAGAAAAAGTCCTCGTATGGTTTTATCTTCTTCTGGTAAAGTGATTAAACTTATCAAAAGTGCTAATTTTCTGTTTTTATTAATTGCTTTTGTAATCGCGTCTGTTGTACGAATAGGATAAACTGGTTTTTGAAATCTTCCTGGTAAGAAAAATCTATTCCAAGACTCCATTTGTGTAAGGAAAGTTTGTTCTCCAATGACACCATATTTAAATTTATGATTTTGAAAGGGAATATTTGTTTGATAAGTAACTCCAGTTAATCCTGCTATTCTTTCAAAATTAATATTTCCTAATAAAATTTTTGCGCTTAAAGAGTAATCCCTAGGATTTCTTTTTTTGTTTTCTTTATGCCAACTTTTAGCATCTTTTACAACAAAGATAGTGTCTATCATACTTTTTTCGGTATCATTTCCTCTTTGTTTAAAAACACCAGAACCATATCCAAAAGCAGCAACAGTTGCAATTTCATTTTCTCTACTTTTTACAAATTCTTCTAATAATTTTTTTGTTTCCATTAGGTCCTCCTATGAGGATATTATTATATTACAATTTAAGGATAAGTGCAAATAATATGAAATAGTTATGATATAATAAAGTGGTGGGAAAGGAGGAAATTATGGAAAAAGTAGTTAAAATAACAAGGACACAATCCTATTTCTCAGAAATGAAAGGTAAGATACGAATAGTATCTTTGAGTGATTTACATTTTAGTAAGAAGATGAGCTTTCAAAGATTACAAGCGATTATGAAATTAATTTCTACCTTGGAGCCAAATTATATTTTTTGGCTAGGAGATAATCTAGATAATACAAATGTCTTAGAAATTGCAGAAAAAAGAGAAGAATTTTTAGAAGTTATAAAAATGAGTGGAGAGATTGCTCCTACAGCTATTACGTTATTAGACCATGATATGAGATATCAATTAGATAATGGTATGTTAGAAGATTTACAAAAAGAGTTTTGGCAAGAAGTGTCCGATAATAAAAACGTTCATGTATTAGATAATGATATTTATGAAGATGATAGTATTAGGGTAGTTGGTTATACTATGCCAACCTATTATTATCATGGAAAATATCCTCTACCAGAAGATAGTATTGGTTCATCTGATAGGAAGGATGAAGACGTATGGGTATTGATTGAGGATATGAGAAAAAAGCAAAGACTTTTTATTCCAAGAGAGGGAAAACTAAATGAATTATTATTTCATTCGTCGATTCATTTAAGAAATGGAATAATTCAAAGTAAATTAAAAGGCTTTCACCATGTTCATTCTGGCCATATGCATGAGGGTCTAACACCTCCTATTTTTGACGAATTGATGCCAAGAACATTAGGAATGATTTCGCCTCAAAGAACTTTATTTCCTGTACAAGCTAGGAATATTTTTCAAACGAATTATGGAACTTTATGTATTATTAATGGTGGTATTACAAAAATAGCAGAATCTCAAAAGGCTGCTTTACAAAAACTAAATTCTATTTTTCCAATTCATGTAGATGTTTTGGATGTTGAATGTGACAGTCACAAAGTAAAAAGTTATACAAGAGAATTTTCTTATACGAATTTAGATTATTAAAAAAGTATGATACAATAAAAGTATCATTTGTTCACGTAGCTCAGTTGGATAGAGTGTTACCCTCCGAAGGTAAAGGTCGCGAGTTCGACTCTCGCCGTGGACACCATAATAAGATAGATAAAAGAGTAGCTCTTTTACTCTTTTTTAGTATATGATAGGAGGAGAATGAATGAAATTCATAACAGTATGTGGAAGTTTAAGATTTCAAAAAGAAATTATGATGATATCTGAAAAATGGAGTTGCAAGGTAATTGTGTTATCGCACCTATTTATCCTACTAATCCAGATAAAGATGCATATACAGATGAGGAAGCAAATATATTAGATAAAATGCATAAAGAAAAAATAAAAATATCGGATGCGATATTAGTAGTAAATGTAGATGGATATATTGGAAATAGTACACAAAGCGAAATAGAGTATGCTAAATCGCTAAATAAAGAAATTATTTACTATACAGATTTGAAGGAAAAAAATGAGAGAAAATAAGAAAAAGATAGTAATAGCAGGAAGTGCGAAACTTCAGGATAAAATAGAGTATTGGATAACTTTCTTTAAAAATAAGGATTATGAGGTGTTAGATTATCCCAAAAAAATCGAAGAATCTAAATTTATGGATTTATATCCTAACATCCATATTGAATTTTTGGAGAATATAAAAAATGCAGATATTTTATTTGTAATGAATGAAGATAAAAATGGTAAGTTAGGTTATATTGGTTATGAAGCTTATGCTGAATTGCTTTTTGGAATATCTCAGAAATTGGTTTATCATAAGAATATTGAGTTAGTAATTTTAAAAATGCCTAGTGAAGATATTGGTTGTTATGAAGAAATATCTTTATGGTTAAAACTTGGCTGGATAAAAGTATATGAGGAGATGAATTTATGAATTTAAGAAATCAAATAGAAACTTATGTTCCTTTTAATGAGGAGGAAGAAAAAATAAAAGAATATTTATTAAAGCGGATTTCATTTGAAGAAGCAATGGGAGAGGACATTGTTGACTTTATAAGACCAGTTCACAAAAGATTGATAGAAAAGTTAAGGCAAACAAATAATCTTTATAAAAACGATTAATATAGGAGGTGATAAAATTATGATAGATGGTAGTCATGTTGCGAATGCTATAAAAGAGCATTATGAAGATAGAGGATGGAAACTTGGTAGTGAACCAGCTATTCCAGAAAGAGAACCAGTAGCAAAACTTCCATTTTCAGAAGAAGAGTATCAAACATTTGCAAGGTTGCTTGCTAAATTAGCGCTTCAATCTCAAGATAAAAAAGCAATTGATATGTATTTTGAGTTGCAAAGACGTGCTGATTATGGAAATGGATATTCTAGAATTGCTAATTTAGAAGCTGCCGAAAAAGAAATGTGGAGTTTAGGCACTGTTGAAGAAGCAGAATTATCTGAAAAAACAAAATAAAACTACTAAATGATTAGTAGTTTTTTTGTGGCCCTACAATGTTTACAAATTCATCATGAATGCTTCCATTAGTTCCTAAAATGATTTGTTTATCAATTTTTAAATAGTCTAATGGTTTATTTTCCTCTGCACTTACTTTTCCACCTGCTTCTTCTATTAATAGGGAGCCAACGCAGATATCCCACAAATAACAATATAATTCCATGTGAGATTCTATTTTTCCTGCTGCAACATAACATAATGATATGACAGTAGAAAATAATTTCTCAACATTGTACATTTTTTTCATTGCATTTTTATGAATTTCTGAAAACCATGTAGTCATTTCTGGATAACGATTGTTAAAGCCTATAGTTGTTAAACTCTTTTCTAACTTAGATGTAGAAGAAACATGTAATCTTTTGTTGTTACAGTATGCTCCTTTTCCTAGTTCACATACAAAAAGTTCATCGTTAGTAGGAATATAAATTGCGCCTCCCATAGGCTTATTATCCTTCATATAGCCAATACTAACACAATAAAGCGTAATCCCTCTTGAGTAGTTAGATGTTCCATCAAGTGGATCAATTACCCATGTATACTCATTCTCTGTGGTATGATAAGTGCCGCTTTCTTCAGTAATAATAGAATCATTTGAAAATTTTTCTTCGATTCCTTTTATAATAATTTCTTCACTTTTGGTATCTGCAATGGTTACAACATCTTTAGTACCTTTTTCTTTAGTACCTAAATCACTATTTTGGGAAATTCTTAAAATCTCTTCCCCAGCCTTTTTCGCTAAATTCATTGCTAAAATAGTTCTATCTTGAAAATTATAATTCATATTCTTCTCCTTCACTTACAATTTTATTATACGTTAAATAATATAGTTTCACAATTTATTTTAAAATACTTAGAAATTTGCTATAATGATAACTAGAGGAATGATTTTATGAGAGAAATAGAATTGAAATTTAAAGTAGAAGATATAAATGGGTTATTAGATAAATTAGGGGATATGAATTGTGAAATTAGTGAAGTACTTTCTCAGAATGATACGATTTATGTAAGTGATTTAGCCCATGTAGAAAGTGTTGAAGGTTCTATTTGGCTTAGAGTAAGAAAAGAGAATGAAAAGGTAGAACTAAATTTAAAAAAGCAGAGTGCTAGAATACAAGAGTCTAAAGAGATTGAGTTTGAAGTGAGTTCTTATGAAAAAGCTAATCAATTGTTAGAAACTTTAGGATATCAAAAATGGGTAGTAGTAAATAAAAAACGTAGGTATTCTAAGTATTTAAATTATAATCTTTGTATTGATGAGGTTGAAAGATTAGGAAGTTTTTTAGAAATAGAATTATTAGTGGATGAAGAAGATAAAAAAGACTATATTTCAGATTTATTAGAGATAGCAAAGACTTTTGAATTAACGGAGGACAATATTGTAAATAGTCATTATGATACAATGATTTCTCAGTTAGAGGAGTAATAAATTTTATAATATTTATAAAGAAAACAATTATGATAAAGAATTTTATTTAATTAATAAGAATTCTGTCAATTAAATGAAAGAAGAAATCGCGATATAACTTATGAATATATTACTTATTATAATTAAAAAATAATACATTTTAAAATGTAAAGAAAATGTTAGGAGTGCTTGTATGGAAAAATTTTATTTAGAAAAACCAACGCTTCAAAGAAAAAAAGAAGCATTAGAATATATTTATGAATTTTTTGATAATGATTCTGGTATTCATGGAGTGGGAAGTTTAAATAAATACATAGATGATTATGAAGGTTGGTTAAGATTTGTAGAGGCAAATTGGAATAGACCAGTAACAGATACTTGGGTTCCTTCTCATACTTATTTTTTAATAAGAAAAAGTGATGATAGAATTGTTGGGATGATTGATATTAGATTAGCGTTAACGGAGTTTTTAAAAAAGTATGGTTTTAATATTGGTTATAGTATTAGACCAAGTGAACGTGGCAAAGGATACAACAAGATTAATTTATATTTAGGTCTTCAAGTATGTGCTCAATATGGTCTTAAGGAAGTTTATTTAGATGCTGATTTAGATAACCCAGCTTCATGGAAGACGATGGAAGCATTAGGAGGAATAAGAATTAGGGAACATATTGATGAAGATGATTCTACTAATGTTATGGTAGATTATGTCATTGATGTAGTTAAATCTCTAGAAGAACATAAGGAAGAGTTTGCGCCTTATGTGAATGAAGAAGGAAAAGTGAAGTAAAAAATTTCTATAATTTAGAAATATATTACTTATTGTAGTTAAGAAATAATACATCTTAAAATGTAAAGAAAATGTTAGGAGTGCTTGTATGGAAAGTTTTTATTTAGAATCTCCATCTCTTTCTAGAAAGGAAGAGGCTTTAGAATATATTAAAGAGCATAGAACTTATCAATCTGATATGAATGGTGATTCAGGGCTTGACCATTGTCCAGATGACTATTCCTATGAGGAGTGGTTAGTTGAGATAGAAAAAAAGAAAAAGAAAGAATATGCTTATAGTATTGGAAGAGTTCCAGGAGAAGTTTATTTTCTTGTAAGAGTTAATGATAATAGGATAGTAGGAATGATTAATATCAGGTATGATTTAACTCCTGAAATGATGGAGTTTGGTGGACATATTGGGTATGGAATTCGTCCTACAGAAAGAAGAAAAGGGTATAATAAAATCAATTTATATTTAGGATTACTACGTGCGAAAGAATTAGGATTAGAGCATGTTATGCTTGACTGTACAGTAGATAATATAGGAAGTAATGCAACAATTAAGGCTTTAGGTGGTGTATTAAATCGAACTGCTGTTGATCCTTGGGATAACGAACTTACTAACGTTTATTGGATAGATGTAGTAAAATCATTAGAAGAGTATAAGGAAGAATTTGAATCCTATAGAAAACAAGAGAATAAACAAAAATAAATCTTTTTTACCGAGAAGTAGCTTAATTTGGTAGAGCACTTGGTTCGGGACCAAGAGGTTGCAAGTTCAAATCTTGTCTTCTCGACCATAAAATAAAAAAACTCAATTTTGAGTTTTTATTTTTCTAAATAATTCATCAATTTTATTTCTAGTTCTTTCCAACTATGAACTCTTTCAATAGAGCCACTATCGATATTTTCATTCATTTTTGTAGTCATAAGAAACACCTTTATTCCATGACTTTCTAGTTCTTTACAAGTATCGAAACTATCCTCAATAAAAATATCAATCTTGTTTTCTAGACAAAATTTTAGTTTATCAGCTGCGTTGATAATTAACTTATCATAAGAAATATTGTACTTCTTTAAAGAATCTTTAGTAATATTTTCTGTATCACAATTTTTAATATTTAATAGTCTAGCAGTAATAAAATAGATTTCGTTTCCCTTTTCTTTTAGTCTATTAATTATAGAAACAGCATCTTCCATGGGATAAGATTCTTCTAAGATATTTTTATAATAGGTATCAAAAAATGAAAACTTTGTTTTATCATCCCATCCATATAATGCTTTTAGGTAATAACGATTTGTAATCAAACCTAGATTTCCATTTGTTCCTTTTCCTCCAACAACTTCTGTATCATAAATATCTCCATATTTTAACATAGCTTTTACTGTTATAAAAGTTGTATCATCAATATCAATTCCAATTCTCATACTATCACCTATCAACATTATGAAGGAAAATCTAAAAAATAACAATAGCTTCTAGTAATTTTTCTTTTAAAAGGATATAATAAAATAGATGTAAAAGAAAAGGTAAAATGATTTTCTGATTACATTACTATTAGGAGGATAAATAAATGAAATATTTAATTGCATCTGATTTACATGGTTCTTCTTTTTATGTTTCTAAATTAGAAAAAATAATAGAAAAAGAGCATCCAGATAAGATTATTTTATTAGGAGACTTATTATATCACGGACCTAGAAATCATCTGCCAGAAGAATATGATACTATGAAGGTAATTGATATTTTAAATAAATATAAAGATTCTATTATTGCAGTAAGAGGAAATTGTGATGCGGAAGTAGATCAAATGGTATTAGATTTTCCAATAATGGATGATTATAAATTATTGGAAATAGATGGCTTAAAATGGTGTTTAACACATGGTCATATTAATGATAGAGTTCCTCATCAAGATGCTATTTTAATTCAAGGACATACCCATGCTTATTCGTTAACACCAACTTTTATGAATCCGGGATCTATTTCTATTCCAAAACAACATCCAGAGCATACGTTTATTCTTTATGAAAATAGATATTTTCAATTAGTAGATTTGGAAGGAAATAAACTAGAAGAACTAAGTTTATAGATGTTGCTTTATTTGACTTTTTTGAAATTTATGTTATTATATATACGACAAAAAAGGGGGTTTTTTGTATGGAATATAATATTCATTTAAATATGCGAAAAATCAATAAATTTGAAAAACAATTAAAACTGTCCCAAGCTAGTGTCTTAAGCTATGTTGATATGGATCCAGAATTGCTTAAAGAGAAGGATTCTTGGTATTTAATTAATTCTAAAGTCACTTTTTTTAAGCCAAGGAAGGATGTTAGAATTGCCGGAGAGTGCATTTCAAGAGCTTATGCCCAAGCATTAGGTAATGCGGTAGCAAATTATTCAGTAATAGAATTAGACGGAAAAGTTGGTCTTGCAAGTGAAAACTTTCAGGATAGACATAATTTTGAATATTATGACTTTTGTCAGTTATATCAATTATTTCCATCTTTTCCAAAAAGATATAATTATTTTACACTGAAAGAATTATTACAGACATTTGGATATCATTATGATGAAGAGACGACTTTGTCTTTACAACAAGCTATTATTGATAGATATATTTATGAATGGTTTACTCATCAATTAGATGGAAACCCAAGAAATACGAATTTACAAAAAAATAAAAGTAATGGCGTATTAGAGTTGGGACCTGTCTATGATAAAGAGCAGTCCTTTGGCGTAAGTGAAAATGGACTTTTTGATGAAAGAAAGTTAGAAATGTGGGTGCCATCCATTCCTTACGAGGATTTAACTTTTAGAGATAATCCATATCAAATAGATGGATTAGATGCAAATATTTTTTCATTATTAGTAGATTATCCAGAGATGACAATAGAATCTTTAGAGAAAATATTTAAAGTTGACTATAAAACAATTTTAAATACATTTACAAGTGGAGAAAATTCATTTAGTCTTCCTAGTGAGACTTTAGGATATTTACAAGGGGTTGTAGAGAGAAAAGAACACGAGAAAGAAAAATTGTTACAATCAATTTAACGAGGAAATATTATGACTACTTATACTTTAGGAATACATAAAGAAAATATTAAAAAAATAAATAATCCAGTAAGATTAACAAAAAACCAAATTTTAAGGGCTATTCAAATTGACCCAGAACATTTAAAAGAGAAAAATAATTGGTATCTAGTTGCCAATGTACTTAGTTATTTTAAAGCTAGAAAAGATTGCCGATTATTAGGGGAAATGCTTAATAAAGATATTTTTGAAATTTTTCATAAATCAACAGCGAATTATCAAATAGTTCGTTTTGGTTTAGGAAAAACTGCTGAAGTTGAGAAAATAGGTTTATTATCTGCGAATATTCAAAAACCAGATTATGAATATTATGATGTATCTAATCTTCATCGTTTATATCCAGAAATGGCAAGAAAGTATGGACAATATACGATAAAGAAACTGTTGGATGTTTTAAATTCTAATAATGTTCCTGGATGTCAAGAATTGACAGAAGAAATTATTACAGTTTATGTATTGGATTGGTTTTGCCATCAATTAGACCGTAATCCTAAAAATTTATTATTTGAGCGCTCTGAAGAAGGCAAATTGTCACTAGCAACATTAATTGATAATGAATCTTCCTTCGGTATTAATAGCGGAAAAATAAATGTTTCTTATAACCGCATTTGGGTTCCATCTATTCCTTATGAAGATGCAGATTTTTCACAAAATCCAATGGATTTTGCTGGATGTGATTATAACATTTTTGGAATCTTAATGGATTATCCAGAAATTGTTATTCCAATATTAAAACAATTAACAGATACTAATTTTAGTACCATGATTAATAAATATAGACAACAGCCAACAAATGCGATTTACTTACCAGATGGTGGAATAGATTTTTTAAGTAGATTTATTGAAGAAAAACAAGAAGAGGGGCAAAAACTTCTTACTTTGTAAAGATGATAATTTCATCTTTTTTTGTGGCGAAAAGAAGAGATGTTTGATATAATAAAATGGGTGATAAGATGAAAGAGATTCTTTTATCAGCTTTTTGTTTTATATTATTTTTTATTATTTCTATTATTACCTTTTTTAGTGGTGTTAGAGGATTAAAACTTTATTTACTAATAATAGTAATTTTTATTTTAAGTTTAGCAGTTATTAAAATTATTGATAATTGTATAAAGTATGGAGGTGCACAAGTGTTTTCTGTTTTTAGAAAAAGGAAAAATCAAGCCGATAAAAATTCCGTTTTTATTCAAAGTTTAAAGAGTCAAATTAATAGTAAAGTGTTTGTTTTAAAAGAGCATCCTAATATATATTTAATTCTAAATCAAAATGGAATTTTATTGTATTCTTTTTTAACTTATCCAGGAACTATTTTTAGAGAGGGAGCAAAATGGTTTTATAAAGATGGGACTGATAAAACGGAGATTGGAGATCCTAATTTAGAATTATCAGAAGAAGAAAATAGACTAAGTACTTTTTTTAATCTTCCTATTTTATCTTATTTTGTATTAGATACTCAAACTAGTATGTTGAATTTAGAAGCAAAATATCCTGTTATAAAAGTAGATACAGCGCCTTACTATTTAACGAGAACAGATATGTTGATGAATTTGTCTGAGGAGAATATTGCTATTTTAGCAAAGGCAGTTGTAGATAGTGGATTATATGAAGAAAAATAGTCATCTAATGATGACTATTTTTTATATATTTTTCTAACTTCCATAAACTTTTTCTTTGACCACGTAAAATAATCTTTTTTGCCTCCTCTATAGGAAACCATTTATATTCATCCATTTCTGGGAATTGTTGAATAGTACCACTTCCTTTAGGCCATTCTAGAGAAAATGTATTACTGAAACATTTGGTAGAATCAATTTCAGTTTCTCCAGCAAAGAAAACGACTAATTTATTTTTACTTTGCTTTTCAGAATGAATATAAACTAGATTTTGAAAAGATACTGGTTGGCCACATTCTTCATGAAATTCACGAATAGCAGTATCTAATATTTTTTCCTTTTTGGCATGTTCCCCTTTTAGAATGGACCAAGTATTAATTCCTTCCCAATAAGGGCCACCCATGTGTGCTAAAAAGATATAAATCTGATTATCTACAATTTTATAAACTATAATTCCTGCACTCTTTTTCATACTTTACCTCTTGCCATTTTTAGTATAGTGGAAAAAAATAAAAAAGTAAAGGTAACTTTACTTTTTATTGTGTAATTAGATTTTGTAGAGTATCTTTATAGTGTTTTAATTCTTCTTCTATTTCTTCATTTTTTTGTTTTAACTCTTCTAATTCTAATTGTTTAGTTTCTAGCTCATATTCTAATTTTTCACAAGAATCACCATGATTTAATTTTTCCTGTAATACTCTATTTTGCTCACGACATTGATATAATTCATTTGAATTTTTTTGTTTTAATTTTTCTTCTAAATTTTTTTGTAGGAGTTGAATCATTTGTTTATTTCCATAAATGGTAATTTCTGTTTCATAAAGTAATTCATAATTGTGAAATTTTTTATTACGTAAATCATTTAATAAAATATTATTTAATGGTTTAAATTTTTCATTAGCTTGAATTCTAATTTCATTATCCGTTGTTAGATAAATATATGGTTTTTCTAAAAAGTCTTCTACATAGGATATATTAATACGGATAGAGTCTGTTAAAGTATTATCTTCTACATATTTAATATTATCTTCATAATAGTTATAATCTCCATTATGATAATAAGTAATATTACTACCTATATGTAGTCCATTTTGATAAGGCATAGTTTTATCATAAGAAATTTTAGATACATTATCTGGTAACGAATTTTCATAACTACTATCAGCTATTTCAAAGATAGAAATTCCAATAGCAATCCCAATTCCAGCAATAGAAATAATTACCAATCGAAACATTCTATTAAAATTTGTTTTCTTTGAAAAAATAATTTCCATTAAAAATTTAAGAATACAATATACGAGTAAAATACTAAAGAAACTAGCTGTTAAAAAGCCAATATAGAAAATACCATTAAATAGTCCGTAGATTAGTAATATTAATACAATAAATAATCCCGCAAAAAAGAGGAAAAAAGGAAGTGATAAAAAGAATATAATACCTTTCAACATACATGTGCATAATTTCCCAAAAGTTTGAAATAAGGTAGAAGTGGAATTATCACGATAAATGATTTGTACTTTTTGTTTTTCACTATTTTCATTTTCTATCCATTCTTCTTTATTAGTATCTAGAATTTTCTTTTTTTCAAAATTATCTAGATATTGTATTTTGAACGTATATAGAAAAATAGTAACAGCTAATATAACATAAGAAATAATCAATATAAATAACCATAAATCGGAAAGAACTTTTCCAATTCCTTCTCCTAGGATAAAGAAAATACTACTTCCAAGAAGATAAAGACCATATACTGGAATACATAAAATGATTAAAAAGAGAAATACGATAAACATTTTTAGAATCATAGATAAGATATCGTGAAAACTCATATCTTTTATCATATGGATAGTTTTATTTAAATAATCTAATAATACATTAATCCAGTTTTTCTTTGCATTTTCTTCTTTTTCTTCTACTGTAATATCTAAAATATCGTCGTTTGTAAGTTCATCTAATGTGCATTTAAATATTTTGCAGAGCATTAATAATTTATCCATTTCTGGATAGGTAGTTCCAGATTCCCATTTGGAAACTGCCTGCCTCGATACTTCTAGTAAATCAGCAAGTTGTTCTTGGGACATTTTATTTTGTTTTCTAAGCTTTTGTAATTTTTCATTGAATTTCATTTCTTTCACCTCGCCATAATCATACAATGGAAACTCGGTAGCATACTACCAACTATCAGTTGTTTTTTGTCAAATTTCGGTTGCATTTTCTTATATTATAACAAAATCTAAAAAAATATTAGAGAATTTTGTATGAAAAGATGTATTTCTAGAAATAGCGACTAATTTTTGTTATAATAAGATTGGTGATAATATGCATAAAATATCAAAGTTTCTTTTTAGTAGGGTAGTGATTAATGGAATATTAATCTTGTTTCAGGCTATTTTTTTATTTTTTTTGTTTATGTATTTGAGTACAGCATCCTTATTTATTTATCTATTTTTAATGATTATTAGTTTTTTTATCTCAATGGCTTTATTAAATGATAATTTGAATCCCTCTTTTAAAATACCATGGCTCTTACTATTAATAGTTTTTCCAATTTTGGGAGTTTTTCTATATTTATTAAATGGTAAGATTTGGATTCGAAAAAAATATAGAAAAGAACGATTTGAAATTGAAAATTATGAATATCAAAGTTCAAAACCATTAGAAGAACTTAAAAGTCAAGATAAAACGATATATGGTCAAGCTAGATATATTTATGATAACGTTAATTCTCCTATTTATAAAAATACAACCGCAACTTATTATTCTATTGGAGAAGATATGTTTGCTGATATGATTAAGGATTTAAAAGAAGCTAAAAAATTTATTTTCTTGGAATATTTTATTATTGAGAAAGGCAAAATGTGGGATACTATTTTAGAAATTCTTTTGGATAAAAAAGAAGAAGGGGTTGATGTACGTGTCATTTATGATGATTTGGGATGTATATCAAAACTTCCTAATAATTATTATAAAGAATTAAAAAAGATGGGAATTCCATGCATTTCTTTTAATCGATTTAAGCCAATCTTATCAATTATTTATAATAATCGCGATCATAGAAAAATAATGGTAATTGATGGCGATGTTGGCTATACAGGCGGCATTAATTTAGCTGATGAATATATTAATGAAGTAACAAAGTTTGGGCATTGGAAAGATACAGGTGTTCGTTTAAAAGGAGAAGCTGTTTCAACTTTAACAATGATATTTTTAGATGCATGGAGTATATTTAAAGTAGATAATACACCAATTGATGCCTATTTGCCATTACAAAAAAAATATCCTAGTGATGGTTATTTTGCTCCTTATGGGGATAGTCCTTTAAAGAAAGAGACAGCAGGAGAGACTGTATATTTAAATATGATTAATTCAGCGAATGATTATATTTACATAACAACGCCTTATTTAATTCTTACTTATGAGCTTATTTTGGCCCTTACGAATGCGGCGAAGAGGGGAGTAGATGTAAAAATTATTACACCAGCAATTCCTGATAAGTGGGTAGTTCATGCTATTACAGAGTCGTATTATCCAATCCTTATGAAGTCAGGAGTAGAAATTTATGAATATGCACCAGGATTTATTCATTCTAAAACTTTTATTTGTGATGATAAAGTAGGTGTAGTAGGAACCATTAATTTAGATTTTAGAAGTTTATATCACCATTATGAGAATGCTGTTTGGATTTATCAATCAAAAATATTAGAAGACATAAAAAAAGATTTTATAAATACTTTAGAAAAATCTAATTTCATGGATGAAGAAAAAATGAAAAGGATTCCATGGTATAAGCGATTGATTGGTACTATTGCAAAGATTTTTGCGCCTTTAATGTAAGGAGGTTTTTATGCATAGAAATACTTATGTAGAAATTGATTTAAAAAGTATTTATCATAATATCAAAAAGGTAATAGAAAAAGTACCTTCCTACTCTTATTATTTTGGAGTAGTTAAAGCGGATGGCTATGGTCATGGAGAAGAAATTATTCATACCCTTTTACAAGCAGGAATCAATTATTTGGCTGTTGCTACTTTGGATGAGGCATTAGAAATTAGAAAACAGTTTTTAGAAATACCTATTTTATGTTTAGGATATATTGGAATAGAATATTTGGATATCTGTGAGCAAAAGGATATTACAATTACAGTACCTAGTTTAGAATACGCAAAAGCAATAAAAGATAAGAATCTGAAATGTCATATTAAAATTGATACTGGCATGCATCGTCTAGGAATTTCCACAAAAGAAGAATATCTAGAGATTTATAGAATACTAAAAAATAGAGTTGAGGGTGTTTATACTCATATTTATGATGCACCAAATTCTACTGAAGAGCAAATAAATAAATTTGAAAAAATTGTTGTTAATAAAGAAGATATTCCTATTATTCATATTTGTGCAAGTGAAGCTATGTTAACTCATAAAAAAAGAAATTTTGAAAATGGTTGTCGTTTGGGAATTATTATGTATGGACTACTAGATAGTAATATTTCTTTCGAGTCTACTTTTAAAGTAGTGAGTGAAATCATTCAAATACATGATTTGAAGAAAGGGGATACCTTAGGTTATGGCGGCTTCTATCAGGCTTTAAAAGATACTAAAATTGGTGTTATCCCAATTGGATATGCAGATGGAATTATTCGTAAAAATAGTGGCAGAATGATTTATATTCATAATAAACCATATCCAATAGTTGGAAGAATCTGTATGGACATGTTATTTGTAGAAATTGATGATGAAGTTTCTATACATGATACGGTAGAAGTAATAAAAGATAACCAACATATTATGAAAATATCTAATTATTTAGATACGATTCCTTATGAAGTTATTTGTAGTATTGGGAAGAGAGTTCCTAGAATAGGAAGGGATTAAAATGAATGAAGTAATGGAAAATATGAATAAGTTGGATTCCTTATTAGGAGAATATGCTACGCATAATAAAGATGCAATTCGCTTAGAAGAAGAACAACCAGATATGAGACCTAGCTTTTTTAGAGATATTGATAGAATTATCTATTCTTTATCTTATACCAGATACATTGATAAAACACAGGTATTTAGTAATAATGATAATGATAATATTAGTAAGCGTATGACACATGTGCAAATGGTAAGTAAAATTGCAAGAACCATTGGTAGAGCTTTAAATTTAAATGAGGATTTAATTGAAGCTATTGCTTTAGGTCATGATTTAGGTCATGTTCCATTTGGACATGCTGGTGAAGCTATTTTAAATAGAATTAGTGTAGAAAAAACAGGAAGAATGTTTAATCATAATGTTCATAGTGTAAGAGTATTAAAGGATATAGAATCTCACGGTAAAGGAAATAATGTTACTCTTCAAGTGTTAGATGGTGTTCTTTGTCACAATGGGGAATTTTTAGAAGATCAGTATTATCCCGTTTTCAAAACGAAAGAACAATTTTTGGAGCTCTATGAAAAATGTTATACTGACTCTACTGTACTGAAAACTCTACGTCCAATGACGTTAGAAGGTTGTGTAGTAAGAATTAGTGATATGATTGCTTATATTGGTAGAGATATTGAAGATGCTATTCGTTTAGGTGTTTTAACCTTAGATGAAATTCCTAACAATATTATAGAGGTTTTGGGAAGTACTAATCGTGAAATTATTAATACAATTATTTTAGATATTATTGGTCATAGTTTGCATCAACCTTATATCAAAATGAGTAGCTCCGTTTATCAAGCAATTAAGGAATTAAAATCTTTTAATTATAGTCATATTTATGAATTAGCAAATTCTAAAGAAACACTAGATGATTATGAAGAAATGTTTAGATTTTTATTTGATTACTACTTAAAAGAAATACAAAATAAAAATAATGAAAGTGATATTTATCAAGTATTTTTAGGAAATATGTGTGATAAATATTTAATTAATACATCAGATGAACAAAAAGTAATTGATTATATTGCTGGAATGACAGATGACTATTTTCAAAATCAGTATAAAAAGAAAAAAGGAGAAATCGCTTAGATTCCTCCTTTTAAATGAATAAATGTAAAAATAAAATCAATAAGTCCTAAAATAATAAATACAATACTAACGCTTTTAGGAATACTTTCAACTAAAGGATTGATAAAAGGTTTAATAACATAAATTAATAAGATAGATAAAAATCCCCATATAAAAGAAATTTCTAAAGATATATAGTGCCCAATATGAAATGGTAATTTGCTATAGTCCCAAAATACAATGCCAAATAATTTTTCGATGAGAACTCCACCAATCCATTCTAGTAGTGTTAAGACTGTTATTAAAATAAAAAAGACAATAATTGTTTCTCTCCATCTAGGCAAGTGAAGGTTCATAAAGAAATAGTGGGATATTGTTAGTATTAAAATAACTCCTAGTCCATAGATTGGAGTTATAGGGCCATATAAAATTCCACTATTAAAATTTTGCTTTGTAAAAAAGGATAATAATGTTTCAAAAAGAAATCCTAAGAAGGAATATACAAAGAAACAATTTACATAGTACATAGTATCACCAATTTTAGTATGTTTAAAAACTGTATAATTATGTATAATTTTAATTTTTTTATAGAAAAACTATTTTGTTTCTTGTATAATGTAAATAATAAAGCATAAAGGAGGTTTTAATATGGTAGATGCTGTTATAGAATTACAAGCAGATACAAGAAGAAAATATAAAATTATTGATGGAGTTCCAAAATTAAGTGAAATTAGATATTTTGCTATGCCAAGTCCAATAGCATGCGGTTATATTACACATACTTCTCTTGGCCCAGATCGACCTTTAGAAATATTAGTAATTGATTCTGAGGCTTCTTTCCCAGGATGTATTGTTCCAGCAAGAGTAGTAGGTTATTTAGAAATGTATAAGGATGGAGAAGAATTTTTTAGAGTTATTTCTGTATCAGACCTTAATCCTAGATATAATGAAATTCAAAACTTATCTGATTTATCTATTTTTACTTTAAATGAAATTAAGCAATACTATGTAAATTACGGAAAGCTTCATAATTGTGATATTAATATTGTTAGATATCATGCGAAAGAAGAAGCTTTGGAGCTTATCAAAGAACATACTGTATTTTATAAAAAAGAAGAAAACAGTTCTTGCTAGAACTGTTTTTTTTCTAATTGATTTAATAAATATAAATATTCATTTTGTAGTTTTTGATATTGATGAATATAATCATTAGATATTCCATCATTTCTCATTTCTTTTTCTAATAATAAGAGCTCTATTAATGAGCAAAGAAAAGCATGACCCATATTGGCATGAATTAATTTATCATAATAAGAGAATAATTCTTTTTCTTGATATTTTTTATCTTGCATATATTCCCATAAAGCATTTGTATAGCCATCTATCTTCGTGAAAGCTTCAAGTGGTGTTAGAGTACTAGCAATATAAGCGAAATATTCTACTTTTTCAAGAGGAATATATTGGATATTTTCTTTGTTTTCTATAGCACTAATAGGTACTAATGCGATTTCTGTTGAATTCATATTCTCACCAACTTAATCATATCATAAAATTCATAGAAAAACTATGTATTTTAGTGTATAATAAAAATAGTGAGGTAGAAATATGGTAAATGCAATTATAGAGATACCAGTTGGTACAAAAAATAAGTATGAGGTAGATAAAGAACGGGGTAGAGTAAAATTAGATAGGGTATTATATTCTGCTATGACATACCCAGCAGAGTATGGTTATGTAGAAGACACTTTAGCAGGGGATGGAGATCCATTAGATATTTTAGTAATTAGTTCGGAGCCAAGTTTTCCAGGATGTGTAGTTCCTGCTCGTGTTATTGGATATTTAGAAATGTATGATAATGGGAAAGAAGATATTAAAATTATTTCCGTTGTTGATGTAGATCCAAGATATCGAGAAATAGAAAAATTAGAAGATTTATCTAGTTTTACTTTACAGGAAATTAAAAATTTTTTTGAAAATTATAAAGTTCTACAAAATATGGAGGTAATTGTAAAAGATTATCATGGAAGAGAAGAAGCTTTAATAGAAATAGATAAATGTAAAAAAAATTATCATCAACAAAAAAAAGACAATTAAATTGTCTTTTTATTTGTATTCAAAACGAACATTCCCTTTACCATCTTTAGAAGTTATATAAGCATAGACACCATTAATCATAGTCATTCTAGGAGATATATGACCAAAGTCCATATCATAAATAACAGGAATGTGTAAGTGTTCTAAAGCTGTTATTAAAGTATCTTGAAAACTAACTTGATAATAGCTTGTTTCTGTTGCACTTCGCCCTAATAAAACTCCTTTACAGTATCTAAACCATCCACAAGATTCTAGTTTCCAAAAAGTACGAATAAGGTCTTCACTTGTTAATTCACAGTTATCGAAAAACCAAATAATTCCATCCTCTTTATATCTTTCTTGAAAGCTAGAAACATAGTCAAATGGAGTTCCTGCTAATTCAGAAAGTAAGTCTAAACATCCTCCAATCATTCTTCCTTCTAAGGTAATTTCTTTTTTAAATAAATTTTTCCATTCTACCTTAGTATCTAAATGATAAGGCTCTAATCCTGTTATGTAGGTAGTATATTCTTTTTCATAAAGTTCAAAAGAAGTTTGTGTAATATTTTCTCCTTTTAAAATGGAAATATTTTTCTGTAAAGAATCGTGCCAAGGATTCATCCCAAAAGAACAAATATTATTAGAATAGATAGTGGCAATATCTAATTTTGTTGTAATTGGAAATAAAATACCAGTTGGATCAGAGTAACCTTGAATCCATTTAGGATTTTTAGCAATCTCTTCAAAATTTAGATAGGGTAAAATTTCTACTAAAAAGTCTCCTCCTGTAGCACAAATAATTGCCTCAGTATTATTATCTGTTATAAGAGACATTAATTCTTTAGCTCTTGTTTCTGCATTAGAGCTTCTCCCAATTTCACTTTTTCTTACATTATTTGTTTCTATTACTTGAAATCCGTTTCCTTCTAATTGTTTTATGGCATTTTCTAATCTTTTCTGTTTTAATAAATCTGCAATTCCATCGGAAGGTGCGGTAATCCCTATAGTACTATTATCTTTTAGAAAACTAGGATATTTCATAATTATCACCAAAAATATTATATCATACAAAAAGAAAAGGACATAGTCCTTTTCAAGAGTAGTTAAGTGTTGTAGAATAAGTAAGGTTTGTGTTATGTTATAATTTATCATCTCCTGACAAATTATATAAGTAATATCTAAGAGGAGTATACTTCAATATTACTTATATATTCATTATATATTTTAATTATTAAATATTCTTATAAATTTTATTAAAAATTATTAAATTAAGCTGGAGTGGCTTCATTTACTAATCTTGAAATTTCTCTTACAGTTAAAACTTTTCCTTGACTCACCAATCGGTCATTAATAACAAGTCCTGGTACATTTTTTACTTGGAAACTTTTTATATCCCGTTCATTATCTAATATTTCTATATTGACATTATCGCAGTCATTCGCGTATTTTGTTACCATTTTTTTTAATTTGATACCATTACTATTATTGGAACCGATTATCTTTATTACCATTCCATCACCTCTCTTTCTATATTCCATTATAGGTGATAAATATTAAAAGATAATGTAAAAAGTATTAAAAAAAATTAAGAACAACTATTCTTAATTTTTATTCTATTTTTTTCCTATAAATAATAGATGAGTACTAAAACCTTGGACTTCTTTTCGTTCACAACTACTATAATGATATCTTTTCCTAAAATCTACTATTTTCATCACAATTTTTCTGATAAAATTTGCTTAATACAGGTTCTCTTTCTCCTTATTTATTATAACAAAAAAACTAATGAATTTCATTAGCTTTTATTTTGCTTTAATAGTAAATATGACATCTAATCCGTTTTCTTTATTATTTCTTGCATAGATATATCCACCATGCGTTTCTACAATTTCCTTACAGATAGAAAGTCCTAAACCGGATATTTTCCTAGATGGGTCAGAGGTAAAAAGAGGCTCAAAGATTTTATTTAAATCTTTTTCAGGAACACCTTTACCTGTATCACTAATTCTAAATTCGATATAACAATCTACTTTTTTACAAGTGATAGTAATTTTTCCTTTCTTTTCTGTAAAACGTACACTATTCGCAATAATATTATTAAATACTCTTTTTATTTTAGCAATGTCAACATGTAATAGTTCATCTTCTATATTACAATGGATTATTAATTTAATATTTTTTTCTTTTAAATCATCTTTATAATCCGCTTGTATTTGTTTTAATAAATCTTTAACAGAAATTTCTTCTCTTTTTAAAGTATCTTTAATATTACAACTTAAATAATCATCAAATTCTTCTGTTAAATTTTTTAAAGAAATAGATTTATTATGAATCCTTTCAATATAATTTCTTTGCTTTTCTTCATCTAGGTTTGCGGTTAATAATCTATCTGAATATCCCATAATAGAAGTAAGCGGGGTTTTAATATCATGTGAAATGGAAGCAATAATTCTATTTTGTTTTTCTTTTTCTGCTTCCAAATCATCTACTAAATCAACGAAGTTATTTTGGATAATATCAATTTCTGTCTGTCCTTCCGCACGGCTTGGCTTGATTCCAAATTTATAATTTTTTATGGATTTCTGTAATTTATCAATAGGGGAAATAAATTTCTGATTAGCAGTTCCTAAAATAATTAATATGATTACTAAAATCAGAATAATCTCAAAAATAATAAAATTATTAAGCGCTGGAATATTAGCAGTATCTGTTTTTCGATAAATTTTGATTAAATAGATGTCATCTTTGTGCTGAAAAAAAGTAGTCACATAATAAAAGGATCTTTTATTCCAAAGCTCAGCATTATTATTGTAAATAACATCTTTATCTAAATTTTCCAAATAAATAGAAATATTTCTTTCATAGGCAAAATATTCTGATGTTTGATATAAATCATTTGATTTTTCATATGCATGAATAATATCTGCTAAATCATTATTCAATTGTTCATTGCTATTTTCAATGGCTAAAGAAAGTTGAGGAATTAAAAAATATCTAAAATATCCACTAATAAAAATAAAGTTTAATAGAAAAATAGAAACTACTAGAGTAATAGTAACTCTTTTCATTTTCATACTATTCTACCACCTTAACAAATTTATATCCTAATCCCCAAATTGTTTTAATATATTTTTCATCTTTATCTAACTTGGTTCTTAGATTTTTAATATGGACTGCAACTGTTCCAATTTCACCATAATTGCTTCCCCATACCGCATCAAATATTTGATCTTTTGAAAGTGCAATTCCAGCATTATCCATTAAGTAAGATAATAGTTCGAATTCTCTTGTAGATAATTCTATCGGTTCTTCATTTTTAAAGACTTCAAAGCTCTCCTTATTAATACGGATTTCTCCAATGGTAATAATATTTTGATTACTTTTACTAGAACGATTGCTTCTTCTAATATGTGCTTTTACACGTGCTACCAACTCTTCAATAGTAAATGGTTTTGTAATGTAATCATCTGCCCCAATTTCAAATCCTACTAATTTATCTAATAATTGTGTTTTTGCTGTTACAAAAATAATAGGACAGTCTACTTTATCTCTAATTTGTGTACAAACTTCTGTTCCATTCATTTTAGGCATCATGATATCTAAAATGATTAAATCAAATTTTTCTTGATTGGCAGTCATGACAGCGTCTTCCCCATTATTTTTAATAGTTGTTTCGAAACCTTCATCTGTTAATACATCAGATATTAGTTCCGCAATATCCATTTCATCGTCTACAATTAATACTTTGGCCATATCATCCACTCCAATTCTATTTTATCAAAATAAATAATAAAAAGTAATCTATATCTTTCATTATGTCATTTTCTTTTTAAAAAAAATTATAAAAAATATTAAAAATTATTAAAGTGTAAAAGATAGTTTTATCTACTTCTCATCAATTTTAAAACATGCTATAATAAAATTGGGAAGGGGTTCAGATATGAATACAGATATTTTGGAACAACAAGCGATGAATAAAATCTATAATCATGAAGCACCGGATGAACTAAAGGATAGTAAAATACCAGAGAATAATGATGAGCAAAATAAATATGATTTTGTTGCTAAAATTTTGGAAAGTCATGAGGGAAATTATGAATTAAAGAAAATGGATTATGGAAATGATTTTTCCTATTTGAAAATAAAAGAGAATCCTTGGCAGTGGCACCTTATTAAGTTTTTTGATAGTAAATATGGTATGCTTTTATCTAGTGATTATCTCATTAATTATTCTTCCACTAAGCATAATTCAGAAGTAGAGGGGATGCTTTCTTTCCAAAAAGAAAAGGAATATTTGTTAGAATATAGAAGAGAGTCTTTAGAAGATTTCGAAAGACAAATGTTAGAGTTAAAAGAAGTTTCTAAATGTTTAGATACTTTTAAAACAGATAGGCAGCAGATATTCTATGAATATCAAGAATTTATTTATTTATATCAAGATAATTATGTATGGAAATTATCGGGTTATACAAGAAATGATGTTACTGAATATTATCAAATGTATTTATTTCTAATGAGTTTAGAACCATTAATTCAAAGAAAATATCAAAATAATAAACTTTTAAAATATCTTTATTTAGTAGAAAAAAATGCAATGGATTATTTATATAAAGGAATAGATTTAAAGAAACGGACATTGGCTTCCTTAACAGAAGAATTTCAGCAAACATTAGATGTTGTTACCGTTTCCTTAGATAATAATTGCTATATAGAATTATTGGATTTAGATTATTTATTATTTAGAAGAAGAAAAGGAGATAGCAAAGAAGAAATTCCTATTACCATTTATCATAAAATAAGTTGGTTTTTTGAAGGTACTTTTAAATTAGGATTATTAGGAAAATTTATAAATGGGGAATTGCTAGAATATAATTCTATTTTTAATAGTACTGAATTATCAGAGATAGAAAGAAAAGAGTTATTAAAGAAAGTTGTTATTGAAAAGAAAGAAGAATGCTTAGAAAAGAAAGATTACTTAAATGCTCAATTCTTAAAATTATTTTTTAGAAAGGAATTTGAAAATATAGAAGAATCTTTTGAAAAAAATAATTGGTTAACTTTTTTTAAAGTAGAAAGTATGCCGATTCAAGAATTATCTTTAGAAGAAGTAAAAGGATTGCTAATTATACTTACAAATCAAATTAAAAATATTCAAGCGGAAGATTTAGAGGAATCTAAGGAGTGGAAAGAATTCCTTTCTTACCTTGATTATTCTGCTTTAAGAAAAAATATGAAACCTTTATATTTAACAATTACTCCACTTTTTATTGTAGTAGAGTGTAATTTATTTGGTGAAAAGAAAAATTATGTTATTACAGAAGATTATCAAGTAATAGAATGGTAAAGATTATTGTTATTTTAAATATGATGTGCTATACTATTTTTGGTAGTAAAAACTACTAATATATTTAGTATTAGAAAGGAAGTTTAAGTTTATGGATTTAAAAGGAACAAAGACAGAAGCTAATTTAATGGCTGCTTTTGCGGGAGAAAGTCAAGCTAGAAATAAATACACTTACTATGCTTCAAAAGCAAAAAAAGAAGGATATGAGCAAATTGCTGCTATTTTTGAAGAGACAGCTAATAATGAAAAAGAGCATGCTAAAATGTGGTTTAAATTATTACATGACGGTGAAGTTCCAACAACTACAGTAAATTTAGAAGATGCTGCAAATGGAGAAAATTTTGAGTGGACTGATATGTATGCAGGATTTGCAGAAACTGCTCGTGAAGAAGGTTTCGAGCATATTGCATTCTTATTTGAGGGAGTAGCAAAAATAGAAAAAGAGCATGAAGAAAGATATCGTAAATTACTTGATAATGTAGATAAAAAGGTAGTATTCTCAAGTGATGGAGAAGCTATTTGGATTTGTCGTAATTGTGGACATGTTCATATTGGAAAAGAAGCCCCAAAAGTTTGTCCAATTTGTGCTCATCCACAAAGCTATTTTGAAAGAAAAGCTACAAACTACTAGAAAAAAGAGATTTTTAATCTCTTTTTAATTTGACAAATTCATAAAAATTGGTAAAATAATGGGCATTAGGGGGATTTTATGGTTAATAAAGATATAGAGCTTTTATTTGGCGAAGATGTTAGAGTAAAAGTAGAGGAGCTTTTAGATATTTCTCTTAGTGCAGAAGAAATGAAAAAATCTTTTTCTACTACTTCTAAAGAGATTGCTGAGGGACTATTACAAGAAGCAAGTGAAGTTAGAAATGGGATACAGGAAGAAACTTTTAGGGATAATTTGTTAGCAGCTGTAACTAATCAAATTTTAGGAATGGTTAGTACACTATATAAAGCTGAAGTAGGTAAAGAGCCAAATACTAGAAGAAGTATTATTAAGTATACTGCTATTGATAGTTTAACTTCTTCAGAGATTTCAATGCAAGCTATTTCTGCTTATCGTGAATTAAAAGAATTAGAAAAAGGAAAAGAAAAATAATATAAAAAGAGTAGATAAATTTTTATCTACTCTTTTTATAATCATTAATAATTTGTAATGCTACTTGCATTCCTTCATGGACTGCTTTGGCAATTTGCTTTGTTCCTTTGACCGCATCTCCGCAAGCAAATATTTTAGGAATGTTAGTTTCCATAGAATGGTTTACATTTATTTCACCGTCCATAGTAAGAATCCCAACCTTTTTTGCTAAAATATTACTATCCGGATAGTTATTTGCTATAAATATTCCATCAACTTCTAAAGTAGTATTATCCTCAAATAGAACACCTTCTACTTTGTTTTCTCCTAATATTTTTTGAATAGGTGTTTCTTTTTTTAAAATAGAAGAATCACAAGTAATCCTTTTCCCATTAGTTAAAAGAGTTACTTCACTCACAATATTTTTTAAATATTCTAATTCGTGTAATGCAAAATCTTCACTACCAATTACTGCGACTTTTTTGTTTTTGAAAAAGAATCCATCACAAGTAGCGCAGTAACTAACGCCTTTTCCTTCTAAATTGGATAGATTAGGGATATTAGGAGCTTTTTTAGAAGAGCCTGTAGCAAGAACAATACTTTCAGCAGAATAACTTTTTTTATTTGTTTCTATTAAGAAATCTTCTTGCCAAACAATATTTAAAACTTCTTCTTCATAAATAGGAACATTTAATTTTTTTAAATCTTCTATTCCCTGATAATAAAGTTCTTCTCCAGAAATCTTACCAGTTCCATAATAGTTTTCAATCGCTTTTGATTTTAAAAGAGAACTTTTATGGTTTGTAAATACTATAACAGGAATATTAGCACGTGCGATATATAAAGCACAACTTACTCCAGCAGGACCTGAACCTATGATTGCTATCATAGAGAAATCATATCCATAATTTCTTCTTTAGAACATAGACCTACTTTTTTAGATACTTCTTTTCCATTTTTAAAAACCATTAAAGTAGGGATACTCATAATTCCAAACTGTTGTGCAACTTTTTCTGCTTCATCAACATTTACTTTCACAATTTTAACATTATTTCTTTCAGAACTAATTTCTTCTAAAGTAGGCGCTAACATACGACATGGTCCACACCAGTCTGCATAAAAATCTACTAAAACAGGTACATCTGCTTGTAATTCATTACTAAATGTTTCATCTTTTGCGTGAATAATTTCCATAATTCATCTCCTTACTGTTTCATTATATCGATAAATAGGTAGAAATGCAATAAATAAAAATCTCTTTTTTTCATATACTAAAAATGGTGATTTTATGAATCTACAATCATTTTATGTGAAATATGAATATCCTATGACTGGAGATATTCAAATAGATAATGAAATAAAAATGAATATTGATAATAGATTAAATAATTTCTATAGCGAGATTGAACTTGGAATCCCAAATGAGCAAGAATATAGTTTAGAAATTACCTATGATAAAAAGGAATATAAAGAATATGTTACTTATATTCTTTATACAACAGTTTATTTAGGGGGAGCTCATCCAAATACAACGATTGAAACCTTTACCTATAAAAATGGTAAAAGAATAGAAATTATGGATGTTATTAGTAAAGAAGAATTATCAAAAATATCTAATTATGTAAAAAAGAAATTATTGTCACATCCTGGTAGTGTTTCTGATATGATTGAAGAGGGTACTGTTCCAGACTATCAAAATTATCGTAATTTTTATTATAATGATAGAGGATTAGTATTTATTTTTGAACAATATCAGGTAGCACCTTATAGTTCTGGTATTATAGAAGTGATAGTTCCTTATTCTATTTTAAATTTTTAAGAACTTCTTTTATTGTAACTACTTTATCTAATTTTTCCCATGGCAAATTTTTCCCAAAATGTCCATAACAAGTAGTTTCTTGATAAATGGGAGTATCCAATTTTAATTCTCTAATCATATGTTTAGGAGAAAAATCAAATACTTGCTTAATAATAGCGAGTATTTTTTCTTCCTCTATGGAATTTGTTCCATTTGTGTTAATAGAAATGGATACCGGTTTAGAATAGCCAATGGCATAAGAAACTTGTATTTCTATTTCTTTTGCTAAAGCAGCAGCTACTATATTTTTTGCTACGTATCTAGCATAGTAAGCACCACTTCTATCGACTTTAGAGGCATCTTTACCTGAAAAAGCGCCACCACCATGTCTAGCATAACCACCATAAGTGTCTACTATAATTTTTCTTCCTGTAAGGCCACTATCACTAGCTGGTCCTCCTAAAACAAATCTTCCTGTAGTATTGATATAGTAATTACTTTTTTTATCTAATAACCTTTTGGGAATTATTTTAAAAATGACTTCTTTTTTGATATCTTCTTTCAGTTTCTCCAAAGAAATATCTGGATTATGCTGTGCGGCAATTACAATACTGTCTATTCTTTTAGTAATACCGTTTTCATATTCTACTGTCACTTGTGTTTTACCATCAGGTCTAAGATAGGGTAGAATTTCTTTTTTTCGGACTAGCTCTAACTGTTTGGCTAAAGCATGTGCATAGTAAATTGGCATAGGTAAATAATTATCTGTTTCATTGGTTGCATAACCGAATACCATTCCCTGATCTCCTGCACCCATGTCTTCTTTTTCAACTCCTAAGGCAATATCAGGCGATTGTGTATTCATATGAATAGTAATTGGGATTGTTTCTCCATTAAATTCTAAGGAGTCACTGTCATAACCAATTTCTACGATTTTGTTTCTAGCAATGGATTCAATATCTACTGATTTTTGACTGGTAACTTCACCCATGATAAGAACTCCATTTTTGTGAGCACAAACTTCACAAGCAACTTTTGCATTTTTATCTTGACTTAAGTAAGCATCTAAGATAGCATCGCTTATTTGATCACATATCTTATCAGGGTGACCAGAAGTCACAGATTCAGATGTAAATAATTTTTTCATAAAATACCTCCTCACTCCTTATCAAGAAAAAAGTAGAGAATACTCTCTACTTTTAAAGACTATTCCTCATCTTCCGACAACGTCGCAGGATTTAGCACCTAACTTAATAGGTTGCTGGACTTCATAGGGCCTGTCCCTCAGTCTCTCTTCATAAGGTTTTTTTATTTACAACTTCATTTTATCTATTTTTTTATCATTTGTCAATTTCTTTTTTTTATTAGATGGGAATAAATATGTGAAATATCCATTTATAATAATTCCTAGAATAAAAATAACGACTAAAAAAATGATAAAAATAGTATCCATAGTACTCATAAGTTCCACCTCTTTAATATTAGGATACTAAAATGTTGTGACTCTTAAGTGACTGTGTCGAATAAGTGTAAAACTATTAATTTATAACTACTATAAGTAATATAATAGAAAAATAAATCAATAAAAATGTAAAATTGACAGTGCTTAAATTCATAAAAAAACTTATACACAAGGTTGTGTATAAGTAAAATTAGGTATTGGGTAGTGTGATATGATTTTTTTTCATAGTGTCTATAAACAAGGAATTATTTTGAGGATTACTAGCCGCATTTTTGTGTCCTTTGCCACCGAAGTAAGAAGCAATAATACTTGCATCAATATCTTTTACATTACGATAAGATACAGTATCCATATCTGTCATAATCATTCCGACTGTATCGATATTGTTACTATTATGATTCTTTACGACTTCATTGATATCATTGCGATACTTATATTCGCAAGTTACATAGCCAATTTTATAGGTTACTTTTTGGATAGTGACCTCTACTAATTTCATTTGTGAAAGAATTGATTGAATTTCTTGGTGTAGTTTTTCTTCAAAATGATGAATGACATTCATACTTTCTTCTTCAAAAATGACTTCTTTTTTTTGAATAAAACTATTCGCAATTTCTAAATATTTTTCGTATCCTAATTCTTCAAATAAAATATGTAAGTATCTGGCTTTTTCATTTTTTTCTTTTTGCCAATCCCATACATCATATTGTCTAGTCCATTCTACGAAAGTATCCAAATAATGAGTAGCTTTTAAGAAATGATTTTCTAGTAGATATTGATAAAATAAACTAGTACCTGACTCTTTTCTACCATTTTTTTCTACTGTAATAGATACAAAGTCATAAGAATCATTTCCTTCATCAATTTCTGATTTATGGTGGTCAATAACTTTTAGTTTCTTAGCTAATATCGGGTTTTTAGAAATATCATATAGTAGAGGTTCTTTAATACATAAATCCGTTACGAATATACTATCAAATTCTTGGATTCTACCATTTTCTATATATTCTTTTACTTTACTAGTAATTTCAAATGTTTTGCATGGTACTATTTCTAAATCTGAAAAGGATTGTTGCGCTAAAACGACACAACCAATTCCATCAATATCTTGTTGATGTGTAAATAATAAAACTTTCATATTCCACCTCATAGATATTATACCATAAAAAAATTATACACAAGAGTGTGTATAATTTTTATTCGCATTTTTGATATAAATTTTCTTCTTTTACAAAGCCTTTTTCAATTTTATAAGGTGCTGGTTTATCTATTTCTACTCTTTCAATAACAACTTTTTCATCACATACTCTTTCAATTGCTTTGTGAGCATTACTTTCTTCATAGATATCTCCAGTTAAGTATAATTTATCTCCTTTTTTAAATTTTAAGTTCTCCTGTAAATGATTTAAATTCGCTTCCCTTATGATTTTAGGATAATCTAAAAAAGCAATATCTCCATCTACTCTAGTACGAATACCTGCTAATTCTTCATAAGCGGTGTGTTGCCACATTCCAGCTTTTCCTTTGTAAGTAAATTCTTCATTCCATTCTGCCACCCATTTGTCGAATGGATCTAATTCTCTTGAATCTAAGTTACTATTAAAACGATTTAGGCTAGAGTAAATACCAACATAGTAGCCTTCCTTTTGTAATTCTTCACAGTAGTATTTAACAAGTTCTACTAAGTCTTTTTTTGGCAAGATCATTTGTCTTTTACTTTCTACATCTAAAAATACTGGATATTCTAGTTTTTTATTTTTAATTAATCGTAATGTATGATTTACTTCACTTCGCATTTCATCTAACGTAGTAGCATAACTGAATAAGTAAACACCGAACGGTATATGTAATCTCTTGCACATTTCTGCATTATATTCAAAATAAACATCATCCTGGCTACGTAAATCTCCACCAAATCCACAACGTATAATAGCAAAATCAATATATGGTTTTACACGTGTCCAATCAATTTTTCCTTGATAAGAAGAAACATCGATTCCCTTTCTCATTTTATCACCTCCATTGTATTTTATGAAAATAAAAAAATAGATGTTGGTATTCATCTATTTTTGAAATTTTTTGCCTTTTATTTTTTCTAGGATTTTATTATATAATTCTTCAAAGGAAAAGCTAGTTCCATTTTCTTCATTATAGAGTTGTACTAAAAAATCGGTAGGAATACATTCTTCTCTTTTCCACTTTTCAAATCCTTCATCTGGACCTAAATCTTGTGTTAGTCTTTCAAACACTTTTCTTGTACGAACTTCTGAATTTTTATGTGCATAGTATTCTGTTGGTTGAAAACGGTATTCAATATATTGGGTAGCCATTTTATTACCATAAGGAATCAAAGATTTTAAATTGTCTCTCATTTCTTCTGTAAGAGAATCTTTTTTATCACTAATAGAGTCGTAATATTGATTAAAGTGTTCATGCTCATGAACAACTGCACAGTAGAAAAGAACGTTACTTCCTATTCCTATATTTTCTAAATGATGTTTAGAAATTCTAATAGCATTGCTTGCAGGAAAAGCAGCACTTGCTCTAGAAGGAAGCTTTAGCCATACTTGTAGTTTGTTTGGTTCTCTATTATCTTGGTAGGATAAATCAATTTCTAGTAATTCCATTAATTTTATTTTTTGCTCACTATTTAAATGATTCCAAATAGAACTATGAAACATTTCTTCAATTAATTTTGTCTTTTCACTATTAGGTGATAACTTTTCTAGTTTTTCTAATTCTCTATCCCATGAATTCATATTATCCTCCATCTTAAAATATTATAACATATATTGACAAAAATCATTCAAAATGATACTATAAAATTCCGCAAAAGGGGGATAAACATGATATCTCGAAAAGTTTTAGAAGGAGTAGGTAGAGTATATAATTCTACGTTATTTTCATTAGATACTGTATTAGTGGGTCAAGAGCAGGTAAAAAAAGTGGTAGCTACTTCTTTATTATGTGATACTAGTAGTAAGCTTTTATTTACCGGAAATACAGGAATGGGAAAGACAACGTTAGCTGAATTTTTAGCTAGTGCCTTTTTGAGTGAAAGAATATCTGTTACATCAGATATGATTCCAAGCGATGTACAAGAGCGTTTACAAAAAAGATTAGATATGCAATTATTATGGATAGATGAATTTAATAGAACAAGTGGAAAAGTACAGGACGTTTTTATTGAATTATTTGCGGAGAAACAGATGACTATTGGTGGAGTAAGGTATCCTTTTGGAGAGTTTTATGTGATAGCAACACAAAATAGCGCTGATATTACAGGTATTTTTAATGTTTCTCAAGCAACCTATGATAGATTTGATGTCAACATCTTTTTTGAAAATTTAAATGATGCTGAGAAAAGAACTATTTTATTTGATGATTTTACACCTGAAAAAAAGTGGGATATTAATACTGACAATTTACCAATTTTAAAAAGAATTATTGATGGGTTTCATTTAGGACCAAAAGATCAGGATATCATGATGAAAGTATTTAATCTAATTGATAGTATGAAATTAGATGACCAACCTTTATTTGGTGGCTCCAATATTAGAGCTCATAAATTTGCTTTAAGATTAGTAAAATTATATGCATTAACACAAGGTAGAGAAACAATTATGCCTACTGATATTTTAGATTATTTAGATTATGTATATATGCATAGAATTAATCAAAATGTTGCTAGAATTGGTGACAAATCAGTGCAAGATGTTTTTGATAATACTAAAGATAAAATTTATTCTATTAGGCGCAGACATTTTTAAGGGTTGATTTTATGAACGATGTTGAAATTGCAAGAAAGTGTTTGAAAACTATTTTAGAACAAGGCGATATTTATGATAACATTGCTACAAGGGAAAATGTAAAGTCTTTGAAGCATAGTTTTTTTAGAAATCATATTTTTTTATTTTCTCGTATTTTATATGGTGGTGTTAGAATATATGAAAAGATAAAGTCTTTTTCTGCGCCAATTGAAAGGGTAAGAAGAGCGCAAAATAGAATTCGAAAAATATTAGGAATTAATGTAGATATTGTTAGAACAAAACATGATTTTACTTTATATTCTGATTTCAGTTTAGGGGAAGTAGGTTCTTTTTCTGCATGTATAGAAAAATATGAGCATTCTAAAAACCCTACATTATCTATCTTATATGAAAATAGTAATATTAAAATTGATGAATATATTGACCATTTAAAAAGAATTTTAATGTTTTGTGAATTACATAATTTAAAAGAAATATTGCTTAGAGAAATTGATATTATAACCTTATTTCCAGAATTTGATTTAGAGAAGTATCCTCATACTACTATGAAGACAATATTAGATTGTAGTACTTATCAAATAGAAACAAAAGCCAATAGGAAAGAAGATAGAGAGATTAATGATATTTATGATATGGATGATACTTTTTCCTCTTCTTTTTTAAAATTAAATCAGCAACAATTACGCTTACTAATCAAACAATTAGAAATTGTTAAAATAAGTAAAAAGATTGTTTCTGATTTAGGTGATATTATAGAAGATATTTCTATTAAAAAGGCCATTTTAGATTTTTTACAAAATGGTGATTTATTAAGATTAAAGATGATTGTGAATAATAGACTTTCGTTATTAATCAATAGTGACAGTACCTATAAAGATAGAGTGCATGGAAAAGTATCTCGTACTGTTACTATTAAAGATGAATATATTAAAGTAGTATCTGTTAATCAACAAGGAAAAATTATTGGAAATCAAGTAATGACCTTGTATGATTTTTTAGAGATTACAGATTATAAAATGTTAAAAAAGCAAATAGAGTTGAAAGATGAGAATCAAGAGGTTCTGGCAATTACTGCATTACATTTATATTTGTGTCAAAAAATAAAAATAAAAGGAAGAGACTCTAAAAACAGTATTAGTTTTTATGATTATATTTATCATAGTTTTAAAGCAAAAAGGGCAGGAAAAGTAAAAAGAATTCCAGGTTTATATACCAAAGGAGATAAATTAGGAAAGAATTCTGCTAAGATAATTTCAAATGCCATTATTTCGTTTTTATTAATGGCCGCTTTTTTAATTACTGGCGCTTCTATTGATTTTATTGGTCAATTTACTTTTCATAAGGAAGAGAAAAATATGGTGGAAAATATAGCAGAAACTATTATTCAACCATATATAAAATCATATGAATTTGAAAAAAATCTAATTGGAAAATTTTTTAATTTTGTAAATGAAAAAAGAATAGATATTTCTAATTTAATAAGTCCATTGGTAGGGGATGTGAAAGAAAATCCTGTTAAAAGTAATAATGTTATGGCTACTGTTAAACCAATTACGGATATTACTTTGCCAACTTATTATGCAACACAATATGCAGATAGTGCTACTTATCAGAATGGAGAAATGATGTATTCATTACAGTCACAAGATATTACTAAAGAAGACTTTTCCAATGTGCAAAGTGAATTTGAGGTTAGTATAAATTTTGACTCTTCTGAATTGAAAGAGTGGATAAAAGAGGGACAGTTTCATTTTCCTAAAACATTTTATCCATTAGATAGTGGAGATTATATTGTTGATTATGTTTTAACACAAGTTTATATTGAGGATTTTTGGAATCCTGAGAATAAGTTTATTGTAGATGAATATAGGATGTCTTCTACGGGAAATGTAATAGCAGACTCTGAAGTTCAACTATTACAGTCAATGAAGCAACCAAGATTAGTTTATGTTTATGGAATTGGTCCAGGAATAAATTCTTTTATTGAAGATATTCCAAAGAAAGGAAATTATACTAGTGTTGATTCGAGGACGATTAGGAAGGCTATTATTCGTGGTTTGGGATTAGCAGAAGATGCCAGTGATTTTGAAATTTTTTCGGCGATTCATTCAAAAGAATATTCATTGACTCCAATTCAAGATGCTCATTTATCTAGAACTATCAAAAAATTTGATGAGGAAAAATATTTTGAAAAAATTTCTTCTATGGATTCCATTATTTGCAATTTGGCCGCTACTTTAGTAGTTGGTACAGATGAAGAACTAATATATACAGTAGGATTTTTAAATTCTGATGATAACTATATTCGTAAAGATGAAGCACATGCATGGGCTTTAAAAAAAGATGGTACTTTAATAGATGCCACTCCATCTAGTTTAGAAATAAAAAATGAAGAAGAGCAGGATTTTCTTACTAAACTGTTTGTGTGGGGAATAAAAAATAATGTTCCATGGTTTTTACTTGCTGCTTATATTAGTTATGAAGCAAATAAATTATTTGGAAAAAAAGTAAGAGTTTATTTTAATGTTAGAAAAGTTGCTAAGGAATTAACTACTGAGGATATTGAGCAATCTTATGCTACTTTAAGAACTGCTTTATATGGTGGAATAAATATTCCTGTTAGTAGGACACCAATACAACTTGCTGATACTATTGCGAGAGAATTTAGTTGTTTTACTAAACAAGAATTAGAGAAGATGAAAGAAGAGCTTTTAGCAAGTGAATATAATCAACAAGGAGAATTAGAATCTGCTTTGGAATTAGTTCAGAATGCTCGATTTTTAAAGGCAAATCCTAATAAAGTGAAAAAGATATTGAAAAAGAAAATGAATTTAGAACAAAAATAAAACTTTAGTTATACTAAAGTTTTTTTATGATTTAATAGATGACAGATTCTTTACTTTTTGCTTGTTATCTTTAGAGTCTGTTACCTCTAGTGCCTTATTTAGCATTCTTCTATGATTTTCAAATAGAACGATACTATCTAAATCTTCTCTATCTATCCATTTACAAGAATGTTCCTTTTTTTCATATTCATCAATTTCATTTTGACTTAAAGAATTAAGTTCTACTAAATAAGGAAAGTAAAAAGCTTCTCTATTTTGACCTTTATGCTCGACAAAAAATCTAGATACATTAACGGCTTCTACTTTTGTAATAGATTTAATATCATAATAACCAGACTCTTCCATTACTTCCCTTCGAGCAGCTTCTTCTTTATCTTCTCCCTCATCTATTCCACCAGTAATAAGAGAACCATCATAGGCTACTTCATTCCAAAATAATAGTAAATATTGATTTTGAAATTTTACAATAGCAGCGATATTGTTTCTTTGTACTACTGGATATCCTTCTCTTGGTGCGTATTCTCCTGTCTCTTCAAAATAAAAGTCTATTTTTTCATTTCCCATATTGTTACCTCCTATAAAAAAATTTTCTCATATATTTTGTCTTTTTGCTTTGAATCTTCTAATGTTTTAAAAATGGAATTTGCTGTTTTTAAAATATTTGCTGGCTCATCTGCTACTGCTGTTTCTCCACTAAACATAATACTATTGGTAAGAGTAAATGCATAGTATAAATCGCTTACCTCTGCTTTTTCAGGGATAGGATTTCTTTTCATAGAGCGTAAAAATCCTGTTCCAATAGTAAGAGGAATACCAGCAGCAATTACTTTTCCTGCAATATAATTTTGTAAAGTTGTAATCATATAAATAGGGAAAGCCACTCCTAAATCGCCACGGGCAATCATAATACCATCACTGATAGCAATAATATTATCTAAATCTTCCATTGCTTCTCTTGTTTCTATTTTAGCCATAATTTTTGTTTTACAGTTTGGATATTGACTTCGTAGTGCTTTAACGTTTTTTATATCCTCTGCTGACTTTACAAAGGAACAAGCAACCCAATCCATATCGTTATGAAAAGCTAGGTGAAAGCTCTTGGTGTCTTTTTCTGGAATAAATGTTAAGGTCCTAGATAATTTTTCAGAAAAGACCCCAGACCCATTTTTTATTTTCCCATTTGTTAAAGATGATAATAGAAACGGATTTTTAGAAATGACCTTTACGATTATTTTTCCATCATCAATTTTTAAAACGTCACCTAATTCTAAAATATTATGATAAGGAACGTTTAAAGTAAGCTCTTCTCCTAAGGTCAAAGTATCACCAATAAGGAGAGTTCTAGGTCTATCCATTTGAACTCTAATTTCAGACCCACAAGTATCTAACATGGTACTGATTTTGTTACCAACGATTCTTTCAGCATCTCTAATCATTTGTAACACTTCAGCAATATCATAATCAATATGTGACATGTTAAAGCGGATAGTTCTTAGTCCTAATTGATAAAGTTCAACAATTTTTTCTGTATTTAAAATACTGGGCCCCATTGTGCATATATATTCTGGCATAATATCCTCCCGATAACGCCTATATTATATCACAAAAAGAAAAAAAATAAAGTGTTTTTTATACACTTCATAATTTTTTTGATAATTTTTGCTTTTTTGACTCTAATTGATTATACAATTTATAATTTATTAGAATTTTTATTTATTATTTCTTCCTCAATTAAAATTTCTAAATATTTTAATTTTTCTTGAAGCAATTCTGAATAAATACTGATATACTTTTTGTATAATTTTTTATGAGGGTATTTGAATATATTTTTACTATAATAACAAGCTTGTAGTTCTTTAAGATTATTTTCGATTGGTTTGATTATATAGTTAACATACATTTTGGGAATATTCATGGTTTTATCCTTCCTATTTAATAGAATAGTAAATTTATTATACCATGAAATATTTATTTTTGCTCGTATTTTGTTCGATAATATCTTTAATCTTTAATTTAATGTAAAAATTATTGAAGAGGTTGTTTTTATGAAATGTAGATTAAAAGAAATAAGAGAAGAAAAAGAATTAACGAAACGGAAATTAGCAACTATTTTAAATGTTAGTGATTCTATTTATGCTAGATGGGAGAATTCTCAAGATACTATTCCTACTAGAAGAATTTATCAATTAGCTAATTATTATCAACTAAATATAGATTATTTATTAGGATTAACAGATGAAAAGATTACTATGGTATCTAGTAATAAAATGGATATTTCTCTGATTGCCACTAGAATAGTAGAAGTAAGAAAAGATTTTAACGAAACATTAAGAACATTTGTTAAACGGTTTAATACCTCTTCTTCTACTTGGAGTGCCTATGAAACTGGAAAAACTTTAATACTAGGCACTTTTTTAATAGAAGTATGTAGAATAGGGAACTATTCAGCGGATTGGTTATTAGGTAGATGTGATACAAAATATCTTAGTAAGAAATAAAATTTATTGCTCATCAGTTTCCTTTGTTAATAATAACTTACGATAATATTTGATATTCTCAATTTCATAATGCTCATCAATATCACTATCTAAATAATTTATGAGATTGGCCATGAGTTCTTCCACTTTTTTTTCAATATCTTTGGGAAATCTTCCATCAAAGTTTTGAGATAGGCTACTTAATACATGGTATAAAACAAAAACACTTTCATTAAATTCGGTACTTTTTTCAATCATAAATATTTTCCTTTCCTATTATAATAAAAAATCTAGCAGTGGAACTACTAGAAACAAACTACTATTGAACAAGTTATTCTCATTCACAACTCATTATACCATGTAATTATAAAAAAAACAGACTAAAATTTTATAAATGTTAATAAAACCAGTAATTTTACAGATTACTGGTTTTTTAAATTATATATTTTGGATAGATAAAATTTCAATTTGATTAGATAATAAAGTGGAATTTGTGTTTATTACTTTTGATAAGTCGGTTGTTAAGTATTTCTTAAAATCATCGGCAAATACAGTAACAATATGTTCATTAGAATTGCTAGATTGGATTGCTGCTAGTAAATTAGCTCCACTGGATATTCCAACTCCTAATCCAAATTTCCTTGCTAAAATCCTAGACATGTTAATAGCATCTTCTTCATCAATAGAAATAATTTTTTCTATTTTTTCCTTATCAACGATTGTTGGAATAAAGTCATCCCCAATACCTTCTATTTTATGGTTTCCAGTAGCATTTTCATTGGACAAGATTGGTAATTGTGTAGGTTCTAAAGCAATAATCTTAGCTTGTGGATGAACTTCTTTTATTCTTTTCCCAATTCCCATTAAAGTTCCACCTGTACCAATACCACTAACAAAGGCATCTATTTGCAGTACTTGATTGATAATCTCTAATCCAGTTGTTAGATAGTGTGCCTCTATATTTTGAAAATTATCAAATTGATTAGGACGAAATCCATTTAGTTTTTGCGCTAATAAATCCGCTTGTTTGATAGCTTCTAAAAAACCACCATCTTCTTTTGAAATAAGGTGAACAGTTGCCCCATATAATTTCATAATTTCTACTCTTTCTTTACTAGCCCAGTCTGGCATAAAGATATGAACTGGGTGATTAAAATAGGCTCCTAAAGCTGCAAAGGAGATTCCTGTATTGCCACTAGTAGCTTCTATAATAGGCATTCCCTCTTTTAGTTTTCCACTCTCTAAAGCTTTTGTTATTATGTAATAGGCTAATCTATCTTTAATACTTCCTGTATAATTATAGTATTCTAGCTTGGCATAAACATTTATAATTTTTTCTTGGTATTTAACAAGTATTTTAATCATAGGAGTATTTCCTATTAATTTTTCTATATTCATAATTTTCCTTCTTTCTATTATTTGATATATGATAAAGTAGGAAAACAACATCGTATAGAATTTACTATTTTTTTGAACATAAAAAAGACCTCCTTAATAATGAATGTATAAACTCATGATTAAGGAAGTCTAATATCCTAGTTTTTATGAGTTTACACGAAAAAAAGAGTAACAACAGCAACAATTTACATAGATACTTTTTTTCATATAAACTCCTCCTTTTTCTCTAAAAAATACTATAACATATTCATCAATTTTATTCAACTAATTTACTTTTTTGTAGGAGTGTGCTAGAATACGCTTTATTAAAAGGAGGAAAACTATGAAGAAAAAGAAACAAGTAGAAGGTCCTTTACATAGTAAATTTTGCAAAGATGAAAGATTACTTTTCTATAAGAAAAGATTTTATGCAGAGGACAAAGATTTTCATTTTTTTGAAAGTTTAACTTCTGAGCAAATAGAAATAATTGGTCAAACATTGGAACAGTCATTTCCTGATTCTCAGTATCCTCAAAATAGTTTAATAAGATATCTTGCAATTTTAGATTATCTAATGGATAGTAAAAGAAATCATAATTTTAAATCTTTTGATGAAAAGATTGCCTTTTTAATACAGGGTATAGATCCTTCCTTATCCATTTATTATCAGCTTTTAACCATAGGATATTCGTCTTCTAATCCTTCTAATATGGGAAGAGAACAAGCTCTTACCATTATTCATTTTATAGAAGGTTTTGTAGGCACATTTGACCCACAATTTTTAAAATATGAAGAAATCTATTTTCGAAAAGTATTAAAAGAGGGAAAAGTTTTATCACATATAAAAAGAGAAGGACATAAGGCTTTATTAGATAGTTTTAAAGGAATTCCTTCCTTTGATAATGTAAAAGATATAGAATTTAGTCGATTATCAAGGAAGGCAGATTATTATGCAACTGTTTGTGATAATCCTAAAGATATTCATATTCTTTGTTTTAATATCTGTAATCCAAATAGTGTATTAGAACTTTTTGATATTGCAAGTAAGGCTATTTTCTTTATCTTAGTAATAGACCCAGAATTAAAAGCTTTAAAAACATATGTAGAAGAATCCAATATTGCTCAAATGAGAGAAAGAATGATGGGGGAATTAGGTTTTTACCATGAAGGACTCATTCGATTAGAAGAATTGTATCGTAAAAGATTTTTTCCTGAAATGACTATTAGTGAATGGTCTTATTAAAAAGAGTTCAATTAGAACTCTTTTTTTCAATAACTAATTCATCATACCCTGTTAGATTATCTAGCTTTCTACTAAAAATAAGGTCTTTTAATTCATAAATGACAACTTCACAGGTAGTATCAACAATGGTACCATCTTTTAAGTGACCACCAATTGTTTTTCCAGTATTATCTGAAACAGATAGATGGATATGAACATCTTCTTTTGATACTGTTCCAGTTATACTTACGATTTCATAATTTTCTTCTTTGTCAATATATTCTTTTGCTTCAGCAAGACGGATGTGTAAATGTTTAATGCAACCTACTGCTGATAGAATAACCCCAGCTTCTATATTCTTTTTTTTACAGTAAGAAATAATTCCTTTTTTTAAATCATTTCCTCTTGTTAATCTAAATGCATGATTCATATTTTCTCCTTATATTTATTACTTATTATTATATCATAGAAAATTTATTTCAGCATAAAAAGAATGTATGCTATAATAATAATAGATGGTAAGCAGTAATTTTTTAATATATATGAAATTTAAGTTTAAAATGGGAGGAATAATATGAGTTTGCAAAGATTTACCTATGGAACTAATACATCAAAGGTAAAGGTTTCTAATAATATTAATTTTCAAACAGGAAATGTACCTGATAGAGTTTTTCATCAAAGAGAATATAGAAATATGCCTAATGATAATAATGATATAGATTATAATGGAGTTCTTCCTAACCAAGATAGTTCTTATTATGAAGGAATTGCGAATGCTATGTTAGATGATTTAGTAATAGGTGTTAATGACCCTGTCGTTAATCGTGAAAACACAAGATTATTACAATCAGCAATGGATTTGTTAGCAGAGCATGGTGGTGGTACTCTTCATTTACCAGCAGGGGAGATATATTTTGGTCAAGGTGGTACTGCTGGGACTAATCCAGTTACTGGAGAGAGATTTGCTATCTTGTGTAGGAGTAATGTACATATAAAAGGTGCAGGAAGAGATGCAACAGTTTTAAAGCCTGTACGTTCTTTTAGTGCAGAAGAGTCAAGTAGTATGGATATGTTCTTTTTTAACCATTATTCAACAGGAAATCCTCCTTATGCTAAAAGGGCAGATGGTAGTAATTTTGAAGCAGGGGATACTGTAAATTATACTTATGTTGATATGGAAGGAAATACTGTTACTCTTAAGAATGAACCTATCTATTTAACAAATGCTGATTTTAGTGATTTTACAGTTGATGGAAGTAATGTTTTAGGAAATGAGGAAAAATATACTACAGCAGGTAAAGGTTTTATGATTAATTTGTTTAAAGATTGTGATTGGAATAATGTTACTGTAAAAGATACAGATGCTACTGGATTTGGTATGGATTGTCCAATTAATTGTACTATTACCAATTGTGTAGCAATAGGATGCGGTAAACAAGCAAATGCTACTTCTGGAGGAGCTAGTGGTTTTGGTATTGGAACAGGGTATGCAAATGGAGAGTCTATAGTAATTTCTAATTGTAAATCTTATAATAATACCAAATATGGTATATTCTTTGAGCATCAATCTAGATTTCAACCAGATACCAGTAGATATCCTGCAACAACTGCTGATGGCTTTTTAGTTATTAATTGTGAAGCTGGTGGTAATTTATATGACTTTGGTGGTATCAAAGCTTATGATGTAACATTTAGAAATGTACGAAGTGTTAGTAACGAAGAATTATATCAAAATCCAAGAACGGTTGTTGCTTCTCCTATGGCTTATAATTTGGGCTCTAATTTGCCTATGGATAATAATATTCCACTAGACCGCTCTATTAATAGTCAATATACAAGACAACATCTATATTTTTCAGATTATTCTTCTAATTGTCATGTTGAAGATAGTAATCTACATTCTTACATAACCGATTCTAGTCAATTTGGAAGAGAAATTTCATGGGCACTTAATTCTGGTAGTATGACTTTAAAAAATGCTAATGAGTTTGGAAGTAAAGATTCTTTAAGCAGAATGGAAGTTATGCAAATATTATATAGATACAGTGGTATGCCTAATGCGGTGGATGTTACAAGCCGTCATACTATTGGTCAAGATACATTAACAAAAATTAATAATCATAATGGAACAGGAAATAACTTTAGTGATTTAGGCAATTATGTTAGTGAGAGTGGTGGATTAGATTCAGTTCTTTGGGGAGTAGATAATAGTATTGTTATGCCTAGTACTTCTTTTAATCCTGAATCCGTATGTACCCGCTCCCAAATGGTAACTATGTTATATAGAATGGCTGGTTCTCCTAAAACCAATGGAAATGTTCCTTTTAATGATATAGAAAATGGTTCTTGGTATTCAGATGCTCTTACTTGGGCATATAATAATGGAATCATTAGAGGAATAAGTCCTACTGAATTTGCACCAAACAAAGATTTAACAAAAGAAGAAATGGCAATTATGTTATCACGTTATGATAGTATGAATGCTCCTTCCTCTACAGTGACAATGATTTAAAATAGGAGGATGGCAATGAAAAAAAGAAATTTAAATATTATTTTAGTAACATTTATAATTATTTTTACTATTGTATTATTTTGTATAATAGATTTTATGAATCACTTTAATAAGAAAAATGATACTAAAAGAAATAGTTCCATTAATAATAATGAAGAATGTTGTAAAGGTTGTATGTGTGGTGATACAATAGAACTTCTAAAAAATACTGAAACAGCATGGAATTTAACGGAAGTAAATGATAATGGTGAATATGTATCTGATGGACATTCTTTCATGAATTTCCATGGTACAGGAAAAGATAGATTTGCATTTTTTAAAAATGCAATAGACGGTAGTACAATTTCTGAGGTAAGAGGAGAATTTAGTATTAATAAGAAAAATGAAATTATATTAATACCAGATGATAATAAAAATAGTAAAATAACTTGTAAATTAGGTACAGAAAAAGATTTGATAGCCGTCATGCATTGCGATAATAATTTTGGTACATTTACATTGCAAAAGCAGGGAACAATTGAATTACCAAGCATAATAAAAGATACTGTATCTAAAACTAAAACGATAATTGTTAGAAATTATACTTCCAAAGAATCAAAAAAGATAACTGAAGAAAAAGAAATTAATATATTATTATCAGTAATAAGTAATGCAAAAGTATGGACAGGTGCAGTAACCCTTCCTTCACCACTATATGAATTAGAATTATTGGATGAAAATAATAATAGTATTGCAAAAATAGAATACAATCCTAATCATTATTTTAGTCTTGAAATAAATAATAAAGGCTATGAGTTAATAAATATTGATAAAGATTTATTAAATACCATATTAGTAAAATAAATTATGATTTATTTTTTAGCAGTAATAAAAAAGATCTTTTTATAAAAGGTCTTTTTTTCTAGGCACTAGCAAGTTCTGATATTTTAACTGTGCTAATAAATGCTAAAGTATAATTCCAGTCTACAGCTTTATCTGCAGAAATTAATATATCTATAAAATCATTAACTTGTCTATTAAGGATAATTGTATTTGAAAAGTAGTAGAAATTATCGCTATTTATACTTTTTGTTAGTGGTGTAACTTCAGCACCTCCATTTAATCTAAGACTAGTTGTAACAGAAACTACATTTGTGAGAGTTGCATCTGGTACTTGTAATAAAATAGAATAACTAATAATGTAAGCGCTATCACTTAAAAAAACAATCGTATTATCATAAGGGTAAAAAATGTTTAGTTTTGCTAGCTTTATAGGAAAAACAACTTGTGCTTTTTGGCTATTAGGTAAAAAAATAGAATCAGTTTTTCTTGATTACATAGATAACCAAACGCTCTTGTAAAATTATCAGAAGGACCAGTAGGTCCTGTTGGCCCTTGAGGAATAGTAAAGTCTATTATATATTCGCTCAGATTCATCGAGACTTCTTCTTTCTATTTTTAGTATATTTTCAAAGATTTAGAAGTATAAATTTTAAAATATTGAAACAAGCAATTTTTTTGCTCTACTATATATTATGTAAAAAAATAATTTGTATTGTGTTGTTTAATTTAGAATCTATGAAAAATCATGTTTATCTAACTAAATAGTAAGATTTTATTATATTTTTATCATAAAAAAATTTAGGTTATAAGATACATTTTTTAGTTTTTTTCCAATCTTTTAAAGAAAGTTTCACTAACTATTAAACTATTGCTTTTTGTAAATTCTATAATAATTCCTCCTTTATAGAAAAGTGCTATTTCAAACACGATTTTGGGTATTTCGAACATAATTTATTGACTTGTTTATTTATATATGAGATTATAAAAGTAGCAATTTATAATAAACAATAATTAAATATATGAAGTGGGATGTGTTATGCATGAAAGAAAAAAAAGTTGGAGAATTTATAGCGAAATGCAGAAAAGATAAAAATCTAACGCAAGAACAATTAGCAGATTCTGTTGGTGTAACTGGTGCATCAATTTCAAAATGGGAAAATGGAAGAAATTTGCCTGATACAATTTATTTTGATGCATTAAGCAATGAATTAGGTGTTAGTGTATTAGAATTAATGAATGGAGAAAGATTTCCTGAAGATTCAGTTCCGGCATCAAGTTTAAATAAAGCATTAGAAGAATGTTTATCTACGTATAAAATAAAAGAGAGAAAAAAAAGACATAAAATAATTTCAATTCTTACTGTAATTTTTTTGATTTTAATGTTATCTTTGTTTCTGCTATTTTATATAAATAATTATAATAAGTTTCGTATTTATTCTTTGACATCCGATGACTTAATGTATAATGCGTCAGGAGTGTTAAGTATTACGAATGAGAAAAATTTATTGATGATTAGTGGATTAGAGTGTAATGGTTGTGATGATATAAAAATATATGATGCTGAAATTAGATTATATGTGGGAGAAAAAATGATTTATAAAGAGGGGGATATTTCAAATTATAAAAAAAATGATGGGAAATATGATAATCTTAATCAATTTCTTCATTCGATTTTTATAAATATTCAAGAAGAAAAAAATAATAGCGAGTATGTATTAGAAAGTATTGAAAAAAATCAATTAATATTAATTATTAATTATATTGATGAAGATGAAATGGAATATAATGGCACAGTGCTATTCAAATTATTAGAAAATGCCTCTAGTTCTAAAATTTTATATTAACTAAAAAAAGTTTTTATTTTAAAGACTTTTTTTTAGTTTAACTAAAGTTAAAGAAATTTAACTTTTTTACTATAAGAACTATTGTATTTTTATGTTATATTGATACTGGGAGGTAAGATATGTTAAGAAAGTTTTTATTAGTTCTGATGATTGGCATTATTTTTAATATCTGTGATGTTTCTGCTATGGACATTGGAAAGAATTGTTACTTAATAAATAATAACCAATTATGCATTGCGGAAGATGAATATATTAATCTGGTAAATCTTGGATATTCTGAAACAGAGATTGCTAATCTTTCTATGGAAGAATATGAAGAAAATAGAAATTTGAAAGCAGATTTAGTTTCAAAAAAGGTTTCATATTATTATGGAAATATGGAAGTTGATGAAGAAGAGTATAATGAAATTCAAGAAAAAAGCAATATTACTCCATTTGCTTTAATAGAAACACCTGGTAAAAAGATGACAACCACTATTTCATCAGTTAATGGTAAATATCGTTATAAAGTTAGTGTAGAATGGAAAACTATGCCGAAAGTACGAAGCCATGACATTATAGCAATTGGTTTAGAACCTACTAAAGTACAGTATTCGACTAATAGAACATTTAATATGAATTATTGCGCTTCAAAAACTAATTGTACTAATTCTAATTCGGCTACTTTTAAGAATACTATAACAGGTTTAGGTGCTGTGTTTCAATTGCCTACAGACTCGATAATGTCACTTAATATGTATCTGTATTACGATGTGAATAAGAAAGCAGATAAAGTAACTTCAATGAATGCATATGGTGATTATTCACACGCAGTGAAGTCAACTACATCAATATTAGCAAATTGCTATAATGTATCCAACAGAATAATATTGCCTGAATCTATTATTTCCAATTATGATGAAATAAATACGTCTGTTGCTACTTGGACAGGCAATTGGTAATTATATTTTTACAATTTTTGTTAGAAATATAAAAGAGCAAGCAAACAAAAATAAATTAAATAAAAAATTTTGAAGGTAATTGGTGTAATGATACTATTGAAATTTGGAAAGGAATTTGATAATGAAGAAATTTTTTTAAATATTACAGTAATACTTTTCATGGTAATTCTATTTAGTCCGAGAGTTAATGCACTTGAAAGTTCAGAATTTGCAAATGAAAATGGAATTGCTATGACAGAAGAGCAAGTTGAGAATTTAAGAAATCTTGGATTTACAGATTTAGAAATAAAAGTTATGTCTATAGAGGAATTTAATAATAATAAAGATTTAAAGGGAGAAGTAGTGACCAACTACAACAAAATATTATAAAACAACATATTTTAATAGTCCTACATCATATTCAACATTGAGTAGTAACATTTTAAAACCACTAGAAGAAGAAATTACAGAAGAAGAATATAATAATGCACCAACAGAGGATGTTATATCACCTTTAGAGTTAACTGACGGTTATACACCGACAGAATATAAAAAAATGAAAACAACGATAATTTCCGTAAATAATAGGTATCGCTATAAAGTTAATCTAGATTGGAAAAAAATGCCGAAAACACGTAGTTATGATGTGATAGGAATAGGAATAGATTCTACTGTTTCGGGAATTTCGTCTACTAAACATTTTCAACAAACATTAGTAGTAGATAATCTGATTGATTCTTGTGAATATGTAACAAAGACAGAGGGGGCTTGGACCTTAAGTAGTTCTGGATATGCAGTAACGTTTAAGTTACATGGATCTATTTATGGTTTAAAACCTGTAGTAGGATTGAGTTCATCAATGTATTTTGAAGTTCAAAAATTAACAAGTCAAAAACTTCAAGTATTAAATGCTTACGGAGATTATAAGCATGCACAAAAAACTGTGACGTCTTCAGTTTCGTCAGCAGTAAGTGTTGGAACAGGGGGAATTAGCATTGATATGGGAACATCAGTATCAGGTGCAGAAGCATACGATCGAATGACCACAGCACAAGCGACTTGGTCCGGATTAAATTGGTGATTCCTGAAAATTTAGTATATTAATGTAATTAAAAGTGGGAGAGGATTTGATTGAAAAGTAAAAATAAAGTAAACAGGATATTTGTTGTTACCGTGATATTAGTTTTTTCATTTATAATATGGATACTTTTAAATTATAGCAATAAAGATATCTCTATGGGGGATATTTATAAAAAAGAAAATGTAGAATTATTATGGAAAGCATATGATATGCAATTAGAAAATATAAAAAATAATATGAATGAAATTTCAAATCCTCAAAAAGAATTTTTCAATAAAAATAGTGACGAAGTTTATTGGAAATCTCTAAATAAGAATTTTAATGAAGATGAAGATTATGTAAAAATACTCAATCAGCTATCAACTGATATCGGCATATGTTATGCAGAATTTAATCTTGATTTTTCTTATTCAGATGATGTTAATCCTATTTTGAAGTATAGAAATGTTGAAAAAATATCACAAGAAGAAGTTGAAATATTAAGAAGTAAAATGAATTATAATAATAATCAATCATTTACTTGTTTTAAAAGATTAGAAAAATACAATAATATGTTCATAAGTAGCAATGTACAAACAAGAGAAAATTTTTTAAATAGAATAAACAGTATTATTACAATGCATAGAAGTGATTTATTCGATTATGAGCAAGGGAAAAATATCTATAAAAAGAAAACAATTACTTTTAATGAATTATTAACGTATAGATATATTGAAGTAACACTAATTGATAATCTTAGCGTTTGGTTGCGAAGTGAATATTATAGATTGAATTAAAAAATATTATTTAGAATGGAGTGAAAAAATGAAAAAAAAGAAAATGATAATATTTATAATAGTACCAATAGTTGTTATTGTTGGAATTATTTGTTATTTTGTTTTCAATCAAAAAGATTGGTTTGAGCAAAAATTAGATGAGGGTTATGTTCCAATTAGTTATGCTAAATGGAATATATCTAATAATATAGAAAATTTCGATTTGAAACGTGGAGACCTTATTGACATATATATTTCTGGCGAGGGTATTAGTGAGGAATCTTCGAAAGAACCTTTTTTAAAAAATGCTATAGTATCTCATAACCAAGACAAGACAAACAATGGAATTAGCATTTTTGCACCAGAGGATATGCATTCAGCAATAAAATGTTCAGCAACACTTACGTCACAAGGCTATACTCTAGAAATAAGAAAGAGTAATCAAAAAGAGAAAAATAAAATTGAAATGAATCAAGAGATAAAAAAATTTCTTGATGGTGCTTGTGTAGCAGTACCTGCTGAATAATAGAAAGGAAACGAAAAAATGAGAAAAATTTTAAAATATTTTAGTTTTATATTTTTTCTAACAATATTATCTATTGGCACAGTTTGTGCTTTAGAAAATGAACCTTATTATGTTAATAGAAACGGGGTTAACTTAAGTAAGGAAGAGTATGATGAGTTAGTGGAAAGATTTGGTGAAGGGTATGTAATGACTTCATCTCAAGAACTTATTAATGCTATGCTTGAAAATAAAGATATGATACCAGTTTCTTTAGACGAAGACTCCTTAGAAAGAGCAAAATATTATTATTCTTGTAGTGACTATGATTTCCACAAAGATTATGGTGATTTACAGGGATGTATGAAATCTGTAGTGATACCATCGACTTCTACATATACTTTTGAACTTTTTGTAGAATGGAATAAAGAAGGAATTCAAAAACCTATGGTTAAATCTTTTGATATATTAGCAATGAATTGGAGTGATAATTTTGTTGCTACATCGTATACAGGAACACAATGGAATGCTATTAGTGTAGTAAATTATTCTAATAGAGGTGGAAACTCAAAGTGGAATACTAATGGAACTGGTGCAGGAATTTCTATGAATATTATGAATGATACACAAGACTTTTTAACAATGACAACTAATTTGACTGGATATTTTACATCAAAAAAAGCCTCTACAATATCAATGCTTTATATACATGCTTATTTTGATGTAACAAAAACTCAATCTATGAGTTATGAATTTGCGAAAGGCAAAGATTCTTTAGGCAATGTTTTAAAATTTAAATCAGACGAAGTTAGAAGTCGTTATGCTGCTCCAGTTACATATGAAAGAACATTTACTCCACAATATATAAAATAGTATATCTTGGATTTTAAAATAAAAAAGAGTCACATAATAGCGACTCTAGGGAGCCTGTCTTGAATGCGATAAAGACAAGCATATGTTATAATTTGGTATTAAAAATACCGGTTGTAAGAAAATACCAATAATTATCTTATTGGTATTTTTAATAATAACATAATCTTATAATATTTACAATATCTATCTCTATTCTAATTCGATTTTATTACTGTGTACTTTTTTCTCTCTAAATTTATCCAAATTGAAACAAGAAATATTAAATTCTTGTTTTTTATTTGGAATTTTAGAAAACTTAAAATGAATTGGATATTCACTAATAAGCTTAATAACTGATTTAACTGGATATATTTTAGATTTTATAAAGATTTCTTCATCAAATTTAAGTTTTATTAATTTATTTGGCCTCATTAGTTCTCTACCTAGTAAAATTTTATCATTAGAAATATTAAAGTCCAATTGTTGTATTTGAGAAGAAGTAGCGGCTTCATTGATTGAAGGATGTGAACTAATTTTCTAATTATTGGTAGTAATAAGAAATATATAGAATAAAAAAAGCAACTTTTGTTGCTTTTATTTTCTAATGGCAGGGGTGGAGAGAATCGAACTCCCAACAGCGGTTTTGGAGACCGTTATTATACCATTTAACTACACCCCTATATGTATAAAATGGCTGACATGATTAATTATAGCACAAAGAATTAAAATATTCAAGAAAAAATCATATAATATACTGGTGATAGAATGGTTATTAAATATACAAATTCAGAAAGGGATTTATTAGCTAGATTGATGAGAGCAGAGGCAGTAGGGGAAGGTGTTCTTGGTATGCTTATGGTTGGTAATGTTACTGTTAATAGAGTATTAGCAGATTGTTATACTTTTAAAGATATTAATACTTTGTCTCAAGCAATTAATCAAAAACCAGGGGGATTTAGTGGAACTTCCAGTTCTTTATTTTATGGTTCTCCAACTACTAAGGAAAGGGAACTAGCAAATCGTGTTATTAAGGGAGAATATTATTATCCAGCTACAAATTCTTTATGGTTTTATGCTCCTGGTAATAATGCCTGTACTCCTACTTGGTATGACCAACCTTTAGCAGGACAATATAAGAATCATTGTTTTTATGAACCTATTAGTGGTGTTTGCAATACTATCCATTAATTGACTTTCTAAATAATAGGTGATAGAATAAGCCAGTCGGAGGAGTTATATGGCATACGGATGGAAAATGGACAAATTAATTTTAGATTTCTGTAATGGAAAATTAGACGAAGCAGAAAAACATGTCTATCAAGAAATGATTTTAGATAATGCATGCCAAAAACGTACTGTAACTCCTATTAGTAAAGCCCAATTTAGAAGAGCTTTGAATCAATTTTCTATTTCTAATTATAAAGAAGAAGTAGATTTATTGATATATTTTGGTCAGATGTTATCGTCTCTTAATTTAGATTTACCTAAACCTTCTTTAGAACGATATTCAGAATCAGATGTTATTAATTTAGCAAAAATTTATATGCGAAGAAATGAGCCTAATGACTACCCTTATTTTAGAAGATTAGTAAACTGTCAAGAAAGAATACAGTTTAATTATATGGCTCCTATAGACTTTTTTTTAGGAAAAACTTACTTTTTAAGTAGCAATAATTATTTTGTTTTAATAAACAGTATAAATGGAATACAAGATACAGTTACTTTACTACATGAAGCTAGTCATATTGAAGAATATTTAAAATATGGATTTAATTTATCAAAATATTATGCAGAATTAGCGCCTATTACGAGAGAACATTATAGTTTTGATTTACTTCATACTTATGCAGATAAAAGTGAAGTAGAAAAACAGAGAATTTTATCTCTTAATCATTATTTATCTCGTATAATGAAATTGTGGTATGGCATTCGCTTTATTATGGATTTAAGAGAAAATGCTAATTATTGGAAACAGCAAATGGCCAATTTTGATGCATTTGCTACTAATGTTAATGTACCTTATATTTATGGATTATTAACAAATGAATTAGAAAATGAAATAGGATATTTTCTTTCCTTTGTTGCTAGTCTAGATATTTATTCTCATTGTACTGCACAAGAATCTAATATTTTTATTACTAGTTATCAAATTGGGGCTAGAAAAGTTACGTCTAAAAATATTAATCGGGTAGTGGTTTATCTATTAGATATTTTAAAGCCTTATCAAAAGGTAAAAAAGTAATAAAAAATAACAGTTTATGTATTGACAAGCAAAATGATTTTAGATATAATTAAGCAGTAGTCGAAATTATTGGCTTGTTTTGGGGGATTAGCTCAGCTGGCTAGAGCACCTGCCCTGCACGCAGGGGGTCAAGGGTTCGAATCCCTTATCCTCCACCAGATTGTTAAATAGCTCGAACTTATTAAAGTTCGAGTTTTATTATGTTTTTAAATATGATAAAGTATTAATAGGAGTAAGGATAATGAAAATAGAAAATAAGTTACAAAGCATAGAAGTAATTAATGAATTAAACTTAAATAAATTTCCAGAACAATTATTTTACAAAGGGGAAGAAAAAAAGGTACAAGAATTTTTAGAGAATTATTCTGTTCCTTATTATGCGATTAGAGATAAAACAAGGGCAGGTGGCGAGTTTAAATTAAAAGTATCTTATAATCAGGTTTTAGAGGAAATAAAAGAATATAAAATTTTTTCTATCAATGTAAGCTCTGCTAATTATGCCGATAATCAACTATTAGTTGGGGAAATAGAATTTTTATCTAATGGAGAAGTGTATATGATTTTATCTACAGAGTCTACTTTTTCTGTAAGGGATGCTACTCAAAATCCCACTTTTAACTTAAAAACGGATATATTTGATAAAGAGTTAAATAAGATTCCAAACTTTGATTTTCTTTATCAGTATATTACTTCGCATGGACTAATGGATGTGATTGTTGAATTTTCCTTATTCAATAAAAAAGTTGGAATAAATAAGGAAGAAATTGTAATATATGAATTGAGAACACATTATTAGAGTATTGGTTTCATTTTGACAAAAAATTTAAAATTTGCTAAAATACGACCGAATAAAGAAGGGGATTGTATGAATTTATTGGAGACATTAAAACAGGAAATATTTTCTTTAGGTATAACAGATAAACTTAAAATCGCGCAATATATTTATAAAAGAACGGGTGAATTATTTGAGTATGATCCTTTATGGATATTTTCTTCCTTAGAGGAAAGAGAAAATTTACGAAAAAAGAAAATCGATATTAGAAATGTTACCGATTTTGATATTACTTGTTTTTCATGGGCTGTTTTATATAATGAATTATTACATGCTTTTCATATTGTATCAAGAGTAAAATATATTGAGGAAGAAGTAACAAATGGAAACTCTACTATTAAAAAGCCAGCTCATGCTTATGTTGAAGTTTTTTTTAATGGTAGAGTTTATAAGGCGGATTTGACTGCTTCTTATACAGATATGATTGGTATTAAATATGGCTTAGATACCTATTATAATTGTCAACTATCAAAAACATCTTACGAAGAAAAATATGATTTTTCTTATGTATCAGAAGATATTTATCAAAAAGATATGAATGTAGAAGCTCTTATTGAAAAGTTGAAAGTAGAATTAGAAGAAATTAAAAAGGTATGTCATTCTACGGAAGAATTCTCTTATTATGTTTATCAAAAAGTTGGAGAACTTATTAATATTTTAAAAGTTAATACAGGATATGTAATAGGATCAAAATATGTCCAAGCTTTATTAAAATTATTTTTAGGGGACGGGCATTTGATGCAAAATGTTTATTTTTATAATAAAGATAAAAGTATTTATATTGCTGTTCATCAAATAACTGTTGGCAGGGTTACTCATTATTTTGCTTATAAAAAGATGCCAGATGGAAATTATGAAATGCATGAGGTAACTCCCGAAATGGTTGATTTATATTATGATATGTATTCCTATAAACTTTCAAAAGATTTAAAATCAAGTTGTCTTGTTCCTTCTTTAGGATGGAAATAATAAAAAAGATGGGAGAAAATTATGCTTAAATATCCAAGGAAAATGCATGGTGCAGAACTATGGGCGAAAATTGAAGTATTAGAAAATGTATTAACTCCTTTATTTTAAATTAAAATGAAGGAGGAAATTTATGAATTATGAAGATAAAAAAATTGTTGGAATTATAGCAACCAACGTAGAGGCACCTGTTGCCTTAAATGTAATAGGGCATTTATCAATTTCTATTGGTAAATATTCGGATAGTGAAATTATGGGAAAAACTATTTTACTAGATAAATCAAATAAGGAGCATTTAGGAATTAGTAAGTTCCCATTTATTATTACAAAAGTAAAAGCTAGTAAATTAAGAAGCGCTATCGAAAAGGCAAAAAGTAATCCTAATTTATTAGTAGCAGATTATCCGAAAGAAATGTTAGAAACAAGAACTGATGAGGAGTTAGTTTCTGCTGTAGCATCTAAAGAAGAAGAAAATTTAGAATATTTAGGAGCTATTATTTATGGAAATACTAAAGATGTCAATGAGATAACTGGAAAATTCCAATTATGGAAACTAGAATAAGGGTGATAAAATGAATGAAAATTTAATAGGAAATTCTAGAGAGATGACTGACTTTTTAGGTAATCATTATCAATTTGAATGTTTAGGTTGTGATATTACAAGTAAAAAAATAATTCCACCAGGAGGGATTATTTATGAAGATGGTTTATTTTTTCTAGCGGGAGACCCAGAAATACCATTAAAAGGATTTTTAATTGTAAATGTAAAAAAACATATTAATTCTATTACAGAACTGTCGATAGAAGAACAGCATAGATTAATAGAAATTATTAGTAAGAGTATTTCTATTTTAAAAGAATTAGGAATTACGAATGAGATAACTCTTGTACAGGAGGAACGCTCAAAACATTTCCATGTATGGATTTTTCCAAATCAAGCCTGGATGGTTGAAAAATTTGGAAAGGGTGTTTCTTATGTAAGAGATATCTGTGAATATCTACGTAGTAATGCTACTGCTAAGGATAAAGAGGAAGTATTAGAAACTATCGCTAAGATAAAAGAGAGATATCATTAAGGGAAAGCATTGATTAACAATGCTTTTTTAGTTGATAATATGGTATAATGAGTGTGGTGATAGTATGGAAGCCTATACAATATTAAATCATGAAAAATTTTTAAGAACCAGATCAAAAGAAGTAGATTTTACAAAGGATAGTTATCAAAAAGAGATTGAAGTATTAGAAGAATTCTGTTTAGAACATGAAGTGCTTGCTATGGCAGCAGTACAGATAGGTATTCAAAAGAGAATCATTTACCTAAAAAATACAGATATCGATAATTTGGAAGATCAAGAACATAATGAGAGAAGAATTTTAATTAATCCCGTAATTACAAAAAGAATTGGTTTAACAGAATATTGGGAGGCTTGCGCTAGTTGTCTAAACAATATGGGAAGAGTTTTAAGACCTTATAAAATAGAAATAGAATATGTAGATGAGTTTGGGGAAAAGCAGAAATCTATTTTTGAAGGATTTGAAGCAACAGTTTTATCGCATGAATATGATCATTTAAATGGTATTCTTCATATTGATGTAGCAGAAGAAGTTTTACAGATGGAAAAAGAAGAGAGAAAAGAGTTTAGAAAAAAGCATGGTTATGAAATTTTTTCTAAAACTGGTAACTATCAAACTTTATTAGAAGAAAAGAAAAAGGGATAATAAAATCTTTTTTCTTTTGACAAATTTCTAGCTAGAATATGGTATACTAAAAAAGGATGGTGAAACTATGAATGAGAATTTTATAAAATATGCAGATTTATTACTAATACGTTGTTTGAATTTAAAAGAAAGAATCAGACCACTTCTTATTTCTGCACCTATTAAAGCAATTGATTTTATTCAAGTCTTAACTAATAGGGCTTATGAACTAGGTGTTACAGATATTTATTTTGATTGGGAAGATAATGGGTTAAAGAGAGAACAATTACTTCACTTAGAAAAAGAAGATTTATTAGAAAGTTCTTTTTGGAATAAGAAAATATTTGATGAATATGCTAAAAAGGATGCAGCTTTCTTAATGCTTTATTCTGATGCGCCAGAAATGATGAAAGATATTCCAAGCGAAAAAATATCTATTACCTCTCATCAGTTTAGAGCATCACGACCTTATTATAAAAAACGTCAAAGTACAGATGATGTACCATGGTGTATTTCAATCGTTGCAACAGAAGAATACGCAAAACAAGTATTTCCTGATAAAGAGAATGCTTTAGAGTTGACATGGGATGCTATTTTTAAATGTTGTTTGGTATATGAAGATAATCCTATTGAAGCATGGAATGAAAAGACGAGATTAAGTCATAAGAAAAGTTGTTTGTTAAATAACTATCATTTCCGTTATCTTCATTATACAAATGATTTAGGAACTGATTTGGTAATAGAATTACCTAAAAATCATGTATGGTGTGGAGCAGGGGATGGTCCCTTAATTGTTAACATGCCAACAGAAGAAGTATTTACAACTCCTCTTAGAACAGGTGTTAATGGTACTATTTATAGTGCAAGACCACTCGTATATGGTGGATCTTTAATTGAGAATTTTTCTTTCCGTTTAGAAGATGGAAAAATAGTAGAGATTAATGCAGAAAAGGGAAAAGAAATATTAGACAATATGGTAGCAACGGATGATAATTCTTGTTATTTAGGAGAAGTAGCATTAGTGGATTATGATTCTCCTATTTCTAACATGAATATTGTTTTCTATGAGACTTTATATGATGAAAATGCATCTTGCCATTTAGCAATCGGGGATGGATTCCCAAAATGTTATGAAAATGGCGAGAATATGTCTCGCGAAGAATTATTAGAAAAAGGCGTTAATCATTCTAACGTTCATACAGATTTTATGGTAGGTACTTCTGATTTAACAATAGTAGGAACTACTTGGGATGGAGAAGAATATACTGTTTTTGAAAATGGAAACTTTGTTTTAAAAGAAAGCTAATACTGGCTTTTTTTGATTGCATTCCTTTTTATTATCTTGTATACTGATAATAGGTGAGGATATGTATAGAGTTAGGAAAAATGAATGTATTGGAAAAGATGTCTATTTATTAGAAGTGGAAGCTCCATTAGTTGTTAAGAAATGTTTACCAGGACAGTTTGTTATTGTAATGGCTTATGAGCCATCTGAACGGATTCCATTAACAATCTATGATTATGATAGAGAAACTGGAATATTAAGTTTAATTTATCAAGTAATAGGGGCATCTACGATGGAATTAACTGAGGTAACAGATAGTTTATTTTCAGTAGCAGGTCCACTTGGTAATCCATCTATCTTAATGGAAAATGATGATATCTTAGATAAGAAAATTCTATTTGTAGCAGGTGGTGTTGGAATTGCCCCCGTTTATCCACAAGCAAAATATTTAACTAGTCGTGGAGTAGATGTAGATATTATCTATGGTGCTAGAACAAAAGATATTATTGTTATTGAAGAAGAGACTAAAAAAGTATGTAATAATCTTTATATCACAACGGATGATGGAAGTTATGGTAATCAGGGAAATGTAACGGATATGATGAAGAAACTAGATAAGAAATATGATTATTGTGTAGCGATTGGACCAGTTATCATGATGAAGTTTGTAGCGTTATATACTAAAGAATTAGGAATTAAAACTATCGTTAGTATGAATCCTATTATGGTAGATGGTACTGGTATGTGTGGAGCTTGTAGACTACTTGTTGATGGCAAAGTAAAATTTGCTTGTGTAGATGGACCAGAATTTGATGGTCATAAAGTAGATTTCGATAATGCTTTAAAAAGAATGAGTATTTATAAGACAGAGGAAGGTAGAAAGAAACTCATGATGGAAGAGGGTAGTACTCATCATGGCGGTTGCGGAAATTGTGGTGATAAATAATGGAAAAAGTACATATGCGTATTGCGGATGCTGATACCCGCACTCATAATTTTGAAGAAGTAGCTTTAGGTTATACAGAGGAAGAAGCAAAAAAAGAAGCTAGTCGTTGTCTTAATTGTGCGAATCCAAGATGTGTAAAAGGATGCCCAGTTAATATTCGCATTCCTGAATTTATTGAAGCTATCAAAGAAAATGATATGCAAAAAGCGTATGAAGTTATTCAAGCATCTTCTAGTTTACCTGCTGTTTGTGGTAGAGTTTGTCCACAAGAAAAACAGTGTGAGGCAATGTGTATCAAAGGTTTTAAAGGAGATGCCATTTCAATTGGCGCACTAGAGCGTTATGTTGCGGATTATGCTCGAGAAAATCATTTATCGTTAACAAAAGAAATTGTTAAGAAAAATAAGAAAGTAGCCGTTATTGGAGCAGGCCCAAGTGGCTTATCTTGCGCAGGGGAACTTGCTAAAAATGGTTATGAAGTAACCATCTTTGAAGCGTTACATAAAGCAGGGGGAGTACTTACTTATGGAATTCCTGAATTTCGTTTACCTAAAAAGATTGTAGAAGAAGAAGTAGATTCTTTGAAGAAATTAGGTGTAAAAGTAGAACTAAATGCTGTTATAGGAAAAAGTTTAGGTTTAGAAGATTTACAAGAAGAATATGATGCCATTTATTTAGGTACTGGAGCAGGCCTTCCTAAATTTATGGGAATAGAAAATGAGAATGCAAATGAAGTATTTTCTGCCAATGAAGTATTGACTCGTATTAATTTAATGAATGCGTATAAAAAAGATGCTATGACACCAGTTAAAGACTCTAAAGTAGCAGTTGTAGTAGGTGGTGGAAACGTTGCTATGGATGCTGCTCGTAGTTTAAGACGTTTAGGTATCGAAGTACACATTGTTTATAGACGTGATATGGATGAGATGCCTGCTAGAAAAGCAGAAGTAGAACATGCTATGGAAGAAGGAATCATCTTTGATACCTTAAAGAATCCTACTCGTATTTTAAAAGATGAGGATAATCATGTAACAGGAGTAGAACTAATTGCTATGGAGTATGCTGGAGAATCAGATGGTAGAAAATCTGTAAGAGAAATACCAGATAGTCATACTATTATGAATTGCGATACTATTGTTATGGCACTTGGAACATCTGCGAATGACCTTGCTACAACAGATTCTAAAGTAGAAAGAAATGAAAGAAACTTAATTATTGTAGATGGTACAAAAACAAGTGAAAAAGGAGTATTTGCTGGGGGAGATGCTGTAACAGGTGCTGCAACAGTAATTCTTGCTATGGAAGCTGGTAAAAAGGGTGCCGCTGAAATCATGGAATATTTAGAAGGTTAAAAGAATGGTGGAATTATTTTCATCCATTCTTTTTTTTGTTATAATGGTAATGTTGGTGGTTTTATGTTAGAGGAAATAAAGCAAAAAATAACAAATGATTCAGAATATCTAGAGTGGATGGCAAAAATCTCTGAAATAGAAACAGAATTTGCCAATTCATCACCATCTAATAATCAAGTCGCACTGGATCATGGAAAAAATCACATGGATAGAGTAGCAAATACCACCTATACGTTATTAAAAGAGTATGGTATGGATGAAAGAACTTCTTTTCTTGGATATGTATCTGGTTTAGTTCATGATATTGGTATGATTTATGGTAAAAAAAATCATGCTGAAAATGGCAGCGAACTTGCTTCTTCTTTTTTAAAAAGATTAAACTTTTTAACAGAAAAAGAAATAGAGGAGATAAAAAGTGCTATATCTACCCATGGGAGTGGAGCAAATGCTACTTCTATTATTGGTTCTTTTTTGGCAGTTGCTGATAAAGTAGATATGTGTGAAAGGCGTACTTTAGGAACATCTTCTCCTATACAATTGATAAAAAAATATGATGTTACTATTCAAAATAAGACATTAAAAATTTTTTATGAGCTTTCTTCTAAGGATGGAAAAAGTGGCTTATACATGATTCCCAAATCTATTGATGTTCCAACTTTTATAGCCAATTCTTTAGGATTACAAGTAGAATTTTATATTGATGGAAAGTTAGAAAAATTTGAAGACAGAAATTCATATCAAGGATATGTATATAAAAGAAAGTAGGGTAATATGATAGAAGTAGAATTGAAATATAAATTAAAAAGTTTTCCAAAAGTAGAATTTCCTTGTGTAGAGGAAAGAGTAGAGAAAGATATTTACTATGATACAGCAAATTATGATTTATTAAGAAGTGGTAACTTTTTGCGAATTCGAAATCAAGAAAAGATAGATTTTAAACTAAGTACTAATGATTTAACTCATCTTTATTGTAGGGAAACAAGATTTTCTTTTTCTCCTTTTCCATCAGAAAACATAGAGAAAGTATTTCAAAATTTAAACTTAGAGGTTTCTTGTAATAGTTATGAAGAGTTTCAAGAAAGTCTTATCGTTTTAGCTCCTATTTTAAAAAAACGTAGAACTTATAAAATTGATGACGCTATTACAATGGTATTGGATGAGATTGATAATTTAGGCTATTTCTTAGAGATTGAGTATGATGTAGAACAGGATAGTATTACAGAAGAAGAAGGTAAAAAATATGAAGATATTCTAATAAGTGTATTGAAAGAAAATCATTTATTGCAAGAAGAAGATAAGAAAGTATCTATTGGTTATGTAGAACTATATTTAAAAGAGCACAATATAGAAGCTTATCATTTAGGTCTTTACCAAGAAAATTAGAAATGGAATAGATTTTCCATTTTTATTTTGATATAATACAAACTATAAATTTTAGAAGGTTATATGGGAAGTAAGTATAAATATGATGGTATATCACTAGATGACTATTGTGCATCGCATGGATTAAATGTTGGAACACAAAGAAGACGTATAAGACTTTATATTAAGAAACATCCAGAAATTTCAGAAGATGCTGCAACAAAGTATGTAATTGATCATCGTGATAGAGTTCTTTATAGATATAATGGAATGTCTTTAGTAGATTATTGTAGGAAAATAATCTAAATTATGCTACTATGGTAGAACGCGCGTTAAGCATAAAAAGAGAAGCTCCTATTTTAACAGATGAGGAAGCAACTAAAATAGCAGTAGAAGCATTTACTGATAGAAGAATTAATGGTTTTGTTGATATTTTTATGGAGGGATGCCATTAATAGATTATTGTCGTATACATCCAGAATATAATTATATTTCTATTAGAATTTATATAATGCGTAAGTTAGCAAAAAATCCTGAAGCAGATATACAAGAAGTAATTGACTCTTACTTTTTAATAGAACATCAAACTCATACTTATCATTTTGTAGATGGCATTCCTTTATATGACTATTGTGAGAAAAATGGTATTGTCTATAATTCTATTATGAGTAGTTTATCTAGAATGAGAAAAAGCTCTAAATATAATGCTTTATCAGAACAAGAACGCTTAAAAATCGTTTTAGAAAATTATCAGAATTATGTTGGATGTTATCTTTACTATAAAGGAATTCCATTATTCACATACTGTAAGAAAAATAATCATTCTTATAATACTATTTATAATTATATATTTGCCCTTATAAAAGAAAATCATGAAGGAGGCTATGGACATTGCTTTTGCTAATGTTAAAAGAAATGGTATTAAGTATTATTATAAAAGGGAACCTTTAATTATTTATTGCAGAAGAATGGGCTTACAGGAAGCTTATGTAAGAGACCGTGTGACAAACAATTTAAATCAAACTAATGTTACTGTGGAGGAAGCAGTAGAAGAGTCTATTGCATATTATACTAGAAAAAAGTATTATGATGATTTGAAAAGAGCTTTCCAATACCTAAAAGAAAATGATTCTATTGATGAAAAAAAATTAAAAGAAATATTAGACTTTTTAAATATTGATTATGAAAACGTAATTCAACTATTAGAATGTCAAAATGATTTGTCAACTATTGTAAACTTAATTTGGTATTTTCATGACAATGAAGAAGGTGAAAAATTAAGTATATCAATAAATACATTAAAATCTGTTTTAGAAAAAACTAAATTATTAGAGACAATGGAAGATTCTAAAATTTGTGAAATTGACATTTTATTTTTAATTGGTGTATATAAATCGGGTTTATTTGACACCAGGTATCTAATTCTTTTGCATCAAGAAGGATATCATTATTCTAGAATTCACTCTTACCTTTTCGCATATGGATTAAGGGAAAGTGAAAATTTTAAGAGGGAATTAAATAGTACTCTTAATTTACAGTTATTAGAATTAATTGATAGAAATTATAATAATAATGTGAAAATGATAGTTAGCTATTTAAATAAATCTATCAATGGCTTTCTTAGTGCATATTTTGTGAAGTATATGTAAGAGAAAAAGGTTGTTTCATTAGAGCAATCAATTGGAAATAGCAATTCCAATAAAACACAAAGATTAATTGACAAAGTAGAAGTGCCAGAGGTAGCTGCTAAAGATGAATTTAGTGAAGAAATGGAAAATTTATTAAATGCATTAGAGGAGCAAGAAAAAAAGTATGTTATTTATAAATTTCAGTTAGGCTTATCCAATGAGGAGATAGCAACTATTTTTAAAGTGACCTTAAATGAGTTATCGATATTTTCTAACAAGGTATTTTCTAAATTAAGAAATAGTGAAGAAATCAAAAAATTCCTATTATAAAAACCATTTTTATAAAAAATAGTTATGGAATTTAAATGGTATAAAAGCATTTATTTTGCTTTAGAAAAAGTTTGGAAAAAAGGGTATCTTGTGTTATAATAGATTATGCTAGTGATTAGTTATGGAGGGAAAATATGATAGTGGATTTAGCCAGAAAATTTATTGATATTTTACTGGTTTGGTTAGTACTTTATTATGTATTAAAAAGTTTAAGAAAAAATGTTAAAATGATTCTTCTTTTTAAAGGAATTATTTTTATTGTGGTATTAGTTTTAATTAGCAAGATTTTTAATTTGGTAACAATAGGATACCTATTAGATTATGTATTAGAATGGGGAATCTTAGCTATTATTGTTATCTTTCAACCAGAAATTCGAAATGTTTTGGAGCAACTAGGCCGTAGTCAATTACTTGGACGACATAAAGTTCTTACTGTTGATGAAAGAGAAAAGGTTGTCTATGAAATTGTTACAGCGATGGAAGCTATGAAAAAAACTAGAACAGGAGCTCTTATCATTATTGAAAGGGATAATAGTTTAAATGATTATATTGAGAAATCAAAGAAAATATATGCGGATATTTCTAGTGAATTATTAGTAACTCTTTTCTTTCCAAACAATCCATTACATGATGGAGGAGTTATTATTCAAGGGGATAAGATTACTAGTGCGAGAGCTGTTTTCCCAACAAGTGACAATTTAAAAATAAGTAAACGTTTGGGAACAAGACATAGAGCTGCATTAGGAATCTCTGAACTTACAGATTGTATTTCTCTTATTGTTTCGGAAGAAACAGGAAGATTATCAGTAGCAATGAATGGGGAATTACACTATAATTTATCAACAGATGAAATTAAATTATTATTGCTAGAAGGATTGAGACCAAAACAATCTATGATTATCGAAGAGGAAGAAGAGGAGGAAGACGAACATGCTGAATAAACTAGGTAGCGTTGGACAAAAAATTGCTAAATTTTTTGATAAACATGTTGTTGTTCCTATTACGAAATTGGTTTTAAAAATAACAAATGGATTTGACAAATCTAGTCATAAGTTAGAAGGATTCTTAGCAAAGCAGTCAACTTTATTGTTTTTATCTTTATTTTTAGCGGTCATTTTATTTATTGTAGTGGATCAAAAAATATTAACACTCACAACTAGTAGTGCGAAAGTCTTTAAAAATCAAAAAGCAGAAGTTCTATATAATGAGGAAAGATTTGTCATTAGTGGAATTCCAGAAACTTTTGATATTACTTTAATAGGAAGTAAAGCAGATTTATATATTGCTGAGCAGTCTTCTGGACACAAAGTAAAATTGGATTTAAATAATATTAAAGAACCAGGAACTTATAAAATAGATGTAGAGTATGATAATAATGGATTGCCTTCTATTGAATATAGTGTAAATCCATCTCAAGTAACAGTTGTTGTTTATGCAAAAGAAACTAAAAATCAAACTTTATCCTATAATGTAATTAATCAAGATCATTTGGATAATACTTTAGAGATTAGTAATGTAGAATTAAATTTAGATCAAGTTGTTATTAGTGGCGCTGATTTCCAATTAGAAAAAGTAGCTACTGTTCAAGCTTTAATTGATGTAGATAATTTAACAAAATTAGAAGCAGGTACACAAACTTTAACGTCTTTACCACTTCGTGCTTACGATAAAGAAGGAAATGTGGTAGATGTTGAAATTAATAAGAAGGAAAATGTAACTGCCAAAGTAACACTTACGTCTTCTTCAAGAGAAGTATCTCTTAACTTTGTACCAAAGAATGATGTGCCATTTGGTAATGCTATTAGTTCTTACTCATTTAGTCAAGAAAGAATTACGGTATATGGCTCTACAGAGGCCTTAAATCAATTAGAACAAACTGGTATTGATATTGAAGTAGATGTAAGTAAATTAACTTCTAATTATGAAGCAGAAATAGAAATTCCAAAACCAGTAGGAGTTAAAAAGATGTCTATCAATAAAGTAACTGTTAAGATTGAAGTTACACAAAGTAGTAATCCAATTACTATGACATTAAAAGTAGATGCATTAAATACTCCAAATGGATTTATGGCAGGTGCTGCCTCTGCAGATGATGCTGAAGTATTAGTGGATGTAACAGGTGCATATAATATTATTCATGCATTAAAAGATACAGAAGTTCAAGCTTATGTAGATTTAAGTGGATATACTGAAGAAGGTGAATATTCTGTTCCCGTTCAAATTCGTCCAAACTCTGCAAATGCTCATTTAGCAACTTTTGTACCAAAGAAATCTACTGTAAAAATTGTATTAAAAAAGAAAGATTAAGAGAATTATCTCTTAATTTTTTTTCATATTTCTATCTGCTATCCATATACTTAAGTGAAAAGAGGTAGATATGAAGAAATTATTATTAATAATTATGTGCTGCTTTTTGGTAGTAGGATGTGGAAAATATAATGAGAAGGATGCCTATAAAGAATTAGATGAAAAAATAGCATCTTTATCATCTTATCATGTTGAAGGAGAACTATTGATTTATAGGGGAGAAGATTCTTATACGTATAATGTTGATGTTGCTTATCAAAAAGAAGATTACTATCGAGTAAGTCTTACAAATAAAGTAAATAATCATGAGCAAATTATTTTAAGGAACCAAGATGGTGTTTATGTTTTAACACCTTCGTTAAATAAGAGTTTTAAATTTCAAAGTGATTGGCCATATAATAATTCCCAAATTTATCTATTAGAAAGAATTTTCACAGATTTAAAGAAAGATGATAAAAAAACATTAGAAAAAGTGGAGAATGGTTATTTATTTACAAGCAAAGTAAATTATTCTAATAACGCTAATTTAGTAACGCAAAAGGTATACGTAGATGAAAAATTAAATATTCAAAAGGTAGAAGTTTTAAATAACAATGAATCAATAGAAATGAGCATGACTTTTACAAAAATTGATGAGAAGAAAGAATTTGATAAAGATTATTTTCAATTAGAAAAGAATATGGATGGAAAAGAAACTTCTAAAACAACAATGAAATCTTTAGATGCTGTTATTTATCCAATGTATATTCCAACTAATACTTATTTAACTAGTCAAGATAAAGTGAAACTAGATAGTGGGGAAAGAGTTATTTTAACATTTGATGGAGAAAATCCTTTTATGTTAGTAGAGGAAACTGCCACTGTATCTAAAGAATTACAGACAGATATTGTCTATGGAGATCCATATCATATAGGTGACACAATAGGGGCTGTAACAGACTATTCCATTTCTTGGACTAGTAATGGGGTAGATTATTCTTTAGTATCTGAAAATTTAAATTTAGAAGAAATGATAAATGTGGCAAAATCAATTAGTGTGACAGCAATTGCTAAATAAATCGATAGAAAAAACTATAAAACTATAGTTTTTTTCTATAAAATATTGTTGTAATGATTTATATTTGTTATAATAACATTGGTGATTAGCAGTGAAGAAAGCAAAAATAAAAAATACAAAAAAAGTAGAATCTAAAAAAAATATTCAGCAAACCCAGGAAAACTTTAGTGGAAGAACTGCCCTTATTACAATTTGTACTATTGTAGTTGTTTTCGTATCTTTTTATTTTTTAACAGATTATTTAGTTTCTAAACGTACTGTTAATAAAGAAAATACAAATTCGAATACAAATTTGAATACCAAAAATATTACTTTTCAAGACTTATTGAAAAAAAGTGAGAAAGAGTATTATGTTTTCGCTCTTATGGATGATAAGGATGAAGATTATTATACTTTACAGGTTGGCTTAACAGGAAAGACATATTATAAAATTGATATGAAAGATACTATGAATAAATCCTATATTAGTAAAGAAACAATTGTAAAGGATTCTATTAGGGATATTAGAATTTCTGATACTACTTTATTTGTTATTAAAGAAGGTAAAATAAGCGAACATTTTGTTGGAAAAGAAAAAATTACTGAATATTTAAAGAAAAATTATAAAAAAGAAAGTTCTAAATCCTAAGGAATGGAGAAATCTATAGTAATATAGATTTTTTTTGTGTATAATAAAAATAAGGAGTAGATAGTATGGAACTGTTATTATTATGTATTAGAATATTTTTAGTAAGAATTATGGACGTTTCTTTGGGAACCATTCGAACAGTTATGACTGTAAAAGGAAAAAATATCATAGCTGCTTTGATTGGCTTTATTGAAGTTACTATTTGGTTTTTAGTTGTAAAAGATGCTTTGAATAGTGCGTCTAATAGTTTATGGATTGCTGTTTCTTATGCAGGCGGATTTGCTACAGGAACATTTATTGGTGGATTTATTTCTAAAAAATTTATTCATGGTAAGTTAGGTGTTCAGATGGTAATTCATGAAGAAAAAAAGGAAGTAATTGACGCTTTAAGAGAGCATGGGTATGCTGTTTCTGTTGTTAGTGCTCAAGGGTATCAAGGAAATAATAAATTAATGTTGTTTTCAGAAATTGATAGTAATCATTTGTCAGAATTAGAAAATATAGTGAAGAAGTACGACGAAAAAGCTTTTATTGTAGTAAACGAAACAAAGTATGTTCAGAATGGATATTTTCGTGGTGTTGCAAAATAACCTTTTGGTTATTTTTTTTTTAGATAAGAATAAAATGAACTAGGTGAACTATGAAATTATTTTTAAGCGGTATTTTAATAGGAATTGGGAAAATATTGCCTGGTATTAGTGGTAGTGTATTAGCGATTCGTTTAGGTATTTATGAAAAAGTAATGGATTCTATTCTTCATTTTTTTAAAGATTGGCAAAGGAATATAACTTATTTAGGAATTTTAGGAAGTGGTTTTCTTTTTTCCACTATCTTAGGAAGTAAAGTACTATTGCAATTATTTTTAAAGTATGGTTTCTTTCTCAAAGTTATTTTTATAGTTTTTATTGTTACTGGAATTCCTGATATTTTGAAAAAAGGGAATTATTGGTGTTGTATTCTTTTTTCCTTTTTTCTTACTTCTAGTCTTTTTCTCTTACCACAGCATGATTTTCCAATCTCTTATTTTTTTATGGGAATAATAGAATCTTTTTCAACGATTATTCCAGGTATTAGCGGCACCGCCTTGTTTTTATCCTTAGGTTGGTATGAAGAAGTATTAAAACTTTTCAGTGAATTGTATTTATTCCCTTTAAAAAAATTATTTCCATTCTTATTAGGTCTTGGAATAAGTGGCTTTTTCTTTCTAATTCTTATGAATCATTTATTTCAAAAATATCCGAAATATACTTATAGTGCAATTGTAGGATTTTTATTATCTAGTTTAATTTTTGCATTTTAAAAGATGACTATTTGTCATCTTCTTTATTAATATATACTAAAATGGAAATTCCAATAAAAATGATTCCTATTCCTGAAAAGATAAAGGCAATATCGTGTTGCCATATAATTCCAATTATGATAGCAATTAAATTTAAAAGGCATCCAATAATAAAACTATATTTAAAAAATCCTTTCATAAGTGGGAATCACTCCTAATCCTTAGTTTTGTTTATCTTCTCCATGGAGATTTAAATGAGCAGTGTGTTTAGGCACTCTTTTTTGAACAGGTAACGTTTCTATCCATTTTTTTCCATCCCATTTTTTTAAACAATTAGGACCATACCACTGCTTTAATATTTTTTCAATATGATTGTAGGAATAATATTTTCTGCCTTCAAACTCATATAATTTAAATGGCAAAATATCTTCCTTTAAAAATACTGGTTCTTTTAAAAACTTTTCCCATGGAACAGAAACGGGTTGTGACATGAGGGAACTTTTTTCATGTTTTCTAGAATATCTATTAGAATGCCACATAACAAATTTTTTTAATGGGGTATGAGGTATTCTTAAATTATCTAAAAGAACAAGGAAAGGCATTATTATTTTTACAACTGTACGAGCTCCTTCATCTTTCCACTTAGATTCTGCAATATTGTCATAGATAACAACATCTACAAAAATGCCATTTCCAGATTTGCATCTATTTTTTAATAACCAATTCACTTCTTCGATGTAAGTGTTTCTTTTTCTAATTTTCATTTGAGGACCATTGATAACATTAAATCTTTTATCTTTTTCAAAACATTGAAAATAGAATTTTTCATCTAAGTCTTTATCTAATGCTTCTAAAAAGCGTTTCCAATCTTTTCTTAAAACACAAATATCAATATCATCATCCCATGGAATAAAACCTTTATAGTTGACAGTTCCTAGTGCAGAACCTGCAATTAATCCGTATTCAATATTATTTTTTACACAAACTCGATGAATTTCGTCCATGATATCTAAAATTTCTAATTGTAATTCTCGAACTGTTATTTTAGAACCATCTTTATTTTCTTGTATAACATAGTCGTCTCTTTCTTCAATACAATCTTTCTTCATAAACAACCTCATCTCTAAGTTAATTTTACTAGAAATTAGGGAAATAATCAATACTAGAGAAAAAGAACATTATTATGAAAATGTTCTTTTATCATTAAGAAAATAGGTTTTTTATTCACACTCTTTTAGACTTAGAGAATATGCTATAACAGAAGGGGTGGATTATATATGTGTAATAGTACAGATACAGATTCTTGTAAATGTATAGCTGAAATTTTAGCCATTATAAATGTTTTACAACAAAATGCATGTACGGCAGAAACATGTTTAGATACTTGTGATCGTGGTTTTTTAGGCTGCGGAACAAATTCTTTAAATTGCAATACAAGACCAGTTATGCTATATCTATGTAGTGGAACACCACTTAGTATGCCAACAGCAAAGGATAATTCTGTTTGTGGTGTAGATGCTGCTACTTGCTCTAATGTTTTTCGTGTAGAAAAATTAGATGGATGTTGCTGTACCCTAAGAGTTTTAGCTCCTAACACAGATACAACTAGTGAATTTCCTTATGTTTCAACAAATTCTTTCTTTACTATGAATTTAAACTGTGTATGTTGTTTAAGATGCTTATCAGACACTTATGTAGAATGTTTATAATAATTCTATACTAATAATATTAGCAATTGCAATAATCTCGTTATCAAAAGTAATGAGATTATTTTGCGTTCTTCCTATTACTTTTTTTTCTATTGTTTTTTCATGAGTGGTGATTTTTACATCTGTTCGGTAGACTTTATTGATTTCAAATAAATCATCTACAGATACTTCTTTCGTATTTCTTTCTTCATTTCCATAGAATATTTGTTTATTGTTATGGATTGGTTTTGTGATTGTATTATGAAATACTTTTGGTAATTCTTTTTTCATAACATCTCCCTTTCACAATATTGTATGCTAAAACATATAATAAAATGAGGTGAAATATGTATAAGACCTATCAAGTTTTAGCGAAGGATACTTGGGAAAATATTGCTTCTAAATTTCATACAAGTGTAGATGCCTTACAGGAATTAAATGGTATGACAATGCTTATACCTGGTTCTATTATTGTGGTGCCTAAAGTTGTAGAAAGTGATTATTTTACAAAATATACGATTCAAAAAGGAGATAATCTTTATGAAATTTCTAAAAAGTTTCATACGAATGTAGATGTTTTACTAAATGCGAATGGATTAGAAAAAGATGACTATTTGTATCCGGGACAAGAACTTTTAATTCCAAGAGAAGGAATAGCAATGTATGTTACAAAAGAAGGGGAGACTTTAGTAGATGTTTCTAAGAAATTAGGAACTACACAAAGTTCTTTAATTCAAGATAACGAATTTATTTATCTATTGCCAGAGCAATTAATACTATACAAAAAATAGGAAAATTCAAAAAAGTACTTTCCTTTTTTTTTGCCCTATTATATACTATTATTGGTGATTATATGGAAAATAATGAACAAAATCAGAATGCTTTATATGACTATACAGGTCTAAGTATTTTAAAAATGTATGGAGAAGATTTAACAGCAAAACAGTATGTCACAAATCCAGCTATTGCAAGAGAGGAAGAAATAGGAAAAGCAACGATGATTTTGCTTACTCCAGAAAAATCAGCCCTTTTAGTAGGTAAAGCAGGTATTGGTAAAACTTCTATTGTAGAAGGTATTGCTTACCGAATTCTTCATAATCAAGTACCAGAAAGATTAAAAGGATATCGAGTTATTAAAGTAAATTCTGCTGCATTAGTGGGAAAAGTTCAATATCGTGGAAAAGAAGAAATGATTATTTCTCTTTTAGTGGAGGAATTAAAAAATTCTGACAAAATTATTTTGTTTATTGATGAAATTCATACCTTAATAGGAAGTAAAGATGGTGGGCCAATGGATTTGGCAAATATTTTGAAACCAGCTATTGATAGAGGAATGGTAAAAATTATAGGCGCTACAACAGATATTGAATATAATACCTACGTAGTAAGAGATAGAGCTTTTTTAAGACGTTTTGATCGTGTTGATGTAAGGGAACAAGATATTCCAACAACTATAGAAGTATTAATGCAATCTTTACCAAAAATAGAATTTCAAACAGGTATTAAATTTAAATATAATGAATATGTTACTAGATTGTTAGTAGAGTCCATTGTTGAGGCAACCAGTGAATTTAAACGTGTATATGGATTAGGAGCAATGTATCCTGATATTTCTTTTTCTGTGTTGACAGCGGCTTTTTCGCAGGCACTTTATCAAAATAAAAATGAAGTTGGATTATTAGATGTTTATAATGCCATTAAAAATAGTAAGAGAATTTATCCAGACTCTAGGGTAAAAGAACTAGCAGCTTTTAGAGAAAAGTTTGAAAATATTGCTCGCGATGAGCAAATTGTATTACCCGTTGTAACAGTAGAAGAATTACAAGATCCAGAAGAATTTTAATCGAAAGATTTCCAAAAAAAGAAAAATTATAGTATAATATAAATGAGGTGAGAATATGAGAAAAGTTCCAGTGAAAAACTATGTTTTACTTTTTATTTTAGTTGGGGTAACTGTATTTCTTACTTATTATTTCTGCGGTTTATATAATCAGCACCATACCAAAAGCTATACTTCCTTCTTTTCTACCTTTATTACAGAAATTAAAGAAGATGATATAGAAAACTATGTTTTAGAAAATCCAAATGTTGTTTTATATATTAGTGATAAAACAGATGAGTCATTAGAAGACTTAGAAAAGAAGATGAAAGAATTTTTAACAGAAAAAAATGTTTATTCTTATTTTGTGTACATCAATGTGCCAAAAGAATTAGATAAAAAATTAGAAAATTTTCAAGAAGAATATAAATTAAGTCTTGATTTTAAAAATCTTCCCATTTTAATTGCTTTCCAAGATGGCGAATTAAAGGAAGTTTATAAACAAAAAGAGTGGGACGAGACTTCTTTAAATGACTTTTTAACTCGAAATGAGGTTATTGATTGTGATTAATATTGTGTTATTTGAGCCAGAAATTCCACAGAATACGGGAAATATTATGCGTACTTGCGCAGGTACGTATGCCAAGCTGCATTTAATTAAACCGCTTGGTTTTTCTTTGGATGAGAAAACAATAAAAAGATGTGGAGTGAATTATATTGAGCATTGTGATTACACAGTGTATGAAAATTGGGAAGATTTTCTAAGTAAGAATAAAGGTAGTTTTTATTTTCTAACAAGATATGGTAAAAGGCCGCATACAGAATGTGATTTTTCTAATATAGAGGATGACATTTATTTAATTTTTGGAAAAGAAAGTACTGGAGTCCCTAAAGAAATTTTAAGAAATTATCTTGACTCTTGTTTCCGCATTCCGACTAATGATTACATTAGATCTTTAAATCTCTCTAACTGTGTTGCTCTAGTTTTATATGAAGTTTTACGTCAACAAGATTATCCTAATTTACTCAGAACAGAACCATTTAAGGGAGAAGATTACTTATCTCAATAAAAATATTGTAAAAAAAAGGAATTAATGGTAAGATATTACTATAAGAATAGGAAGTGGTAGAATGACAGAATTTATCATGGAAAATAATATTTGGTTAATTATCTTTGGAATTCTCATTTTTATGGCTATGATTGGCTACAGTGTTGAAAAGAAAAGAGAAACAAAAAAGAATGATAAAACTGATAATAAAAAAGGAAAAGATAGAGAAATTAAGATAGAATCTACTTCTGATATTCCAGTAGTAGATCCAATTGAGCCAACATCAGTACCTACTATTATGGTAGAAGGAAATTCTATGGAAACTGGAATGGAAGAAAAAATAGAAGATATTCCTGCAACCCCAATTGGATTGGATGATTTAATGATTTCAGATTCTATGAATACAACATTGGGAGAAGAAAATCCAAGTGTTGTGACAGCAACAGGAGAGGATTTATCTGTTCCTTTGGAGGCTGTAGAAACATCTGTTCCTATAGTAGAAGATGGCTCTGCTGAAAGTATGACTCCTGAACTTTCCTCTAATATAGAACCAATACCAGGGGAAGTGTTATCCCAGCAAGCAGAAGAAGTGATGACAGATATGACTTCTGAGATTGTTCCTCCAGTAGAAGAACCTCAGGTTGAAACATTACAGTCACAACAAGATACGACAGCAGCAGATTTAGGAATGGATGATATATCTTATCTATTTACAGAGACTAAAAAAGAAGAGGAAACTCCTACAGAAGATGTTTGGAAGTTTTAACTCTTCTTTTTTCTTGAAAAAAAATAGGTATTATACTATAATAAAAATAGACTAGGAGAGTGGTTTTGTGAAAGAAAAAGGATTTACTTTAGTTGAATTATTAGCTGTTATTGTAATTATAGGATTACTTGCTACTATTGCCCTTCCACAAGTTTTAAACCAGTTTAGTAATCAAACAGCCGAATTAACTAAAAATGAAATTGCTTTGATAGAACAAGGTGCTAGTAATTATGCTATGGAAAATGGAAGAGAGTATAAAGGAAAGATTAGTTGTGTTGAAATTAAAAAATTAGTAGAGGAAGAAGCAATTGATTCTAATTTGGCTAAAAATGCAGAAGTAGAAAATTTAAAAGTTTTTATTAATTATTCTGGTGATTCACCAATTACTTCTTTAGAACAAAAAATGTGCAGTGCAATTCAAAAAGTATATGAGTATTATATAGATACAAATAATAAAAAAGGATATAGGGGGATTATAGGATTAAAAAGTTTAGTGAATAAAAATAAAATGGATGAATCAGAGGCTAGAGCCTTGGTTTCCTCTGATTCTATAGATGAATATAATATATTTATAAATTATTGTGGTGATTATCCTTATATTGAACATATTGGAAAAGAAAACAATGAAAAAAGCGTATTTTGCCAAAATAGCATACATTAAAACATATGAATCTCATATGTTTTTATTTAGCGCTAGATAACTCAATAATTTTATTCATGTCATCATCTATTGCAATACTATTTTTATGGAGTTTTCCACATGTATTACAGCGATAAATAATTTTAAAAGTATCTTTAAATTTTTCAATATCTATAGGGACTAATAAACCTTTACAAGTATTTGCCCTATCTCCAGGGTTAATATCGACATGTTTAGAATATAAACAATAAGGACAATGATCTCTGGCGGTATAGTTTAATTTTTCTACTTTTTTATTACAGTTTTCACATATAAATTCTTCATCCATCATATGAAATTTTTTCATAGTATCACCAGAAAAATTATATCATAGGATTTTATTTTATGATACAATAAAAATGGTGATAATATGCAAAAGAAGTATGATGTAATTATTATAGGCGCTGGTCCTGCTGGACTATTTAGTGCTTATGAATTGATTACAAAGAATAAAAAGTTAAAGGTTGCGGTATTAGATAAGGGATTTAAAGTAGAAAGGCGTGTTTGCCCTATGAATAGAAAAGGGGTGCCTTGTCAGAATTGTAATCCTTGTGCGATTTTAGCTGGGTATGGTGGCGCTGGTACTTTTTCGGATGGTAAACTAAATTTTATTCCTACTTTAGGAAAAAGTGATTTGACAAAGTATATGAGTGAAAGTGAAGCTTATCAATTGATTGATGAAACAGAATTAATTTTTAATAAATTTAAGATGGATGCGGAAATTTATCCAAGTAATATGGATGAAGCACAAGCAATTAGGAAAAAAGTTGCTATAGCAGGAGCTAAACTTCTATTAATTAAACAAAAGCATTTAGGGAGTGATCATCTTCCTGAATATATTGATGGTATTTGTAAATTTTTAGAGTCTCATGGGGTAACTTTGATTGATAAAGCAAATGTTATTGATATTAAAACATTAAATAAAAATAGTCATCAAATCACTTATGAGGATGGAAAAAAAGAGACTATAATAGAAGGAACTTCTATCATAGTGGCTCCAGGAAGAACAGGCGCGAAGTGGGTTCAAGAATTAGCTGATAAGTATAAAATTCCTTATTTATCGCAGAGTATTGAAATAGGTGTACGTGTTGAAGTAAGAAAAGATATTATGGAAGAGATAACAAACGTAATCTATGACCCTACAATCTTTATTAAAACAAAAACTTATGGGGATGAGATTCGTACTTTTTGTACGAATCCTGGAGGTTTTGTAGCAAAAGAAAATTATTATGGATATATTTGTGTAAATGGACATGCCCTAAAAGATGTAAAAAGTAATAATACGAATTTTGCTTTTATTTCTAAAGTTCATTTGACACAGCCAGTTACTAACACAAGACTTTATGGAGAATCCATTGCTAGAATTGCAAATGTTTTAGGTGATGGAAAGCCAATTATTCAATCTATTAAAGATTTAAAGAATGGTAGAAGAAGTGAGTGGCATAGAATTAATAAAGGTTTTATTGAACCTACTTTAAAGGATTGTGTAGCTGGTGATTTAGCACTTGTTTTGCCACATCGTATTATTACAAATATTTTAGAGGGATTAGAAGTTTTAGATAAGATTATTCCTGGTGTAAATAATGATGATACGTTATTATACGGGCCAGAAATTAAATTTTTTAGCAATGAAATTGAAACAGATAATAATTTTAAATTGAAAAATGATAATATTTATTTTATAGGAGATGGTGCAGGAAAAGCAGGAAATATAGTAACTGCTGCTGCAACAGGATTAGTCGCAGCTCGTGATATTTTAAGGTCAAATCAATAACAATAGACATTTTTGTTGGAGTATGCTATGATTTAATAGGGGACGATATAAATGGATAATAAAGAAATAAAAATAGTAACAAATAACAAAAATAAAGATTTTAAAGTACAAGAAGTTTTTATATTAGTAATAATAACTTGTTTATTTAGTTTTTTTGCAGGTGCCTCTTTTGCTCGTATGAAGGATAATCCGCAAGTGTTTCATACGAATTCTAAGGAAATGAGTAAAGAACTAGAGTCTTTTGTAAATACTTATCAAGACATTGTAAAAAAGTATTATAAAGAAGTGGATGAAGAAAAATTATTGGAAGTTGCTTTGAAAAGTATTTTAGAGGAAATGGGAGACGACTATAGTATGTATATGGAGGAAGACGACTATAGTAATTTGAATCTAACTTTAGAAGGAAGCTATAGTGGTCTAGGTGTTTCTATATATAAAGATACAAAAACACAAAATATGGTAGTTGTAGAGGTATTTAAAGATTCTCCAGCTGATAAAGCAGGAATAAAGGAAAAAGATATAATATTATCGGTAGATGGTACAAGTACTAAAGAACTTAGTAGTACAGAGTTTAGTCAAAAAGTATTAAAAGGAACTCAACAAACATTTTCTTTAATGATTTCTAGAGATGGTAAAGAAATGGAGATTACGGTAAGTAAATCTGGCGTTGTAATCCCATCAGTAGAAAAGAAGATATTTGAAAAAGAAGATAAAAAAATAGGTTATATCTATATTTCTATTTTTGCTAGTAATACATATAAACAATTTAAGGAAGCTTTAAATAGTTTAGAAAAAGAAAAGATAGATTCTCTTATTATCGATGTAAGAAGTAATACAGGGGGACATTTAACCTCTGTTTCTAAAATGATAAGCCTTTTTCTAGATTCTTCTTACGTTACGTACCAATTAGAGCAAAATGGAAGAAAGAAAAAAGTTTATTCCACTGGTTCAGATACGAAAGAATACCCTATTGTATTACTTTCAGATGCTTATAGTGCTTCTGCATCTGAAGTATTAATAGCCAGTTTAAAAGAAAACTTGAATGCTACTATTATTGGAGAAAAAACGTATGGAAAGGGAACTGTTCAAGAACTGGTTAATTTGGAAAGTGGAGATCAGTATAAAATTACGACAAAAAAATGGCTAACACCAAAAGGTAATTGGGTAAATGATACCAAAGGAATAGAACCAGATATTAAAGTTTCTTTGTCAAAAGAATATGTTTTAAATCCAAGTGACGAAACTGATAACCAATTACAAAAGGCTTTAGAAGAACTTTCAAAAAGATAGTTTTTCTAATTTAAATCTGTGATATAATGTTGCTAGGTGATGAAATGAAACAAATTTGTGTAGGAGACTGTTATCAGATACAATGTTATAAACATAATGGCAAAATTCATCGAGCATGGGATGAAGCTGTCGTATTAGATATAAAAAAAGATTATATTGTTTTTGGTAATAATAAAACGAAAGTAATTGAATCAGAAGGGACCACTTGGCGAACAAAGGAACCTGCTATTATCTACTTTTTTAAGAATAAATGGTATAACATTATTTCTCAGATGAAAAAGGATGGAATTTATTATTATTGTAATATTGCTACTCCTTATATAATAGAAGAGAATACAATAAAATATATTGACTATGATTTAGACTTAAGAATTTTCCCAAAAGGAGAATATAAAATATTAGATAAATTAGAATATCAGTATCACAAAAAAAAGATGGAGTATTCAGATGATTTAGATTTGGTGATAAATCATGCTATGAAAGAATTAATAGAAGAATATTTAAATCATGTTATTATGTTTGATAAAAATAAAAATGAAGAATATTTAAAACTATATTTGGAATTGAAAAAAGAAGCAGAAAATAGTAATTTTAGCTCTTAAAAAGTACAATTTTAAAAAATGTACTTTTTTTTTGAAAAAAAGATTGACAAAAGGACTTTAAGTTGCTATATTAATGTCATTGCTTCGGAGAAAAGCTACAAACATTTGAAAAAACAGAAAAAAACAAAAAATCTATTGACTTCTGTTTTGCAATTTGTTATATTAAAAGGGCTTTGAACAAAAGCAATAAATTATTTTTTTCAAAAAAATATTTTTTTTTGAAATTCTTACCTTTTTATAAAATTCTATAAAAAGGAAATATATCAATTGCTAAAATCAAGTTTTTAAAAAAAATATAAAAAAAGGCTTGACACAGAAAAAACAATTTGATATATTAGAAAACGTTGAGCGAAAAAAATCAACGAAATGTCAAATCTAAATAAAAAGCAAAAAAAAGCTTGACAATACTTATTAGGTTTGATATACTGAATTTGCTTTCCTGAGAAGGAAAACAGAATGATCTTTGAAAACTGAGCAAAATGTCAATTCACTATTAGTTAGGATGAAACAATTATTGAACACAAAAAAATTATTTTTTTGGAGAGTTTGATCCTGGCTCAGGATGAACGCTGGCGGCATGCCTAAGACATGCAAGTCGAACGAGGTGGCCTTTTGAAAACGGAGTGCTTGCACAAAGTTGGATAGAGATTTTCCACCTAGTGGCAGACGGGTGAGTAACACGTAAGTAATCTACCGTAAAGACTGGGATAACGTTTGGAAACGAACGCTAATACCGGATAACTCATATTTGGATAACTAGATATGCTAAAAGGAGCTTCGGCTTCACTTTACGATGAGCTTGCGGCGTATTAACTAGTTGGTGGGGTAATGGCCTACCAAGGTGACGATGCGTAGCCGAACTGAGAGGTTGATCGGCCACATTGGGACTGAGACACGGCCCAAACTCCTACGGGAGGCAGCAGTTAGGAATATTCGTCAATGGAGGAAACTCTGAACGAGCAATGCCGCGTGAGTGATGACGGTCTTTATGATTGTAAAACTCTGTTGTTGGGGACGAACCCCTATCATAGGTAATGATGATAGGCTGACGGTACCCTTCCAGAAAGCCCCGGCTAACTACGTGCCAGCAGCCGCGGTAATACGTAGGGGGCGAGCGTTATCCGGATTTATTGGGCGTAAAGCGTGTGTAGGCGGTTTGTTAAGTCTGAGATTAAAGCCCGAGGCTCAACCTCGGTTCGTTTCAGAAACTGGCAGACTTGAGTGTGGTAGAGGCAAGTGGAATTTCTAGTGTAGCGGTTAAATGCGTAGATATTAGAAGGAACACCAGTGGCGAAGGCGGCTTGCTGGGCCATTACTGACGCTGAGACACGAAAGCGTGGGGAGCAAATAGGATTAGATACCCTAGTAGTCCACGCCGTAAACGATGAGCACTAAGTGTCGGGAAACCGGTGCTGAAGTTAACACATTAAGTGCTCCGCCTGAGTAGTACGGTCGCAAGGCTGAAACTCAAAGGAATTGACGGGCACCCGCACAAGCGGTGGAGCATGCTGTTTAATTCGAAAATACGCGAAGAACCTTACCTAGACTTGACATCCCCGGCAAAGCTATAGAGATATAGTGGAGGTTATCCAGGTGACAGGTGGTGCATGGTTGTCGTCAGCTCGTGTCGTGAGATGTTCGGTTAAGTCCGATAACGAGCGCAACCCTCGTCATTAGTTACTAACAGTTCGGCTGAGGACTCTAATGATACTGCCGGTGGTAAACCGGAGGAAGGCGGGGATGACGTCAAATCATCATGCCCCTTACGTCTAGGGCTACAGGCGTGCTACAATGGCCGATACAAAGAGATGCAATATCGTGAGATGGAGCCAATCTTCAAAGTCGGTCTCAGTTCGGATTGAAGTCTGCAACTCGACTTCATGAAGCTGGAATCGCTAGTAATCCTGAATCAGAATGTCAGGGTGAATACGTTCCCGGGTGTTGTACACACCGCCCGTCACGCCATGGGAGTTGGTAATGCCCGAAGTTGGTAGCCTAACCTTTTAGGAGGGGGCCAGCGAAGGCAGGATCAGCGACTGGGGTGAAGTCGTAACAAGGTATCCCTACGGGAACGTGGGGATGGATCACCTCCTTTCTATGGAGAAAGATTTAACTTATACGTATCTTAACTAATAACAAAACATTTTGCTTAGTTTTGAGAGATTATTCTCTCAGAAATAGTTCTTTGAAAACTTGATAATGTGGTAGTTCAATGCTTGCGAGGGCATTGGACATTAAAATATCTCATCAAATTAGGAAAATAACAAATAATGGTGATTAAATTGCTAAGGGCACATGGCGAATGCCTTGGCACTAGAAGCTGATGAAGGACGTGACGAACAACGAAATGCTTCGGGGAGTTGTAAGTAAACTTTGATCCGGAGATGTCCGAATGTGGAAACACACTTACGGTAATGCGTAAGTATTGCATAATGAATACATAGTTATGTAAGAGCAACCCTGTGAACTGAAACATCTTAGTAGCAGGAGGAAGAGAAAGAAAACAATCGATTTCCTTAGTAGTGGCGAGCGAAAAGGAAAGAGCCCAAACCAACTTTCGAGTTGGGGTTGTAGGACCTTACATTAAGAGTTACAAATTCATAATATAGTTGAACAAGTTGGGAAGCTTGACCGTAGTAGGTGATAGTCCTGTAAACGAAATATTATGAACTCTGTAGGGTATCCTGAGTACGACGGAACACGTGAAATTTTGTCGGAATCCGCGGGGACCATCCCGTAAGGCTAAATACTCTCTAGTGACCGATAGTGAACAAGTACCGTGAGGGAAAGGTGAAAAGAACCCCGGGAGGGGAGTGAAATAGAATACTGAAACCATGTGCTTACAAGAAGTCAGAGCCCGTTAATGGGTGATGGCGTGCCTTTTGCAGAATGAACCGGCGAGTTATTGTATCATGCGAGGTTAAGTTGAAGAGACGGAGCCGAAGCGAAAGCGAGTCTGAATAGGGCGTTTAGTATGATGTAATAGACCCGAAACCGAGTGATCTAGCCATGAGCAGGTTGAAGGTTCGGTAACACGAACTGGAGGACCGAACCGACTTACTAGGAAACGTGAGCGGATGACTTGTGGCTAGCGGTGAAATTCCAAACGAACTCGGAGATAGCTGGTTCTCCCCGAAATAGGTTTAGGCCTAGCCTTGAGATGAGCGCCTTGGAGGTAGAGCACTGAATATATGATGGCGGCATCTAGCTGTACTGAGTGTAATCAAACTCCGAATGCCAAGGTTAGCATACTCAGGAGTCAGTGTGCGGGTGATAACGTCCGTACGCAAAAGGAAAAGAATCCAGATCGCCAACTAAGGTCCCAAAATATATGCTAAGTGGGAAAGGATGTGGAGTTGTCAAAACAGCTGGGAGGTTGGCTCAGAAGCAGCCATCCTTTAAAGAGTGCGTAATAGCTCACCAGTCGAGTGACACTGCGCCGAAGATGTACCGGGGCTAAGCATATTACCGAAGTTGCGAATTCATGTTTTACATGAGTGGTAGGGGAGCGTTCTAATCAGCGGCGAAGGTTGACCGTGAGGACAGCTGGAGCGTTTAGAAGTGAGAATGCCGGTATGAGTAGCGCAAGATGGGTGAGAATCCCATCCACCGTTTGACTAAGGGTTCCTGGGCAAGGCTCGTCCTCCCAGGGTAAGTCAGGACCTAAGGCGAGGCCGAAAGGCGTAGTCGATGGACAACAGGTTTATATTCCTGTACCACCTATATAACTGATGGAATGACGGAGAAAGATAGGAAGGGCCAATTATTGGATTTTGGTCTAAGCACAAAGGCTTGTATGCTGGAAAATCCGTAATACTATACGGCTGAAGTGTGATGGTGAAGTTAACTTGTTAACGAAATCTTCTGACTCTATGCTTCCAAGAAAAGTTTCTAGGGTTAATTATATAGGTGCCTGTACCAAGAACCGACACAGGTGGTCAAGGAGAGTATCCTAAGGTGAGCGAGAGAACTATGGTTAAGGAACTCGGCAAAA
>CAJTZU010000005.1 GCA_910584165.1 uncultured Bacilli bacterium | reverse complement strand
TTGCTTTCATAATCCCTCATACTATATTATTAGTGATTTCTTTCCATTTTCCTTTTAAAAAAAGATAATATCTAAATATTCTCTTCTAATTTATCATTTTACTACTTACAAAATGATAACTGCCATCTTCATTTTCTTCAAATGTGTAAGTAACAGTCATAGCTTTCTCTAAATATTTATTAGTAACATCTGAATTATTTTCAAATTCACTTATATTTACTGTACCTATTTCTTTTGTATATTCTAAATCAGAGTATACAGCATATTCTGTATCTACAGTTTTTGAATAATCTAAAAACATTGCTTTTTCTGTAATAGTTACTACTTTTCCTTTTTTGGAAGCACTTGTTACTTTGATAGCTTTTGGTCCTACCATACAACCCTGTGCTTCATACATTTCAATAGTAAATGTTTTTTTTGAATCATTATAAATGATATCACTTATAAAGCCTAATTTTTTATTACCCTTATCATCAATAGAAGCAGCAATAAATTCTCCTTTTATAGTTTTTTTCTCTAATATAGCATTCTTACCTAAAGCACTTTGAAGGGCTTTCTCCATATCACTTTCTGTTACTTCAAATTGCCAATGTTCAACATCATCATTATATTTTCCTGTAATTGGTAAAATATTTACGTTCTTTAATCTTTGAATAGCATATGCATATTTTCTTTCAAGTTCCATATTTTCTAATGTTATATCTTTATGAGCTTCTTCATAAAAATAATCTTCTAAGCAAAAAAATAGTTTTACTTCTGACAACAAATTTTTAACTAATTCACTATCCGTATCAAGCGCCACTGCTTGTTCTTCTTTCTCATCATTCCTATTTGTATCTTTTTCTGTAACTGTTTTATCCTCTTTTTTTAAAATTTTATTATAAACTAAGTATCCACCACCTGCAACTACTAAGAGTGCTAAAAAAATTGCTACTATTAATAATATATTTCTTTTTTTCACTATAACTCTCCTTCTAATCCCTATTTTTAGTAAACATACTTCCTACTTTTAGAAATAAAATATAAATAAATGAACCTATCATACCTCCTAATACATTTAGAATAATATCATCTATATCAAATACTCTTCCAATTTGTAATTGGATATACTCAATTGTAAAAGAAACAATAAGTGTTAAAATCATAATAAGAATTACTCTTTTCTCTTGTAAAAAATAGGAGCTAAAAAATCCATAGGGAACAAACATAATCATATTTCCTAATACATTTTTTATAAATAATCTACTTCCAAAAGAATATCGAAACATTTCGTGAAAAGGATGAAGATTAGAGGTTGCCCAAGACCCATCTATATCTTGAAAAGTAACTGCATAGAATAGGCATAATATATATACTAAAAAAGTTAAAGAAAATAATTCTTTAATAATTTGTGGCCGTTGTCTTTTCTTTATCAAATAGGTAATCCTTAAAGTTACAGCAATCACACAACAAATGATAATATTGGGCATTACTCCTACTAATATATCACGAACCGTTTCCTTCATCTTTTTCCTCCACATAAGGAGTAATCTCTAAATAATCTGTAATATCTTCATATACACTAAAAAATACTTTTAAAGTTACTCCATTATTTTCTATTTCTCTATTTATAATCTTATATTTTAAAATTTTTTCTTTCTCTGATAATTTAGATTCTATTTTTTTAGTTGCTAAATCCACAGCCTTTAAAGTAGCTTCTTCCACTGTTTCTATCGAAGAAATAGTATGGACTTCTTCTTGCTTTTCTTTTACAAATCGAATTGGGAATCCACGTTTTTCCAATATAGTACTACTAGTATAAATTTTATCATAAAATGGATGGAAATTAAATAGTTCTATTCGATTACTTAAAAAAGTTAATACATATACTTCTTTTTTTCGACCTGTTTTTGTTTGCTCATAATATCCAAAAGGATAAAATACATCTACTTCATACCATACTTCTCCATAAACATTTCCAAGAGCAGATACCGTTTCCTTTACACTACCGTTTAAAGAAATATAGCCACTAATTATAATATCTCCCTTTTTAACATAATCATTCTGACCACGTATAATTTGTCCATTAGAACTCTCCACTTTTTTTATAATTGCATTTTTTTTAGAAACAACGTGTTGGTAAGAATACTTTCCCTTCTCTTTTTCTATAATACGTGGCTCAAATCGTATAATATACTTTGTTCCTCTTCTTTCTATCTCAAGCCATTCTATATCATCATGATGACTCTCTAATAATTTCTGTTTAATTTTTTGTAACGTTTGATAATTTTTTTGAAAATGAAATTTTGAAATATCATATTCTTTCAATTCTCTTAAAAGTTTTTCTCTCATATTTTGATTATTTGTTACAATTTCTACTTTAAAAATCATTTTTGATAATGTCCATAAAAAAAGAAGAGAGAAAAAGAGTGCTAAAATAATCCATTTATTTTTAAAAAGAGAATGTTTTTCTTTCTCCCATCCCCCATACTCAATTAAATGGATATCATAAATTGTATTTAATTTTTGAGCATTCTCATAGTCTTTAAAATAAATGAGAATATTTACCTCATCCTTAGATATCTTATCTATAAATAACAGCGGAATATGATTTTTAGAAAGTCTTAAAAGATATCGATTAACATTCTTTCCTTTAATCTTTAATTTAACTTTACTTTTTACTATTTCAATACTCTTATTTTTCATATCTCACCTGAACTCTATTTTTTCTATTTTGCCACCTATTAATACTTCATCTTCTAATAATTTATTAATAGAAAGATTTTTTCCACCTATTACTAATACTCCTTCTTTATAGCGAATCCTTATTTTTTCATCATCAAATGAGTCTATTTCTTGATAATTAATAATGTCTATTTGATTAGGCAAATAAATGATTTGAAATTCTTCATCTATAAAATAGGAGCGAATAGACATAACATCACCTATATAATTGTATTTAAATAGCAAGAAAAAAAGACTAAATTATTAGTCTCTTGGTTTAAAAACTAGTGCGAATAGAAAAGAAAAAATAATAGCTGCGACAATTCCTGCTGAAGTTAAATCAAACATCCCCATAAATAGTCCCATCATACCATATTGATTCACAGTATCTAATGCACCATGAATTAAAGAATGGCCAAAGCTAGTAATAGGAACCATTGCTCCTCCACCAGCCCATAAAATAATTTGATCATAAATTCCAAAAATATCTAGAAATGCTCCAGTCACTACAAACATACTTGTAATATGGCCAGGCGTTAACTTGGTATTATCTAAAATAATTTGTCCAATTAGGCAGACAAAGCCACAGAATAAAAATGAATTAAGATAAATCATCATTAACCTCCAAACTAATTGCATGAGAAACACTTGGAATCGATAATTTCTGATTCGTCATCGTTGGCGATAAAAGTGCTCCTGTAGCTACTAAAAGAACTCTTCTAATTTCTTTTCTCTTCATCTTTTCAAAAATATAACTATAAGCAACTAATGGTAGACAAGCAGGACCACTACCACCTGCAAAAACTGGTTGATTGTCTAAATCATAAATCATACAGGCACTATCATCATAATTCTTTAAATCAATATGATATTCTACCCTTAGATACTCTGATAAAATCTTCTTTCCATAAACCCCTAAATCTCCTGTTAATACTAAATCATAATAAGAGATATCTCTTCCTGTATCTTTTAAATGATTATAAATTGTAGAAGCAGCAGATGGAGCCATAGCAGCACCCATGTGATAAGGATCTGTTACCCCTAAATCAATTACTTTCCCAATAGTTGCGCTTTCTACTTTAATTGGGGACTTCTTATTACTTAAATAAGCACTAGCTGCCCCTGTTACTGTAAATGTTGCCGTTTTTCTTTTAGGACCACCATACTCTACGGGCTGTCTAAATTGTTTTTCACTACTATTGTTATGAGAAGAAACACTTACAACGCAATTTTTAATCTGTCCTACATTCAACATATTACTTGCTAAAATTAAACCTAATACACTAGTAGAACAAGCAGAATAAATACCAATTAAAGGAATACCAATAGTCGCACTCGCATAATTCGTAGAGACAATTTGATTTAATAAATCTCCTGATATGTGTAAATCCACTTCACTTTTTATTTTCATTACTTTTGATAAAACAGTATCCACACTTTCAACTAACATTTTGCTTTCAGCTTGTTCCCATGTCTTTGTACCACAATAAAAATTATTATAACTTTTATCATAATACTTATTAAATGGTCCCTTTGCTTCATATGGTCCTGTAATAGTACTTGTCCCATTAATATATACACTATTATATTTAAAAGTCATATTATCCCCCCATCACTACAATTCTAAGAAGTCCAAATAAATAAGCACTGACAACTCCAAACATAATAACAGTACCAGCTAATTTAAAGATATTTGCCCCAATACCAGTAACCAATCCTTCCCTCTTATACTCGAGTGCTGCACTCATCATTGAATGAGCAAAACCTGTAATAGGAATAATTAACCCACATCTAGCTAGTGATACTAACTTATCAAAGAACCCTAAACAAGTTAAGAAACACCCTAAAAATACTAACGTAACAATCATAAATACACTTGCTTCTTTAGAAGGAATCTCTAAATAATAGGAATAAAAACTTACAAGGAATTGCCCTAACATCCCCATTAATCCTCCTACTGTAAAAGCTATCAAACCATTATATAATCGATTCTCTTTTGGTGTATATTTATCTACTAACACTTTATACTTATTTTTATCCATAAAAAAAACCTCCTATTCCTAGTATGGAATAAGAGATTATTTTTTATACTTTTAATTTGATGTTTGACCACTATGAGCATCAATATATTGTTTACATTCCTTTACTAATTCTTGCTCAGTTTCATTATTAAGATAATGATATCCATATTGCTTAGTTGCTTCATGTATACTAACACGCACATAATGATTTTTTAAATCACTTTCCTTTATTTTTAGATTCTTTGGAGCATTATCATTTAGATATCCACCCCTTAACAGTTCATCTAAAGTAACACAAACCGTAGTCACTTTAGTTGCTTCTGTGATATCTTGTGCAATTTGCTTAAAAATCTTAGTCAATTCATCCAAACTACTTGTGTTAAAAGAGCCTTTCACATAATTATAATTTTGTTTTTTAGAAATATCATTATAGAGTTGTGCGCCAATATCTAAATGCCATAATTGATCATATAAGTTTTCAAAATTCTCATTCCATTTTGTATTATATGGAACTCTTTGAGAATAACTATATTTTGAAGGATCAATCCGTTCACTACATTGAGCAGTTGTTAATCCTATCTTTTTTTCGACTCTTTTAATTTCTTCTTTTATAGAATTTTTTTCCGACGCGCTAGTAGAAAGATTAGCTAAATTTTCTGAATTAGGATTAATTATAAATTGCCCAAGTTTTGAAGTTAATCCTAATCCTATTGTGTAAAAATACATGTCTGTTCCATATGAATCTGAAATATATTTTTCTAATGATTTTGCAGAACTAATAACATTCCAAAGCATTATAGATGATTTTTTAGTGGCTTCTTCAGCACTATGAGAAGTATTTATACAAGAACCACTATAATAAGTAGACTTTACACTATGAGTTTCTGAACTTAAACACCAAGTATAAACACCTGTACCAACATTTGCATTCTTTTTTTGAAGCAAAACTTCTTTACTAGCTGCTAAAAAGTCAGTTTGATCATCAATACCTACACTAGGTTCTCCATCTGTCAAAAGTATAATAACTGGGATTCTACCTTTGCTATTATCAGCATTCATTAACATTTCAGCTGCTGTTTGTATTCCTAATTGTGTATAAGTGCCACCAACAACCTTTACTTTTTGAGAATCTAAATTATAAACATAGCATTCATATCCCGAGTTTTGAGTACAAGAAATAGTTAAATCTTTTAATTGGCTAACAGGAGTTAAATTCTTTTTTGCTAATATAGATCTATCCTTCGAATTTAAATTACCATTAATACAATTTCCAGACGAATTTAAAATACATTGACCACTAAAAGCAACATAGCCAACTCTATTATCATCATTTTCACGTAAAATCTTTAATGCTTCATTTAATGCATCAATCATCCCTTCTGATTTCAATTTGATACTACCATTAATTTTTGAATTCATACTACCAGAGAAATCTAGCAAAAAAACTACATCCAATCCAACTGTGATTTTTTTCCCTTCTACATCATCAAACTTATCCAAGTTATCAAGTGACCATTGTTCTGCTGCATTCTCTACAGTCTTTCTTCTAGATTTATATAATTCGTTAGAATCATCATCTTTTTCTAATCCATTAATTAATCTAATAACAGCACTACCTGCAAGTAATATTAATAATGCTAAAATAACTAATACTGCAAGTAATTCAACTAACGTAAATCCGTTTTTTCTTTTCTTCATATTGCACCTCATATTTAAACTTCCTTATCCTAAAAAAATTATACTAAAAATAATGTCGTAATGCAAGTAATTATTTAGTTAGAAGGATGAAATCTATAATGCCCTAATATTTTATGATAACTAGAATATTCTACTAGAAAGTCTTCTTCCTTTTTAGGTCTTCTACTTTGATGAATGATATAGGGAGTTCCTCTTCTATTCCTTTTGTCGGATATAATAGCAATATGTCCTTCAAAAATAACAATATCTCCTGCTTGCCACTCTTCTTTTTTTCTAGTATCTGTAGTTAAAGATAAAGCATTTCTATCAAAAAATATTTTTAAGTTTTTAACTCTTCTAAAGTCAATATTTGGATCTGGTATATCTATGGTTGGATATGCATCTAAATGATTTTTAATATCTTCATCTACCATACTTTTTAAATCATATCCAGCATTTTTAAAAGCATACCAAATAACATCTGTACAAACAGCATATTCATCTATTGGATAGCCTCCTTTATAATAGGCACTCTTATAAGGAGGATTCTTAGAGACATATTCTCTTGCGCCTTCTACAATATCTTGATAATCATCAATGGAATCTAAATCCTTATCAAAATCACTTTTTATTCTTTCATAACCAAAATTCTCATCATAAAAAACAGTATCTGGTATTATTTTAAAGGCATCTAAAGTAATAAAAACAAGTACTAAAAATACAATTAAGAAAGGAAAAAGTCTTTTCATATTATCACCAATTTCATTATATCATAATTTTTTTCAAGAAATATTTGAAATCTTAAAAAAGATGTGCTATAATGGTTCTTGTCAATCAGTTATGTCTCCTTAGCTCAGTTGGTAGAGCAACAGACTCTTAATCTGTGGGTCTAGGGTTCGAGCCCCTAAGGGGACACCATTGTTGAAATAAAAGTCTTTGAAAACAAGGCTTTTTTTGTTTGTATTTTCCATTTTTACTCCTATTTTTCCACAAATTACACCCACTTCGGAGTAATTTTAGAGTAATTTTTTTACAAATAAAAAGAGCCTAGTCATAATGACTAGACCTTTTTAAATTATAAATAAATAATGTTCATTAATTAAATATTCTTTTTTATTTTCATATTCAATACAAGATACTTTAAATATATCTTGCTTACAAATAGAAAAATATCCATTAATAAACTCTTCTAATTCAATATCTTTTAATACTTCGTACATAATACTCCCCCTCTCGAAGAATGTATTATATATTGTATCTTTGTCGATATTTGTCGAAGTAGCGTTCAATACTGTTCAATACCGTTCCTAGACCTTCTTTAATTTTCCTTCTTTTAGTAAATTGAGCATTTTTGTATTCTGTACTGCTGAACCTCTATAACCAGTGATTCCATTTTTAGCAGCTATCTTTGCTCTATAACTATATGAATGATTTATATTTAATTGAGCAAGTGCTGTAACAATAGAAGTGCCTTTATAATTTGATTTAGGATAATATTGTATATTTACATTAGTAATAGGCTTTTCGTTTGAACTAGGGGTACTAGATGAAGAATTAGTAATAGGTTTGTTTTCAATATTACCACTATAATCAATATATTTTAATTTTCCATGTTTTAACCACTTTCTTTGGAATAATTTAGTTATTTGTACTTTATTTTTGAAGGCAGGTGAACACTCTATCACCTCACTACTGCCGATGTAGATTCCAACATGACCTTTCATCCATACTATTTCTCCCTCTTCTATTTTAGAAAAATTAGAAGATACATTGGTGCAAAGATTAATTGCTTCATCTGAACCAAAGTCTGGAATCCCATTAGATTTATAAATAGCGCCACCATGAGGTTTATTTTTGTTTCCATTCCATCCCCAAAGAATCCCTTTAATCAAACAAACACAGTCAAAACCAAATGTATCGGAAGAAGCTTTATTAATCATAGTGCTTCTTTTTTTATTGTAAGAACTTTTATTAATAAAATATTTTTTCCTTTCTGATGTCATTGGAGATCCAAAAGACCCTAAAACATATAATGTTTTATACTTATTTACTATCTCCTTTGCTTTTGCTACAAAGTCTTTTACCTTCATAACTATTCACTCTCCTTTTGATTTAATAATAATTTTATTTTTTCAAATATATCTTTTGCATATTTCACATAGGCAGTTAAAAATATTGTTAGCAGTTCGATAGTTGTAATTACTTCTTCTGGCAATTTAATTTCAACTCTCGATAAAATATAAGGCAATAGCTCCAGTGTTAAGCAAAATGCAATTACTGACACACAAACCACTACAGATTTAATTAGCCCAGATTTTAATTTTTTCTTATCAAACTTTAAATTTCTTTTTGCAATAACAGTTCCTAATACTGTATTTACTACAATAGAAATTCCTAAAATGCTCATCATATAAATAAGTGTTAAAATATCATTTATCATAATTTACCTTCTTTCTTTAATTAATACCCATTCCAATTTTTATTAAAATAAAAACAAGACCTATTAGTCCTGTTATAATTGTGGCTCCTATTGTTCTAGAAAGCCACTTTATTTTATCTTGAATTTCAGTTATTTCTTTTTCATTTTCTTTTGACAAATTCAATGCTGCAGATGCATCTTTTTTAATTTCTTTGTAATCGTCTATTTTTGTTTCTATTTTTATTAATCTTTCGAGTACTTCTTTTTCAAATTTATTTTCCATTTTCTCACCACCTAATCTATAAAAAAATCGATATTTATATCTAACCAAGTAATTGATCCTGTAAATTTAGTTGTTCCATTCAGATTAAAAATCCAATCAATAAACATACTTCCATCTGCCCTTACTCCTAATCTTGCTATCCTATTTCCACCTGTAGAACACATTCTATAAATAATATTCTTTGGTCTATATGTTTCTGGTAAAGTTGCAAAAATGAAAGTTGAATCCGATAAAGTGAAGGAAATACTTCCACGTATAAACACATGATTTCCAATTTTCCTATATTGTGGAGTTCCACATAAAGTCCCCTCTTTTACTCCTGTAGCTAATGTTAAATTTTTCCAACCTGTGTCCTTTAAATATTCACTTAACTTTTTATTTTGATGAACAATGCACCTTGAATCCCAATACCGACCATCTTTTCTTACAATTACATCCTTTGTAGCCATAAAATTTTATTTAGTTATCTATGCCCCACTACCTTTGTAATAAGAATTAAGTTGTCTGATGTAGTAGTTGGACTTTTATTATTTGCTATCGCCGATGTATTAAAAGACTGATTCGTTATTTTGTTTCCGTCAATGCTTATTATCTTTGATTTATGATATAACGTTGCAGAAGACCAACCAGCTGACAAATAAGCTCTTTTACCATTTGGGTAATCCAATTTAACTGAACTCCAGGTGTTATCAGAACTCTTATAAAAAATTTCCATCTGTCTAAAATTAGAGGACGTTTCTGAAAGTGTTATATTGCCAGACTCTCCGTTTCCATTTTCAAATAAAACTTCACCAAGCAAAAAATTCAAAACCTCCGACAATTTTTTATTACTATGAACGATGCCAGTACTAGACCATAGTCTTCCATCTTTTCTATTCACTACATCAGCCATTTTGCACCTCTAAAAAGGAGCAACTAACTAAATAGTTCCTCCTTTCTGCAAAATATCCGTATGTATGTATGTATGTATGTATGTATGTATGTATGTATGTATGTAAAATTTTCTCATGTTCACATATTAATTGCAATACTTTTTTCATCTTTTTTTCCTCCTATTCTGTGAATGTACCAACAACAACATAATCAGTTTCCACAACTGGAAATAAGTTCCCACCACTTGCATTTTTCAATTGCACTAGAGAACCACTTTTGACAGCATAGTATGGCATCATATCCCCAGTTATTACTGGTATCTTGTGATTACTACTTCCATTTTGATATTCTAATGTTTTATTTCCACTATTGTAAGTCATTTTCCCACTATTAATATTAGGGCAACTTAAAAATGCTCCTTGATAATTTCCATCTTTTCTATAAATATTTGCCAGATGTAGTTGTGGTACTGCGAATTCATTATAACCAACTTCTTCATGCAATTTTCCAACTGCAAAATATTTTTTATCTGCAGTTATATTAAAAAGTTTAAATACTGTATTTACATCTTTAACAGTAGAAGAAACATCCTTAAAAGCATCCGTTACTACTAAATATGCTTGATAGGAATCACCTGTTGTTATTGTCAACTGTGTACTTCCTTTATATATAATGTAATCGTTTGTTGTAGATTCTGCAGAAACATTAGTAATTGTTAAACTAGTATAATTAGTATCCTTTGTTTTTTTATAGAAAAGAACAAACTTTTTTGTATTTTTTCCATTTACCTTATAATGTTTACATTTAAACGATACGTCCATTTTAGTATTCGTTGTTATATTTCTATTAACAACAAATTCTGTAATACTAGGGAATTCATAAGCTAAAACTGGGACACTTGCTTGATAGGTAGCTTTTCTTCCTCTAGAATCTACTACAGTCACATCTATTGTTGGATTAACTATCGTTATAATGGATGTTTCAAATTCTGATTCAACAAATAATTCATTATTGATTTTAATTGTATAAGAATTAATCACAGATCCATACGAACCTACTGCAGTAACTTTTCCTTTAATTTTAGAATGATTTTGAACGTAAACTCCCCAATTTTTTGCTTTCATAACATCTGATAATTCCTCTAAAGCAACCTTACTAATAGACGGTTTTACACTATCTGGAATAAGAACTTTTAACTTTACTTCTTTTGTTTCACCTATTTGTGTAGTACCATTAAAGGTCTTACATTTTATTACTATCTCGCCATCTATAGCATTTGTAAAATTATTAGCAATTGATAAAACTGGTATCCATTCAAAACTATCTACTACATTGGTGGCTATTTCAATTTCTGCTGAACCATTAACACTATAGCTTAATTTATGATTAAAAAAGTCAGCTTTTTTATTTGTATTTATTACAACTTTTGTAGATCCTAGTGTTGCTTGTGATACAGATAAAGTTGGGACACTAGCTCTAGCGATAGTATCAAATTTCTTTGTATCTGTTGCTACTGTACCACTAGCTGGAGCATACTGACTTCCACCAGAGGCTTTAGTCCATTTGGCAATAGCATACCCACTTAATGAACCATCATCGTTATGTGCGACATTTTTAGTAGCACTAATGGATACACTACCTTCCATCAATTTCTTAACATCCATAGAATCCCATAAGGTATCTGTGTTATTTTTATTATCATGCCACAAAATATACAATGTTCCTTGTCTTGTAGAATAAGAAAAAGAACCAGTTCCTTTAGTCAATGTTGCTTTAGCTGTTACTGGTGATGTATTAAGAGCAACATTGTTGTTATCCTGGTTACTAGAAAATTCTTTTTTTAGTAAAAGTACCTACACCTTTAATAGTGATAGACTTACTTGCTGAAATTGTTCCCATACATTACCTCCTATCCTATCGTTATTGAATTGTTAGCCTCTTTTGTAAATTTCAAATTAAATACAGTTAGACCATTTGTGAACTCTGCTTCGGTAACATATAATTTACTATTGGAAAAATAAGCAACTTCTATATTATTTTGTAAAAATGAGATTCTATCGTGAGACTGCTTTAGTAAAATTTCATTACCTACCAACCCCAATATGATATTTCCATCTTCAAAACGAATATATTTAACCATTTGATTCTGATTGGTAGAAACAATACCATTCAAATTAGTAATAGATTCTTGAATGTTAGTAAACAAAAAATCGAAAGAGTCTTTCGATTGGGTAAATTTAGTACTTACTTCTGTTTTGTATGTTTCAAAATCTTTAATAGTAACGGTTGTTTTACCTATCATTTGTTCAATTCTATCAGCAAACTGATTTATTAATGAAGTTAAATATTCACTTGTTTTTAAGACATTATAAGAAACATTATTTTCTACTGTTTCAATACGCTCATTAAATTGATTCTTCATAGCAGTCTCTCGTTTTAACTGTAATTCTGTCAGAGTTGCATATTTATCTCCGACTTCTAATTGAGACGTTTCTGGAGAATTAAGATTAGTTGTTTTCTTTATAATTCTTAAAGTATCATTGATACCTAATAAATCATTTATAATAGGATGATAATTTCCTACTTCAAACGAATCAATATCTAATCCAATGGTAGATAAATCTAAAGCAGTAATTACATGTTTCTGTTTTACTTTATTATTTGTAGCTAAAAAGACTCTGCCATGATTTAGTAGTGTAGAAGGATAAACCACATGGTCATATATTTTATAGCCTTCGATAATACCATACATTGCGATTCCTTCCTCATCATCTATATATGGAATGCCACCGTTAGCTTCTGCACAAGTAATTCTTTCATCTGTTTCTACTTCTGTAACATTTCCGTCATTTTCTACTACTTGTTTTTTAATTTTACTTCCTAATGGATATAACCTAGTTATGAATGCAGTAGGATCGGATTCTTTGGATAACTTTTGAAGGTTTCTTTTAAGTGCTATTTTAGTAGTCTTAATTTCTCCCATTTCTGGTTTATAGTCTAAATAAAGTTTTCCATCGGAATCCTCTCTTAAATATAATTCTCCTCCTAAATGCTCTATTAATTTTTCTTTTAAAGTATCAAAGGCATTTTTTTGTTGTTGCATTCCAAAGTATAACTCATCACTAGAATCTTGCATTGTAACTTCTCCCATATAAATTCTTTTATTTATAGGTTGTTTTTTATTGTGAATATCTAAAACATACTCTAATACACCACGTCTATTAATACTTCCGTCTGTATTATAAGTAGTATTTTTTATATTCCAATATTGCTCTGGCAAATAATCCATTAAAGAATCACGAAGATAACCCATTCTATCTTCACATTCAATTGTTTTAGAATACTTTCCGTTACTCTCCATTGCTACCTTTGGTTTAATAATTCTTCCATAAAAAACTATTTTATTGAGCCTTGTATTTTTTACCATGATTTCAGTAGTATAGGAGAATAATTCATTAAATCTAGGATTACTTGGAAAAATAGTAAAAGAAAAGGAATTAATTGAATTAATCCCTTCCACTATTTTCGCATTAGTTATCTTTAGACCTTTATCCTTACTAATTACATTATCAGTATGAATCAAACTTTGGATTCCATTATTTATAACATATACATCATACATTAAAATACCTCCTCCGTATATTTGAAACATACATTAGCATTTCCATTAAGTATTAAAGTATTTTCACCCTTCTCCAAATAGAAATTGTCTACTTCCCATTCTCCTTGCGTTAAAGTAATACTTTTTCCGTCTTTAGTAACTGTTACATTATTATCTGTGATAATTTTGGGTATAACTCTATGGCTACTATTATTTTCAATAATAATTGACTGATTAATATTTCCAGTAACATTGAAGTTCTTTTCAGTTGGAATGTTAGCAATTGCAAAAGGATAAACTAAAAATTTTACTGTTAAAGTTCCTTGTTCTGCATTTTCCTTCCAACTTCCATCACTATAACTTCCAAACCAATGATAATTTGGAGAATATTCATCTAATATTTCTGTTTGATTTATATTAATAATCCAATCAAATACTTTTCTTCTTTCATTATCTAAATCATTTACATCCCAACCAGTAATATCAAACTTATATTCTACTGTCCTGTCATTATAAATTACCTCTCCATATAAAGAAGAAAAATCGTATGATCCATGCATTCCTGGAACAGTCTGACTATTTTTTCTTTTAGAAGGAAGAGATGGGTTTCTTTCCTTAATATAAATACCAAAATCATCATAACTTGATTTTCCATTTGAACATAGTTGTTTTATCATACAGCCCATCCCCTCTCTATTTTTTCTAGTAACTCTCCACTAGCAACATCATCCGAAGAAGCAGTCGCTTCTGATATTCTTTGTCCATCAACATAAAAGTCACTTGGTTTATATAGAATACTCTCTAATAATTCAACACATCTTGAAAGAATCTCTTCTATTCCAGAAACATTAGTAACTTGCTCTATATAATTATTATTAAGACCCATAGTATCAATAATAGAAGTTTTAAATTGCTCTGCTACTCTATTAATCCACTTTGTATTATTTTCAAGTGGAACAATAGCTTCTGCACCATTTTCACCTGCGATAACAGTTCTAGCACCTTTATCCAATACTCCACCTAATTCTAGTCTTGGTAAATCAAAGGTATCAAGTTTTCCAATGTTTACGCCAGGTACTTTATTAAGAATATCAATTGCCTTATTAATTGCATTTATAGGGAAATTTAACACTTTTTCTGTCATTCCTAATAATCCATTAATAGCTGCTTTAAAGGTATCAGACATAGCATCTCCAACCTTTTGGGCAATATTAGTAAATTTTTCTTTAATAGTATCCCAAATACCTCCGAAGAAGTCTCCCACACTACTAAATACATTCTTAATAGCATCCCATGCAGCAACAAAGATATTTTTAAAGAAATCTTTTACTTTACCAAATACATTTTTAATATTGTCCCATATACCTTGAAACCATGCTACCCATGTTCCTACAATTCCTTTAATACCTTCCCATGCTTCACTAAAATTACCAGTTAGAACATTTCTAATAACAGAGAATATTCCTGCTATCGTATCAAAAATAGCTTTAAAATATCCTGTTACTGTATCCCATATGGTCTTAATTACTGCCCATGCTGCTTCAAAAGCCCCACCAATAACTGCTTTTACTACACTAAAGACTCCAGAAATACCAGCCCATATCACTTGAAAATATGGTTGTACTAAATCCCACACGGTTTTAATAGCACTCCATGCAGCACTAAAGAATCCTCCTAATACAGAAGAAACAACACTAAATATTGTCTGAATTATATTCCAAATTGTTTCAAAATACGGTTGTACTAAATCCCATACAGTTTGTATTACTTCCCATGCAGTACTAAAATATCCTCCCAATACTTCAACTACTACACTGAAAATAGTTTGAATAACTTCCCATAATGTTTCAAAATATGGTACTACTATATCCCATATAGTTTTAATTAATAACCATGCCTCATTAAACATATTAAAAAGAGAATCTACTACTGGTTTCAAAGTAGATACTATATAATTCCATGTATCACTAAAAAACTTCATTACTGGCTGGAATATCGCTTTAATCTTTTCCCATATAGGCTGCACTATGCTAACTGTAGTTTCAAATACTTTTTTAATAACGTCCCATGCCACCTTTATAATAGAAACAATAGTATCAAAGACTGGTTTCGTTATACTAACAATTGCATTCCATACATTTGAAGCGACCTTTTGAATCACTTGAAAAGCATTAGTTACAAAATCTCTAAACCATTCACATTTAGTCCATAATAAAACAACTGCAGCAATAACAGCAGCTATTGCTATTCCCCATGGACCAAATGCACCTACTACACCCTTAATAGCACCACCAAATAAAGTAAAAGCCTTTTGGACTCCACCAATTAATTTAGTACATTTTCCTAATTTATCTATTACCTTTACTACATTGCCAATTGTACTACTAACATTTCCAACACCTTTAGCTAATGGATATAATGTAGCAGTAAACATTCCTACTTTTACAATAGTATTTTTAGTACTATCATCTAATCCATTTAACCAGTCTACTAACTTTCCAAATTTTCCCAACAAGTCATTAATAGTTGGTAACATCAATTTTCCAAAATTATCAGCTAATTCTGTAAATTTATTTTTAGCTAATTGAATTTGTGAAGCAGTATCGGCATATTTTCTACTTGCCTCTGCGTTTAACGCATTGTTTGTTTCCCATTCTTCATCTGCCATTTCCATGCATTCAGTTACTAAACCTCCAGCATTAGAAAGACGTAACATAGTGTCAGTTAGCCTTACTTCGTTTACTCCTAGTTCTCCCAATAATTGAATGGTATTTTTACCAGTTCTATTGGTATCTCCTAAACCAATAATAAATTGCTTAACAGCTTCCCCTGCATCAGTCTTAACAATTTGTGAAAATTCTTTAGTACTCATCCCACAAATTTGAGCATATTGGGATAGTGAACCATACTTGGTTTCCATACCATTAGCAGCCCTATTAAAATCGTTCATAACTCTTGAAATTGCAGTACCACCCATCTCTGCTTCTAATCCAACAGAAGATAAAGCAGTAGCTAAACCAAGAATAGAAGATTCTGACATACCTAAAGTAGCACCTGCACCAGACATGCGAAGAGCCATATTGGTAATATCCGATTCTGTAGCCCTAGAATTATTTCCTAATCTAACAATAGTAGAACCAATTCTTTCATAATTTTCTGGAAGGGTACCCATAATATTCGCAAATGTAGCAATGGCTTCCCCTGCTTCATTAGCACTCATATTGGTAGCAGTTCCTAATTTCGCCATCGTTTCTGTAAATATAGATATATCTTCAACTTTAATTCCCAATTGACCTGCTGTTTCTGCTAACTCAAATAGTTCTTGAGCTGATATTGGAACTTCTTTTGAAAGTTTCATGATATCTTGTCTTACTTTTTCTAGTTGTTCATCTGTACCATCTACTGTTTTCGTAACGCCTACAAAAGCGTCCTCTAAATCAATAGCAGTTTTCGCTCCTAAAGTTAACAATCCCGCAGATCCAGCCGAAACCCACTTTACTTTACTAGCAAATTTATCGGCAACATTAGAAACTTCTTCAAATTTTTCAGCTACTTTTCCAAGTGGTGTAATTTGTTCTTTTAATTTATCATTAACTTCTTGTAGTTTATTTTTTAAATTTTGATAATGAGTAGAAGCTTTATTTATTTCTTCACGCATAATTCTTGTTGCTTCACTATCTTCGCCATTTCTATCAATGGATTCTTTTAAACCTTGGTTTAATATATCTATTTGATTACTTACGTTATCAATTTCAGACGTAAGTATCTTTTTATGTTCTGTTAAATCATCTGTTACATCCCCAGTACTTTTCATAATAGAATTTATATAGCTAAATTCTGTTTTTGTAGTACGAATAGATTTCTGTACATCATCCATTGCTTTTAAGAAACTTTCACTATTTGCTTCTATATTTGTTTTTATTGTATTTTTCCTACTTGCCACAGTTCAACCTCCTTTCTTTACAAAATAAAAAAGACATGGATAATACCATGTCCTTTACCTCTTTTTCTTACCTAATTCTTTTGTTTGAAGATACTTTGAATATTGTATAAATCCATCGTATGCCGTTTTATTAGCTACAATAGATTGTAAAAAAGAAAAATCAGCATTCCAGAACACATCTTCACTAATTTTTAAAATCATTACATAATAAGTGTACATGTCCTCTATATCTTCAATTTTAAAGTTTGGTATTTTTAATTTTGAAGGCATCCCCCTAGTAGCTTTTTTTAATGGTCCTCTAAAACCTAGTTTTTTTTAGGACTAATTAAATCTCCTGCCGTGGAAGCAATAACTCCTATATCATCTGGAATAACTTCCAAAAATGCATCATAAGACATTATTTCCTCGCTTAAATCAGCAGCACATAAATATCCTGCATAAATCAATTTAACCATATCAAAAATGTCCTTTGGACCTTTTGTAATGATACTGTTAGTATCTTCATACACATCAATGTTTTTTGTTTTTAAAACCAATAATCTTTTTAAACTTAAAGTTAGTTTAATTGTATCTCCATTTTTTAATTTTAATTCTTTATAAGTGTTCATAAATCAAATATCCCCTTTCCTATTTTTCTTTAATTTCTTCAATTAATTTACACTTTTTTAATTTTTCTACTTTTCTAATTTCCTCTACTCGTTCTTTTGAAAGTTCTAAAGGTTCATGTTCTTTTGTATAAATCTCATCTGTATATTTATCTTTAAAAGTAGAAACTACTTTATATTTTTTTGTATCCATAAAATTCACCCCCTTACGCTATTGGCACTTGAACCATTGATGGAGTGAATTCAGTTAACCATTTTTCTTTAGTGATAGATTTATCTTCTGGTAATTTACTTACAAATATTTCATATTTGCAATTATCATACTCATCTGGCATAATACTGATTTCTAATTCTCCTTCACTAATTTCTTCTGCACCATTTTCAATACTAGATTTAGGACCTGATGTTACAACACAACAAGGATATGCTACTAACAATTCATTTCCATCCTCATCTTTAACAATTGCTGTATAAGTAAAAACTTTATGTAAAGAATTTTTACCATAAGCATTTACTCCTTCAATTAATCCAGTTCCTACCATTCCATATATATCTTTATAAAGATTGTATGGGATATGTAATGACACTGTTAACGTACCTGTCCCATCTCCACGTGTTCGTTGCTTTTTAACAACACCTTCACAAGATTTTGAAACAGTTTTAGTATTCAATTCCTCTTCTACAGACCCCACACAATTTAAAGTGATAGCCTTTGTTTCTTCACCATCAATTTTGATATGTGATTTTTTAATTTCATATCTTGAAAATTCTGTATCCATATATTACAAATCCTCCTTTATTTCTCTATCAATTACATTGAATAAATCAGTTACAATACGATTATATTCCTTATCAACAGCACGTTCAGCAAAAGGATTAGACTTTTGATAAACTGTACCTTCATGAGGAAAAAAAAGATAATAAAAACTAGTGTGTTTATTACCTTTCAACTTATTTTCTATTGTTACTGCTTGGTCGAAATTAAAAGAGACATACCATTCACTCGTTTTAGCATGTCCCCTATTTCCATTCTTTTGTCTATCAGACTTTGGAAGTTCTCCAGTTATACTTTTTATCATTAAATTTCTAGCATCATCATGCATATAATCATTTACTGCTTTTTTTACTTTATCTGGGAATTGTTCTACCCTTTGTAAATACTGTTCCCAATCATCATCTTTCAAAGCAAAATGAACTTTAATTCTCGACATTTATGTTTTTCCTTTTCATTGGTCTTGTAAACATTAATCGCATCATTTCACAGACTATGCTAGTATTGCCTTTGGTTATATAATCAATTGGATTAGTGCCTCGGCACAATTTAATACCTGGAATCTCTTCCATTGCTTCTATTAAAGAAAATATTGTTTCGTCATCAACAAAATTTTCTCTAATAATATCAACAAAATAGTATCCACTTAAATCTAAAGAATTATCACCACTTTTATTTATTTCTACCATTCCAAAAATAACGTAATTCCAATCGTCAAGTTTTATACTAATAGGTTTTTGACCATAGAATATACGTTTTTCCTTTTTGTTGATATCTTCAATTTCTGTTAAATTTAATCTTTTGTTTTCCCATTTTTCTAATGCTTCTGAAATTTTATCTCTCAATTCTTCTCTCTCCTTCTAAATAAATATAAGTTTTCATTTTCTTTTTATCTGGATCTATATGAAAAATAGAGTATAAGTAATTATCAATAATAACGGAATAATCACTTTTAAGAGTATTACAATAAGGGATACTTATTTTCATAGATAGCTTTTTATCCATCGCTCCTGCAAAAACAATATCTTGCTGTCTCTGCGTTTCTTCTTTAAAGAAGAATTTATCTACATATTCTAAATCTTCTTTTGACGTTACATTTTTAGTAGCTTGGAAACTATTGATAATTGGCTTTTTTCTATAAAAATTAGCAACACCATCATTATAATTTTCATTCATTGTTTTCTTCCTTTAATGACCTATAATATTTAACTTCATTTTCATTTCTAACAGATAAAATATCGCTCATATAATTATTTTCAAATTCTTTTGTAGTTCTATTATTCCAACGATACATACAATAATTAAGAAATAATTCGTTTTCTTTACCATCTTTTGAAAAATCAAAACTTTCTTCTGGAATACCAAGTAGCGATTTAACAGAAATCAAAGCATTTTTAATAATTTTTTCTAGTCTTTCTTTAATCAAATTATCCTTACTAGTGATATAACATCTACTAGACACTTGTTGATACAATGTGTCTAGTAAAGTGTTAGTTTCTTCTGAACTATTTTCTTGTTTCCCCATAATATCACCCCTTATCTAAAATCAACGTTAAGCAACTATAGTATTATCTTGATTGTCAGTTGTTGTATTATTAGCAGCTGCTACTGTTTGGCTTTTAGCATTTACAGTAATATAAGTAGGTTCTATATCGCTAATATCTAATAAAATAGATGAAGTATTATCTTCTGCTCTACCAAAACCATACATTTTTATTTTATAAGTTCTTTGATCTTGCAAAAATTTAAACTCATCACTATACTCTAATATTCCTTCCTTACTTGCACCAATACCGAAGAAGTATTCCTCTAATACTGCCAAAATTGCTTCTCCTTGATTTAATGCTTCTGTTTGAATAACTTCTGTTGGGAATGGGAATAAATCTCTTTTATATTCCCCACTTGTAGTTAACAAAGTAGTAGCAGGGATAACCTTTTCTAAATAATCTGTTGGATTAACTATTAATTGTACTTTTGTCAATATTCTAGTTTTTCCATTTTCTTTTTTAGAAATATTGTTAGCAAGTAAAGAACAATAATCGGAAATTGCAAAACTTTTAACCTTAATAGCTGTTTTAACTGGATATCCATTTTCAGTGTCAATAGAAACACCTTTTGCAATATTTCTATTTAATCCAATTGGTTCACCTTTAATTCCTTTACCTTTAACAATTCCGTATTCTAACCCACAAGATAAAGCTTCCTTTAGAATAGTTCTAATATACTTATCTAAAAAAGCAGGTCCTAAACCAAGCATATCTTTTGCAATAATTGCAAAGGCAGTTAACTTTCCTTGAACTACATCAATCATTTTAAATGCACTTTCAATTTGTTTAATAATTTCTTCGGTAAGTTCTCCCCAAACAGCTTTATCCGCAGTATGGTCATTCAATAACCACTTCGTTAAATACTTAACATTTTGAAATTTAATCTTACTTAATAATGGATGTTGTTCCTGTAAATCTTTATAAACATCCTCTATGATTGTTTCAGGCATTCCATCATCCAATTTTAATAAATCAGTTAATGCTTGTTTTGGGTTATCTGACCTTGCAGCCTCAATCCATTTCTCATAGAATTTTGTTTCTTTGCTAGTAAGAACCCTATAACCTCTTTGAGCTAATACTGTCTTATCTGCATTAGCTACTACCTCTTCATAATCTTCCTTCATAGATTCAACTAAACTTTTATGAAAATTTTGAAGAGCTTCCGCCACCTTATTTTCATCTTTGCTTTTAATAGCATTCATAATCTCTTTTGTATGTTCTTGTTCTGAATAAAATTTCATTTTAACATCTCCTTTTCTAAATTCATAAAAAAAGCACCCACCATTTGTGTTGCTTGTTCTGATGGACTACCATCATCTTCCTTATTTTCGTCGCCATTTTCCTTATCAGATTCTTCATCAGTGGTATTAGCGTTATCTTCACCTTCACCAATGGATTCCTTATTTTCGTTATCCTCTTCACTATTATTAGTGTCTTCTTGATTTTCTGAATCTGTATTAACTTGTTCCTCATCTGAATCATTATTTTCAGTAGATATCATATTATCTTCTTCATTTTCTGAATCAGTTTTTGGTTCTTCTTCATCTTCACTCTGTTCTAATAACATAGAAAGAATTTTTTTCTTAACATTCTGACTAGCTTTTTCTTCTTCATCATCTTTTTCTACCACTGTGGCAAAGCCTAGTTCGTTTGCTTTAGAAGAAGATAACCATGTTTCATTATCTAACAATTCCTTTAATTCCTCTTTTGTAATTTTGCAATGTTCCATATAAGCATTAATAGAACATTCTCCTATCACATCCAAGTCATCAGCTTGTTTTCTTAACTCTTGAGCATTACCTGCTGTATAAAGCCAAGGATTATGAATCATTAAACATGAAGTTGATGGCATAATTCTTTCATCTCCAGCCATAAATATGACACTGGCTATAGAACAAGCAAACCCATCAACATGAGTTACAATTTTAGCTTTATGACGCTTTAAAGCGTTATAAATTGCCAAACCTTCTGCCACTTCTCCACCATAGCTATTAATGTAAACATCTATTATATTTACATCACTCAAATCTTCTAGTTTTTTTGATAATAAAAAATTAGAAACTTCACCAACGGATTCCCAAGGAAAGGAAGTAATATCTCCAAAAATATTTAATACAGCACTTTTTTCCTCTTCATTTTGAACTAAAGAATAATATTGCTTTTTATTTTTTTTCATGAACATCACCTCCTTCCAAATTGCTATATTCGGAATTGTTATTACTTTCATTACTACTTGAATTAGGTACTAACTGTTCTTGCACAGCTTCTTCTATTTTTGAATAATTTTTTGTCATCCAATATTGTTTAGAAAATTCTGTATCTAAAACAGGTAAATTTACCATTTTTCTAGTTTCATCAATATTTGCTATTCCAGTAGATATTAATTTATCAATACCATTAGCAATATCAAAAATATCTTTATAATTAATAGAAGAAATATCTACTTCCACTCTGTTTCCATCTAATATTTCTTGTTCTGTATAAAGTGTTCTCGTAATTTCTTCACCAATTAAACTAGCATATGGTTTAACTGCAAAAGTAATAAACTGGTTAATAACTTCTTTTAAATTAGTAACATTTCCATACATCATGGAAACAGGCATTTTATAAGATTGAGATACCATATCAAAAATATCTTTTCTAATATTTCTAATATCAGAAGAATCACTTTTACTATCTGTTTTTTCTAATCGTTCTAAATTATACCCATTAAGTTCTGGATAAACACCTTCATCACTGGTTAAAAATTCTTTTAATTGACTAGTAACAAAATCGTTGAACTCTTCCTCAAATGTAGGATCATTTTGTTTAGCAGTATCTATCTTTAATTTCCATTTATTACTTAATGAATTCTTATATACTTTAGTTGCACAAGATAGTAATTCTTTATATTTAACATCAATTGTATCTAGCAGTGACTTCACTTTTTCATCATCAAACGAAAAATAAAAAGAAGTTTTTCTATTAAACTCCTTTGCTATTGGTTCATTTTGGATAGTTACATTATCAAATTCATAACCTAAAATTGATTCACTTGCATATCCAAAGTATTCAGCAAAATATAAATTATTTTTATACTGTACTACTAACGATTCACCATTTTGTACCAATTCTTTAACCATCTTATATTTCAGTTTAGTTCCTGTGTCATTAGGATTCGGAGATACGTTTAGTTTATAATAATTAATATCTTTTATTAAACCATCGCTATTGTATACTTTAAATTCACAAGTAGAAATAGCAGTGGCAATATAAGTAGATACAATATATACGGCTAATTTTAAAAAATTAATTTCATTTATTTCATGAGAACAACATGATTGCAATTTTGCCCTATCTACTTTACTGTCAAGATAGTCAAAAATATCCTCATCTCGTTTTTTCCATAATCTCATAACTACCTCCTACCCCTTGCCTAATTTAATAATTGGTATAAATTTCATAGGTTTTTTCTCTAATTCTATTGATAAAGTTAATACCATTCCATGTACAAAAGCCATATATGAGTCTGTCTTTCTAGACTTTGGCTCTATCTTGTCATATACATAATTATCATTTTTAGCTAGTACTAATTTAGTATTCCATGCAGCCCATCTTATTAGTGGGTCATCTCCCCATACTACTTTTTTAGTATTGAAAGCACTGGATATAGTATCAACTACCATCATTATGTCGCTTGGTCTTACTCTTTTTACTCTTTCTTTATCATTACTATCAAATCCTATTTCTTTAAAAGCTTTTTCAATTAGTGTAAATCGATAATGGTCTGCTGCTATCGCTATAACTTTATATTTTAATTGTTGTAATTGTAACCACTCTGTCAATAAGTGTGGATCTATTTCATCTCCATTAACAATGGTCAACAATCCTTTTGCTTCCCATTCTTGTAAAGGTGCTCTTATTCTTGGATAATCTCGTGATTTTTTCAATATCCATGAATGCTTAATAGTATAATAAGTAGAATCTTTTTTAAATATTAAGCAAATGGAAGCAAAATCAGAAAATGAAGCAAAATCTATTCCTGCTACACATCTCATTCCAGTTAAATCTGGAACATTTCTGATGGCAATTTTTCCATCTTCTCCTATTTCTTCACCTGTTGCTAAAATATTTTCCCATGAAGTAATATGGGTGTCATCTTTTTCTTTAGGAATATTCATTCTTTTAGTCATAAAAGAAGAATTACTTATTGGGTCTTCAAGATAATCTACATATTCTTTTTTCAATTCCTCTAATAAACTAGGTCTATATTCCAAAGATGGATTGGCTTTTTGCCACATTTCAATATTTTCTACTTCACTCTCATCATCTAATTTACACATGAAAACAAGTAGTCCATTATCTGGGATTCGACGGTTTAATATATCTAAAGCTGTTTTCTTTTTCTTATCTAAAGGACCATCTCTAACATCTCCATCTGTTGTTGTTATAGTAGTTCTGGGATTTTCTTTCTTACCTAAACCAGTCTTGAATACTTGGATGTTATCATAAGTCTCATAAGCATGGTATTCATCAAAATTGACTGCTCCACTTCGTAGCCCATCTTTACTCTTTGCATTGTTAGTTCTATATTTAATAGTACTATTGGTCTTTTTATTCACTATTTTCTCTTGATTCCAATAGAAATTTTTTTTAAATATTCTTTTCCTAATTGGGTCTGTCTCATTTTCTAAAATATTGTAAATATCTTTAAAAGTGGTCATAGCTTGTTCTTCAGATGTAGCACAGATATCAATATCATATTCCATGATTCCATGGGTTGGGGTTATTGCACACCAATCTTCCCATGATAGATAATAATTCTTACCTGCTCCTCTTCCTACATATAAAAATAAATCTGACCACCTTGGAAGACCATCTTTTCTAAAAACACAATAATGTAAAACAAACAAAAATTTTTCCCATTCAAAAAGAGCATGAGGAAAATATTTTTCATAACTAAAATATTTTAATATCTGCTCTTCTGAATAAACCAATTCTTCATTTTGAAATACATATTCTAAATATTCTACTAATAAAAGTCTTTCTGTATTTACTACATTAGGACATTTTTTTATTTTATCAATGTAAATTTTTACATCTTTTGGAAATGGGGTCTTATAAGTTGTCTCCATCTGGATCACTTACCGAATCACTAGGGTTTATTTCTAACAATTCTAGTAACTTTGACATTTGCTGAATTGTTTTATTTAATTCAGCAATACTATCATTCTTTTTAATTCCCTTTTGTCCCCCACCATTGTCCCAACTAATAGTAACTCCTCGCTCTTCTATGTCTGATTCCAGTGCCTTTGATGTGGTCCATAGAGCCATATAATGGTCTATTATATCTAAACAATAATCTGAAATATTTTTTTCTTCATCTGAAAGTTGTTGAATCAAAGATTTTTTTACTTTCTGATACTGTTCTGAATTTTTCAAGTCTAAAATTTTGTTCTTTTTTCGTACCACATTATCACCATCTTTCATCATTAATAAAGTCATTACTAGAAGAACTAAATCTATTGTGCCTTTTGTCATGACACTTATGACATAATGCCACTAGATTGGGTTTGATTTTTCCATCTTTGTCTATAAAAAACTTGGATAAAAACAAATCAGGTCTTACTCTTACAAAATTAATGTGATGAACTTCTAGAGGTTCTTCATCAGTTCCCAAGGTTATAATTCCTAGTTGTTTACAATCATAACATTCGTTGTGAGATTCCTTTAAAACTATATCTCGAAGTTCTCTCCATTCTTTTAGTTTGTAAACCTTATCCATTCTATTTTTTCTTTCACAATCTCTTATAAACGCAACCAAATTCATCTATCATCTACCCTTTTCCACTTATAGGAAACAGTAATGGGACATGGGGGGCAACACTACTGTCTCCTATAAATAGAAAAAGACACTTATAATAAATGTCTTTTTCAGCAAGTTACAAGAATGTGACAAAAAAATAAATAACCTATATAGCCATACTTTTTCAATATTGCTATATGATACCATTTTAACATATAGCAAAAGTATTGCAAGGTGTCAAAAGGTGTCATTTGGTATCATTTGGTATCCAATTTTGACCTAACCACCCCTTACTATGCGTAGAAATCGGTTTTGTCGGGGAGCCACCCGTTGCCAGTACACACGTACATTATACCCCCTTGCCCCCCCTGGGGGGTACTATACTACCTTTTTTATTGTGCTAAAAGGGAAAATAAAAAAAGATAAAAAAAATAAACTTTAAAAAGGAAATAAAAATTTTTATTTTTACTATATATAAGATATATATAATCATACTTTTTTCTTTACATTCTCATTTTAAAAAAATTTTCACAAGAAAAAGCTTTAAAAATAAAGGCTTGTATACTATATAAAAAATAAAATTAAAAATTTTTCAAAAAAAGCATTGACATCATTTTAGTAATATGTTATCATGTATTTAGTCAAGCAAGAAACGGCTTGATATTTACAACAACGATATGACATCATTTTAGTAATAGAAAGGAAGTGATAAAATGACAGAAATAAAAAAGAAGCCTATATCTCAATTAACAAGTGCTGATATAGAGCTTCTTAAAAACAATGATTACAAAGTTATCATAAAAGATAATAAAGTAATCGCTATAGTTAGAGGCATTTAAAGCCTCTGACTATAATTATATTATAAAAATTAAAATAAGTAAATAATGAAGGAGATTTAAAAATGAAATTGGAAGAGATTAAAGAATATTTAAAAAATATGATTGATAATAGATGGTATTTATTTGCTAAAGAAGATTATAACATAGATGGGCATTTTATAGATTGCGAAATAATAGATAATAACTATTTAAAAATCACCTGGGAAGAAATGGGAGAACAAAAAGAAATGACAATCGCATATTATTGGGATTATACACTAGAACAATTATATAATATTTGGATGGAGGATTAAAATGAAAATATATGAATTAGCAGAAATTAACATGTTACATCAAAAAGCTTCTTGTCTTTTAAATGCTGGAATTGATTTAGATTTTTATGATTTATTTTCTACTAAAGAAGTTGCTTGGCTATTAGAAAATAGCAGAAAGATTGAAAAGGACTTTTTTAATAATAGAAATAATATAAAATTTTTAATCATTATGAATACAACTTTGCCAGAAAGAGAAGGATTGATTTTATCTATTAATACATTAGAAGAGTTTAACAATTATATCAATATAGCACCCTTTAAGTTCTTAAAAAAAAGTTTTCAAAATAAAACCATAAAGTTATTTAACGAGTTTATGAAATTATCAGGTTATAAAAAAATCTCATTTTTTGAAAAAAATAGAAGACGTTAGGAGTTAATTAAGGGAGATAATAGAAATGGAAAAATTAAAAGCATTAATAAAAAACTATGATAATGAAGTTTTTAAAGAAGAAGAGAAAGAATTTTATATTCTCGATTCTTGGGAAGAGTTGAAAAATAAATGTATTAGTTATACTACTTTACCATTAGAACTGGAGTTAATAAATTTTAGTACAGAATTAGAACAATATAGATATTTTAAAATAGAAGAATTTGATACTATTTTAAGTATTTATGAAAAATTATATGGATATTATGCAATAAAAAAAGAAAACTTAAGAAAAGGAGTAAAATAATATGAGAGAATGTTCAGAATGTAAAATGAAAATGAAGCAGGGATTTGTAATTGAAAACGGAATGGAATACTATTGTAGTGAAGAGTGCTTACATAAGCACTATACAGAAGATGAGTATTTAGAAATGTTTGATGATGGAAATGGTGATTCTTATTGGACTGTTTGGGAAGAGGAAGAAGAACCAAAAGAAACAATATATATACTTAAAGTAAATTATTACAAAGAATTAGCTTTTTCTTATACAGAATATGGAGCAAATAATATTTTAGGAGTTTATAAGGATAAAAATATTTGTATAGAAAAATTAAAGGAATATTTACGTACAGAAATCAAAAATAACCATATTATAGAAGGAAATAAAACAATTGAGCTAGTAGATAAAAATTTAGAAGAATTAATTTGTAATAATACTAAAACCTATTTTAGTGGATATATGAGTCAGCGCGACTATGATGATGGAAATAGCGAATTTGAATATGTTATTGAAGAAAAAGAACTCATTTACTAGAAGAAATACTAAAATCATGATAAAATGAAATTGGGTGGCAAAATATGAATAATAAAGAAAAATATTTAAAATTCATAAAAGATTTCAATAATATAGGTGTCAGTAATATTTTGAATAATTTTAACATTGATACAAGTGGTTTTTATACAGGATTTTATTCTCTTGAAAATATGCAAAAAGTAAGCAACGAGATGAGAAAACAATTGAGAGAGTTATATTTAGAAATTAATGATAATAAATTTATTTTGGATACAAAAGAAAAAAACATTGAATTTATTAAAGATATTAGTAATATTAGCCCTATTCATATTTTAAAAGAAAATAATATAGATAGAGGTTGCTTTTACTCATTAAAAAATAAAGAAGAAAAATATTTACTTGTTGTTAATGAAATAAAAAGTCAAATTGACGAAGTTTACTTAAAATATTCAAGAGATTCCACAAAAAATACATAGAAAATGTAAATCTATGTATTTTTTATTTTAAGCAACAATATATACCACTTTATCTAATAGTTCTTTTATTGCCTCTCTCTTCATTTTTTTAATATAGCCATCAGAATGACCTAACTTAATAGAAATGCTTTTTATAGATATTTTATCAAGAAAATAACTAGTTAAAATTATTTCATATTCTTCTTTTGAAAGGATCTTGAAATCTTCGATGTATTCATCTTTTATCTCTTGTTTTTGATAATTCAAAGAAACAAGTTCTTCTTCTAAATTTTCTATTTTTATTTGTACATATTCTAAACCTTTAGGAATCATTGATGAGCTTGTTTTTTCAGAATAAGAAGATGAAGAGATAGATATTTCTTCTCTTAACGATTCTAACTCTAATTCTTTTGTTGTTATCTTTTTACAAATGTTTCTATACCTGGCAAAGTATTTATCCAACTCTAACATTTTTTTCCTCTTTTTCTTTATCTTCTACCAGTTTATCAATCACATAGCTATGTAAAATTAACTTTGCCTTTCTAACCTGCTGTCCTAGTCTTCCACAACTTGTATTTTCCTCAAGTGCCCTTATAACAATATTTAAAGCTTCTTCTACACTCATTCAATCACCTCTTTCTATTCAACAAAAATCTTTATTCTTTCATCTATAAAAGAGAGTAGCAATCGTAAAGTACAATAATCATTTACTAATATAAAATTTTTGATTATTAATTGTTTACTTGTTCTATCGTATGTATACCTATATTTTTTTAATATTTCATGGCTAGATTCTATTATCTTATTATAGTCTATACTAGCAATATTCAAACTGATTTATAAAAATATACGGAACTGTTGTATTGTTGCTTTTTTTAATATAAAAATCTAACCATGATTCTATAATTTTTATTTTTTTATTAGTATCTACCTCTATATCATCTTTAAAACGGCATTTTACTTCTCCAAAAACCTTTCCATTGTTTTTAGTAATTATCAATTTATAATATGTTTTATCATCAACAACTTCCTTTTTTATAGTAAAAATCTTATTTGTCTCTATATTCATTACTTTCATTCCTTCCTTTTTTATTATTAAAATGGTATTTTGGTTGCTAACATATCAATTATTTCAATATCTTTACAATTTTTATGAACTAGATTTTCATCATAGGTATTTTTGTAATATTCTAATTTAACATCAATACTAGAGTTATAATTCATAATTATTTCTGGCTCTGTTTGGTTAGGCATTTTTAATTTAATAACAATATCATTTCCTTGTTTCTTAACTACGTTAAAAAAACTTATTAACTCTTCTTTAGTTAGTTTCATTATACGATCCTTCTATTATTTTAATTAATTTTATTTTATCAGCATTTAAAATTATATTTTCTATAACCAAACTTCCCATTTTTACACATAAATAAGGATATTTAACGATACTTAACCTATCACATATATCTCCTACGATTTCGTCTACTTCTTCATCACTCACAATTCCTAGCTTAACTATTTCTTCTGTACCATCATCAAATTTGATTAAAATATTTTTTTCCATTTTATCCCTCTCTTTCTCTCTAATAAACTTGACAAAGTCCCTAAAACTGACAAGTTTTTTTATTAGACATTTTTTTATACTTTTGCATTATGTTTATTAACATTTTTGATTATTGATAATTAAAAAACTTGCTAATATCTATCTTTTACGTATTTTCTAATTATTCATTAATTTTTTAGTTTTGTTACGATAATAATCTATTTCTTTTTCTAAAGCAATAATTATAGATTTAAAATCGTTCTCTTCACAAATGTGATGAGTTTTACAAACTCTATTTATTGCTTGTTCATACAATTCATCTTGGCTTGTTTGTTTAATAAACGTTCCATTTAAGATTTGGTCTGTAGTAATTGTGAATCTCTGACCGAATATATCAAAATATAGAGTTTTTGAATCTAGTCTAACAATGCATTTATTATATGTATCGCATGGATTATGATATACAAATTCATCATCATTGTTAAACTTACCTTTTTGAATATTTTTTAACAAAGTAATTCCTTTCATATAATCATACCTTTCTATTTTAATAAGCTACTAATATCAAATATATTATTTCCATTTGTGACTTTTGGAAGTTCTCCATTCCATTTTTCAATAAATTGTTGTTGAATAATTTTATCTGTTAATGATTTTTCTTTAATTTTATTAGAGTCTGCTTCGGCTTGTGCTTCAATTTTCTTTTTTTCTGCTTCTGCTTTTGTAGTTTCCAACTCTTGTTGAGCAGTTAAAGCATTCTGTTCTGCTACTGCCTTTCTTTCAATAGATTCATTATAAGTTTTACTGAAATCAAAATTATTTATATTTATAGAAACAATATTGATTCCATATTTGTGAGTTCTATCATTTAATGTATTTTGAATATCTATTGCAACATCACTTCTTTTAGTAACTAACTCTTCTGCTGTATATTTAGATATTATACTTTTGATTGTTTCTTGAATAGAAGGTTCTAAAACAGTTTCCTTATAATTAGATCCAACGTTTCTATATAGCTCTACTGCTTGTCCACCTTCTACTTGAAAATTAACCACCACTTTTATTCCTGTAACAATCTGCATATCTTTAGTTGATGTTTCCAATGTCTCTTCATTTTCATATTTTTGAACTTTAATATTAACTGTTTCTATTTTTTCAAAAGGTAATTTAAAGTTAATACCTTCACTCAAATACGTATTTGTAATCTTTCCAAATCTCGTTTTGATTCCAATTTCTCCCGTTTTTACGGTTGAAAAACAACCAAATAAATTAATTCCCAAAAATAACAAACTAAATAGCATTCTTGGTCTAAAATTTAATTCCCCCTCTTCTACGTCTACGCCTAAAAGCGCAGCTGATACTATTACTAAAATCAAACTTATTATAATTAAAATCATATTATTCCTTCTTTCTATTTTTTAATAATTCTTCCGCTAGACCCCTCGGTACTGCAGATAATCCTTCGTTTTTCTCACCTCTTATGATTTGCTCTTCCATAATTTTCATTGCAATATAAACAAGAGCACAATCTAATATACTATGACGTTGGTTTCTTCGAGCAAAAGATACTGTTAATTTTTTATTTTTATAGTAAGATTCTACTATATAATTGAAAAAATCTACTTCATAATTTAAAAATTTTCTTTGAAATATACTTTCTAATTCTTTTTTACTTAATGCACCTTCTATATTATGACTTTCTTTCATATTCTCATCTTATCCTTTTTATTAAAACAACCAAGGTTCAAAATAATCTTCTTCATCTACTTCGTCTTTTTTTACTTTATATATAATCATTGCTACATATACTGAAAGTCCCCTTTCTTTTACATACGAAAATTTAATATCTACTAAATCAATATTTGATATATACTCGTTTACTTCTTTTCTGAAATCATCTGAATTCCTTTCTTTAATAATATAAATTTTTGTTTTCATTTTATATCTCCTAAATTGATTTCCTTACCGCATCTAACACATTTAACTACTTTGTGTTGTCTACTTACCCATTTAAACAATGAAAATTTTCCACATTTCGGGCATCGTTGCTTGCTTCTTTTACCATAATGTTCTTTAATTTCTTCACGTTCTTTATTACGTGCTGCTTTTCTTAATACACTCATAACTTCAATTTATCCTTTCTACGCTCAATATTTTAAGTACATAGTATAACTTTTTGGGTTCTGCTCCCCACTCTGTTTTACCATAACCTTGTTTTAATTCTATAAAGCACTTAATTTTTGGAGCATTCTTTTGATATCCATTTTTAAATATTACTGTTCCTTGAGCAAATTTTATTATTGGTTTAACCCAATTCTCTAATGTTATGTCATATAATGAATTTTTAAATCTTATATCCCAATATGGTTTAATCTCTCGATACTCTTCTGTCTTTTCTCTAGAGAGAATCATATCAAACCATTTCTTCTTAATTGGCAATGTTAACATCTTATAATCCTATATAAACAATAATTGCTTCATAATGTGGGGCCTTATCTGCTTCTTTTTGCATTTCTTTTTCATACTCTTCAGCTGTTAAATTTGAGTATCTAACATCATCTGAATAATAATCACATAATTCTTCTACATAATCTTCTTTAGAAATGTAAACAGCATCATTTATAGTGCTCTCATAAATTATTCCTTTATAAACTCTTCTTAACTTCATAAAAGTATAACTATAATCGTCACACACATCTTCACTATCAACAAAGAACACCATTGGCAATGTCGGATTTTCTTCCACTAATTTTAGTAACTCTTTATTTTGTTCTAATATATCCATACATTCTTTTTTATTCATACTTACCACTTTTAATCCTTTCTAGTAAATCCTTATAAGCATTAGCCCATGCAAGATATGGATAATTCTCTTTTACATTTACTTCATAATCTGTTTTGTTTACGAAATCTTCTAGATACTTTATTAGTTGATCTTTTTGTTGTTGCAAAGTATCATATTTATTTGCCTTTTCTTCAATATCTGTAACATATTCAATGATTTCATCACAAGTGGAATCATCTAATGTAATATCTCCACAACAAGTTATTCCTGTTGGTGTTGATATTCTTGATAATTCCATTATTATTTTTTCACTATTCATACTTACCACTCCTAACCTTTTCTAAAATATCTTTAGATGCTATCAAAACTCCTTCACTAATATATCTGTTAGGAGTTCGATTAAGAACTTTTCGAGTTTTTACATATTCAACTTGTTCTTCACAATCTTTTATCTTATCTTCCAAGTATTTTATTAGTTGCTCTTTTTCTTGTTGTAATGAATCACACTTTTCAGCCTTCTCCTCTATTTCTGCTAAATAAAAATCTTCGCAGTCAGGCTCAATATCACTTTCCAACATGACATTTATTCTTGAATTGTATTTACCCATCTTCTATCACTTCCTTATCCCAATTATCTATTTCAATATCAAAACCATGTTCTTGAAATATTTTAGTGCTATCTTGATACCAATTACCATAAAATGTGTGAGTATGTAAGTAAACATTATTAAAGTAATAATCGTCTGATGTTTCTTCATTTTTTTTAATTGGTCTTATCCAACCATTACCTCTTTTTAAATCTACTTCTATTTTGAATTTATCATTTGCTGGTACTTTTGCTAATTCTTCCCAATTCTTAATTAGTTTCATCTTTCTCTCCTTTTAAAATTGCTCTAACTTTCTCTGTTCCTACAAAAGTAAGTCCATAAACATGGCTTCGTAATTCTTCATCATACTGTGTCCTAGTAATAAATTCAATTGTTTTCTCTATTCTTTGATAACAATCTCTATACTCATCCGATAAAATGTTCAACATCTCTATTAATTCATTTTTAGAAAAGTTCTCAAACTGTGGATTTTTGTTCTCTCTGATAGAATTCATAAAGATGTATGGATTAGTTACTCTTACTTTATACATTCTTCCCTCCAATAAATTTAATATTGTTTTCATTAAATTCAACGTTTAGTTTTCTTGTTCTTGCAAAATCTAAAATATATTCTCTTGATAATTTTGATAAATACTCATTTGGCATTATAAAAAAGAAACGGCTATAATAGTTGTGATGACAATTAACATAATTACAAAAATGATAATAGTGTTTAAATAGTTCTTTTATTTGCTCTTTTCTAGTCATGAAAGGTCTCATAACATGCACCATCATCATCCTCATACCACATATCAATTAAAACTGAATTATATACTTCGCTATATACTATATGTTCAACATCTCCATCGGTCGAAGTACGGTCATAAGCACGAACTTTTATATCTCCATACTTTTGTTTCATTTCTTCTAATTCTTTTATAACTTCACTTATTTTCATTTCGCCTCTACCTATTCTATTAATGAATAATAATTATCACCTATTTTAAAATAGTAATCTTTATTTTCTACCATTTTTGATATTTTTGAAATATAGTTATCTATTTCTGAAAATGGAATATCTTTTAATTTAATATCTGACTCTTCCCAATTTTCATCAAAATAATCTTCTTCTACTTCTTTTTTTGAAAATTCAAGTAACACACCGAAATGAAATGTTTTTTTATCAATGTTGATAGTGATTCTTCCTTCTTCCCATTTTCTGTTTGCTTCCATATTTTCTTCATCAATTTCTATTAATCCATCATCTCTATTTATAGAAATAGGATATTTATATTGTATTGAAAAAGGATTATCTGATTTTATCTTTTCACACATATCAAAGTTAGGGATATTTTTATATAAATAACTAAAACCTTCTCTTGTTAATCCAGCACCAGTTAATCCTAACAACCTAATTGCATATAATAAATCATTTTCCTCTTTTACTTCATCAAAGCCATCTATTATGTTTTTTGTTAATTTTAATGAAGATAATGAATATCCACTCCAATGATAATAACAGTTTGCTATTACTTTATTTTTACTTTTTATTTCTATATTTAATCTTTGCCCCATTATTTTTCCACCTTCTCTACTAATCCATCTTTTATTAGGTCATACATTATTTCAACTAAAATATTTTCTGTCAATATACCATAATCAATTATATTTATTTTTCTATTCCAACAATTTATAGTTAATGGTTCATTAATTATATTAACGATATATTGTCCTAAATCATCATTGTACACAAATCCAAACTTCTCTAGTTCTTTTAAATCTACACTATCTTTTATCTTTAACATCTAATCACCTACCTTATAAGCCATACTTTCAAATTGTTCTTTTGTTAAAACTCTGTTTATTTGATAATCTACTAGTGTAATCGTTTGACCTTCTTTATTTTTGGAATAAGTAAATACATATCCTTTATAAATTTTCCAACATTGATACATTTTTCCATCATTTCCAAGAAGAATATCATCTTTTTTTATTAAATCTACTATATTGTAACTAGTCTTATATATGTTAGTATTAGAAATTGGCAAGACTATAGTAATATTTGAAAAATCAATAGTAACATCATCTTCATCTACTTTGATTATTTTACCTATGCCTAATCTACTTCTTACATACATTCCTTCTTTTAATTCCACTCTTACCTCCTAAATAATTCCCACAATCTATACTTCAATAAAGGCGATTCATAAATTTTTAAACTATCTAAATAGATAATATCTATGATTGCTAATAAATCTTCTTCAAGCATTTAATACCTTCTTGTCCCATTATTTTTTCACCTTCTCTACTAAATTTATATATTACCTATATATCTAACTTCATTTGATTTTCATCTACTTGTTCTTGTGGAAAATATTTTAAGAATTCTAGTGGTGTATTAGTTGGAATATTATGAGTAATCATATAATCTTTAACTTGCTGTTTTAATTCTCTTTGATTCTTATTCAACTTAAATAATTTTTTTATTGCTTTTTCTATATAAATTGGCACATTAATATATTCAATATCTTTTTTATCATCTATTGGCATTTTTTCTTTTCTCCTTTTCCCACTAAAAAATAATATCTTTTTAAATTTTCAAAGCCAATATTAGCAATAGCCTCTTTAGCAGATTTTTCACTTATAAAATAAATCATATTACCTGTAGAATAGTTATCTTCAAACCCGATTTCTATCGTTCCAGTTTCATAATTATAATATATAAAATATTTTAAAATTTGCTCATCTTTCCAATCCTTGCAAGTAAAACTATAGCTATAGCTTTTTAACTGTTCTAATATTTTTAATCTTTCAATTTCAAAAGAAACTTCTTCTTTTGATTGAAAATAGTTTCCAGTTGATATATTATCGTCAACACCAAAAGTATTAATAAACCTTGATACATGACCAAAATTTATACAATAATAAACTTCTCCTAGGGACGGTTTCCACCTTTTTTTATTTAATCTTAAACTACTCACTTCAAGTTCTAAACTTCGCAAATGGTTCCTTGTTTCTTTTATTTCATTTAATATTTTTTCTTCTTTATTCATATATTTCTCCTATCTTCTATAAAATCTACTCAATATCCAATAACAGAATCTTCTAAATTTGCTTTCATTCATAGTTAAATCACAATCTCTACAATAATCTTTAAATAATCCTAGTTCGTATAAACGATTATGTGCTATCCACTCATTTAAAGATGAATTAAGAGTTCTATTTACCTTTCCTAAATCGCTACTATGAAGTTTTAATTGCTTGTACATCTCTTTTTTTTCTGTTATTAAATACGAATTAACAATCTTTAAATTATGCGTTTTAGGGTTATATACCCACTTTACTTCATACTTATTCATCTAATCATCTCCCACTATTCTTTCTAATCTTTCTATTCTATATCTACAAAAAACTAGCTGATTTCTTGTAATGCTACATTGTACATGATTAATACTTCTATTCAAAAATCTTCCTAGTGTAGCACAATTTTTAAAGACCCCTACCAACCTATCACTATCGTAAGTATCATAAAGAGCTACTGGATAGTACCAATTTCCGTATGGATCTGTGTGAAAAATAGTCTCTAATAGTTTTCTATATTGCTCATACACTTTCATATCCATAATATTTTTTCTTCCAATCCTGGTATGTTATAACACACCCAACAACAAGCTCTATTAAACCTTGTTTTACAACCAATGAATTTAATTCTTTTTTTGAATATAAGAATTGATAATTTGTTAGCAAATTTTTCCCACATATTAGCTCGTGTTTCTGTTTCTAAAGTTGCCAGTGGCAATAATAAACAAAATGATTTTATCTTCCTAGCTTCTACTAATTCAAAAGTTCTCTCAATAATCTCATTCTGCTGTCCGAAAGGTGGATTACTTATCAACAAATCACAACTTTTGGGAGGTTCTGTACTAAAAAAATCATTTCCTAAATCATCAAATATATGGGTAGCCTTATACTTTAAATTCAATTCATCAGCTTTTAATTTGAATTCTGAATCGTAATTATTGAAAGGAAACCATATATTTTTAAATTGTTTAATATTAATGATTTCATATATGTTCTCAACTACCCAACGTGGTGTAGCTACATGGTCTTTATTTGTTTTTTTATCTATCTCATATTCTAAATTCAGTTGATTTATAGAATCAGTTTTCATCTAGATATGTAGCTTGTAAATCAGCAATATGAAGACTTACAGCTAGTGGAGATTTATTAAATGAGTTACCTAATTGCTGATAGTTATCTTTTGGATCATAAGCTCCCATGTGCCAACGAATTGCTAAAATCTCATCATCAGTTAAATTAATAAATTTTTGCAAAATAATAACAGACTTTTCTCCGTGACCGACAGGGAATTTATCGTCTGCTATATAATAAGGCTGCTTAACCCAATTCCCCTCTTTGTCCTTAACATTCTTCTCTGATATCTTGTAAAAATTAGTTTTACAAATATCATGAAGTAAAGCAACAATAATTTTTGTATTTTCTGATTCTTTAGTTAATTCTTCATTATCAGAAATTCTTAATTGCATTAATCTTTTAAATACATTAAGACTGTGTATTAATAAACCACCCACATAAGATGAATGATATTTTGTACTAGCTGGTGCTTCAAAAAAATCAGTTTCATTTTCCAAATAATTAACTAGTTTATCCATTCCTTCTCTTTTAGTAGATAATAATAACTCAATAAATCTTTTCTTATTTTCTTCTAATTCTCTCTTCATTTTCTTCCTCCCCTTCATTGGATTTAAATATCATATAGTAGTGAAATATAAAGTATAGTAACATCAAAAGTTTATATTCTTTTGATTCTATAAAAACGTTTAATATTAATAATACTGGTTGCATTAAAAATAAAACTACCATTAGGTCTCTTCTTTTCATCTTTTTCCTCCTATAAAAATTGATTCCCTCTCTTTTTCAATATCAGTTGTATCCCACATTACATATAGCAACGTTGTAGATGGCTCGTCATGATTGTACATTTTCATTAAGGTAAGAATATTTCCTCCAGCCTTAATGTACATATATCCAAAAGTCTTACGTAAAGAATGCAGTCCGAAAGGAAAATTGATTCCACAACCTTCAATAACTTTTGGAAATATTATTTCTTGACAGTTTTGACGTGTAATTGGATAAATAACATCCCTTGTAACACCTTGATAAGTATCTTTCTTTTTTTGACCCATGAAAAGATAATCATTCGGTTGTAAATTGTACAGATCTATATACTCTAAAATTTCAGAATGTAACTGTTTATTCATTTTAAAGTTTTGCATTTTACCAGTTTTATTTTCTTTGATAGAAAAGTATCCTTTTATTACATCTTTTACTCGAAGTTGCAATAAATCTTCTGCTCTAAAAGCTGTATTAAAGCCAATTAGAAATAACATATAATTTCTATGTGCTTGATACTTTTTTATTGGTGTTTTTGCCTGTTCTCTTTTTTTCATTAAAAAGTCCATAACTCTTTTTAATAACTTTGAGTCTTTAATTGGCAAGGTCATATCCTTTCCACCAAAATACTTTATCCTTCTAGCCATACATCATTCTCCTTTGTGGATTATGATTATTTATTTTTCTGCTGATATCAAAATATCAACCTTCACACCCTTTGTTTTCTAATTCTTTTGGACTATTTTTTAAAAGATTCAATTCTTGTACTAATTTAGGTGGATATTCTCCACTCAATGTATACCATTCAATCAAGTCACATAGGTACTCTTTCTTTTCACTGTCAATAGAACTGTTCTGTACTAAAGAAATGTAATACTTTTCGGTTTCTCTTTTCACACATAACATTAATGCTCCTACTGTAGGAAAATATTTATTGTTAACTCCGTAATCTTTTATAGCTTTATAAAAAACTTCTGGTTGAATATTCTTAAAAGCGTCATACCACGTTCCTACTTGATCATCAGTAATTGATTTTAAATAATAGTTAGACAATAGTTTCATACCTTTTAAAAACTCTAGTCTTGTCATACTATCCCCCTCTCATTTCTCTTGCAATGGCATCGTTTATATCTTCCATACTAATGCTATCAAGAGACTGTCCTTTTACAATAACTTTTTGATTAAGGTATTTTTCAAACTTCGTGCCAAATAAAGTTTCTGGGCACAGATATTTATTAAATTCTGCGTTGTTTAGCCACTCCTTCGTTTTTTTATTAATAACAACTATGAAATCGTCGAGTATATAACCCTCATCCAATCGTGCTTTAATTTTTCGTTGAGTAGCTTTATTAGAATATCTAAAATTAGAGTTTGTTTTTAAATTTAAGTAATCTACAATTTTCTTTATAGTCTCCAGTAGTGAACTACTATCGTTGGCTATAGGTTTTTTCGATTTAAAAATCGCCTTTATATATTTATTACTCTTATCTAATCTAATCTTATCTAATCTATACTTATCTATTCTTATCTGTGGCAACCGTTTGGCAACCGTTTGGCAACCACTATCTTTCAATAGTGAATAAGAACCATTATCCTTTATTCCTAATGCCCGAAGTTCGTCTTGAAAATTCGTTGCTGTATACCTATCTTTGCGAAGTGTGTTATGTACTCTCCAATGTTTGATTACAATGACACCACTTTCAAATCTAATAATAAAATTCTTTGCCATTAAAACTTTTAAATCATCAGTACTGGCATGAGCTTTTAACATTGCTATTTGAATTTGATTGTTAAAGCCATCATCATCTGCACCTTGATTTAAGTGAAAGTATAAGGCTTGTGCTGCACTTCCCATTTCTATAAAAGAATCACTATCCGTTATCTTTTTTGAAAACATTCTTTTTTCTGCCATAACAATTCACATTGAGCCTCCTTTCCTCTATTTGCATTTTTTTAATTTCTTGATATACTCATCAAGTAAAACTTTTATTAAAAAGTTTTGCAGTTTTATTTTCGATAGGTTCAGTCACACAAATCATCGGCTGAACCTTTTTTATTGCAAATATAATAAGATTCCCCATCATTCTTGTATACTTTCTTAATGCCATACCCCTCTTTAGCACATTTTTCAGATACTCTTTCAATATGCTCTTCTTCCATATTTGTAATATTATCCATTGAGATAACAAGTAAAAATGCTATTATTACAAATACTAAACCAATTATTATGGTTGATAATTTATTTGTTGCTAATCGTTTCACTTTTATACCTCCTCAATCTCTTTATTTTTCATTGTTTTATCAAAATACCATTTGGGAATTTTTGCTTTAATAATAATTGTTTCAGGATAATCTTTTTCAAATCTTTTTTGAAGCTTTCTAATTAATTCGTATGCATAGCTTTTTTTACATCCAATAATTTTCTGCACTTCATTTGGTCCATAATAATCCATATAATTACTCCTTTCTTTTAGTCGGTTATTTTTTTGTATTTTATTTGACTTTTTTGCTTTTTTATTATAAAATTTTTGTGCACGAAAAAAACGTGCTCTAATACTAACTATTAATAGTTAGTCATGACATGGATCAATGTTAACAGTTTGGCGACTAGACATTGATTCATTTTTTTTAAATAATTCTTCAAGAGAATATTTTGGGAAAAATTCATTTCTGATTGTTAACATTTCTTCTCTTGTGAACTCTGTTTTTCCAAGTTTCTTATTTGAAAATGTTTTTGATGTTTTATGTCCTAATTTTTTAGCAATCATAACGTTTGTAATTTTATTCTTGAACATTTCTTGTTCTAAAATTGGAAATATCATTTTTTCACCTCTTTTCTAAAACAACGGTGTACCGTAGTTATAATTAGATTTTATACCACACAAAGTAGAAAGTCAAGACTTTTTTTACTTTTTTTAGTATTTTTTTACTTTACACGGTATTTTTTTTATAGTATAATGTCTTCAGGAGGTATAAATGAAATTTTTAGATAAGTTTGAATCTTACTGCAAAGAACATAAAATTACTAAAGAAAATGGAGAAATAAATATTGCAGAATTTTCGAGAAGAAGTAAAATTCCTGCTACAACTATTAGTAATTGGTATATTAATGGTACGAATAACATTAAATTATCCACTCTAGTCAAGTTGTCAACATTTACAAAAATGTCTATGGATTATTGGGCTGATGATAATATAGACTCATATAATGAAAATAATGAAATATTAAACGAAAATTTAAATGATCTAGACAATGCTTTATATAGCAAAATGAAAGAATTGAATGATAGTGAGAAAAAAGCAATACTCGGTGTAATGAATGCAATAAAAAATGATATAGATAATGAAGAAAAATAAAAAATAAGTACAGCAGTATCGTACTTAATGTATAAAAGAAAGGATGTTGTTGTATGTTAGAATCTTTATTATGTAATGAAATTTCGCAAGAAGAATATATGGTTATGAATGATATTAATATTCTGTATAAACCACTTCCTAAAAAGGTTTATGGTTTTATATTTAGATACAAAAATAGAAATATTATTTCAATTAATCAATATATATCAGATAACAAGAAAAAAGAAACTATTCTTCATGAATTTGCTCATTTAGAATTAAACCATTTAGACAAGAAAAAAAGACTTCTAGAATTTAAAATTGAAGATCTAGAAGATGAAGCAGATAGATACGTTAAATATCTATTAGAAAATATAAACAATGGTTAAAAATATGCTAGTACAGGTATTTTTAATATAAAGTAGTTAGGAGGTGTAGACATGAAAAAATATTTAAGTATCTTATTAGTTGCTATTATGGTAGTTACTCTTACAGCTTGTGGAAGTTCAGATAAAAAGGATTCTAATAGCAATACTAATACTGATTCTAATAACAGTTCTAATGTTTCAAATGAAAATTCTAATAAAGAAGATAGTTTGAAATCTATTGATGATTTTGAAAAATCTCTATCTGATCTAGGAATTAAATTTGAAAAAACTGAAACATTTGCTCAAATGGCTGGTGCTAAAACTGGAAACAAATATATAAGTGAAAATAAGGCATTAGAAATTTATCAATATGAAAAGTCTTCTGATAGTTATAAAAATGCAGAAAAAAATCAAAAAATTACTGTAGAAGGTTTTGGAGATTTTGAAGCCATTGTAAAAAATGGATATGCTTTAATAATTGATAAAGACTACCCACATTATGATGAAATAATAGCATTATTTAATAAATTAAAATAAAAAAAGACCTCACTCGGTAAAGTGAAGTCAAAATGAAAAAACAAAATTATAACCGACTAAAATCATAATTAAAGAATAAAAAGATGAATCTAATTATCCAATGCTTTTTCGTGTATTATTATAACACAAAAAACACGAAACTGCTATATATAAATGAAAATTTTAATGAAGGGACGTGTTATTGTGGATTTAAAGACATATGAAAAAACAAGATATCAAAATATATATAGGCATAAAAAAAATAAAAATTATATGATTATGATTAGTAAACCGTCAAAAACTAGTATTTCTCGTATAGATGGCAAAAAAATAGAAAAATTAGAGGACGCACTGAAAATAAGAGATAATCCCAAAATAAAGTTTCAAAAAGGAAATGAGGCAATGTATAAAGAAAACTTTGACGATGTCTGGGAAAAATACATTGAAGCATGTGTTGTTGAAAAAAGATTAGCATATAATACCTTAACAAGGAAAAACAAGACTTATAATAAATATATCAAAGGAGAATTTCCTAAAAGATTATCAAAAATAGTTCAAAAAGATATCATTGATCATTTAAAATCTATTAAATGCTCTGATAAGCAAAAAAATCAAGTATTAAAAGAATTAAAAGCGTTTTTTAATTGGTGTATAGGAAAAGAATATATTATTATGTCCCCTATTATTAATATTAAGCCAATTAAACAAGCAAAAGTGGAAATGAGGTATTGGACCCCAGAAGAACTGAAAAGATTTCTAGAATGCCTTGAAAACGCCATTATATGGGCTAAAGAAAATAATTATATAAAAAAGCTTATAAAGATTAGAAGAGTAAAAATATTTACTTTAATAGAATTTTGTTTAGGAGATAGAGTTGGTGAAACTCGAGCATTAAGATATATTTCATTCGATGAATTAACTACAACCGCAGAAATCAACCACTCCATTAACTATGACAGAAAAAGTGATGATTTTTTATCATTAACGAAAACTTACCAATCGCAGCGTGTTGTTGATGTTACTGATAGATTAATTTACGAAGTTAATGATTATAAACAATTTTTAAAAGACAATACTAAATATAAAGTATCTAATAATGACTTAATATTTTTTAATTATGAAAGAAATGCTCCCCTTTCAGATACAACATTAAGAAAAGACTTTCATGAATACTGTGAAAAAGCCAACGTAAAAAAAATTAGAATGTACGATTTAAGACATACTTATGTTGCAACTATGATGTCCGAAGGAAAAGAATTATATCATATAAGTAGTAGAATTGGACATAACAGTTATTCAACTACTGTAGATAAATATGGACATTTATCTAATAAGACAAGAAAGGAAATTGCAAAAATTACAGACAAATATATTTAAAGTGAGAGTAATTTTCGGAGTAATTTTATATTGTTTGTTGAAAAATAAGGTAAAAAAACTTATAATAAGTGTCCTAAGGGGACACCATTTGATAAATAAAAGGCTAGTCTACTAGTCTTTTTATTATGCCATTGAAACCAATAATAATATTTGCTATAATGGAAAAATGAGATAGGAGGATATTATGCCAAACTGGAAAATTCATATCGAAATTGCTAAAAGACTAAAAGAAGAGTTAGAGTATGTCCCTAATGATTATGAATTATTTCTATTAGGAAGTATCTTACCTGATATTAATAATGCCTATAGTATTAAAGATGTTTCTAAAGAGATTCCCCATAGATACACTCACTACAGACACGAAGAAAAAGAAATGCATCTTACATTCCTAAAACAATATGGTAATCAAGTATTTCATAATCCCCTACTCTTTGGTTATTTTACCCATCTTTATACAGATTATTTTTGGAATATTCATTTTAAAGAAAAAGCAAAAAAGAATCCTGCTTTAATGAATCTTTCTAAAGTAGAATTAAGAATTATTAAGCAAAGAGAATTTAGAAGTTATAATAATAATTATATTGGCAATTGTTTAGATATTAAACATATTAAACGATGTGTAAAAGCTTGTAAAGAAATTGATAGAATTTCTATTCAAGAAGAGGATATTGAAAAAACAATAGAGTTTTTAAAAGTTCAAAAGTTAAGTACTAAAGTATTAAAATATTATACTAAAGAAGAATTAGATGGATTATTAAAAGAAACCATCCAAAATATTATAGATTTTCATAAAAATGTTTTTTATGAAAAATAAAAAGTCTTTCGTTTGAAAGACTTTATTTTTTAAATTGGTGACCCGTACGGGATTTGAACCCATGAATGCATGCGTGAAAGGCATGTGTGTTGAACCACTTCACCAACGGGCCAAAGAAATGGTGGGCCTGAATGGACTTGAACCATCGACCTCACGCTTATCAGGCGTGCGCTCTAACCAGCTGAGCTACAGGCCCATTGAACTTCTTTTCAATGACTATTTCATTGTACCTTATTTTTTTACTTTTGACAATACCTTTTTACAAAAAATTGTTTTTTTTTATAAATTATCTTACTTTTATAGAAAAATAAAGGAAAGTAACACTAATTTTACTTTCCTATTTACATTGATATCCTTCATTTTCTAATTCTTTTTTCGCACTTTTGTAAGTCGTTCCTAATAATTCTAAATTATTATTTGAATTCTTAGAATCTACTGTTAAATCTGTCGTATAAGAAAGTCCTACACTATTTTGTGTTTTTATCAATTCTAAAGTAGTATTATCAAAATAGTAACTATCATTCAATAATTCCTCTTTTACATTATCTAAATAAATATCATAATATTGCATACTCTTTTCATTGAACTCTAAAATTTCTTCTTCTAAAGACTTTATAATTTTATTATCTTGAAAAGTATAAATAGTTTTTGAAATAGATTTAATACCATCTTCATAATTAGAGGTTAAAGTGCAACTTAATACTAACGTATCATCTGGTTTTTCCTCATTTCTATTAGAATCTGGTACTTTAGTATTACTAAAAGAAGTTTGAAGACTATTACTATTTCCTTTTGTTTTTTCCTTTTTAGATTGGTTTATAAATAAAAGTACTACTGTTACTATTGCCACGATAAAAAGAACTGCAATACAAGTAATCACTAAATTTCTTTTTGATTTCTTTGGTAAAGAATCTTTTGGAGTTTCTGTAGAAAAAGAATATTGCTTAAAAGCATTATGCTCTATTCCAGCATTGGGTATTGGTACAACACCAGGTATTCCCATAGAAGAAACAGGAGGAAGTAATTCTTCTTTTTGCTCTTCTAAAGAAACATCCTTTACCACATCTTCCCCACAATTTGGGCAATATTTACCTGGTACTGGGGTAGAACATTTCAAGCAAAGTTTCTGTGATTCTTTCTTCTCTTCTTCTACTTTTGCTCCACAGTTTGGGCAATACTTTCTAGTAACCGGAGTTGCACAGTTAGAGCATACTTTTATTTCTTCCTTTGATTCTTCCTGCTTTATTATCTCTTCTTTTTTCTTTACTGGTTCTCCACAGTTTGGACAATATTTACGGGTTACTGGAGTAGAACATTTTAAGCATAATGTGATACTATTTTCTGGTGCTAATTCTTCTGTTTTCATAATTTTATTTTCTTTTTTAGGAGTAGAAGAATTATTTTTCTTCTTGTTCTTCTTTTTAGCCATACTACATCTCCTTATTTACATTGATACCCCTCTTTAATCAATTGTTCTTTTGCATCTTGATAAGTCTTATAATTTACTAGATTACTAAAAGTTTCTTTTTCTTCATCGCTTAATTTTTCTTTTGCTATTTCTAATTGGAAATGTAATCCTTGATCCATATTAGAAAAAGAATATTTTATTCCTTTCGAATTTTTATAGATAGAATATTGTTCTTCTAAGGCATTACGTGATGTTTCTACATTAGAATCTACATTATCAGCAAACGTATAGTTTAAAGAATAGATAGTGTCTGTTAACTTTTTATTTTTAAAAGTTAAACTAATTCTTTCATCCATTGTTGCTTCTTGTGTTTTCATAATATCTTTTGTGCAAGATAGTTTTTGACTTTTACATCCCACTAATAATAGTACGATAAGTAGTAGAAAAATATTTTTCTTTTTCATATTCTTCATCCTTTCCATTCTTACATGTATTATACCACAAAGAAGAGAGAAAATAATCTTTTTTCTCTCTTTTTTCTTATTTACAAACAATCCCTTTTTTATAAGCTTCCATTTTAATTCCAGAATAGTTAATCAAATATAAATTCATACTTTTTAATTTTGCTTTATCTACCTTTTTAGAATCTGGAATTTCTACCATATAATCAAAACCATCTTTCTTTTTATTAGCAGAAACATGAATTCCTGATACAGATTTATATTGAGCATACACTTTATCATAAGTAGCTATCAAACTATCACGATATTTTAAACTTTGCTTATTTAGTTTCGCAGTTACTACCATTTTATAAGTCGCTAATTGGTTGTTTTTAAAAGTATAATTATGTGTAACATAATAAGTTCCATATTGATCTTGTAAGCTATCAGTACATGTTAATTTTTCTGGAGTTTTATTGCTATTGGTATTTTTATTGCTTGCAGAATTACTATTAGTTAATTGATTAGTATTTGTATTTCCTCCGCTATTAGTATTTGTATTGATACTAACTGATGTATTACTCTCTTCTACTTTACTATTATTAGGTGTTTCCTTTTCTCTATTTTGTAAGAAAATTCCTATTCCAACAATAGTAGCAATAAAAAGAATAGCAATTAGCATAATTATTCCTCTTTTAGTCCCTTCTTTATTATCATTATTTAAAATAGAAGTTCCACAATTTGGACAAAACTTTTGAGTATTTTCTATTTTATTTCCACAATTTGGACAATTCATAAGTACAACTCCTCTATAATATTACTATATCATAAAAGAAGAAAATATTAAATATTTTCTTCTCTAATCGTTTCTATAATATTTTGCTTATTAATCTTTTTTAAAGAATAACGCATTGTCATATATACAATGATAAATACGAAAATAATAGAAATCAATATTGCAGTTAATGGGAAAGCATAAGGTGTCTCTAATGTATTTGTTAAAGCTTTATGAATAGCATACGTTAATAATAGTCCTATTGGAATACCAATCAATAAAGATTTTAGTCCATATAAAATACTTTCTAACCGTATCATTTTATTGAATTCTTTTTTTGTCATACCAATCGCTTTTAACATTGCAAACTCACGACTTCTAAGAGCCATATTCGTTGTAATAGTATTAAAGATATTTGTAACTCCAATCAATGTGATAACCGCTATAAATCCATATAAGAAGATAGATACAATTAATACCATTGCTCGTTGTGCTCGAATTTCTTCATGAACATTCGTATAACCAATCTGGTCATTACTATCTTGTTCCTTTAATTTATCTAACTTTTTAGCAATATCATCAGCATCATTTGTCTTCATAAAAATATTAACACTATGGATAATATCATTTCCAAGCAATTCTTCTAAATATTCATCACTTACAATAATTCTTGGAGTAGAATAAACTTCTACATGATTACTCATACCAAGAATTCTTTCGTTTGTTCTTTTTAACACTTTAATTTCTACTTCTTCATAATTTCCTTCATCACGATTTCTTCGTAATGTTAAAGTATCATTTTCATGAAGATTTTCTAAAGCATTAATTTCTCGATACTTACCATCTTCTTGACTATATAAAAGGCCATCATCCATTAAAATTCCACCTTTTACGTAGTCTTCTACTTTACCGCCAATTTTAGAAATCAACCTTTCATATTCTTCTTTTCCAACAGATTGTACTTGAATTGGCAAATCGTTTTCCATAGAAATATCATATCCATTATATTTTAAATATTCTTTTGACCAAATAGATTCATCTGTTGTAAAGAATAACGTTCCTTTCATAACAGAATATTCTTTGATTTCTCCTAAACTTAATAGTTCTTTTATTTTATCATTCATTTGTCTATCAATATCTTCTTTTTTAGAATCTTCTGTTATCGGGATATAATAATATATACTTAAATCATAATCTCCAGCATTAAAGTAATATCCACTCGTATCAAATACTAAATTCATAAAGAAATTTAGAGAAATGAATATCACAATACTAACTACCAAAGAAACAACTGTCGTTCTATATTTTTTCTTATTTCTCTTTAAGTTTTTATGAGCGATTTCTCCACCTACTCCAAATATTTTAGAAATAATCTTTGGTGTTTTTAATTTTCTAGATTTCATTTTAATCGAATTATTACTACGAATTAAATCAATGATAGAAAGTTTTGCGGCTTTTCGTGCTGGTAAATAACAAGATAAGAAAATCGTTACAAAAGAGGTAAGAGTTGCCACTATAATCGGTAAAGATGTTATGTAAAAAATAATCATATCATGTTCTACAAAATCTTTTATAATATAATTTACTAAATGAACTAAAATGAATACAGCAAGTAATCCACAGAGAACGCCTACTGGAATAGCAATTAGTCCAATTAGGAAGCCTTCGAATAATACACTTCTTTTAATCTGTTTTGAGGTAGCACCTACACTCGATAGCATACCAAATTGTCGGTAACGCTCTACAATAGAAATACTAAATCCATTTTTAATAACAAAGATACTAGATACCATTATAATTCCAATGACAATTCCCATAATAGTATAAAGAGCTTTTGAGGTTCCAGAACTAAATCCAACCCCCATAACATCTAATAAATAGTCATTGGTTTCATAGTCATATTTTCTCGTTTCCATACCTAATTCATTTGTAATTTTAGGATTTAATTCATTATTTAAGTCCTTATAATCTTTCGGATTTTTATATTGAATATAAATATCTTCTTTTTCTAATTTTGTATCTTCATCTAAAAGAGTATACATATCATAGGAAGGAGAATGAAAATTACTCCAACTATAATGCATTCCATAATCAAAGATACCTACAATCGTGTATTCTTTTGTTGTTGGACTTTCAATTCTTTCTTGAGTATAGTCCCCAGAAATAATTGTATCTACCCTACAATTTCCATCTGAATCACAATCATAATCTTCTTCTACTAGAGGATTATTTTCTGTTAAAACGTTTCCATCTTTATCTACTCTTGTTCCTACTTCTAAAGTAATTTTATCGCCTATTTTAAAATTTCTATCACTAAGTCCATAGACTAAATCAGCTGATAAAACAATTTCATTACCATTTTGTGGTAATCTTCCAGAAGATAGTGGTAATGGATAGTTTTGAACCGTATTCGCATCAAAGCCTACTATTCTAAAATAAGGTTTACCTGGGTCTTCTATTTCTTCTTTGTTGCTAGATTGTAAAGCATAACCAATGGTTCCAAAAGAAAATGTTGTCTTAATTTCTCTATGTTGTTTCATAACGGAAGCTTCTTCTATCGGAACATCTTTAAAACTTACATGATAATTTCCATTATCCTCAATCGCATTTTCATAAAGAGATCTTTGAAAACTAGTTACCATTCCTGCTACGGCACAAATAAGCGCAACTGATAGAATAATTCCTATCATTGTTACTATGGTTCTTTTTTTATTTAACTTTAAATTTCGATACGTTAAACTGTAGAGAGTATTCATAATTAGTTCCTCTCATCTTTCACTATTTTTCCATCTTCTATGGTAATAATTCTATCGGCAGCAGCAGCAAGTTCTAAATCATGAGTAATCATAATAATGGTTTGCTTGTATTTCTTATTAGATAACTTTAATAAATCTAGGATTTCTTCACTTGCTTTACTATCCAAGTTTCCTGTTGGCTCATCGGCTAATACAATTGCAGGATTATTGATTAATGCACGTCCTATAGATACTCTTTGTTGTTGACCTCCAGATAATTCATTTGGTAAATGTTTTACTCTTTCTTTTAGTCCTAATGTAGATAATAATTCTTCTAATTTTTCTTCGTCTACTTTCACACCATCTAATCTACATGGTAATGTAATATTTTCTTCTACATTTAAAATAGGAATTAAATTATAGAATTGATAAACAAGACCGACTTGTCTTCTTCTAAAAATAGCCAAGTTATCATTGCTTAAATCATAGATATCTTTTCCATCGATATAAACTTTTCCTCCCGTTGGTCTATCTACTCCTCCTAGTAAATGAAGTAAGGTACTTTTTCCACTTCCAGAAGAACCTACTATCGCAACAAACTCTCCCTTTTCAACAGAAAAAGAAATTCCATCTACCGCATGAATTTGGTTTTCTCCTTTTCCATACGTCTTTTGTAATTTTTCTACTTTTAAAATTTCCATATAATCTCTCCTTTTTATCCATTGTATAAAAGTTTTGTGACTAGAAAGTGACTCCTGCTATCTTTTTGCATACTTGATTTCAAAAGTGGTACCAACACCCTCTTCTGACTTACAAGTAATATATCCGTTGTTTTCTTCAATAATGATTTTAGCTAGAGATAATCCAATCCCAATACTATCACGACTCGCATTACTACTTTTATAGAAACGATTAAAAATATATTTTAAGTCTTTTGAGGAAATTCCTTCCCCATGGTCTACAATCTGAATTTTCGTATAAAATGGTGTTTCATGAAAGTGAACTTCTATCTTTTCTCCCTCTTTGGAATGCTCACTACAATTTTTAATAATATTAGAGAAAGCCTCTACTTGCCAATTATAGTCTCCTATTAATTCTATGTTACATTTAGAATCTATAACTAATTTTTGATTTTTTAATTCTAATAAAACACCTAAATTTTTTTCAACCTCTTTAAATAGTTTAGAAAGCAAAATAGTTTCTTTTTTCATTGTAACTACTCCTGCATCAAATCGAGCAAGTTTTAATAAAGTAACGGTTAAAAAGTTCATATTTTCAATTTGATTACTGATATCATGAATAAATTCTTTTTGAGTATCTTTATCCATTTCGGTATCTTCAATACTATCTAGCAAAATACGAATAGAAGTAAGGGGTGTTTTTAATTGATGAGAGATATCTTCAACAGATTTTCGAAGAGCATCCTTTTCTTCTTTGGCTTGTTCACTTTCTTCTTTCAACATAACAGTTATTTTATAGAGTTCATTTTTTAAAATAGAGAGTTCTGATTCACCATTTTCTTCTATTTCTAAAATATAGTTCTTTTTATTTAATTCTTTTACATGGTTAATAATATGATTAATGGATTGATTCTTTTTAGCGTAACAATAAAGAGAATAGAAAATAACTAATACTTCAGAAAGTAAAATGGTAATAAAACCTATGAGAAAGGTTCTACTCTTTCTTTTTTCTAATGATAGGATAGCAATATTATTCTCTCCAATTCCCATTTTTTCTAATAACTCACTATTTTTTCCATCTGAATTTAGAAGATTGATTAATTCTTCTTCGTTAATATTTGGATATTTTTCTTTGATTTCTTCTATAACACCCCCTACCCAATGGTTTACATCTATCGTAAATTCTCGATAGATTTTAGCATTATAGAAGCTTAAGAAAAGACTTGCTAAAACAAGGATGAAAAGATGGACAAGGAGTAAACTAACGATTTCTTTTTTACCAACTTTTTTCATTTTTCATCCACCCTATAACCAATTCCTTTAACGGTTTTAATGATATCCTCTCCTATTTTTTCACGAATTCTTTTGATATAAACGGTAAGAGTATTATCATTGACAAAGTTTCCCGACATATCATAAATTTTATCTAAAATTTGTTCTCGCGTAATAATTTTATTTTGGTTATTTAAAAGCATTAATAAGATTTTATATTCTAAAGGAGTAAAAGAAATTTCTTCTTTATTTTTAAAGACACGTCCACTTTCTAAATGAACTTCTAAATTTTGATAAGTTAAAATAGGATTTGTATTTTTCTTTAATAGACGATTGATTCTAGAGATTAATTCTCTCGTTCGAAATGGTTTTGTAATATAGTCATCTGCGCCTAATTCAAAACATTTTACAATCGTATCTTCATTATCAATTGCTGTTAAAAATAGAATTGGAATATTTAGTTTCACCTTTATTTCTTTAAAGGCATCTATGCCACTACCATCTGGTAAAGAAATATCTAAAATCGCTAAATCAATATCTTCTTCTAACACAATATCGGATAAGGAATAGAATACAAGTACTTCTAATCCTTCTTGTTCCAAAGAATATTTTAATCCTTTTACAATCATTTCATTATCTTCTACTAATAAAATTTTATCCATACTATCACCAAACTCATTATAACACAAAAAAAGAAACAATCTGTTTCTTTTTCTAGGAATCTTAGTTATCCCTCTCTATTAACTCTATTAATGCTTGTGCACTAAAAGATAAGACATGCTCTTTTAATTGAATAAGGCCAAATTCTCGTGGTGGTATAGTAGGTCTAACTTTTATTTCAAATAATTCTTTAGTATGAAGTTCTTCTAATACATACTGTTTGGTAACAAAACCTATTCCATAACCAATTTTTACAAAATCAATCAATAAATTAGAACTAGCAATATTCATGATACTCTTTAATTCAATATTTCTTTCATGACAAACAGAATCAATATACTCTCTAGAGCTAGAAGGATTTTTTTGTAAAAGAATTGGATAAGTTGATAGTTCTTCTAAAGATATTTCCTTTTGCGATAATTCTTGATATTTCTCATTACCAACAAAAATATCTTCTAACTTTCCTAAAACTTTATATTCATATTCGCTTTCCTTATACTTTGGCATTTTAGCAATAATCAAATCAATCATTCCTAATTTTAATTTTTCTTTTAACTCCCCAGTAGGATCTGTACTAATTTCAATTGTAATATTAGGATATAATTTATGAAATTCTTTTATATATTTTAATAAATATTTTTTAGTAAGCGTTGTTCCTACTCCTAGTTTTAAAGTTCCTGTATACATATTTTGAAGTTCATCTATTTCTTTTTCAGCATAAGAAATTAAATTCATTGCTTGTTTAATATAAACAAATAACTTCTTGCCACTTTCTGTTAAAATGACTCCTTTTCGATTACGAATAAATAGAGTTGCACCCAATTGATACTCCAAGTTTTTAATATGTTTTGTAACAGCAGGTTGGGAAATATTTAGTGCATTACTTGCTTGCGTAATATTACCTGCTTTGGCAACTTCATAAAAGATTCGATATAACTCTAAATCAACCATACTATAACCTCCTGTTATCTTAATAGGTCTTTTTCTTTCAAAATATTATAGTATATTTTTTTAGGATTGTCTAATCTTATCCACAAGAGATAACTGTTTAATAGCTACATTTCCTTGATAGCCACTACCAATTTCTACACCGGGTTTAATTTTTTCTCCGTGAAAATCAGTTCCTCCACTTTCCAATAAGGAAAGTTCATTTGCTAATTCTTTCAGCATTTCACGGAATGGTATATCTTGATGAATATGTTCAATCTCAATAGCATCTAAGCCATAACTTTTCATAAGAAGTAAGCGTGATTTTAACTCCTGATAGGTAACCTTTAAATCTTGTTTTCTATAATTTGGATTTAAGCTAATAGGATGCGCTAAAGAAACATAACCGCCAGCTTCTTTTAATAATCGGATACACTCTTCTTCTGTCAAGCCTTTTTTAGAGAATCTAACAGCTTCATTAATAGGATTTAAATATTTTTGGAAAGCATCTTCTTGGGTACTTGCATATCCGTATTTTCTAATAAGATTTGATAAATCTACTCTTCCTACATTTCCTACTCGATTTAAAATAAAATCTATTTCTTCTTTTGGAAAAGTTATTCCATATTTTTTCTGAAGAGTTTGATAATAAAGTAGGAAGTTATCTCTATCACTCTGCTTTTTAGCATTTAACACTTGATTCAAAGTCGTATTTTTTAAATCTAAATTATATCCTAAAATATGTTCTCTACCTATAGGACACTTAGCAGTCAACTCTACTCCAGGAATATAAAGAATTCCTTCTTTAGAAGTCATCTTTTTAGCTCCCTCTATCGTATCATGGTCAGTAATAGAAAACACCTCTAACCCTTTCTCCTTCACTTTTGCAAAAACCTCTTCTGGGGTATACTCCCCATCTGAATAAATCGTATGAATATGTAAATCTATTTTTCTTTCTTTCATAAACTTTCCTCCTTGTACATTCATTATACGAGGAATTTTATTTTTCGTAAAATACCTTTTAGATATCTCCATCATAACAAAAAGTTATCAAAAAAAGAGAATTATCTTCTCTTTTATTTTGTTAATTCAAATATATAATAAGAATTATCTTCTGTACCATAGGAAATTCTTTCTAATACATTTAAGTTTCCATCTTTTACAAACATTAACACTTTCTTAGAAGCAATTGACTCTTGTAAACTTTCTTTTGCCTCTAATATAAATCGTTCTTGCTCAGAAACAGGAAGCTTTATTTGATACTCTGTCCATAAAGATTTTATTTTCTCACCTATTAATTCTTCTAATTCTGTTTGAGCCGTTTCTTTTTCATAACCCAATCTAGATAATAATCCTTCATAACTTAAAACATTTCCTGTTTTTAAATCAAAATTATAAGTCATATACTGTAAATTCCAGTTAGAAGTTGCTTCTTTATCATAAATAATGATAACAGATAAAATATCTTGATGAATATAAGTCTGGTACGTTAAAATATGTCTTGCTACTGGCAAATCTTCTTTATCATTTACAATTTTCGCATTTGTATCAAAAGAAAGTGCATACTCTAAATATAAATTTTTAATTTGCTCATTTACCTTTTGTGCTACTTCTGTTTTTATATTAATATAAGGGACTCTTAAATCTTCTAAATATTGAGTACCTTCTCTATACTCTACTTCTATTCCATAATTTATCTTTTTAATTTCATCTTTCACATTAGGAAATTCTTTATACGTTTGATATTTGTTTTCATAAGAATAACTAGCCTCATAGACATAATCCTTACTCTCATCTTCTTTTTCTAATTTTTTAGTCTCTTCCACTGGTTTATCAATTTTTGGAATTTCGTCTTCTCTAGTAGCAAATTTTGTTCCTAATAACCAACCACCAATTCCAACACTGACAATTAAGATAATAGATATTATTATCCAAATATAACTCACTTTTCTATTTTCTTTTGACTTCTTATCCATCTTCATAACTCCTTTTAAGCTGCTTCATAATTATTGGTAATTATTTTCTGATAACTAGTTTCCTTTTCGTTTGTAGATTCTTCCTTCATTAATTTATCCATCTCTTCTTTTGGATCAAATTGAAAATCTAGCATATATCTACTAATATCATCACCTTTTAAAGCAACAAGTGTTATAAAATGAATTTGTTCTGGTGTTAAAAATATGCTAACAAAAGAGTCAACATCTACTCCTAAACGATTAGCGACAATCATTTCTTTTAATTGCGCCTCTTGATATAAATCTACACGAATATCTTCTCCTAATTCTTTTTTAGCAATATCCATGATAGTATCTTTCATGTCTATTCCTTGATGATACTTTGTGATAGTGTCTTCCCCGACTAATTCATTCTTAGCTTTCATACTAGCAACATCATAGGTTAAATTAGTGTCTTCTGCCATGAGAGCTAGCGCTTGAGTTCTAATGTCATCTATTAGCTTTAGTCTCTCCATTTTGTATCACCATCCTATTTTTATTATATCATATCTTTTTTTTTTTATAAAAAAAAGAGAAGTAAATTCTCTTTTTCTTGTCTACTTTTGTCAAATATTATTGCAGATAAAGAATTTGAACAAAACTTTCATTTTCCCAATCACTATATAAAGTAGTTATTATATTAAATCCTTTTGTATCTCCAATAAAATATGCTACACCAGACTCTGCTGTAATTTTAGTCTGATTCAAATCAATATTTTTTCTAATAAAGTTTTCTATCTCTGTCATTTTTTCAAGCATACCACTATCTTTATAATCTTCGCTCATAGCAAATTGTTTTATAGACTCTAAAGAACTTTGTATCAATTGCTCTTTTGTCATTCCCTTTTTAGTCAATAAATCCTCCAAAGTTAACAACTTACCAGTTTTACTATCAAAGCTATATACTAAATAATCAGGAATTGGTACACTCGTTGCAGAAGAAGCCATCAATACTACAATAGAAAGAATATCGTCTGTAGTATATGTTTTATAGCCTATTGAATGAATACCACATGGAATATCTTCTTCAGTTTCCATACACTTTGTAGATTCTTTTATTCTACTTTCATATTCTGTATATAAATCTTTAATTTCCTTATTTACTTTATCTGCATCTGATGTATCAAAAGTGATAAAAGGTACTTTAATTTGTTCTCCTTTTACAGCAATATCATTAATATAACTCAAACCATGTTCATTTTTATACTGAACACTAACATAATCAGCATCTATTACTGGTTCCTTTTTATTTTCATTTGTATTCGTATTGGTATTACTTGAAGTATTAGTATTTGTACTAGTATTACTATTTTTAGAAGATGAAGTTTTAGGTTCTTTATTTAATAATAGTACCAATAAAATAGCAATGACTGCTACAACAATAATTCCTGCGATGATAACAAACATCTTTTTTGTGTTAGATTTTTCTGGTTGAATATTATTATTTTCCATAATTTACTCTCCTTTACTTACATTAAGAGTATATCACAAACTTTTTTAAGCAATAAAAAAAGAAAAAATTATTTTTCCTTTTCTGTCACCTTTTTGTCAACTTTTTTCTTTTCTTCGGATGTTTTACAATGAGGGCAATCTTTACCATTAGGAATTAATCTTTTACACTTTTCACAACGGTGAATTGTTTTTAAAGAAGACTTATTTTTAAATAAATCCATTCTTTTTTCTAAATAAACTTGATTCGTTCGAACCCATACAATATAGCAAAATAGTAGATAAATGGCAAACATCAAAAAGAAGTTATAACCTTTATTAATGCATTCTGTATTAGCAAATTCAGCACTTGTTTGAAAAGATGTTATCCAGAATAACCCTGTTAACAATTTAGGTGCTATCTCACTTCTTTGGTGGGTACGATATAGAGTATATCCATAAAAAACAATAAAAAATATCTCTACTATTGTTATTAAAATAGTATAGATTTCCAATTTAGAATATAACAATGTAGTAATTACATTCCATGTATTTCCGATAATAACTAAAGGAAGAATTATATAGGTTAATAAATCTAGCCATGTCGTAGTCTGTACTTTTTTATTCATTTTCTCTACCTCTTATTCTAAAGATATTATATCACAAAAAAAAGAAATATTTTTATATTTCTTCTATTTTTAAAAAGTTTGTACTTTTAGATTGTGGAAAGCCACCTGTTACTACTACTCTGTCTCCCTGCCCTAATCCCAAAATTTGCTTTCCCGCAGATACTGCGTTTTCAATGATTTCATCAGTTGTATAAGAAATTGGAACAACTGAAGGATAAACACCAAAATGAAATGCTAAAGAACGCGCTACTTTATCGGTTGTACAAGTTGCTAAAATAATAGATCTAGGTCTTAATGCACTAATATGACGAGCAGTATCTCCACTTAAAGTAGCTGCTAATATCGCACTAGCATCAATACTGTTAGAAGCAACTACCACGCTATGAGCAATTGTGGACATAATATCATTACTCTTTGGATAAATACCATGCTCATACTCTAAATAATTTTCTGTATTCTCACAAGTTTCTGACATAATAGAAACAGCTTCTACTGGATAACTTCCAATAGTGGTTTCATTACTTAACATAACGGCATCTGTACCATCTAATACTGCATTTGCAACATCAGATACTTCGGCACGTGTTGGTCTTATTTTTTTTGTCATACTAGAAAGCATTTCTGTTGCTACAATACAGATTTTTCCTTTTTCACGGCACTTTTTAATCATCATTTTTTGAAGAATTGGTAATTCTTTCATTGGAACCTCTACTCCTAAATCACCACGTGCCACCATAATGCCATCACTTGCTTCAATAATTTCATCAATATTAGCAATCGCATTCGTAGATTCTATTTTTGAAATAATTTGCATAGTAGAACCATTTTCTTCAATTAATTTTCTTACACTTAAAACATCTTCTTTGCAAGAAACAAAAGAAAGAGCAATAAAATCCCCTTCATGCTTACAAGCATAAGTAATATCTTTTTTATCAATTTCACTTAAAAAAGGTTCTTCTAAATCTACTCCTGGAACATTGATTCCTTTATGAGCTCCAAGACTACCTCCAACTAAAATACGACAAGTTAAAGATTCACTATCTTTATCAATTACCTCTAATTTAAATAACCCGTCTTCAATTAAAATAATAGAATGCACTGGAATTGTATCAATCGCACTTTTATAATTGACACTAATTTTAGAAGCAGTTCCTAAAATATCTTCTTTTACAAGTTGAATAGTTTCTCCTTCTTTTAGTTCAACATTCTCTTCCATTAAAGCTCCTGTCCTAAAGTCAGGACCTTTTGTATCATACATAATCGCAATATGATTCCCACATCTATTTACTTCCTCTACTAAATGAACTACTTTTTCGCAACCTTCTTCTGTCTCGTGAGAAAAATTGATACGTGCTACATTCATTCCTGCCTCTACCATTTTTGAAAATGTTTCAATATCCGTACTAGAAGGGCCTATACTACATACTATTTTTGTCTTTTTCATCTTACTACATCCTTTCAAAACTACTACATTTTATCATTAATTCTTTAAAAGTTCAATAAGCTAAGACCATTCAATTAAGTTACTTAACAGTTTTTGATAATTCATTTTTTTAGACTCCCAAAGTTTTGGATACATACTAATGATAGTAAAACCAGGAATCGTATTAATCTCATTAAAATAAATGGTATTCGTATCTTCCTCATAAAAGAAATCAATTCTAGTCATTCCTTTTAATTCGAAAATGGATACTATTTTTTTTGCTAAAGATTCTATTTCTTTTTTTATTTTATTAGATAATTCTGGTGCTACAGTAGTAGAAATACTATCTACATATTTTTTATCATAATCATAAAACTTACCATTCGTTAATATTTCCCCTATATTTGATAAATAACATTTCTTCTTATCTGTTAAAATTCCAATTTCTAATTCCCTTACTCTACCATATTTTTCTACAATTACTTTAGAATCACATGCAAATGCATCTGATAACTTTTTTTGAAATTCTTTTGCTTGATGAGCAATACCAATTCCGATAGAAGAGCCACCATTAGCTGGTTTTACAATAACAGGGAAATCTATAGAGAGTTTCTTTTTTTTATCTTTCAAGACTTGATATGGCAACTGTGGAATATCATGCTCTTTCGCTAATAATTTCATATATTCCTTATCCATTCCTAACATACTAGTTTTACTGTTGCATCCAACATAAGGAATATGGAACAGTTCTAAAAAACCTTGCAGTTTTCCATCCTCCCCATTTTTTCCATGTATCATGGGTAGTACAATATCTACTTTCTTTAATGTCCCTATTACATTGGAAATTACTTCTATATCTTCCCCTTCCCAATGTAGTAAATTTTCTACTTTTCCATAATAATGATACCAAGTCCCATCTTTACTAATGATAATAGGAATTACCTCATATCTTTTAGAATCTATATTTTCTAAAATAGATTTAGAAGATTGGAGAGAAACTTCATGTTCTAAAGATTCTCCCCCCATTAATAACACAACTTTTTTCATATACACCTCATAGTAGGATATGCGAATGCACAAAAAAAATAACATGTTCGTGTTATTTTTGATAAATTTCACAGGATACTATTCCTTCTAATTCTTTCTGAAATTGATAAGCATCTTGAATAGTTCCAACAACAGTTCCATAATGAGTGGGAATAACTACCTTTGGATGAATTAATTTGGTAGCAGATACTGCTTCTTTTACATCCATTGTATAAGTTCCTCCTATTGGAATAAATAATACATCACAATTTATACTTACAAGTTCTGGAGTTTCATCAGAATCCCCTACTATATAATAAGTAACATCATTATAATCTAAAAGATACCCAACCCAATTGTTCTCTTTGGGATGATATCCTTTATTTCGATTATACATAGGAACTGTATGAAATCTTAAGTCTCCTACTACATAATCTTGATTTGGCTCTACTACCAAAATGTGATTTTTATCAAATTGATCAAGTGCGCCTACCAAACAATCCTTCGGAATAATTAAAATAGTATCTTCATTTTTTACTTTTGCAATATCTTCCTTTGAGAAATGATCATAATGAGAATGCGTAATAAAGATTGCACGAGCATCATGTGTTTCACTATCCTCTAAATAAGGATCAAAATAAATATCCTCTATTTGAATTGTATTTTGTTTTCTAACAATTACATTTTCTAATAATTCTTTCATTTTATTCCTCCATTTTATCGTAATTCTTTTTTTACCCCATAAGCAGGAACATTTACTGTAACTGCCTCAAATTCACCACAAGCAGAGTAAGTGGTACCCTTTTCTAAGTATAGTACATCTCCACTTTCACAATGAACTTTTTCATCATCTATTATAAAATCTACATTCGCTTCTATAAAATAGTAAACTCTTTCATTTTCTATCTTACTAGAATCTAAATTTCCATTCAATTTAGTGACTGCTAAACTCACATTTTCTGTTATCTCTTTTGTTAGATAATTATCTGCAGAATGAACTTCACTAATCTTTCTTGTTACTTTTTCATTCTTTGATATTTTCTTATACATATCCATCCTCCACTTTTCCATTATAGCACATTTTTTTATCAGATTTATACATTTTATGATAAAATAATTGTGAGTGGTGAGTTGTATGAAAATTGGAATACCAAGAGCTTTCCTATATTATAAATATCACTATTTATGGGAAAGCTTTTTTGAGGAATTAGGACTAGACTATGTAGTAAGTCCCTATACCAATAGAGAAATTTATAAAAATGGAACTATTTATGCGATAGATGAAGCATGTCTTTCTTCTAAAATCTATCTAGGCCATGTCGCTTACTTGTTAGATAAATGTGACTATATTTTAGTACCTAGAGTATTTGGCTATGGTAGTGATGGAACCGTATGCACAAAATTTCAAGCTATCTATGATGTTGTAAACAATACTTTTAGAGAACAAAAAATAAAAATTCTTTACTACAATATCAATCCAAAAGAGACTGCTAATGAATTTAGAGCCTTCTTAAAAATGGGAAAATTTCTAGGATTTAAAAAAGTTGCTATTACAAGAGCCTATTTGATTGCTAAACAAAATGAAAAAACAAATCAAATTATGGATATTAGAGAACAAGAAACTCTATTAGAAGGAAATTCTTTAAAAATACTATTGGTTGGACATCAATACAATGTCTATGATAGATATATAGGAGATCCAATTATCCAGTATTTAAAAGAATTAGGTGTTGCTCCTATTATTGCCGATTTATGTGATAAAAAAGAAGCTAGAGAAGCATCCTCTAAAATTAGTGAAACACTTCCTTGGGCTTTTAATAAGGAATTGGTAGGTGCAATAGAACTATATAAAGATAAAGTAGATGGTATCATTTTAATGAGTTCTTTTCCATGTGGTCCAGATTCTTTAGTAAATGAAATTATTCTAAGAAGAGTAAAAGGAATTCCTATTTTAAATTTAGTACTAGATGGGCAAGAAGGAAGTGCTGGTTTGGAAACTAGATTAGAAAGCTTTGTCGATATTATCAAAATTAAAAAGGAGGAGCAACATGGAAAAATGTAAAATAGCATTCCCCCGTTTTGGTAATTATCACATCGCACTAGAATTTTTATTTACCAAAGGATTAGGAGTCGAATATATTACTCCTCCCCCTTCTACTAAAAAGACACTAGAAATAGGAAGTAAGTATAGTCCTGATTATGTATGTTCACCCTTCAAATTTAATTTAGGAAACTACATTGAAGCAATTGAAGCAGGCGCTAACACACTAGTGCAAACAGGTGGTGTTTGCAGATTAGGTTTCTATGGCGAATTACATGAACAGATTCTAAAGGACTTAGGATACAACGTAAAATTCATCAACATGTCTCGTGCAGACTATCAAAAGCCTCTTACCTTTTATGAGGAATTTAAAAAAGTAAATCCAGATTTAAGCGTGAAAAAAATTGCTTCTTCTCTATTAACTTTTTTAAAAATGGTTGAATGCATCGATGAAGTAGAAGATTTTGTAAGACAGAATGTTGGTTTTGAAAAAAAAGATGGAGAAATGGAAAAAATCCATGAAGAATATTTAAATGCCTTGAAAAGTGTTGAAACAAAAAAAGATGTAAAAAAGATTACAAAAGAGTACATGAAAAAACTAAAGAATGTAAAACTAAAGAAACCTAAAAAATTAATTAAAATTGGAATTGTTGGAGAGTATTACACAATTATGGAACCTTTCAGCAATCACTTTATTGAAAAAGAACTTGCTAAAAAAGGTATCGTTATCTATCGTTGGATGAATGTTAGTAATTCTGTTATTCATAATGATGGTAAAAAACAAAAGAAATTTATTAAACACTATGTAAAATATTATATGGGCGCTACTTCTATGGCAACTGTTTATAAAGCACTAGAATGGGCTAAAGAAGGATTTGATGGAATCGTCCATGTCAAATCTTTTGGATGTACCCCAGAAATAGATGCTATGCCAGTACTACAAAAAATTAGTAATGACTATAAAATCCCCATTCTTTACTTTAGTTTTGATTCACAGACAAGTGAAACAGGAATTCAAACTAGATTAGAAGCTTTCTATGACATGATTATAATGAGAAAGGAGAAGAAAAAATGAAAAAAGCATATTTAGGAATAGACATCGGTTCTATCTCCACAAAAGGTGTTATTATTGATGAAAACAATAAAATACTTGCTAGTGAATATCTTTGGACAGAAGGAAATCCTATGGATGCTGTAAAAAGATTATTAAAAGTATTAGAGAGTCAATTTAAAAAGAAAACTTATAAAATTGTTTCTGTTGGTACTACAGGAAGTGCTAGAAAATTAATTGGTGCTATGGTAAATGCTAGTGTTGTTAAAAATGAAATTACAGCACATGCAATAGGAACTACCTCCCTTTATCCAGATGTTAGAACTATTCTAGAAATTGGTGGGCAAGATTCTAAAATCATTTTAGTAGAAGATGGTGTTGTTGTAGATTATGCGATGAATACGTTATGTGCAGCAGGAACAGGATCATTTCTTTCTAGTCAAGCAAAAAGATTAGGTGTAGAAGTAGAAGAGTTCGGTAAAATTGCCCTTAAAAGTAAAAAGCCAACCAATATAGCAGCTCGTTGTACAGTATTTGCAGAATCAGACTTAGTACATAAAGCTCAAATTGGTCACAAAAAAGAAGATATTATTGCAGGTCTTTGTAAGGCTGTTGTTACAAACTACTTAAATAATGTTGGAAAAGGAAAAAAGATACTTCCCCCTATCGTATTTCAAGGTGGCGTATCTAAAAATATTGGGGTTACCAAAGCCTTTGAAGAAGCAACTGGTCATGATGTTATCGTTGACCCTAACAGTCATTTAATGGGAGCTTTAGGAGTTGCTATTCTAGCTAGAAAATCAAAAGTCGAAAATGACTTTTCTTTTGATATAGTAGATATGGAATTTTCAACAGTTGGTATAGAATGCCAAAAATGCGCTAATCATTGTGAAATCATCTGTGTCTATAAAGATAAGAAAATGATTGACTCTTGGGGAAATAGATGTGAAAATGGAGCCATCCCAATCAAAAAATAAAGAAGTGAAAACTTCTTTTATTTTTCTAAAGTTATATTTTACATTGTGCTACACCTTTATTTTTTTCTATTTTTTTTAATTTTTGGTATACTTTTTTCTTTTTTATGATATAATTAGTATGTACTTATTTGCAGGTGTAGTACAATGGTTAGTACACGGCCTTGCCAAGGCTGGGATGCCAGTTCGATTCTGGTCACTTGCTCCATTAAAAAACAACTTACAGACTTATAACAAGTTTGTAAGTTTTTATTTTATATAAATAAACAAAATTCTCTTATCTTAGAAGAAGCTCATATGGAGGATTTATATCCTAGCTAGCCAACACTGAAAAAGAAATATATCAAAACAAAAAATAGTAGTTGCCTAATGACAATTACTATTTCTTAATTGACTTCTAGTCTACCCTTTATATTATTTCTTTTTACAAATATTCTTATACGAATTACCATATATAGAATAGATTAATACAGGAATAGAACCAATACTAATTAACATTTCAATTAAATATATTTTTATTAACATACTTATCTCCCCACATCTCTTTGTTTTTTTATAATAATGGAAAACTGATTAGTATCAACACTAGGTTCTTTTACTTCTTCTTTATTAAAAATAGGATTATCTAGTATATTTAAAATCTCATAATCCTTATTTTTAAACCAATCGATAAAAAAGGATTTGGAATATCTATTAAAATAGGTATTATATTTGGGATTAAATGGTTCTTCACCATATATTTCTTTATCACCGCTAGTATGTTCCATAACATTAATGATAATAATTCCATTACTACTTAATATAGCATCAAATTTTTCTAATATGGAAATAGCAGTATTATCATCAACGTGGATTAAAGTGGCTAAACAAATAATAGCGTCAAAACTATTTTTAGGCATTGATAATTCTCTCATATCCATTATTTGAAAATTAGCCTTAGGTGCTTTTTTTCTAGCTACATTAATCATATTAATAGAAGAATCAATGCCAGTGACTTTAAAATGTTTATTACATTTTTCTGTTAAATATTTAGGGTAATCTCCAGTAGCTGTACCAACATCTAAAATACTACTTCCCTCTTCTAACTGATTTACTAAAATATCTATTTCTTTTTGAAATTGAACATTACCATGTAAATCTTTAGAATTAAAATATTGAATGTATTCTTCTACTATATTATTATAAGTAGTAATTGTTTCTTCTATTTTATCATTCGTTTCCATACTTTTTCTATTCTCCAAACCTATTATGAATTCATTATTTCTAAATTTATTACTTTAAATCATTAATAACACCATTTATTAAATTTAAATCAGAAGGAATAATCCAACTTACATTTGACATTTTGAATAAAGCCAAAGGAATAATAGCACCACTTCTAGCCCCATCCATCCATTTTGGATTAGATGGCATTAACTGATATAATTCTTCCATAGAAATATCATAAAATACGCTTTCAGTACCCTTTATATAATCTTCTAAACTCAGCATATACTTATGAATATTATCATGAAACAAAGTGTTTTCTACTAAATGAAACCCTGTTAATAATTCAAACCTTTCTTCTCCACCTGTAAATATAGCACAATCATAATCTTTATCTAACTCAATATTAATTAATTTCTCACTAACAAATTTTTCCATATCTTCTAGAGAATCACCACTATACTTTTCATTTACTTTGCTAAAAGCATTTAATAAATCTGCAACTCCTAAATTCAAATTCTTAGTATCTGTGATTTTAGAGCCAATAAAAGTTACTAATTCAGTCGTTTTACCCCCCATATTAATTATTAAAACTTTTTTTCCATTATAATCATTTTCCATTGCTTTCGCTAAATAGTAATTCTCAATTCCATGACTAATAATATTAAAGTGTAAATCAAATTCATCATTAAATAATTTTACTAGTTCTTGTTTTCTTTCAGGAATCAAATTTCTAAAAATTCCAGTGACAAAGATATTAGTATTATCATATCGTAAATTGTACTTCTTTTTAATATTTTTAAAATAATCACATAGTTCTTTTAAATTTTTTTCACTAATTCCCTTCACCGCATCAAAATCATTTTTAAAATATATAGAATTTTCTTCCATTAATTTCAATTCTTTTTCATAACAATAAACTTTTATAGTTGATGAACCAAGATCAATATAAAAACTTTTCATAATATCAACTCCTAATTACTATTTTAACATATTTTTTTAGTAGTTTTAAAAAAATAACAAGATTATATGAACAAAAGAGATTATTCTATGTTATAATTTAGCTAAGATATTAGAGAGAAGGGAAAGAATGTTTTGTACTCATTGTGGAAATAAATTAAATCCCAACCATCGCTTCTGTACTATGTGTGGTCAAATTAATCCAAGCTATCAAAGAAAAGAAAATGGAAAGGTATCTTTTTTAATTGCCGCTATTATCTTTTTAGTTATAGCAATCGTTCTATTAGCAGTACCATTTCTAATAGAAACTATTTCTACAGCTTTCTGGGTTATATTTATTATAGTTACATTAGGTCTGATTCTTCTTGCCAACCCAGACCCATTTATAACGAATATGTCTATTATTTATATTGTTTGTTATTCTATTAGTTGCATTTGTTTTATCATATCCATAGTATGCTTTATTAAATATTTCAAAAGTAAGGAAAATACTTCTAACAATCAAATCAATAATGAAGAAAAATAAAAAGGATTTAAAAATCCTTTTTTAGTACCCTTTTAATTGCAAACTTCTCTCTATCTCATCAACTCTATCAAATAAACCATTTAAAAAAGTAATTAAATAAATATGAGGTTTAGTGATAACATTTTTAAAATTAAAATCAAAGCCTTTACTTTTAAGAGATATCTTTATCATTTTAGCTTCATCCATTAAAATGGGAATAAAAGCTAATGATATAGATAGGATTAAAGTTAAAGCAGCTATGTCTACTTTTAATAATTTTAAAGGAGAAAAAAGATATCGAAAAGCCATCCTTATACGACTAGGATTAAAATAATTTCCCATTATATACGTATAGTCAATCGCTAGGAAAAGTCTAATCCCAACTTTTAAAGATTCTTCTATACTACTAAATAAGAAATTACATAATATAATAAATAAAATAAATGTTAAATTAGTAACCAATACTTTGAAATGTTTTTTAAAAGAGATTCTCACAAATAATGAAATAATAAGATTAAATAGAAAAAATAAACATAATAAGTAAATATTATCAATAATAAATAACACGAAACTATAAAGAAAGAAAAAAATTAGTACTAAGAAATAAATCAAGAGATACCCATTCTTTCTAATATGGAAATTTCATTTAACTCTTTAGGATTTTCTATATTAAGTACACTAGAAATTTTAAATATAAAAGGAATGTCCAATTTATGATTCGTTAAAATTGTATTATCCTTCATAATATCAGTCAATGTATATTTATATACTTTTCGATTATCTATAATAAAAATATCATCTGCATAAACAAGTTCTTCCATGTTATTCGTAATAAAAATAATCCCCATTTCTTTTTTTAACTTCTTTATCAATTGATAAAGTGACTTTTTTCCACATATATCAAGCATAGATGTAGCTTCATCAAAAATGAGGTAATCAGGATTTAAAGATAATTGAGAAGCAATTGCTATTCTCTGTTTCTCCCCTCCTGACAAATTATAAGGGTTCGCATCCATAAAAGAAAGCATATTTACTTTTTTTAAACTTTCTTCTATTTTAGTAGGAATTTCCACTTTAGGAACTTTCATGTTCTCCAGAGTAAACTTTATATCATCATATACTTTAGAAAATAGCATTTGGTTACTTGGATTTTGAAGAATCATCCCTACTTTTTTTCTAATAAGCTGATTACTAACTTTTCTATTCAATTCAATATCATCTAAATAAATCTTTCCTGCTTTAGGAAACAATAAACCACTAATAATACTTGCTAAAGTAGATTTTCCACTACCATTTGGTCCTATAATAAATGTTATTTTTGATTTTTTAATAGTCATATCTATTTGGTCTAAAATTACTTTATCATATTGAAAAGTTACATTTTGCAATTTAATCATGAATTAATTTTTTTATCCTTTCTTCCAATATTTTACATAAAGAAAGCATAGTAAATACTTTAATAGGAGCCATAATTAATTGTTTTAATATTCTAACTGGGACTACTACTTTACTAGCGCCCTTACTTATCATCATAATCCATATAGTATTTAATCCACCATTTAATAGTCCAGTAACGATAACTGTACTTATAATGAGTCTAATCAAGAAACTCTTATCTACTTTAAATTCTTTTCTATACAATATAAGCCCATATACTAATCCTGTAAAAAAAGCAGTTATAGTAAACCCAAAAAAATAGTTTCCTGTTGGAAATAATAAAGCTCCAATTACATCACTAATAGTAGCAATAAAAATACTATATTTTGTTCCTAAAAGAATAGCTCCTAACATAATAGGAACAAAAGAAAATCCGATAGTAAGCAAAGGAGTTCTAATTGATAAAATTCTCCCTAATACAACACAAGCAGCAATAAAAAGCGCACATAATATTATTCTCTTTGACTTGTTCATAAAAAAAATCCTTTCTTTTCCGCATGAAAGAACAGGATTAATACCTTGTATGATTCATTAGCGGAATGCGAAAACAAATAAGCGACTATGTCTTGCCCCATAAGCAACTTCCCGTCTCATGAGTCTTAACTATTCATTTTCTACTCTAATATTTATTTTTTAGAAAAGAAGGATCTAATAGAACTTTAGTCGATTGAATAATAAGCAAAGATTTCTTTGCACATCAATCACCTTCCAATTACATTATACAACAAAAAAAGAAAAAGTAAATGTTTTCTTTTTTAATTTTCCAATACAATTTTTTTATCAACAAATTGAAGCGCTATAGGGTCATTTTCAGCAATTAATATAGTATTATTATTTTTTACTAATCTATCAAACATAAGCATTACTTTTTCTATATTTTTTTCCCCTAAGCCCCTTACTGGGTTATCGAAAATATAAACACTTCTATCTCCTAGTTTCTTACATAACAATTTCGCTAATTTAATTCTTTGGCATTCTCCACCTGATAAGGTATAAGATGGCTGATTTAATTTTAAGTAACCTAAACCAATCTCTTGTAAATGATTTAATCTTCTAGTAATCAAAGGTTTATTAGAATAGAAAAGAATAGCTTCCGCTACTGTTATATCTAAATTTTCATCTTTTAGAAATTTACTTATACCATAATAAGTAGCAACTGTTGATTTAGCATTTTTAGTAACAGGAGTTGCATCTATAATATGAGGTCTCCTAATATAGTTCTTATTTTTTACTTCTAATAAGTTTTTTCTTCTTTCACTAGCCCCACAAGATTTATCAAGTGCTTTGTAAATTGCATCCAAATAAGTACTTTTTCCACTCTTTCTTGGTCCAGTAACAGTAGTTACTGTATTTAAATAAAATTCTACCTGATAGTTTTTTATTTCGTCAAACATCCTATAAGAAGCTGTTATCTTTTTATTAGATTTATTCTCTATTCTACTAACTGTAATAGTAGGCAATTTTTTTAAATACTCTTTTCCCTCTGTTATTTCTAATAATTCTCCACCGCTTGGGCCTGAATCTGGACCAAATACTAGAACAATATCTGCTTCTTTAAATATTTCTCTTCTATGCTCTACCACTACTACTGCATTTTTTCTAGATAATTCCTTCATCATCTTTGAGTATTTTATTGCTTCTAATTCTATTGTGCCAGCAAGAGGTTCATCAATAACGATTAGAGCATTTTCTACCTTTTTTAATTTTTCTAATTCTTCTAATTTCTGACTAGTATCTGATATTCTTTGAGAAATAGATTTTACTACTTTAGGATAATTTTCCATTACACATTTTTCTTTTTTAACAAGTGTGTCAAAAGCAAATGAACTCTTTCCAGAACCGCTTGGGCCTGCACAAACAGTTAACTTTCCAAATTCTATTTCAACTGATATATTTTTTAAATTATTAGCACATGCATTTTTTATCTCTATATTTTTTTCCATATTATTTTAAAATTTCCTCTACATTATCTAATAGTTCTTGAATTTTTTGAAAAGCTTCAGAAAGTGGATAGCCATCTACAAAAATATGACTAACAGTTATATTAAGCATTAATTCATATCTTTTATTCTGCTCTGTATATTTTCCCCAGCAAATCCTAGGAATACATTGAGAGCAAATATCATCTGGTATAGGATGAGTCATCTGTGTAAAATCAACCCATGGAACACAGGTAATATAATATTCATCATAACAATTCTCAGGATTATAATCTTCTTCACTAATCTTACTCTGTTTTTTTGCTTGCTCTATTTTTTCGTAGCATTCTTTATAAAAATCTTTAAATTTTAGATGATTTTTATGCCTAACATTTTCAAAAGTTCCTGCTGTAGTCATAACGGTGAAAGCAGGATTAATATCATCATATAAAATTGGTTTATTATCTACTAATCGCATTCTCATTTCTTCTATACTATTTAATCCTTTCACAACAAGATATAATAAATCAATAAAAAAAGATTCTTTTGTCCTCTTAACATGTTTGATAAGAGCCGTAACATCCATTTTCACATTCATACTATACGTACTATTTGAAAAGCTTTTAAACCATTCATAAGTTTTTAATCGTTCCCAACCTTCAACATCTATTTCCCTCATATAATCTCTCCTTGAAAAAATTATATCATCTTTTAAGAAAAAGTAAAACAAACTTCTCCTAACGATAAAGTTTATGATATACTATTCTTATAGTTAGGAGAATAATATGAAAAATCCTTTAAGATTTCAAGTAACAGAATTTGATTGCGGAACAGTTTCTTTATTAAATGCTTTTAGTTATCTATATGAAAGAGAAGAAATACCTGCTGAATTAGTAAAAGCAATTCATAGATATACATTAGATTGTTATGATGAATATGGAAATCTAGGGCAAGGCGGCACTAGCAGAGAAGCAGTTAACAAACTAACTCATTGGATTGAAAGATATACCGATTCTCATAGTTTTCAGGTAAAATGTAAAAGACTTGAAAAAGATAGTGTCACTCTTGAAGCAATGGAGAAATGCTTAAAAAGCGGCGGATGTGTATTTTTAAGATGTTGGCAAGAATGCGAACATTATGTGATTGCTACTAAAATAGATAAAAAGCATATTTACTTATTTGATCCATATTATTTAGATAAAGAAACCTACAAGCGAGATAGAAATGTAAAACTAATTTTAAATAAACCCTTTACACATAATCGAAAGGTATCTATCAAAAGGCTATTTTCAGAGACAGAAAAAGATTTTGCGCTAGGAAAAGTAGATAGAAGAGAGTGTGTTCTTATCAATAGAGATTCTAATTAAAAAGTCAGAAAATTTTCTGACTTTTTTATAGATATTTTAATAATTCTGGAACCCCCCTATAGCCGTTTTTTCCAGTAAAATGCCCTGCATCTTGGATAATTATCTTTTTCACATGAATAGCATCTGCAAACTTTTCTGCTTCCCAAGCAGAGATGTAAGGATCATTATTAGAATAAACACAACTAATATCTTTGCAATAGTTTAAAATATCTTTTAAATTTTCTTCCCTAACATAAAATGTATTATAAATTTCGTTTTCATTTTCAAAGATAATATTATCAAAAGCGGCAACAAAAATAATCTTCTTCACTTTCACATGATATTGAAGTAAGAACTTAGTAAGAAAAATTCCACCTAAACTATGTGTGATAAAAGTCGTCTGCTCTGTAATTAATCCAATATCTAAATAAGCTTTTAAAACAGTTTTCCAATTATCATAAGTTTGATTTGGAGGAATTGGAAAGTGAGAAACAAAACATTCTTTTTTTCTAATAGCTAATTTCTGTTTTAACCAAGGAATCCAATTTTTATAAGGATTTCCATAAGAACCATGAATGACAAAATAATTATCCATAATCATCCTCCTTTATTGATAATGACTTATTACTACTTTACTTTCGATAGAGATTTCGTAAGTAAATCTTCTAATTCTCTAAATTCTGAGGAAGAAGAAATATTTTCTTCTATAAATTCTCCATCTTTCCAATATACTTTTAAGGCATAAGCATCAATTCCATAGGAAGAAGCATCTGTTGTCAATAAACGATATTTTCCATCTACAATTTCTAAAGCAGAACAATTAGAAACAAATATTCCAACCATACCATTTTCCTTTAAAATATCCTTAGAAGATTCTATCCGCCCTGGTTCATCACAATGAGGAACAAAAAATCCAGGAATAAATCCTAAACACTCACAACTAGTAAGCGGCAAACTTAAGTCATTCATTTGGATTCTTAAAGAATCTGTACTACATTCTGTAAACCAACAATTAGCACCCGCTGAAACGCCACACATAACAGTACCGTCTTCCCAAGCTTTTTGTAATAACTTATCAAATCCAGTATTTTTCCAAAGAGATATCATACTCATAGTATCTCCTCCACCTTCATAGATAATATCAGCCCATTCAGTATATTCTTTAGCCTTATCATAATTTTTTAAATCTTCACTAGTTAACATTCTGCAATCACAATGATAATAATCCTCATAAATTTCTTTCATGCCATTAAAATATCCAATTTGAACATCTAAATCTTTTTGAGAATGAGCTAAAAATAGAAAGTGTGGATTCTTTTTGTTTGTTAATTTTACTATTTCTTGATCCATTAAGGCTATTTCATAAGGTGTTCTAGTTCCATCCCCTTTTTTTCTACCATTATGTCCCCCACCGACTGCTACTATTTTTCTACTCATCTTGCTTACTTCTTTCTACTTGATACCAAAGTTGAACAATGCCCTCTTTTTCTTCTACTATTTTTTCTAAACTTAATTTTCTTTCAAAATAATTTCCCTCAAATAAATTAATTCCTTTATTCAATATATATGGATTATAATTGATAATAACTCTATCTACTAAATCATTCTCAAAAAATAGCGTATTTGTATGAGCACCACCAGATACAAATATTTTTTGTAAGTTTCTTTTTTTGCATTCTTCTTTAAATTCTAATATAGATTTTACATAAATAACATTTGGATAATTTGAAATATGTTCTTCTTTTGAAAAAACAACTACAAATACATCTTTTAAATCTTCAATATATTCTTTTCCCCAAGAAACTACATTCTGAAAAGTGGTATTTCCCCATACCAAACAATCATATTCTTTTAAAAAGTCTAGCATAATCTGATAATTTCTATCAGAAAGAAAATCTTCATTACCACTTTCTGTTGCAATAAGGCCATTAATAGAGCAAGCCATTTCTACAGTAACTTTCATAATATTCTCCTAACTATTACTAATAATTATACTATAGATTCTAAATTTTTACTAGAAACAAAAAACTTAACATAATGTTAAGTTTTAAGAAATCATTTTTGTTTCTGCTTTTTGCACTTGTAAAATTTGTCCAATAATTTGACTACATAATCTAGGCAAGCTTTCACTTGCTGACAAATTAGTACCATAAGTGCTTAATAACTGTTTACAACAAGCTCTAAACATTTCTGGCGTAAGAATTTCCATATTATCTCTATAACGATTACTACCGTTTGTAAAATAAACATAATTTCCTACTTGTCCACAGCTAATAGCTTCTTCTAATTGTGCATAGCCATATTTTTGATAAGTAGCAACACAAGCCCTTACAAAATTATCATACATAACTTGATCTATTGTAGAACTTTTACACTTATTACATACATAAGTAAAAAGATATTTTTTAACATTCCCGCCAGTTATAGCATTGATTTTTTCTGGTGGAAGAGAATGCATAAATCTCGCTCTAAAATTATTATCCTTTGTTATAGCTGCTGTATTTCCATAGCAATAATCGGTTAAATAAGCTACCGCCCCAGAATCACCATATTTTGTTCTGGCTAAATCAATATAATCCTGCAATAGTTTTACTTCGGGATTAACAATTACTTCTAATTCTGTTTCCTCTTTTACAGGTTGCAAAACATCGTTTACATAAGCATCCACATTATGTAACATAATAAAGTCTGCCCTTTTAGGAGTCATATTTGCTAAAAACTTCTCTCTAAAATTGCCTTCCCTTGTAATCGCTTTAATATTTTCCTCTTCAATATACTTCTTTAAATAAGCAATAACATCTGCTTTCTTTCCATACTTTTGAAATGCAAATTGAATATATCCATTAATAAGAGCAATTTCTTCCATAGAAGCAGTGTCTTCTAAAGACTCTGTCTGTTCTTTTTTAGGGCCTATTAATAATTGTTCATAATAATCTGCCATTTGTTTATTTTTAGAAGAGTTTTTAGCATCTACATAAAAAGAACGAAATTTTTCTATGCTCATATTTCCATCTGTCTGCATAGCAATTAATCGTAACACTTGCTCATAATTTACCAAACCCTCTCCTACATTAGAAAATCTATGTAGCATTGGAGAAACTTCAGAATTTACTTTAAAAAATTGCAAACCAGTAGAAGAATTAAATGTTTTATTTATAAAATTATTTACAAATTCCCCAAAATGAGTATGATTCACTCTTCCTAAAGTATTATTTGCACGACAATCATTAAAATATTTTTCTAACATAAAAGATAAAGTACTATTAAAACTTAAATTATCATCATAAGATACTCCTACTACTCCCTGTTTCATCATAAAAGGATTGGTAGATTTGGCATATTGAACTAATTCTGGAGTATTACTAATAAAATTCATAACCTTGATAGCATCATCATAATTAGTCATACGAAGTACGACTGAATCAGAGCGTACCCTTTCAGAAACTTTTGAACCTGTAATCATATTATTAGCTGCTATAAATTCAAATATTTTTTTTACACAATACTCTATTTTATCAGGTGGATAAGAAAGATATAGTTTTACATGTTGTCTCCCTAAATCTCCTCTACTCATAAACTGTAAAAAACCAAGTTGTCTACTATCTTCATAAACATGCAAGGAGCTAGTTTGAAAATGCCTTTCCCAATTAGTGAAAAGAGGTCTAATATCTGGATTTTGTTGTTCTTCTGCAGTTAAGCCATATTCCATTAAGGATTTATATATAATATTTTTATGTATTGGATAACTAGGATTTTGACGATATATTTCGGCCCATCCTCGCAAAAAATCATCCATTAATTTATTTCTATCCATTATTACTCCAATCAATCTCTTTTGTTTTCTCTAAAATTTCTGACAAATCACTAGTTGGAGTATTATCTTCTAACAACAAATCGTTCATTTCTTCCTCTGTAGCAGCCGTTGGTAAAATTATTTTCTCACCATTTAACATTACTTCTTCTTTACTTTCCATATACTCACCTATCCTATTTTTTATTATAACATACCTATCTTAAAATGACAAACAAAAATCATTTTTTTATTCTCCCATAATCATAGAAAACCATTATATTTCCTGCCTTTATAAAGTAAATATTTATTTTTTTATCTTCTTTTATTTCGTCATAGACTTTAGAATTTAAATACACTTTTTGACCATCTAATATCATAATATAAGTTTTAGATTTTTTCTTATCTTTCAAATATTTTACATTTGTTTCTGTACTTACACCAATAGAATCATAAAAACCATCAATTTTCGCACAATACTCCATAATTTGATATTCTTTTCTCACCCCTCTTTTCAATTTTTTATAAGATTTTATATCTATTTTTTTAGAAAGAGAGCGAAAACTGAAAAAAGAAACTAGTAGAAAAACCAAAATGGCAGTCACTAAAGATTCTAAAATAGAAAAACTTCCTGATACAATTCCTACCAAAGTGCAAAGCCAAACAAATACTGCAACAATCAATCCTGTTCCAAAACAAATAAAAGGAAATTTTTTTAAATATTTTATATTTTTAGAGGATAAAGGATTTCTTTTAGAAACTTTTTTAGCATTTTTTAAAATAGAAAAATAGTCAAAAGAAATACTTGCTATCATACTATCACCATAATTATTATAACATAAAATTTTATAGTAGACTTTTCAAATTTATGTTATAATATCCTTTGTGTAGGAGGATAAAAAATGTCAATACAAAAGCTTACCGTATTTAACTTCAGTGATATTGAAACAAAAAAAGTGAGTCTTAAGCATCAAAATGCATTTATTTTTCCAAATGGGCAATTCTGTTTAGCAAATGGATACATGGGAGCTAACCATTCTCAACAATTAGAAAGTTCTGCCCTTCAGTTTTCAGAAGAAATTTTACAAATCAGTAATATTAAAAAAAAGTATGAGATTCATTTAAATTCCTTAGTTCAAAAAGGTGCCTCTTTAGAAGAAATAGAACTTAGAAAATTCTACTATATAAGAAATATATTAGTTGAATTTTATGGATATGGCCTATTCGCAAGAATTCAAAGAATGGATGTAGAACCCTATAGAGAGCAATTTTGGGATTGTTCCATGTTGCCAGATCCTAAATATTATGGAAAAACAGCAACAAAAGAACAATTAAATACATTACAAGAACTTTTTAAAATAAATAATGATGGAACTCTTCTTCCAAATTGGAATATAGAAATCATAGAAAAACAATTTAGGAAAAAAAGAAAATGACACAGTCGTGTTCTTTTTTTTATAAAATTATGCTATGATAAACATAATGGAGGAAATTATGGAAAGATTTACAATTATTGAAATTGGTAGCACCAATACAAAAGCTTATTTATATGAAAAAGGAGAAGTAAAAAGTATTGGATTTAAAACAATTGAATTTAAAAATCATTATAAAAAGAATAATAAAATTGATGAAGAGGACAAATCCCTACTCTTTGAATTTATAAATGGCTTAAACGAGTCTACCTGTTTTGTATATGGAACTAGTATTTTTAGAAATCTAAAAGAAACGGAAGCAGAAGAATGGATAAAGGAATTTAAGGAGAAAACTGGATTTGACTTTCAAATTGTAACACCTGATATGGAAAATGAATTCACTGTTTATGGTGCTATTTCTAATACAAACTATCAAGGAAAAGTTGCAGTTATGATAGGTGGCGGTGGTTCCACAGAACTTTCTATCGTTGAAGATGGTAAGATTATTGAAAAAGCAAATTCTTCCTTTGGAGCTATGGATACTACAGATATGTTCCCTGACTTAAGAGAAGATATTGCCACTTCTAATTATGAAGAAATGATTGCTAAAACTAAAGAATTAGTAAATATACCAAAAAATAAAGCTAATATTTTAATTCTAGCTGGTGGAGATTATATTTATTTTTATGAAGAACTAAATTATCCTACCTCTAAAAATAAATTTTGTGACAATCCGTTACAGCCATATTGCTTAGACATTGAAACAATGGATAAATGTGATAAAGATTTCTTTTATAAAGTTTCTTTGGAAGAAATTTGCAAAAGAACAAATAATGATGGATGGTGGAGAGGTGCTAGAGGAATGCGTCTTTGTGTAAAATCCCTTGTTGATATTTTAGAAGTTCAATATATCATTCCTACTCGCATTTCTATGGTTTATGGTATTGTTGAGAAATTAAAAAATCAATAAAAAATACAGGTTTTCAAAATCCTGTATTTTTTTATTCACTTAAGACTTTTTCTCATAGACCCACAAGTTTTTTATCTGTGACTCTATTTTTTCATATTCCCATAATTGTTCACTATTTTTTCTACTATTAGGGTCATTTACTTTGATTTTTCCATCTTTAATCCCAGTAAATACAATAAAATGCCCAGTACGGGTAAAATCTCCTGGTCCCATACTCGCAATAATAGGTTTTCCCTCTTCTAAATAACGAAAGATAGTTGATTTTACTAAAGGTATTGTACGCCCCACAATACCAAAATTAGAAGCACCTTCCGATAATAACAGCCAACTACTTCCACTACCACTTACATAGTAACCATTTTTATAGGAAAAATCAGCAACTACTGATGGAGTAATAGAAGAATTATTTGTATAGTATGCAATAACCATAGAAAGAGAGGTTGGCGCACAACCACCTACTGCTATAGTATCGTCCCCATACATTCCATATCCCCAGCGCTGGTCATATTGCAATAATAAAGGTACCTCCCCTTTTTTTATTTCACCAATTGTATCACTATAAACTTTTCCTACTTTTTCAGGATAGTCTAATACATAAGTAAGCATATCCGGATTTCGATATAACATTTTTAAAATCACGTCTGGATAACTTTCAGGTTTTTTTATTACTTTTAAGATTTGATTACTTTTTTCCATCAAAGCAATATTGCCAATCGAAGGTTCTTTTGATACTCCTTCTTTAGAACGATAATGTAAAAGAAAAAAAGAAAGCATTCCTGCTATTAGGAAAAAGAAAACTACTCTTATTTTTTTAACAATCGACTTTTTTAATTTCCTTTTTTTCCTTTTTTTAGCCATACTACACCTACTTCAAACATATTCCTAATTCTTATTTTCACAAAATTCTTTTTCAAAATTCATATTCTTAGGACCAATATAAATATCACGATTTCCTAATAAATTATTACATCTTACTATAGTAAATCCGTTTTCACTTACTTTATTTTCATCACGATATAAAGAACTTCCACCATCATCTAATGAATCAATAAACTCTAAATTTTCTATCATTTGATTTATTACCTCAGAATTCTTTTTATAATAATTCTTTAATTCTAAAGAATTATTACCATCTTTTACTTTTATACTATTTAAACAATAAAGATAAATATTTCTATCTTTTTCTCTATAATAAAGAATTGGTGTCTTCTCACAATCTATAAGTTCCACCGTCTCATAAGAATATTCTTTTTTTATTTCTTTTCTATTATATCGTAGTAACAGTGTAGAAGACATACCAAATGCGATTCCTACTCCTATTCCTAAAACAAAAAATAAGATTAAATCAAGAGGTTTTCTAACTGATTTTTTCATAATTTTTCCTACTTTCTTTTATTCATTATATCATATTATAAAAATAAATGAGGCCTTTTCTTTTTTAAAAGTAGCAAAAGAGAAGAAAGGATATGAGTAAATCCTAAAATAATGATAATTTGAATAAAGGGATTTCCAATATTTCTAACTTCAAATAAAAAGGAAAAAACAAAAATAACTGCTGGATGAATCAAATAATAATATTTTGATAATTCTCTCATTCTATTGCTCCATTTTTTACTAATGATATCAGGTAAATAGATAATCGATAAAAATAAATAATAAGTTAATGGAATACAGGAAATTAAAATATTACTATTTAATCTTTCTTCATCTAACAATAAAATAACTTCAAAAATTAAAAATAAAAAGGAAATGACTAGTTTTTCAAAACAAAATTTGGAAAAAGGACCTTTCTTTGATTGCATAGTATATCCCATTACTACATAAAAGAGTCCAAAAAAGAGAAAATTTCTAGTAGTAAAGAAAATCGTATAGTAATAAGTAACTAATTGTTTGATAGAAGTTGGTAACATACCATAATAAGTTTCTGTTGCTCCAAATAATAATAAGAAAAAAGAAATTATTAATAAATATTGGACTTTGAATTTTTTCTTCCACTGAAATAATACCCATAAAGATAACATTAAAGCAGGAAAATACCATAAATGATAATAAACTCCTGTATAGACAAGAGCAATTAACAAAATAACTGGTAATAATGAGATTGCTAAAATAATAATGACTGGATAAGATAATGGTAACATAGATAAATATTCTTCCACTACTGAAAACTTCGTAATAAATAGGCCTATAATAACAGGTAAATAAAGTAAACTCCATACTAAATAAAGAGGTATTTGCTTTTTGATATATTGTTTAATATAGTTAGGATTATCCTTTTCCTTTAAAGCTACAAAATAACCAGTAATTACAAAGAAAATTGGCACACATATTCTAGTAATAATATTATTAAAAGTTAAATCTAATTGATCTGAATAATTTAAAAAAGGACGTAAATGTAAAATCAAAATTAAAATAGCACAAATATATTTTAAAATGTCCAAGTTTCCGTAATGAATCTCATGATTTTCATAATTTTTATCAATTTTTTTTTGGACTTTAATGGCAAATACTCCGAAAAATAGAATCATGAAAATCAAAACAATAGGTTTTCCAAATCCATTTTCTAATTGAAGAATATTCATATATTTTAAAAATAAAATAATCGCAGTTACTAAAAAAATAACAATAGCCTCATTTTTATACTTCATATTTTATCCCTCATACACTTATTCATTATAACATAAAAAGATAGAAAATAAATTCTATCTATCGTATTCTTCTAAGAAACTTGCATATTTTCCATCTTTCTTAACACCTAATACACAGTTTAAATTAATATTATCTAAACTTTTAAAAATATTATGGTCTACTTCTTTATTAATTTGACGTAAATTATCAATTAATTCTTTGATTTCTTTTCTTTTACTTGTACCTTCTCTATCGATATCATTTCTTTCTGTAAACTTACAGGCACAATTTAAGAATGTTAAATGATTATTATTTCGCCAAGATAAAATATCTTTTTCTTTTACTAAATATAAAGGACGTATTAGTTCTAATCCTTCAAAATTTTCGCTATGTAGTTTAGGCATCATTGTTTTTATTTCTGAGCCATATAGCATGGAAAGTAATGTTGTTTCAATCACATCATCAAAGTGATGCCCTAAAGCAATTTTATTACAACCTAGTTCCTTAGCCTTACTATATAAATATCCCCTACGCATTCTAGCACATAAGTAACAAGGGCTTTTAGACGCTACACTATTAACAACATCAAAAATATCAGATTCAAACATCTCAATTGGAATATTTAAAAGATGCGCATTTTCTATAATATAATTCTTATTTTTTTCTGTATACCCTGGGTTCATAACAACATAATGAGCTTTAAATTTAATCTCACTATGACGTTCTAACTCCTGAACACATTTTGCAAGCAAAAAAGAATCTTTACCACCACTAATGCAAACCATTACTGTATCATTTTCATGAATAAGTTCATATTCTTTCACAGCTTTTACAAATTTACTCCAAATATCTTTCCGATATTTTTTTATAATACTTCTCTCAATTTCTTGATACTTTTCCATAATACACTTCTTACTTTTCTAAATCTTTTTCTAAATAAATACTACTATTTTTAATAGGATTAGCTTCTTCTACTTTGGTAAAATTCCAATCATTTTTCACTAAATAACTTAACATAGCACGTTTATCATTTCTCGTTTTAATTTGAATTTTAGTATATCCTCTTTCTTTAGCCCACTCTTGATGATACTGCATTAAACTAGTTAAAACACCTTTTCTTCTAGTTCGATAATCTACTCCTGCTAACCAACAATAAATATTTCTCTCTAATCCTTCTGATTTATCATAACTAATCATATATCCTACTGGATTATTTTCAAAATAAGCAATAGTAATAAGACTTTCTAATCCATCAATTCTATTTGTAAAAAATGATTTTGGGGGATGAAGATTATCCATTTCTAATACATATTGATGTACTTCTAAAACATTATCAATATCAGCTTCTTTTATTTCTATTTTTTTCATATATACCTCTAGTCTATAATTCCTATTTCTTTCATTAAATATTTCGCATTAGTAGTTTTACATTGTCCTTTTTTTATTTTATAGTCAAAAAATATTTTATTTTTTTGATAAGTTTCTTCAAAATGATAATTATGAACTTTTCTATTATTAATCTCGCATAATTCAAAATCATGAGTAGTTAAAAATACAATGCATGGCAAACCAGATAATTTTTTTAGGACTTCTTTAGCTCCAAGAATTCTATCATTGTAATTAGTTCCTTTAAAGATTTCATCGATAAATACAATCATTGGTAGTTTCTTTTCCTTACTAAAATCCAATACTTCTTTTATTCTTTTTAGTTCCCCATAAAAAGTAGAAATGCCATTACTGATATCATCTTTCACATTAATAGAAGTAAAAATTTTCATAATAGAGCAAGAAAACCTAGAAGCTGTTACATAAGTTCCAGTATAGGCAAGAATTAAATTAACACCTATTGTCCTCATAAAAGAAGTTTTACCACTCATATTAGAGCCTGTAATAATTTGAATATCCTGATTACATTGAAAATTATTTGCTACACAGGTATTCTCCTCTAATAATGGGTGTTTCATATCAATCATTTCTAAGGAAATATTTTCTTGTAACATAGGCAACACTATCTGTTCTTTCACAAAAGCAATCGTAGATAAACTAATTAATAATTCAAACTCTTCTAAAGCCTCGATACTTTCTTTAAAACTACTATTTTCATTTTTCAATAATTTTGTATACTGATAAAGAATTCTAAAATTTAAAGAAAAGAAAATATTGAAAAGAAGATTCGTTATTAAATTAAAACGATAAGAATTTAACGTTGAAATCTTATGAAAACAACCAAGGATTTCTTCTCCTTTTTGAATAGAGGATCTTAAAGATTCATTCTTTTTAGACTGAAAAGGAATACCTTCTATATAATGGTAAACATCCTTTAGACTACTAAATGTTCTTACACACCTTGAAATTTCTTCAAATTCTTCTCTATAAATAGAAGCATAAAGAAAAGATGCTGCTAATTGAAAGAAAAATAATCCTACAAAATATACGGGGTCTAAAATTTGAAAACAAGAAAGCAAAAAAGTTAAAATAGTAAATATTGAGAAAATAAAGGCAATAAGCATTTCTATTTTTTTATCTTTTTCCTTTTTATCAAAAAAGGAATAATAATTTTTAAAGTTTATTTTTTCTACATTTTTTACATGGGTCATCTTTTCTTGAAAAAATAAAACAAACTCAAAATTATTCTTCAACTCCTCTATTGCCATCTGATTTGCTAAAATATTTTTCTTTGTTACCTTTTTTAAAGACAAAGCATTCACTAGTTTTTCTTTTCCACCTAAACTACTTGTAAAATTTAAAAATTGGAATAAAGAATTTTTACCAGTAATATTTAAATCTTCTAAAAATAATAATTCTGTAGAAATAGTCTCATTTTCCTCTTCTTTCCACTTATTCGTCATTCGATTTTCATAACGCTCTAACAATTTTAAATATACTTCATACTTTTTAATTTCTCTATTTAATTTACTATGATTCATGACAATAGCTAGAAAAAGGATTATGATTCCACTTAATAAAAGGATAAGAAACCAAGAAGAATAGTTACTATAAAAAAAGACAAGTATTAGAAAGCAAAAGAATAAAAATATCCTCGTTTTAGAAAATATGTCCCCTTTTTTGTAATATTCTTCTAATTTTTTTTCATAAGTATCTTTTAATTCTGTTAATTGTTTTTTCATTTTATCACCTTAAAATCATATTTATTATAACATAAAAAATAGAAAACTTAATAGTTTTCTATTCTTGTTTTATCACTTCTTTTTTAGATAACTTCATAGTAGTACTTACCCCCTGAATAATAGATTTGCAATAAGAGCACTTATTACTTCCAATTTCTAATTCCGCATTGCAGTGAGGACACCTACCCATAGAATGCTCATCTAATACAAAAGTCAATAAATAAGTCATTTTAACTTTTATATTTTTATTTCCTCTTACTAACTTCCCACTTTCATTTACAATATAGTCATAGAATGACACTTTTAAAAGAATTTGAAAAGTTGTAATTTTCTCTCTTTCTTTCTTAACAAGTTGATAGCTAAGAAATTGAAAGTCACTCATAATATTACGTTCTCCTTTTATAGAAAGAGTTTGTAATTGTGACTGATACATTTGAAACATTTCGTCAGTTACTAACGTTCGCATTTTTTCATAGTCAAAATTCATCCATGCCTCTTGAACGTCCAAATAAATTTGATATCCTCTATCCAAAATTTTTTTATTTTCTTCTGTTAATGGTAAGTAGTTTTCTTTAAGAATAGCTTTTTTCTTTCCAATATTTCCAATGCATTTTATAATTGTAGAAAGAAAGACAAACCAAACCATAACATAAATCAGACTTATCAATAAAATTGGCAATTTTTCTGGAAGATAAAATATAAAAAAGAAGAGAATAAGAGTAGAAAGAGAAAAAAGAATAGTAGCCACTATACCAACTATAATTTTTTGACTCTTCCATTTAAATTTTTCTTTATTTCGATATCTTTTTATTAAATGCCCTGCTAAAAAAATAGTATTTGCTAAAATCACTAAAATTCCTAAAAGAAAAATATCTTCTAAAGTCATTTCAGAAGCATGTCCACCAGAAGAACTGCTACTAGAGCTTCCACCGTAACTTCCACCACCACTATAGCCCACATCAAAGCCAGAATCTGTTGCAATAGAATGAATTTTAATTTGACTAATAAATAGATAATTGACTAGAAAAAAAGCAAATACTAATAAAACAATAGTTCTCTTATTCTTCATAATTATACTCTCCTATTATTTATTATATCAAAAATTTTACTTTATTGAATAGTACTTAAATAAGAAACACCTAAAATTTTATCATAGAAAAGTCTTTTTTTCTTTAGAAGGAGAAAAATATGAAGTGGATAAAAAAACAAGATAAAAAGAAAAATTGTAGGATATATAATAATATTTAAAATGCCTCGAGTAATTCCTAATAAGCATAATAAAAAGTAGGGAAAAGCAAAATAATAAGCGAAAAGAAAAAGAATCCTGATAATACTTCTAACAAAGCTATGATTAGAAAATAATAACCTTACATTTAAAAATTGTCCCCCTATTGTTTTACCATCTAAAATAGTTGGAATAAAGATGTAATAGATAAAGAAAAGAAATAAGCCAATATATTTAATTTTGAAAAAGGATGCAATGAAAAAAAAGAAAAGGAAAAAAAGGAAAATATCTAAAAAGAAAAGTGTTATTCTTCTAAGACCTGATACTTCTTTTCCTTTTTCTATAGAAATGCTATCTATTTCTTCCCTACTTGGCAAAAATTTCTTAAATAATCCCATAAAGAAATAGCCAATTATTCCACCCAATGTATTCATTAGTAAATCATCTACATCAAAAAAGCGATAAGGATATGGATAAATATAATAAAGACCTGTTAGTTGGGTAAGTTCAAAAAATAAGCTTAATAAAAAACTATAAAAAATTGTTTTTTTTAAACTACATTTAAAATAATATCTTAGATACATTCCAAAAGGAACTGTCATCAAAATATTAAATAAGACGGTATAAAAGCAAGGTTCTTTTAAAGCTAGAAGATAAGTAGAAGGCTCTGATATTACCAAAGAAGACTCTCTTAAAAAATCAAAAATAAAAGTAAAAGGAATAAGACGAATCATCCCTTCTTGATAAACAACTTCTTCCATCTTAGGAAGAGGTAAAATTACCAAAAAATAAATGACCATCATATAAAGAATAAAAGAATAGATGATACATACTCTAAATTTATGAATGGAGCCATACTTATGATACTGATGTAAAATAAAGGGTATTGTAAATAATAGTGCTATTAATGGAAAAAGAATAATAGCTGTTCTAATTGGTATTAAATAACTCATAAGTAAAAAGGATTAGTTTTCTAATCCCTAACCTCCTTTCATCTTCCTTTAATAATATTTTTGCTACACCAATAAGTAATGACAAAGTATCCGCCATAAATACCTACTAAGAAAATAGAAGTCATAATAATGGATTCCAATAATTTTTCATTACCTAATGTCTCTAAAATATAATTACAGAACATAATTCCAAATATAGAATGAATCATAGCAAGGAAAAGTGGAAATAAGAAGAATATGGCAATTTGTCTAAATAAAGCTTTATCAATCATTTTCTCGTCTGCGCCTATTTTTCGTAACATTCGAAATCTTTCTTTATTATCACTGCTTTCTGATAACTCTTTTAATGCCAAAATAGCTGCACTACTAATTAAGAAAATAATTCCAAGGTAAAGTCCAATAAATGTCACCATAGCACCTAATCCAATACTATTCTCATATAAGCTAAGTTTCGTTTCTATTTCTAGCTTAGTATTTTTAAAATAAGAATGACTAGTTAAATCACGAATCGCTTCTTCTATTTCCTGTTTTCCTTCTTTACTAGTTTCTTTATAATTAGCAAGGAAAATGCTTTCTTCTCTAATAGAAGAATCCAGTGCTTCATCTGGAACTAGAAATATTCCAGTATTAATATGATTAGAAGAAATATGAACAAAACCATTTTGACAAGTGGAAAATTTTGGATAATAAGTTTTTCCAAGTAAAGTAATGGGAGTATTTTCTTTTAACCCACCATTTCGAACAGATACCATAGAAGCAAAATCTGCTATTATTAAATATTCATCATTTTCTAGAGTATACTCTTCTAAATGATAAAGACGTGCAATTTTATTATAATCACTTACTTTCATAAATTCTTCTGCTGTATCAAGTTTTAAATAAGGGAATTCCTTTTTCACAACAGCTAAATAATTTCCTAAGGTATCTTCTATTGTAATATCCTCTGTCGCATATGTTTCCACTTCTACTATATCCTTAAAGTAAGTATCGATATCAACATCTAATTTTTCTAAAGTTTCTCTAACAGAAATTTTAGAATCTTTAATAATTTCTTTTGTATAATTTTTATTTTTTCCAATATACTCTTCCGGAATATCTACTGCTTTATAGAATTCTACATCAATCGGCGCTAAAGATTTTAAATTAGCTGTCATTGAATTTTTAATAGATAATGCAGAAGATAAAACACATATTGTTACAAATAACATTAAGCAAATAATTGTCATAGAAAATACAGTCGTATTCACTTTACTACTAATCTGTCTTAATGTAAAACTATTTAATCCTCTATAATAAAGAGTCTTTGATTTTTGTACAAGATGTAACAATAAACCAGATAGTGACCAAAAAATCCCATAAGTAGAAACAATTCCTAAAACAATTGGAATAAAGATTTTATCTACATATTCTAAAGTTTCACTAATACCTCCTGTTACCATATAATAAGCATATCCTAATAAAGTTACAGAAATAAGAAACACAAGCGTAGAAAGATGTGGATTTTTCATATATACTTTTTCTGACTTTTTACTACCATGTAATAAATCAATTAATTTACATTTACTAATATTAATAGTATTGAATAACATTACTAAAATATACATGATACTAAAATAAAGGAGGGTTTTTATACAGGCGCTGAAAGAAAAAACAAATGAGAATTTTGTTAAATCTGCTTCAAACATATTTGCTACTAATAAACTCATTCCTTGAGATAATAAAACACCTAGAAATAAACCTACGCCTAAAGATAAAAGGCCAATAAAAATGGTTTCAAAAAATAAAATCATTGATATTTTTCTTTTACTCATACCAAGAGTTAAATAAATTCCAAACTCTTTTTTTCTTCTTTTAATTAAAAATCTAGAAGCATAAATAATTAGGAATCCTAATATAAAAGAAACAAAGACACTAACCCCTGATAACATATTAACCATAAGGTCAATAATAGACCTAGTGGATTTAGTTACATCCATCATAACTGTTTGGCTATCGATTGCATTAAATACATAAAAAATAGCAACACCAAGAATTAAAGTAAAAAAGTAGATGGCATAATCTTTAAAACTTTTCTTGATATTTTTGAAAGATAGCTTAAAGAGCATCATTCAAGTCCCCACCTAATAACGTTACTACATCAATAATCTTATCAAAAAATTCTTTTCTAGAACTATTTCCTTTTCTTAGCTCATTAAAAATTTTACCATCTTTGATAAATATTACACGAGTAGCATAAGACGCTGTAAAAGCATCATGTGTTACCATTAAAATCGTGGCCTCTAATTCTTCATTTAAATAATGAAATTTCTCTAATAGCATTTTAGCAGACTTAGAATCTAGTGCCCCTGTTGGTTCATCCGCTAAAACAAGTTTAGGATTTGTAATAATCGCACGAGCAGATGCAACACGCTGTTTTTGACCTCCTGACATCTGATAAGGATATTTCATCAATACTTCCTTAATATCTAATTCATCAGCTACTTTTCTAATCCTTTTATCAATCTCTTTTTGAGATATATTTTGAATAGAAAGTGCAAGGGCAATATTTTCATAAGCCGTTAAAGTATCTAATAAATTAAAGTCCTGAAAAATAAAACCTAACTCTTCTCTTCTAAATTTATTTAAACTGTTTCCCTTTAATTTAGTAATATCTTCTCCTGCTACATAAATATGACCTGATGTTACTCTATCAATTGTTGAAATACAATTTAAAAGAGTAGTTTTACCAGAGCCAGAAGAACCCATAATAGCAACAAATTCTTTCTTACCTACTTCAAAAGATAAATTATCAATGGCTTTCGTCAAAGAAGATTTATTTCCATAGTATTTTTCAATTTGTTCAATTTTTAAAATGTTTTCCATAAAAAAACTCCTTTCACTTACCATATTAATAAAAAGAAATCGTTTTGTCGTTTGTTTTTTCTTACTTTACCTTACAATTTTGTAAGGTCATTGAATAACATCATAATACTTATTTTTAGAAAACACTAAAAATAACTTAGTATATTCCCCTTCTTGTGATTCTATTTTTACTTGATGTCCTAATTTATCACATAATTTTTTAACAATATATAAACCCATTCCTGTTGATTTTCCTTTTCTTCTACCATTATTTCCTGTAAAAGATTTTTCAAATACAGAAGATAAATCAGTTTCTGGAATACCAATTCCATTATCTTCTACTATCAAAGTACATTTTTCTAAATCTTCTTCTACTGTAATTTTAATAATGGAATTCTTCTCTTTTTTATATTTTATACTGTTTCCAATAATTTGATTTAAAATAAATTCTAACCATTTAGAATCAGTGTATACTTTACAATCCACATTTTCTACTATTAAGTCAATCTTACTTTCTAAAAAATCATTTTTATTCTTTAAAGCGACATTAGCGATTACTTTTTTTAAAGAGACCGAATTAATAAAATAATCTTTTTCAGCAAACTCCTGTCTCACATAATAGAGAACTTGCTCTACATAATCTTCAATCCTTTTAATTTGTTCTTTAGAATTTTTATCAAATTTATCTGGATGATTATGTGCCATTAATACCAAACTAGCAATCGGTATTTTTACTTCATGAATCCACATCTCAATATAATCTTTAAAGTCGTCAGTCTGATTTTCTAATATTTTTACCATTTCACACATTGATTTATTGATATCATATAAGGCTTGATAAAAGAGCTTACCTTCATAGAAGACTGGTTCCTCTATCATTTCTACCACATAATAAGCCTTATCTAATTTTTCAATACTTAAAAGAAGTTCTTGATAAAATGTTTTTTTACGAAAATAATCAATCAAAATTATTATACCTAAAAAAGTAAAAAATAAAAAAGTAATAGCTAGAATAAGAGAAGACTGAATTTTAAATGCGAAAAAAAGAAGTAAAAGAATACCATATAAAAGAAAAAATAAAATCAAAAATAAAACTTTATCTTTTATATAATTTATAAAATTCATGATAAAATATACCCCACTTTCTTTCTAGTTGTAATAGCTTCTTCCAATCCTAACTCTTTTAATTTAGAACGCAATCTACTAATATTGACAGTTAAAGCATTATCATTAATATATTCATTATTATTCCATAAAGTTGTCATCAATTCATCACGAGTAACAATTCTATTTTGATGACTTAGCAAATAACCAAAAATAATCATTTCATTTTTTGTTAAAATGATTTCTTTATTGTTCCTTTTTAAAATTCCTTTCTGCATACAAACTTCTACATCTTTAAAAGATATACTTTCTAAATTCTCCGCTCTTTTTAATACAGCTGCAATCCTAAGAAGTAAGATATTAGGATTATATGGTTTTGTAATATAATCATCCGCTCCAAAACTCATCGATAACAATTCATCAGCTTCTGTATTTCTACTTGTCACCATAATAACAGGAGTATTCTCTTGCTTTCTATATTCCTGCAATAGGAATTCTCCATTTTTATAAGGAATGTTAATATCCAATAAAATTAAATCTGCTTTTTCTTTCTCCATTGTTTCTAAAGATTTTTCAAAGTTTTTCAAAATACCAGTTTCATATCCAGCATTCTGTAATAATTCTTGTAGTTCTTTAGCAATCACCTCATCATCTTCAATAATCAAAATTTTTTTCATTTTCCAACACTTCTCATTTCTTATTTTATTATACCATTTTAAAGGTGACTATAATCTTACAATATTGTAAGTTTTTTATTTTCATAAATTCATACTAGGTGTATAATAAACTTATTAAAGGAGTAGAAAATATGCTAAAGTGTAGTAAATGTAAAAATGAAAATATTTATAGTGCAGATTACTGTATTAATTGTGGTTATCAATTTGAAGAAATTGAGAAAAAAACGGCTAAACTAAAAACTACAGTAGGAAAATTAGAATGGATAGAAGATAAATTTAAAGATACAGGAATTAAAGATATTTTAAATAAAAAGTTTCCTAAGATAGTAGGTTTTATTGTTCTCATATTAATTAATGTCTGGATATTTTATAAAGATAATAAAGATTTCAAATTATTAGAGAGTGATACTTATCAAATAGAACATAAAGCAAGTAGTAACGAATATTATTTGCTCATTAAAGATGAAGTAACAGAAAGTATTAGTGTAGAACTTTATGCACCAAAACGAATGAAAAATCTAAGTATCCAAAAAGAAAATCAAGAAAAAGAAATATTAGAAACAATTGATTATCGTACAAATAAAAAAGTAATGTTAAATAGGAATGGAAAAAACGATTATTATTTGTTTAATATTACCTATAGGGGTAATAAAACAGAGCAAATAAAAGTTTATGTTTATGGAGGAATGTAAAATGAAAAAGAAAACAAAAAACATATACTGCATATTCTGTGGAACTAAAAATGATAGTAAAAATGAATTTTGTAAAAAATGTAATAAAACTCTTACCCCACAAGATCACTTATGGATAGATTACTTCAAAGGTCATGTAAAAGATAAACTAAAAGGATGTGAAGAAGATAAAGTATCTTCTATCATTACCAATTATATTATCTCACACTTAACTGGAATCGCATTTAGCGTTTTATTTGTCGCAACGATTATTCACGGAGTAACAAATATTACCAAAGAAGACTATAGCTATATAAAAGAGGTAACAGAGTCCCCTTCTATTTCAGCAGAATTAGCGTTAGATGATGAATCAGTCATAATTGCTCAGAAATTTTTAAAACAAGATTATTTAAAAAAATTCCCAACTGGTTTTTATGAAAAGAAAAAGATGACATATGATGATTTACAAGAAAAGCGTGGAATGACATTTGAATATATTTATGATTATAAGAAATTAAAAGAATTACAAATTATTTTTAATAATTGTGAAGAAGCAAAAGATTATCCTGATATTTATGCTCTATGTAATTGGGATTCTTCCTATGTTGTGGGAGATGATGCTGGTGCTCGCGACTATTATTTATTTGATGCGAATGATTTTGAAAAAGAATATAAAAAATTATATGGAAACGACAAAATTCTAGAGAAAGAAAATTTTAAAGTTCATAGTATTTATGAATGTAGTTATTATGAAAAATCAGACAAATATATTTGTCATACATTGGAAACTGGATGGGCTACAGATGCTGCCGAATTTACAAAGTTAGTAAAAGCAGAAAAAATAAATAATCAATTAATACTATATGACTACTATGTATGGGTAACTCCTGATGGAACTTATAAAGATTATAAAGAAACACGTAAAATTAGTGATAAACTAGTAACTGACAATATATGGAATAATGAAGAATTTAAAAATGAAGAATTATTTGAGCAAGGTCAGCTTTATAAGCATGTTTTTAAAAGTAATGGAAATGGCGAATACTATTGGTATTCATCCGAACCTGTAGATGATTTAGAAGATTAAAAAATAGATAAGAATTTTCTTATCTATTTTTCGTATACTTTGTTTTTATCTTTTTCACGAGCAAGTTTCATGATTTCTTTACGAAGCATACAGATATCTAATTCTAAATAAGTATCTCCTGCTTTTTTAGAGAATAAAGATTCTAGTTTTTCCTTAGCAGAAGCACTACCATAGAATAAATAACTTTTCCCATCTCTTAGAGAAATAACATTTAACATCCACTCTTCATATCCTTCAAAAGATTGTCTTACCCTATCTATATTTTTTAGAATGTCATTTATATCTAATGCAATTAACTGTCCAAATACTTCTGGTAAGTAAGAACTTACTTTTTCTATCTTAGTATCATTTTTTAAATACTCTTCTAAGTTACTATCTAAATCTTGATAACAATCTTGAAAATAAGATTCTCCCCATTTTTCATCTAATTGGGCAATTGTCATTAATTTTTGATAAGCACCAATATCTCTAGAAGTAGTAATACTACTTTTTAAGTTTAAAGTATTATCTAAAATACCTGCAATTAATAATTTACATAAAGAAGCATCTAATAAATCTTCTTTTTGATTTTTTTCAAACATTTCAAAAATAATGGTAGCAATACTTCCAATAAACTCTATATGTGACTTAACACTCTTACTTTGCCAATACTCTTCATATCCTGTATGATGGTCTATTATCTCTATGATATCTTCCTCTTGAACAAAAGTATCTATAAAATCTGGGTGAGATACGTCTAAAACAATATATTTCGTTGGTTTTGTGAAATCTACTTGATTAAATTCATATCCTAACCTTTTAATAGATTCAGGAATACTCTCATTTAAAATTGCTGTAGTCATAGCATATACTTCATATCCTAAGTTTTGTAATAATTTTTGATAAGCAAATATTCCTGCATAAGCGTCAATATCAATATATTTTCTACCAGAAGTAATCACAATTTGTTCTTCCATATAAACCTGCTTTCTAAATTTCATTATAACATAAAAAAAGTAAATTTTATTAATTTACTTTATCTTAATTTCCAAGAAAATTTTAAAATTGTGCCTGAAGCAACATCAATTTCATAATCATATTCTTGATTGTCCTTATAAAAATCTACTTCATAAACTTTATAATTTAATTCATTTTCTAATTCTATTTTTTTCATTATTACTTCTTGTTCAGTTAATTTGGCATCTTTTAAAGCAATTGCTTTAGCTTCTTCTTGTGTAATACTTTTATTACCACTTACTACTTTATTTTTTAATTCAACTTCTTTTTCTAAAATTTTTAAAGTAGCTACATCTACTTTATACTCATATTCTTTTGATTGAGTAAAAAATTGAAATTCAAAAACAGTTTTTCCATTATCCAATTCTTGTTTTTGCTTTGTAAATGTTACTTCATTTTCTTTTAAAGAGTTATCTTTTAATACTACTACTTTTCCCTTATTTAAGCTATTTGCATTATCAGAAGTATTCGTTCCAGAATTTTGATTGGTTAGCAGTTCCATATCTTTATCTATGATTTTCCCATCTAAGGGAGTAATTTTATATTCGTAATAAACACCACCTAAGTAGAATGTCACTTCATAAACATCCATACCATTTTCCTTTTCTAATTCCACATAAATATCTGTATCTAAGGAAACTTCTTTTTTAAAATCTCTCTTAGCATCTTCTAAAGCAATTTGCTTTACTTCTTCTTTAGAAATAAAATTTTTAACTGCTGGTATCTTAGTTTCTTCTTTGGAGTTTTTTATTGTACTAATAGCTATGCCAATCATAATCCCAATAAAAAACATAACCACTACAATAATCGTATATTTTAAAGTTTTTACTTTTTCTTTCATACTATCACCAAATTTATTATAACATAAAGGCATAGAAATAACTATGCCTTTTCAAATACCCATAAGTTTTTTATTTGCGGTTCTAAAGTTTCATAATCCCATAATTTAGAACTACGCTCTTTACTATTAGGATCATTTACTTTGATTTTTCCTTCCTCTACTCCTACCAATACAATAAAATGTCCTGCAGTGGTAAAATCTCCTGGCCCCATACTACAAATAATGGGATTACCTTTTTTTAAATATTGAAAAATTAAACTTTTTGTTAACATAATTTCTGTTCCTTTAACTCCAAAATTAAGACTTCCTTCAGTCATTAAATTCCAACTACTGCCACTACCAGAGATATAGTATCCTTTCTCATTTGCATAAGTAGCAATAACATAAGGGGTAATAGAAAGATTATTGGTAAGACCTGCTACTACCATAGAAAGTGCTGTTGGTCCGCAGCCATTAATTGCTAAAGCCTTATTTCCATAATAACCATAGCCCCATCTAGAATCATATTGTAATAAAAGAGGAAAAGTTCCTTCTTCTATTTCTCCTATCGTATCACTATAAACATGACCTATCTTTTTTGGATAATCTACAACATAGTCAATCATATCTAAATTTCTAGATAACATTTCTAATAATTCTATTGGATAATCATTATAATTTTCTAATACTTGCTTTATTTTCGCGTCTTCATTTGCATTTACCATTAATGATTCTTTCACCTCATCCATATGTTTTGACATAGTACCATTCTGATAGAAATAAAAACTACAAGCTAATACTAATAGAAAAAAATAGAAAATAATTTGTCTTTTTTTCATATAGATTTCCCCTAACTCTATATGTTATTATACCCATTTTCCTATTTTATTCTTTACTTTTTCCTTATAGAAATCTTAATAAAAACTTAATTTTGCCTAATAATAATAATAATAATAATATGTTCAAAATATCTTTCTTGAAATTTTTCTATATACCCTTTATTATTTATAACTATTCTCTATCATTCTAATAATTTGACATGGATTTCCAGCTGCTACTACATTGGAAGGAATATCATGAGTAACAACGCTTCCTGCCCCAATCACTACATTATCCCCAATAGTGACACCAGGCAATACTACTACATTTCCCCCAAACCAAACATCATTACCAACATGAATCGGCTTTGCATATTCTAAGCCATCGTTTCTAGTATTCTTCTCTATTGGATGAGCTGCTGTATAAAAACCACAATTAGGGCCAATAAAAACATTATTTCCAAATACTACCTTTCCTGGATCTAGTATCGTTAAATTATGATTAGAATAAAAATTTTCTCCTAACTCAATATTATATCCATAATCACAAATAAAAGGCTGCTCTATAAAAAAATGAGTTTTTGTTATACCGATTATTTCTTTTAATAACTGCATTCTTTTCTCTAATTCGGATGGTTTCAATTGGTTATATACGAAACATTTATCTTTCGTTTCAGTTCTCTCCCTTATTAATTCTTCATCATAATTAGCATTGTAAATTTCACCCATTAACATTTTTTCTTTTTCTGTCATATTATTTCCTCACTTTATAAAATAATTCTAAATAAGAATTTTCTAAGACTTTGCATTCTAATAGTTCTAAAGATTTTAATTTATCTAATTCTTCGATTTTGGTAATAGATTCTCCATCAATTAAAGTGCTAGTATCTTTTCCACCAACTAATAATGGAGCGATTACTAAATGAACATAGTCAATCAAATTTTCCCTTAAAAATAAGCCATTCATAGTTCCTCCTGATTGAACTATCAAATTCTTTATCAAATATTTATTTCCTAAGTCCTCTAATAACCTACTTAGTTGAAACTCTTCATAATATAAAATGTCAATGTTATCATTAGTCTTTTTTACTTGATAAGCTGGATGATTTGAATTAGTAGTTACTAATATTAATTTTTCCAATAAACTAGCTAAATAGGAAATTCCTTTTTCATTTAAATGTGGCTTATTATCAAGAATAATAAATGTACATGGAAGTTTCTCTGTTGCTCTTTCTCTTTCATTAACTCCTATTTTAGCCATTACCCTTCCAGTATTAAAAGAAATAAAACTAATATTTTGTTCTATATCATAATACTGTTGTAGTCCTTCTTTAACACCATCTATTCTGCACCAGTCTTTATCAACATCTAAATAATCATTACTTCCTGAATTTATTTTTCCATCTACAGATTCTATCAAAAAAAGTGTGGTTATGGGTCTCATTACTAATCACCTCTTATAAAATTATAGCATACAAAAAGCAAATTCTCTACTATAGAAAATTTGCTTCTATCAATATTTTTATTTTCTTTTGATATCAATGATTCCATATTCAGAAACTGTTCCAGTTTTAAATTGAAGCGCCCAATCTCCTATACCAGAATTCACAATAAACGTAGTATTTCCCCTTTTTTCTAATCCATAATAAGCATCATTAAAACCAAATAATACTCCTAGTGGTCCCATTGGGAAAAATTGTCCACCATGACTATGCCCAGATAAAACTAAATCAACACCAACTATTTTTTCATTTTCATAATCATTTGGTTGATGATTTAATACAATCATATATTTTTCTTTATCTAGTTTTTTTGTTAACTCTTCTATCGATAATCTATCTAAAGCACTTCTATCTTTTCTACCTATTAAATAAATATTATCTGTCACTAATATGCTTTCATCTTCTAATATTTTTACATTATTTTTTTCTAATTCTTCCTCTAATTCTAAATATCCATAACCACGATAATTAAAATATCCTTTATCATGATTTCCATATACAAAATAAACACCATTTTTTGTTTTTAATTTTCCTAATCCAGCACAGGCCTTTTTCATATCTTCTAAACTTGTATCATCATCAATAAAATCTCCTGTTACTACTACAATATCAGCATTTTCTTCATTAATCTTTTCCATATATTCTATAAATTTATCACCATCCATCGTAGCCCCTATATGACTATCAGAAAGTTGGATAATACGAAAATTTTCTACACCAATATCTTTTTCTGTTTCAATAAGATAATTAGTCTTTATAACATGATGCGCTAAAAAGTAAGCATACCCTATATAGATAAGAAAAAGTAAAATAGAAGTAATCATTTTAATAGTATAGTCTATTTTTTTCTTAGTTATTTTTTGTATCAAAAAAGAGGCAAAATCTCCAAGAAACAAAAAAAGAATAAAGAAAATAAAAACAATGATAGCGTTTATCACATCTGCTACTAAAAATAAAATCCAAAAAAGAAAAGGACAAGTAGATAAAAGCCAAGAAATACGTTTATTTTTTATCCTTTGAATACTAGATATTTTATGAATTTTCATAATACTATAAAGTACACCAATTATTAATAATAGCATCATTAATATCATAAGTATGTATATCATAAAACCACCAATTATTTATTTTACCGCTATCGATAATAATGTCAAGTCTTATTGCTTGATTCTTAAAGAATTAAATACTACTGTTAAACTACTTAATGTCATTGCAAGACTTGCTACCATAGGGTTCATTGAAATACCAATTGGTTTTAGTAGTCCAATAGCAATAGGTATCATACAAATATTATAAAAAAATGCCCAAAATAAATTTTGTTTAATAATCTTTAAAGTTTTTTTACTAATGATAAAAAGTTTAGAAATCTTTTCTAAATTATCATGCATCAAAATAACATCAGAAGAATCTGCTGCAATATCAGTTCCACCGTTCATACTAACACCAATAGAAGCAGTTGCTAAAGAAATGGCATCATTAATTCCATCACCAACCATCATCACTTTTTTATTTTCTTTTAATAAACCTTTAATAACGTTAGCCTTCTCCTTAGGAAGAACATTAGCAATTATCTTCTTGATTCCTAAAGTATCAGCAATGATAGAAGCAGTAATTTCATTATCTCCTGTTAACATAAGGACTTCTTTTCCCTTCTTTTCAAGAGTAGAAACTACTTCTTTAGCATTTTTTCTTACAATATCCTTGACACCAATAAGTGCAATACACTTTTTATTTTCTATAACGTATACCAAACTATTTCCTAAATTTGCTAATTCTTTTTCTTCTTTTAAATACGGATTAGCAATGGGAAATTCCTTAAAAATTTTGTTATTTCCAACTATAAACTCTTTTTTATCTATAGTTGCTTTTAATCCTATTCCAGCCATATTTTGAAAATTGCTAACTTCTTTTAATACTAAACTCTTTTCACTAGCATAATCTAGAAATGCTTTAGCAATTGGGTGAGTAGATTTTGCTTCCATACTAGCTATAATAGTCATCAATTTTGTTTCTTCTTTTTCACTATAAATTTTGGATACCTTTAAATTTCCATATGTAAGAGTACCCGTTTTATCAAAGCAAATCGTATCTATTTTAGAGGCATTTTCTAGTACTTCACTATTCTTTACTAAAATACCATTTGTCGCACATTTTCCTTCACTTACTACAATAGCTAGTGGTGTTGCAAGACCTAAAGCACAAGGACAAGCAACTACTAATACTGTAACAAAAGAAACAATACTTTCTTCTAAAGAATTTCCTAGTAAAAAATATCCAAAAAAAGTAAGAAGTGCAATTACCATAATAGTAGGAACAAAATAACTACTTACTCTATCCACTAATCTTTCAATTGGAGATTTTGTATTAGTAGCTTCTACTACTAATCTTACAATTTCTGAAATCATAGAATTCTTTCCTATTTTTAAAGCCTTATATTCTAAGTAGCCATCTACATTGATACTACCCGCAATAACTTTTTCTCCAATTCCTTTTTTAATAGGGATAGATTCTCCTGTAATAAAAGATTCTTCTAAATGAGACTCTCCACTTGTAATAACACCATCTACTGCTATTTTCATACCTGGTTTTGCTACCAAAATATCTTCTACATGAACTTCATCAATTGTTACTTCTATTTCTTCATTATCTTTTTTCAAAAGAGCTTTCGTTGGTGTAATCTGGACTAATTCTTTTAATGCATCTTTCGTTTTTTCTTTACTATGATAATCAATAAATCTACCTAATTTAATAAAGAAAATAATCATACCACAGGATTCGAAATAAAGATGCCCTACTGGTATTTTATCAAGTAGCATAAGAATCATCTCTATAAGACTATAAGAAAAGCTAGCAAATACTCCTAGTGTTACCAGAGTATCCATATTAGGACTTCTATGAATAACATTTTTTATTCCGCTAGTAAAAATATCTCTTCCATAAAATAGAATAGGAATGAGTAGTAGGAATAATGCCACTACATAATTTTTAGAATGTCCTTCCAAATAAGGAATAGATGGAAGATGAATCATTGGTGTCATAGAAATATAAAATAAAAGAAAAGTAATTACACTAAAAACAATTAATTTTTTCTTAGAATCCTTCTTTTTTCCTTCTAATTTTCCTTCTTCATAAATGCCTAGACTAATAAACCCAGCTTCTTTGACAAATCTTTCTAGCTCCTCTACTGTTAAGTCATCTTCATATTCTATTAATGCTTGCGCCAAAACAAGATTAACATTGGCAGTTATTACACCCTTTTGCTTTCTTAAATATTTTTCTAACCCTGAAGAGCAGGCACTACAAGTCATTCCATCAATCGATAAAATAATCTTTTTCATATTAATCCTTTACTACTGTAAATCCTATAGTTTCTATTTTTTCTTCTACTACTTCTTGTTCTACATTTCCTTTTACAGTTACTATTCCTGTTTGAAAACTTGCATTTACTTCACTAACACCTTCTAAAGTTTTTAAAGCATTCATTACCCTATTTTCACAACCATTGCAAACCATACCTTCTACTTTTAAAGTTAATTCTTTCATATTTATTTCTCCTCCTTATAATCATAATCCCAAAAACTTAATTTACCATTTACCGATATTGGCTCTATTTTTTCTATATTTTCTAACTGAAAACCATATCCATCCCAATCATTAGATGTTTTACTGATGACACCTTTATAGATAGTAGAATCCTTTTTTGCCAAAACTTCTCTTAATTCATCATCTACTTTTACGCAGTCAGTAAGAGTTGCCTTAGCAATAATACTACCCAAAGGATATTCTAAATGTAAATACTCAAATCTTTTCATTGCCTCTTTATCAATACCTTTTCCAGCATGAATTAAAAACTCCCCTCTAAAATTTGTTTTCCATGTACGAAATTCATACTCTTTATAACCTTCTGCAATGAGAGTTGCCCATGGTTGCTTAATCGTTAAAACTTTCATATTATCACCTATTAAATCTTTTAAATAAACTAATTAGTTCATCAATCGCATCTAAATTACCACGTTCTAAATCTTTTGATACACAGCTATATAAATGATTTTCTAAAATAGTATTGGATAAACTTTTAATAGAATTCTCAATTGCTGATAATTGAATTAAAATATCATTACAATATGTATCTTCTGTAATCATTTTTTTAATTCCCCTAATTTGTCCTTCTATCCTACTTACTCTATTGATAAGTTGTTTTTTCTCTTCTTCTCCACGATAAGTCTTTCTTTTTTCTAAAACTTTCTCCATCCAATCACCAATTCTATTATATACCCTACCTAGGTATTAGTAAATAGAGGGGTATCAGGCAAAATACCCTATTTTTCATATCTTTATAGTTTTCCTAATGGATTTGTGCTATAATAAATGGCTAAGTGAGGAGGTATGGATATGGCAAAGAAATATGTTGCTACTAGAAGAGAAGTATGTGGAGGAGAATTATTAAAAACACAAAAAGTTTCTTTTAAAGTATATGACCAATACAATCGAGAAGTTAGTGAAGAGGAACTTTCTAATCAAGGTGTTACGAATATTGTTGTTTCTGGTGGTATAGTTTGCAGAGGCATGCTGTTTAAAGTTGATGATAATGGTTTAACAAAAGATTTAATTTATACAACTCCTACTCAATATCCTATTGAAGGAATAGAACCTAAGATTGATATAGAAAGTGAATTTGTTGTTAAACATTATGTAGAATTAGAAGAGCTTTTAAAATACTTAAAATATGGAGTAGACTTAACGCAAGCAGATTTAAACTCTATCCACAGAAAACTTATTTCTCATAAAAGTTGGTTAGAACAGCATATGGAATTATTTGGTTGGAAAAAATTAAGAGATGAAAAAACTGGTACTCCAATGGGATATGGAAGTGGTGGTATAGAAACTATTCCTATGGAGATTTATGAAAACCTAAGTTGGATTAATTGCTCTGAGCAAGGAACTCCCCATAGAGAAGAACCTGGCTATAGTTATATCAAGAAAAAAAGATTTTAATATAAAAAAGAATTATTGAAAAAGCAATAATTCTTTTATTTTTTTCTATTTTTTTTACTGAGCTCTATTGCTTCTTTTACTGCGTCTTCTACTGTACTTACAGAAACACATTTTAATCTATTTCTATCATCTAGATAAGTATCAGCTAATTTTTCTGCCCATCCACCAAACTTATCTACTACAACAATTGGAATACCTGCTTGATAAGCAATAGCAATTTCTGTTAACGTTCCAGACCCTCCGCTAATGGCAATAATAACATCACAAGAAAGGATAAGGGTAAACTCTCTTCCTCCCCCTATTCCAAGTCCACATGGTATTAAAACAGTTGGCCTATAAGTCCCATAAATATTTTTATCTTTTCCACCTGCAATCCCTACTGTTATTCCTCCATTTTTACTTGCCTCCATCGCTGCATTAGTTGACAAGGAACTATACTCCTTTTCCGCGCCATAAACTAAAATATTTCCTGTTTCAGCAATTTTCTTTCCTAACTCTTTTGCAAATTTTTCTGCCTCTTTGCTATAATTTAAATCTTGGGCTGAACCCATTATTCCTATTTGTAATTGTTTCATAAACTTCTCATTCCTTTCTTTAAAACTTTTACTATTCTTTCTTCCTTTTTTGTATTAATAATTGTTTCTGGCAAGTCTTCTACTTTAAAACTTTTTCCTGATAGTTTTTCTATTTCTTCCCATAATGCAATACTACGCCTTAAGCATCCTTTTGAAAATTCTTTTTCATCCTCTTTTGGTATAGAAGCCCTTTCTACAGGGTTACCAAATGGTTTAAAATAAGGAGACTTATAAATTCTTGTTTCATCCATTACAGATATTCCTGATTGCGCTATTCCAAAATAGAAATCTCTTTCACAGATTTGATCAATTACCCCACTACCTAGTAGATAACCACATTTTAAACCAAGTGGTAGCGCTCTATTAAAACTTTGATAAGATTCTTCCATTGAAATAGAGCCTCTAACGCCAATAACAGAAATACCATTTTGCTCAAATAAAGCTTTTAATGTTCTTAAAACAGTTCCAGTAAAAATAACATCATCTACTAACACAATTTCTCTTTGTCCTTGCATTTTTAAAATATCTGATATTCTTTTTACTTGTTCTTCTACAGCCATAAAGGAATTCGCATTATTTCTAGATACTAATTTTTTAGAACCATCTAACCTTGTACAGTCTAAAAACAAAATATCTTTTTTCATTTCTAAATAAATTTTATCTAGTGATACAATGGGGAACCCTCCCTAATACATCTTGAATAGAAATAGACATAGCTTCTTCCATTTCCTCTTCCTCTATAATAATTACCTTACCATCAAATATTCTAGAGGTATCTTTTCTAAAACTCTTTCTTAATTCTTTAAAAAAAGAATCACCTGGCAAAACACAAAACGATTGATAATCAAACTGTAAGGCATTATTTCCTTTCATTATTCTTTCAATATCATTACTAAATACAATACTATTTTTTATACTTTTCATCATAATCATCCTCTCTTTTATTGAAAAGAAAAAGACTATACATTCCTGTATAGTCTTTCTTTTATACAGGCAACAAGCACCACAAATAGCACTTGTGCCTACAACTTTAATGTCGTATTAACAAGTGCAGATTAGTATGATGATGTTGTCTGTTATTATTTCTTTTTAACATTCTAATCTTCCTCTCATTAATCACGAGTATATCTTAATTTTTTTATTTTGTCAAATACTTATATTTTTCTCTTTAATTTAACAGCTGTTCCATACGCAATAATTTCTGCTGCTCCATTCATAACAGTAGAGGATCCATAACGAATATTAATGACTGCATCTGCTCCTAATGATTCTGCTTCATCTACCATTCTTTTCGTAGCCATCTGGCGTGCAGTAGCAATCATTTCTGTATATCCTACAATCTCTCCTCCTACAATCGTTTTCATTCCAGCCATAAAATCTCTACCTATATTTTTAGACTGAACAATTTGTCCTTTTACAACTCCCAAAGCTTCTATAATCTCTTCCCCAGGAATATAATCAATATTTACTAGCTTCATCTTCTTCTCCTCCATTTATCTCTCTAATTCTATTTACTAAATTAACAATAATTCCTACAATTGGAAAACCAAACAAGAACATCAAAAACGCATATACTAACCATGGTATTTTATCTGCTTCTGTTACTTGAAAATAAGTAATAATAGCCGCTAAAAAGATAAAAAACAAACTAAATATAAAACTGGATAAGATTGCGCCTGTAATCTTTTTTCTTTTACTTGTTCTTACATCTCTCATAGTAAATCCCTCCTTATTTAATGTATTCATCGACTGAAAATGTTTTGTAATATCTATACTATCTAAAGTTGCATTAGAATCTTTAATATCTACACACATCTCTTTTACTTTTTGATATTTTTCTTCTTGTTCTCTTATTTTATAAATTCTACTCTCCATACATTCTTGTAATGTAAGTGTCCCTTCATTTAACATTTTTAACTCTCTGATAGGTACATCTAATTCTCTTAAAAACTTAATAGTCTTTAATTTTTGAATATCCTCTTCTGTATAAATTCGATAATCATTTTCTGTATTTCGCTTTGGACTCAACAAACCATTTTCTTCATAGTAACGAATACTTTTTCTTGATAGACCAACGATGTTACAAACTTCATTGATAAACACATTTTTCCTCCTTTCAAGTATCACTATAGACTATTCCCTAAGGGTAAGGTCAATACCTAATTTTAAATTTTTTCTATTTTTAGTATATCACAAAAAAGCAAGTAGAGAACTTGCTTTAAATAATAAATAAAAGAGCTAAGTAAACAATATAAGACATTAAATAAATAATTCCATTAGAGCGACTCATTTCATTTCTAGGAGGAATTACTGGGAAAAACGCTAAAAGTAAAGTACCACCCAACAAAATATACATTTGTAAATTATAAGATACATTATAAGCAATTGGACTTATCATAGAAGATACCCCTATAATCAATAACATATTAAAAATATTAGAACCAATAATATTTCCAATGGCAATATCACTATTTCCTTTAATTGCTGCTGTAACACTTGTTACTAATTCTGGGAGACTAGTACCGATTGCTAATATCGTCAAACTAATAACTTTTTCACTAATATGAAATTGCTCAGCAATCATTACAGAATGATCAACTGTTAAATCTCCCCCTATTTTTAAACCAATAACACCAAGAATAATATAGAATATACTTTTTAAAACAGAAATATTTTCTTTTTGCTCTTCTGCTTTTTTTTCTTCCAAAGAGTTTCCTTTAATTCCCATAAAAATAGTGTATAAAATAAATAGTATAAATAAAACAATTAATAATATTGCATCATTTCTAGAGACATCTTTATTAATATTACAAATAATCATAAAAATAACTGTTAAAATAAAACACATTGGAATTTCAATTAATCTAGTTTCTTTTTGAAACTTTACTGGCTTAATAATAGTAGAAATTCCTAAAATTAAAAGTAAATTACATACATTAGAACCAATAATATTCCCCATAGCCATATCAGAATATCCATCTAAAGCAGAAGTAACACTTACAAATAATTCTGGCATAGAAGTACCAATTGATACAATAGTAAGACCAATAATAATTTCTGGTATATGAAACTTTTTAGCAATATTACTAGAACCATCTACTAAAAAATCAGCTCCCTTAATTAATAACACAAACCCAACAAGTATAAATAGAACAGATACAAGCATTTTTTCTCCACCTTTCAAACCTACAAAAAGAGACTCAGTCTGCAATTAATAGGTTGCAAACGAGTCTCATCATTTAAAATAAAACCAGATAAAAATATCGGTTGTTGGCTTTATTACATAGTTAGTCTATGCCAATTACTCCCTCATTCAAATAATATTATACAACAAAATATTTGAAATGTCTAATTTTAATATCCTTTGATACCTTCCAAAGATTCATCATTTTCAACATATTCGCTTACTAAAACATGACGATATTCTGTTTTAGAATCTCTAATATAAATGTCTTTAATTCCAGCATTAATAATCATTCTTTTACAAAGTGCGCATGGGTTGGAGTTTGCTACATATTCTCCATCCGAATAACTCTTACCACATAAAAATAAAGTAGCTCCTATCATTTTACTTCTTTCTGCACTGATAATTGCATTCTGTTCCGCATGAACACTGCGACACATTTCATAACGTTCTCCTCTTGGAACTTTTAATTTTTCACGAATACATTCCTTTAATTCACAACAATTTTTTCTACCACGAGGTGCACCTACATAACCAGTTGATACAACTTCATCGTTTTTTATAATGACTGCACCATAATTTCTTCTAATGCATGTACCTCTTTCAAGCGCTACTTCAGCCATGTCTAAATAATAATTAATTTTGTCAATTCTTTCCATTTTACATCCTCACTTCCATTTTCAATTTCATTATATCAAAACCAAACTGAAATGTAAATACGTACTTTTTACACTTCTTATTTTCTTTCTTTAATAGTATCATCACTTTCTAATTTTCCTATTAATAAAGAAGAAGATGCATCATGCTTTTTACAATTTTCTTTTACTTTCTTTTCATCATAATTCGCATAACAATATCTACAAAAATGACTACACGAATTATAATCGCCTACATCAACCATTTCTACACAATGACACAGCTTACCTTTTCTAGCCTTCCATTTAGAATAAGTCTTACCAGTTAAACGCCAAGCAAGTTCATGAGAAAGACAATCTTGTTTCATAAATCCATACTCTAATAAATTTCTTTCTTCAAAACAAGTTTGAACTGTCATATGATAGTTAGAAGCAATTTTACTAAAAGACCTTCCTATTTCCTCATAATCAGATTCTGTTAACTCTTGATACTTTAAAATTGATTTATGATTTCTAACATTTTTATAATCATCTAAAAAAGATACAATAATATGACTAATATAGCCATCTAGTAAAGAGCACATATGAGAAAATGCTTTCTTGTGATATTCTAGTGTATATTTATCACTCAAAAAAATAGGGTCATACCTCACATATATATTTTCTATACCAATAATAGTAGAAATTTTTTTAATAGCTTCTATTACTTCACCTTTTGGAGGAACATTAGGCTCTATATCCTTTTTATAAGGGGTAAGCGTAACATGAAATAAAATCGGTTTTTCTATCTTATCTAAATATTTTAAAATAGGAATTGGATTTTTGGTACAAAATAAAATTAAATCCACATCTTTAAAAGAAATTCTACTTACTAATTTACGATGAAAAGGATTCCTAACATCTAGAAATCCTTCTTGATAACGATTCCAAAACCATTCTGAATAAAATGCGACTATATCTGTTCTACCACTTACATTTAAAATCATACTATCTCACCTAAAAAATTCTATCAATAAATTCAATATATTCATTAATTAAATTACTCGTCCTACTAGAATAAATTGTTTCTTTAGCTAATTCTATATTATCCGTAATAATATTATCTACTTTTAATTTTATCATTTTACGAATATTTTCTTCAGTATTAACTGTCCATACATAAAGTTCTTTTCCTTCTTTATGAACTCTATCTACCAAGTTTTGGGTAACACTTGTTGCTTCAATACTAAAATGATCTGCTTCTTGCAAAGCGGTAATATCTCCATACGCTAAACTCATTACATAAACTGTTTTTATATGAAAATCATATTCTTTTACATTTTTCAAAACTTCATATATTTGCGAAGTAACAACACAACTATTTTGAAAAGAATACTTATTAATAATATCAATAACATTTTTTTCAAAATTTTCTTCATGCCCTGTAGGTTTTAATTCAATATTTAATTTGATATTATTTTCCTTAGCAAACTTGATTACTTCTTCTAAAAGAGGAACATGCTCTCCCTTAAACTTTTTATCTTTAAAACTTCCAACATCAAAGTCTTTTATTTCTTCGTAAGTTAATTCCCAAGCATGTTTATTCACTCCAGCAGTTCTCTTAAAGTTCGTGTCATGCATTACAATAATTTTTCCATCTCTTGTTTGTTGGACATCTAATTCAATCCAATCAGCACCTTCTTCTTTGGCAGCCATAAAAGCACTCATAGTATTTTCTGGATAATGAATAGAGGATCCTCTATGAGCCGTTACTTCTTGTCTTCTAATATGTTCAATATTTAAATTGTAAGAACCCTTATATAATCCATATGTAAAAATAGAACCAAAAAGAATAGCTAAAAGATAAAAGAAAATGCCTAATTTTCTTAATTTCAAATTCATAATTTTATTTTCACTACTGATATGAAAAGAAATATTTTGTATTGTTTCCTGTTTTTTTTCTTTTCTAAAATAATAAAGTGCACTAATAGTTGCATAGCTAATAGGTGTCGATAAAATTGTTACTATTAAAAAAGAAAAAGCAATAAATATCCAAATGACAGTAGCAGTAATGCTTTTTAAAATGATATTAGCAAAAACTCTATCTAATCCAATAATCAATAGAATTCCCAATATAATAAATAAAATATAAAAAAATCCTAAAGCTAGTTGCACTAATTCAACAGAAAACCAATCTTTTGTATGATTTTTCTTTCCTAGCTCAGCACTTTTTCTTCTAGCTTCTTTAAAAGAAATATCTTCTAATACAAAGTAATGCAAAGAATAGAGCCATCTAAATAAAACAACACTTAAAAAAATAACCACAATTGAAAAAATAGGCAATAAAATGTCATTTTGAAAAATAAATTCATTTATAAATTCTGGTATTTTAATAGTAGAAATAAAACTTGAAGCTAAGCCTAAGTTTAAAAACGGTATCATAAAAAGAACTAAAAATGCTAATGGAATATTTCGAAAATGAAAAATTTTTTTACATTTATGCAAAGAAATTCGAATTGCATCTACTACTTTTACTTTCTTTTTCTGATAAGAACCATCCAATATAACAATAATTGTTGTAATATCAAACATAGTATAAATTGTCATTAATAAAATCAAAAATAAAAGCATAATAAAAGTAATGGGATTTAATAAAAAAGAAAAAATATTTTCAAAAGTTAAATAAGAGTACCCAGTAACTTTCATAATAAAATCAAAAATATGCAAGAATAAAGGCATAAAAATTAAAAAACTTACTAATTTAAAAACTGCTTCAAATCCTACCAAAGCAATTATATTATATCGAATAAAATCTATTACTTTTTTCACATTCTTCATTTACATCATCCTTTTAAAGGTCATTTTTTCCCTCTAAAACAATATCATTATACAATAAAAAAGAAACGATTTCTAGTTTCTTTTTTAGAAGAAACAAACTAAGCAAATTTGTTTCATATCTATTTATCATTAGTTTCATCACCATTACCATTAACAGGGATACTTTCTCCCAAGTAAGTAGGTTTAGGTTTTACAATAGCTTTTATAAAGTCCTTATCTCTAGCTAATATTTCTCTTAATTCCCTATAAAATTGTCCAGAATATTTAATAGGTTCTGCCATTACTCCATATGCCTCTATTCCTAATTTATTAGAAAGATAAAGGGCACGATACAAATGGAATTTCTGTGTAACAATAATCATCTTTTTTACTTTAAAAATATCTCTTGCTCGATAAATACTATCATAGGTTGAAAATCCTGCATGGTCCATAAAAATGTCTTCAGAAGGAACGCCTTTTTCAATAGCATATTCTTTCATTAAATTAACTTCATCATAACTTTCTTTACCATGGTCACCACTCATAATAATTTTAGGAGCCACTCCTGCCTTATACAGTTCTATTCCTTTTTCTAATCTATCTTTTAACATAGGACTAGGTTTATCTTTCCAAACTCCCGCTCCTAATATCAAAATACAATCTACATTTTCTAAATGAGAAGCTTTTTCCCCTGTTAAAATTTGTTTTTTAGTAGATTGTTTCACAAAAAGATTTATTCCAAATACCATGATAATACCTAATAAAAAGCAAATAAAAACTCCTATTAATATTCTTTTCTTTATACATTTACATATTAGTTAAAATAAAAATAAGTTTTATTTTTATCTAATGTAATTCCTTTTAATTCTACCATCTCGTCAATAGTAACAAAAGCATATCCTTCTTTTTCCAAACGCTCCATAGCTAATAAAGCCCCATCAACAGAAGTCATATAAATATCATGTAATAAAACTATACCTCCATCATGAGCATTTTTTACAATATTATTAGCAATTCGCTCTTTATCTTTATATTTCCAATCCTTAGGATCAATATCCCATAGAATTGTATAAAGATTGGTTATTTTTTTCATTTCTAAATCAATATTTCCATAAGGAGGTCTCAATAATTTAACATTTTCCCCAATAAGCTTTTTAATTTCTGTATTTGTTTTTACCATTTCTTCCTTTATCTTATTTTTTTCTAATTTATATAAATTAGAATGACTATAAGTATGACTGCCTATTTGATTTCCCATTTCATAAGCTCGTTTTAAAGAGTTTTGATACTTCGCCACTCTACTTCCTAAAACAAAAAAAGTAACTCTAGCATTATACTTATCTAAATTATCTAATAATTTATTAGTAGATTGATTAGAAGGACCGTCATCAAAAGTAAAAGCTAATAGTTTTTTACCTTCAAATTGTTTTAAATCTCTTTTTCGAGAAAGAAAACAATTTGTTATTTGTAATACTTCGCTTACCTTGTTATCAATGCTCTTTTCTTCTCCATTTCTAAAAAATTGATATTTGTGGAGAAGATAAAGAGTGAAAAAAGACAATAATAAAAAGGAACTAATAAAAATATATTTTTTATTAAATTTAAAATGCATTTTATCACAACCATTCCTTATTAGTATAATGCAAAAATGGAATTCAATTCTACTAATAATATTTATTGCTCAAAAGGTTATTTTATGAATCAAAAAAAGAATAACTTAGTTGTCATTCTTAATAGCCACTTTTACAGAATTAGATTGATTTTTCTCTAAAGTTTCTTTCATTACCTCTGCTGCCTTTTGATTCATTATTTCAAATGGAATTTCTACTTTTTCATTGTCTAATCTCCACTCTATCAAACGTACTAAAAAAACACTAACATATGGAAACATATCTGAGAAATCTTCTGCCTTAATACCAGATTCTCTTATCGTTGCAAATTTTTTAGTAGCCAAAATTCTTGACAAATTAGCTTTATAATCCCTACATTTTGAAAATTCAAGTAATTCAAAAGTTTCACAAGTTGCTTTATCAGTAATTACTTTCGTGCTAAAAGAGGAACCTTTTACTAATCTGTCGCGTGGTTCTGCTGTTGCAGCTAATTCTGCACCATTTACTCCATATTGTCCCTCATAAGGAGAAACCCATTCTGTTTCATAATGATCTTCTTCTGTCATAGAAAAGACATGTGCAACATATTCTACCCCCTCTACTTTGCTAATCATTGGAATAACATGTTTTAAAACAGCATCTATTGCTTCACCATAAAATATTTGACATAACTCATAAAATCTTCTCTTTTTCTTTAATTGCCGTTGTCTAACAACTAAGGATGACTCTTCTTTCTCTAGACGCTCTAAATAACTATTTTTTCCTTTCATTTCACACCACCTAAGACATATTTTACATATATTTTTTAGAAAGTCAACACAAGAAACGTATTTTTTACACTTTTTTGTATAAAAAAGTGTAATTATAACACTTCTATATATAAAAATTATGCTTTTCACAAAAAAGAAGAGAACTATAATATCATCCTCTCCTTTATTAAAATTTCCATACAATCATTATAAAGTACATTTGCTTCTTGAGACGAAATAGATAAACACTCTTTAAAAGCATTTATAATTTTTTCTTTATTTTTCCTTCCAATAATAGAATACTTCTCTAAAATGTCACAGATTATGGAACACTCTTCTATACTACTATTTCTTTTTTCTTGTAATAAAATGATTACTTTTTCTCTATTTATTTTAGCCATATATTTTTCCCTTTGAATCTAACTGAATTTCATAACCATACTCAAAAATGTAGGAAATAATGACAATGATAAAAGCAAGCAGTAAATTACTCACTTCTAATTCTATTTCCATATTACTATGAGTGGCTAATTCAAATAATAATCCTGTTACATTAGGAATTACTATAAATAGTACTAGAAGAAAAGCTATTCTTTTAATATAAGATACATTTTCTAAAGTAAACGGTGTATTTTCTCTATGAATATTTAAGAATAATTTTTCAATATTGTGAAACAACAAAAAGAAAATTCCTAAGCTAACAATAAGACAAAGTAGTACATATTCTGTTGCGAATATATGATAAGTAGTAGAATGACTTAAAAGATATTCTTTTATATTGATAGAATTTGGGGTTTCTATTTTATAATCTTCTAAGACAAATAGATTTCCTTCTACCCTATAAGAATATTCACTACCGAATACTACAATTTTTTCTTCATCCATTTTAACACGATTTAAAAGAAATGGAACTACTAACATAAAAAGAATTAATAATGCTATTGCACCTCCAACTAGGCATTGGATAATGCGTGATGTTACATAAATTATTTTGCTAATCCCTTTTACTTTTTTTTGTTTTTCTTCTTTGAATTTCACTACATTCATTTTAATTTCTTCATCTAATGAACTTACATCCATTAAAGAATCATTCACTAGTTCATTAATATTACAATGAAATATTTTACACAACATTAAAATGTTATTCATTTCAGGATAAGCTTCTCCCGTTTCCCACTTCGATACAGATTGTCTAGATACTCCCACTTTCTCTGCTAATACCTCTTGTGATAGTTTTTTAGACTTTCTAAAATTCTTTAAATTATCTCCAAACTTCATTAGACTACTCCCTCCTTACAAAATCATTCTACGTTTTAGATAGGCAAAATTCTACCAACTTTCAGTTGCATTTTCAAAATGTCATCTACTCTTTACAAGAAAAAACAAATCAAAAGATCTGTTTTACTTCACTAAATAAAATAGAATAATAAACAAAAATAGAAAAAGAAATAGGATACTAGTTTTACTAATGGTTATCTTTTTGAAATCATTCTTTTCTAATTCTTCTTTAGTTCCTATATAATTAAGACCAAATAACCTTTCTTGACTTAAATCATTTTCCGAATAAAGGCCAAAAGAAGTAGGATTATCATACTCTGAATATTCAAAGTCTTTTAGTTTTAAAAATGAAAAGAACATCATTAAATCTCCTGAGCAGCCTGAAAGATTTATAATAGAAAGTAATGTTAAAACACTATTATTCAAAATAATTCCAATTATATAGGTAACAATTCCTATCCAGAAAAATGGATACACTAATGAAATTAAAATATTCTTTTTACTCACATTCTGCTTACATAAGCAACAAAGAATTCCTTTTTCTAAATGAGCTCCAAAAGTAATATTTTTTAGTTTTGCACCGTGTAGTACATAGGAAAAGCCATGGAGAAGTTCATGTAAAATTAAATAAGGAATAAATAATATTAAGGTAATAATCCAAGAACTACCAGTAAAGTTTATTTTCACATCAAAGGCGATTGCTATTAGGAAGAAAAAAAGTAATAGAATAATAGAAAAGATATTTAACCACTTTAAATTCATTTCAAATACATAATATTTTTTCTTTTCTTCTTTCATATTTACTCCATTAGTTATAATCTACAACATCAATCCAACGATTTAAGATTTCTTGATTTTCTTTTGTTTCATTTTTTTGAACAGCTGCTACAATTGGAATCCACTGCTGAATGTTAGACATTGGAATACCACTTTTTTCTGAAAATAAAGCTAAGTATTTATTTCCTAAATTTTCCTCTCCATTCATGGCAAATAATAAAAATGTTTTAGCAGCATCTCCTGATGCATTTCCAACAGTTACATGGGCCCAATCGATAATATAAGGAGTACCATCCTCTTTGATAATAATATTGCTAGGATTATAGTCTCCATGGCAAAGTTTTGTATGTTTTTTCATACCTTCTAGTCTTTGTAATAATTCATACTTTGTATTATCGGGAAGATTTGTTGCATTAATTTTTCTTCTATACTTTTCTTTCATGCGATTTAAAAGAGGAACACTTTTTGATAAAATGCTTAACTGAATATCAACAAATAAATTTAAATATTCCTCTTCCTTTTCTGGATGCATCATCATTAGTTTATCTAAAGGAGTCCCTTCTATATGCTCAGAAATGAGTGCCCATCTATTATTCACTAATCCTACTTCTAATAGATGAGGGACTTTCAAATCAGTTCCTTCTTCTACTCTTGCTTGATTTAAAGCTTCATTTAAAATAGCTGCTTTAGAATAATCTTCTACAAATAGTTTAACTGTTTTTCCATCTTCTTTATAAACTGTTTTCGTTTCTCTTTCTACTAATACTTCCATTAATTTACCCTCCCATAATAAGCTTCCATATACATATCTTTAATTTCACTCATGAGTGGTAATCTAGGATTAGCACCAGTACATTGGTCATCAAATGCTTGCTCTACCATTTCATCTAATGTTTCTAAGAAAGCACTTTCTTCTATACCATAATCTCTAATCGTTTTCTTAATACCAACACGTTCTTTTAAAGTTTCTATTTCACGAATTAAATTTTCTAAACTCTCTTCGTCTGTAGCACCACCAAAACCAAGAGAACGAGCAACCATTGCATATTTTTCTAATGTGCATGGATGATCATATTGTGGGAATGTTCCCATCTTCTCTGGAGTTTCTGCACTATTATAACGGAGAACAATACTAATCATTAAGGCATTCGCAACACCATGTGGTAAATGATGAAAAGCACCTAACTTATGTGCCATAGAATGACATACCCCTAAGAAAGCATTGGCAAATGCCATACCTGCCATAGTAGCAGCATTAGCCATTTTTTCTCTTGCTTCCTTATCTTCTGCCCCTAATTCATAAGCACGTGGCAAATAAGTAAAAATATTTTTTAAACTCTCGATTGCCAAAGCATCTGTATACTCAGTAGCCATCATAGAAGCAAGTGCTTCTAAGTCATGAGTTACAGCATCTATTCCTGATGCTGATGTTAACCCTTTTGGTGCATTATCCATCATATTCGCATCAATAATAGCCATTTTAGGCATTAATTCATAATCTGCTAAAGGATATTTCGTACCTGTTTCTTCATCTGTAATAACAGCAAAAGGAGTTACTTCAGAGCCTGTTCCACTAGAAGTTGGAATAGCAATGAAGTAAGCTTTTTCCCCCATTTTAGGGAATGTATAAACTCTTTTTCTAATATCCATAAAACGCATTGCCATATCCATGAAATCTACTTCTGGATGCTCATACATCACCCACATAATTTTAGCAGCATCCATAGCAGACCCACCACCAATCGCAATAATACAATCTGGCTTAAATGCTTCCATCGCCCTAGTTCCCTCTTTTGCACATGCTAAAGTTGGATCTGGTTCTACACTAGAAAATGTGGTATGCATAATTCCCATTTCTTCTAATTTATCCGTTACTACCTTTGTATACCCATTTTCAAATAGAAAAGTATCTGTCACTATAAATGCCTTCTTCTTACCCATTACATCTTTCAATTCTTCTAGCGCAACAGGCAAGCAACCTCTTTTTATATATACCTTTTCAGGTGCTCTAAACCAAAGCATATTCTCTCTCCTCTCAGCTACTGTTTTAATATTTAATAAATGTCTTACTCCAACATTTTCAGAAATAGAGTTACCACCCCAAGAACCACATCCAAGTGTTAAGGAAGGCGTTAGTTTGAAATTATATAAGTCTCCTATTCCACCTTGAGAAGATGGTGTATTAACTAGCACTCTACATGTTTTCATACTACTATAAAACTTCTCTAATTTTTCTGTTTCATTTCTCTCATCAATATAAATAGAGGAAGTATGACCTAAACCACCATCCTCAATTAAATGAGATGCCTTTTTGATAGCTTCCTCAAAAGTAGAGGCCTTATACATTGCAAGTACTGGAGATAACTTTTCATGAGCAAACTCTTCACTTAATTCCACACTACTTACTTCACCAATTAATATTTTAGTAAGTTTAGGAACGGTAATACCCGCTAACTCTGCAATGGTATGAGCTTTTTGACCAACAATTTTAGCGTTTAATCCACCGTTAATGATAATCGTTTTCCTAACTTTTTCAGTTTCTTCAGGATTTAAGAAATAACATCCTCTTTTCTTAAACTCTTCTTTTACTTCCTCGTAGATATCATCCATTACAATAACAGATTGTTCAGATGCACAAATCATTCCATTATCAAATGTTTTAGAATGAATAATAGAATTTACTGCTAGTAAAATATCGGCTGATGAGTCAATAATAGCTGGAGTATTTCCTGCTCCTACACCAAGTGCTGGTCTTCCGCTAGAATAAGCAGACTTTACCATTCCAGAACCACCAGTTGCTAAAATAGTATCTGACATCTGCATTAATGTATTAGTAAGCTCTAAAGATGGCACATCAATCCATCCAATAAGCCCCTCTGGCGCTCCTGCTTTAACAGCAGCTTCTAAAACAATTTTGGCGGCTTCTATCGTTGATTTCTTTGCCCTTGGATGTGGACTAATAATAATCCCATTTCTCGTTTTCAATGAAATCAATGTTTTAAAAATTGTCGTTGAAGTTGGATTCGTTGTTGGAATAACGGCTGCAATTAAACCAATTGGTTCTGCTACCTTACGTATTCCATAAACGGTATCTTCCTCAATTACCCCACATGTTTTAGTATCTTTATATTTATTATAGATATATTCTGCAGCATAGTGGTTTTTAATAATTTTATCTTCCACTACTCCCATACCAGTTTCTTCTACTGCCATTTTAGCAAGTGGTATTCTCATCTTATTAGCAGCAATAGCTGCTGATGCAAAGATTTTATCTACTTTCTCCTGTGAATAAGTAGCAAATTCTAACTGTGCTTTTTTTACTTTATCAATTAATTTTTCTAAATCTTCTACTGTCTCAACAATACTGTAATTCATCTTCATCATCCTCCGTATATTGTTACTTACCATAAACATTATATCATAAAAAAAGAAAATACTTTATATTTTCTTCTTCACTCTTTAATATAAACTATCTCTATAATATTTTTTAAACCCCAACAGACATTGTCTCTGGTAATGTACTTCCACCATCAATTACAAATTCATGACCTGTAATATAAGAAGACTCATTACTTGCTAGGAAAGCTGCTAATTCTCCTAACTCTTCAATCGTTCCTAATCTTTTCATAGGAATACCTGCTGCTATTCCACGAATAACTGACTCTGGATCTTCTGGATTAGATTCTTTTCCAATTCCTTCTACCATAGGTGTTAAAATATAACCTGGTAAAATAGCGTTAGAACGAATATTATTTTCTACTAATTCTACTGCTAATGCTTTTGAAAATCCCATAAGTGCTGCTTTGGTTGTCGCATAAGCGACTTCTCCACTATCTGCAACCATTGGTCCTGTTACACTAGATAGATTTACAATACTAGAAGATTCATTTTTCTTTAAATAAGGAACAACTGCTTTTGTAACATTCCATGTTCCTTTGATATTAATATCAAAATGAAAATCTCTTAATTCATCTGACATATTTTCAAACGTTTCTAGACGAGCTACACCAGCATTATTGACTAGTATATCAATATGACCTAATGTATTCGCTGCGCTATCAACAGCTTCCTTCACTTTCTCAACATCACGAATATCTACTTGGTATCCTAATATTTTAGATTCTGGGTATTCTGTTTTTAAATTAGCTACTGTACTTTCTAACTCTTTAGCATAATCTAAAATAACAATACTAGCCCCATACTTTAAAAATACTTTGGCAATTCCTAATCCATTACCCATAGCGCCACCAGTAATGATAGCTACCTTATTTTCTAATTTTCTCATAACATTCCTTTCTATTTGCTAATCCATAATCCATGTAGATTACAATAAGCATAAATTTTAGCATTTTCTTTATAAGTAAATGTAGCAGCTGGTTTATCTCCTGGGTTCAACTTAACAATCGTAGATTCATTTTCTGCAACTTGTGCAATAAACATTATATAATGTTCCTCTTGCATAGGATGCTCTACTTCTCCCACTGTTACTTCTACCAAATCTCCTTCTCTTTTACAAACAGGAATATGCTTCTCAGTAGCAGCTTCCTGTGTATTAGGAACTAGTTCTTCTAATTCTTTTCCACAACATCTAACTACTTTCTCATTTCCTTCTATTACAGTAATAATATTTCCACATACTGGACATCTATAAAATTTCATACTACCATCCTTTCTTACAGTATCATTATAACATAAAAAAAGAATATACAGTCAAGATATTTCTATTCGTATATCCTAAAATAATGTTATCTGTTCACTTTTTTTTATTTCTTTCTTATAGGCTGCAATAATATCCTTCATATTATAAAGAATTCCATACTTATCGCATTCTTCTGTAAATATTTTATATAATCGTTTAGAATTAGGAACAGTACAATTATACCTATTCCCATAATACTTTATATACTTTTCTTTTAAACCTAGATAGTGCTCTTCTAACTTATCAAAATAGTATTCACGCTGATTTTCTCTTAAGGTCATTCCCATATACGTGTAAATGAATTTAGCGCCATTTTCATAAGCAAGTCGAACTAATTCCTTTATATCTTCTTCCTTATCAGTAATAAAAGGTAAAACTGGATTCATTAAGATTCCAACAAAGATTCCATTTTGAGATAGTGTCTTTATTGCCGCTAACCTTTTAGAAGATACACATACATGAGGCTCTATCATTTTAGATTGTTTATCATATGGTGTTGTAATCGTAAATTTTATAATGACATTATTCTTTGCATTTATTTCTTTTAATAAATCTATATCACGCATGATTAAATCACTTTTGGTATCAATTGATACTCCAAAGCCATATTTCAAAATTAGCTTTAAAGCCTTTCTTGTTTCTTCATACTTTAACTCATTAGGATTATAAGTATCTGACATAGCACCTATTCCAATAACACCTTTTTCTTTCTTCTTAGAAAGTTCTTGTTCTAAAATAGAAAGAGCATTTTCTTTTCCTCTTACAATATCAAAATTCTCAATATGATAGCAATTACTTCTACTATCACAATAGATACAGCCATGCATACAACCCCTATATAAGTTCATATTATAATCAATACCAAACCAGCTATTTCCATACTTTACTTTTGTAAGAATAGTTTTTGTTTTTACGAATTTCATTTTATTTCACTTATTAATTTTTCAAAGGAATTGGCATTTAGTATCGTATTAGATATAAATCTACCCTGATAGAAATTCGCCCAATTCTGGAAAATGCAAGGGGCATTCTTCGCCTCTTCTAACGTATCTATTTTTACAAAATGGATTTTAATGTTCTTATCTTTAGCATATTCAGTAAGTTCTTTTACTTCATATTCTACATAAGGACACTCATTAGTATAATAGATAGTAAAGTCTTTATTACTAATTTGCATAAGTCTTGCACTCTCATTAAACCTAGGAAATTCAGAATTATTGAAAGAGAGCGCTAATAACTCATAATCACCTACTTCATCTACTACTTGAAATCCATAATGTTCATAAAATTTTTTATCTCCTATAAAAGGTTTCTTCTTTTTAGAAGATAAAGTGCATATTCCATTCATTCCTTTTTCTTTAGAGTCATTGATTGCATATTCTAATAATTCTTTTGCAATGCCTTTTCCTTTAAAACTTCCTGCCACCCATAAACAGTAAATATATTCATAGTTTTTTCCATTTATTGGAACCCAAGCAGTTTCAATTGGTTCATATTCAATAAACACTTTTCCTCTAGCATTTAGTTTCCTAAATACATGGCCATCACTCAATTTACTTTTTATCCACTCTTTTTTTCTATCTACACCATTTTGGTGTTTTTTATCCCCAATTGCACAACAAATATGTTCTTCATCAATATTTTCTTTTGTTAAATTAATATATTCATTCATTTTTATTCTCCCTTTTAATAGGATGTCTAATTACTGTTTTTAATTTGCTTACATCACATCTTCTTGGATCACTTAAATAGATTTCATGATGATATCTTTCTTCTGTGATATCTAATTCATATCCAAATTCTTTCATATAATCATGCATTAATTGAACTGTTTTTGGCTCATCATCATAACTTCCTATATGCATAGCTTGTACACAGGTTCCTTCTTCATAAGTTAAAAATTCTACTTTAGAAAAGTCTTGTTTTTTCTTTAATGTTGCCTCTTTGATAGCCCAATCAAAGTCTTCTTTCGATACAAAATCAGGTAGTCTAATAATAGAGATAAATTTTAAATCTTCTTTTCTAGTATAGTTCATTCCTTTAACATGTTCCTGCCACCAGAATCCTTCTAGAGGTGGAACTACATAAGAAAAATAACCATCTATTTTATAATTTCCTTTATAACTCATTTTAATTGTAAATGCGATACTATAAAGTAATCCAATTGATTCTTTATATTCTCCATGCTCATCATTTGGATTTCCACTGCCACGTACTGCTAAATAGTTCATTTTAGGAATTGTTACAATGCTTGGTTTATTTTTAGGCATATAAAATTCCTTATATTCCTTTTTATAATCAAATGCCATATATTCTCCCTTCTTTGTAAAATGTGCAGTAATAATGGTATAACTATAAGAATTGATTGTAATCCTTATATTATTTCCTTCCACATAATAATTCTTTCCTTTTTTATATATAGTACAAGAGTTTTTTATAATCCTTTTACAAAACTCTACTACATCTTCTTTGATATTTAAGTTTCTTTTTATTCTATCTATACCCATTTTAGTAGTATGAATTTTATCCATATTTTGAAGTAATATTTTTCTTTCCACAGCAACACCACCAATATCACTATACCAAATAGAATATGACACTAGTATGTCATATTTAGTAATAGTTGAAAAGAAAAAAATGTTTACTATAATGTATTTGTCAAGGAAACGTGCATACAATAAAAAGGAAACATTCAGTTTTAGGAGCTGAATGTCTACCTAAATTGGTTGGGACATTTAATCTATACGATTAAGTGTCATTTTTTTATTGCTAAAACTAGACAATTGTTTTGTATTAATTTTCATAATTATTTAAACTTTTTTCTAATTTTTCTTTTATAATCTCTTTTATTCTTATTGGTTCTAGTACTTTCAAACCTTCGCCAAAAGAGAGTAGATAGCCATAAAGCCAAGCATTTTCTGGAAGTTCTAATTCTACTAAAAAGTTACCATTTTCTAACTTTGTAATAATAGATTCATCAAATTCATCATACACTCGGTAAGCTTCACTAGATTTTATTTCTAGTTTTAATTTCGTTATCATAGGAACTTCTATCTTTTCTGGTTTAGGAAGTTTTCTTCTTTCAAAAGTTTCTTCTAATAGTTTTAACTCACGAATTCTCATTAATTTGAAAATTCTCCCCTCTTCTTTTTCTCTATCATAGGCCACTAAATACCAAGCATTATATTTAAAACTTAATTTTAAAGGTTCTACTATTCTTTTACTAGTCTTTCCATAAGAATTAAAATAAGTAAACTCTAAAACTCTACTTTTTAAAATAGCTTCTTTAATCAAATCAAAATTATATTGGTGTGCTTCAGAATTCTCCCACGAATTAAAGTCTATTTCAAACCAATCTTCTTCATCAACAGTAGAAAAAATCGCTTTCATCTTCCCCAGTAGATGATTATCATGAATATTTATTTTTTCTAAACTTTGTAAAGAAAATAGCATTTCTTTTTGCTCTTCTTCTGTAAAGAGTGATTTATCAAACTTATAATTTTCTAATAACTCAATTCCACCATTTTTTCCTTTACTAGCATAAATAGGAATAGATAGAGAACTTAAAATATCAATATCCCTATAAATCGTTCTAATAGATACTTCAAAATAATCCGCTAATTCCTTAGCGGTTACTTTGTTTTTAGCAAGTAATAAGTAAAGGATTCCAAATAATCTATTATTTTTCATAAAATATCTTCTTTCTATTTTTATTATAACTTATCTATCATAAAAAGGCTAGAATCCCTAGCCTATTTTTCTTTTACGATAAGATATCCAATTAGTAATCAAAATGAATATGATAGAAAATAATAATAAAATAGAAAAATTAATAATAATTGGTCTAATAGAGTCCACATTAAATACCTCTATTTCTTTTATTGTTTGATTCGTATTAATAAACCAATAAGATGGTAATGCGTGAGCAATTTTTAAAACAGTATCTGGTAAATATTCTGGTGGTACAAAAGCGCCACATAAAAAACTACTACCTAATGCAATAACGTTGACTAATCCATTAATAGCATTTTTATCAATTAAGAAATTTCCTATTAAGAAAGCTATTGTTAACGCACAAACCATAAATAAGAAAGAATTTAATATATAGAAAAGTCCATGCATACTAAACATGATATCTCCTACTACAAGAAAACTTAAAACCACATAAAATAACCACAAAACAAGTGCGAATAGTCCATTAGAATAAAGTAGATAGCGGTTGTGTTTTTTATGACTCATACTACTAACAATGGTTCTCTTTCTAATTTTTTCTTCCTTAAGGGTAGAGAGAACTAAACAAATAACATAGATAGATCCTGCTAAAATACAGTAATTTGTAAAATTATAGTACATCGTTGCTTTATCAAGTGCACTAGTATCTAATTTAGAAGTTATCTCTACCTTAGTTTCCACTTCTAGAGTATCATCTATTTTTTCTAATAATGCATCTTCATCTTCTATTATCGTATGATAACTATTCGCAACTTTTAAATATCGTTCTAAAAGCAATTCAGCTAAACTTGCCTGATAATCACCTGTACTTTTTATCTCTATCGTAGGATTTTTAAACTCTAAATAATCTTTTCTAAAATTTTTAGGAATATAAATAATATAATTTACATCTCTATAAAATAAAGCATCTTCTATTTTTTCTTTCTCATTTTCTATTGTTTTAATATTACTATTTTTTTCTATATACCCAATAAGATTTTTAGTAATTCCTTCTTCCTCATCTTGATTAATAATTAAAATATCTGGTTTGGTTGCAACAAAACTTGTAGAATTATCATTCGTAACAGTATTAAATCCTGAAAAGAAAACTAAAATAACAGTATAAAGAATAATCGGTATTTTGCACTTATTTACAACCTTCAAAAATGTTTTAAATACTATCATACTTCTGCCTCCTTATACTCCAAATAGAAATACTAATACATAGTGTTGAAAAAAGGAATAAACCAATGATATTTCCATAAAATCTGTCAAAAGTATCATAGTAATATAAAGAATAAAATCCATCTGTAATCATATTAACAGGATTTATTTTATTTACAATAGGAATATTCTTATCGACAATATATTTCATAGTAATTCCCATCATTCCTGATAAGAAACAGCCTAACATAGTAACAGAAATCATAATACCTACTTTTAAATCTTCATTAGATTTTATGAGGCAGGCAACGACTATTCCAAGAGATAATCCTGCTAAAGAACCTAATAAAGATAGCACCACGATTTCTGGAAAATGAGTTCCATAATCTACTTTTAATACAAAAATTGTATAGAGAAATAATAGTACTAATCCAATTAGTTGTGTAAGATAGCCAGCAAGTACACTACTAAAAATAATATTTCTTTTCTTAGTTGGAGAAACAGAAACTCTTTTACCAGTACTACTCATATTTGCTAAACTTTGATTAATTGCTACGGTTCCTAGAATTCCTCCATATAGACAAGCCATAGCAATTAATGTATAAAATTCTATCATCGTATAGCTTAAATTAGAACTAGAAATATTTTTAATATTTGCTTTCTCCTTTTGAACGAGTTCTATAGCATTTTTATAAATTGCTTCTGGATTTATAGACGGATTATTTTTCAATTCTTTCTCTATATTCTCTTTCGCAATTGCACCTATCAACTGACTATTTTGATTTACCTCATCTACTACAGATTTAAAAATAGTTTCATTGATTCCATTTGTAGAAACTACTACTTTAGAAGTATCTTCTACTAGCAAATATCCACTAATGTCCCCTTCTTCTAATAAAGATTTTGCCTCCTCTTCATTTGTATATTTTGTAGAAAAGAGTTGAGTCTCACTATCCTCATCACTCAAATAACGAAATGTTTCTTTTAAAAATGGATTAGACTCAAAAGATTCATTAGAGACAATAGCAATAGGAATAATATCTAATTTTTCACTATTTTCAATGTCTGAAAAAGCCATATTAAAAAATGTTCCTAAAATAATAGGAAAAGCAAATGTCCAAAAGATTAACATCTTATTCTTAAAAAGAACTTTGAAAGTATACTTAAAATTATGAAAAAACATATTAATCGCGAAGTCCTTTCCCTGTAAGTTCTAAGAAAACATCGTTAAGAGTTGGTCTTTCTGAAAATATTTTATTATAAGATATTTTTTCTTTTTTCAAATGTTCCATTAATTCTACTAAATTATTTTTTCCCTTTTTATAAGTAACTAATAAAATAGGCTTATTATAACTTACCAATTCTACATTTTTTAATTTTCTTACTTTTTCTATATATTCCTCATCTAAATCTAATACCTCAACGCTTACTTTTTCTTCTATTTTAGCTAAACTTTTTAATTCATCAATCGTTCCACTAGCAATTACCTTTCCTGCATCTAAAATGATAACTCGATCACAAAGGATTTCTACTTCTTCCATATAATGAGTAGTATAAACGATAGTAGCACCATTATCTCTTAATTTTTTAATACCATCTAAAATATTATTTCTACTCTGTGGATCTACTGCGACTGTTGGTTCATCTAAAAAGATTAGCTTTGGCTTATGAGCAATACCACATGCGATATTTAATCTTCTAAGTAACCCCCCAGATAGTTCTTTAGGATAAAACTTTTTAAATTCTTCTAAACCTACTAGTTCAATTGCTTCCTCTATATACTTTTTTCTAGTTTCTTTATCTTTAATATATAAACCACAAAAGTAATTAATATTATCGTATACTGTAAGTTCTTCAAAAACAGCTACATCTTGAAAGACAACACCAATTTGTCTTTTGATATCATAAGCATCTGGAGTAGCTTCTTTACCAAATATTTTAATACTACCTGATTGATAGTTTAAAAGAGATAATAAGCAGTTAATAGTGGTTGATTTTCCACTACCATTAGGTCCTAGAAGGCCTAATATTTCACCACCTACTACATCAAAACTTAAGTCATCAACCGCTTTTAATTTTTTATATTCCTTTGTCAAGTTTTTTACTTCAATTACTTTTTTCATTTGTATTCTCCTTTTTCTTTTTATAACCCATTAACATTTCTCTTACGCTTTCTTCTAGTAGATTAGCTATTTCTTCTTCACTTAAATCTATTGTTTTATTTGCTACTAAACAAGCGAGTCCATGAGTAAAAATCCACACTTTAATATGAAACTTTTTTTGTTCTTCATAAGTAAAACCAGTTAATTTCTGTCCTGCTTCAATGATTTCTTTTCCAGCCTTATCTTTCAATAAAGATTTAGAATTTAAATCTATTTGATGCATAAAAATAATTTTAAAAAACTTTGGATATTCTTTAGCAAATCTAATATAGGAAAGCCCCTTTTCTTTATATGCTTTCGGCTTTTCTTTTACTTCTACTACAAAATTTTCATAAGTTTGATAAATTTTATTATATAGTTCTTGTTTTAAATCTTCCATAGACGTAAAGTTATGGAAGATTGGTTGTACAGAACAACCAATCGCAGAGGCTATCCTTCTCGCATTAATTGCATCCATTCCCTCTTCTTTTACTATCTCATAAGCAATATCTATAATATCTTTCTTACTAAATTTTGGAATTGGTGGCATCTCATCACCCTTTCATAACAATTGTTATATAACATATGTTATTTTATCACAAAAAAAACATCCTGTAAATAAAATTACAGAATTGCTTTTTTTAGTTTCTCAATAAAATCTTCTTTTATAAGATAACACAGCCTACATTCTTTTTTCTTTTTCTCTTATCTTAATTCTAGTCAAATAGTGAGTATCATTTTCACCTGTTATGTAAGCTCCATTTTTCTGCTGCATCTTTAAAGAAGCAACATTATCTTTAAAACAAGACATATAGATTTCATCCTCTTGAATAACACTTTCACATTCTTTAACTATTAATTCTAAACCTTTAGAACCATACCCTTTTCCACGATACTGTTTTAAGATACAAGCACCAACATGCCCTCCTTCTTTTCTTAAGAATTCATTTAAATAGTGCCTAATTCTATACATTCCAACAATCGTATCATCATCCCATAAAAAATAAGTAGTATCAGGAACATATCCTGGTTTTGATGGTACTCCATTAGAAGATGCTATCATCCTAGGAAGTACTACATTTACAAATTCTTCATAAGTAACATTATAATCCCCGTTATGAAATCCATTTTCCTCTTCTGGAATGGAAATAACTGCCTCATATTCCTTTTTAGAATCTTCCATATTCGCTTTCTTTAAATATATCATATTAATTCTCCTTATTTTCTACTAATACTAAAGCTTTTTTAGGGCAAAAATTAGAACACTTCTCACATTTTATACACTTTTCATAGTCTACAGTGGGTGCTTCAAAATCTTTTTGGGTTAGTGCTCCAACTGGGCAAACCTTAACTGCAGGGCATGCATGATTTTTAGGACAATTTTCATGTATCACTTGTAACTCTTTTTTCATACTTTTCAACTTCCTTTACTAATACTATCTTCTGGGTATTCCTTATCTTTCCAATACCACCATTTTAATTTTTCTTGCTCATGAGTTTCATGCTCTGCATAATAAACTGCTTGGCGAAACACATATAACTGGCATTTATCTTCTCTATATTTTTTGATTTCACAATCTTTCTCATATAGTTCTTCTGGGTTCTTACCTTTTAAGTCTTCTACACAAGTAACCCCTAATTTTAATAAATCTTCTTTCGTATTTTTACCAACATTAGGAATGGTAAGTAAATCTCTTTTCATCATCATTTTCCTTAACTGTATATTTCTTTACAATTTCTAATATTTGTTCATGGGAAACACCATTTGATATAATAGCTCCCTTAATACCAGTATCATATCTTTGAGCATTTCCATACAAATCAGTTACTCTACCACCTGCTTCTTTTACAATTAAATAAGAAGCAGCGATATCACAATTTCCATGCTCAGTTCCTGGAAAAATATCACAAGAAAAATATCCTTCTGCAATAGCCATAGCACTTCTAGCAACACTTCCGATAGAAGATATTTTAGAAGGTTCTTTTAGTTCTTTTATTAAAGAAACTTCATCAATAATACTGTTATGAAATATTTCTACATTCGTCTTATATCCTAAATCCCCTAAACGTTTGGAATTTACATGAATTTTAGTGCCATTACAATAAGCATCTTCCCCACTAATAGCTGTATACAATTTATTCTCATTAGGGTCATAAACAACTCCTACAATGGGCTCTCCATTATGTACTAAAGCTAAAGAAAAGACGAAAACAGGAATATGGTTTACATAGGAACCAGTTCCATCTAATGGATCACATACCCACATATATTCTCCATTACCCTGATAACTTTCCTCTTCTCCATTTACAGAATGGGTAGTATATTTTTCTTTTACTCTTTCAATTAAATAACTATTGATTTTTTTATCTACTAAAGTAACAACTGTCTTATCTTCCTTATAGTCCAAATCTATTGGATTATTATAGTACTCCATCATTACTTTTCCAGCATAATAAGCAATCTCTTTTGCAAATTTTAAATATTCTTGATACATTCTCAACACCACTTCTTTAATATTCTTATTTTTTCAACACATAAACTAACCATTTATTATTTTCTTTTCCACCTTCTTGATGAAAGTGCTCTATTTTAAAAGGAGTTTGTTCAATAATACTATCTAAATCTGATTTCGTAAAATAACTATAATAACGTTCTTTCCCCATGTGGTATTCTCCTTCAAAATCTACCCATTCATTATCGACAGATTTTGTCTCACGATTAATAGCATTAAATATAAAAACACCGCTTTCTTCTAATGCCTCATAAACTTTTCCAATTACTCTTAAAGCATCTTCTTTAGTGAAATGAACAAATACTCTCCAACAAAATATAGCAAAATATTTCTCTGGAAAATCATCTTCCAAAGCATCAAACTGAATAGTTTCTAATCCTTGGTTTCTTGTTGCTTCTACAAAGGCATCTGTTGTATCACTAGCAGTTACGGTAAATCCTAAACTTTCTAAATATTTAGCATTTTCTCCATCAGCAGAACCTATTTCAAATACTTTAGTCCCTTTTGGCAAAAAGGAAAGACTATGTTTAATAAAATCTTCTAATTCTTTCTTTTTCTCTTTTGCTCTTTCAGGATCTAAACTATCATGTACTTTATTATTTTCTAAATAAGTAGTAGCTGTTTCTTTATATACCTCTATTGTTTTTCGATTTTCTATACTCATCTTTTTTTCTCCATTCATTTTCCCACTTTTTAGGGTAAATATATTCTATTTTTTCTTCTTTTGAAATATACTTTTTCTTAATCTTTTTTCGATTAGATTTTAAATTAGGAAACGCTACTCTACAGTACTTATCTAATTCACAAAAAATATTTTGGCAATCTATCAATTGTAGTGGACGATTACCTATTCTTTTAAAATCTAAATGTAATCTTTCAAATTCTTCCTCTTGATGCTCATACATATATTTAATGATATCTTCATTACTCAATGTTCCCTTATCAATAAAGCATTTACGAATTCCCCTTATAGAACCTGGACCTGCTACTGTAAATTCGTCTTCTCTAAAGTGTACAACATCACTATAGTTAATATCTGTTACTAATTGGTAGGCCATAAAATTTCCAATTAAGGGATAACTTTTTAAAATACAAAAAGCTTCTTCCATACTTTTACACTTTAATATTTTATCTTGCATATTATCTTCTAAAAACATTTTTTGTAAAAGTGCTAAATGGTTATCATGCTTGTGATTATATCCAAAAGCTTTATTCGCACAACTAATATAGGCATCATTATAAATTTTAATACCATTTAAAATAGCATTCGTAAGTACTTTGGAATACTTTTCTAAATCAAATGTGCTTAAAGTAATATCTTTAAAGTGATTTACTAATAGTTCCCAAGTAGATTCTTTATTAAACAATTTAAACAAAATAATTCTAAATATCATATCTTCTTTTGAATACTCTTTTTCAGTATAAATTACATTCTTAAGAAGATATTGACTAACTCTATCATTTACTCTATAACTATTGCAGAATTTATACTCTTGTAAAATAGCATCACTAGTCCATGGTGCTTTCTCACCATTAATTTTCTTCCAAAAGATATTTTGTCTTTCACTTGCAAAATACCAATATAAATCATATACTTCTTGTCTTTTTTTCATATTCCATTCTAATATAATTTAGCGCCAGCTGGAATCATATCATCAACCATTAGAAGATGTAGCTTTTCTTCTCCATTTTCATTATGAACAGCAGATATTAACATTCCACAAGAATCAATTCCCATCATATTTCTAGGTGGTAAATTCAAAATAGCAATTGCGTTTTTTCCAATTAATTCTTCTGGTTCATAAAAAGCATGAATTCCACTTAAAATAGTCCTATCTACACCTGTTCCATCATCTAATGTAAATTGCAATAACTTTTTACTTTTTGGTACCTCTTTGCAATCTTTAATTTTTACCACTCTAAAATCTGATTTGCTAAACGTTTCAAAATCTACATATTCCTCAAATAAAGGTTCTAGTTCTACACTAGAAGTTTCTAATTCTTTTTCTTCATTTTCCATAAATTGTCCTCCTATTTTAATTTTTTAAAAATTATTGTTTGTTCTTTCATTGAAATTTTTTCAACTTCATAACCGTATTCTTTTGCTTCTTTTTTATAGGTTAAAAAAGAATGATTGATTTCAAATCCTAAGATATTTTTTATTTCTTCATAAGACAATTGATAATTATCTTTTCTATTTTTCTTTAAATAGTTCCATAATGGTTCATACTTACTCATAATTAATCCTTTAAATCTGTATAATATAAAATTTCTTTATTTAATGACTTTGCTAATTCAATTTCACTTTTAGTACTACTACCAATATAGCCACCTACGTTTACTACTAATATAGCATCTGCTAATCTAATCTTTTCCTTATGCATTTTATCAATCATAGAAGCCTCTTTTTCTGTATAATCTTCCTTTTTAGATCTTGATAGTTCTATTGGTGTTAACATACAATTCCCTTTTAACGCCATCTTTTCTGTAATTTCTGTCATTTCTTTTTTAAACTTATAGCTTCCACAAACTGTTATTATTTTCATATTCACACTCCGTCCTAATATCATTATACAACATCATGGAAAGAATTGTAAATTAAAAAAAGAATGTATCCCTACACCCTTATTTTTAATATTCTTAAAGCATTTAATACCGCTAGAACAGAAACTCCTACGTCAGCAAAAACCGCAAGCCACATAGTAGCAATTCCTAAAGCACTAAATACTAATACAGCAATTTTAATAAAGATTGCAAAAATAATGTTTTCTTTTACAATTCTCATCGTTTTTCTAGAAATTTGAATAGAATTAGAAATTTTAGATGGTTCATCGGTCATAATAACTACATCAGCTGCCTCTATAGCAGCATCGCTTCCAAGACCTCCCATTGCCACTCCTATATCGGATAAAGCTAATACAGGAGCATCATTAATTCCATCACCAACAAAAACTAACTTTCCACTAGAGGACTTCTGATTCATTAACTTTTCTACCCAAGATACTTTATCTTGTGGTAGCAACTCAGCATGATATTCATCTAAACCGAGAGTATTAGAAACATAAGCACTAACACTTTCACTATCTCCAGTTAACATGATAATCTTTTTAACACCATTTTTTTTAAGTAATGGAATCGCCTTATTAGAATCTTCTTTAATTTTATCAGCAATCACAATCGTTCCTGCAAACTCATTATTAATGGCAACATATACAATAGTTCCAACTTCATCATTCTTTTGAAATGGTATACCATATTCACTCATCAATTTTTCATTTCCAACTAAAACTGTTTTTCCATCTACTGTGGCTATCACACCTTTTCCAGAAACTTCTTCTGTTTTCGTAACTAGCCTATCATTAATTTCCTTATCATAAGCTTGTTTCAAAGAAATAGAAATAGGATGATTGGAAAAACTTTCAGCATAACAAGCATATCTTAATAAATCAGCATCAGAGTATCCAATCGCATCTACTTTTTGGGCTTTAAATACACCCTCTGTCAAAGTACCTGTTTTATCACATACAACGATTTCACTACTTGCAAGTGCTTCTAAATAATTGCTTCCTTTTATTAAAATCCCCATTTTGGAAGCAGCCCCTATTCCCCCAAAAAAGGATAAAGGAATTGAAATTACTAAAGCACAAGGACAAGAAACTACTAAAAAGGATAAAGCTCTATATAACCAATCACTGACTATAGCATTTTTTATAACAAGTGGTGGAATGAATGCGAGTAATACTGCAATAATAACTACAATAGGAGTATAATACTTAGCAAATTTACTAATAAAGTTTTCAGATTTGGATTTTCTACTACTAGCATTTTCTACTAAATCTAAAATCTTACTAACAGTAGATTCCCCAAATTCTTTATTTACTTGAATCTTTAAAATTCCATTATTATTAACACATCCACTTAATACTTCATCATTTACACTTACTTTTCTAGGAACAGTCTCTCCTGTCAGTGCTTGTGTACTAAGCATAGATTCTCCTTCAATAACAATGCCATCTAATGGTATCTTCTCACCAGGCTTAACTAGTATGACTTCCCCAATATTTACTTCATCAGGATCAACTTTCTCAATTTCACTATTACGATATACATTCGCATAATCTGGTCTTATATCCATTAATTCAGAAACTGATTTTCTTGATTTATCCACTGCGTAATCCTGAAATAATTCTCCTACTTGATAGAAAAGCATTACTGCTACAGCTTCTGGAAACTCCCCTATGAAAAATGCCCCTATAGTTGCAATAGACATTAAGAAATTTTCATCAAATATTTTTCCTTTAAAAATATTTCTAATTGCCTTTAGTACAATATCATACCCCACAATCATGTAGGCTATCACTAATAATATATTATTGTATAATTCATTATCCAGTTTTAATAAAAATGAAATTACTACCAACAAAAAAGAAATCATGATTCTAAATAACTGAGTATTCATTTTTTTGCTCATAATTATTATACCTCCTCTATTTTGACATCTGGTTCTTCTTTTTTTATTACTTTTTTAATTCTTTCAAGTGCTTCTTCATAGTTTTCCTCATAGCACTCAAGCGTTAGTCTCTGCATCATGAAACTGATACTAACATTTTCTAATAATTCAATTTTTTGAAGTGCATGTTCTAACTCATTCGCACAATTCGCACAATCTAAATTCTGTATTTTAAATTTATATTTTTTCATTTTAAAACAAACTCCTATCCTCTATGATTGATATGTTCTAAACCAATCTCAAATAATTTTACAATGTGTTCATCGTCTAACGTATAGTAAACTTCTTTCCCGCTTTTCCTACATCTAACAACACCACTTCTTCTTAAGACAGCAAGTTGATGAGAAACAGAAGATTTTGTCATGTTTAGGACATTTGCTAAATCACATACACACATTTCCTTTTGATCAAGCGCAAATAAAATTCTACATCTCGTTGTATCTCCAATTAGTTTAAATAAATCTGCTAATCTATAAAGTGTATCTTCTTTAGGCATCTTTTTCACTACTTCTTCTACTGCGTCTTCATGAATAATATTACAGTCACAAGAAAACTCATTTCTAGCCATAGAATACCTCCTATTATTATATGCATTATTAATTGAATTGTTGTTCAACTATCAACATTGTAGTTGAATATATATTCAATTGTCAATAGATTTCCGCAAAAAAATAGAAGTTTCTGTAAACTTCTATTCATCTTAAATATATTCCATTATAATCATGACAATAAAGCAAATTATAATGGCAACAACACCTGCTAAAAAGGCTGCTAAGATTTTTTGATAGATTCGTTTTCCCTTTTCTTGTTCTAATTCATCATGCGTAAGTGCCTTGCCATCAACAAAAGCAAGAATTTCCTTATAAGTTTGAATGTTATTATTTTTCTTAAATCTCTCTATTTGAAGAGCAGTAACTAATGTTATTACCCAAATAATAATCCATATAATAATTCCAATATATCTAGTTAATTTAAATAATGGATAGGCACTAATTCCTAGGAACAATAATTCTATTGTAAAAATAACACTCATTCTATTAAACTTCTTAAGTTCCTCTTCTGTTACACTCTTTCTCATCTTTTCAACATCTCCTTTCACTAAATCATCTAGAGATACATTGAAAATATTACTTAACATAGCTAAGCTTTTAATATCAGGATAACTTTTATTGGTCTCCCAATTTGAAATTGTCTGTCTAGAAACAAATATTTTAAGCGCTAATTCATCTTGACTTAAAGAAATACCCTCTCTATACTTTTTAATTTTTTCTCCAACTTCCATTTTGCACCTCCTCTAACATTTTATAAAAATATATTTTTTTGTCTGTCAAAAGTCTTTTACATCAGCACTTAAGAGTGAAAAAAGTAAATCCTTAGACTTACTTTTTAAAATACTGGCTACTGATAAGTGGACTTAAATGATTCAATGGAATTTTTTACTTTACTAAATTTACCAAACTTCTTAAATACCTGAAACTTTAAGTTAGAATCACTTGTTTTTATTTTAAACATATAGGAAATAAGGATATTAGATAGTTTTATATTACTAAATTCATTACGATTAATTTTAATAATTTCTACCTCATTAAAGCAAACAATAGCATATCTACTTATAAAATCCATAATATTTCCAATAATTGCTCTACTTAACATACTAGGCTTTGTCATAGCAAAGAAATAACAATTAGGATTAAATCCTAAACTGGTAAGTAGATATTCTAATTAACCTCATCAAACTGTGGCATTTGATATTCTAATTTCATTACATTTATAACTTTTCTCCTAATCTTCTACTGGTTCAACATCTATAAATCTAATGTTAGTATTCATAGATTTTAAATGTGTTTTTATCTTTCTTTCAATTGTAAGATATTTTTTTATTGTCAATCTCTCATCTACCATTACTTGTAAAAAAACACTATAATAGGTAGCCATCTTTATAATTTTTAACTTTTTCACTTTAATTCCGTTAATTTCTTCTAAAGTTTTCATAATACTTTCTCTAATCTCATTATTCTCTTCATCATGTGTAATCATTCCTCTAATATTAGATACCATCATTTTAATAGAGATTGCAAATACATAAATAGACATTCCCAAACTACCTATTTTATCGACATTAATAAAACTCGGCATATATTCTTCAAAGAAAGTAAGTACCATCACTATAAATACTACACAAGTAGATATAAAATCCGCTTTTGATTCTTTAAAAGATTCAATCATCAATTCGCTCTTATACTTCTTCCCAAAGTATTGTAGCAAAGAAATTACAACTAATTTTAAAAGTAAAATAATCACTAAAATAAATACTAAGACAAAATTAGGTTCAAATTTTCCATAAAAGAAAAAGAATTGATACAGAATAAATAATCCAATTAAAAAAAGTAAAAAGCCTGTAAAAAGATTGGCAATATAATATACTTGTCCATAGCCGAATGGATAATTCTTATTAGCCCTTTTCTTTCCTATTTTATTTGCTATTAAACTAGTAATATCTGTTATGAAATCAATAAAAGATTGAATAGAATCTGCAATTAAAGTAGAAAAAGAAAAAAGAAGCCCTGAAATCAATTTTAAAACTGCCACGATAAAATTAAATATCATTGTTATAATAATAATTTTATTTTCTTTCATATTCTCACTTCCCTACTATTTTCATTATACAAGAAAAAACAAACTATTTCTAGTCTGCATTTTTATAAATAATTACCTTTTATACTAATTCTTTCCTATCATAATGAAATATAGTTAATGTAATAAATAGAATCGTAATACCTATAGAAAATACTATCATTAATGGATTAATAGAAGTTTCTATCATAACATTTCTAATATCTGCTAAGGTAAAAATAGAAATGTATTTTAAAAATTCTGTACTCTCACTCATTTCCGATACAATATTTAAAAAATAACTCATAAATACAATTCCTAAACTAATTCCTATTGTTTTTTTAGTTTTATGAAAAAAAGTAGATAAAAATAAGCATAAAGAAAAGATAACAATAGAAGAAAATATTGGAGTTACACTTAGTAATAGATAGCCTGTTTTATCAAAATCTCCACTTAGCGTTAGCCCAATAAAATTAAATATTCCAACACTTAATACCATCAATACTATATAAAAGATTGCACAAGCTACTTTATGAAAAACAATCTTCTTTCTTGTGACAGGAACACTATTTAAATATTCAATAGTTTTATCATTTTCTTCTTTCAATAAAATGGTTGATCCTAGTATTGCACTATAAATTCCCGTTAACAAAAGAACAAATACAAACCCTTCTGTTTTTAACCAACCATAAGCAGTATCTATACTAGAAATATCCATATTAAAGGCCTTTATCATTTCTTTTGGAAACATTTCTAGCATTGCATTAATCGATTGAACACTATCACTATTCATAATAGAAGGATATACTAAATATACTACTAAAAAAAGAAGCATTAAGATAGAGGTCCAAATCATAAAACTTTTTAAATTAATTTTCATTTCTCTTTTAAACATAAAAACCTCCTAATTATAATAATGTAGAAATATATCTTCTAAAGTTGCTTCTTCCATTAATAATTTATCAATTTTATAGTTAGATATTACTTTTATCAATTGATTTAATGGTATATCATTTTTAAAGCGAATAGTGTTTTCTTCATTTGCTTTGATTTCTAATTTTAAATCTGCGATTATTTTAGAAATATCTTTCGATTTTATGGTAACAAAAGTAAGATTTTTCTTCTGCATCTCTTCTATTGTTTCGATTGCTACAAGTTGACCTTCTTTAATAATTCCTATTCTATCACAGATTTTTGAAATTTCGCTTAGTATATGAGTAGAATAAAAGATTGTTGTTCCCTTTTTTCTCTCTTCCCTTAAAAGTTCATAAAAAACTTGTTGCATAATAGGATCTAATCCACTTGTTGGTTCATCTAAAATAAGTAACTTAGGTTCATGCATAAAAGCCAATACTATCCCTAACTTTTTAGAATTTCCTAATGATAATTCCTCCACCATTTTAGTTTCATCTAATTTTAATTTTTCAACTAACTCTTTTCTTCGTTTATGGCAATCGTTCTTATAAAAGGATTCATGATAATCAAGCATCTCTTTCACTGTAAAATCATCATACAAATGAATTTCACTAGGAAGGTACCCTATTAATTCTTTGGCTTTAATATCATCTTTATCTAGTTTTTTTCCATTTAATAAGATATCTCCTTCTGTCCTATTAATAAGATTCATAATAGATCGAATGGTGGTTGACTTTCCTGCACCATTTGGTCCAATAAAACCAAATATTTCTCCACCATAAAGAGTAAGCGATAACTCCTTTACTCCCAAGATTTTACCATAATACTTTGTTAAGCTTTTTATTTCTAAAATTTTATTTTTCATATAAACTCCTATTTTGATTGTATTTTTATTACTTTGTTAATACTTTTTTATGCCAAGTTTTCTGATGACATTTTGGACATTTCATTTTTCTTGTTCTATTGATATGTTGAGCAAAGAATACACTTTTATATAATGGTACATATTTATATTGGCAATGATTACACTCATAATAACCTGCTATCTGCTCAATCCTAATGGCATAACCAATCCCTATTGCAAAAGGAATAATTCCAACAATAATAAGTACTATTCTTAACCAATTTTTCATATCCATTAAGGCTACCATAAAGATACAAACAAACATCATAATAGATACTGTAAACCCAATAAATAGTTCCATAGATAAAAGCTCTCTATCCCTTTTTTCTTTCCATCTTGTCATCTCTAATAAATTTTCTTCTAGTCTTTTTTCATTATCTTTCATATCTACCAATTCACCACTAAATAGATCATTTATCGTAATACCAAGTATCTCACACAAAAGAGGCATTGTACTAGCATCTGGTAAACAGGCGCCATTTTCCCATTTGGAAATAGCCCTATCTGTTATATTTAACATTTCAGCTAATTTACTCTGCGTAATATTTTTTTCTTTTCTTTTAGAACTGATAAATTTCCCTATCTTTATCTGATCCATATAGTTTTTCTCCTTTCCTAATTTAAATATACCTGAAAACTAAGAAATAGAACACGAACTAGAAGTTGAATGAATAAATTTCTTTATAAAATACTTTTCCATTATATTTCTCTTAATTTATATTACTATGTCTATTATAACATAAAAAGCAAATCATAATAATGACTTGCTAAAACAATTAAGATAAATGATTTTTAATCCATTCATAATATTTCTTACGTTTAAAAATAGAAAGTTTATATTTATCTCCATTTTTCATAGTAATTAAAATACCAAAAGGAAAGAATGGTGGTGTCGTACAAGTTTTAACACTCTCTATATCTTTCATTTCAATTTCAAAGCTTACACTTTCTGTTCCAATAAGACCAGATGCTAAAAAGGCAATGCGCTTATCTGTAAAATAATATTTCCCCGAAACCTGTCTGTTAATGCTTAATTTTGGCATCTTCCAACAGTCTCCTGATACCTTAGCAAATAATTCTTCTCCACTTGGAACTTCAAATACTTTTTTACTCATAATATCTCCTCCTTTTTTTACATTCACAATATATCACAAAAATTTTATTCTTTCAATAGATTTATTTTACATTACAATTTATAATTTACTCTATTTTATTTCAAAACTTTCTGTTTTTAAATCACAATAATATCTGCCACTTATAGCAGTAAACTTTAAAACACAGTAATCAGAATCGGTTACTCCATTTTTATAAAACATGGTATCGCCTTTTCTCCATAACTTATTTTTTATTTCTTGATCTGTTAAAACTTCCATTTTTCCTTTTAACATAACACCAACATATTTTACTAATCCTTTATGATAAAAGTATATACTGGCATTTGGATTTTCTTGATATTGGCGTACCCTCATGGAAGAAGTATTGGTACTAAAGTAAAATTCTTTTATACCATTTCTAATTCTTGGCTTCAGCATAGCCTTTACATTTGGATACCCTTCTTCGTCAACAGAACAAATAAAACTAACTGTTTGCTTATTAATAAATTTCTCTATTTTCTTTAAATTCACTTATTCTCTCCCACACCAACTTTTACAATTTTCAATTCTAAGTCCATTATCCCCTTGCTTTTCATCATACGCAAAAGAGTTTAATAAGTCGCAAGGAAAATCGGAACATTCCCCACAACATTCTAAGTCTTTTTCTTCACAGCAACTTTTAACAGGGCAAGATTCTCCCCAAAAAGGTTTAGAAATATGAATGCATCCTTTACAGTTTACTTCTTCTTGAAAATGGCACTGACTACAACAGATACCACATCTTGATTCTACTTTTTCTTTTACTACTACCATAATATTCTCCTTCTACATTACTTTTAAAGATTCTTATAAAATAATTGACCGAATCCACCTTCATTTTTTTCTACTTCCTGTTTATAAGAAAAACCTATTTTTTTATAAAAATCAGGAGCTTGATCTGTCCATAAGTAAACATATTTATAACCAAGTTCTTTTAATACATTTTCTGCATATCCTACTAACTTTCTTCCATACCCTTTTCCGCGGAATGACTCTAATATCATAACATCTGATATCCAAGGAGTAAACTCTGGATATTTTTTTAAACATTGCACTTTAAAAACACAAAAACCGATAATTACATCATTCTCTAATAAAACTATGCCAAATGGCAATTCATTCTTAGTATAAATATTTAAAAATTTATCTATCGTATCTTTTTTTACCATTTTGGGATTGTATTGAACCCAATGATTATAATGAATATCACTAATAAGATGTAACTCACTTTCTGTTAATTCACTAAATTTTTTTATTGCTAACAAACTTCATCCCTCTATTTATTTTCTACTAAATTATACGTTACATTTAAATTCTCATCAACATTAACTCTATAGAAGTATTTTGTTAATTCATCAGTATTTTGATTTCTAAAAACCACTTCTAAATTAGAAGAACCTGTTGTTTTAGGAATTAAATATAAATTTATACTAAATTGATTATTTTCAAAACTGCTATTTCTATTATCAAATTTCACATCTAAAACATTATCATTTCCAACAAACGCATTATTTATCAATGCATTTTTATCTTCTATATCTATATTAAAAAGGATTTTTGGATACTTATCTTTCTTAATATAAGAAATTTGATAGTAATCTAGCCTTTCCAATATTTTATATATGTCAATATTATATTCAAAATTTTCAGTATTTAAAATTTCTTTTACCAAATACTTTTCTTCATCATTGATAATAGCGTAAACATTATCACTTTTCATACATGAAAAATAATAAACTTTAAGATCATCTTCATAAAAAGAATCAAGCCTTTCTTCACATGTTTCTGTCTCGTCTACAATTTCTATCTTTGGATTATACCTTCTCATATAATCATCAAGATTTTTATTATATATATTTTTACGAATAGATACTAATAATACAATAGCTAATAAAACAATAGCTAGAGTACTAAATATTCTAATATAACTTTTTTTAGATATTTCATTGTGTTCTAATAAAAATATATTTCGAATGAAATTATTTATTGACCTTATTTTTAATATTCCATACATGATACTAGCGCCTAATATATTTAAAATAAAGTCATCAATATCAAAATTTCCAGAAGAAGTAACAAATTGCATAAATTCAATAAAAAAGACAATAGCAAAAATAGTAAAAATAAAGTTTCTGAACTTATTTTGTTTCTTAAAAAGGAAAGGTAAAAAGAAAGCCATCGGCATAAGAGCAATTACATTTCCAAACAAATTTAGTAAAATTTGCTTCGTGGAATATAGACTATTAAATCCTTCTATATACATCCTAATTGTTTTAAAAGGGATTAGATTGATAGTACTTGAAAGGAAATTAAAATGAAAATTTAAATGAATTCCATGTCTTCCCCATTCTGCATCAAATAGTGTAAGTGTAATTAATAATAATAAATATAGTAAGAAATAAATCCATAAGTTAATTTTCATTGGTTTATTATCTTTTCGATATTTTGACAATAGTAAACCGCCAAAATAGAAAAAGAAACAACTCCCAACTAATAAAATTAATCTGCCCATTTCATTTAAATGAATAATAGTGCTAAAACCAATAAGAGCATATATTCCTAAAAATAAGCCAGCAATTCCATACAAAAACGATACTTTCTTCATCATAATTCACCCTTTATTACCTCTCATTATAACAAACTATAAACTCTTTCATAATCATTCCTCCAATAGGATTTGCCAAAATAATAGATTCCCCATTATTCCTTTGTTTCTCTATATAAATAGCATCAGTTTTGCAACAGAAGGAATCTGACAAAGTAATATTCTCATTACAATTTTTTTAACCTAAAGTTATATGAAGTTTATAATCCCATATAAACAATCACATCGTTTACGAATGCTCCCTATTTTATTCTCATTCTGAAACTTTAGAAATAATAAAATATCCCTCATATTATTCGCTACTTCTTTTCTTTTTATATATTTGGCTACAAGATTTACAAGTAATCTTCATTTCATAGCTAGCTACTTTTTTATCCAATATTGTAATTAATGGTTCTTGGTCTTTCGGACAACAAAATCTATTTTTTATAATAATTAGTTCTTCCTTACAAGCTTTTCCATCTTTACTATCTTCAAAATCCAATAAAGCTCTTCCAACACTTCCACAATTACACTGATAATTTAATTCTACCTTATCATAAGTAGAATAACATAAATATCCTATATTTTCATTACACTTATCACAATACATCCAGCCACCATAATTGGTTGCTAATCGTGTATTTTCTAGTTTTTTAGTTTTTAATACTCTTGCCATAACACTCACATCTCCTCATTATTTTTCCTTTTAAATTCATAAAAATTTAAATGATAATTAATTATTTCTAATATCCAGTATTCTTTTTACATCTTCATATCTTTTATCATTATCTTCTAAATCAATCATAAGCCATTTTTGATGATTTCCCTCTTCCGTTTTTTCATAAATTTGTTTTATCTCAGGACTAAAGGAAAATAGTATTTCTTCCAATAATTCTTTTTCTTTTGGGCCAATAACAACTAAAATAGTAAAATAACCTTCCCTTGGATACAAAGTACATAAATTCTTATTTACTTTTTTGAATTTTACATTCCATCCATATTCCCAACTACATTTACTAAACTCAAACTTGGGAATTACCCTATATGCGCTTTTCATATATTTACAAAAATCATCCCATAAAGCGTTATTTATATACTCTTGCATACTATATTCTGTAGGAATATAGTTAGGATTTTCCCTCTCAAACATAAATTTCTCCTCTCACAAAAATTATACTATTTTCTGGAATGATAACTTCACCAATTTTCTATGGAACTTACGCAAAGATTTTTAGCATTAAGGAATTAAAATGTGCTGCTCACTACTCCATGCTGGTGTACATGTCATCGTAACTTTAGCATATTCTGTATCCCAATAATACTTTTCTTCCCTTTGAATTAAAATGGCATCATCTTTAGAAAATTCTACTTCTTTATCTTCAAAACAAATCTTTCCAGTACCTTCTAATACATAAATTAATTCTTTACTTTCTAAATTCATACAATATCCAGTATCTGGAAATCTACCTGTAATAACTGCTACTCCCACATCAATATCCAAATCTTTAAACGAATATTCTAACGTACTACATACTTCACTATTCTTTCCTCTTTCAGCCTTTTCATATTTTATTACTTCCATAAATCCTCCTTTAAAATAACAGATAACTATGATTTCTATTTTCTATAAATTTTATTAAATCTTCTAATGTAATAGAAATGGTTTTCGTATTCACATTAGGGTGCAACAACACTTTTTGTCCTATTAATTCCTTATCTAATAAAATAGTAACTAAATTATTCTTATCATTTATAATTCCAAGTGGTGTTACACTCCCAACTTCTAGATTTAGAATGTTTTTTAATTCTTCCTCACTAGCAAATACTAATCTACTATCTTCTACTTTCGTAGATAGTGCCTTTAAATCTGCTTTTTTATTCGCTTCTATAAAAATTAAATAGTATTTTGTTTTACTTTTTACAAATAAGTTTTTGCATTCTACTCCATCTATTTTACTGGCAATATTTTCTTTTAAAGCATCTTCATAGGAATAAATCGCTTTATGACTAACTTCTTCATAAGAAATATTCAACTGATTTAAAATATCATATATATTCATACTATCCCTCTATTTTCCATTTATGTTTTTTGATATCTACATGATTTTCATCTCTAAAAGTGATACCTTCTTCTTGTAACAATCGCTTTTGTTCCTTGAAATGAGGTGCAACTCTACCACTATGGTCTACTACTCTATGACAAGGATATTTTCCAAAATATTCCGACATGGAAAGTATTTTACCAACTAGTCTAGCATTTTTAGGTCTTCCTATTAAAGCTGCGATTTGACCATAAGTAGAAACAAAACCAATCGGTATTTCTTCTACTACCGATAATACCAAATAAATAAGTTCCTCATCTAATACTTTTCTATGCATATCATTCACCTGATACATTTATTATACCAATAAAAAAAGCAAATCTGAAATACGATTTGCTTTCCTTTTTATTTTATTAAAGATTCTAAGAACTTTATAAACTCTTTTTCTGTAATTCCTGACGTTTCAATATCAAAATTATAACCTTTATATTGGAACTCTGTCATGTAAATATCTTTATATTGGTATAATTTTAATGTTACACCATGAATAGTAGATATTTTTCCACTATCAGGTAATCTATAATCCCTAACTGGTTTATTAGTATCAGAGAATGCTACTGTAATATTTCTAGTATTGTCTTCATTAAAATAATGAAATTGATATTGTACTAATTTATCATAAACTTTAGAATTTTTATCACTTCTTCCAAATAATTTTTCTCCACCAACCTTATTCATATCTTTAGGTAAAGATAAATCTGATAATACTTCAAAATCTGGAATATTAAAATAATTTTCCTGTACATCTAATCTTTCTAAAGCACCCTCTATTTTAGGAGAACCAGCATCATCTATTTGATTAATACTAATATTATTTTCTTCTATTTTACTTGGAACATCCCCTTTTAATTGAGTATTTGTTCTCGTTCCATTTAGAAAAGTTATTCCACAAATAATAAGTGCCACTAAAGTTGGTACTGCTATTTTAAATACATTTTTCATTCTATTTTCTTTCTTCCCTTCTATCTTTTTCATAATATTTTCATGCATCTTTTCTTTATTTAATTTTTCATTGAAAATATTCTTAATTGTCTTTTTAGACATTTATTCCCCCTCACTTTCCAAATAAGCATTTAGTTCTTTTAAGGTTCTATATAAGTAATATTTTACATTGGATTCTGTTACTTCTAATTCAGTAGAAATTTCTTTTATGGTAAGTTCTAAATGAAAATAAAGGTAAAATATTTTAGCTACAATTGCTTTCTTTTTCTTTAGATATTTCCAAACACATTCTGTATCATATTTTAGAAACATACTTTTTTCGATATCAACATCACTAGGAATAGCATCTATAAAAGCGTTATCGTCTCTTTCAAAAAAAGAAATAATCTTATTTTTATATCGAAATCGATAATAATCTTTCACTTTGTTTTTAGTAATGCCAATTAAATAACTTTTGGAAATTTCTTCACCTCTTAATAATTTCTTATAAACTTCCACATAAACATTTTGTAAAATATCTTCAGCATCCGCTATATTAGAACACTTACAAACTATATACTTTAAAACATCGTTATAAGTTTTTTGATATAACGAGTTAAATTCTTTTAAGGTTTCTTGATTAATCATTTTGTTCACCTCACCCATATAGTCGTACAAAAGAGAAAAAAAGTTTGATAAAAAGTAAAAAAAGTAAATCACTAGTGATTTACTATAAACTATGGAAGAATAAAAGTAGTTGTAATATAATGTTCTGTTCCTTCCCCTGCTTCAGATGTATCTTTTACAATTCTATATTCTCCTTTTGGTAAATGACCATATATCCACTCCCAATGAATCACAAATTCTCTTTCATGAGTTTCACCAATCATATAGCCAATATTATTAAAACCTATTGCTGCTCCATTTTCTTGAGGAGCTGTATCTAACTCCACCCATTCATTATTTTCTTTTCTATCAATTCTAAAATATTCTCCATATATATTTTTTCTATTACTTGTATCACGAATAATAACAGTCGCACCACTATCTGTCAAAGTACCTTCTTTAATGTGCATAGATACGCCCTCTAAATCATCATACTTTAACTTACACTTTCCTTCTAACGCTTTTTTATCTTGCGCAATAAAAATATCTTTAACATCTCCATGACATTCAGCTACATAAAAGTTTTTATAGCCATAAGTTTTCTTACTAGAATCATAATAGTAAATAATAGAAGCCCCATCTTTCAAATATTCTAACATTTCTAAATCTTTCAAAAAATCTTTTACGGCTAACTTTTTATCCATGAGTACATCCCCTAAAGATTCACAGCTTTCTTTTGTACAATAGGGAACTTCCATTGTTAACATTAAGTGTCTACCATCTCCTATAGTATACCCATAATAATATTTTTGACTATTATATTCTTCTCTTTCTTCATACTCCTCTAAACTTTTTTTCTTCTCATAATTATCCTTAAAAGTAATAACTACTACTACTCCTAATAATAAAACAAGGATTGTCGATAAAAAGACTACTCTAGAAAGAATTTTTTTATTTTTATTAATTTTCTTACTAGTATAAGTAATCGTATTTATAATATTTTCTTCTGACTTTTTAGAATATTCTTTCTCATTAATTCTTTCGCCGCTAAGAAAATCATTTATTGTAATTCCTAATTCTTCACACAATGGTTTAAATAATGATAAATCTGGCATATTCCTGCCATTTTCCCAATTGCCAACGGTTCTATCAGATACTCCTAATTTGTTTGCTAATTCCTGTTGAGTTAATTTTTTCTCTTTTCTTAATTGCGCAATAAACTTTCCTATTTTTTCCTGATCCATAAAGTATTCCTCCATACGATTATTTTATCTTAAAAAGAAAATTTTGAACAGGAAACAATTCAAGGGAACCATTTTATTTTTAAAATTCATCTTCTAATACAGAATTTAAAAATTCCACCAGAGGTATTTCTTTTTCTTGATAAAAAACTTTATCAACTACTTTTCCATTTATTAGTAATTCACCAGAAAATAAATTATATTCAACCATGCATACTTTATCTACTGAAATACTATTATTTTCTAACTTTATCTTTGGAATATCATAAATGATAGAAAGTTCATTTCCTATATTTCTTTCTTTTACGCGAAATAAATGACCACAATATAAACATAGATGAGTTCGATGTGGAGTATAGGCAAATTTTCCGTTATCTGAGTGATAATGTTGACAATGACTACAAGTTACAACCTCTAATGGTATATTATTTAAAAGAGATAACATAATTCCACCTAAATCTTTATAATGAAGTATAGAGTTATCATAAAGTAACACTCCATAAAATTCTTTTTCATTAATAAACACCTTCGGAACTTGATTTTCTAAAACATTTTCATAGACTATTTTAATACTTTCCACTGGATTGTTCTTCAAGTCAAATGATTGCTCAAATAAATCCTTACACTTACATAAACAACTATCTAACTTGTTTCCATCTTTATCAGACGCAAAAGATTTATGGACACTACAATAATACTGCGGAATACCAGTTCTTAATTTTCCAACATATTTAATATCACACTTCATCATCTTATTTTACTCCTAATTCTTCCTTTAAACTGGAAATAAGTGCTTTATTCCCTTCTTCTGATAAATGTACTTTATCTTTTAATAAATATTCCTTGTGCTCTTTTATTTCCTTATAAAAATCTATTATATGAACATTTTCTTCTTGGAAGTCTAATTCAGTATCAACATTTTTTACAATATAAATATCGCTATCTCCACATAGTTCTATTAATTTTTCATAATCAGATTTTTGAATTTTAGATTTTTTATCAAATGATAGAACAATTTTATTGGATATTCTGTCTTCTGAAATCTCATTCTTTAATTTTTGCTCTAAATCACTATAAGACATATTTAAATCTACATTGAATAATGCATTAGAAAAGTTCTCTACTAATAAGTCAAAAGAATAGAAAAATGCACTATTTCCATAAAAAGAAATCTTTTCTCTTTGATTTTGATTATATTCCTTCTGAACTTTTTCTTGTTCTTTTTGATAAGTTTCTTTCATAGTTTCTAAAAGCGCATCTGTAATTGCATTAGTATAAGCCGTTCTACCTTTACTGGTAAGATGAATGCCATCTTTATAAAAGTATTCTTCATGATTTTTAGATATTTCTTCCCAATCTATAATATGAAGATTTTTGTTCTGTTTCGCTAAATCCTTTATCTTATCATTAACATGTACCTTTTCATCATTCGTAACAGTTACCCAAAAGATATCTCTATCCCCACAGTCTTCTAAAATTTGTTTTTTACATTTCTTAGAACAATCTCCATTAGCACCTAAGTTTAATATAATTGGTCCTTTTAATTTATCTTTACTTTTTAAATCTAATAATATCTCATGTGCTGCCCAAATACTTCTTGAAACTTTCGCATCAAAATATCCATTTGGAAACTTCTTAGATAAATTACTAACAGCACCTAACATAACAGAATCTCCAACACCCACTATAGAGAGTTTAGAAAGTTCCTCTTCTAACTTTTTTTCTCTTTCTTTAATTTCTTGAATGGAGTTCTCTAATTTCTCTTTTTCATTCTGTAATTTCATTAAGTATTCCTCTTGTAGTTTTAAAACTTTTTCTTCTTTTTCTATTAAAAGATTCTCTATCCTTTTCATTTCTTGGTGAAAATGAAAATACTTTACTCCACCATAACAACCTAAAAAAAGAATTACTAAGCATACACTTATCAAAGATACTTTTAAAAATAGTTTCTTCTGCTTCTTTTTTTTATTCATAAGTTCCTCCATATTCGATACTATTATATCACAAAAAGCAAATCAAACGACTTGCTTTTACCCTTTTTCCACTAATCCATCCTTAGTTAATATGTAAAGGTTATCAATTACTTCTTCTATATATTTTCTATCATGAGAGATACTAATAATAGTACCTTTAAAATCTTTTAAAACTTGTCTAATAATTGGATTCGATAATGGGCTTACATTTCTGGTAGGTTCATCTAGTATTAGAACATTATACTTTCCAAGTACTAGTTTCATTAAGAATAATTTCGCTTTTGTGCCATTACTTAAGTCTGATATTCTTCCAGTCATTTCATCTCTTGTAAATTTCATATTTCCTAGATACATTCTTGCTTTTGTAATCTCTTCTTTATCTCCACTTGGAACTAAAAAATCTAATACATATTTGAAATTTTCAAAAATATCTTCATAATTTTGGGGCATATATCCAACAGAAATATCATCCCTATTTTCTATTTCTTTTACGATTCTTTTTATCAAAGTAGACTTCCCTACTCCATTTTTACCAATAATACAAATATGTGTATTCCCAATAACTTCTAATTTTATATTACGCGATAACACTTTATTTTGTACTTTTAACTCTGGAATATGTAATTTTAAAATAACCTTATTTTTAGGAATAGAAACATCTTCAAAAAAGAAATGAATTCCTTCTTCTACATCAGGTAATTCTGTAAGTTCCCTTTCCTCTAATTTTCTTTCTTGTGACTTTAAAGCATGCATTTTCTTCTTTAATAATCTTCCTCCATGAGGATCAGCTCTCGTAATTGTATTTTGTTGATGTTCTACTTTCTGCATGATTTGTCTTAATTTTTCTTGTCTTTTATCGAATTCTCTTTTTTCTGATTTAGCGACTTGTGTAGTTTTTAAGATAGTCTGTAACCTTTTTTCAACATAAGTATCATAATCAATTTTTAAAAGAGTATGTCTACACTCTGTTTTATTTTTTATTTGCTCTAAATGTAAAATCATATTAGCAGTATTAGATAATAGCGTTTCATCATGAGATACATAGATAATTGGTTTATCCGTACTATTAATAAATGTTTCTAACCATTCTAATGATTCAATATCTAAATCATTCGTAGGTTCATCTAAAAATAAAATATCACACTCTTCTAATAGTAATCTAAGAATCCCAATCTTTACCTTTTCTCCACCTGATAGTGTAGAAATCATTTGTTCTAATATACTATCATTTAAATGGAATAAATCCAAATATTTATAAAACCAATTTATTTTTCCATAATAATCTAAATCATCTAAAAACAAGAAATCGTATACTTTCTTTTTTTCATTTTCTAGACTCATCGACTGTTCTAAATATCCTACTTTATTATTTTTAAATTGAATTATTCCTGTTACGGAAGCATACTCACAAATTCCTAATAATGATTTTAATAAAGTAGACTTACCATTTCCTTCTTCACCAATAATTGCTAGCTTATCTCCTTTATTTAACGAGAATGTTAAGGATTTCACTAAAAACCTAGTAGATACTAAAATATCTACATTATTTACTTCTAACATATTATGCCTTCCTTTCTGGCATAATCAAAGTTTATGCCACACTTATCTATTTACTATTCTCATGTTCTCACCTCTTCTAAAAGTTTTTTCTTTTTCCATTATAACATAAAAAAGAAAGAAATTACTTCTTTCTATCATCTTTTTAAAAGATAAGCACTACCAGGAGTTACACTAAAAGATGGCGTATAAATAATCCAATCTGTAACGTCTTCTACTGTAAAGGTTCTCTCATCCCCTTCATGAATATCTTTTACATCATATGGCTCTTGTAATAATTTGGCTTTAAATTTATCCCCAACAAACTCTAATAGTTCAAACCAAATATGTTCAAAATTACCATCATCATCAACTGGTAGACCAATTTTAATAATAATATGATTATCTTTATTTTTAAATTCTTCTTTTACGTAATCAAATCTTTCCATAGCAAGACTTTTCATTCTAGCAGTTTCTTCATCACTAATAAAGAAAATTGGATTCTCTCCCCATAAATCATTAAATTCAGATACTTTGGTAAGTACTTTATTTTCTTCATCTTCTTCACTTTTATAAAGAAAAATGAGACTAGTTTTAGTATTGTGTCCATCTTCTCTATCTTGAGGACCACCTAAGTCTAAATTTTTATATTCTTTTAAACCATCTACCCATGACTTAAAAGTCGCTACTACGGGTTGCCTATTTACAAGTATTCCAATATAGGCACTACCATTATAATTATCTCTCTTGTCTAAAAGAAAACTTGCTAAAGTGGAGATTAAATTGTAGTGATTGTTATAATTATCTTGATCTGAATTTAAAATTTCAAGCTCTGTCAAGCCACACCTACAAAGTCCATGAGTGTGTAGCCAAATCTCTCCAGAATCATTAGATACTGCTTGCACGTTATATAAATCATTCGCACTTGGTAATACTTTAGAACTAGCTGCCATCTTCACCCAATTCGTTGGTAACATTTTCTCAGCACTTTCATCCATAACACCAAGCATATCAGGAATCATTGCAGCTGCAAGTTTCAGTTGTAAATGATAAGACTTTTTAGCATCATGACAAAACTTCATAAACATTGTTAAAGATGCTTTTGCATTTCTTAATTCTTCTTTTTCTTCTTCTGTAAAATAATAATTCTTATTTAAATAAAATTCTGGAACTGAAAAACCTGATGGATAAAATCCCACCTCAAATTCTTCCTTCTGGTAAATTAATTTTATTCTTCCAGGAGACTCTTCTGTCAAGGGATTACTTTCTTTTATTTCTACTTCTTTTAAGGAAGATACTCTATCTATAATGCCATCTAATAGTTCTTCATTTGCCTCTCTTGGAACTATTAACATGTAAGATTCTTCTTCCCAATACCCTAATGGTTGCTCTTTTAATTCTTTCATAATTCCTCCTACTTTTCTTAAATACTATATTATTATATCATATTTCTTTAAACTTTAAATCAAAAAAGAAAAGCACTAATCCTAGCACTTCTCTTCTTTAAAGAAATATTATTCATCCTTTTTTCTTACTACAAAGTAAATAACTCCACCTACTAATAGAATTGCTACTCCACCTATTATATATGGAAGATAATTAACAGAACTTTCTGCATCCTTATTTTCTATTATATTGGTATTATTACTATTCGTATTTGGTTTTTCTTCACTATCAGTTTTGTAAGCAATGATATATTTTCCTAATCCACTATCTTCAAATTCAACTTCATTATTAGTTACTTTTGAATCTAGTTTTACAACACTTCCATCATCTCTTACTACATAAATAGCATCAAATTCTTTATTAGAATCTAATTTTACTGTTTGCGTTAATTTTGTAGTAGATAAATTTATTTCTTTATTATCTTTTGTTTCTAAAGTTACTCTATAGATTTCACTATCTTTTCCATAACGATTTTTCTGTGCATCGCTTAATGTAAGTTTTTGATAATCTAATGTCGCATCTTCATATTTTGATAAAATTGAATTTGGAACTTTAACAGTTACATTACCACTAGACATATTTTTATATGTTTCTTCAGGTATTGTTGGTTTATCGTTTGGTTTCGTTCCCGTATTTTCTCCTGGTTTTGTATTACCATTTGTATTACTGTTTGTTGGTTTATTAGTAGGTTTGTCATCTGGCTTTACATCAGGATTTTCAGCTTGTTTTTTCTCTATCCAAGTAACACTAGCTTTTGCAGTTCCTTTATTTCCAGCCTTATCGATAAATTCAAATGTAAACGTTCCATTTTTTGTAAATGTATAAGAAGCCTTTCCACCATTATTTGTAACAGTAACTTCTTCACTTGGTTTTAAAGTTGCTACTACAGGACCTTCTGTTTTTTCAGTTGTACTATACTGAATTTTTGCAGTAGGTGCTTCTTTATCAATGTTTTTTACAGTAGCTTTAATAGAATAATTTCTATTTGTCACTTTATCTTTATATTCAAATGTAAATTCTCCATTTTTTGTAAATGTATGTGTTTTAGATCCATTATTATTAGTAATCTCAATGTCATCCTCTGTTATTAAAGTAGCAACTACATTCTTGTTAGTCCATTTTGTTGTAGAGTATTTAATTTCTACTTCAGGTTCTACAATAGGAGCTTTCGTTAAATCCTCATAAATATTAATCATTGCAGCAGTTGCAAAAATATTATCATATGATTGCATAGTAATTTTTACATACTGTCCATACACAGATTCATCAAAACTAATATGTCTAGAGAAATCTTCTTGTGGATGATTTTGTACACTTGCAACTTCAATCCAACTTTCTCCATCTTCACTAACAGAAACAATTGCATTTTTCATATAACCAAATGATTCTTTTTCAGCAGCGATATGAAAATAATCAACCGCAGATATATATCTTGGTTTATCTAATTTAATAGAAATATAAGAAGTTTTTTCAGCAACTTTAAAATTCGTATGCCACTGAGTATTAATGTTTCCATCTATTGCATTAACTGCATAATATGGTCTTTTTGAATCTTGAGATTGTGATGAAAATCCATGAATGCTTAAATGCTTAATAGGGATATAAGTCTCTTCTTTGGTATTATTATCTGTGAATTTATATTCGAGTGGCTTACTAGCCATAGAAATTCCAGATGCTTTTCTTCGTACTAATACAGTCTTATTTCCATCTACTATTCCTGGTCCCTCTTCTTGATAAGGGCTCCACTCATTTTCATCCGCAAACTTCCATTCAAGAACACTTTTATTAGGTTGATCAATTATGATATTTTCAAAATCATTTAGGAATCCTGCTTCTGGAATATCAAATTGTTTAATAGTAATTGTATAAATTTCGTTATCGTTATCGAATTTAACTTTAATCATACTATTAATATCAATTTGTTCAATTTCTGATTGTGTTAATTGATGACTATCTCCCTCTGTAGAATGCCATGTTTTTCCACTATCAAGACTATATTTCCACTTTGTTCCTTTATATTCATCATATAAAGATATCACTCCAGCATTGGCTCCATCAAATGAGAAAGTTGCAACATTTTTGATTGTAGTATCTTCGTAGAAATTAAATGCTCTTGCGGCAAACCAATTACCATTTGTTCTATCAGCAACAATCTTAACATATTGAACTCTTTGTGGAATGTCTACCTCAAAACTCTTGATATTATTGGTTAATTGTTGAAGGGTATCTGCTTGATTTGTGTATGTTAATCCTTTTTGTTGAGATAAAACAAACCAGTTTTCTCCGTCCATACTTCCCCAGACAGTACCATCATAAATCTTACCATTACCTCCACCTGCTGGTACAAACTCAACAGCAGATATATTGTAAGGGTGATCTAATTTAACAGTGATGAAACGCTTTGTATCTCCACCACTCCAATCAGAGTGCCATCTTGTATTATAATTTCCATCAAGTGCATAGATAGCATTTCCATTTTGACCACTGCCAGTAGCCTCCGATGATACAGCATGTATACTTAAATGATCTACTGAAATATATTTTCTTTTCTTATCAATTACATCTTCTGTAAATGTGTAAGTTGTACTAGTATTAGATGCAAGATACGTTCCTGTTGCTCCCATTTTTAAAATAACTGTTTTATCACCAGTTAAATCTGGTTGGGATTCTCCATAAAACTTCCACTCATCAGACTCTTTATATTTCCATTGTACTGAATCAACTGCTCCTAATATTTTATTTTCTAAATCACTTGCAAATAAAGTAGAAGGTAATCCAACCGATTCTTGAATATCAATCTTATAAAGATTTTCTTCTGAATAGTTTACTCCAACTATATGGACATATAAATCATTTTCAGAAGTAATAGATGCTATTTCATCAGCTGTTAATTGTAATTTGTGTTCTTCTTCTGCAGAAAAGCTTACTTCCTTCCAAGTATTCTTTCCATCCAAACTATAATCCCATCGTACTCCATTTCCATCAAATCTACTTGATAATACTATTTTTCCAGCATCTTCTCCATCAAATGAGAAGGTTGCAATCGTAGTATCCATTTGCCCTAAAATATAATTTGCCATTAATCTAGTAATATTTGGTTGTAGTACTGCAGTTGAACTATTTGGCAGTACACTTCCTTCCTTCAATATTCTTGTTTGAAGTAAAGTAAATTTATATGATTCTTGTTGACTTGTTAATTTTGGTTTAATTTGATTTGTCATTTGATACATAGGAAGTGGATAATATTTTAAATTCTCTGCAATTTCTTTTGCAAGTTCAAAATATTGTTCTTCTGTTTTATTTTCAGAAGCATTATATGTTAGTATTAATCCATACCACGCATTTAAGTTTAAAGGTTGAACTTCTAATGCTTTTCTATACATCTCTTCTTTTTTTGCTAAATCTTGATAAGAATCTGCAAGATAAACAAACTTTTGGCTTTGTTCATAGGTATCTTCATGGTTAATAACTTCTTGTGCTAAATGTATATATGTTCCTGTATATCCACTTGCATATGGACCATTTGCCCATCCTAAAAGTCCTGATGACCCTGTGTATGCCCATCCACTAACATCATTATCAATACCCCAGAATCCTTCTCCATTACTATTTTGAAAATAATTGATATGAGCTGCATGACCTGGTTGTCCTACGACTGCATCTGGTAGTCCAAGCACTCCTCTAATATTTGAGCCTGTCTTAGAAATACCCCCACAAACTGCGCCAGTTCCAAATTTATTTCGCATGTTCATCCATACTTTATAAATTTTATTATTTGATGTCCCTCTTGGTATTTGTAAAATATATTCTTTCTCATCTACTCCGCCTGGAATTTTATAAACTACGTCCCATAATCCTATTCTTTGTCCTTCATGTTCCTCATCTGGTACAGAGAATAATTGATTAAAATATTCTTTATTTTCTTCTGCATAGTAAACTGGATTTCCATAGTTTGGCCAGACATATTCTATATATTTATGTGGCCATAAACGGGAACTACCCTCTTTTCTTATTAACTCTCGAACGTATGCATTTAACCATAGCATTGACTGGTCATCTATATTGTTTGCCATAACATAACGCATTTCTTCTACAGTATAATTTTCAAACCATTTATTATAATCCATACCGTCTGGGCCTTCAAATAGATTATTTTGATGCATATATTTAATAATGGCATATCTTCTAACAGAATCTGATTGATTTTCTGGAGTAGAAGCATTATTCATCCATAGTCCAACAACACTAGCATGGGTTAATGATAAAGAAGTCGCCATTCTTAAATATAAATCCCCAAGTACTGTACCATACTTTGTAACTGTTGTATTGTTAAAATCATTCTTATAGTTTCTATATAATCTAGAATATTGTGTTAATGATTTATAATAATTATTTCCTGCTGGCTTACCTCCTAAGATGTAATATTTTAATGCTTTTTGGTTACTCATTAAAAAGTCAATAGCAATCTTATTATCTTCACTTTCATTATAGAAAGAATTAATTGTAAACTGCCCAACATTGCTAACAAGTTGTCTTTTTAATAAATTAAATTCTATTTCATCAGTTAAATCAGATTGACCATGATATTGTGACTTAATAATTTCATCATATTCTTCTAATGATTTAAATGCAGAATTCTCTGATAAATCATTTACTAGTTTAGCATCAGCATAAACAACATGATCAGATGCATTATTTTGAAGTTGGTCTGCTACTAATCTAATATAATTAGCGTTCCCTAACTCAATTTCAACACGAGTAGCTTCTTGACCTGGAAGTTTTGTTTCATTAAATTTAGCTTCTCCCCAAGTTTTACCATCTTCTGAAGTATAAATATAAAATCTTACTCCATCTCCTCTTGTAGACGTTGTATTTAACCCTACAAATGCAGTAAAATATCTATAATTATAATTGCTGATATCATAAGTAACTTGAGAATTAGCATGTGCCCAAATTCCTTTTTCAAATGTAAATGCATTATTCTCAATTTTAAGAGTTATTTTTCCTCCACCATTTACTTCATCATATCTAATCTTATCCCATTCTGTATAAGACTGATTAGACATATAATCTATATCAGATAAATATAACGTATCTTCCCCTTTTCTAGCATTATAAGAAAGGGTTTCATACTTTTCAACTGTCAATTTCATATCTGTATTTTGTTTGTTAAAGCAATAGGTAGCACCTGAAAAAATAGTGCTCCCCAAAATCAAAGCGAAAAGAATGATTACAAATGACTTTTTTAATTTTCTTCTTTTTTTCATATACAACTCTCCCTCACACTCTCTCAAAGCATCATTTTACTATTGTTTTTTTCTACTATTTAGTGCTTTTTTCAATATAAGATAATACCTCATTTTTGTTCTTTTGTCAAAATGAAAAAGAAATACTAAATATTGATAAAATCTATTAAAAAAAATACTATAGACTTTACATAAATATTCTATCATATTCCTATTTTCCATTCAATATGTTTCCTTTTAATTTATGCATCAAATGTAAAAAAGAAACCGCAAATTATCTATTTTTTAAAGACTTTTCTAACAATTATTTGACAGGTACTTTTCTCTATTTTTTCAAAAAAACCACATTACTAAATGTGGTTTCATTCTAATTATCTTTCTTTTTTCTTACTACAAAGTAAATAACTCCGCCTACTAATAAAATTGCTACTCCACCTATTATATATGGAAGATAATTAACAGAATTTTCTGTATCCTTATTTTCTATTACGTTTGTATTATTACTATTAGTATTAGTATTTGGCTTCTCTTCACTATCAGTTTTGTAAGCAATGATGTATTTTCCTAATCCACTATCTTCAAATTCAACTTCATTATTAGTTACTTTTGAAT
>CAJTZU010000004.1 GCA_910584165.1 uncultured Bacilli bacterium | reverse complement strand
AGCGAGAGCAGAAGAGATATTAAATAATGGATGTAATGGAACATATACATATCCAAATTTTAGTTGGGTGAGGTGATAATTTATGAGAGAATCGTTCTGGGGAGTTATGATTGTAGTATTAGGAATAATATCTATGTTTTTAGTATATTTTTTCCAAAATATTACGAATACAGGAGATCATAACTATGAAATATTAAAAGAGACGACAGAAGCTGCAATGTATGATTCTTTAGATCTTGCTGCTTACCGTTATGATGGAACAGTAAGAATTGATAGAGAATTATTTGTTGAGAGTTTTTTTAGAAGATTTGCACAAAATGCAACTTTACAGCATCAATATCACGTCATCATTTATGATGTTCATGAGGAACCACCTAAGGTTAGTATTAAAGTCTCTACCTTAGGTGCAGAAACAACAACAACTTTGACTACAGGTCAAGCAACGAGTTTTTTATTAACGCATACAATTGATGCCATTTTAGAAACTAAATGGTAGTTAGAAAGGATATGAAAAGAAATGAATAATTTTATGATTTCTGCTAAAAGATTAATTACGAATAAGAATACAGTAACTATTATTGGTGTCCTTATTATATTAATCATATTATATTGGGGATATAAATCTACGATAGATGGAGCTGTTAAACCTGTTAAGGTTCCGGTTTCTAATCGTATAATAGGTCCACAAGAGGAGATAAAAGCAGAAGATATTGAATGGAAGAATATAGCCAGTGCTGCTAAACCTAATGATGTGCTTTTAAAATCTGGTGATATTGTAGGGAAGTATACAGGAGTAAATGTTACTATTCCTAAAGGAAGTATGTTTTATAGTGATGTTTTAATAGATAAGAGTCAACTTCCAGGAAGTTGGAGAGCAAGAGTAAAAACAGACGCTAATGGAATTCCAGAAATTCCATACTACTTTTCAGTAAATGTAGTTACAACTTTTGGTAACTCTATTCAACCTGATGATTATATTGATGTTTATATGAAGGCTAGAGATGAGAGTAATTTAATTATGTTTGGTAAGTTAATTGAAAATATTCAAGTTTTAGCAGTTAAAGATAGTGGTGGAGATGACGTATTTAATAGTGTAGAAAGTGATAAAACACCTGCCTTCCTATACTTTGGAGTACCTAGTGAATTACATATTTTATTACGTAAAGCAGCAGCAATGTCTGATAGAGGTGTAGAATTAGTTTATGTACCTCATGCTGGAGCTAATCCATTAACTGGAGACGTTGAAGTTAGTAGTGCTTATTTAAGAGATTATATTGATGCAAATTCTGTAAATATACCAACTGATGAAGAATATGTTGATGATTTAGACAAAGAACTTAATCAAGGTGGAACTACAAATCCACAACCAAATCAGGGATAATTAGAGGGGTTTGTTAGAATATATGGATAATATATTTGATCAAATGGACTTCGGTTCGTTACAACAATATTTAGATAATGATGACGTAACCGATATTTCTTATAGTAATGGTGGACAATTATGGTTAAAGACATTGTCACATGGTATATTTAGAATTGAAAATCCACTTATTGATAACAATTTTATGGAGAAACTAGCATTTCAATGCTCAAATGTTGTTGGTCATAGTTTCAACGCAGCTCATCCTTTCTTAGATAGTGAAAGTGCTGAGTTGCGTATGAACTTTATTCATGATTCAATTGCTAAAAATGGTATAGCTTGTGTTATTCGTAAAACTCCAGCCAAGATTAGGTTGGAGCACGAAAAAATTATTGAAGAAAAATATATTACTGAAGATATACATGATTTATTAATTCGTTGTGTACATGGTCATTGTAATATTATTGTATGTGGAGAAACTGGTTCCGGTAAAACTGAGTTTGTTAAGTACTTAGCTTCTCATACGTACGAAAATGAAAAATTAATTACTATTGAAGATACTTTGGAACTTCACTTAGATAGAATTTATCCTCATAGAGATATCGTTGCCATGAAGACAAATAATGTTGCTAGTTATAGTGACGTACTTGTTGCATGTATGAGACAGAACCCTAAATGGATATTACTATCCGAAGTTCGTAGTGCTGAAGCCGTTATGGCTGCACGTAACTCAATTTCTTCAGGACACTATATTCTTTCCACTATCCATGCGGATAAGGCAACTTCTATTCCTAACCGTATGTATAGTTTGTTAGAGACAAGTCAAGAAATTGATCAATTCTTGAAATCTATTTATCGATATATTCAAATTGGTGTTTATATTCGTGGATATCAAGATAAAGCAACGAAACGATTTGTTCGTGAAATTGCTGAAGTATGTGAATTTTATGTAACTGAAGCTAATGAAGCAAAATACAACATTTTATTTCAAAAAACACCAGCTGGAAGAGTTACAAAACATAAACCTAGTAAATATCTAGTTGCTTATTTGGAAGCACAAGGAGTTCTACTACCGGAAGGTTTCATGGAAGGTGAAGCTACTGATAATGGTATTTCTGCTTCAGAGACTTTAGAAGGTAATAATCAACTGGTAGAACCAATTACGGATAATCAGATGGAGCAACCAGTGGAACCTACAGTAGTTCCAACAATACCAAATGATAATCCTACAACTGATGCTACAACACAACAGTAGAAAAGGAGGTAAAAAATGAATGTAACAGTAATCTTTTTTATCGTTGCAGTTATTGCTATTTTTATCTTAGTATATAGAAATGCTAATGGTGAAAATGTATATAAGTATGTATCAGATAGAACAGCTTTTATATATGATAAATTTGCTCCTTATTCTTTTAAAACTATTCGTGATAAAGTAAAAGATTTGGGACAAGAATATACTGCTCATCAGTATATGGTACAAATTATTAGTTTTGCTGCTGGTGCTGCGGTTATTTCTTATTTATATTTTTATAATTTAATTATTTCATTGATTTATGCAGTAATAGCAGTTTGCTTTATTCCATATTTAACATATTTACGTTGTAAAAGAGTTTACAGTGAATTTATATTTGAGCAAATACAAGTTTACACTACGAATACAATAATGGAATTTGCAACTACTCAGTCATTCGTTAAATCCTTAGAGGGAGTTTATGAATCAGGAGTATTAGAAGATCCAATTAAAACAGATGTTAAAGTAATGATTGATATGTCTTATGAAAATGGTACTATTGACCAGTCTTTAGCATTTATGAGTACAAAATATGATTTTTATATGGTAAAAAACATGCACCAACTTTTCTTGCAAATAACAAACGAAGGTGCAAAAGATACTGCCGAATCTTTGGAAAACATGTCACAGGATATCGATATGCTTGTTGAAAATGTATATAGAGATAGACTAGATAGAGCACAATTCCATAAAAAATTCTTACAATTTGGTATTATGTTATATTTTATGTGTATGTTGTTGCAATTCTTGCTAGGTTCAGATACATATTTACAAATGTTACAAAGATGGTATGTACAACTTTTATTACATGGAATATTAGTATTAAATACTTATTTCTTAGTAAAAGGTGAAAAATATTATAATGAGAATGTAGGTGCTGAATAATGGAATTTGTTATTATTGCTGTTATTGTAGTGTTCGTTTTACACTATAATCGTGTTGTTGATACTAATCGTTTTGTAACAGATACAGAACCTTATTTTAGAGCATTGATGGAAGATGATTATGTATTTTTACTTGGTATTCGTTATCCAGGTAGAGATATAAATGTTAATGAATTATATGGAGTAAGAGTAAGAAATGGTTTAATTACTATTATTGCTGTTATTTTCCTTTTCTTCAATCAATTATCATTTTTATACGTTTTAATCGCCGTAATAGCAGGTTATTTAGTGTTTAAAAGTCCTTATAATGCTTTAAAATCTTATTATAAAGCAAATTTGCATCATATTAACTTAATGTTACCTTACTATTTAAAAAGTTTGGAAATTTTAGTACAGCACTATACTGTACCAGTGGCATTAAGTAGAAGTATTGATACAGCACCAGAAGTTTTTCAACCTGGTTTGAAACGTTTAATTGCACGTATAGATGCTGGTGATTCTAGTATTCAACCATATATTGATTTTGCAAATGAATATCCAGTACGTGATTCTATGCGTATGATGCGTTTATTATATAGACTTGGTCTTGGTTCTCAACAAGATAAGCATGAGCAGGTTATGATGTTCTCTAGAACTGTATCAGCACTTCAAAATAAAGCAAGGGAACAAAAGTATAAAGAGCGTCTGGAGCACATGGAAAATCAAACAATGATTATGCTTATGGCTACAGGTGGTGGTGTTATGGGCTTGATGATGTTATCTATGATGTTGCTAATGAGCTTTTAATAGAAATTTGTTGAAAAATAAAAAAATAATGTGTTATAATATAAATGTAGTAGTGTAAAGGTGGTGAATTTATGAAAGAAGCTGCAGGAGAGGCAAACTTAACAGTAGTAGCAATCATCTTAATTGCTGTAATAGTAGCAGTTGCTACACCATTAATTAGTAATTTAATGAAAAGTTCTGCAAGTAAGTCATGTTGTACAGATGCTGGTGGTGTATGGGTAGGAGGAACTTGCTCAGACCCACAAAACGGTATGTATTCAGAAGAGGCATGGAAATCATGTGTAACAGCCGCTGGACAAACAACTGATTAATCTGTATGGAAAGTTATAAAAGAATTATAGGAGGTAATAGCTATGAGACAAAGTATGGGAACGACATTCATGCTAAATTTTATTATACTATTTATATTTTTAGTATTTGCATTCCTTGCAGGTACTCTTAGCTATTACAAGGCCTATAGAATTAATAATAGTATTGTAAATGCTATAGAAAGATTCGAAGGATATAATGAATACTCTATTTCAGAAATTAATATAAAGCTTCAAAATTTAGCTTATGAAACACAAAATTTGAAATATGATATTTCTCGCTACTGCCCTCAAGAGTGGAAAACGGCGGCACAGAAAGTTAATGAATTTAATAGAGTAGGTTATTTAGTTGATGACAATCGAGGACGTGGGGAAAATGGTTATTGTATATATTTATATGAAAAGGATAATAACTTTGCTACTACGGCTGGAGATGTAGAAACAACAGATAATTATTATACTTATGGTGTCCTTACTTATCTGCAATTTCAATTTCCAGGGTTACAATATTTATTAAGAATTCCTATATTTTCTAGAACCAATAGAATGTATCACTTTGGCTAGAAAAATGATTGATGAGGTGATTTAAATGCGTGAAGCGATAGGAAATACGTTTATTGTAAATTTATTACTAGTTTTTTTAGGCGTAATGTCTATCATATTTATTGGATCAATCAGTTATTCTAAAGCTTTTAAAGTGAAAAATAGAATTATTTATACGATAGAGAAATATGGTGGTTGGAATGAAACTGGAGAAACCAATCCAGCTCAAGATGAAATTGATGCCTCCTTAAAACAGATTGGTTATCCGTTAACTGTTCGCACCATTAATTGTGATCGATATAAAAAAGCTGGAGGAAAGGCTATTTATGGTATAAATCCAGCTACAACTACTTACCGTTATTGTGTATATGAGTATAACAATGAAAAGGGACATTATTATGGAGTTACTGCTTTTATGCATTTTGACATTCCATTAATAGGTGGACTTTTGGAGTTCCCTGTTTATGGAGAAACAAAGGCGCTTTATGATGTAAAAGTAAATTATAACAATTAATAATGCAAGGTGAAAGGTGATATTAGATGAATGTTATCGTTTCTAACAAGTATCAATTGATGCTAGAAAATCTAGGAATTGATGTAATTAAAAGTTTAAATGGTGAATATGAAGTTGATGAAATTATTAGTACATTTCAAAACTTTTTTTATCAAAGAATGATTTTAGATATTACAGCAATTAAGGACTATAAAGATATTCGTAATTTACAAAAATTGTCAATATCTTTACCTATGGATAAAATTATTTTACTACTAGATGATACACAGGAGAGTACTTCTCCAATGTATTTATCTAAATTGATATCTATGGGAATTTATAATTTTACAAGAAATGTGGATGGTATACAGTACTTATACAATCATCCAAATAGTTATCGTGATGTAGCTCAATTTCATCAATTAGATGAGATTGCAGTTGTACCTCAAATTTCTAATGAGTCTACTTCAAATGTTATTGTACAAAATATTGGAAGTGGATATAGTGGAAGAATTATTGGTATAAAAAATGTTACTAAGAATTCTGGTGCTACTACATTAACATATATGATTCATAATGAATTATCTAAAGCCTATAATGTGGCAGCAATTGAAGTTGATAAAACAGATTTCACATATTTAAAAAATCCTGCTCTAGTTTCTACTATTAGTGGAAATGTAAATGCAGAGGTTAGTAAATATCGTGATTGCGATGCTATTATTATTGATGTAAATAATAGTGTTCAAGCTGAAGGATTATGTAATGAAATTCTTTATTTAATTGAACCATCTGTTATTAAATTAAATAAATTGACTATGATTACTCCAATGGCTTTAAAAAATTTAAGAGATAAAAAGGTTGTATTAAATCAAAGTTTATTAAATTCAAGTGATGTTTTAGATTTTGAATATGAAGCACATGTAAAAGTATTCTATAATCTTCCACCTCTTGATGAGCGTGAAAAGAGAATTAAACCATTAATTGAATTATTAAAGAAAATGGGATTTGATAGGTTAAAGTAATTTAATATAATCAGAGGTGATTTTAATGAGAAGTAAGCTAACAAAAACTATTATTTTAATAGTTTTTGTCGTATTTTTAGGAATAAATAATGTGGAAGCAAGAACTTGTACTTATAGTTATGCAGGGAATCGTATTAATACGATGTATATTATAGAAACTGATAGTACAGGTAAAGTAACTAGTATTCAGTTTAAGGAAGTAGATGTACAGACAGATGAAGTAAAAACAGATAAAGATATGACTGGTACACTGACTGCTGATTTCGTTGGATGTCCGTCTAGTTTTGGTAAAGATGGAAATACATTGACTACTAGTAAAAGTACCTATAAACTAACACCAGAGGCAGGGGCAGATTCTAATAATCCAGATAATGGGTATGTTGGAAGTCTTGACCCTGGTGAAGAAGCGACTACAGTTAGTTGTGGAGAAATAACAGATATCCCTAGTAATATTCCGAAGACTACTAAGGTTATTTATAATCTAATACAAATCTTTGTACCAATCGTATTGGTCGTTTTAGGGATGTTAGATTTAGCAAAAGCAGTTATGGCTCAAAAAGAAGATGAAATTAAAAAAGGACAGCAAACTTTAATAAAACGTTTAGTGGCAGCAGCAATTGTATTTTTTATTTTTTCTATAGTTAAAATGGTAGCCACATATTTAAGTGATAATTCCAGTGTTGGCTCTTGCATGAATTGCTTTATAAAAGGGGATTGCCAAGAAGAAAAGGCATCTGGTGAAGATAATCCAGAAAGTGATAAGCCTGGAGAGGATGGAGATGTTTAATGAAAACTAAAATAAAACATTTTACTTTCTTTTTACTATCGTTTCTATTTTTAACTACGAATGTAAGTGCTGCCCCAGCTTGGTTAAACGGCGAAAAAGTATCCTGTGGAAATATTTCTAATATACCTGCTAAAGGGCCAGAAATAGTTTCTATGTTTATTTTAATTGCTCAAATTGCTATTCCTATTATATTAGTTATCTTGGGCTCAATTGATTTTGCCAAAGGAATTATGTCACAAAAAGAAGATGAAATCAAGAAGGGACAAAAAGCATTTATAAATCGTTTAATAATAGGAGCGATAGTATTTTTCGTAGTAGCACTTTCCAAAATATTAGTAAGTGTTGTAGTAGATAATTCAGCGAATAAAGGAAATATTATTTCTTGTATTAACTGTTTTGCTAATAACGAGTGTAATTAAATGTAAATCTTTTGTATAAAAACTTTGAAATTGTATAAAAAGATAGTATAATATTAGTAAGGAGTGTTGATTATGAAGAAAAAATTAAGTTTACTATTTGTATTATTATTTAGTTTTATTGTTACTTCACCAGTATATGCTATTACATGTGCTGATGTAGAAATTGATGATAAAATTCCAAATACGGTACATACTGTTATCCTTATTATTCAAATAGCTGTTCCAATTTTATTGGTAGTATTTGGTATGATGGATTTAGTGAAGGGAGTAATGGCTCAAAAAGATGATGAAATTAAAAAGGGTCAACAAACTTTCATCAAAAGATTAATTGCTGCAGCAATCGTATTCTTTGTAATTGCAATTGTAAAATTACTTATGAGTTTGGTAGCAGATGATGATGAAACTATTACTTCTTGTTTTAATTCTTTTGTAAATGGAACTAGTGCTAAAAAGTAATAGGTGATTTTTATGAGTGATAAATTAAAACAGATTGATAAAAAATATTTAATGATTGGTGGAGCTATTATTGGACTTCTTGTTTTAGTAATTATCATCATGGTAGTTATTAAATTATTATCAGGACCTGGTAAAAATTATAATAAGGTAGAGCAAAAGATTGTGACAGCTGCCCAAGAGTATTTTAAAAAAAGTCCTGATGCTATTCCAAAGGAAGGAACTAGTACACATATTGATGCTGACACCTTAATTACAGATGGTCATCTAAAAGATTTAGAAAAGCTGATTGATGATACTTGTACTGCTTCCGTTACTGTTATGAATAACGGTGGTAAGTCTCTTTATTTACCAGATTTAGAGTGTACAGAGTATAAAACCATTCATTTTAAGGAAAAAATAGTGGAAGACCAATTAGTTAAAGATTCAGAAAATCCTTATGAAAGCGGTTTATATGAAGTAGATGGAGAATATATATTTAAAGGTAAAAATACTAATAATTATGTATCTTTTGGTACACTTACATGGAGAATTTTAAAAATAGATAAAAATGGAAATTTAAAGTTGATTAAAGAACCAGCAGAGAAATCAAAAAAAATTTGGGATAATAAATATAATATAGAGTTGAAGAAAAGTCGTGGTGTAAATGACTATGCTAATAGCTATTTATTAGAGTATCTCAATGAAAGTTATGAGGGGGTAAATGATAATAATAAGGCTCACTTAATTCCACATGATGTTTGTATAGGAAAACGGTCAGTCAAAAATACAAAGATATCCTATGATGTAGATTGTTCTGAAGTGTTGGAAAATCAATATCTTAGTACTATTAATACCTTAGATTATCCTATGGCAAGTTTGGATGAAAATTGTAAAGAAGTAGGATCTGGCTCTTGTACAAATTATAATTATTTAAATTCTACAATTACAACTTCATGGACTACTATTGGTAGTGCAGATAATACTTATGAGGTTTTTTATATTAGTGCTGGTTATGTAGGTACATTGAATGCCAATAAGAGTAATAGTTATAATTGGGTTGTTTATGTAAGTGGTGAAGAATTATATACAACAGGGGATGGAACCTTAGAAAATCCTTATGTTATTCAATAATACATTTATTGACAAATATACTGGTATATAGTATAATTACTATAATTAGAGGAGGAAGAATATGTTACAAGTTTTAGCAAATATAGATACAAATTTAACTTATACATGCGGTGACATCGGTATTAAATTTAGTGGAATGTTACCTTATGTTGTTTCAATGGCAATTACAATTATCAAGATTGTTGTACCAATTTTATTAATTATTTTCGGTATGATGGATTTAGCAAAAGCAGTTATGGCTCAAAAAGAAGATGAAATTAAAAAGGGTCAACAAACTTTTATTAAGAGAATTATTGCAGCAGTTATCGTATTCTTTGTTATAACAATTGTACAAATGATTGTAAGCTTTATATCAAATGATAATGATGACATTACAAGTTGCTTTAACTGTTTCGTTAATGGCAAGAACTGTACAGTAGATAATTCTGGTGCAAAAATTGATTTTTAAAATATAGAAAAAGATAAAAAATCTTTTTCTTTTTTTTTATGTATGGTATAATTGTTTTAGGTGATATTAATGAAAAAATTGTTAGTATTTTTGCTTTCTTTTTTTATATTAACAAATGTTTATGCTTTTGAATCTTATTATGATAATGTAGAAGGGCGTAAGAAATCAGATTATTTTGATTCCAATAAAACCTGGGTAATGGAATGTGCTTATAATTCTGAGGGAGTTAGTAATCCATGGGGACATAATTATATTTTAGAATATTATAGTGATGGTTCTTATGACTTTACAGAAATTGATGGCGATGGTGAAAATGAAAATTGGGTAATGAAAAATTGGATTTGGGATTTTACTGTCAATAAAAGAAGCGTAAAAAATTGGGAGAAAGAAAATAATGCGACTATTACAGCAAAAAGCGTTGTAGATTCTGGTGTTTGTCCGCAATTATTAGTGGATGATCATTCTGGAATGGGGATTTCAACGTATTTAGTAAATTCTAAAGGAGATTTAACGGATAAGATTAAAATATATGGTGATAGTGATTATAAAACTTTAGTGTATTCTAGGTATGAAGATGATAAGGCCCATCAAGAAATAGGTAAAGTTTCTTTAGATGGTCATTCTATACATTGTGATTATGGTTCCTATTCCATCTATTTTGATTCAAACGGTGAATATACAAGCTTGTACCAAAATTCAAAAGGGCTTTTAGCTCAAAGTACTTTTTTTTACTATGCTGCTGATAGTTTACACGGGTTCAAAATGCCAAATAAAGATGTGTGTCCGACAACTTATGAATGTTCATCGACAGTAAACACTAGTTCTGGTTCAAGCATGAGATATACTATTTATCTTGATAAAATAGATTTTGATAATACTTGTAACAAAAAAAATGAAATGCAATCTACTACTCCTTCAGAAGATACAACATTAAAAAAGAGTAGTTGTTATTTAGTTTCTAATATTTTAGGTTATGAAGGTCAGAAAGGAACTTTAGAAGAAAGTTTAGCAAAATACAAAGATACACAAGAAGGAATTTATTCTCAAAAAGCTAATAATTTGGTAAAGGAAGTTAGGTCCTATTGCAAAAATGTTTATATTAATTCTAAAATTAATACCGATTGTATGGATTTGTGCTTGAAAAGTGATAAAGTAATTTCTTCTTTAAAAAATACTTATGGTGTTGCTTCTGATAGAGATGGTAATGCAAATTGTTCTCTTTCTTCAAGATTAATAAATTGGGTATTTAAAATAATCAATTGGTTAAGATATATAGTGCCAGTATTATTGATTATATTAAGTATATTAGACTTTATCAAAGCAATAGCATCAGATAGTGAAGATGAAGTAAAGAAGGTAACAGGAAAGTTTACAAAGAGGTTAATAGTGGCAGTAATTATCTTTATTTTACCTTTAGCCTTAGACTTCTTGTTAGGAATATTTGGTATTGATACCAACAATTTTTGCTTATAATATTGTTATTTATTTTTAAAATTAAAAACTATTTATTTAATAGTTTTTTTTTGATATAATAAATAAGAGGGAGTGTATGTATGAACTATATAGTAATGATCTTAAGAACATTGTTTTTTCATATTGATAGAGTTGTATACGAAGGAATTGGTATTGTATATGATTTATTGCTTAAGTTAGCAAGAACTACAATTATAGATTCTGCTACAATAGAAAATGTATATGGTAGAATATATGCTCTTATTGGAATATTTATGTTATTTAAGATTAGTATTTCTCTTATTAATTATGTTTTAAATCCTGATGAGTTTATAGATAAAGAAAAAGGAATGGCATCTATTGTTAAGAGAATTATTATCTCATTAGTAATGCTAGTATTAATTCCATACGGTTTTAAAGAAGCATATGCACTCCAAACTATTATTTTAGAAGATAATACATTAGCTGCTTTAATTTTTGGTGAAGTAAATAATGATACTGCATTTCAGATAGATACAGCGGGAGAAAAAATGAAGTTTATTTTGATGTATTCTTTCTTTCAACCAAATTATGAAGGATTAGCACAGGAAGATGGAAATGTAGATGATTCTTTAGCCAGTTGTGCGATTACATATGAATATGGTGATGAAGGTTCTGTTTTAATGGATCCAGATACTGGTGTATTTAGACTAAATCAAGAATGTTTTGGAAAGTATAATAGCAGTGATGGAACATATAGTACTGGAAACGACAGTGATAAATCAGCTTATAGCAAATTATGGGACTATATAGATGATGGAGATGCATTATATCAGACTTATGCTCAAGGAATTGCAAGGCAGAACTTTTATTTAATGTTTAGACATGATATTGTTATGATGGAAAAAGAGGATGCTGAAGGAGTTTATTTAGTTGATTATATGTCTCCTTTAAGCACAGCTATTGGAATTGCAGTATTATGGATATTATTAATGTTTTGTATAGATGTATCCGTTAGAAGTATAAAATTATCTTTTTATCAATTGATTGCCCCAATACCAATTCTTTCTTATATTGATCCAAAATCAAAAGATGGTATGTTTTCTAAGTGGTTAAAACAATGTGGTACAACTTATGTAAGTTTATTTATAAGATTGTTAGCGCTTTATATGGCAATTTTCTTAATTTCACAAGTAATGAAATCTGGAATTATTGATGTTATTACTGGTGAAAGAGTTGATGATTGGGTTATTAAAATATTTGTTATTGTAGCAGCTTTAATGTTTGCAAAACAATTACCAAAAATACTAGAAGATGCACTTGGAATTAAAGGAACAGGAGATTTTACTATTAATCCAGTAAAAAAACTTGAAGATGGTATGATTGGCGGAAAAACATTAGCTAAGCCATTAAAAGCAGTAGGTGCTCTTGGTAAAGGGGCAGCTTTGGGAGCTACAGTCGGAGTTGGTACTGCACTTGGTGTAGGTGCTGCTGGTGTTTTAACTGGTCAAGGGCTTAGAGCTGGTGCGATGGGAAAGGCTATCATGGGAGCTGCTAGAGGAGATAAATTTGGTAAAAACTTTTCATCTTCTTATGGAGCTGGACGTGCTAGAAAGAAAGAATTAGATAAAATGAAGGCTGATGGGGTAAGTCCATGGGCTGTTCGTGGGGAAAAAGTATATAATGCATTTCATGGTGAGACAAGAGCAGAGAGGGTAGCAGATTTAGAAGCACAAGGAAAAGCTATTCAATCTTATTATGAAACAATTAAAAACCAAGCTATTGCATGTGATAAAACAGATACTACTAGAATTAATCCAACAACAGGAGCTACTGAATATGTAAAAAGTGCAAAAACATTATCAAAAGAGTTAGATGAAATCAAAAAGACTCAAATTGATAGAACGGCATTTCACGATTATGTGGATGCAAGTGGCCATACTGTGACAGCTAGTGATCAATATAATCAAGCGGTTCAAGATCAGATGCGTGCTGTACAAGATAAAGAGAAGGAATTAGAAAATAGGATTAATGATTTGGCACAAGGAAGAGTACGTACTGGAGAGAAATCTGCAGATCAAATTATTGCTTCTGCAACTAAATCTATGCAAGCATTAGTTAAACAATCAAATGAATTAGGAAAATCATTATCTTCTACTTTTGTAGAAATTCCACAAACTCTTGCTGATGATAGAGATGTAGTAGCAATGTTTAAAAAATCTAAAGGAACTGTTGCACAAGCGTCTTCTGGTGAGTTCACAACTATCAAAGATCGCGGTAAATATGCTGATGGTGGCGGAAAGAAATAATAAAAAGGGTGTGATAAATAATGAATCAATCATTTTTAATACCAGCCAATTCAAAAAAGTCTATGCTTATATTTGGGCTATTTAATGAATTAGATTTAGGTATATTTATAGTTGGTGTTATCGTATCACTAGTATTACTTATGTTACTTCCAGTAGATCAATTGCTATATGCGATTATAGCAATTGCTCCTGGTTGTGCATGTGGTTTTCTAGTAATGCCTATACCAAATTATCATAATGTACGAACTTTTATTAGAATAGCATTTACGTTTTATACAACTAGACAACATTTTATATGGAGAGGATGGTGTTTCAATAATGGCAAATTCGACAACGAGAAGTAAATATACAGAGGACGATGTTCCTGTAAAAAGTATTACTAATGGTCAAATTATATTAGATAATGGTCAAAAGGTAACGGGTGTAAAAATTATGCCTAGAAATATTTTCATTTTGGATTCTGGTATGCAAAATGCCATTATTACCAATTTAAAAACTGTTTATAATGTTATTGATTATGAATTTTGGACAGTAGTAGCAGATAGACCAGTAGACATTAATGTTTATTTATCACAGTTACAATTGTTATATAATACAACTACTGACCCAGCACGTAGGAAGATTATTAATGATGATATTAATAAAGCTAATATGTTTACAAATAATAATGTTGTAGATACGGAATATTTCTTATTATTTAAGGAAAAAGATGGGGAATTAATTAATAAAAGAATTAGAAATTTAATTAATAATTTTGCTAATGCAGGTTTAACTGCATTTCAAACAACGAATGATGATTTAAGAATGATATTAGATAATTTCTTAAATGGTGGACAAACTACAGAATTTGGGACGGTGTTATCATGATGGATGTTAAAAGCCAAATTGCTCCTAAAGGCTTGGAGTTTAAACCAGCAAGTTTTGTTATTAGTGACAAACATGCAACCATTTTAACAGTAATAGGATATCCTAAATATATTTATCCTGGTTATCTATCATCTTTAACGTCTATGTCAGGAATTAAATTAGTTATAAAAAATATTCCATTACCTTTTAGTTCTATTCAAAAGATGTTGAATAAGGAGATTGCAGATTTAAAGCAAAGATATCAAGATGAGCATGATAGAACGATTCAAGAAAGAATTAGACAAGATTATGATTCTTTGGAACAATTCGTTTCTGAGTTAGCTGCTAGTCAAGCAAAAATCTATGACTTTCAAATGCATATTATGATAACTGCAAATTCTGAAGATGAATTAACAGTAAAAAAATTACAAGTTAGAAATTATTTAGAAGCAATGGAAATGAAGGCAATTCCATTACGTTTCGAGCAAGAAAAAGTATTGAAGTCTATGTTGCCTATTTATCCAAAGCAAGATATTGAAGATAGAATTGGTACTCCAATTCCTGCTCCAACTATTGCAGCTATGTATCCATTTATTTTTGATAGTATTAAAGATCCAGGACTTGCTACTTTACTTGGAGTAGATTTCTCTGGTGGAGTTATTTTATTTAATCAATTTTTATATCAAATAAAAAAAGAGCATAATAGAAATAATGCTAATATGATTATTTTAGGTACTTCTGGTAGTGGTAAATCTACTGCTGCTAAGTTATTGCTTAGAAGTCATTTACGTAATAGTAATCAAGTAGTTGTAATGGATCCAGAAGGTGAACTTGAAGATATGTGTCACTTATATGGTGGAGACTTTATCAGCTTAGGAAAAGGTGGAGAATTTGGTATGATAAATCCACTTGAAGTTGTAATGGATGCTGATGAAGATGAAATTAAACAAGGATTAGGATATACTACTTTAACAAGAACTTTACAATCTGTAAAAGCTTTCTTGAAATATTATGACCCATCAGTAGAAGAAGATGTTACTAATATGTTTAGTGAAGTTCTTCAAGAAACTTATAGACGTTTTAACATTAACTTTGACACTGATTTTACAAAATTGACTTCTAAAGATTATCCAACTTTAAAAGACGTTTATGCTACTATTAAAGGTAAGATATTATCTATGCCAGAACGTACACAAGAGCGTGATGTCTTAGAGAGATTGGAATTAAAAATTAGACCATTGATTAAAGAACTTCGTTATTACTTTGATGGTCATACAACTATTCAATCTAATAGTGAGTTTATTGTATTTAATATAAAAGAGTTAATGAACTCTGATATGAATATTAGAAATGCGTTATTCTTTAATGTTCTTAAATATGCGTGGAGTTTAACATTAGATGCTAGACGTAATACGGTTTTAATGGTAGATGAAGCACACGTATTACTTAGTAATCAAAATGCTTTAGGAGCAGACTTCTTAGCGCAAATCCAAAGACGTGCTCGTAAATATAACACAGGAACTATTATTATTACACAACAGCCTACAGATTTCTGTGATCCTGCAGTATTTGTTCAAGGTAAGGCAATTTTCGATAATGCTTCTTATTATTTAGCGATGGGCTTAAAGAAACAAGCAGCAGAGGATTTAGCGAAGTTAATTGATTTAAATGAAAGTGAAATAGATAGTATTAAAAGATATGGTCAAGGTGAAGCACTATTTGTTTGTGGTTCTAGACGTATGAGAATTAATATTATTGCAACAGAAGAAGAGTTAGAATCTTTCGGTAAGGGCGGAGGATTATAGAACTTAGTAAGTAGGTGATTCTATGAAAGATGGAAGAAGTATAGAAAATAATAACGATGAGGGAAGAAACTCATCGTTATCATCGTCTGTACAAGCAAGGAGAATGGAGCAAGAAGGAAAAGCTTTGCAAGATGCAAGAGAAAAGAATGCTTCTATGCCACAACAGTTAAGCTCTAATCCACATTCTGCCAATGCATTACCCAATAAAAATAGTATTGGAAATAAAAATAACGGTTTGAATTCTAATCAAGGAATTCAAAATAAAAATGCACTTCCTAATAAAGATGCTTTGTCAAAAATGAATGGAGGAAGTAATAGTAATCTTCCTAATAATTCTAGTAATGGTAAATCAGCTAATAATCGTGGAGATGCTTTAAGAAATAAGGTGGCTTCTAAAGGATTACAAACCATGGGAGTGCCTAAAGGAGTTAGTGATAAAGTTGCTAATTCAAAATTAGGCAAAAAGGCTTTAGATATGGCAATGTCAAAGCATCCAGCCATGGCAGCACTCAACAAAGGATTAAAGACAATCGGAAATGCTGGAAAAAGTGAAGCAGAAAAGGACGCAGAGGAAAAAGAATCCGAGGAACAAGAAAAGGAAAAGAGAAACGGAAATATTGTTTTACGTGTTCCTTTAAAAGTAAAATTAGTATTATTACTAGCAATTTTACCATCTTTTTGTTTTATTCTGATGTTTATGGTTATAATTGTTGCATATGAGGGAGACGAAAAATTATCAGCAATATTCTATGGAAATTCAACAGGCAGAGGAAATTCTAGTGTTTCTGATAAAGTTGGCCGTGGTGATGATGTAGGTATGGGTGGAAGTTATTCTACTTATGATGAACTATTATCTCGATACGAAAATTTGGGAAACTTATATGAATATTTTGGATGTAAAACAGAAGAATGTATGGAACGAGATGAGGTAAAGTTTCAAATTAAGATTAATGATATTGCCCTTCGCTATAGACATAAATATAATGTTTCATTAGATTGGCGATTATTAATGTCTACTGCTGTAAGTATGGATTTAGATGTTGTTGATATGCATAGTGCATTTTTAAATGAGTATAACTATGACGATGTAGAGAAATATAATATTTTAATGAATTTAGATTGGGATTATGATTATAAAAAGATAGCTGGTTATGCATATTTATCCCCACATACTTATATTTATGATTTGCAGATACTTGCTAAAAATATGGTGACTAAAAATACTACTCAAACTTGTACTAAAACTGTTACGAATGCAGATGGTACAACATCGGTTATTATAACAAAGACCAAATCTGATGTAGATATTGAGGATCAATATTTGAAACCAGGCCAACCTTATTATTTACAATGCGATGCTGGAGAAACTTATGACATTTCTAGTGTATATAGTTTAGATTTAGAAAAATATGATGAATTTTTATTAGAATATATAGAGCATAAACTCTATCTTGAAGAAGAAGATGCACCTACAGTAGATGAAAATGGAAATACAGATATGACTCCATCGGAAGCAACAGGAGATTATATTTTCCCACTTCCAAGTGGAGCTACTAGATGTAGATCATCCGCTTATGGATATCGTATTCACCCTATATCTGGTGAAAGACATTATCATTCAGGAGATGATTACCCAGCGGCAGCAGGAACTTCTGTTTATGCAGTTGCTGATGGCACAGTTGCATCAGCCGGATTTGATAAGTCAATGGGAAACTATATTCGTATTGACCATGGCAATGGAGTTGTTTCTATTTATATGCATGCTTCAAAATTATTTGTATCAAAAGGTGATAAAGTTAAACAAGGAGATGTAATAATGGCTGTTGGAACAACAGGTAGTTCAACAGGTAACCATTTACATATTAGTTTTAAGAAAGATGGAAACTTAGATAATCCTAAAAATTATATTGGAGCTTTAAATATGTGTTCATAGGGAGGATAAAAATGAAAAAAATAATATTACTTTTCTTGTTTTGCCTTCTTTGTGGATGTAGCACGGAATATCAATTGAATATCAAAGGAGATAAAATAGAGGAAAATATAAAGTTGTCTATTAATAATTCGGAGATAATTGATGAGGAATTAGCTCCTGATATGAGTCTTAAAAGTAGAGATTCCATAGAATATTTAAAAACTGGTGATTTATATCCTGTATTAAATAATAAGTTAGATGTTTATGAACGAAATGTATCAGAAGTTGATAATGTAACGACAATTGATTTAAAATATTCTTATAAAAAAGATCAGTTTCAAAATTCAAAAATAATTAATGAATGTTTTGAAAAAAAAGAAATTTATATGAGCAAAGGAAAAATATCTATTCATTTATCTGGTAAATTTTCTTGTTTAGAAAATAAAAATGAGACTTTAGATTTTAAAATTGTTACAGGTAATAAAATAGATTATGCCAATATTGAATATGGGATATTTGATAAAGAATATGTATGGCAGATTGATAGTACGAATTCTAATAATGTAGATATACAAATTGATATGTTAACAGAATCTAAATATATGTATTATGGTGTAAGAATTCTTGGTTGTTTAATGATTGTGATAGTAATAGTTTTAATTCTTTATGCCTATACAAAAATATCAAAAAGAAAAAACATTAATGAAATTTAGTGAGGTGTGCTATGAAAAAACGAATGAAAATAGTATTAATTCTTAACTTATGTATTTGCCTATTCTTATTTCCAATTGCAAATGTTTTTTCTTATGATTATGTGAATGAAAAAAATAAATTACCAGTTTCTTTAAAGAGAGAAGAAATTTATAGATTAAAAGGAATGTATGAGTATATATTTGGCGAAGAATCTTCCTCTATTATTTCTAACTATAATGGTGTTTGTAGTATGGTAACTGTACGTGGTTCAGGAACTTATACTTTAGATGAGTATGTTGCAGGTGTTGTAAAACATGAAATTGGTTCTGAATCAGATAAACCAGAGTTACTAAAAGCACAAGCTGTTGCAGCTAGATCTTATGTAATAGCAAGTCGTGGTGATAGTTTAGATTGTACAGTTGATAATGGTCAAAATTTTCAAACGTTTTCAGAAGTAGATCCTAATAATGCTAGTGACGCTCCCTTTATAGAGGCAGCAAAAGCAACTTCTGGACAAGTTATTATGAAGGATGGAAAAGTTGCTTTAACACAGTATTTATCTTATCCTAATGCAAAATTTTGTATGGAAGTTAATGGAAAATGGAAAATTAACTTTCAAAAATTTGGTAATGATCCAAGTACAGCATGGACTTGGGAAGGACCTTCTAAGGAAGAAGTATTAAAAGCAAATAATTGGGCTTCTAAAACAGGAGCACCTTCTACTACTCATCATTTTGGGATGAGTCAAACAGTAGCAGGATGGATGGCAAAAAATGGTAAAACTTATCAAGAAATTTTGGATACTTTCTATGGTTCTTCTAAGTCTTCATTAGGAAATTTGCCAGATAGTAATTTTGCTGGAAATATTGAATATGTGGATTCAGAATTTGGAACTATTAGATATTGGAATCAAGGAGATTATAAGACACAGTATTATTCTTCTGATTATAGAACAGCACAATATAAAGGTTCTAAAGGAAAATGGGCAACCATTTCCAGTCATGGATGTGGTCCAACTTCTTTAGCAATTGTTTTATCTAGTTTTGAAGGTAGAGATATTGACCCAATTACGATGACTCAACAGACTTGTCAAATGGGTGGATGTACTAGTAGTGGTACTGTATATGGAACACTAAAAAAATTAGCAGAAAAATATGGATATAAAGGTGAATTTGTTAGTAAAGGTGGCAATTACTCTAAAGTTACTAATGCTTTAGCAAGTGGTAAATCCTTAGTTATTGTATTAATGGGCCCAGGAACATTTACTTCTGGAGGACATTATATTGTTCTTACTGGGACACGCTCAGATGGGCATGTATCTGTCGCAGACCCTGCTAGTAGAGCTAGAACTCAAACAAAGTGGTATGCATTCAGCTTGATAGTATCACAAATGAGACCAAGTGGATTCTTAATAATCACAAAATAGGAGGAATTTATGAATAAAAAAATATTGATATTATTTATTAGCTTATTTATTCTATGTAGTGGTTGTACAGCAGAATACACTTTAGAAATCAAAGAAGATTTAACAGTAAAAGAATCATTTACGGCGATGGAAGATGCTGATTTTTACAATTCTTATGAGTATTCTTCCGCTCAAGAAGTAATTGGTTTTATGTTAGAGCCTAACTTAGATTATCTAAATAAAAATGGTTTTGAAATTAGTCAAATATTAAATAAAAAAGAAGCTGGAGTAAAAGTAGAAAATACTTATGGAAGTATCAAAGAATTTAAAGAAAAATCGAAAGTTCCAGAACAATTATCTGAAGAATGGTCTTATGTGGAATCAGAAGATTCTATTACATTAAGTATTAAAGGTTCATTCCATCATGCAGAGCAGTCACAGGATGGTTTATATTCTATTCATGATGCAAGAATTAAGCTTATTATTCCTTTTGAAGTAACAAGTCATAATGCAGATAGTTTTAATAGAGATACTCATTCTTATGTTTGGAATTTTGATGAAGAAACTGAGGAAAAAGAGATTAAAATTACTTTTAATAAAAATTTAATTAAAAAAGATGAAAATTCTAATTTCCCATATATTATTATAGGAATTGTGGTTGTAGTTGGTCTTATTCTTTTTATTGGAATATCAGGATTTATTACAGGTAATAAAAATAGAAATAATTTAGAGGATTAAGGTGATAGTATGAAATTAAAATTTAGAGCAGATACCAAAGATGTTATCATCTTTTTAGCCTTTACTGCCTTAGTATTTATTTTAATTAGTTTAGCGGTTTCTAATGTAGGACTTTTTATATCTGAAGGAGAATTTGCTGGATTTACTATTATTCCTGCAATAACAAAATATTTTTGGTTCACAATGATGCTTTTTATAATTGCGATTATTGCTATGTTTATGAGTGTTCAATCTTGGTTCTTTGAAAGAGAAGAAGGAATTGGTCTTCAAATAGGTGAGAAAAAGGAAAAAAATTATTCTAGATGGGAAAAGGATAAAGAAATGAAAAAAGGGTTAGATATTGTTGCCGTTGACCCTTTAGCACCTAAAACAGAGGCAGCAGGAATTCCAATTATTATGACACCTAAGCAAGTATGGGTAGATAATGGTGGATATCATAACTTAGTAATCGGTTCTACTGGTGCTGGTAAAACACAAACGACCGTTTTACCAATGGTAAACTTACTTGCTAAACATGATGAATCTATGATTATCACCGACCCTAAAGGTGAAATTTATGAAGATACTTCTAATTATTTAAGAAGTTTAGGATACAATATAGTATTACTTAATTTCCGTGATCCTCAACAAGGAAATAGTTGGAATCCAATGTATTTACCTTATTCTTTATATAAAGATCATAAAATTGATAAATCTATAGAGTTATTGGAAGACTTAGCTGCTAATATCTTGAAAGATCCTTCAGCAAAAGGTCAGGACCCATTCTGGGAAAATACTTCTGCGGATTATTTTGCAGGATTAGCAATTTCCTTATTTGAAGATGGAAATGAAAATCAAATTAACTTAAATAGTATTAACTTAATGACTACTATTGGTGAGGAAAAGTTAGCAAATACTACTTATATTAAAGAATACTTTAGTTTTAAAGACCCTGCTAGTACAGCTTATATAAAAGCTTCCTCAACCTTAATGGCACCTAATGAAACAAAGGGCTCTATCCTTTCTGTATTTAAGCAAAGAGTTCAACTATTCGCATCACGTACTAATTTATCAGAAATGTTAGCTAATAACGATTTTGATATGCGTGATATAGGTAGAAAAAAGACTGCTGTATTTATTGTAATTCAAGATGAAAAAACAACTTATCATACCTTGGTAACTATTTTCTTAAAGCAATGTTATGAAACACTTATTTCAGTTGCACAAGAAAGTGGAGGAAAACTTCCACATAGAACAAATTTTATTCTAGATGAGTTTGCGAATATGCCACCTTTAAAAGATGTAACAACCATGGTAACGGCAGCTCGTTCTAGAAATATCCGTTTTACTTTTATTATCCAGAACTTCTCCCAACTTTATGAAGTATATGGAAAAGAAAATGGAGAAACTATTAAAGGTAACTGCGGTAATATAGTTTATTTAATTAGTACAGAGTTAAGTGCCTTGGAAGAAATCAGTAAAATGTGTGGAGAGGTAAAATCGAAAGAAAAAGAGAAAACTACTTCAACACCACTTGTTACTGTTAGTGATTTACAACGTATGGAGCAGTGGCACACCATTATTTTACGTATTCGAACAATGCCATTTAAAACAAAATTAACTCCAAACTATCAAATGGATTGGGGACATAAATTTCCTAAAGCGGATTATCCACAAAGAGAGGAAATTCCTGTTCAAACCTTTGACTTAAAAACTTATGTTGAAAAGAAAAGGGAAGAAAAAATTAATAATTTACTTGGAAATACTGGAGCGGGTGGTAGTGTGCCTCCATTAAATCCAGAAATTTCTACTCCATCTTCGCCATTTGCAGGAGGAGCTCCATTTGGCAATGGAACACCACAAAATCCATTCTCATCTAAACCTTTACCTCCAGTTGGTGGAGATATTCCAAAACCAAAGAAACCAGCTGGTGGCGGAATTAATGTAGAAGAATTAGTTAAGAAAATAGATGCGAAGATAGCAGAATTAGAAGAGGAAGAAAAGAAAGAAAAAGAGGCTCAGAAAAAAGAAGAGAAACCAGTTGTTGATACTCCTCCAGTAGAGAAAAAGGAAACTCCAGAAACAGTAAAAATGGATATTCCAAAACCTCCTATGGATGTATTTCAACAACCAAAAGTGGAGAGTTCAGCTCCTGCTGAGCAACCAAAAGTAGATTCTCCAGTGGTGTCTAATGAGCAATCTTCTAAATTATCAACTCCTCAAATTAGTGATGATGAATTTTTTGATGATTTCTTTGGGGATGATTAGTAGCGGATTTTCGCTACTTTTTTTCATATTTTCATATTTATGTGATATAATGAAGTTGGGTGATAGTATGCTTTATTTTTGGACATGTCTTATTGTATTTTTAACAATAATAGAGGCGGCAACTGTAGAATTAGTTACAGTATGGTTTATAGTAAGTGCTATAGCAGCTTTGATTGTATCCATTTTTATAGATAATTTAGTGATACAATTTGGCGTATTTGTTATATTGGGAGTTATTTTATTAGTTACAACTAGACCATTTTTGATTAAATTATTGAAACCAAAAAATGTAAAAACGAATTTAGACAGAGTTTTGGGTGAAAAAGCTATAGTAACAGAAGATATTTTTCCTGATGAAAAAGGCGAAGTAAAAATAGATGGAAAAAGATGGACAGCTATCTCTAAAGAAAAACTTGTAAAAGGTGCTTCTGTTAGAGTACTTAAGATAGACGGAGTTAAATTACAAGTAGAGAAATGGGAGGATTAGGAAATGGAAATATTAATTGTTATTTTGGTATTAGTTTGTGTAATTGTTATACCAAGTGTTAAAATTGTTCCACAAGCAAAAGTTTATGTTATAGAAAGATTGGGTTCTTACTATAAAACTTGGCATAATGGCTTACATTTTAAAATACCATTTGTAGATAGAGTTTCAAATGATGTAACTCTAAAGGAAATTGTAAAAGATTTTGCACCACAACCAGTTATTACAAAAGATAATGTAACTATGCAAATAGATACAGTAGTGTATTTTCAAATTACAGATGCAAAGTTATACACATACGGTGTTGAAAGTCCAATTAGTGCAATCGAAAATTTAACAGCTACAACTCTTCGTAATTTGATTGGAGAATTAGAATTGGATCAAACATTAACATCTAGAGATATTATTAATACAAAAATGCGTTCTATATTGGATGAGGCAACAGATCCATGGGGAATTAAAGTAAACCGTGTAGAAGTTAAAAATATTATTCCACCACGTGATATTCAAGAAGCAATGGAAAAACAAATGCGTGCAGAGCGTGAAAGACGAGAAAAGATTCTTCAAGCTGAAGGTGAAAAAAAGTCAAGTATTTTAATTGCAGAGGGTGAAAAAGAGAGTGCCATTTTACGTGCTGAAGCTAATAGAGAATCAAAAATTAGAATTGCAGAAGGTGAAGCTGAGGCATTATTAAAGTTAAAACAGGCAGAAGCTGAAAGTATTCGTCTTTTAAAACAAGCTGAGGCAGATGGAATTGATATGTTAAAAAGCGCAAAAGCTGATGAATCAGTATTACGCTTAAAGAGTTTTGATGCTTTAGCAAAAATGGCTGATGGCCAAGCAACTAAAATTATTGTTCCAGCAGAACTGCAAGGAGTTGCTACTTTAGGTACCACTTTATCAGAGGTATTAGATAAAAAACAAAAATAAGAAAAGAAAATTCTAATTTGCAAAAATTGGAATTTTTTTCCCATAAAAGAATAGGAGTGATAGTGTGGAGTATATTATCATAGGAATTAATATAGTTATTTTGATTTTATTAATTATATTAATTGTGAAAAATAAAAGTAACGAAGGTGTAGTTGAAAAAATAGGAAAATTAGAAACAGATATTGTTAAAGAAATTGGAGATTTCAAAACAGACTTTAGTAGAGATATACGAGATGATTTTGAAAATGCAAATGAGAAAATTGATAAAAGGCTTCGCCTTATTAGTGATAAAGTAAATGAACGATTAGATGAAAATTTTGAAAAAACAAATCGAACATTTACTTCCGTATTGGAAAGATTGTCTAAAATTGATGAAGCACAGAAAAAAATAGATAGTTTATCTAATGATATTGTTTCTTTGCAAGGTATTTTGACAGATAAAAAGACTAGGGGAATTTTTGGCGAAGTTAATTTAGAACATATTATGTCTAATGTATTTGGACCTAATAATAAAAAAATATATGAAATGCAACATACATTTGATAATGATACTATTGCAGATTGTGTATTATTTGCACCAGAACCTTTAGGTACGATTGCAATAGATTCTAAATTCCCGTTAGAAAATTATCAAGCTATGGTAAATAAAAAGAATTCTATAGATATGCGTACAAATGCTGAAAAGTTATTCAAAGCAGATGTTAAAAGGCATGTAGATGCTATTAGCAGTAAATATATTATTCCAGGGGTGACTAGTGACCAAGCTATATTATTTTTACCAGCAGAAGCTATTTTTGCAGAAATTAATGCGTATCATACAGAATTATTAGAGTATGCCTATAAGAAAAAAGTTTGGATTACATCTCCAACAACATTAATAAGTACATTAACAACTATACAAATTATTATGAAAAATATGGAACGTGATAAATATGCAAAAGTAATTCATAAAGAATTACAACTTTTAGATAATGAATTTGGTAGATATAAAGAGCGTTGGGATAAACTTTATAGGAGCATTGAAACAGTTAGTAAGGATGTTAAGGATATTCATACTACTACTGATAAAATTACCAAACGATTTAATAGTATTAATCAAGTAGAAATGGGGGCTATTAGTCATGAAGAAGATACTATCGATTATTAATTGGACATTAATAATTGTAGCAGTTTTAGGAAGTGCATATTTAATAATTACTCGTGATGATAAATTAGGATTAATTTTAAAGGATGCGTCTATATTATTAACAATTACTTCTCCTTATTGGATTGAAAAAATATTCCATAAAAAATTATCTCCGATAGTAAAGTTAATTTGTGTATTATTTGTCTTTTGTGCTCATTTTTTAGGTGCAACAGTTGAATTATATAACGAATTTACTTATTATGATAAAATAACACATGCTTTATCAGGAGTATTAACAGCATTACTCGCTATGCTTCTTTTAAAACAATTAGGAATGTACGATGAAAATAAAATATTTTTTAATATCTTATTTATCATATCTGTTACACTTTCGGTAGCAGTTTGTTGGGAATTCTTTGAGTATTTTGGTAATATCTTATTTGGTGGAGATGCTCAAAGAGTAGCTAAAACAGGAGTAAATGATACGATGCAAGATATGTTAGTAGCATTTATAGGTTCTATTATTGTTTCAATTATTTATTATATAGAAGAGAAAAGAAAGCTAAATGGTATGGTAAAAAATTTTATGAATGGTATGAAATAGATAGAAAAACTATCTATTTTTTGTTATAATGAAAATAATATAGGAGGAGTAATATGAAAGCAATTTTAATTGAAAATAAAAAAACATTTATTATAGCTGGAATTAGCTTTATTGTATTATTTTTGTTAATCTTAATTGTTTCTTTGTTTAATAATAAGGATGATAATCTTATTCTAAATTGTAGTGAGAATGTTCAGATGGAAAATTTTGATATAATTCAATCATTTAAATTATATGATTATTCAGATTCAAAAAAATTAGTTTTAATTATGCATTTTAATGTAGATAATAAATTAAAAGAACAAATGGAAACTTATATGAAGTTAATGAAAGTCCAAATGGAAAATAAATTAAAAGTTAAATTTGGCGAGAATTATTCAGATATTAAATTAGACACTATTATAGAAAAAGATAAATTTGAAATACAAATAGAGTGGAATCTTAATGAAAATAATAAGGCCCAAATGACTGAAATATTTGGTGTAAACTTTTTAGAAACTGATGTTGAAGAACTGAAGAATACATTTCAAAGTGGGGGATTATCATGCGATTAGTGGCAGAAAAAATATTTTTCTTTTTCTTAGTTTTAATATTATTTGCAGAGAATGTATTTGCAACAGATGTACTTTGTGAGTATCCAGATGAAAAGCTTACTTTAACTTATACTGATGGAAGAGGTATGCCAGCAGCCGAATATAAAAATTGGTCAGATGATGATTGGACTGTAAATATACTTTTAGTTAAATTAGGGGAGAAAAAATATATAGGAAATGAGATTGAAATTGCTGATGAGCTATATCAAGCACAAGGGGCAACTTGCCCAACTAGAATGTATATTTGTGAATATACTACATTAAGTCTTGGCTGTCCAAATATTAGAGATCTTGCCGAATGGATTTTAGGAATTGTTACTGCTTTAGGTGGTTTATTTTCAGATGGACTAGCAGATTTTTCAACTGATATGTTTGAAGCAGCAGATGGAATTGTTATAGACCAAGCAAAATTATTTATAATGAATAGAGAAGCTTATGAGAATAATGAGTATAGAGAATATGAAGGCGGCTCTTGGGGTTGGACTGTAGCAGATAACTATGCAGATAGATATAATGATGCAGATTGGATGTGGCCTGGATTTAGACAAATATTAGGTGGTTTATGGTCTGCAGCTGCTGGATCAATTCAGAATCTTTGGGAGAATACATTAGGAGATGATCCAGGTAAGGTATATTATAGAAATTTTTCTTGTAAAAAAGTGGATTATGTTGGTGAAAATGCAACAATAGATGTTAACTGTAATGCTGTATTAACTAGACTATATGCTTATGATACAGCGATATCAAATTATAAAAGTTGCAGTGATGAAAAATGCAAGGCAGAGAAAGTAAAACAATTAAATCTTGAGGAGAAAAGAATAAAATCACTTTGTAATAATGTGTTGAAAAATTATACTTACAATGAGGCACAAACAGATTGTTTAAATGTTTGTATGAATATAGGAAAAACGTTAAATCAAAAAAAATCAGGAACTGACTTATATAAGGAACCGGATACAAATCATAGTGGATGTTCAATTTCTTCAAGATTAGTGGATTGGATTTTAAAGATAATCAATTGGTTAAGATATATAGTACCAGTATTATTAATAATATTAAGTATATTAGACTTTATTAAAGCAATCGCATCAGATAGCGAAGATGAAGTAAAGAAAGTAACGTCAAAGTTTACAAAGAGATTAATAGTAGCGGTCATTATATTCTTATTGCCATTAGCACTTGAATTCTTATTAGGAATATTTGGTATAGATACGAATAATTTCTGTTTATAGAGAAAAAGAGATAGCAAAGCTATCCTTTTTTATTAGATTTATAGTATAATATAAATGGTGAATAATATGGAAGAAGAAGTATTAAAAATATTAAATAGAGAAAGAAGAGCACTTGGTGTTCATGAAATGGAAACATTTTTAAAACTTGGAACTGCTGAAGATTTAAAAGAATTATTGAAAGCCTTAAATCAATTAGAAATAGATACTAAAATTTATCGTACAAAGCATGGAAATTATATGCTTTTTGAAGATAGTAATTCAAGGGTAGGTATTTTATCTGTAACTTCAAAAGGAACAGGCTATGTTATGATGGAAAACGGCGAAGAGATAAAAGTATATGAAGAACATCTTAATGGAGCAGTCCATAAAGATAAAGTAATTGTAAATATTACGGATAAAAATTCGACACCAATGGTAGGAGATGTCATTCGTATTGTCGAAAGAGGTGTAAAGCAGATAGTAGGTACTGTTTTCTATAAACATGGTAAGATATTCGTTAAACCAGATGACACAAAACTTAATAAAAACATTAGAATTGATGTCAATTATCATGCAAATTTAGTAGATGGACATAAAGTAATTGTAAAGTTATTATCACCAACTAAGGATTTAGAATATCGTGGAGAAATATTAAAAGTAATTGGTCATATTAATGACCCTGGTATTGATATTTTATCAATCATGGCAAAATATAATATTAATGATGTTTTTCCTGAAGAAGTAATGAAAGAGGTTTCTACAATACCATCATTTGTTAGTCAAGAAGAAATTAATGCTAGAGTTAAAAATCCAAAGCAAGATTTACGTGGAGAAATTATTTTTACAATAGATGGCAATGATACGAAAGATATAGATGATGCTATTTCTATTAAAAAATTAGAAAATGGACATTATAAGCTTGGTGTTCATATTGCTGATGTAAGTTATTATGTGAAAGAAGATGGTCCATTAGATAAGGAAGCAGCAGCGCGTGGTACTAGTGTTTATTTAGCAGATAGAGTAACACCAATGCTTCCTCATGAATTATCCAATGGAATTTGTTCTTTAAATCCTAATGTAGACCGTTTAGCGCTTTCTTGTATTATGGAAATAGATGATACTGGTAATGTAGTAGAGTATGATATTTTTGATAGTGTTATACGCTCTAGAATTCAAATGACTTATGATAATGTTAATCTTATTTTAGAAAAGAATGAAGTACCAGCTGGCTATGAAGAATATGTTTCTTCCTTAAAATTAATGGAAGAGCTTGCTAAGATATTAAGAGCACATAAAGTGAATAAAGGATACATTGATTTTGAACTAGAGGAAGCTAAAATTATCGTAGATGAAAAAGGCGAAGCTATTGATGTTAAACTTAGAAATAGAGGAACTGGTGAAAAGCTAATAGAGGATTTTATGATTATCGCTAATGAGACTGTTGCTAGCCATTTCTATTATATGGATTATCCATTGATTTATCGTGTTCATGGGGAACCAAGTGAAGAGAAAATGACGAATTTCTTACATTTAGTAAGTGTTTTAGGATATAGAGTACATGCTGATATGAAAAAGTTAACTCCTAAGACAATTCAAAATATGCTAAATGAATTAAAAGATAAAAAGGAATACTATATTTTATCTAGTCAAATGTTGCGTAGTATGCAAAAAGCTATTTATGATACTACCAATATTGGACACTTCGGTTTAGCAAGTAAAATTTATTGTCATTTTACTTCTCCAATTAGAAGATATCCAGATTTGACAGTACATCGTTCTATTCGTAAATGCTTATTAAATGAGAATGTAAGTGTTGAGACGATTAAAACATGGCAAGGAAAACTTCCTCCTTTGGCAGAGCATTCTTCAGAAAGAGAAAGAGCATCTGTTGATTGTGAAAGAGAAGTAGATGCAATGAAGATGGCTGAATATATGTTAAAGCATATAGGTGAAGAATTTTCTGGTGTTATTACGACTGTTATGAGTTTTGGATTTTTCGTTCAATTGCCAAATATGATTGAAGGGCTAGTTAGAATTGAAGATTTAAAAGATGATTATTATACTTATGATGAAAGTACATTTGCTTTAATCGGTAATCGAAATAAAAGAGGATATCGTTTAGGTGATGAAGTAGAAGTAGTGGTAAAAGCTGCCAGTAAAGAGGCGCATACTATTGATTTTATATTAAAAAAGGATAGTAAAAATGAAAAAGGCAAAGAGGAAAAGCAAAAATAAAAAATGGGTAAATTCATTCCTAATTGTTTTTGTTATTTTATGTGTAGTGGGAAGTCTATATATCATTTCTTTTAATAAAGACAAAAAGGCAATTTTTTCTAATTCAAACTCTACTAGTAATTTGATTAATGAACCTAAGCCAGAACCTAAACCTGAGCCACAACCTCGTAAATTCTCATTAGTAATGGTGGGAGATGCTTTAATTCACGGTGCTGTTTATGCAGATGCCTATAAAAATGGAAAATATGATTTTACGAAAATGTTTACTTCTATTGAAAAAAAGATTCAACCTTATGATTTGCGTTATTATAATCAAGAAAGTATTATAGGTGGTGGTGAGCCGCAGCACTATCCAAGATTAAATACACCAGATGCTTTAGGAGAAAATTTAGTAAGTGCTGGATTTAATATGGTTAGTCTAGCTAATAATCATTCTTTGGATAAAAATGAGAAAGGAATTTTATATTCTAATGAATTTTGGAGAAAACAAGAAAAGGTAATAAAGACAGGAACTTTTTCTTCTTGGCAAGAAAGAAATGAAATTCCCATTTATGCTCAAAATGAAATAAAGTTTTCCTTTTTATCTTATACTATGACGACGAATGGTTTAAAAACACCTAATGGTAAAGAATATTTAGTAAATGTATATAGTGAAGAGCAAGTGAAATTAGATATTGATAAAGCGAAAGAACAAGGTGCAGAAGTAATTATTGTTGCTATGCATTGGGGAAATGAGTATACTCATGTTCCAAATACAAAACAAAAAGAGGTAGCAAAATATTTATCTAGTTTAGGGGTAAATTTAATCATAGGTTCACATCCTCATGTTATTCAACCAATTGGATATGTAGATAATACTTTGGTTATTTATTCATTAGGCAATTTTATCTCTGCACAGAGAGTATTGGGATTAGAAAAAATAATAGGGCTTATGGTAGGATTGGAAGTAGTAGTAGAGCCAGATTCTACTGTTCATTTTGAAAATATTGAAAAAGAATTATTATATACTTACTATAATTCTAAAAATAGGGATTTTAAAGTTATTCCATTTAGTGAACTTACAGATTCCATTCTAAAGAATCATGAAAAAGTGGAAAAACAATATTTGGAAATTTTAAACAGGGAGGTATAACATGGAGATTACAAATAAAAAAGCTCGATATGACTATGATATAGAGGAGACAGTAGAAGCTGGAATTGTGTTAAAAGGAACAGAAATTAAGTCTATTAGAAATGGTAAAGCACAGTTAAAAGATAGTTATGCTATTTTAAAAAATAATGAGGTATATCTATTAAATATGCATATTAGTGCTTATGAAAATGGAAATATTTTTAATCATGAGGAAACTCGTACTAGAAAATTATTATTACATAAGAAAGAAATATTGAAAATAAGAGATAAGATTAATCAAGAAGGATATACTTTAGTTCCTATCAAAGTATATTTTGTAAAAAATCATGCCAAAGTATTAATTGGAATAGCTCGTGGTAAGAAAAATTATGATAAGAGGGAAGCAATTAAAAAAAGAGATATGGAAAGAGAAATGAGACAGCAAAATAAATATGCTTAAAAGAAAATGATAAAAACTATTGCATTGAGTTTAAAAATATTATATACTTAGATTGTAAGACTAGACGAAAGGGAGTGTGCATAAATGCAAATTACATCTGTAAATGTCAAAAAAATTGACAAAGAAGAATCTAGAATGAAAGGAATCGCTTCTGTATTGATAGATGACTGCTTCGCAGTACGTGATATCAGAATCATTGAAGGAAATGATGGTTTATTTATCGCTATGCCAAGCCGTAAAAATACAGAAGGTGAATATCACGATATAGCGCATCCAATTAATTCAGAGACAAGAAAAATGTTTGAAGATGCTATATTTGAAGCTTACAATAAAGAAGAAGCTGAATAAAACTCGAAAGGGTTTTTTTTCATATCCTGATAACTTGTACATATATATAAGTAGGAGGTATCTATGGATAAGGAAATTGCATCTTTTAATCATAATATTACGATTACAGAAAGAAAAAATATTGTTATTAGTGGAGTAAAGAAAATAGAAAATTTTGATGAACAAGAATTTTTGTTAGAAACAACAATGGGATATTTATTAATAAAAGGAAAAGAATTAGAAATTATTAAGTTGGATACTTATCAGGGAAATGTTTCTATTAAAGGTCATTTTGATAATTTAACTTATACAGAAGGTACTAAAAAAGAAAAAGATGATTCCTTTTTAGCAAAATTATTTAAATGATTCCTTTATCTATACAAATAAAAATTATTCTTTTTTCTTTTTCTTTTGGAGTTTTTTTTTACTTCGGTTATCAATTAGTAAAAAAAGCTATTTATTGTCATAATGTATTTTTTAGAATTATCAATACCTTTAGTTTTATCCTTCTTTTGACATTGCTTTATTTTTTTGGATTAGAATATATTAGTGATGGTATTTTACACCCTTATTCTTTATTTCTAATTATGTTAGGATTTGTAGTTAGTAACGTCATTGCAAGAAGAAAGAAAAAATGATAGAATTGTAGTAAGGTGATAGTATGGCAAAGAAAAAAAGACAGATGACTACACGTGGCAGACTTATTATTTTAGGACCAGTTTGTTTCTTTTTTGTAGCTTGTTTTATCGTAACTCTTTTTTCTTATGCTACCAATCTTTATCAGTTACAACATCAAAAGAAAAAACTAGAAGAGGAATATTTAGCACTTCAGGAGATGGCAGATGATTTAAAAACAGAAATTACGAAATTGCATGACCCAGAATATTTAGCAAAGTTTGCTCGTGAAAATTACTTATATTCTAAAGAGGGAGAATTAATTATTAAAATTAATGAGAGACAAGAAAATATTTCTACCCAAGAAGAAAAGCTAGAATGGAATGGGAAAATGGTTACTTATTCTCTTATCGCTTTAGGAATTGTATTTCTATATATTATCATAAAGGGTACTAAAAAAAAGAAATCCGCTTGATTTCTCTTTTTTATGCTTTTAATTCTTCTAAAATACTTTTCTTTTCTTTTCTTTTCTTTCCTCGTATAACTCTTTCTTTTGATATTTTTTTAAAATGGCTACAATACGAGATGGAAAAGAGATTACTAATTTATTATATTCTTTTGTAATGTCATTATAATACTTTCTTAAAGCAACAATTTCTGATTCTGATTCCATTAAATTGATTTGTGTTTTTACATATCCTTCATTTTCTTTTAGTTTTTCGTATTTATCCGCATAAGACTGGAATTCTTCAATGGCAGGATATAGCTGTTTATCTAGCTCAATATTGGAAAGCTTTTGAGAACGTAAGTTAATAACGGTTGGTAATGCTTGTTCTTCTTCTGTTACTTCATGAATAAAGTCTGTTGATTTATTTAATAAGTCGAATCTTTTTCGTAAAACGGAATCTATATTTGCTTCTGCCTCATTAATTCTTATAATATATTCTTGGAAGTGATTGTAATTTAATAAGAAAAAAAGTGAAAGGCAAAGAATTACTAAAAATAGAATTGCGAAAATAATAATTACTTCCATATTATCACCATTATCATTATAGCAAATTCTGTGTTTTTTTACAACCGATTATATATTAGGATAGAAGATTTCACTCGTATTAATTTGTTCATCAAATTTAATGTAATTTACATAAATTAAAAGTAGTAAATACCAATTACCAGTGGCAGGATCACTTAATATAATATGATCTTTTCCTGATTGTTCAATTACCCCTTTAAAGATTCTATCTTTCCATTCTAAAGAATCCGCAAAAGACATGTAGACTTCTACTTTTTTTCCTCTGTTTAAACGTAATATATTTTCAACATAAGATTGTTCATTTAGAGGTGGAACATTTTGATAGGGAGATAAATTCCCTAAATTATTATTCATATAATCATCCTTTCTTTTAAAATATATTTCCTAAAATATAGAAATATGATATAATAACTTCAGAAATAGTGTGAGGATGATAATATGAAAAAAATAACAAATTTTTTATTTCTAATTGTTACTGGTTTTTTATTTAGCCCAGTTGTACAAGCAATAGAAGCTACTAAAACAGAATATGTTGCGTGTGGAGATGCGACAGGAATTCCAAAACCAATTCCTCAGCTTACTAGTATAGCTTATACTTTATTAATAACAGCAACTCCTATTATATTAATTATTTTCAGTATTATTGCTTTGGTTAAAGCAACAACAGCAGGTTCACAAGATGATATTATGAAGGCTAGAGGAAAACTAATAAAGAAATTTATTACAGCAGCAGTTGTGTTTTTTATAGCAGGAATTGTTCAATTTGTTGTTACAAAGGCAGCTGATTCTTCTGAAAAAGGAACAATTTCAAAGTGTATTAGTTGTTTTCTCTATAATTCGAATTGTGATACTTCGGAGGATCCTTATACCGCTGGAGGCTTAGTAGATAAAACATAAAATGTAAAGGCAATGACATATTGCTTTTTTTAATTGCTTTTTTTCGATAGCTATGCTAAAATGATTCTAGAATATGATAGGAAGGAATGAATTTATGACAGAAGAAATGAAAGTCTCTTTAGATGAGGTTCAAGCATTAGTAAATCTTACTAAAGAAAAAACAGAAAGAGTTTATAGTGCTATAAACGAAATGAAAGCACAAATCGCAACTACTATCGATGGTGGATATTGGGTTGGTGATGATGCTACAAGTTTTAAAGTGTATATGATGAAAGATTTAGGAAAAGCTTGGAGTACTGCTAGATGGTTAGAACAAGTAACTGCTGAAATGGAAGCTTACGTTCAAAAGGTTCTTGCAAATGCAGAAGCTAGAGCTGCTAAAATCAGTACTGAGATAGAATAGGAGGAATAAGTTATGGCTAAAATAGAAATTACAAAAATGAATTATGAAGCAATGGAAAGCTTCGGAAATAAAATATCAGAACTTGCTAATGAAATAGATCAATCATTAGGCGCTATTCATAATGAATTCCGTCGTCTTTCTGATTCGAGTTCTTTTGCAGGTAGTACATTGAAAGCTGTTAATGAAGCTTTAAACCCAGTTTTAAAGGTTCGTGAAACTATTTGGACAAGAGCTAATAGTGCACAAAATGCAATTAAAACTAGTTTAGAAGAAGTTAAACAATCTGAAATGGAAAATGAAGCAAAACTTACAGAGATGTTAAATTTAGATCCTATGAGTTTTGAAATTCCAGCAGAATTCAATATTTCAACAGATCAACAAGCTTAAAAGTTGAAAGCATTCTTTATGGATGCTTTTTTCGTTGCTTGTATTTTAAAGCTTTTCTTGTTATAATGATTAAAGAATAGGAGTGATACTATGACAAATGAAATGTCTATAGATTATGAAGTAATTCAAGAATTATTTAATAAATCAGATGTCGAAAGACAAAAGGTATATGAAGCTATTGATAAAATTAGAAATGAAATTCATTGGGCTACTGTCCAATCAAATATGTGGAGAGGTGCAGATGCTGATGAATTTCGTGAGGCTATGACTCAAAGACTTGCAGAAACATATAGTGTTATGAAATGGATTAATGCTATTACTTGGGAATTAAAAAATTATGCAGAGCAATTAAAAGAGCAAGAAAATGCTAGAGCACAAAAAATAAGCTCTAGTGTAGAAATGTAGGTGGATAGTATGACATTTTGGTCTATGAATTCAAAAAATTTAAATATTTCTAGTATGAATTATGGTGATGTAGAACAAGTAGCGCAAGCGATTGAAATAAATGGGCAAATTATTTATGATTCTATTAATAATATTGTTTCATTATTTCATAAAATAGAGGAATCAGGATTTGCTGGAAGTACTTTGCAATCTGTATTAGAAGCAATGGATAGATTGACTTATATTCCTAATGAAATTCAAGAATATTGTCAAAAATTTTCTAATACTGCTCATGTAGCAGTGGAAGAAGTAAAATCATCAGAGTCTGAAGTACTTGTTAAACTTACGGAAATTATTTCTGGAGATCCCACTACGTTTGAACTTCCAGATTGGGCGAATGAAATATAGGAGTGTTTTATCACTCTTTTTTACATCCCTTGACAGGTCATTTCTTGCTATTTTTTCTATAATTTGATACAATCAAACTATGATAGGAGCGATAGTATGAATGGAATGGCTATAAGCTACGATGCTATAAAAGAACTATGTGCAGAGTGTAATGCAGATAGAGAAGCAATTTATGAATCCATTGAAGTAATTAAACAAAAATTAAATCAAGTAATTGAAAGTGGCTTTTGGGTGGGGGCAGATGCTATCCAATTCCAAGCTAGAATGAATGATAAATTAGCGCAGTTAAATAGTACAGCAAATTGGATTAACCAAGTTACTCGTGAATTAGAGAAATATGCTAGTAAAATGAAAGAACAAGAGCAATCTAGAGCAGGTCAAATGTATTCTAGTATGGAAGGGTAAAGGTGATACTTATGAATTCAGCTAATTTTAATGTAACGGCAATGAATTATCAAGAATTGCGTGAGTTATCTCAATCTATTAATTCAAATGGAGAAAAAATTTATAATTCATTAAATCATATTAAGAGTACTTTTGCTAGAATGCAGGATGCTGGATTTGCTGGAAGCACTTTAAGGGCTGTTATTGACACGTTGGATAAAATTGGTGGTTTGCCAGAAGATGTAAGAAGAACTTGTCAAAGTTTTAAAAATTATGCAGAGCAAGCAATAGAAGAAGTTGAGGCATCAGAAAATAAAATATCAGGCACACTAACGGCTATTATTAATAGTGATCCAAAAACATTTGAATTACCTGATTGGTATAAGAAAGAAAAATTTGCAAATACAGGAAATTCTGTTAATATTGATGAAATTTCTTAATTTGACAAAGAAATATATTTTATGATAAGATGATGGCGTCTTCAGAAGGAGACGTCTTTTTTTATTATTTAGGAGGTTTCTATGACAAAAATTTTAGTAATGCCAGCTCATAAAAAAGATATAAAAGAGATTTTATCTTTTGCTGATGCTATTTTGTTGGGTATAGAAAATTTCTCTGTCAACTTTACAGAAATTTCCTTAGATGAATTAAGAATAGTTGTAGAAGATGTTAAAAGTGAGGGAAAAGAAATTTTTTTATCACTCAATAGAAATTTTCATAATGGAGATTTAAAGAAACTAGAAGAAATTTTAGTAGAATGTAATAAATTAAAAGTAGATGGAATTTTTTATTATGATGTAGCAGTTTATCAAATACATCATAGACTAATGTTAGACTTGCCACTTGTTTGGAGTGCTGAGCATTTAGCAACTAATCAGTATACTATTCGCTATTGGCAAGAGCATGGCATAAATGGAGTCTTTTTATCCAATGAAATTACTAAAGAAGAGATTTTAGAAATAAAAAAAGAGACAAATGTAAAGTGTTTTGTTCAAGTTTTTGGATATTTACCAATGTATGTATCTAAAAGACATGCCATTCACAATTATTTAAAGCATTTTCGAATAGATACTACTTCTCGAACATTTTCTATATGGAAAGAAGAGAAAGAATATCCTATTTTAGAAAGAAAAAATGGCACAGAAATTTACTCTTCTTTTATTTTAAATGCTTTATATGAATATTTAGAATATAAGAATAATAAAATGGAGTACACTTTCATAAGTGGTTTTAGAATCCCATTAGAACAATTGAAACAAGTTTTATCTTATTTTCAAATGGTAGATGATGATAATAAAGAAGAAATAAATAAAAAAATAGAGGAATTAATAGAAAATACAGGAAAAGGTTTCTTATATAAAGAAACTGTATATCAGGTGAAGAAAAATGAGAAGTAAACCAGAATTATTAGCACCCGCAGGGGATTTAGAACGTTTAAAGATTGCTCTTCTTTATGGCGCAGATGCTGTTTATTTTGGAGGTCCTGCTTTTGGACTTCGCGCTAATGCTATTAATTTTACAATAGAGGAAATGAAAGAAGCTGCTGATTTTGCTCACCATCTTCAAAAGAAAGTATATGTTACTGTTAATATTGTTCTTCATAATAAAGAAGCAAAGGAATTGGTTTCTTATTTAAAAGAAATAGAAAAAACTGGAATTGATGCTATTATTGTTAGTGATCCTTATGTTATTAAGATGGCAAAAGAAAATACTAATTTAGAAATTCATCTTTCTACACAACAATCTACATTAAATTATGAAGCTGCTTCTTATTTTTATCAAGAAGGAGTTAGTAGAATTGTCTTAGGAAGAGAGTGTACAAAGGAAGAAGTTAAAGAAATTATTGAAAAAGTTCCTGTAGAAATAGAAACATTCATCCATGGCGCTATGTGTGCTGGATATAGTGGACGATGTGTTTTATCTAATTTTTTAACAGATAGAGATGCTAATAGAGGTGGCTGTAGTCAAATCTGTAGATGGGATTTTAAATTATTAGATGAAAATAAGAAAAAATTAGAAGGTGAAAAAGATTTTACCTTATGTAGTAAGGATTTATCACTATTAAAATATCTTCCTGAAATGATAGATATGGGAATTACTTCTTTTAAAATAGAAGGAAGAATGCGTTCCATTTATTATATTGCAACTGTTGTATCTGTTTATCGAAAGGTAATTGATAGATATTTAAAAGATAAAGAAAATTATCATTATGAGGAAGAAGAGGAAAACATTCTTAGAAATTGTGCGAATAGAGATTCTGTTCCGCAATTCTTTGACGATTCTTACGGCGAAGAGTGTAGTTATTATAATGGTCGTGAGGAAATATCTAATCAAGACTTTTTAGGAATTATAAAAGAATATGATAGTGAAAAGAAGGAAGCCGTAGTAGAGCAAAGAAATTATTTTAAGAAAGGGGATAGGGTAGAAATATTTGGACCAAATCATGAAACGATATTCTATACTATTTCTGATATTTTAGATTCTGATGGAAATTTAATTGATATTGTAAGACATCCAAGACAAATTGTAAGGATTTCTATTGATTCTTTATTGGAGCCTTATGATATGATTAGAATTCAAAAATAATAGTTGACAAATAATAAAAAAAGTAGTATTATTTGGTAGACTTAATGTTAAAAAGAAAGCTAGAGGTTGATTTTATGACAAATACAAAAGAAGTATATTTAACTGCTGAAGGGTTAGAAGAAATCAAGAAAGAATTAGATGTTTTGAAGTTAGAAAAAAGACCAGAAATCATTCAGGCCTTAAAAGATGCTAGAGCACTTGGTGATTTAAGTGAGAATGCAGAATATGATGCTGCTCGCAATGAGCAAGCAATCGTAGAGGCTAGAATTTTAGAATTAGAACAAATGATAGAAAAAGCTGTTGTTATTAAAGAAGTAAACAAGGAAGTAGTTTCTATTGGAACAAAAGTTACTATTGAATATGTAGAAGATGGAGAACAGGATGATTACTCTATCGTTGGTAGTAAAGAAGCAGATCCATTTGCTAATAAGATTTCTAATGAATCTCCAATTGCAAAAGCTATTATGGGTATGCGTGTAGGGGATATTGTGTCTGTTGAAAGTCCAAATGGAAAGTATGATGTAAAGATTGTACAAATTGCGTAAAGTGAAGAATTTTCTTCACTTTTTTAATATTATTTTTTCAAAAACTTGTTATAATCTAAGTAGAATTGGAGGTCATACTATGGAAGAACTTTTACAACAAGTTTTAGAGCAAAATAAACGTATTATTGAACAAAATAGAAAGATGAATGAGCAATTGATTAATATGGAGCAACGTATGCAATCATTAGAACAAAAAGCAAAATTTGCTAATGCTGTATCAGTTATCAATAATCGTTCTGTTTCTATACTTTCAAACGCAGGTTGTCTTTTTAATGAGGATGACCAAGATGAAGCATTAACTGTTGTTAAAAATATGCAAGAGGAGGGAGCAACTAGTTTAGCTACTTTAATTGATTTAAGTAGGGAAAAATATATATAAAAAAAGATTCTATTTTTCTAGAATCTTATCAATAATTCCATAATCTAGTGCTTCTTTAGCATCCATAAAGAAGTCCCTTTCAGTATCATGCTCAATGATACTTTTTTCTTTTCCGGTGTTTTTCGCTAAGATATCATTTAATTTTTGTCGAGTACGTAAAATATGCTCAGCAGCAATTTTTATTTCTGTTGCTTGACCTTGCGCCCCTCCTAGAGGTTGATGAATCATTACCTCACTATTAGGAAGTACAAATCTTTTCCCTTTTGAACCACTCGATAAAAGAAATGCCCCCATACTGGCAGCCATACCAATACAAATAGTAGAGACATCACTTTCGATAAAGTTCATAGTATCATAAATTGCAAATCCTGCAGTGACACTTCCTCCTGGAGAGTTAATGTAAATACTAATATCTTGATGATTGATAGAATCTAAATAAAGTAGTTCACTAACAATGATATTGGCTAAATGGTCATCAATTTCTCCTGTCAATAAAATGATTCTATCTTCCAACAATCTAGAGTATAAATCGTATACACGCTCATTTCCATTTTTTTTCTCAATAACATTTGGTATTAACATGGAATCATCTCCTGATATTATCATAGGTTTAAATAGTTAAAAATATTCAAAAAATAATGACAAAGATATATTTTTTTGATAGAATATTGTATAGAGAATAGAGGGATTAGCATGAGTGAGAAAACAATAAAGGTCACTTATCATCAGTTAGAGGTAAAAGAGTTTCCATCTGGAACAACCCTAAAACAAATTTGTAAACATTTTCAACACTATTATGATTATGATATTTTGGTAGCAAAAGTAGATAATGATATCACAGAGTTGTGTGATCCGATTACTAAGAAATGTAATATAGACTTTTATGACCGTAGTAGTACATTAGGGTATAATGTCTATAGTTGTAGTGCTATTTTCATGATGGTAGTAGCAGCAAAACATTTATTTGGTGAAGAGCATGAAGTTTTTGTAGATCATTCTATTGATTTAGGTGTTTTCTGTAGAATCGATGGTATTGAAATTACAGATGAGATTGCTGATGCTATCGAAAAAGAAATGCATAAGATTAGTAAGGATGATTATTTATTTAAAAAGATGAGTGTATCTAGAGTAGATGCTATTCAATATTATAAAAAGAAAAAAAGATATGATAAAGTAAGAGTATTAAAATATATTTCTAATACTTATGTAAATTTATATCGTTTAGATGATGTTTATGATTATTTCTATGTGAAGTTAGCATATAGTACAAGACAAATTAATGATTTCAAAATTACTAGAGTAGATAATAGAGGGTTTGTTTTATCTTTCCCAACTACAATTAATCCAGAATGTACTTTAGACTATACTCACCATGAAAAAGTTTTTGAGGAATTTCAACGATACAATGATATTTGTAACCGATTAAATCTTAGTATAGCAGCTGACTTAAATAAAGTAGTATCCGCTGCTAAAATAGATGATTTAATTCGTTTAGCAGAAGCAAGTTACAATACCCAATTAGTTAGAATTGCTGATAATATTTGTGAGAAACCAGATACGAAATTGATTTTATTAGCAGGTCCATCTAGTAGCGGAAAAACAACAACTGCTAAAAAATTAACAACCTTTTTAAGAAGTAGGGGGATGAATTTAATTCAACTTTCTACAGATGATTATTTCGTAAATAAAGAGGATACTCCTAAAGATGAGAAAGGAAATTATGATTTTGAGTCTTTATACACAGTAGATTTAAATTTATTTAATAAACATCTATCTCAATTATTAGAAGGAAAAAAAGTAGAAGTTCCATCTTATAATTTTGTTACGGGAAAAAGAGAATATCATGGGCATTTTGTAAAACTTGGACCTAATGATATGTTGATTGTAGAAGGAATACATGCCTTAAATGATATTTTAACTTTATCAGTGGATAGAAAGTATAAATATAAGATTTATATTAGTCCACTTGTTCAATTAAATATTGATAATCATTGTCATGTACATACGAGTGACTTAAGAAAAATTAGAAGAATTATAAGAGATAGTAAAACAAGAGGATATTCAGCAAGTCAAACATTACATATGTGGGATTCTGTAGAAAAAGGTGAGAGAAAAAATATTTATCCTTATCAGGATGAAGTTGATGTAGTTATTAATTCTTCCTTAGTATATGAAATAGGAGTATTAAAAACTTATGTAGAACCTTTACTTTTCTGCGTAGATGAACAAGATAGCGTTTATCCAGAAGCACTTAGATTAATTAATTTCTTAAGAAATTTTTTACCAATTCCAAGTGATGAGGTACCACATGATTCTGTTTTAAGAGAATTTATAGGGGGAAGTTGCTTTAAATAATTTAGAAAGAGGGATAAAATGATAAAAGTAGCAATTAATGGATTCGGTAGAATCGGAAGATTAGTATTTAGAATTATGGAAGAAGATCCAGAATTCGAAGTAGTAGCAATAAATGATTTAACAGATGCAGAGCAATTAGCATATTTATTAAAGTATGATACTTCTCATCGTAGTTATCGTGTAGATGAAATTACTCATGATGAGAATTCTATTATTGTAGGTGGAAGACATATTCGTGTATATGCAGAAACAGATCCTGCTAATTTACCATGGGCAGAGCTTGGTATTGATGAAGTATTTGAATGTACTGGTAGATTTACAGATAAAGATAGTGCGGAGGCGCATATACGTGCGGGTGCTAAAAAGGTAATTATTTCTGCCCCTGCCAAAGGAGATTTAAAAACTATTGTATATAACGTTAATGAAAATACTTTAGATGGTACAGAAACAGTCATTAGTGCTGCTAGTTGTACAACAAACTGTTTAGCACCTGTTGTAAATGTACTAGAAAAAAATATTGGAATTGTAAAAGGATATATGACAACGGTTCATGCTTACACTAATGACCAAGCAACATTGGATATTGCTCATAAGAAAGGTATTAATGCACGTCGTGGTAGAGCTTGTGCTGCTAATATTGTTCCTGCTTCTACTGGTGCAGCAAGTGCTTTAGGATTAGTTATTCCATCTGTAAAAGGAAAATTAGATGGTGGAGCATTACGTGTTCCTACTACTACTGGTTCAGTTGTTGATTTAACATTAGAATTAGCACGTAATACTAGTGTAGAAGAAATTAATGGATTATTTAGAGCAAATGCTAATGAAACATTAGGAATTACTATGGATCCAATTGTATCAAGCGATATTATTGGTTCTCATTTAGGAGGACTTGTTGATGGACAACTTACTAAAATCCTAGAAGTAGATGGAAAACAAATGGTAAAAGTTGTTGCTTGGTATGACAATGAAATGAGTTATAGTGCTCAAATGGTTAGAACAGCTAAATATTTAGCTAGAATTTAAAATACTTCATTTGAAGTATTTTTTTTCCAATTTTTCGTGTTATAATATTATCATAAAGAGTAGGTTGGTGATTTGTTTTGATATCTATATTTTTACTAATGATTTTACTTTTTTTATCTATTCTTCCTGTTTTTCTATTAGGAAGATATATTTATAGGACAGATTTTGAAAAAGAGCCTACTGGGATGTTAGTTGGATTATTTTTTATGGGAATTGGTTCTGTTGCTGTAACACTTGCTTTAACATTGATTTTATCGAATATAATTCCTTTTTTTGCAATGTCAGATGGAGAAATTACTATTTTAGGGTTAATACCTTATATTTATATAGGGGTTGCTCTTATTGAAGAATTTTCAAAATGGATCTTTGTCTATTTATTTGCTTATCATCATTATGAATTTAATCATGCCTATGATGCTATTGTCTATGCTGTATTTGTCTCTTTGGGATTTGCTTGTTTAGAAAATATCATGTATGTATTTAATTCTGGTATCACTACCTCAGGTATTTCTACGGCCTTATTGAGGGCTATTACCGCAGTACCAGGGCATGCTTGTTTTGGAGTATTAATAGGCTATTATTTAGGACTAGCGAAAACTGCTGATAAGCATCAAAATAAGGAGATATCAAAAAAGAATAAAATAAAAAGTCTGCTTTTTCCAATTTTAGCGCATGGAACCTATGATTTTTTAATTTTTGGAAGTGCTCAAATCCCATTTTTCTTTCTATTGTTTATTGTATTTGTAGTATTTTTATTTTCAAAAACAATTGATAAGGTAAGGCAAATGTCTAGAGTGCATTTTGATATTAGAGAAAGTAGTTTTATACCAACTCCACCAGTACCAATTCCACTTACACATGAATATCGTTTTTGCCCAATGTGTGGTGAGAAAGTTATTGGAAAGTTTTGCGCAAGATGTGGGTATCAACATATAAAGTAGAGGGATTATATGATAAATTTTTTTAAGAAAAATAAACAAAATTATTTGTTTTTTTTCTATTGCTTTTTAATATCTTTTTTCTTTTTATTACTAACTAGTAAGAATTCTTTTTTATATGCTTTTAACGATTGGGCAGATGCGAATTCTTTTTTTACAGTAGGAAAGTCCATCTTTAGAGGAATCGTTCCTTATAAAGAACTATTTGAACAAAAGGGTCCTCTATTATATTTTATTTATGGAATTGGTTCTATTTTTTCTTCTACTACTTTTCATGGAATCTTTTTTCTAGAAGTTTTCTTTTTTAGTTTCTTTTTATACTATCTTTATAAAACAATCACACTTTTTTTGAAGAAGCAATATTCTTATTTTTTACTTCCTATTATTACTTATATAATTGTTACTAGTTTATCTTTTATAACGACTGGCTCGGCGGAGGAATTTTGTCTACCAATGTTTTCTTATACTCTTTATTCTTTTTTGAAATATTTTAAAACATTTGAATTGACAAAAAAAGATATATTTATGAATGGCATAATGGCAGGGCTTATTTTTATGATAAAGTATACAATGCTTGGATTTTGGATATCCCTTATGTTTTTTCTACTCCTTCATTTTTTATTTAAAAAAGGTATTAAAAAATTCGTTTTATACAGTTTTTCTTTTCTATTAGGCTTTTCTCTTCCATTTGGAATATGTTCTATTTATTTTCTTTTGAATGATGCTTTTTTAGATTTTATAAACTGCTATTTTATTACGAATTTAAAGTGTTATCCTAATAGTTTAGATTTTCTTTCTAGACTGCGATATATTTGGATTATTCTATCTACTTCGATTTATAATAGTAAATTTTGGGTGAAATATCTTTTTATTTGGTTTTTCTTTTTATTAATACCTATCAAATTAGAGAAGTATGCAAAAGTATCTATTAGTATTACCTTTTTTCTAACTCATATCTTTTTATATTGGGGGCTAAGGGAATATTCCTATTACTTTTTACCTATGCATTTATTTTTACTAATTTCGATGATTGGTCTTTGTGTATTATTAGATAGATTTCTTTTTTCTAAAATAAATTTATCTACAACTAAACAATATTTATTTTCTTTCCTTATATTTATTTTATTATTGGTTAGTTGCTACTTTTCTATAAACGATAAGGAATATTTTTTAAAGGATAAAAACACTATCTTTCAATATCAGTTTGCAGAATATATTAATCAATATGAGAATCCTACTTTATTAAATGTAGGCTCATTAGACATGGGAATTTATACTACTTCTAATATTTCTCCTACAACAAGGCATTTTCACCTTATGAATTTTGATTATAAGGTATTTCCAGATAATTATGATGCTTTAAGAGAAAGTGTAGAAAATCATGAGACTCTTTTTATTGTTTATACGACTAACAAAGAGATAGAAGAGAGTGAATATAATTTTTCTAATTATGAAGTTATCAAGAAATGTGTGCATAAGTATGATAGATTTGAGAAAATCACATATTTATTACAATTGCGCTGAAGTTTTTGCGGAAGTGTGTTTAAAGATGAAAATACAAAGTTTGCAGAATCGATAAAATATTAAAAAACATATTTTATACTTGACAAACATAGTATTTTTATGTATAATCTACCATGTAATGAAAAAAAGGAAAGCGATGTATCCACATCCACCTGATTGCTGAAGCGATAGGTAAAAGCCAAAAGTAATAGAAATATGAAGAATAGCTTTTAAAAGTGGATACCCTAGTATGCACTTTTTTCATGGTATAAGATACTGTTGTAGAATTATGAAAATAGGAGGTGTTTGTTATCGCAAACAAAGAAAAAGATTTGTTCATTAATGAGCAAATACGAGCAAAAGAAGTTATGGTCATTGGACCAAATGGTGAACAACTAGGAATCAAAAATATTAAGGATGCATTAACTTTAGCAACCTATGCAGGGTTTGATCTTGTTTTAATCAATCAAAATGGTAATCCACCAGTATGCAAAATAATGGATTATAATAAGTTTAAATATGAGAATAAGAAAAAACAAAAAGAAAATTTGAAAAAACAAAGGGAAACCAATTTAGAAATGAAAGAATATAGATTGTCAGTATCTATCGATATTCATGATTTCAATACTAGAGTTAATCAAGCAATTAAATATTTAGAAAAAGGTCATCGTGTAAAGGCTTCAATTCGTTTTAAAGGACGTGAAATGGCTCATACAGATTTAGGAAAACAAGTTTTAATACGTTTTTCTGAAGCACTAAATGAAGTGTCTGAAGTTGAGCAAAAACCACTTCTTGATGGACGTAATATGACAATGATACTTATGCCAAAAAAGGAAAAATAGGAGGAATAATATGCCAAAATTAAAAACACATAAAGGAACTAAAAAAGTATTAAATGTTCGTGATAGTGGATCTATTAAAATAGGACATCCAGGAACTAGACATAATACTGGAAAGAAAAATGCAGCATCTAACAGAAGTGGTAGAAAAGCTTCCGAATTAAGTAAAGCAGATGCTAACAGACTAAAAAATGTAACAATTTAATAAACGAAGGGAGAATTTAAAATGGCAAGAGTTAAAGGCGGAACTATCCACGCTGCAAGAAGAAAAAAAGTTTTAAAACAAGCTAGAGGTTACTTTGGAAGTAAACATAAATTATATAAAACTGCAAAAGAACAAGTAATGCACTCTTTAAAATATGCTTATAGAGATAGAAGACAAACAAAAAGGAATATGAGAAAATTATGGATTACTCGTATTAATGCTGCTTGTCGTATGAATGATATTAGTTATTCTAAATTTATCAATGGATTAAATAAAGCAGGAGTTACTATTAATAGAAAAATGCTAAGTGAGATTGCTATTCAAGATGCTCAAGCATTTACAGGATTAGTAACGATGGCAAAAGATGCTTTAGAAGGAAAAGTAGTTGCTAAAGAAACTCCTAAAGCAGAGAAAAAAGAAACAGTAGTTGAAAAGAAAAATGATAATGATTTATCAAAGAAAACAGTTGCAGAGTTAAGAGATATGGCAAAGGAAGCTAACATTGAAGGTTATGCAACTATGAAAAAAGCAGAATTATTAGATGCATTAAAATAAAGATTAGTTTACTAATCTTTTTTTATGTCAAAAACTGTCAATAAAAAGGAAATAACAAAAAAACACATTTACATTTCTTTTAAATTTTTATATACTGTGATAGGTGGTAGTATGTTACAATTATTAGAAAAAAGAAAAGTTAATAATTTAGATAGCTATTATCAAGAGTTTTTAGAATCTAGTCTTTTTATTGACAGTTTTTCTTTTTCAGAAAATCAATTAGATTTAACTACTATTTTAAAAGGGTTAGATAATCAAGATATTTTGGTGCTAAAAGAAGAATTGAAAAATATTTTGGAAGATATTTTATATCCTAGTAAGATTCACGGAAAATATCATTCTGAAAAAGTTTTATTTTGGGCTTATATTGTTAGTAAAGATAACCATTTAGACGAAGTAGATAGAAGAATTTTATTAGATGCTGCTAAATATCATGATATTGGTAGGACGAATGATAAAGATGACTGCGTTCATGGATTAACATCTGCATCTAAAGTGTTAGCTTATTTAGATGATTTTATTTATGAGGAAGAAGAAAATAGAAATCTCCTATGTGCAATTATTGAATTGCATTCTTTAGACGATTCTAAATCTTCATCTATTTTTCAAAAGTATTCATTAAAAAATAAAGATAGATTTGATATCCTATGGAAACTTCTTAAAGATATTGATGCTTTAGATAGAATTCGTTATGATTTGGGATATTTAGATGAATTATCTTTTAATCCTAAATATTTAAGAACTGCTACATCAGTATTTTATATCAAAGCAAGTTATGAATTATGTACTTATTATAAAGTAAAATATAAAGTTTAAACTATTGAGTAGTCAATAGTTTTTCTTTACAGATTTTTCTTTTTCTTATATAATGAAATTGGTGATGGTATGATAAAACTATTAGATGAAAAGGAAAATATTTCTTTTGAGGAACTGGCTACTAATTATCAAGAGTGCTTAAGAGATGGTGCATATGATTTAAAATACGTTTTCATGGGGCAAGAAGATTTAAAAAGTATACTAGATGGTTTATCAAAAACTCAAATAGAAAAATTAAAAGAAGAATATGCCACTTTAGATAAGGCTGTTCTTTATTTAAGTTTTTTACATGGACCAGACCATATTGAAAGAACTCTTTTTTGGACTTTTTTATTAAGTGAGCAGTATTTATCCTCGGATACAGATAAAAGAATTGTATTGGATGCTGCTAAATATCATGATATTGGTAGAAGAAACGATTGTGAAGATAGAATACATGGCAAGTTATCGGCAGAAAAAGTAGGAGCTTTATTAACGAATCCTATTTATGAAAGTCAGGAAAATCGAAAATTATTATGTGCTATTATTGAATTACATTCTTTAAATGATGAGGAAGAAAAAAAGGTTGTTCAAAGATATAGACTAACTAATCTTGGTAGTTTTATCACTATGTGGAGAATTTTAAAAGATGCAGATGCTTTAGATAGAATTAGATTATCTCAAGGATTATCTAAAATATCTGCTTTAAATCCAGAATATTTACGTCTAGAAAAATCTGTTCATTTCATAAAGGCAAGTCATCAATTATGTGCTTATTATAGGCAAATGGAATTAGAAGATAAAAAGAGGGCATTTATATCATGAGAGAATTTAGAGTGAAAGATAATAATAATCAGATTTTAATGAAAAAGGGAGAGGAATTGGTTCATCAATTTGAATCTTGTATAGAAACGATGCTTACTACTTACTCTTCTCAATTTAATAAAGAGGAAGAACAATTATTGGTAGATTCTTTAAGGCAGATTAAAACTTATTTAAATTTTCCTTTTTCAACTATGGAAGATAGACTACTTAATTTAAAGAATTTATTATCCTTAGAAGATTTACTAAAACCATTTGTGCTTCGTTGTTGGGAAATGGATTGTGCTAAAGGGATTCAAATTATTTCTTGGCTAAAAGATGATCAATATCGAAAAAAAGAAAGAGTCATTTCTGCATCCTTAAAAACGGATGATAATTTTAATGTTTTTTGTGATGGAATTATTGGAATTTCTTATGATGTTTCTTTTTCCTCTTATTTAGGCGCACTTTTTAAAGATGCAGCTGTTATTGTTAGTAATCAAGAAAAATCTCTTTATACTTTAATAGAAACGGAGGACTATATAGTGGATTCTTATAGTATGGCCACGCCTCTTATTACTCCCTATGAAATTACTAGAAATATTCCAGAAGGAAAATATTGTGAAATTGTATTAGATGCTAGATATGCAGTACCTAAAAATGTCGTTTATTTTCGCGAGGAAGATTATGATATGGCTGAAAGTCTTTCTAAGAAGTTAGGGTTACCTATTCAAAACTTGAATGCAAAAGAAAAGAAATAAAAGTTTATTTCTTTTTTTAAGTATTATAAATTTTCTGTATTAAAGCTTTTGTAGTATCAATAGGGTATGGATTTTGATATTCCTCTTCTGTTTTATCTGGCTCTTCCTCATCAACAGGAATATTCTTAAGAGCAATTTTTTGCTTTTCAGAAACTAAGGCATGGTTATAAAGAACATATTTTTCTGTAAAGAGAATAGCTCCTAAACGATCAATTAAATACCAATGATAGTCATCTTTGTAAGTATCTTTACAAATGTTAAAATCTTCTATTAAAAAAGGATATTTTATAGTTAATTGATTCATGATAGTAGCAGATAAGGCAGATTGAGGTATGTTATTTTGAATAAAAACAATTCCATCATTTAAAACGATGCCTTCTCCATAAATCTTTTTTTTCGGACTATGAATACTTAGAGTACGGTTATCTGCTTTTACTAAATATTTTTTGCTATTAGAATTTTTAATTTTGGCATAGAATAAAGTATTATATAAGTCTTCTTCTTCTAGAACTGGTGGTAGCTCTTGAATATATAGTTTATCTTCTTCTAAGATGCCAAATAAATGATTATCTCCTAAGATTCCTACTGGAATCCATTTTAAATGAAAAACTAAAAAATCAAAAAAAGGATGAAAATAAGAATAATCTTTAGAGAATTCTTTCCATATTTCAATTTCTTCAGGATGTTCTTTTAAATACTTTTGACATGCTAATCCACAAAAAGCAAGAAGATGCTCGGAGCCAATTTCAATTTTTTTTTCTGGTGTAATAAAACCAGCTTTCATGTGTATACTATTCATATCTTACCTTCATTCTAATATGATTATAGCAAAAGCTGACAAATAGTGCAATTCTTTTGCTCTAGCACTCATACTTGACAAGTGCTAAAATAAGAGTATAATGATAACTGATGGAGAAAGAAGGGATATTATGAATATGCAAAATCCATATGAAGAAAATTTAGAGAATGTACTAGAAAAGTATGGTAGAGATATTGTTGATGCTGTAAAAGCAGGGAAGATTGACCCTGTTATTGGTAGAGATGATGAAGTGAGAAGTATAACTCGTATTCTTTCTAGAAAAACAAAAAATAATCCAGTTTTAATAGGAGAACCTGGTGTTGGGAAAACAGCAATTGTAGAAGGCCTTGCACAAAGAATTGTAAAAGGTGATGTGCCAAATAGTTTAAAAGGCAAGAAAATTTGGGAACTAGATTTAGGTGCTTTAATTGCTGGTGCTAAATATCGTGGCGAATTTGAGGATAGATTAAAAGCCGTTTTAAAAGAAATTCAAAAATCAGATGGAGAAATCATTATGTTTATTGATGAAATTCATATGATAGTTGGAGCAGGAGCAGAAGGGGCAATGGATGCTGGTAATATGTTAAAACCATTACTAGCCAGAGGAGAGATACATGTCATTGGTGCGACTACTTTAAATGAATATCGAAAATATATTGAAAAAGATGGAGCGCTCGAACGTAGATTTCAAAAAGTATTAGTATCTGAGCCAAATGTAATGGATACTATTACAATATTACGTGGATTGAAATCTCGCTTTGAAGTATTCCATAGTGTCAATATTAAAGATAAAGCACTTGTAGCTGCTGCTACTTTATCCGATAGATATATAACAGATAGATTTTTACCAGATAAAGCGATCGATTTAGTAGATGAAGCTTGTTCTACTATTAAAGTACAAATGGATTCTGTTCCAACTGAATTAGATACTTTAACTCGTAAAATTATGCGTTTAGAAATAGAGCTTCAAGCTTTAAAAAAAGAAAAAGATGAGATTTCTAAAAAACGTGTGGAAGAAATTAAAGAGAAACTAAAAGGTATGAAGGAAGAAGAAAAGGGTTTACGTGATAAGTGGGAAGAAGAAAAATCTATTCTATCTAAGATAAATGCGAAAAAGGAAGAAATTGAAAAATCTACTTTCGAATTAGAACAAGCTGAAAATAATTATAATCTAGAAACCGCTGCTCGTTTAAGACATGGTGTACTTCCTACTCTTAATAAAGAATTAGAAGAATTAAGAAACGCTACAAACAGTCAGATTTTAAGTGATGAAGTAACAGAAGAAGATATTGCGGCAGTAGTTTCTAAATGGACTCATGTACCAGTTTCTAAATTAGTAGGTGGAGAAAGAGAAAAATTATTAAATCTAGAAGAGAATTTAAAACGTCGAGTAAAAGGTCAAGATTCCGCCTTAAAATTAGTAAGTGAAGCGATTATTAGAGCGCGTGCTGGAATTAAAGACCCCAATCGGCCTATTGGTTCTTTCATGTTTTTAGGACCTACTGGTGTTGGAAAAACAGAAGTAGCACGTTCTTTAGCAGAAGAATTATTTGATGATGAAAGACATATGGTACGTATCGATATGAGTGAATATATGGAAGCACATAGTGTAGCTAGACTAGTAGGAGCTCCTCCAGGATATGTAGGGTATGATGAAGGTGGACAATTAACAGAAGCAGTAAGACGTAATCCATATAGTATCGTATTATTTGATGAAATAGAAAAAGCACATAGAGATGTTTTTAATATTTTACTTCAAATATTAGATGATGGTAGAATTACAGATTCTCAAGGAAGAACGGTTGATTTTAAAAATACAATTATTATTATGACTTCTAATTTAGGAAGCGAATATATTTTAAATGGAGAAGAGAATGGAGAAGAATTAGTTTTAAATGAATTAAAACGTAATTTTAGACCAGAATTTATCAACCGTATTGATGAAGTAATTGTATTTAAATCTTTAACAAGAGAAGTAGTTTATGAAATTGTAGATAAAATTATTAAAGAAATAGAGCATCGACTAGAGGATAAAAAGATTACTTTAACACTTACTGAGAAAGCAAAAGATTATATTATTGAGGAATCGTTTGAGCCAGAATATGGGGCGCGTCCTATTAAAAGATTTATCTCTCGTAATTTAGAGACATTGATTGCTAGTAATTTGATTATGGATAATATTAAATTTAATTCTGAGATTATTGTTGATGTTGATGAAAATGGATTTTATTTAAGAGAAAGCAAATAAGTTTTCTCTTTTTTGTGTTATAATGTACATAATAGGAGTATACGATATGAAGGATAAAAAAACATTTTTTCTTTTTTTAATGGCGTTTATAGTAATCGGATTATTATTGATGAGTGAGATGAACTTTCATGCTGTAGCGACAGATTCAGGCTTTGATGTTAGTTATGATTCTGGTGGCTCTTCAGGAGGAGATGGCTCTGGACTTTTTGATTTGATTTTTCTTTTTATTAACTATCCAATTCCCACTTTAATTTTCTTTATGATTCTAATGGTTATTGTATCAATTGAAAATAATAAGAAAAGAAAAGCGGATGGCAATAATGTTACAAAAATACTAAATTCTTATCAAGACAAAGAGGAAAAAGAACTTTTGTTAAAAGGATATCAGATATTTTATGATATTCAAATGGCATGGAAAAATTTTGATTATGATGCTTTAAAAAAATTAGTAACAGATGAATTATATAATACATATCAAAATCAAATAAAAACACTTGAATTAAAAGGACAAAAAAATATTATGAGAGATTTTACACTTTTGAGTGCAAAACTTTTATTAAACAAAGAGGAAGACGACCAACAAACAATTATAATGGCTATAGAAGTCTCTTTTTATGATTATTTAATAGATGTAAATACGAAAAAAGTACTTCGTGGGAAAGATACTAGTAAAGTATATATGAATTACCATTTAACATTTGTATCAAATAAAAAGAGTAGTGGTATTTGTCCAAACTGTGGAGCACCTTTAGAGAAACCAAATTATTGTGATTATTGTAAATCTCATATTCAAGGGTTAAATACTGAAATGAGAATGTCTAAAAAAGAAACGATTAAACAAAGTAGGAAAGAGAGATAATTATGTTAGAAGAATTAAAGAAATTAGATAGTGACTTTACAGAAAGTATGTTTAAGACAAAGGTAGATAATATCTTTGTTTTAATGATGAGTGCTATTATGTTTAAAGATATGGAAAGAATTTATTCCTCTTTAAATGAAGATATGCGATTGAAGATTCAAAATAGAATTAAAGTGTTACAAGATAATAATGAAATTCAAATGTATGATGAATTAAATGTAAAACATACAGAAATAAGTAATGTTCAAATTTTAGAAGATAGATATATGATTGAGGTATTATTGACTTCTCGATATATGGATTATAAATTAGATGCTAATACGAAAAAATTTAAATCAGGGAATAATTCTAGTAGAATAGAGCTTAGAAATAGATTGATTTTTGAAGAAAAGAGAAATCATAAATCATTAGGAATAGCAGCTAAATGTCCAAATTGTGGAGCTAATATTGACTATAATTATAGTGGAGTTTGTGAATATTGTAAGAGTCAAATGCCAAAAGAAGATTATGATTGGATTTTAACTTCTTGGGAGCAATATTAATATGAAAAAGCAGTTACCATTGCTTTTATCTGCTATTTTTATAGTTGCTTTATTACTATTGTTTGATGGAGAAATTGCACAAAACTCTTTAGCAACAGATTCTGGTTTTGATACTAGTTATGATGGAGGTTCAAGTTGGGGATCCGATTCGGGGTGGAGTTCCGACTCTAGTTGGGATTATGGATATAGCGGTAGTTCTAATTCTTATAGTTCATCTGGAGGGGATGACATTTTTTTGTTTTTTTTCTTTGGAATCTTGGCAGTTAGTGTTATTATAGGATTAATAATGAAAATAAGATGGGAAATGCAAATAAGAAAATATGAATCACAATATAAGGAAAGAATAGAAGGAATTCAATTGGATGTTGATTCTTCTATGGCTAATGCCATTTATAAGCCAAATATCGTGACAGAAGAAGATAAACAAAAACTACAAGAAGCTTATCAAATTTATTTAGACGTACAAAAAGCATGGATGAATTTTGATTATAATGAATTAAGAAGACTTGTAACAGATGAGCTATATAACACTTATCAAAACCAAATGAAAACATTAGAATTAAAAGGGCAAAAAAATATAATGACAGATTTTAATTTTCTTTCATCTAGTATTCTTTCAAAGAGTAATAACGAAGGTACTAAAACTATGAAGGTTCAATTAACTGTTTCTTTTTATGATTATATTGTAGATGAACGAGAAAAAGTTATTAGGGGAAACAAGAAGAAAAAAGTAGAAATGACTTACTTATTAACTTTTGTATATCAAGAACAAGCAAGTGAAAAATGTCCAAATTGTGGAGCACCTTTAGAAAATAAAGAATTAAAATGTAGCTATTGTAATACGAAAATTCAAGCAATTACTAAAGAGATGAGACTTACGAAAAAGGAATGTATTAGACAAAGATAGAAAAAGGAAGTGATAGTATGTTTGATAAAAAAACAATTGTTCTTTTTATAGTTGCAATCGGATTAATAGGATATTTTTTATTTTCTAGTTACTCTTTTTCCTCTTTAGCAACAGACTCAGGATTTGATACAAGTTATGATAGTGGCTCTTCAGGAGGAGGCAGTTCTGGGGGAGACTCTAGTGGTGGCTCAAGTAGTAGCAGTTCTAGTGGTGGTTCTGGTGGAGGAATGTCTAGTGAAGGTGCTTGTTTGTTTTTGTTACTGTTTCCTATTGCAGCATCTGTTATCTAGAAACCAAAAAAGAAGTGGAAAAAAATTGTAAAGGTGATTTTAAAAGTATTTATTATTATAAGTTATATTTATCTCTGTTATTGTAGCTTTAAACGAGGATTGGAATCAGATTCAATAATATTAATGATTTATTTCTGGATTAATGTTAATTGGTTCTTTTGAAGAAGAAAGACTAGTTAATGAAATGTCATATTCACCTTCTTTAGAATTTTTAGAACAAGATTACAAAATTAGAGATTATATGTCAAAATCATCTATTCCTATAAATCCAATTATGAAAGAAAAAATATTGAAACAAAGTTATCAAATTTATTTAGCAGTACAGGAAGCATGGATGAATTTTGATTATGAAACATTGCGTACATTAGTAACTGATGAATTATTTAATACTTATCAGATGCAATTACAAACATTGGAATTAAAAGGTCAAAAAAACATTATGAGTGATTTTCTTTTATTAGATTGGAAATTATTATCTGTTAATGAAGAAAATTCTATTCGTACTATTTCTGCACTAATGGAAGTAGAATTCTATGATTATATTGTAGATAATAAGAATAAAGTACTTCGAGGTAATAAGAAAAAAAAGGTAATTATGACCTATTGTTTAACATTTGTGGATAATGAAAAATCTTCTAATAAATGTCCTCACTGTGGTGCCCAATTAGAAGAAGGAAAAACAGTTTGTAATTATTGTGGCTCTCATATTCAATCTGTTATGGGAAAAATGAAATTAGCTAAGAAAGAAGAAATTCTTCAAAGGACAAAAGGATGAAATAGAGAGGAGAAATATAGATGTTAAATAATACAAAAAATGTTTTTCTTCTCTTATTAGCAGTACTGTTAATAGGTGGATTTTTGGTAAATGGTTATTATAATTTTCATACTATAGCAACTGACTCTGGGTTTGATGTTGGAAGAGGATCTAGTTATGAACATGATTATCATTTGAGTTCTTCTTCCTCTGGTATGGTATCTACTATTTGCGAATATTGTCATTCAAATATTCAGGTTGTTACTAAAACAATGAAGTTGGCTAAGAAAGAAGTTCTTTCACAGAAACAAAAATAGTATTTTCGAAATATTAGTTTTATGATATAATGAATGAGTAAGGTAGTGATAAAATGGATGCATTTGTTATATTATTTTTAGTAATTGTAATTGTTTGTTGGTCCTGTTATCGAAGAAAGTTAGAAAAAGCTGCTTATGGAATTGCTGCTCTAGATATTGGATTACGTTTATTTGATGTTATTTCTAGAAACATTGGAAAAAATGAAGTGGCGACTTTTCTAGCAAAATGGCCAAATAGTTTAATGAGTGTAGCTGATCAATATACCAAGGGATTTGTTAATACTATTATTTCTTGGATGTTTGTATTATTGATGCTATATTTTCTATTTTTAATTATAAGAGTATTTTTTAAAAAATAAAAAATATTCTTTTTTTTATTCAACAACATTTGTTTGTGTGTTATAATGATAATGGTGATAGTATGTATGAATATATAAAGGGAATGATAACAGAAATAGAAAGTACTCATATCGTAGTAGATGTAAATGGTATTGGTTATTTACTTTATGTTCCAAATCCATATTCCTTCTCTTTAAATAAAGAGGAGAAAGTTTATGTTTATCAACAAGTTAGAGAAGATGAATTAAGCCTTTATGGGTTTCATACGAAAGAGGAAAAACAATTGTTTTTAAAATTAATTGCTGTAAAAGGACTTGGTTGTAAAATGGCATTACCAATTCTAGCAACAGGCTCTATTGAAGGAATAATGGATGCGATAGAGAGAGAAAATATTTTATATTTAAAGAAATTTCCTAAGATTGGAGATAAAGTTGCTAAACAGATTATTTTAGATTTAAAAGGAAAGTTAGGTGTTGTTTCTACTACAACAGTGGAACAAAATTTTGAAGAATTAGTAGAGGTATTAGAAGGTTTAGGATATAAAAATGGAGATATAAAAAAAGTTCTTCCTCATATTCATTCAGAATTCACAATTGAAGAACAAATTAAAGAAGCTTTAAAACTATTATTAAAATAGGAGGTAAACATGAAAGATAATATTTTAACAACTGAAAAATTGGCAGAAGATCAAAGTGAGCTTTCTATTAGACCGGAGGAATTGGATGAGTATGTTGGTCAAAAAGAAGTGAAGGATAATTTAGAAATTTTTATTAAAGCAGCTAAAATGAGGGAGGAACCATTGGATCATGTTTTATTATATGGACCTCCTGGTCTTGGTAAGACTACTTTGGCATATATTATTGCCAATGAGTTAGGAAGTAATATTAGAACGACTAGTGGTCCTTCTATTGAAAAGAGTGGAGATTTAGCTGCAGTTCTTTCAAGTTTAGAACCAGGGGATGTTTTATTTATTGATGAAATCCATAGAATTCCTAGATTTATTGAGGAGATTCTTTATTCTGCAATGGAAGATTTCACCTTAGATATTATTGTAGGAAGTGACTCTAGTAGTCGTAATATTCGTATTGATTTACCTCCCTTTACGCTTGTTGGTGCTACTACAAGAGCAGGAGATTTAACAGGACCTTTACGAGACAGATTTGGAATTATTAATAAATTAAATTATTATACAGTAGAAGAATTACAGAAAATAGCAAAAAGAACAGCAAAAGTTTTGGATGTAACAATTGAAGAGGATGCTGCTTATGAGCTTGCTCGTCGTAGTAGAGGAACTCCTAGAATTGTCAATCGCCTTTTTAAGCGTGTAAGAGATTATGCTTTAGTAATGGGAAATGGAGTAATGGATTTAGAGATTACAAAATTAGCATTAGATAAATTAAAAGTAGATGGATTAGGACTAGATGAAACAGATTATCACTTATTAAAGTCTATTATTGAAAAGTTTAATGGTGGTCCCGTAGGGATTGAAGCAATTGCATCTTCTATTGGAGAGGAACAAACTACTATTGAAGATGTATATGAACCATATTTATTACAAACGGGATTATTAAAAAGAACAAGTCGTGGTAGAATTGTAACTGCTAAAGCCTATGAGCATCTAGGAATACCCTATATAGATAAGGAATCTAAGTAACCCTATTTACTTGGATTTTTTTATGATATATGGTATAATTATTACTGTTAGAAGTAGAGGTTTTTTATGTTTATTGGAAAGTATGACAAATCAGTAGTAGTAACTTATTTAGGTGTGTTATCTACTATGTTAGGAATTTATTTTATATTAGGGTATTCAGTACCCAAATTAACAGGGGCATTTATTTGTTTAATGATATCAGGTATTTGTGATATGTTTGATGGAAAAGTAGCACGTATGTGTAAAAATAGAACAGCAGAAGATAAAGAATATGGAATTCAGATTGATTCTTTAACAGATATGATTTCATTTATTGCTTTTCCAATTGTAACACTTTATGGAGTAAGCATTTATTTTGATGTGGCATTAAATCCCTATATTACTATTCTTGTAGTAACTTTATTTACCATTGCAGGAATTAGTCGTTTAGCTTATTTTAATTTAGGGGCTAATAGTGAGGATGGCCCAGTAAAATATTATTCTGGATTACCAGTTACTACAACAGCAATGATTTTTCCAACGATTTATTTATTGCATTACGTTATTCCAAATTCTATTTTTGTTAGTATTTATTTAGGATTATTTATTGTTATTGCATTTTTATTTATCTATGACTTTAAAATTAAGAAGCCAAAAAAGAATTGGTGGTATATTACTTGTAGTGTTTTAGCAATTATTATGGCTTTAGCTCTTCTTTATTTAAAGGTGAAATAATGTATTATCATAGAAAAGAAAATGCCTATTATCAAGAGGAAGATAGTAAAGCTCTCCTCTTTTTATACCAAAATTTTTTGGGAAGATGTATTTTAAAAGTATTAACTAGAAAGTTTGTGAGTAATCTTGGTGGATATTATATGAATAGCAAATTTTCTAAACATAGAATATCTAAGTTTGTTAAAAAAAATCATATTGATATGGGTGATTATGAAGAAAAAGAGTATTGCTCTTTTAATGATTTTTTTACCAGAAAAATAAAAGAAGGAAAAAGACCTTTAGTAAAAGATACTACTTCCTTTTTATCTCCTGCTGATTCGAAATTAACGATTTATCCTATTCATAAAGATACCAGTTTTTGGGTAAAAAATAGTTGCTATACTATAGAAGAATTATTGCAAGATAAGGAACTAGCCTCTAAATATAATGGCGGTTATTGTTTTGTCTATCGTTTGGGTGTAACAGATTATCATAGGTATTCTTATATTGACCAAGGAAAAGTTCTTTCTACTAAAAAGATAGATGGTATTTTTCATACTGTTCAACCTATTGCGTTTAAAAAATATCCTGTATTTAGTGAGAATACACGCGAATATCAGGTTTTGAAAACTACTCATTTTAATACGATAATCCAAATGGAAGTAGGTGCTTTAATGGTAGGAAAAATATGTAATTATGATAAAAAAGAGTTCAAAAGGGGAGAAGAAAAGGGTTATTTTTGTTTTGGTGGGTCTACTGTAATTGTATTAGTAGAGAAAAATACTGTTATTCCAGATGAAGATATTTTAAAAAATTCTTTAGAAGAAGTAGAAACAAAAGTATCTTTATTTGAAGCAGTTGGGAGAATGGTAAAATGATTTTTAGAAAAGCAGTTTTAATTATCCATGGTTTTGCAGGCGGTGTATATGATGAGGAAAGACTTCAATACCATTTAAATAGTAAGATGGGATTAGATGTTTATAATTTTACCTTGCCAGGGCATACTAGGAATCTTACCCATGATATTTCCTATCAAGAATGGATTGATTCGGCGGAGAAACATGTTGAAATTTTAATTCAAAAAGGTTATCATACTATTTATGTAATTGGTCATAGTATGGGGGGAATTTTAGCAACTCATGTTGCTATTAAATATAAAGAAGTAAAAAAATTGGTTTTAGCGGCTCCAGCCTTCCAATATTTAGATGAAGATAGCGAATTAAAAGATAAAGTAGATGCTATTGTAAAAAATGGAATGAATATTGTAAAAACTTATCATGCTAAAGAAATTTTATCTAGAATGTTAAAAGTATCTATTCCCATGTTAGTAGAATTTCATAAAATTGTAGAAAAATCACAGGATAAACCATCTAAAGTAATGGTACCGACTCTTATTTTCCAAGGAACTAGTGATGAAATTGTTCCTAAGACAAGTTCTGAATTTGTTTATGATAATGTAAAAGGAAAAAGATGGTTAGTATATTTAGATGGAATTACTCATGATATTTTTAGGAGTAAAAAAACAGATAAAGTAAATAAAGAAATAGAAAAATTTTTATTATCCTCTATGTATAGAGAAGAAAATATTCGAAATTGGTAGAAAACAGGTGAGATATGAAAACAGATGATTTTGATTTTGAATTACCAGAGGAATTAATTGCGCAAACGCCTCTTTCTAAAAGAGATGATTCTAAACTATTAGTTCTTCATAAAGAAACAGGAAATATAGAGCATAAGCATTTTAGTGATATTATTGATTATTTGTACGAAGGTGATGTTCTTGTATTAAATGATACAAAAGTTATGCCTGCTCGTCTTTATGGAGTAAAAGAAGAAACTGGTGCAGTAATTGAAATATTAATGTTAAAAGAAAAGGAATCTGATAATTGGGAATGTTTAGTAAAACCAGCTAAGAGAATTCATGTTGGGGAAACAGTTACTTTTTCTCCCAAACTAAAAGCAATTTGTATTGGTGTAGGTGAAGAGGGAATCCGAGAATTTCATTTTGAATATGATGGTATCTTTTATGAAATTTTAGATGAATTAGGAGAAATGCCACTTCCTCCATATATTCATGAAAAGTTAGCTGAAAAAGATAGATACCAAACAGTATATGCGAAAAATATAGGAAGTGCGGCAGCGCCTACTGCAGGACTTCATTTTACAAAAGAATTACTTGAAAGAATAGAAGCAAAGAAAATAATTGTTACTTACGTTACTTTGCATGTGGGATTAGGAACATTTAGACCTGTCAATGTAGAAGATGTAACAAAGCATAAAATGCATAGTGAGTTTTATACTATGAGTAAGGAAACAGCAGAAATCTTAAATGAAGCAAAAAAGGATAATAGAAGAATAATAAGTGTTGGGACTACTTCTACAAGAACATTAGAAACGATTATAAAAGCACATGGTACCTTTAAAGAGTGTAGTGGGTGGACAGAAATATTTATTTATCCTGGATATCAATTTGAAGCAATTGATGCATTAATTACAAATTTTCATTTGCCAAAATCAACATTGCTTATGTTAGTTAGTGCACTTGCTAGTAAAGAGTTTATATTACATGCTTATAAAATAGCAGTAGAAAATAAATATCGCTTTTTTTCATTTGGCGATAGTATGTTTATAACCAATGAGTGAATTATTAAATAGATTATTACAGGATTTTGTTTCTGAAGAAGAATCGAAAAATATTGACAATCGGTTTATTTGGAGTTTACAAAGAATTATCGCTTCCCAAAAGCTTTCATTAACACCAAGAAGGTGCACGATAAATGTTAGTACTCGAAAAAGTCAAGAATATGCTCATCAATTTTTAAGGAGATTGAATAGAAATTATGATGATTACTTTACATATTTATTATCTTATGGAAGAATTCAGATTTATGATAGTGCAAAGCATCCTAACAAGTTGTCCCAGATGGTTGCGTCCCCTTATGGAAAGATGATTCATATCTATGAAACAAGAACAATAGAGGATGCATACACTTACGTTCATGAAATGATGCATGATTGGAATTGCTTTGAATTTAGTCCTACAGAAACTTGGCAGTTAATGACAGAATGCTTTTCTATTTTGGCTGAAAATTTAGAGCGTGATGATATGGAAAAGCATAATCCATGCCCAGAATATAGAAAAAATAAAATCGCAACTTATTATGCTTTAAGAGAACGAGCTATCATTTTAGGATTTGAACTAGAGCTAATAGACACCTATTTAAAATATGGATGTATAGAGGATGATAGGTTATTTCAAATCATTGATTCTAAAAGAGGATATGAAAGAGATGTAGTTCTTATGCACTTAAATTGGATAGATGAAAATGAAGAATTACGTTTTGATTCTTTACAAAGAGATGTTATAGGAGGTGTTATGGCATCTTATATGCATGGTCGCATATTAGAGGAACCTAAAAGGGTAGAGGAATTTATAGAATTTAATAATCATTGTAATGAGATTCCATTTTTAGATTTATTAAGGATGTTAGACTTAGAAGTAGAAGATGAGTCTAGTTGGATATTGAGTCAAAAATCATTACAGACACTGGAAAAAAGTTATCAGAAAGAATTAAAAAGTTTATAGGAGGAATATTATGAGAAATGTAGGAACAGTGGTGAGGGGAATTCGTACCCCAATTATTAAGGAGCATGATGATTTAGCTTCTATCGTTGTAAACTCAGTAGTAGAGGCTTCTAAATCAGAACCATTTACTTTTAAAGATAGAGATATTGTAGCAATTACAGAAGCAGTAGTTGGAATATCAGAAGGAAACTATGTAACAGTAGATGATATTGCTACAGATGTTGCAACTAAATTTCCAGAGCGTGAAGTAGGAATTGTATTTCCAATTTTAAGTAGAAATCGTTTTTCTATGATTTTAAAAGGAATTGCTCGTGGAATGAATAAGATAACAATGCTACTTAGTTTTCCATCAGATGAAGTAGGAAATGGCATTTTAGATGAAGAGAAATTAGATAATAGTTCTTATACACTTGGGGATGTAATAAGCGAATCTGATTATGAGAAAGACTTTGGAGATTTTATTCATCCATTTACAGGAATTAATATGGTTCACTTTTATAGAGAACTAATTGAGTCAGAAAATTGTCAAGTAGAATTTGTATTTTCTAATAGTGCGAAAACAATTTTGGACTATACAAATAATGTGTTAAATTGCGATATTCATACAAGAAGAAAGACTAAGAAAATGTTGAGTGAAGCTGGTGCTCGTGTATATGGCCTTTATGAGATTATGAATGCACCAATTAATGGAAGTGGCTTTAATCCAGAATATGGCTTATTAGGCTCTAATAAATCTACAGAGGAAAGATTAAAATTATTTCCAAAAACAGGTGATAAATTAGTGGTAGAGATTCAAAATAAATTAAGAGAAATAACAGGAAAAGAAATTGAAGTAATGGTGTATGGAGATGGAGCATTTAAAGATCCTGTTGGGCATATTTGGGAACTTGCTGACCCAGTAGTATCTCCTGCTTATACGAAAGGTTTAGAAGGAACTCCTAATGAAATTAAATTGAAATATATTTCTGATAATAAATTTGCGAATTTATCAGGTGATGAATTAAAAGAAGCTATTAAAGGTGAAATTCGTGAAAAGAATAGTGATTTAAAGGGGAATATGTTATCACAAGGAACAACCCCAAGAAGAATTACTGACTTAGTTGGTTCTTTATGTGATTTAACAAGTGGTAGTGGTGATAAAGGAACTCCGGTAGTTTACATTCAAGGATACTTTGATAATTTGTCAAATGATTAATATGAAAAAAGTAATTGTAATATGTGGTCCTACAGCAGTAGGAAAAACAAAACTCAGTGTAGAAGTTGCTAAAAAATTAAATGGTGAAATTATTAATGCTGATAGTACACAAGTATTTAAAATGATGGATATTGGTACTGCTAAAGTAACAGAAGAAGAAAAAGAAAATATTCCTCATCATTTATTTGATATTAGAAAACCAACTGAAGATTATACAGTTTATGATTATCAAAGAGATTGTAGATATTGGATTGAAGATATTTTATCTCGTGGAAAAACTCCTATTTTAGTAGGAGGAACAGGGCTTTATATAAAAGCTGCCCTTTATGATTATGAATTTGAAGAGGAAAATACTTCTTATTCTTTTCAAAATAAGACTAATGAAGAATTATATGAAGAATTAAAACAAATAGATTTTAATGCAGAAATTCATCCGAATAATAGAAAGAGGGTAGAAAGAGCTCTTAACTATTATTATCAGCATGGTGTTCCCATCAGTAGTCAGAAAAAAGCAAGCAAGCTTTTATATGATACTATTTTTATAGGTCTTACAACGGATAGAGAAGTTCTTTATGAGCGTATCAACAAACGTGTGTATAAAATGTTAGAGGATGGATTAGTAAAAGAAGCAGAAAAACTTTATCAGTTAGGATATAGAACGAAAGCTATTATGACTCCTATTTGCTATAAAGAATTATTTGCTTATTTTGATAAGGAGAAATCTTTAGAAGAATCTATTGAACTAATTCAACAAAGAAGTAGAAAATATGCTAAAAGGCAATATACTTGGTTTAATCATCAGCTTCCTGTAGAGTGGGTAGAAGTAGATTTTAATTGTTTTGAAAATACTATTCAAGAAGTAGAAAATAAAATAAAAAAGAGTTTTTAAAAACTCTTTTTTACATGGACATTGCAAGTAGTATTTGTAAGGTTACCAATATTCCATTATGAATCATATGTAAACTAATGGGAACAAATATATTATTAGATTTTACATAAGCATATGCAAACATAATTCCAGGAATACTGTAAGGAACTATATATAACCAATCTGTCCATACTGTAGCGTTTCCAATAACATGTAATAGACCAAATACTAATCCAGATACTGGAATGAAAAGCCATTTTATTTTAAAACATATTTTATGAATCGAAAATCTAAAAATTAATTCTTCTATAATGGGTGCTAGTAAAACACTTAAAATAAAGGTTTGTACAGGGAAAAATCCTAATAGAGTACGAACTTGTTCTTCATTTTGGGCAATTCCTTGTACAATAGAATTAATAATGAGATTACTAACACACATAAGCCCTAGGGCAATAAACCAATATTTGATATTATTTTTTAAATACTCTTTTATATGTTTTTTATAATCTTTCCATTGTGCTTCTATTTCTTTAAAATAAACAAGAATAATGATTGTAAGAATAAGGATTTCATAAATAACATTGTAGGTCATTAAAGAACTTGGTTTCCAACTTTGATAATCTATTCTAAATATTTCTAGTGGTAAACTAATGCATTTGCTAGAAAGAAAATAAAAAATAAAAATACTTAAGCTAATAAAAAAATGTTTTCTATTATTTTCTTTTTCCATATATTATCCCTCACAGACATTAACATTATATCAGAAAATGGTAAAAAAATAATAAAAAAGTATGCATTCTATGAAAATTGTGCTATAATATTAGCAGTTCTACAGAGAGAAGAGTGGGTTTCCCACTCTTTAATATTTATTTAGGAGGAAATATGGATATTGTTAGGGAAGTAAAAGAACTAATAACAAAACCAGTAGAAAGTGCTGGATATATGGTAGATGAGGTTCTTTACGAGAAAGAGTCTGGAACAAATTTTTTAAGAGTAATTATTGATAAATCTGGAGTAGTGGATGTAGATGACTGTGTTACCGTTAGTAATATTGTTAATCCATTATTAGATGAAAAAGATTTTATTGATGAAAGTTATATTTTAGATGTTTGTTCTAAAGAGAAAGGATGTGAATAAAATGAAGAAAACAGAAAATAAAGAGACAGATAATAAAATGGATGCTAAAGCATTTAAGAAAGCATTAGACGCTTTAGTAAAAGAAAAAGATATATCTGAAGATTATATTTATGAAGCGATGGAATTGGCTTTAACAAGTGCCTATAAGAAAAACTATCATTCCTTATCTAATGTAAGAGTAGACATTGATAGATTCTTAGGAGATATTAGAGTTTTTTCATTTCGCACTGTAGTACTAGATAAGGAACATAGAGTATCTTTAGATGAAAATGATTATGAAGATGATTCTTTAGAGGGAATTACTTGCTTTGCTGATTTAGAGAATATGGAATTTGATGAGGAAGAAGAGGATGAAAAATATCAACCTTTTATCTATGATGAGAGAATTCATATTACATTAGAAGATGCTCAAAAATTAGTTCCAGGAATTCAAGTTGGAGAAACAATTGAAGAAGAAGTCACTCCTCATGATTTCGGTCGTGTAGCAGCAGCTACTGCAAAACAAGTAATTGTTCAAAAGATTAGAGAAGCTGAAAGAAATAATATTGCAACAGAATTTGGAGATAGAACTGATGAAATGATTTCTGGTATTGTGGAAATGGAAGATGAGAAGAATTACTTTATTGATTTAGGTAAAACACAAGGCTTACTTCCTAAGACAGAAATTATTCCTGGTGAAACTATTAAGATGGGAAGTCATATCAAGACTTATATTAATAAAGTAGATATTAATTCTAAGGGAGCTTTAATTTTACTTACTAGAAAACATTATGGATTTGTAAAACGTTTATTTGAATTAGAAATTCCAGAAATTAATGAGGGAATTGTTCTTGTTTATAGTGTAGCAAGAGATCCTGGAAACCGTACGAAGATTGCTGTTTATTCAGAGAATAGTAATGTTGATCCAGTAGGAGCTTGTATTGGTGAAAAAGGCTCTAGGATTAATGCTATTATAAAAGAATTAAATGGAGAAAAGATTGATGTAATTCCTTATAGTAAAGATACAGCTACTTTTATTGCGAATGCATTAAGTCCTGCTAAGGACGTTCGTGTATTTATTACAGATGAAAAGAATAAAGAAGTATTGGTAGTGGTGGATAATGAAAATCTTTCTTTAGCAATTGGTAAAAAAGGCGCAAATGTAAGACTAGCTTCAAAACTTACTCATTATAAGTTAGATGTTAAAACATTTGACCAAGTAAAAGAAGCGGGAATTAATATTTTAGAATAATATGAAAAAAATACCTGAAAGAACATGCGTTGTTAGTCATGAAAAATTGCCAAAGAATGAATTAATAAGGGTAGTAAGAACTCCTGAAAAAACTGTTATCATAGATGAAACAGGAAAATCTAATGGTAGAGGTGCTTATTTAAAAAAGTCTGTAGAAGTAATTGAAAAAGCAAAAAAAACAAAGATATTGGAGCGTCACTTAGAAGTGAGTATTCCAGATGAGGTGTTCGATGAACTATTAAAAATGTGTTAGATAAAGAAAGAAGGTGCGTAGTATGATGAGTGTATTTGAATATGCTATGGATGTAGAAAAGACAGTAGAAGAAATTCTAAAAAAGTGTAAAGAACTACAGATAGATGCTACAAATGAAGAAGATATGCTAGATGAGGATGCTATAACAGAATTGGACAATGTTTTAGCGCAAGAACCAACAGAAGAAGATTATGATGAAATCGACGAAATGGAAGATGAATTAATTGAGAAAGAAAAAACAAAAATAGAAGGGATTGTATCCAATTCTAAAGCAAAAAAGAATAATACCAATAATGTGAAATCTTCTAAAAAGGAGCTAGCTCGTAAGAAAAAAGAAATGTATAAACATAAAGAAAAATTGATTAGTAATGCTCCTGTAGAGGATAAGAATGTTGTAATTTATAAAGATGGAATGACAATTGGAAATCTAGCAAAAGAACTCAATATTACAGCAGCAGAATTAATAAAAAAATTATTTACATTAGGGATATTAGCTACTGTAAATAATTCTATTGATTTTGATAATGCTTCTCTACTTGTAATGGATTACAATAAAGAATTGAAAAGAGAAGTAGAGAAAGATGAATCAAAATTTGAAGATTTTGAAATTCATGATAATGAGGAGGATTTAGTATCTAGACCTCCAGTAGTTACTATTATGGGTCATGTTGACCATGGTAAGACTACTTTACTAGATACGATTCGTAAAACTAGTGTAGCGCTTGGAGAAGCAGGTGGAATTACTCAAGCTATTAGTGCTTATCAAGTAAAATGTAAAGATCAATTGATTACATTTATTGATACTCCAGGACATGCTGCTTTCACAGAAATGAGAGCTAGAGGAGCTAGTATTACAGATATTGTTATTATTATAGTAGCAGCAGATGATGGTGTGATGCCTCAAACTCAAGAAGCTATTGATCATGCTAAAGCGGCAGGAGTACCTATTTTAGTTGCTATTAATAAGATAGATAAACCTGGTGCTAATCCAGATAGAGTTATGACAGAGCTTGCTGAATATGGTCTTACTCCAGATATTTGGGGTGGAGATACTATATTTACTAAGATTTCTGCTAAAAATGGTGATGGAATTGATACATTGCTTGAAAATATTTTATTAGTATCTGAAATGGAAAACTATAAAGCAAATCCAAATCGTTATGCTATTGGAACAGTAGTAGAAGCAAAATTAGATAAGCATGTTGGACCTATTGTTACTGTACTTATTCAAAATGGTACTTTACGTTTAGGAGATCCAATTGTTGTTGGAAGTTCATTTGGTAAAATTAGAACTTTACGTAATGATAAGGGAGAAGAAATTACTTCCGCCTCTCCATCTCAGCCAGTTGAAATTACAGGCTTAAACGAGACTCCAAAAGCAGGTGATAAATTCATGGCTTTTGAAACAGAAAAACAGGCAAGAAGTATAGGAGAAACTAGAAAAACAGAAGAAAAAGAAGCACAGAATAAATCTAATAGTGTTTCTTTAGAAGATATTTTTGCTAAAATTCAAGATGGTGTAAAAGAGATTAATGTTATTATTAAAGCTGATGTAAATGGTTCAGCAGAAGCTGTAAAAAATTCATTAGAAAAAATAGAAGTAGATGGTGTACGTGTTAAAGTTATTCGTAGTAGTGTAGGAGCTATTACGGAAAGTGATATTGTATTAGCTAGTGCATCTAATGCTATTATTGTAGGATTTAATATTAGACCAAATAATTCTATACGTGATTATGCTAAAGATAAAGGGGTAGAGATTCGTCTTTATGATATTATCTATAAAGCAGTAGAAGAAATGGAAGCTGCTATGAAAGGTATGTTAGAACCTGAATACGAAGAAAAAACTTTGGGTACTGTAGAAGTAAGACAATTATTTAAGTTTTCAAAAGTTGGAGTTATTGCAGGTTCTTATGTACAAGATGGATTAGTAAAAATGGGTTCTAAAGCTAGAGTAATTCGTGATAGTAAAGTAATTTATGATGGTTCTATTGGGTCTCTACAAAGAGAGAAAGATAGTGTAAAAGAAGTTAAAAAGGGATTAGAATGTGGAATTACTATTGCTAACTTTAATGATTTAAAAGTTGGAGATATTATTGAAGCTTACGAAATGGTAGAAAAAGCAAGAGATTAAAAAAAGTAGAATTTTCTACTTTTTTTGTTTAAATTTTTAAAAATTGATATAAATATTTTAAAATATTACTAATAAATGGATGTAAGTTATAATTTTTAGAGAGTTGTTAATATTTTCTACTTTGATAAAATAGTATCTTGGATACATTTGAAACAGATGCTTTCCCTATCTATTAAGATAATAGAAGGGTGGTGTAGTAATGACAAAAAGAGAAACTTCTCAATTTATCATCATTTTACTCCTATTTCTAGTAGTAATTTTGCTACTAATAAAATAAAAAGGCATCTGTATCAATATTGATTCAGATGCTAAACCAAAAAACTAGGGAAACATCTGAGAAACTCAAATGTATCCTTTTTATTATATGAAGTTTCCTTCATTAAATTCATTTTATCATAAAAGTCTTTTATTCACAATACATTCATTTACTTATCAAAGTATCCATGATATACTATATCTACTGAGGTGATAATATGAACAGTATTAAATTAGAAAGAATTAATAGTGCGATTGTAAGAGAAGTTAGTTATGTATTAGCAAATGAAGTAAAAAATCAAGATATTCGTTTTGTTACAGTAACAGCTGCTAAAACTTCAAGTGATTTAAGCTATTGTAAGATATATGTAACAGTATTAAATGATACTAAGAAAAAAGAAACAATAGAAGCCTTAAAAAGTGCGAAAGGATTCATTAGAAAAGCTTTAATGGAAAGAATTGATATTAGACAAATTCCAGAATTAGATTTTGTTTATGATGAATCCATTGAATATGGAAAGAAAATTGAACAAAAAATAAAAGAAATCCATGATAAAGAATAGATTTCTTTTATTTTGCTTCAATATAGATATCAGCATTAAATTTATGCTCAATAGGATCTGTTGTTAAAAGTGTTTCATAAGGAATTAAAAAATAGTCATAGATTAATAACTGTTCTCCAGTATTGGTAACAGGATCATCCCAAGTAACATCTAAATGATACCATTTGTTTTCTAAAAATAATAAATTCCATACATGATTATCAGCTGAAATTCGAATATTAGGAATTCCTAATTGATTTAGAAAAATAGACATAATATCACTATATCCACCGCATAGAGCTTTTTTTGTTTCTAATAGACCATATGCTGTATGAGATGTACTATTATCAAATTCAGGTGAATTCATATTATTTGCTCTTTCAAAATCATAAGCAGTATAATTGACAATATAATCGTGGAAAGCTTTTATTTTTTCTTTTTCATTCATTGTACTTGTGATAGATTCTTTTTTGATATCTTCTAAATATTGATTAATTTCAGAGATTCTATCGTTAGAATATTGTTTATGAATAGAAACTGAAATTTTACCAAAATTATTACTAGTAATATTAATAGATTTATAACTATTATAAGGATGAACAAAATTATTAATATCTGATAATATGCTATCAATATCGCTATTATTAGGAATTAAAGAGTCTACATCTTCTTTGCATTCTTTATAGTTTTCATCACAGTAAAAATAAAACTCTTCTTTCCCACTATCTAAAATAGTATAAAAAATATTTAACAAATGATTTTTGTCTTTTGCAATAAAATCGTCTGTTATTTGAACTAATTCAAAATTTCTTTTTAAAGAATAAGCATTAGTATTTATTTTTTCAATAGCATAATCATGGTAAATAAATTTTTTTACGATAAAGTGAGAAATATCTTGATGATAAAAGATAATTAGTCCTAATGTTACAATACAAAATACATAAAAAAATATTTTTTTAATTAAAACATTTTTAGTTCTCATAGTTTCACCATATTCATTGTATCATAAAAAAACAAAAAAAGGAGTGATTACTCCATTTCATTTACTTTTTTAGTTAAACGTGATTTATTTCTTGCACTTTTATTTTTACTACTAACTCCACTTTGTGTTGCTTTATCAATTGTTTTGATAGCAGCTTTTAGAGAGCTTTGTGCTTTTTCTTTATCTTTGCTAGCAACTGCTTTTTCTACATTTTTAATAGCAGTTTTCATACTAGCTTCGTAATTATTATTTGTTACTTCTTTTTTAGCATTTACTAAAATTCTTTTTTCGGCATTTTTCATATTTGGCATAATATTCACCTCCTGGTCACACATACAAACCTATTTTAGCAAAATTCCCTAAAAAAAGCAAATAAAATAAACAATTTTGTTAAAAATATTAATGGTGAATTATATGAAACATGAGATAGATTTAAGTAAGTATTCGATAAGAACAGATTTAGCAATCGAGTCTATTACAGAAGATATTAAAGACTCAGGAATTAAAGTATCAGAAAAAGAAGTAGAAGACATTCATATTACAACAGTTATGGTCAGTAGAAAAGGGAGTAAAATAATTGGAAAAAAGCCAGGTAAATATATTACGATTGAATTTCAAGATATTACGGATGAAGAAAATGAAAAGAAAGTAATGCAAGTATTTGTAAAAGAATTAAAAAAATTAATAAGATTAAACTCCAAGGAAGACCATGTCTTAGTAATTGGATTAGGCAATGAAAACTCTACGCCAGATGCCTTAGGACCTAAAACCTCAAACGAAGTGATTGTTACTAATCATTTATATGAAATGGGAGCTTTAGATCCTACTTATCAAAGAGTCTCTATTTTTAATCCTAGTGTTATGGGAAAAACTGGGATAGAGACTAGTGATTTAATCAGCAAAATGATAGAACTATTAAATCCTTCTTTAGTATTAGTAATAGATTCTTTAGCGAGTACTTCGATAAATCGTGTTCACAAAACAATTCAAATGACAGATACAGGAATTCACCCTGGCAGTGGAGTAGGAAATAAAAGAAAAGAAATTAGTAAGGATTTATTTGGTATTCCTGTAATCGCAATAGGAGTACCGATGGTAGTGGATGCTGTAACCATTGTAAGTGATACTATTCATTTTTTAACGCAACACTATGTTTATATGAAAAAGAATATAGATAATCCAAAATATAAATTAATGACAAATGTAAACTATCTAAAAGAATCAAACGAAATAACGAAAGAAGAAAAAGAAAAGTTACTTGGATTAATTGGAACATTAACAGAAGAAGAAACAAAAGCACTTATTTTTGATGTTCTAACACCTATTGGATATAATTTAATGGTAACGACAAAAGAAGTAGATTTTATTGTAGACGAATTAAGCCTTTTATTATCAAAGGGTATCAATAAATTACTCCATAATAGATAGTGTAAAGTATCGATATTTGTCAGAAAAAAAGTTGACTACTTGTTTAAAGTGTGATACGATTATATCGTAAGAGAAGGTAAGGTGGTGAGAAAATGAAAATGAATAAAAAAGGATTTACATTAATCGAGTTACTAGCTGTTATCGTTATCTTAGCAGTTATCGCATTAATCGCATCTCCAATCGTATTAGGAATTATTGAAAACTCAAGAGAATCTTCACAAGCAAGATCAATAGAAGCTTATGCAGCTGCAGTACAAGATGCTATCGCAACTGTTATGTCAAAGCCAGGTTATGCAGGTGGTGACGTTACTGTTTCAGGAACAACAGTAACATCTGGAACACTTACACAAGAAGTTGCTTATTCAGGAAATAAAATTGAATGCCCAAATGATGGTGTTTCATATGATTCTAAAACTGGATATTTGACTCTAACTGGTTGCAATGTTACAGGTAGTGCTAAAAAATTTAATTATACAAACAATCCAGCAGATGCAAACTCAGGTTCAGCAACAATTGCTGGTGAATAGTCATTTTGAATATTTATAAAAGAGTTCAACGATTCAATGTTGAACTTTTTTTGTGGAAAAGTGTAAGAAAATAATACTTTGAAAAATAATGGATATCGTGTTATAATACCACCATAGAAAGAGGGGATACTATGAAGAAACCAGTTGTTGCTCTTTTAGGTAGACCGAATGTAGGAAAAAGTACTATATTTAATCGTTTAGTTGGGAAAAAGATTTCTATTATTGAAGATACTCCTGGTATTACTAGAGATAGAATTTATGGTAATGTTGAATATCGAGATTATAGTTTTCATTTAATTGATACGGGTGGAATTGATTTAGAAGATAATCATTTTAATGATGAGATTAAAGTTCAAGCTCAACTTGCTATTGATGAAGCAGATGTTATTATATTTGTTGTAGATGGTAAAGAAGGTTTAACTTCTAATGATTTTGCTGTTAGAGATATGCTTCTAAGAAGCAAATGTAAAGTTATTGTTGCGATTAATAAATGTGATAGTAATAAGATTAAAGAAACCGAATATGAATTTTATGAATTAGGGTTTGAGAAATATTTTCAAGTAAGTGGGGAACATAATATTGGAATTATGGAATTACTTGATGAAGTTGTTAGTGAATTTGAACCGATTGAAGAGGAATATAAAGATTTAATTAAGTTTTCTATTATTGGTAGACCAAATGTAGGAAAAAGTAGTTTAGTTAATGCTTTATTAAACGAAGATAGAGTTATTGTTAGTGATGTAGCAGGTACTACTCGTGATGCGATAGATACAGTATTTACTTATCATGGAGAAGAGTATGTAGTAATTGATACTGCTGGTATGCGTAAAAAAGGTAAAGTATATGAAGCAGTAGAAAAGTATAGTTTATTACGTAGTATGAAAGCTATTGATAGATCTGATGTATGTTGTATTGTGATTAATGCTGAAGAAGGTATTATTGAACATGATAAACATATAGCAGGATATGCGATAGATGCAGGGAAAGCTGTAGTTCTTGTCGTTAATAAATGGGATGTTATTAATAATAAAGATGCAGAAATGAAAAAGTGGAAGAAAGATATTGAGAATAATTTTCAATTTATGCCTTATGCACCAGTAGTCTTTTTATCGGCTAAAACTAAGAAACGTATTCATACATTGATGCCAGAAATATTACGTGGTTATGAGAATAGTCATAAAGAGATTAAAACAAGTTTATTAAATAATGTGATAACAGATGCATACTCACTCAATTTACCACCTACTTATAAGGGAAAACGTTTAAAGATTTATTTTAGTACACAGGTAGGTGTACAACCACCAACATTTAATATTCAAGTAAATAGTAAAGGCTTAATTCATTTCTCTTATGAGCGATATTTAGAGAATAAATTAAGAGAATCATTTGATTTTACAGGTACACCAATTGTTTTACAGTTTAAAAATAAAGGAGAACAATAATGGAACAAAATAAAAAAATGGTAGCAGGTTTTATCAGTGCGTTATTAATATTACTAATATTAATTCCACTTGGTATGAAAATGACTGAGAAAAAGAAAGAGATTAGTAATAGTAATCCTACTAAAAATAGAGAAATAGAAATAAAAGATACTTGTGAAGAGGGAAGCGTTTTTCCTGATGCGATAGAAAAATATTATGAAGATGAAAAATATATTTGTACTTTTAGTCAAATTAAAAGTGGTTGTTATGTGGTAACAGTAGATGGAAAAGATTATTCTTTAAAAGATGCTTTAAATAATCAAGTGATTACGATTGAAGAAGGTATGGAGCATGGATTATATTGTGAAAAGAAATCTACAGGTATAGAAGAAAATCCAGAATCTAATACAAATTCTAATATAGAATCAAATACTAATACAAATTCAACAAGTAATTCTAATACGAATACTAATGCCAATAAACCGTCTACTTCTAATAGTAATGTTATTTCTAATAAAAATACGAATATAAATTCTAGTACTAATGTAGCTAGTAATTCTAATGTTAGTAGTACTAAAAAGATTAAGGTAGTAAATAAATGTAGTGGTAATGTGACACAAGCATTAGATTATTTTTATGAAGATAATCAATATAGGTATTATTTTACGAGTGGAGTAAGTGGATGTACTTATGTAAATGTTAATGGAAAAGAATATACATTAAGAAATGCATTAAATCAAAAAATTGTTACTATGAAGGAATTAGAAGAAGTTGGATTTAAATGTTTAAAAGAATCAAAAAATCTAGTAGAAAAATAATACTAGATTTTTTATATGAAATATAACTAAAATAAGGTTAAAAATATTGTGTACAAAACCAAATATGGATACATTTGAAAATATCAGATGCTTTCCCTTTCTTTATCAAAAGATAAAAGAAAGGTGGTGATATTTATGAAAAAAAGAGAAACTTCTCAATTTATTATAATATTACTTCTATTCTTGATTGTAATTATTTTACTTCTAAAATAGACAAAGCATCTGATTTCAACATTAGTTGATTTCAGATGCTATCCTACAAAGGGATTGCATTTGATTCGGACAATCAAATGTATCCTTTTTTATTTTATGCAAGTTTCCTTGACAAATACATCATAGCATATTTTATAATGGTTGTCAAAAAAATTATAGGTAGTTGTGTCAAAAAATAGGCATTCCCATATATTATACTAGGAGGTAGTTATGGGATTTTCTGATAATTTTTTTAATAGGGTAGAAAAGAGAACAAAAGTAGATAAAGATACTATTTTAGGACTTGCAAAAGAATTGCAAGATAATGATTTAAAAAATGAAAAAACACTTAGGAGTGTTATTCAAAAGTTAAGTGCAATGACAGGGAAAGAAGTAACAGAAGAGCAGGAAAATAAAATTGTAAATGCGGTTATTAATGATAAGGTTCCTAATGATGTCGATAAGATGTTTTAACACCAACTATGGTGTTTTTTTATTGTAAAAATAGTATATATACGATATAATACAGAAAGAAAGTAGGAATATTTATGAAGAAAAAATATGGTTTTACATTAGTAGAATTAATGGCTGTATTAGTTGTTTTAGGACTTCTTTTATTGATGTCTGTTCCTAGTATTACAGGAACATTACAAAAGTCTAAGGAGAGAAAAAAAGAAGAGTATGAGAAATCTCTTTGTACAGCTTTAAAAAGTTATTATGAGATTGAAAGAGATGAAGCTGGAAATAAGTTTTCTTTACCTCTTTCTGTAAAAATATCAGAATTAATTAATAAGGAATATATTAAAAAGAATCAAGTAAAGGAAGAAGATAGAGATAAGAGTATTACTATGAAAAATGATTTTAGTTGTTCTAGGTAATGGTAAAGGAAGGTGCGATAATAATGAGATTTAAGATAGGGAATATAGAGATTGCAAATCAAGTTGTTTTAGCGCCTATGGCGGGTATTTCTAATCCTGCTTATATGAAAATCTGTGAGGAAATGGGATGTGGTTATGCCATAACGGAATTAATTAGTGCGGAAGCTATTGTTCGAGATAATAAAAAGACTTTAGATATGTTAAATGGAATAGATAAATTAACCATGCCTGTTGGTGTTCAATTATTTGGAGCGAATGCAGATACTTTAGCGAATGCTGCCAAAAAGATAGTAGAATTATATCCTGTTTCTTTTATAGATATTAATATGGGGTGTCCAGTACCTAAGGTAGCTGTTTCTGCAGGAGCTGGAAGTTCTCTATTAAAAAGTCCAGAGAAAGTAAGAGAGATTGTTCAAAAAGTAGTTTCTAGTGTTTCTGTTCCTGTTACAGTAAAAATAAGAAGTGGTTGGGATAGTAATTCTATTAATGCAGTAGAGATTGCTAAAATATGTGAAAGTGCAGGGGCAAGTGCGATTGCTGTTCATCCTAGAACTCGTAGTCAGGGATATAGTGGTTTATCTGACTGGAATATTATTAAAGATGTGAAAGAAAATGTATCTATTCCTGTTATTGGAAATGGAGATATTTTAAGTTGTTATGATGCGAAAAGAATGTTAGAGGAAACAAACTGTGATGCAGTTATGATAGGTCGCGCAGCTTTAGGAAACCCTTGGATTATTAAAGAGTGTGTTGATTATTTAGATTCTAATATTCTTCCTAAGGAAGTAATGTTACATGAAAAAATAGCAATGATAAAGTATCATTTAACTAAATTGATGGAAACTAAACCTTATAAAGTAGCTATGTTAGAGATAAGAACTCATGCAGCGTGGTATTTAAAGGGATTGCCTAAGGGGAAAGAATTAAAACAGGAAATATTTTTAACAACAAAGGAAGAAGAATTACTTTCTCTTTTAGATTCTTATGAGAAAGAAATGGAGAGGACATTATGCGAATTAAAAGAATAAAGTCTTTTATGATAGATTTTTTAATTTTATTAGCCTTTTTTTTTCTAGTACAAGTTATGATTCCTAAGACAGATTATGTAAAAAAACTAGAAGCAGAGCAAAATACAATTATGGAAGATTATTTTGCTCATAGAATTCATTTTCAGGAGTATGTTAGTCTTTATGGTGATGTTTTTTATGAATCTAGTCTAGAAGGGCAAATACCATACCTGCTTTATCTTATTTTTATGCTATGTTATTTTATTGTCTTGCCATTTTTTTGGAAGGGAAGAACAATAGGCTGTTATGTTTGTGGGGTACAGATAGAACGTTTTGATCAGGGCCCTCTTCATCCTTGGCAATTATTTATTCGATATTCTATTGTTTTTGGTTTAGGATATGTTTTTTTAAATAACTTATTTTTATTATTATTACCTAGTTCCTATTATTTTATTTGTATTTCTATCGTTGCTGTTTTTCAGTTTGTATTGGCAATTTTTTCCATGATGACAGTAATATTCAGAAAGGAAAAAAGAGGTCTTCATGAACTACTTAGTAATACAGAAATAACAAAGATTATTGATAAGAAAAAATATGAGAAAAAAAATCAGGAAGTAGAGGGAAAAGGCTAGTACTTTTTCTCTTTTTTGTGGTATTATAGAAGAGTAAAAAACGCAAGAAATAGAAGGAAGTGAGAAATATGCGCGAACTTACAGAACAAGAAATCGTTAGACGTGAAAAAGCAAATAATATTCGTTCGCTTGGAATGGATCCATTTGGACAACGCTTTGATCGTACACATAGGTCAGGTGATATTAAGAAACAATACGCCGATAAAACTGGCGAAGAATTAGAAAGTATGAATGTTGCCGTTAAGGTAGCAGGAAGAATTATGACGAAACGTGGTAAGGGAAAAGCAGGTTTCATGCACATCCAAGACCGTGATGGTCAAATTCAAATTTATTTAAAATTAGACAATGTAGGAGAAGAAAACTATGATTTATTCCTAAAGTCAGATATTGGAGATATCGTAGGAATAGAAGGAACTTTATTTGTTACTCATACAGGAGAGTTATCTATTAAAGCAACAAAATATATTCATTTAGTAAAAGCTTTAAGACCATTACCTGAAAAGTTCCATGGATTAACAGATATCGAGGAGAGGTATAGAAGACGCTATGTTGATTTAATTATGAATGAGGATTCTAAGAGAGTAGCATTTCTACGTCCTAAAATTATTAGATGTATTCAAAATTTTATGGATGGTAGAGGTTTCTCAGAAGTAGAGACACCAATTTTATCTACATTACTTACAGGAGCAAGTGCAAGACCATTTGTTACTCATCATAATGCACAGGATTTAGATATGTATCTACGAATTGCTTTGGAGTTACCACTTAAAAGATTATTAGTGGGTGGTATGGAAGCTGTATACGAAATTGGTCGTGTATTTAGAAATGAAGGAATGGATCCAAAACATAATCCTGAGTTCACTTTAATGGAAGCCTATTTAGCTTATAGTGATTTAGAAGGTATGATGGACTTAACAGAGAATATGTATCAGACTATTGCTCGTGAGGTTATGGGTAAAATGAACTATCAATTTGGTGGTTATGAAATTAATTTAGAAGGTCCATGGAAAAGAGTTAGTATGACAGACGCTATTAAAGAACAAACAGGTATTGATTTCAAGAAAGAAATGACTGTTGAGGAAGCTTTAAAGTTGGCTCAAGAACATCATATTGAGGTTCAAGAGCACGAACATAATGTAGGACATATTATTAATTTATTCTTTGAAAAATATGTAGAAGAAACGTTAATTCAACCAACATTCCTTTATGGACATCCAGTAGAGATTTCTCCTCTTACAAAGAGAAATCCAGAAGACCCAAGATTTGTTGACCGTTTTGAATTATTTATTGCTGGTAAAGAATTTGCAAATGCTTATACAGAATTAAATGATCCAATTGATCAGTTAGAAAGATTTGAAGATCAAATTAAAGAAAAAGATTTAGGGAATGATGAAGCTAATGATATCGATTATGATTTCGTAGAAGCATTAGAATATGGTATGCCTCCAGCAGGTGGTATTGGTTACGGAATTGATAGATTAATGATGCTTTTTCTAGAACAGGAATCTATTCGTGATGTATTATTATTCCCAACGATGAAAGAAAGAAACTAAAATGATTTTATATGTAGTAAGACATGGGAAAACAGTTTGGAATTTAGAACATCGTGTGCAAGGAACTACAGATATAGAATTATGTGAAGAAGGAAGAGTTGCTGCGAAAGAGTTAAGTGATGAAGTAAAGCATCTTCATGTAGATGTAGTGATTTCTTCGCCTTTATCTAGAGCGCGAGAGACTGCTAAAATCTTAATAGGTGATACTTTACCAATTAATACAGATGATAGAATTAAAGAGCGTGACTGGGGACTGAACGAAGGAATGCTTTTAGATGAAGTTGATAGATGGGACTGTTGGGATGTTATTTTAAATACCAATGTACAAAATGTTGAAAGAATTCAAGATTTCATGAGTAGGGTATCAGAGTTCCTTGAAGAAATTAAAGTTCGATATGAAAATCAAAAAGTTTTAGTAGTTACTCATAGTGCTGTTGTAAGAGTTATTCATTATTTATTAGGAACTATTCCAGAGGATGGAAATTTAAGTAGAATTACGATTCCTAATTTAAGGATAATAGAGTATGAGGTAAAATAATGAGAAAGAATTTTATAGTTTTTGTTACATTACTTTTACTATTAACAGGTTGTGGTAAAAAAGAAGAAAAACTTCCTAGAAGTATTGGAAATAGTGATAAAGTTGTTTTGATTTATGAAGAAATTCAATCTAGTGTAGAAAATTCTCCAACGTATACAGCAACTTTATATAAAGATAAAAAACTAGTAAAAGGTTGGTCTCATTTAGACGGTTTTAGAACAGTTGAATTATCAGATTCTATTTATCAAGAAATAATAGATATTGCCTTTTCAAAGGAGTTCTTAAATTTAAAAAAAGATATTAGTAATTCTAAAGTAGAGGGAGAAAGTACCTATTATATAACTCTCTACTATGATGGTAAAACATTTAAAACTGGTGGAGAAGATATCCAAGATAAGAACTTTCAAAGAATTCAAGAATTATTGTTGAAAAATTAGAAAGAAGAAAAGATATTATGAAAAAAGGATTAATCATAGTTACTTTGCTATTAGTATTTTTGACAGGTTGTGGAACTAAGTCATCAAGTAATACAAATTCTAATAGTCAAGATGTAACTGTTACTAAATATGGAAATGAAGAAGGATTAATACTTCAATATGAAAGATATTCTACTACTGCTGAGCGTGAAGAATATACTGTTAGTGTAACTAATGCAGAAGGTAAAAGAACTATTTTATATTCTCTTTCTTATTTTAAAGATGGACAGATTCATTCTAAATCTTCTTATAAGGATTTGAGTGAAGAAGAATATAAAAAAATAGAAAGTATTGCTTTCTCTAAAGATTTTTTGAGTTTAGATAGTGATCTTACAGAATATCAAACAGCAGGTGGAGATACTAGTTATATTACTGTTTATTATAATGATACTTCTTTTAGAACAGGCGGACAGCATATTGACAATTCTCTATATAAAGAATTAGAACAATTGTTATTAAGTCATGAAGATAACGAAGAATAGAAAGTAAAAAACTGTAGAGTATGAGGTAAAATAATGAAAAAGTATTTAGTAATTTTAATAGCATTAGTAGTATTGTTAACAGGGTGTGGAAAGAAAGAGGAAGAAAAAAAATTTGAACGTCCAAAAACATTAGGAAATGAAAATAATGTTGTTATAGAATATAAAAGTATTGCGGGTAGTGTTGCAGGTTCCCCAACCGATAGAATTGTAATTTATGCCGATAAAAAAGCAGACATTGAACACACAGACAAAATAAGTGAGGCTGAAAATCGTAAAAGAACAGTAATACTATCTGAAAAAGAATATCAAGAAATTATTGATTTAGCATTCCAAGAAAGATTTATGACATTAAATAATAATTTAACCACTGAACAAACAGAAGGTGGAAGTGTGGAGTATATCACTATTTATTATGATAAAACATCTCGTAAAGTAGGTGGACAAAATATTGAAAATGAAACATTTAAGAAATTGGAAAAATTAATAATTAAATTAGAAGAAAAATAGAAAGAAGGAATTTATGAAAATATTATCAGTAAACTGTGGTAGTTCATCATTAAAGTTTCAAATGTATGAGATGCCAGAAGAAAAAGTTTTAATTTCAGGAAACTTTGAAAGAATAGGAATAGAGGGAAGTTTTTATACTGTTAAATTTAATGGTGAAAAAACAAAGAAAGAAGTTGCTTTAGAAAATCATAAAGAAGCATTCCAAATTTTGATTCAAGAATTATTGGATAATAAAGTAGTGGAGAATTTAGAAGAAGTAGGAGGAATTGGGCATAGAGTTGTTCAAGGTGGAGATTACTTTGACAAGACTGTTGTCGTAGATGATGATGTACTAGCTAAAATTGATGAGTTAAGTACGTTAGCGCCTCTTCATAATCCTGCTGCTATTGTAGGTATTAAGGCAGCCCAAGAGGTATTCCCAAATGCCACTCAAACGGTTGTATTCGATACTGCATTCCATCAAACAATGCCAGAAGAGAATTATTTATATGCTCTTCCATATGATTATTATGAAAAATATCAAGTAAGAAGATATGGAGCACATGGAACTAGTCATAAATATGTTGCTTTACGTGCTAATGAAATATTAGGTAGAGAAAATACAAGATTAATTACTTGTCATATTGGAAATGGTGCTTCTATTAGTGCCATTAAAGATGGTAAATGTATTAATACTTCTATGGGGCTTACTCCTAATGCGGGACTTATTATGGGTTCTCGTTGTGGGGATATAGATGCTACTATTGTAACTTACTTAATTGATAAGAAAGGTTTTACAGCATCAGAAATTGAGAAAGTAATGAATAAGGAAAGTGGATTCTTAGGAATTAGTGGAGTAAGTAGTGATTCTAGAGATATTGAAAATGGTATTGAAGAAGGAAATGCAAGATGTATTTTGGCACAAAAAATGTATGTAAAACGCATCATTGATTATATTGCAAAATACTATATGGAATTAGGCGGATGTGATGCCATTATTTTTACAGCAGGTGTAGGAGAAAATTCTATGGGTGTTCGTTTAGGAGTTATGAATGGACTTGCTGCTATTGGTGTAAAAGCTGATGCGGAAGCAAATAATATTCGTGGAGAAGAAAGATTAGTAAGTGCTGCTGATTCTAGTATTCCTTGCTATATTATTCCAACAGATGAGGAAGTTATGATTGCTCGAGATACTTATGCTTTAGCGCAATAAAAGGGCCTGTGCCCTTTTTCTTTAGGAGTGAATTATGAAATTAAAAATCGGTACTTTAAATTGTCAAAATAATACAGAAAATAGACAAAATAGAAATAATCATGCCATTCTTTTAGGAGAACATATTTTAAAGCAAAAATATGATATTTTAGGAACACAAGAATTAACAATGCGATTTACAAGAAAAGTAGATGAATATTTAAGAGAATATCATTTCTATGGTGATTATCAATATGGAAGAGGAATTATTGGGACATGCTTTCCTTTCGTTAAAACTTTTAATCAAGGAAATCAAATCATTACTCATCTTCCTGTTGAGACTACTAGAACGAGAACAATGCCATGGATTCCTCATTCTTTTAAAGATTTTTTAAGAGCTTTAAGGAAACCTTCATTAGAAAGAAGAATTGTAACGAGAATTGAATTAGAAACAGAAAAAGAACGAATTTATGTTTTTAATACTCATTTAGATTATTATATTCCAAGTGTTCAAAAAAGGCAGTTGAATTATTTGTTGAAAAAGATAAAAAAATATCGTAATTATGGTTCTATTATAGTAATGGGAGATTTTAATTTGGAAGTAACAGATACACTCTTTTCGGATTTTATAAAAGAATTAGAAAAACTAGATATTGTAAGAGTTCCTGTAATGGATAAAACAAATGCAGATAGATACTCAGAAAAGACTGCGATTGATCATCTATTTATTCCTAAAAATTGGAGAATTTTAAATAGTGGTACGATAGATATGGAAGAATTATCAAATATTACAGATCATAAAGCTGTGTTTGTAGAAGTAGAAATAAACTAGATTAATCTAATAAACTATGATACAATAAGGCTATAGAAAGAGTAGTTACTATGATGAATAATAAATATCGCCAAATATATAAAAAAATAAAGAAATATGATTCCATTGTTTTAGCGAGACATGTGGGTCCTGACCCAGATGCTTTGGGTAGTACTTTTGGATTAAAAGAAAGTATTTTAGCTACTTTCCCTAAAAAGAAAGTATATGTAATAGGGGTAGGAACATCAAAGTTTCATTATTTAGGAACAGTAGATAAATTACCAGAAGATACTTCTAAATCCTTATTGATTGTTCTAGATACCCCTGATAAGAAAAGGGTAGATGGAATAGAGAATTCCTCTTTTGCATACTCTATTAAAATTGATCATCATCCTTTTGTAGAATCATTCTGTGATATAGAATGGATTGACGATACCTCTTCTTCTGCTTCTCAGTTAGTAATGGAATTAATATTTCATACAAAGCTAAAAGTTACAAAGGAAGCGGCTAGTAAATTATATATAGGATTAATTGCTGATACGGAAAGATTTTTATATCAATATACAACTCCAAAAACTTTTGATTTAGTATCCAAATTAATTTCTACAACGAATTTAAATTTTACAGAATTATATCCTAGACTATATATGAGATCTATTAAAGATATGAAATTTCAGGCTTATTTAATGAGTAATTTAACGATTACAGAGAATGGCTTTGGTTATGTAAAATTAGAGGAATCTATTTTACAGGAATATAAAGTGGATGCTGCAACAGCAGGAAATATGATTAATAGTTTTAATTATACAGAAGAAATGATTGCTTGGGGCTTTTTTTCTCAAGATAAAATGAATAATAATATCCGAGGTTCTGTTCGCTCTAGAGGACCTGTTATTAATGAGACTTTGGCACATTTTGGTGGTGGAGGACATGCCTTTGCTTCTGGAATTCGTGTACCTGATTTTGACAAAGTAGATGAAGTTATAAAAGCCTTAGATGAAGTTTGTAGAGAATATCAAGAGAATGATAAATAAAAGTATGCTTTGCATACTTTTATTTTACAACAGGAAGCATTCTTCCGATTAAACTATGAATATTTTCTGATTCTAAATAGATTTGCTCATATAATCCCTTATTATTTTCATAAAATTCTTCTAATAATGGTTTATTTCTTTCAACGATAGATAAAGTGCTTCTATAAAGGTATTCAAAAGTTGAAAGTTCAATAGTATCCATACCTAATTGTTTAATGGTCCCTGGAATTTGATTAGGGGTAGAAAAGTTTCCTAGTAATGATTGTAAAGTAAGCACTGATATATAATTTTGCATTCCCAATTTTGGATTATCATATACTCTTAGTTTTCCAAATTTTGTTGGATAAAGAATACCATCGTTAGTAGGGTCTAATGTATAGCTATAGGTATCATCATCTACAATAGTAATTAAGTGATTAGGTAGTTTTACTATTTTTGTAAAACTACTTATTATTTTAGCAAATTTACTACCACTTTGAGTTTTTTCTAATTTTAAAGGACTAAGATGAGATAAATTTCTAATGGTTTCTCCACTGGTATGTACGGATAAATTGCTGCTTTGGAATCCCATTTTTTGATAAATATCTGTAAGCATAGAGGAAATCGATCTACAAACACCTTTTCCTCTCATAACATCTAAACCATTTAATAACGACAAATCTTTCATATCAATATCATAAACAAATTGATGTTGGTAAGAAAAATATCCTCCTCCATACATATAAACATATAAACTAAATATTTCAATAGGATCCTTGATATTTAAAGTTTTAGCAAGAGAAACAAAACGATTTAAAACTTCCTCATAATATATTTTTAAATCTTTATATTCTTCAGTTTTCTTTTCTGCATAAAAATGCGCAACTGTTCCGATTGCAAATGGTGCCATAATGAGAGACCAAAATTGAGCATTCTCAGGAGTAATTGTAGTAATATTTCCATAGTTTCCCATTAAAGCATTCATCCCATTATTTAATATTTTAGGTAGATGCTCATAGACTGGATAGGCTTGTCCTGCAGCTCCTACTAGGAATGCGATTAATTCAGCCTGTCTAACATGTTGAAGATTTTTTATTTTCATATTATCCCTCTAGTATTAATAGTAGCAGGGAAAAGTAATATAGTCAAATAAAAAGAAAAAAAGTTCTTCTTTTTTGTCAAAATACTTACAATTTTTGGTAAAATAGAATGTAGGTGGTAATATGGATAGTAAATTACAAAAATTGTTGGAGCAGATATCATGGGACGAATCTAAAAGTGTTTTTTTTGAAAAGGGAAAATTAGAAAAAATAGTAGGAAATACTGAACATACCGACTATATTTTTGTGATATCTTTATCTGAAATATTACCAGTAGAAATATTTGAAGAATTTATTCATTCTTTAAAAGAGGGATTTCAAGCTCAAGTTCAAAGTACAAGAGTTTGTTTCAAAGTAGAAAATCCATCTTTAGAAAAAGTAAAAGATTATTTTAGTTATTTGATGAATCGCTATTCTAAAAAATGTCCACAATTAGAAACTTTTGTTTCTAACGAAGTAGAGATAAAAGAAGATGTTTTAATTATTCCTGTTGATTATATGTCTGAAGAACAAAAACTTCTTAGCTTAGAAAAAGAAATTGTTATGGATTTTCGTTCTTTTGGTTATCCTATTACCAGAATTAATCCGATTTTAAAAGAAGAACCTTCTAGTGTCTTGGAAGAGGAAGAAAAGATTGTTGTAGAAGAGGCAAGGTTAGAACAAAAAGAGACAGTAGTAGAAGAAAAACCAGCTTGGAAGAAAAATTATACGCCTAAAAGAATTGAAACTGTAGATGACCCAAATGTATTATTAGGACGAGTTATTGATACCAATGTAGTAAGATTGGATACTATTACAGGACCTACTAATAGTGTTACATTAGAAGCGGAATTATTTGGAATTGACGAAAGAGAAACAAAGACAGATTTAATTATTGTTACTTTAAAAATCACTGATTATACAGATAGTATTTATGCCAAAATATTTGTAAATGGAAAAGAAGAATGGGGAAAAATAAAAAAGGGATTAAAGTGTGGTAAATGGTATAAATTTAGAGGAAATATTAAAGAAGATAAATATTCTAACGAAGATGTATTAAGTATTTTAGATATCAATTATAGTGATTATAAAAAAGAGGAAATAATAGATGATGCGCCTATTAAAAGAGTAGAATTACATGCACATACTATGATGAGTCAAATGGATGGCCTTACCAAGTTAGACTTAGGAAAACATACTTGTGAGTTAGTTGAGCGTACCATGAAAATGGGATATCGCGGTGTTGCTATAACCGACCATAATGGTTGTCAAGCTTTTCCAATTGCTTTTGGAATTATTACTTCTTATAATAAGGGTATTGTAAAAAAATTAAAGGGAAAAGTGGAAGAATTAGAGGGAAAAATTGCAGAAGTAGAAGATGCTAGTGAAAAGGAAACCCTTCAAAAAGAATTAGAAGAAACGAAGGAAAGTTTAAAAAATCCGCCTATTTTTAAGGGACTATATGGTACAGAATTAACTCTTGTTGATGACACTGTTAATATTGTAGTAAGACCAAGAGATTATACTTTAGAAGGTACTACTTTTGTTGTATTTGATACAGAGACTACTGGATTTAATGCAGCTGGTGGAGACCAGATGATTGAAATAGGAGCAGTTAAAATTCAAGATGGTAACATTATTGACCGTTTTGATGAGCTTATTGATCCAGGTAGACATATTCCTGATAAAATAACAGAATTAACTTGTATTACAGATGAAATGGTAAAGGGAAAAGATAATGAGGAGGAAGTAACCAAGCGGTTCTTAGCATGGACTGGTGATTTGCCAATGGTTGCGCATAATGCTAAATTTGATATTTCCTTTATAGAGATGTCTATGAGAAAATACAACTTAGGAGAATTTACAAATACGGTTATTGATACTTTAGAATTATCCCGTACATTAGACCAAGGATATTCTAGGCATGGGTTATCAGCTCTTGTAAAACGTTATAATGTTCCTTGGGAAGAGGATGCCCACCATAGGGCAGATTATGATGCTGAAGGAACTGCTTATGTATTTCATAAGATGCTACAAAAATTAATTGCTCAAAATTTTAAGGATGTACTAGATTTGGATAAATTAATTTCTAAAGATGAGATTTATAAATTTGGTAGAACATTTCATTTTAATGCTATTGCTTTAAATAAAGTAGGACTTAAGAATTTATTTAAAATTATTTCTTTAGCAAATACTGTCTATTTATATAAGACTCCTAGAATTTTAAGAAGTAAACTGGAAGAATTAAGAGAAGGCTTATTAATTGGTAGTGGCTGTTATGAATCGGAAGTATTTGAACAAGCAAAAAGCAAAGAAGGGCAAGAATTAACGAATATTATTAATTTTTATGATTATGTAGAAGTTCAACCGCCAGAAGTCTATGGTCATTTAATTCAAACAAGTGATTTTAAAAATGAAGAGGAAGTAAAAAATCATATTACAAAAATTGTAAATACGGTTAGAGATGCTGGAAAAATTATTGTAGCAACAGGAGATGTTCACCATTTTGAAAGAGGAGACAAAATTTATCGAGAGATTATTGTTAACCAAAAAGTACCAGGTGGTGGAAGACATCCACTTGCAAAAAGTAGTATTACTAACATTCCTTCTCAGCACTTCCGTACCACTCGTGAAATGTTAGAGGACTTTAATTTCTTAGGAGATGATTTAGCTTACGAAATAGTAGTAACGAATACTAATAAGGTGTTAGATATGGTAGAAGAGATTGAAGTTATTATTGATACAGGTGGTATTCCTTTCTCGCCACGTGTAAAAAGTGATGATGGTTCTTCCTACCTAGACTGTCCTCGTGTTGTAACTGATTTAGTATATGAAAAAGCAGCTTCTTGGTATGGAGATCCGCTTCCTCATAATATTGAAGAGAGAATTGCGAAAGAGTTATATGGAGATATTGTTTATAAATGTTGCCATGATAATGTGATGAAAGAAAATCCAGACCTTGGTGAAGAAGATGCAATAACGGAAACTTTTACTAGATTACATACTGTTTTAGTAGAAGGATTTGATTCTGTAAAATCCTTATTAAATCAATATTTTCAAGAAAATTGGAAAGAGGAAGACGGAGAGTTAAATGATAAAACTTTAGAGAAAAAAGTAAAGAAGGAATTAGGAGGAATTATCGGTGGAGGATTTGACCCTATCTACTTAATTTCGCAAAGACTTGTAAAACACTCTAATGATGATGGATATTTAGTTGGTTCTCGTGGTTCTGTAGGCTCTAGTTTCGTTGCTACCATGATGGGAATTACGGAAGTAAATCCACTTCCAGCGCATTATCGTTGCCTTAATTGTAAGACTAGTGTTTTTCAAGATGAAACTGGAAAAGAATTAGGTGCAGATTATTCTAGTGGATTTGATTTACCAGATAAGATGTGCCCAAATTGTGGAGAAAAAATGTATAAAGATGGACAGGATATGCCGTTTGCTACTTTCTTAGGATTTAATGCAGATAAGGTTCCAGATATAGACTTAAACTTCTCCGATTTAAACCAAGCATCTGCTCACGAATATACAAAAGTTTTATTTGGTGTAGATAATGTTTATCGTGCTGGAACCATTGGTACTGTTGCTGAAAAAACTGCTTTTGGTTTTGTTAAGGGATATTGTGAAGACCATAATAAAATAATGCGTACAGCTGAAATTGAGCGTTTGGCGATGGGCTGCACTGGTGTTAAAAGAACAACAGGGCAACATCCTGGAGGAATCGTTGTTGTACCAGATTATATGGAAGTATCTGATTTTACACCTTTTCAATTTCCAGCAGATGATGTAAATAGTGCTTGGCGTACTACACACTTCGATTATCATGCTATCGACCAAGATTTATTAAAACTAGATATTTTAGGACATTCTGACCCAACTCAACTTCGTATGATTCAAGATTTAACAGGAATGGACATTTTAACAGTGCCATTAGATGATAAAGAAACAATGAGTATATTTACTTCTACAAAAGCATTAGGAGTAACGAATGAACAAATTATGAATGCAACAGGGACATTAGGAATACCAGAGTTTGGAACACCTTTTACGATTGGAATGGTTGCAGAAACTAAGCCCAAAACGTTTGCTGAATTAATTAAAATATCAGGTCTATCGCATGGTACTGATGTATGGCTTGGAAATGCTCAAGAATTGATAAAAAATAATATTGTTCCTTTTAAAGAGGTTATTGGTTGCCGTGATGATATTATGGTTTATCTGATGTATCATGGTGTAGCGCCTATTAAAGCTTTTAAAATTATGGAATTTGTTCGTAAAGGAAAAGCTTCAAAAGACCCAGATACTTGGGCTGGGCATAAAGCTACTATGGAAGAAGCAGGAATTGAAAAATGGTTTATTGACTCTTGTGGAAAAATTAAGTACATGTTCCCAAAAGCTCATGCTGCTGCTTATGTCATTAGTGCCTTTAGAATTGCATGGTATAAAGTCCATATGCCAGTATATTTCTATGCATCATGGCTTACTTCAAAAGCAACAGATGTAGATGTTGAAACAATGATAGGTGGATACGATGTTATTAAAAATAAAATATTAGAAATTCAAAATAAAGGATATGAAGCAACTAATAAAGATATGGGTGTACTAGAAAGTTTAAAGGTATGTTTAGAAGCTACTGCAAGAGGTATTCAGTTCTTACCAGTAGATTTAAATCATAGTCCAGCAACTGTATGGGGAGTAAGAGATGATACTTCTATCTATCCTCCTTTTGCAGCTGTTGACGGGCTAGGGGATACCGTTGCGAAGAATATTGTAGAGGAAAGAGAAAAATCTGAATTTTTAAGTATTGAAGATGTTCAAAGAAGAGCAAAAGTATCAGGTACTTTAATTGATAAATTAAAATCAATGGGTATTTTTGATGGTATGGAAGAGTCTAATCAAATGAGTTTATTCTAAAAAAATTACTTCGTCTGAAGTAATTTTTTCTTGTCTATGATAAATAAAATAAAGAAACTAATGATACTTACAATCATTCCTATATGAAATTGTTTTGGCTTATATTGAAATTCAATTGTAAATACGCCTTCTTTTAGTTCTACTCCTAATAGACCATCTAATAATTTTAATGTATTTACTTTTTTTCCATCTACAAAAACTTCCCAATTTTCATCATATGGTATTGTTGTAAATAAAATATTCTTTTCAGTTGTGGAAGTAACTGTTCCTTTTATTTTATTTCCTTTATATTCTTGAATCGTGAATTCTTGTTCTTTTAAGTTGTTAAGGATAGAATTCCAAGCATCTTTATTATAATAGGCTGCAAAAGTTCCTAAATGTTGTGTATCATCTAAATTAGAATAAGATAAGTAAAGCTCATTTGAATAAGGAGATTCTGTACAGACAATTTCAAAGTCTGCTCTTTTATCTAATAAATGACCATCTAAATAAAGACTTGGATTATTATATCCATTAGAACTATCGATAGCTGTATAAAAACAAATATCTTTCTCATACTCTGTATTTTCAAAGTAATATGAATTTTGCTCTTGCTCTAAAGGAATAGGAATATAGATAGAATCGTTAGAATTAGTCATAGCTTTTAGTATTTCATTTTGAAAGCTTAAAGCATTCAAATCTTTTTCTACTTCTAAGATTTTAGAATTTACCATGAAACCAAGGGATAATGCATTTGGATTTTCGTAGATTCTAAGAGTAGAATCTTTTAGTTCCTTTTCTAATAGAAGTTTGTAATGCTCAGATTCTTCATAATCGTCTATATAAATATGATATCTTATTCCAAATAAAGTATCTGTTATTTCATATCCGCTATAATAAGAAATGGTATTTTTCTTTGTTGCGCCACTACCTAATCCAAAATCAAAAAAGAAATTTGCCATATCATCTGAAAGAGTAGATAGAAAAATATCTATTCCATTATATTGATAATAAATTGGCCCATTATAAGGGACAGTATCAGAATTTTCAACTCGATAAAATGGACTATCATCATAATCTTTAATATAGTTGATGGCATAATGATAAATGATATTTTGATTTGTATATTCTTGCTTTGTCGTAAAAGAATATTTATCTAATTCTAGAATAGCATTCGAAGTAATTTCTAGTATAACAATGGTAACTAGTACTAAAGGAATATATATTTTTTCTGAGCGAATAGTTAAAAGAGCAATACTATAAACAATTAATAATCCTAAATTTCCGTACATCATAGTAGTTTCTTTTGTTGTAAAGTAAAAAACATATAAGATAATTAAAAAGAAAATAGAGCTAATTATATAACTTTTAGGCTTTAAATATTTAAGATTATAAAGAGATTTTATACTGATATAAAGTAGAAAGAAATCAAATAAAAAAGTAAATCTTCCATTAAAGAATTGAGGCTTAGAAAATCCATGCCACATGTAATTAAAATAGTTTCCAGAAACAGAAATATATAAGATGATAATCATAAGAAGGGTAAGAACTTTTTCTTTTCTAGTAATTTTAGAATTTGTGAAGTAAAGAGAGATTAATAGGAATGCTAAAACACTATTATATAAGAAGAAATCAGAATCATTTAAAAAATCTACATTTATAGTGGAAGAAATAAAGAAGTTTTGGAAAAAATGGAAAGGATTTCCATGAAATATAAATTCTTCTCCATTTAAAAATTCCGTAGTAGTTCTAGCATAACCTGGTAAATAATGGACTACTTCTAAAAGTACAAAAGAAGTTGCTAGAATAGCTAAAAAGCTAACAATCAAAAATATTCCATTTTCTTTCAAAATTTTTTTCCATTCTTTTTTGATAGAATACTTTATAAAAATTTGATAATTAAAATAAAGAAAGCTAAAGATACAAGACATATAACCAAGATAATAATTTGTAAAAATAATATAGATTAAAGGTAATACGTAAGGTAGAATTTTCTTCTTTTTAATAAATTTATCAATACCTACTAATAATAATGGGAGCATTAATACAGCATCTAGCCACATAATGTGAATAAAATGGAGAATATTATAACTAATGAAGGTATAGATGATAGAAAATGTAATCGCATAAATTGAATTTTCTTTTGGAAAATGATATCTAAAGAAGTAAAGTGAGGTTAGAGATATGACAATAAATTTTAATAGGGTAATAGTAAGAAGAAATTTTTCCATATCTTCAAAAAAGATAATCAAAAGATTAAAAGGACTAGATAGATAATAGAAAAAAGTTCCTAGAAATTCATTTCCAAGTCCTCCTTGAAAGGAATAGATTAGGGATTCTCCAGATTGTAAAATATTTTTTAATTTAGTAAAAAGGGCAACATATTGAGAATAGGAATCACTAATAAAAATAGTATTTTGAAAGGCGTCTAATTGTGTATATAAAAAGATTACTAAAACTGTCGTAATAGCCGCTGTAATAAGATAATATTTCCATTCTTTTTTCATTCTAACACATACTTTCTAGTACTATTATAACATAAAAAATTTGAATTAAAATGTATATCTTTTGTCCAATTCTAGAAAATATTAAAATTAAGTTTGACTTTTCTTTTTTCTTATTATAAGTTAATAGTAGGAGTTGATTGTATGAATAATCAATTAGTCATTAAAAATGCATCAGGCATGGATGAAGTAGTTCAAGTAATTGATATTATTACAGATAGCGAGACGGGAAAAAAATATTTATTTTATACATTACCTGATGGGGAAGATATTTATGCTTCTATTTTAAATGAATCAGAAGATACTTTCATTTTAGAAACAATCACAGATGACAGTGAATGGGAATTAGTAGAAGAAATATTGAAGAATATAGTTATGGTGGAAGGTGATTCTAATGAATAGGGATTTATTGGTATCAACTATTAATTTTAATTTTGAATTTGGAAAAAGGCAAGAACTTTATAGTGCTGCTATTAACCATTTTAAAGAGCAACCGAGACCTTTCTTGCCAACAACTTTTTTAGAGATTGTTGAAGTAGCAAGAAAAAGAATGGAAGAAGTTCAGAAGTTAAAAGAGCAAGTTTCTAAATTAGAGGGAGTAATTTTACCAGAAAACTATAAAAAAATAATGGCTTCTATTGAAAATGAAGAAGCTCTTTCTTCTATGTTATTAAGTGATACTGCCAATTTTTTACAAACCCAAGATCCTAAATATGAGGAATCTATTTTTTCAGGATTAGAGTATGAGCAAGAATGTGGTATGGCTTTAGCTGTTTCCTTAGATAGTATTAATTATGCTATGGGGATTATGATTACTTCTGAAGTTTTAAATAATACCATTTCCTTAGAAGAATTGATGGAAATTTCTAATTCTATTGAGAAAGGTACACCATTTTTTAATCAATTAGAAGATTTAATTCATACTTGTGAGAAAAAGCAAGAAAAGGAAAATACACAAATAGACCAATCTCCTCAAAAAGAAGTGGTGACTGAATCATTAAGACCGATGCCATCTCAATCACAGGAGAAAGTAGAACTGAAACCATTAGTAGGTGAATCCAAAAAAATAGAACCAACTTTAGCAGATAAAATATCACAAGTTCGTTATCATAAAGGTGGTAATATGGTTTCTGAAGTTCAAGGACTTACGATTGAAGATAGGATATCCCAAATTGATGAAGAACTTTCCCAGTTAGAGAGTAAGCCAAACTTATCTTTAGGAGATATGATTCACTTACAAACTCTTCATGAAGAAAAAATAGAATTGGATGCCTATGCTAGTACTTTAGATAAGCAAAAATTATCTAGAAGTGAAAGAAAAAGAAATCAAAAAATGGAGAATGTAACAGAAAGATTATATGAGAATGCGGAGCGTTTAAAACAGTCTCAGACAAATTCTTACAATAGTAAACTTATTCGATTTATTTCTGCTCGTTATCAAGAACAATTAGGTGAGCAATTACATCGATTAAATGCTAAGAGAGGATTACTTCAAGAACGGCAAAGAATGTCTGCTGTTGCGAAATATAATCGTAAAGCTGGTAAAATTGCTTTAAAATCTAGAGTACTTGGAGCAGTAAGAGGAACTAAAAATTTCGCAAGTGAAAAGATTGCTGCATTAAAAGCATTAAGAGAGCAAGTAGTTCAAGAATTATCGTATATGAAACAAGATGCAGGTAGATTTTTTAGAAATGAAGATTTATTAGCTGAGTTACAACGAAAAACTGGTTATTCCTTAGATCAAAACATTAGTATTCAGGAACATGCTATGCAGAATCAACAAATGAAAGCAGCATAGTACAAAAAAAGTTGGAATTAATCCAACTTTTTTATTAAGCAGCTTGTTCTAATTTTTGCTTTTTACTTAATTTTCTAAGTGTTCTCATTTCTCTTGTAGTTGTACGAATTTTTGTACCATCTTCTAGAGTCATAATTTGTACATTAGTCTTTTGAGCATGTTTTGTAGCTCTTAAAGAGTGTGATCTTCTGTTTCCAGAAAGTTGTGTTCTTGATGTAATTTTCTTAGCCATGTGTCATTCCTCCAATCAAGTATATATTTTTTCCCTATGCCCTATGATTTTATCATATTTGATTTGATAAGTCAAATATTTTAAGGAAAAATTAGAATTATTTATGCTTAATTATAAAATTAGGATTAGCTAGTGGTTTTAATTGAAATCCTAACTCTTCCTTTTTCTCATGTTCTAATAAATCATCCCTGCCATAGATAAAGTTTCTATAATCGGAAGCAGTATATTGGACAGTGAAGGAAAAGTCATTTGTTCTTTCGTAAAATAATCCATTTCGATAGGATAGAAAAAATCCGTCTAAATAAGCTTTCATGATTTCTTCATTATATTCTATCCAGCCGCGCTCTAATAAAGTTTGTGCAACTTCTTGATAGAAAGCATCATATTGCATAAATGCTCCTGGTGCAGCCCCTGCAAATAAAGGTACTCCAATTCTGTTTAAATTACATCTATAGGTAGTACAGAATTGACTATAAGTACAATCGACTAAATAAGTTTTTTCGTTAATTGTTACTAAAGAAAAAGCATGAATACTACCACTCATTACGCCAGAATATTTTTTAAAACAAGGAAAAAGAATGATTCTTCTGCTTTCTATACCTATTTGTGATGCACATTCCGCTAAAAAGTCTGTTGCTTTTTTACACTTGCTTTGTAAATCATAAGTTTCATAAGGAAAAATAGTTCTATCAAAGGATACTTCATCAAAAAGAAAATTTCTAGTTTGATCCACTAAATAATTTAAAATTGCCTCTGCATTTTTTAAAGAAACTGGTTTATCTAGAACTTTCGAAAAGTCGTGACTTGGAAAAGAAAATAGATAATTTTGTTGTAAAAATTTTTCAAATAAAAACAAATCTTGTATTAAATAACGATATCGAAAAGGAATTTCTTCATTAGGATAATAGTAGTTAGCTATTTCTTTTAGTCCTTTATAAAATTCATTAGAATATTTTGTGACTTCTTCACTTTCTTTTAATCCAAATATTCTTGATTTATAAGCTTCTAATAGTTTACTACATTTATTTATAAATTCATTTTCTTTTGCTTTTTGATAATCCATAAACATTCCCCTTTAAAATGCCTAATATTATACTTTAAAAAAATAATATTGCAAATTTTGATAAATTATAAACCTTTTAGTATCAATGAAAATTTGTTTTCAAGCGAACAAAAATATGGTAAAATGAAAATGGAGGGATAGTTATGAATTACATACCATTATATATTAAAACAGATAATTCATTACAAGATTCTTTTATAACCATTCCAAGGCTTATTGCTTACGCAAAAAAATTAGGAATGAAAGAATTAGGAATTGCAGATTCTACTATGTATGGTGTGATGGATTTTTATAAACTATGCCAAAAAGAAGGAATAAAACCTTATATTGGATTAGAAGTAACTTATCAAGAGAAGAAATTTCTTCTTTATTGTATGAATTATGAAGGATATCAAAGTTTATTAAAGATAGTAACTATTCTTTCAGAAAGAGAAATTACGGTAAATGATTTAGAAAAATATTCAAAAGGATTAATTTGCTTACTCCCTTATGAATCAAGTTCTTTATTAACAGAAATCAAAGGAATTTATACATATCTTTTTAGAGCGTATAAAAATAAAGAAGAATTAAAAGAATTGGAACATCCTTATTTATATGTAAATGAAACAATCTATTTAAAAAAGGAAGAAAATCAATATGTAAAATACTTAGATGCTATAAAGGAGGGAGTTACTCTTTCTTTTGTAAGCAGTACCCGATTAGATAACTATTTAAAAACAGCAGAAGAACTTTCAGAATTAGTATCTGACGATTTTGAGCTTTTTAGAGAATTATGCCAAGTTGAATTACCATTTCAACAAAAGCTAATGCCTATTTTTAAAAATGAGGACGGTGTAGATAGCTATACTTTTTTGAAAAGAAAATGTATTGAAGGATTAAAGAAAAGATTTGGTAATAGTGTTGGTAGTAAATATCAAGAACGATTAAAAAAAGAATTAGATGTTATTGAAAAAATGGGTTTCTGTGACTATTTTTTGATAGTATATGACTATATTAAATATGCGAAAGAGCATAATATTATAGTTGGCCCAGGAAGGGGAAGTGCAGTAGGGTCTTTAGTTGCTTATCTTTTAAACATTACAGATGTTGACCCTTTAAAATATGATTTATTATTTGAACGTTTTTTAAATATTGAACGTGTTAGCATGCCTGATATTGATATTGATTTTGAGCATAGTAAAAGAGAAGAAATGATTGAATATTGTATTGGTAAATATGGTTCTAAAAAAGTAGCACCTATTATTACGTTTGGAACTATGGGGGCAAAACAAGCAATTCGTGATGTTGGAAGAGCGCTTGATATGGATTTAAACTTAATTGATGGGCTTTGTAAAATGATTGATTCTAGGTTGACACTAGATGAAAATCTCAAAAATCCAAAAATAGAAATTTATTTAGAGCGTTATTCAGACTTAAAGAATATTTATCAAGTAGCGAAAGTTTTTGAAGGACTAAAAAGACATACTAGTATTCATGCAGCAGGAGTTGTGATGTCAAGGGTTGATTTGGACACGGTTATTCCTTTAGATATGTCTCATCAAAACTTTTATACTAGTGGCTATGATATGCAATATTTAGAAGAAATTGGATTATTAAAAATGGATTTTTTAGCTATTAAATATTTAACAATTATTCATAATATGATTGATGAAGTAAATTCGACATATTCTTTACAATTAAGCTTTGATACGATTCCTCATCAAGATGAAAAAGCTTTAAAATTATTTGAAGTAGCCAATACTCTTGGAATATTTCAATTTGAATCAGAAGGAATGATTCAATTTTTGCGTCAATTAAAAGCAAATAGTTTTGATGATATTTGTGCTGCCATTGCACTTTTTAGACCAAGTGCGATGCAGAATATTCCTACTTATATTAAAAGAAAGCAGGGATTAGAAAAGGTCGATTATTTAGATGATTCTTTAGTACCTATTTTAAAATCAACTTATGGAATAATGATTTATCAAGAGCAAGTAATGCAAATAGCGCAAATTATGGCTGACTATAGTTTAGGAGAAGCAGATATTTTAAGAAAGGCTATGAGTAAAAAGAAAAAAGACCTATTACTTCAAGAAGAAGAAAAGTTTATGGCTAGGGCTCGCAAGAAAGGATATTCAGAAGCCACTATTAAAAAAGTATATCAATTAATGGTAAAATTTGCAGAATATGGATTTAATAAATCTCATTCTGTTGGCTATTCTATCGTATCTGCTCGAATGGCTTATTTAAAAGCTCATTATCCTATTATTTTTATGTCAAATTTATTATCAATTGATATGAATGATAGTACAAAAGCAAAGAAATATTTTTATGAATGTCATAAAATGCACATTGATATTTTAAAACCAGATATTAATAAGAGCGAAGAAAAATATAAAAGAGAAGATAAGGGTATTCGATATCCACTTGCTAATATTAAAAATGTTGGCTTAAGTGCGACTAAAAGTATATTAGAAGAACGAAAAAAGCAAGAATTTAATTCCATTTATGATTTTATTAAAAGATGTTATGGAAAAAGTGTGAATCGTAAAGTAATTGAATCTTTAAATGATGCTGGAGTATTTTTATCATTTGGCTTAAATCGAAAAACAGTCTTTGAAAATTTAGATGCAATCCTTAATTATGGAGAACTTATTAAAGATTTATCGGAAGAATTTGTTTTAGAACCAGAAATTATTCCTTATGATGAATATACTAATAAGGAAATAATGGAGAGGGAATTAGAAATATTTGGACTTTATTTAAGTGAGCACCCTATTACAGAAATTAAAGCCCATTATCCAAATACAATTTCAATAGATGAAATACCAAAATATTTTGATAAAAGAATTAGTACAATTGTCTATATTGATAAAGTAAAAGAAATTACAACTAAGAAAAATCAAAAAATGGCTTTTCTAGTAGGGAGTGATGAAATATCTACAATTGATCTAACTTTATTTTCTAATCTATATGAAGAAAATAAAGATTTGGAAAAGGGAAATATTGTTTTAGTTACTGGAAAAGTAGAAAAACGTTTTGATAAATATCAATTGATAGTTCAAAAAATAGATAAATTAAAGTAAAAAGGGTGTGAAAATATCCTTTTTTTGTCTAACGAAATGAATAAAACTTCTTTTCTTTTCAATAGAAATATGTTAAAATGTTATTTAGTAAGATAAAACAGGATAGGAGGAATAAAGATGAGTTTTTTAAAAAAAGTTTTTAGAGACGACGATGATGAAGATATTTTTAGTGGTGATGAAGACCAATATTATATCTCAAATTCTGAAGAAAGTGCCGAAGAAGGTGGCGCTAAAATGATTCTTTTAGAGCCAAGAGCTTTCTCTGAATCCCAACAAATCGCTGATCATTTAAAAAAGAGAAATACAGTAGTAGTGAATTTAAAGAGGGTAACAAGCGAACAAGCAAAACGTATTGTAGACTTTTTAAGTGGAACTATTTATGCTATTGGTGGAGATTTACAAAAGATAGGTGGAGGTATTTTCCTTTGTACTCCAAATAATATTAATGTACAAGGAAAAATAACAGAAGAATCTGGTGATGATGAAAATCATGATAATGATGATATAACTCCAGAATGGTAAAAAAAGATATTGAAATTAGGAAATACTTGTGTTAGAATATATGACACTTGATGAGGTGTGTCTTGATGAATGAAAATGAAACAAAACATACTTTTGACAGGAATGAAAGTGCTTCGATGGATGATTTTTTAAGTAGAGTCATTAATCAAGTAGAAGAAATGGTTTCTGAAATAAATAGTAAGAATGAAGAACTTGCTAAGAAAGATGAAGAAATTGCAAAAAGGGATAAAAGAATAGAGGAGTTGCTTCAAGAATTAGAACAAGCCAAACAAGGAAGAAATGTATCTAGTCGTAATGAAGTGAAAGAAGTATTAGAACGTGCTATTGTTTTAGCAGAGCAACATTCTAAAAAGATGGAAGCAAATGCAAAACTTACTGCCTCTACTATTATTGAAGAAGCGAAAAGAAATGCTGATCGAATTGTCAATGAATCTCTTTTAAGAGCAGAAAAAGTGGAAGTAGAAGCCAATATGCTCCGTAGAAACATAAGACTGTTCAAGAGTAGAGTAAAGCAGTTAGTGGATACTGAATTACAAATTATGGAAGATATGGATAAAGCTAATTTTTAAAGCAGATGAGGAAGACGGTAATAAATGGATATTTTAGAGAACTGATGGTTGGTGCAAATCAGGAATAGAAAATTATTATAAATCACTTCTGATGTTTTATTTTGAATAGAGTAAAAATAAACGTTTAACTTACGTTACAAGTTTAAGTGTATGAGCATTCATAAAGTAAGGTGGTACCGCGGTCATTCGTCCTTACATTATGGGTGCTTTTTTTGGGAGGAATTATGGAAACAGAATATGAAGTTAGAGTTTTAGACATTGATGTTCATAATTTAATTTCAAAGTTAGATAGTTTAGGTGCTACTAAAAAGGGTGAATATTTTCAACGTAGATATGTGTATGATTTTAAACCGAAGATAGAAGGAAAATGGATACGTCTTAGAACTAATGGTGAAGTAACGACATTAACCATTAAAGATAGATATAATGACCAATCTATCAGTGGAACTTTAGAATTAGAAGAGAAAGTAGAGGACTTTGATAAGACGCATCTAATTTTAAAAGAATTAGGTTATGAAGAAACTGCTTATCAGGAAAATAAACGAATATCTTATGTATTAGACGATATCGAATTAGATATTGATACATGGCCACTAATTCCTACCTATTTAGAAATAGAAGGAAAAAGTGAGGAATCTGTTAAGAAGTATATTGAGTTACTAGGTCTACAGGATTATGAAATTACATCAGAAGGAGTAACTAAGGTATATGCTAGATACAATGTAGATTTAGATTCTTATAAAGAGTTAAAATTTGAGGAGGGTTAAAATGAAATTTGAAGAATTAAGTAAAGAAAAAACAAGTGTTGTAGAACAAGAAATTTTAAAGAAATGGAAAGAAGAAAATATTTTAGAGAAAACTATTCAAAATAGGGAAGGTAAAAAAGACTTCGTTTTTTATGATGGACCAGCTACTGCTAATGGAATGCCAGGGATTCACCATATGTTAGCGAAATTCTTAAAAGATACTTTCTGTAAATATAAAACAATGCAGGGATATCGTGTCGTTAGAAAAATTGGATGGGATACACATGGATTACCAGTAGAAGTACAAGTAGAAAAAGCATTAGGTTTTACTTCTAAAAACGACATTGAAAAATATGGTATCAAAGAATTTAATCAAAAATGTAGAGAAATCGTATGGGAAAATGAAGCATCTTTCCGTGATTTAACAGAGAAGATGGGACAATTTATCGATACTGATAATGCTTATATCACTTATCATAATGATTATATTGAAACGGAATGGTGGATTTTAAAGAAAATCTTTGATGATGGTCTATTCTATGAAGGACATAAGATTTTACCATTTTGTACAAGATGTGGAACAGGACTTTCTAGTCATGAGGTAGCGCAAGGTTATAAAGAAATTTCTGTTAATTCTGTTATTGTACCAATGAAGTTAGTAGATGAAGATGCTTACTTCTTAGTTTGGACAACAACACCTTGGACATTAATGGCCAATGTTGCCTTATGTGTTAATCCAAATGAAGAATACGTAAAAGTAGAAAGTATGGGTTATAAGTTTATTGTAGCAAAGGCTCTTCTTCATCAAGTATTAGGAGACGAAGTAAAAGTATTAGAAACATATAAAGGAACAGATTTAGAGTATAAGAAATATGAACAATTACTTCCATTCTTAGAAGTAGAAAATGCTTTCTATGTAACTTGTGATACATATGTAACGATGGAAGATGGAACTGGTATCGTTCATATCGCTCCAGCATTCGGTGCCGATGACTATGAAGTTGGAAAAAGATATGGATTACCAGTTGTTAATCCTGTTGGAGAAGACGGAAAATATACAGAAGGTCCATGGAAGGGCACATTCGTTATGGACGCTGATATTGAAGTTATTAAGTGGTTAAAAGAAAATGATAAACTATTTAAGAAGATTAAGATGGAGCATAACTATCCACACTGCTGGAGATGTGGTACACCACTTCTTTACTACTCAAAACCAAGTTGGTATATTAAAACTACTGCTGTAAAAGATAAGATTATTAAAGAAAATAATAAAGTAAATTGGTATCCAGATTATGTAGGAGAAAAACGTTTTGGAAACTGGTTAGAGAACATGATTGATTGGGCCGTATCTAGAAAAAGATATTGGGGAACACCAATTCCATTATGGAAGTGTGAATGTGGTCATTTAGAGATGATTGGTTCTCGTAAAGAATTAGTAGAAAAAGCCATTGAAAAAATTGATGACTCTATTGACTTACATAGACCATATGTGGATGATGTGCATATTAAATGTCCAGAATGTGGTAAAAAAATGTCAAGAATTGAAGACGTAATGGACTGTTGGTTTGATTCAGGTGCGATGCCTTTTGCACAATATCATTATCCATTTGAAAATAAGGAATTATGGGAAAATCAATTTCCAGCATCTTTCATCTGTGAAGGTATTGATCAAACTCGTGGATGGTTCTACTCCTTATTAGTTATTTCTGTATTAGTAACAGGAAAAACACCATATAAAAATGTATTAGTAAACGATTTATTATTAGATAAATATGGAAAGAAAATGCATAAGAGCCGTGGTAATGCGATTGAACCATTTACTGTAATGGAACAATATGGTGCAGATACTATCAGATGGTATCTACCAAGTGTATCTCCAATTTGGACACCAATTAAATTTGACGAAGATGGATTAAAAGACGTTTATTCTAAATTTATCAGTACGCTTAGAAATACTTATAATTTCTTTGCTATTTACGCTAATACCGATAAGATAGATCCAAGAGACTTTGAAGTAAAATATAAGGATTTATTAGAAATTGATAAATGGTTACTTTCTAAATATAATAAACTAGTTCGTGATGTAACAGAATTTATGGATGCTTATGATTTAACGAATACGGTTCGTAGAATTCAAGAATTTGTTGGGGAAGATTTATCAAATTGGTATATTAGAAGAAATAGAAGAAGATTCTGGAGTAGTGAATTAGATAACGATAAAAAAGCAGTTTATAGTACTACTTATCAAGTATTAGTTGGAATCTGCGAATTAATTGCCCCAATCGTTCCTTATGTATCAGAAGAAATCTATACAAAATTAACAGGAAAAGAATCTGTTCATTTAGCAGACTATCCAAAATGTAATAAGAAAATGATTGATGAAGAGATTGAAGCTCGTATGGATTTGGTTAGAAATTTAATCAGTTTAGGTAGAAATATTCGTGAAGAAGTAAAAATTAAAGTACGTCAACCAATTAGTGAATGTTTAATTGATGGAAAGAATGAATCTTTAATCTCTGATTTAACACCTTTAATTGAAGAGGAATTAAATGTTAAGAAAGTAACATTTATTACGAATTTATCAGAGTATATGAATTTTACTGTAAAACCAAATTTCAAAGAAGTAGGTAAAATTTTTGGACCTAAGATGAAACGTTTTGGAGAATTATTATTAGAACTTTCTAATGAAGAAATTAGTAAACTTCAAAATAATGAAAGTATTTCTATGGAAATAGAAGGAGAAAAATGTGATATTACTTCTTCTATGGTAGAAATTAGAACAAACTCTAAAGAGGGCTTTGATGTTGCGACAGACGCATCTAATTTTGTTATTTTAAAAACAGAACTTACAGAAGATTTAATTTTAGAAGGAATTGCTAGAGAATTAGTAAGTAAAGTTCAAAACTTAAGAAAGACTAGTAACTTTGAGATTGCTGATAGAATTTACTTATATTATAAAGGTGATGAAAAAGTAAAAGAGGCTATTAATAATTTTAAAGAGTTCATTCAAAATGAAACTTTATCATTAGATATTATAGAAGATAATAAGGCTAAAGAAGAAGTGGATTTAAATGGCCATACTACTTATTTAAGGGTAGAAAGAAAAGAAGATTAAATTCTTCTTTTTTTATTTATGTTATAATGATAAAGAATAGGAGAAAAAAGAATGGAAAAAGAAAAATATGCCGAGTATGTAGAGCAAAATATAAAAAATAGTGAGGCAAAAAAAATATTATTACAGCAAATAGAAAATTACTTTAAAATAGAAAAGGAATTTGTTCCTACAGTTTCAAATTACCAGGTAGGAGATAGTGTTTATCTTCCCAAGGGGACACTATTACATGGTACTTATAAGAATATAGAAGGATTACAAGAAATCGTGAAGTTAGGGTTGATGTCTAACATGTTTATTGATGGTAGAGATAAGTCAAAATATCCAGCTTCTGTAAGTGTATGGAATTTAAAACAAAATTATTATTTAAAAGATTACATTAATTTTTACAGCGGTGGAACTATCATGTTTTATGGAGTTTATGAAGGTGGAATAGATACTCAGAAAAATAAAAGTAAAGTAATTCCTTATGATAATATGTCAAACATTAATGAGATTGTGAAGTCTACAAGTAGGAAGTGGATGATGGAAGAAACAAAAGAAGCGAGATTTATGCCTAGCCTTTCTCAGGATAGAATACAAATTGGTGTAATATTTAATGGAATGAGTGATTCTATCAAAGAATTGTTAAAAAACGATATATTATCATTTGAGATATCTGATGAAGTAGTGCAAGAATTTTTAAATTCATTTTATTATGAACAGTTTTTAAAGGATAGAAGAAATAAAGATGATTTTTTTACGGATAGAGAAAGTTCTATTTTATTTGGAATACCATCCTGCTTTATTGAAGGAGTATTAGTTGGAAGAATTTATGAAAATAATGAAGATATATTAAATCAAATAAAAACTTTACTTCCTAATTGCTATGTTTGTAATTTAGATGGAAAGGTTATTAGAATTTAATAACGTTTTTGACAAAATGACAATTGTTTGTTAAGATACTAGGTCAAAAGGGGGAATAAGTATGGCTGATAAAGAACATAGAAAGCTTTCATTATTGGTTGATGATATTCCATTATATGTAGTAGATAGGGAAATAGCGCCGCTTAAAGAAGAGTTAGAATCTTTTTTGGATGGAATGAATTATATGAAGAGTAGGAGATTTTCTAGAGATGTCCTTTTTTCCCATGAAATTCAAGCTAATAATGTAATTGAAGGATATTATGATGATGTATCTTTAGTAGATAATGTTATTCACCGTAAATTAGATATTAGTGATGTTCAAAGAAAAAAGAGAATATTAAATTTATATAAAGGATATCGTTATATTTTAACATCTGGTAAAGCTATTAATAGAGAAAATTTAAAAGAATTATATGGAATTCTCTCAGATGGTTTATTAGAAGCAGGGGATATTGCCAATATGGGAGAATATTATAGAAAAAATGATGTATTTATCTTTTATTCAGATCGTATGGATATCCCGCCAGATAAAGGAGTTCCTGCTAATGAAATTGAAAAATATATGAAAATTTTATTAGAATATATGTCTAAAAGGAAACCTGATGGAACTTTGACAGATACTTATTTAGTATCTCAGGTAGCACATTTTTATTTTTGTTATATTCATCCTTATTACGATATTAATGGAAGAACTAGTAGAACAACAGCTATGTGGTACTTATTAAATCATGGAGCTTATCCCTATATCATTTTTAATAGGGGAATACAACAATCTAAGCAGAGATATTATAAAATTATTAGGGATGTTAAAAAATATAAAAATGTTACGTTCTTTTTGAATTATATGATGGTAAGTTTAAAAGCAGAGTTAGAAAAAGAACATATTATGGAAATGATTGCGAAAAGTTGTAGGTATAAGCTTAGTTCCTTAGATTATCAGACAATGCAATATATTTTATCAATGAATGGTCAAATTACATATGCTGATTTTGCTAGATTTTATAATAGTCAAAATGAGCATAAGAAATTACCAGAAATTTTTGATACAATGATTGCTCCAATGATTGAAAAGGGCGTTATTGTTCCAACAACCCAAACTTCTAGATTTTATAGAAATGGTCTTCAAAATTCTTTCTTTGAACTCAATCCATCTATGTATGAAATAGACCCCGCTAAAATTAAAAGAATAAGATTAGTACAAGAAAAGAACAACTAAAAGTTAGTTGTTCTTATTTTTTATATATTCTCTAAGCATTTTTGTAAGCGCTCTTTTTTCAATTCTTGATACATAACTTCTAGAGATTTTATAGTATTTAGCAATCTCTTTTTGTGTTAGTTTATCTTGGTCATTTAGCCCATATCTTTTTTCAATAATTTCTTTTTCTCTATCTGTTAAAACAGCAAAATATTTATCAATTCTTTTAATATTATCTTGATTATGAATATCTATTGCAAAGTCAGGAGCAGGTGTTTTTAAAATATCTAATAACGTAATTTCATTTCCTTCTTTATCAAATCCTACTGCTTCATTGATACTGATATTTTTGTTATTCCGTTTATTGGCTCTATAATACATTAAAATTTCGTTTGCAATGCTCACCAGTTGGAAAGTTAGTTATCATTAGAGTATCTTGCTTTTTTGTACAAGCACAAGATGATATATCTTCATTCTTTACTGTCCTAGTTCCAATGAGATTGATTGTTATATCTTCTCCATCTGAAGTTATAGAGCTTACTAGTAATTTAATCATATTTCGCTTAGTGTTCAAGTCTAGGTTATCAAATGAAGTAGTGTATGTATCTAATACATTAAGTAGTACATCTGCTGATTCTTTATCGCTTATTTCTTCATAGTTAGTATTGGTTAAAGATTTTACTTTGTTTTGCAATTCAGTAGTCTTTTGTTTTAGTTCGACGATCTTTTCTGATTGTTCATGTACTAATTCTACAGCAATATATGGTAATCTATCCGATAATGCTTTGATTTCGTTTTCATTCTTATTTATTTGTTTCTTTAATGCCTTAAGTTCTTCATTATCTTTATATGCTTTGCTAAAGTTATCCTTAGATATTTTCTTTAAAGCTTCATAGAATTTTGATGCTGGATTGGTTAGTTTCTTAATTTCTTCTAGTACAAGTCTATCGGCCTCAAGTCCATTAATATTAGGACATTGGCATTTTACTTTTTTACTTTGATCTTTAAGTTCGCACATGTAACTGAATTTTCTTCGGCCTTGACTATCAGTATCTTTTCCTTGTAGTTTAGCTCTCATGTATGAACCACAGTGAGAACACTTTAGAATACCAGAGAGAAGAGCATTACTAGTTGTAGGTTTTCTATATTGCATGTGAGCATTTTGTTTTAGTAAGTCTTGAACCTCAACCCAGTCTTTACCTTTAATCGTACCTTTATGTTTTCCTATAGCAACAATCCATTCTTCCATATCTTTTTTTACAACTGTTTTTGATTTTCCCTTCTTCTCAGTCTTATTATACACCATTAAACCATGCTTACCATTAAAGTCTTTTTCCTCTGCGTAGATATTTAGTTTCAAATCAGTAAGATAATCTAATATGTTTTGATCAGCAACGGCATAAACTGGGTTTGTTAGAATGGCTTTTAAGCCCCAACGAGTAAATCTTTTTCCTTCTTTAGTCACCATATCATTTTGAAGAGTATATGTTTCTAATTTAGTTAATGATTTTAATTCTAACATTTTAGAAAATAAAGTAATTATAGTAGGAAGTTCATCATTTTCAGTAAGTTTGAATAAGGTTCTCTTTTTGCCTTCCAAGTCATGGTATACTATTGGTTCTGAATCATAACCTGTTGGTGTTTGACCACCTAGCCAACGACCGGTTTTAGCCAATTCTATCATGTTGTCTCTTATACGTTCTGCAATAGTATCTCTTTCTAATTGTGCAAAGACTGAAATCATAAACATCATTGCACGACCAGTTGGTGTGACATTTTCTATACTTTCAGTAGCTGATAAGAATGTAACCTCATACTCATCTAGTTCATTTACTAAGTTACTAAATTCTGATACATTACGGCTAATTCTATCAAGTTTATAGAAAGCGATAGTCTTTATTTTTTTATCTCGTATATCTTTTAACATTCTTTGAAAGTCAGGGCGGTTCATATTATATCCAGTATAACCTTCATCCTCATAGATGATAATATCATTTTCTATGTCGGCATCTGGAAATGTATAGAGAATTTTATTTTTACACATTTCAATTTGATTAGTTGTGCTTTCTCCTTTACCAGTATATTTTGATTTTCTTGAATAGATAGCAAATTTGCGATTGTCATGTTTGTTTGAATGTTTCATACAATTATTTCCTTTCCAAATATGTGTGCATACTTATAGTATATCACATTGACTTAGAATAATATACTTTTATGGAAATATTTCGTATATTAAGATAGATGATTGTTACATGGTCATCGATATTTCCAGCACAGATTTTTCAACTTAGATGCGAGATGCTGACCTCGTTTATTAAAGCGATAATTATAATAACTGTATAGAGAATAATAATTTAAATAATGATGATTTAACTCTTAATTATAATAGTTTTTATAGGAAAATTATTTTTAAAGGATTGATTTATTAAGAGAAAGAATAATTTAACAGGTATTTATTTGTTTTACAGGTATTTAAAAGTTTAGTAACTAGAGATACAAAGAGTATCCAGGTTATATGAGAAAATTTGATTTTAGTGATTTGTTTTAAAAGGTGGTTAATTCTTTGATTACTTGGCTTGCTGGGTATTTGGATTACACCTTTAGAGAACAGGTCACAAAGTGGCTAGAAATGGCCAAATAATGTGTTTTTGAAAGGATTTTATATGGCGATGTCGAAGAATTGGTATATCAAGGTACAAAACCCTACAAGTAGGTATCAAATTACCCTTTATGAAGATGGTAGAGTTTTTGGTCAAGAGAAAAATCAGAAGATCTGTGTTTTAAATGATTCAGTTATAGCTGAAATAAGAGAACTAGTAGAGTTAGATTTGCCAATAATCAGATCTTATGGCTACCATGTTCAAGAACATGATGGTTTTATAGTAAAATTTTGGAATAATGCTTCCAGTAAAGACCGATTAAAAGTTAGAGGTTGGAGGTTCGCCCAACAAGTAGTAAGAATGATCTTCAAGAAAGATAATTTTAAGAGATTATTTGTACGTGAAGATGATCTTATTGCTATTGCAGAAGAGATTTATGCGATTCCATCGGAGGTATGCTCAGATGAAGAAGAATAAAGATTGGATATTGAGAGTTAAGGGTAAACATGCAGTAACTATTTTTACTGATGGTGAAGTTAGGTATAGTGTTGGTAAGCAGAAACTTTTTATTTTAAAGAAAGATGCGTTACAAGAGTTGGAATCTTTGGTTAGACTTAATTTAAGTGTTCCAAATGATTCAACAACAGGTAACGTTATCCGCTTTAAGGATAGAAAAGAAGTATTTACGCTTTACAATCGTGAGCTTTATACGAAGATTTGGAAAATTATTTATGATGCTGATAATATTAAAGGTGACATCGATAAATTAGGTGATCTTACTAGAGATATTGAATATGTTATTATCTATGGATATCTAGATAGTGAAGTTCCACTTGAAACACCGGATTCCAGTCATTTGAATGATTTATTAGATATTGATGTTTATATTGATTCACTTATCAATTTAATCCTAACTAAGAACAATGAAGTGTATTATTAAGAGATATATTTTATTTATAAATAACAACCTAACTATGGGTTGCTTTTAGTAACTAGATAATTCTATTTATGTAAATATCTATCTGTTAGAGATGAATAGAACTTATAGTGTTCTTTTTTCTCTTGGAGCACAGCCACAACTTTTCTGGATTTGTATGTATTGTGTTAGAACATTGACTGTTTTTCCACATTCACATTGACATCTATATCTGGAGTGTCGGTTTTTATCTTCTGCACTTCCAAGAAATTCAATTATAGTCAATTTATTAAATTTATATCCTATAGGATATTTATGTTTTCCCATATTTTCACTTCCTCGTAACAATAAATATCACAAGTTTTTATAAAAGCCTATGCTTTTTAACTAGAAAACTAACTTTATTTGAAGTAAATGATTAATAATTTACAGTTTTATTGCTAATCCTTTGATTTAGAGGTTAAATACAAAATCAAAGGAGTTAATAGAAGAAAGATGAAAGAAGATACAAGTTACAAGAAAAATGATAAAACACCACATCATATTTTTACTTTAGAATTAATTAGAAGAAAGCTGATTGCTGGAGATAATGAGTTCGATTTATGCCTATTCGATAGTCTATTTGAAGACATTTTGCGATACTATGAATTCAAGACATGCATCCTAGCAGTTAGCTATACTATTAGTTGCATTAAAAGAAACAAACTTAAAGACGAAGAAGGACAACTGATAGATTGCTTATTCGCATACTTTAAAGTTGCATTGGATTCTAATCTTAGGAAATTGACTACACCTGTGCACATTGATTGGTTTAGTGGTGATGACTATGGATGATACTAGTAAGTATCTTTTATTCTAGTTTTTTATTAAGGGGCTGTAATTTTTAAAACTTATGGTATTATACAAGCTAGGTGATGATTAAACATTTCAAAATGTTGAGTTAACTAAATGCTCATTTCCTTTCAAACTGTGATTGTAATATAAATCCATACAATTTAATTCATTGCCTGTTAAAAGAGGTCTAATTCTTCTACAAACTAAGAAAGTTAGAGCTTTTTTATTTACTTTAAAGTGTTGTAATTCATGAGAGGAGGAACAGGTATGAGACCAAGTGAAGAAGTTGAGAAGATTAAGAAATTATTTCCTGTAGGTACAAGAGTTAGATTGATTCATATGGATGATCCCCAAGCAATACCAGATGGTACTTTGGGAACTGTAGATCATATTGATGATGATGGTCAACTTCATATGAAATGGGATACTATTGGCAGTACTCTAGCTTTGATATATGGAGTCGACCAGTTCGAAATTATTTAGTATCTTATAAAAAACTTTTCTATGACAACCTGTACTAGGTTGTTTTTTACTGCTGAATTTTGTTCTTCTTTGCTATGGGTAGTCTATTGTTCTATCTGTATGATTAGGTGTCTTAGAAGTTGTTTTAGGGTTGTTTTTTACTTTTCAAAAAGTTACCCAAGTAGAACTAATGAAAGATTTTGTCAATTCAATATTTCATATGGTTTTATGTAAATTTTTGATAATTGTAATAAAACCTATGTATTTTTTAGTTTTTAAGTTATAATGACAACGATATGGAGGAATGAATTTTGTTTAGATTTGAAGATGGCGAAGATATAACACCAGAAGAACATGCTACAATTGTAGAACCATTTTTCGAAGTATGTACTGAACACCTAGAAAAGAAGATAGCACCAAGTTTTGTATGTTTTTTCATTGTAACTGGTTATAGGCGAAATGCACTATGGCAAGCACCTTTGGATATTTTTATCGGTTCAGCACTAGATATGTTAAATTTTGAGTGTAAGGATTATGCAACTCTTAAAGAAAAGGTTATTAAAATATTGTATAATAGGTATAAGTTAAGAGTAATAAACGAGGATCCTTTAGACTTTGAGGAAGTGAGGAAATTATGATTCGATCTGATTTTGATATTAGCGAAGAAGATTATGACAAAATAAGTATACCTTTTGGTAATGCACTTGATGAGTATTTAAGAGATAATTTTATTGATGATTATGTGGCTTTTTATATTGCCATGGGATATAAGATGGATGTTCTTTTTGCAGGTTCTCTGAGTGGTGTTTTCAACGCCGCAATTGATAGTGTATGTGATATTAAATTTGGTTCTACTGAAGATATCGAGAGACTTAAAGCAATTTTGAAAGATAAGTACAACCTTTTATTAACAAGTGATACTCATTTAGAGATTGAAGAGATACCAACACGAAAATAGGATCAGTTATTGCAACTGGTCCTATTTATATGTTATCAATTTATTGTTTTTCTACATCTTCTGTTTCTTCAAAGAGTTTAGACAATGGTACGTTCAATGCCTTTGCAAATCCATAGGCAGTACCAATGCTACATGTTTGATGTACTGATTTAGATTCAAGATTTTTTATGAAACTTAGAGCATATCTACTTTTTATGGAAAGTTGTTCTTGGGTAAGTCCAGCTTCTTTTCGATATTTCTTTAGGTTTCTTGCTAACAAAATGTATGCGTAGTTCTCATCGATTTTATCCATTTGTTCCACCTCATTTAATTCTATCAATAAAAATTATTATAAAAGGTCTATTGTTCACATACTATTTTGTGATATAATATTCTTGAGGTGGTGTTTTTATGAGTAAAATTTCTAATGGTGAGGGGTTTATCTATGTATATCCGTGTATAATGGGTGGTACAAAGAATCTTTGTAAGATAGGTGTAACTGACAATTTTAAGGAAAGGATGAGTCAGCATGTTCGCACTCCATATCATGGTTTCAATTGCATGCTAAACTACCCTAGTTATAAACCTATTGCTACGGCTCTTCGAATAAAAAATATGGATATAGCTGATGAGTTAGTTAAAGATTGTTTTCATGATTATCAATTGGCAGGAATTGAGGTATACAATATCAATTATAATGTTAGTATCCAAGAACTATATAACCTTTTGTATGAACATAAACAATATGTGGAACTAATAGAAGATGGTGTTACTGATTATGGTTTTCTTGTATTAAAAGAAGAAGTTAAAGTTGATACAACTAAGCCAGTGTTTGAAGCTCTTAGAGATAAAATTTTATCTAAGTACAATGATGAATTACCTGAGGAGTTGCTACTACTTTTGCGCGATGTAGAAGAATTTAAAACACATTGTTCATCACATTATGAAACGGGAAATTTTGTCGAATTTTGTGATGGCTTAGTGTTAGATATTGGTGTTTGCAAAGCTAGTAGAGCTTTACTACTAAATAAGTTACAAGAATTATTAAAGGGGTGATAAATTATGAGTAAGAAACAAATTAAAAAAATTGATGTAGATCAGGATATTGTTAAACCTATAAAGAAGAAAAATAAGCATATTTTATTAAAGGTTCTTTTAGTTATTATAATTGTTATAATACTATTCTTTAGCTATAGCTTTATTAAGCAGAAGTTATATCAAACTAGAAGTCAGAAGATGACTGATGAAGTTAATGAGATACAAAAGGATAAGGTAGATTATGTTTTTATTGAGATTAACCCTTTTCTTGTTCTAACTATTAAAGATGGTACTGTAGAAGATGTGGCATGCCTTAATGATGACTGTGTTTCCATTTATAATGAAATCAAAATTGCAGGTAAAAATATTGATGATAGTATTGATTATTTATATGATTTAGCTAAGTCAAAAGGTTTTGATACTTCTAATGGAGTTAAAGTTAGAGCAACTGGAAATGTATATATTGAGAAAAAGGATTATGTTATTGTTGAGTATATTTCAGTAGCAGATAAAGAGGTATTGCTAGCTGATTTGAAGAACAATGAGAGTATAAAAAATAGTAATAATGAGGGTTATTACACTACCCTATGGGATAAGTTAAAAGCAGATGGTGACTATGGTGATGTATATTCTTGTAGTATGAATAATGAAGAATTAGAATGTTATTTTACTGAGAAATTTATATCGAATATTTTTGACGAAAAACAACTAGTTTTAGATTACGTAGGATTGGAAAATCAAATCAATAAGTTTTTCAATACACTTGATAAATTTAGAATAAAACACACAAAGAAAGATGATACCGAATATATTTCCATTAATTATAATGAATATGTTGCTACAGGTAGTATTAAAATAGAAGATAAAGAGATATTAGCTAATGTTTTATCGAGAAAAATTGGACATCAGAATTCAAGTTCTTCTTATGAGGAATGTTTACTTGCTGGTACATATGAATACGTTGATTTGAAAGATTTTAATCTTTTAAATCCTAATGATGCTAATAAGATTAAAAGATATACACCTGAGCGAGTAATTAAAGATTGTAAAGAAGTAGAAATGATTAATAATTGTTTAACTGGTAATGGTCCATGTGATTTAGAATAAGAAAGAAGTGTGATGGTTATGTTTAAGATTATATTAGGCTGGGTTCAGCAACATATTGCGGCAACTATTATTGTTAGTATTGTAGTGATTAGTGGTGCTGTTGCTACCCCTGTTATCTTATTGAACGTCAAAGATGAACCAAAGCCAAATAAAGATATTAAAGAAGAAGTTAAACCAGACGATCAAGAGGCGGAGGTCATAGAACAAGAGCCCGAATTGAATGAAGATGGGTGTCCTGTTGGTTTCTTTTTGAACTACTATGGTGTATGTCAGGATGAGCACCTTTATGAGCCACAGGAGTGTCAAGAAGGTGAAATGTGGTGGCCAAATAATTTAGCTGAGTATGCTACTATAGATAATGGCGATGGAACAGTTTCGACTGATTGGGAGGCTGCATTTGGTATTGATGGTTTACCTGCAGGAGCTTGTACGAGAACATATGAAGCTCAAGATGCTTGGTATAAGTCACATGGATATCCTGGTATGAATCCAAAGGATAGAGAGTTATATAATCATATTAATGATTGTGAACGTGGTTTTAGTTATGATTCAGATACTAAAACTTGTGTAGATGATACAGCTATGTATCATTCTATTTATGAGAAAGAAGTTCTTAGTAAACATGATCCAAAGGATGACCTACCAAAATGTTCTGAACGATCTGAAACTGATCAAGCTTGTCTTAAGGATTAAAGATGTATTAATATAAGTCTAATTAATGAGAAAGAAGCACTTAACTAGTTGCTTCTTTTACCAATTGTATGGCTGTAATAATAATTATTTATGGTATAATTTGTATAATGAAATATAGTTAGGAGGTTACCAATGTGACTAAGAAGATTAATTTTAGGAAGATAGAGACCACGATTCCAGAGAACGTATTTATTTCTCATATTGATGGATTAATTGGCAAAGTTAAGAATGTTACACTTGAGGGAAAGTTTCATGATATGAAAGTATATGAGATTGAAGATACTATGTTCGTTCTTGTGAAAATCGTTGATTGTAGTGGAGATATTTCTGCAGTATTTGTTGGCAATAGAAATGATGATTTTAAATCATTTGTAGAGGGTATTGTTATGAATACTGATTATAGAATTAGGGGTAATGTTTCTTTATTGGATGATGATTTTTTAGATGAGGCTCTACCATTCCAAGATGAGATTAAAGGAAATAAGATTTTTTGTATTACTGCATTACAAGATTTAAGTAGTATCAGGTTGTTTGGTGTCGATATTGTAAAATTATATGACTATAATTTAAATAAAGCATATGATTTTGTTAATGATAATACCGATTATTTAAAGGGTATATCTGTTATTGAGGTAAAAGATATTGAGTTTTCTTGTAATAAAGATGTTATTATTTTATTACATAATGGTATAGTATTATTAAATGGTAAGGAAATGTTGGAAAATGTAAAGGCAGTAGCTTTTATAAATGGTGGAGCAATATTTGCAATTACTAATAATAATGTTATTATTCCTGTTGTTGGCGTGTGTAATTCTACCAAATGCATAAATAACAATAATTATAAGTATAAGAAAATAATTATTACACCTCTTGTAATTGCAGCATTAACATTTGAAAAAGATATAAGACTATTTGGTATGGTTTGTGAGGGATTTATAGACTATCATAGATTTTTTGACGTAGATGATATTGGCTATGTTGAAGAGAATGATGATATTGTTGTTATTAAGGATGGTAAGGTTTATTCCTTATTCCATGAGAATGATTATTCTAACGAATTGCCTGATGTTCTAGTTAAGGGTTCAACTGATACTTTAGATATTATTGAGTAAGCAGATTTGATTTTCTATCTGCTTTTTCTTTTGCCTAAATCTTTAAATATAGTTGCTTTTAACTTCAATATAAGTGATAAATGGAGTGTTCCAAGAAACATTTGTTAAGTGGGCACTCTATTTTTCCACCAATTTATTGGCTTTAAAGGCATAATTTAGTGTAAAAATGTTCCACTTATTCAAAGTAGGTTTTTTGGAACTTGGGAGGAATGATTTTTATGGATTACTTATATGGACGCTGTAGTACTAATGAGGAAAGGCAGAATTTGTTACGTCAGATTAAGTTTGGGGAGCAACATGGAGTTAAGCTGGAGAATATGTTTAAGGAGTATATCTCTGGTAGTAAGGATAAGAGACCTGAACTTGATAGATTGTTAAGCATTGTTAAAGAGGGAGATACAATTTATTGTTCTTCTATCGATCGTCTTACTAGATCGCTTAAGCACTTCATGTCACTAATTGAATTTGCCAAGGAAAAGAAGATTAAGTTTGTTCTAGGTGATTTTGAAGTAGATTGTCGCGGTTCATTGTCAGCTTTGATGCAGGGGCAGTTATTGATGTTATCAATGGTGGCGGAAGTAATGAGGTTGATGATAGTTGAAAGTGTTAACGATGGTTTGGCTGCTGCTCGATCTGAGGGACGCATTGGTGGGCAACCTAAGTTAACGAGGGATAGAATTTATAAGAAGAACCCTGATGTTGCTAAATATTACATTGAGTATAATGAAAAGAGGATTAATTTTAAAGAGTTCTGTAGATTATGCCAAATTGCTCGTAATACTGGTTATCGCTACTTAAAGATTTTAAAGGCGTCATAATTTGGTTATAATGTGTTAATAATTTTAGAGGATTAATTGAACCTAGATTATCATGTAGGCTATATTTTTCCTCTTTTTTTGTGCTATAATTGAATTAGGAGGGATAATTATGTTAGAGACTCTTAAAGAGATGCAGAAGCAAGGCATTTTTAAATTGTTACCTAATGATGATTTAGATGTTACTATTAGTAGTTCAAGTAGTTCTGCTGATATAGTGTTAGTTTATGATTCTATACAAAAATATTTAAAGAAATTATCCCGAGAATTGGCTTATAAGCACAATGTTGATTTAGGAAGAACCCTAAGTGATTTTAGTGACAAATTTTCTTATGAGATGTTTGATATGGCATTTACATGTACAAACCATTCTAATGGCATCTATCAAAAGGAGATAACCTATGGTGAAGCTGGTAATGGATCTTTTGGTATAGAGATGTTTAATGCGACTTTTAATTTAGAGGAAAGAAAGTTACTTAAATTACTCAATCACTATTATATTTCATTAATCAACAAAGAAAATTTTGCAGATGATTATTATTTTATTCCCTTCGATTCGTTGAGACTTATATTCCCTAAAGTTAACAATATTAAACTAAAGGAGAAAATAATAGATACTTGTAATCGGCTTAATAGCAAGGTTGTGTATTGGGATTTTAGCAAGACTAGATATAATAAGAAACTAGAACAGTGCAAATTGAATACTGGCAAGAAAGAAAAGATTGTTGATCTTAGTATACTATATTTTCCGAAGAAGAATAAGAATGGTATTAATGGTGAGGCTATTGAGATTAAAGGGATTATTTGTAGAATTAATAAGTTTATGAAACTAAGATTTGAACTAAAGCAGATATCTAATCGATTTCCAGTAGAAAGTCTTGGCTGCAATTATTTAAGCTTTGTAATTGCTGAGAAAATGGATTATCGCTTCAATATGATGAAGCTTGGGAACAAAAATGCTCTAACAGAATATGATAAAGATTTACGAGATTTAACTGATGAAATATATTTATATCGCAACCGAGAACAACAACGAGAGACTTATTTATTTCAGATTGCTAATGAACCCAATTCAAAGGATAGTATTTTAAATCTTCTAGAAGCTATTACTACTGTTTTGAATAATCTATTAGAAAATAATATGTCATTTACTGCTGTATTTAAAGTCCAAAGAAAAGAACTTAATTTACGAGATTATTTAGCTAATATTAGGAAAGCAACTAAGAAACGAGAAGTTGAAGATCAGATAAACGAACTTTACAATGATATTATTTCAATTGGTAAATTTGGATTTGAACAAGCACAAGTAAGATATCTTATCACTACAGGTAATATATCGTTGATATTGAAGTTTTAAGTATATTATTGTATTTGGGTTTTAGACTTTTAGATTTCTAAAGTAGATTTTTTACTTTTTTAACTGCTAAAGTTGTCGAGATTTCTCGATAACTTTTTTTCTATATCTTTAGATATTAAGCCCTCAACAAACCCTCAAGCGGGTTTCTTGACAAATTAAGGTCTAGGCTTTAGAATATTTAACCATAAGTTGAGGGATTAATATCGACTTCTTTCAGAAGAAGAATTCCGCGCGATTTTGTTTTTTTGAACTCCTAAATATAACGAGTATCGAGGCAAATGCAACATCCTTTTACTATTTGTTGCCGCTTCACCGATTTTTTAATCAAGGTAAGGAGGAATTATGTTTATGATTAAGGAAAAGGAAACAAATGACAAGAAAGTCATTAACAAAATCGTTATGAAGGAGGAAGATATTTATGTTTAGAATTAACGATGTAAATGGCAACACTTTGACAGTTAATGAAATTTATGAGGAAGGTTTTGACCTTACTGCTAGTAAGTTTCTATCTAAGAGCATTAAGAGGCCTAAAAGAGATATTATCGGGGATTATTTGATGAATGCTAAGAATAAGAACTATGGAGAAATTGTGATTCCTACAGGTATTAGTTCTTTGGATGATGCTCTTGGTGGTGGTCTCAAAAATGGATTATATGTTATAGGTGCTAATCCTGGTATGGGTAAGACTTCTTTGATGTTACATATTCTAGCTAATTTAGCAACCAATAAGAAGACTAGCTTGTTTTTTAGTTTAGATATGTCAGATATTCAAACTGCAATAAGACTTATGGCTAATACGTCTTATAGATTTTCTGATCTAGATAATATGACAATAAATGACTTATCTAATTCTAAACTACTTGTAGAAGATGAAAAACTTAAGGAAAAGGTATTGGAGGTTTATAATACTTATACTACTTCAATTGATAAGTATATCAACATTTTATCAATACATACTGATGCTTTAGGCAAAATAGATAATAGTGTTTGTTATATTGAGTCGGTTGAGATGGCTATTAAAAACACAATAAAGTATTATAAGGATAATCCTGTTGTAGTGATTGATTTCTTACAAATGCTTCAAAATAAACCTGTGTCTACTTATAAAGATGAAAACGATGGAGATGTTTTCTTAAGATCTTTTGATAAGAGAATTGAGATGGATAAGATAATTGAGCAGTTGAAGAAACTTAGCTATGTTTATAAGGTACCTGTCATTGTAATCACTTCAACTAATAGATCATCTTATACAAAGGTAAACAACTATAATGAAAGTCCAGAGTATGACATTGGTTTTAGTAAAGAAAGTGGAAATATTGAGTATATGGCTGATGTTCTTATTAGATTAACAGCTGGTGATAATTCAATTAACTTCGGTGGTCCTGATCAAGAGTGTGTCAATTTAAATATTGCTAAGTCAAGATTCGGGCAAGCACATGTGAGCATTCCGTTAAACTTTATTCCTGAATATGCGTTCTTTAGTGAAGTAACTGATGATTAGTTATGAATCTCTTGTAGAATTTTTGTAGTAACGATTTATTAATCGACTTTGTGGTAATTAATTACTTTAAGTTTCATAAGATTAATAAGGAGGTTATGTATGAGAGTCATAGTTAACTTCCCTAAAGAAACTGAGGCAATTAACGAACTTGAAACTAGAGTTGCCGAATTCCATGCAACCTTGGTTCTTGAAAAGATTAAGCAACTTAATATCAACGATGAAGACAAGGAAAAGGTGCTAAAGATGGTTCTAGATGAATTATATCAAAAGGCAACTATCCAATAAAGTAACAATAATCGTATTAAAAGGTGTATGGTCATTCCATACACCTTTTGAGTCTTTCAAACATTTCGCGTGAGATATGATTATTTCCTAATTCCCATCGTCTAACTGAAGTATCACTTACACCTATTAAGTCACCGAATTCCCTTAAGTTCATGTTCTTTTGTTTTCTAATCTTTTGAATTTTTTCACATGGATTATCTAATAAGAAGCTTATATAGTCATCGTTGATTATGATTTTATCTTCTATGTTTAGCTCTTTTATAATCCCTGTTAGAAGTTTTATATCAATAAGCTTAATATCTTGTTGTTCGAGATGTCTTAATGCATCTCTGCCATATCCTAATTTCAATCCTAGATCTGTTTGTTTTATATTAGCAAGTCTGCGATAGTATTGTATTTGTTTTCCAATTGATGCATCTTCTTCTAGTGTTGGAACAATCCATATAGGGGGAACCTTATATGTAACACTTGTTGATATTTGGTTTTCTAATGAAGTAAATATTTTGTTTAGCAATTTTTCCAACAGGTGAATACTGCATTTTCGATACAACGTGCTACATAAGTTGTGAGCCTTGTTTTATGGTTTTCAGAGTAACTATCAATTCCTTTGATTAAACCGATTGTTCCAATACTAATTAAATCATCTTCGTCATCTTTTCTGTGCTCATACTTTTTTACAATGTGTGCGACTAGTCTAAGATTATGCTCAATTAATTTATCTCGCGCTATAGAATCTCCCTTTCTTGCTTGTTCTAAATAGAAATCTTCCTCTTCTTTAGTAAGGGGATCTGGAAAGATATTATTAGAATAAGCTGCACAAAATAAATTGAAATCTTTCCAAATCCATTTTAGAAAATTTAACATATAACATACACCCATTATTAATATATGATAAAAGTTTCAAACATATCTTTTCTATTCAAAACTTTTATGATATAATATCCATGAAAGATAGGAGAAATGTTATGGGAAGAATAAAGTTTGAAAAAATAAATATGAAGATAGTTGCAGCAGTTGCAGTTGCCATTATTTTGATATTAACTGTGATTTTTATTGTTATTAATACTGGTAAAGGAGATAAAGGAAAAGATTCTAATACTAATACCAATACTAATCCAATAGAAGGACCAATTATTTCAGAAGAGGCAAAAGATAGAACAAAAGATTTAGATAAATTAAATTCTGCTGAAAAGAAGTATATTATTGAACAAAACTTCTTAGAATATTTAAAAAATTTAAATCCTGAAAAGTATCAAGAATTAATTGAGAAGTGTGTAGAAGGTCAGGAATGTACAATTAGTATTGAAGATTTCTTAGATTATATTGAAGATCCAGAGAATCCAACTAATCCAGATGACCCAAATAATCCAGAAGATAATATGTTAAAAATCGAAGATTGTAATGGAAATATCTCTTATGTTTACAATAATGGTGAATTTAAAGTAGATATGTCTGGAGTAACTTGTAAGGGACCTAATATTGGTGGGGATGATTCTAATAGTAATACCAATACTAACACTAATATTGTAGATCCAGATGGAGATTCCAATGATAATGAATTTAATGGTGATGGTATGGCTGAAAGTGTAAGAGTTAGAACTAAACCAGCATCTAGTTTATCAGAAACAGAAAAGAAATATATTGTTTTGGAAAATATTATGGATGATATTAATCAGGGTGAACAGAAAATACTAAATCAATATGCAAAAATTTGTATTAATGCAACAGATTGTGATATGGCCGCAGATGATTTTAAAGATTATTCTGATAATGATACCGTTGGTTATAATTTAAAGGGATGCTCTGGAAATGCTTATATTACTTATGTACCAGGATATTCTATCGTTGAAAGAGCTGGAAGTAACTCTGTTAAAGTTGTGGCCGATAATGTAAAGCCATCTGTTAATGAAATTCGTATAGGTGATGTAGTTGCTAATTTGAGTGTTAATCCTGCTAAAGTTGGTGAATATGTTGTTAAGAAAAAAACGACAGTTTATGTTAAAGCAACTTCAAAAACTAAAGGGGCAATAAAAGTAGTAGCTGATAATACAGAGAAGATGAATGCTAATGAAATAAAAATTTCTTCTGTTTATCCACGTGTTAATTTAACACCTTTTCCAGTACCTAATCCTACTCTTACACCAGAGGTTTCTATTGAAAATTTAAAAGCAGGAGATTATATTGTAAAAAGAACTTTTGAAGGATATATTAAAGCAAAAAAGGATACAAAGAATGCTTTAAAAGTAGTAGCTGATACTAAAAAATTGGAAGCGCATGAGATAAGCTTATATAATGTTAAACCTTATCTGTCAACACAAAATGTTAAAGTTGGAGATTATGTAAATCCAACATTTGGACATTTTATAATTGAATCATCAGGTATAAGTTGTAAAAGGGGATAAAAGTATTTCAATTGAAATACTTTTTTTTATGTTATAATGGAATTGGTGATTCTATGGAAAATTATGTTATGGGAACGTATAAACAAAGTATTTTTGAATCCAATAATGGATATATTATTGGGTTAATGAAAGTAAAAGATACAGACATGGAATCTATGCGTGATTATATTAATAAAACAATTACTTTTACGGGATATTTTCATGAATTAAATGAGCAGGAAAATTATTATTTTTTTGGAGAAGAAACTGTTCATCCAAAATATGGTTTTCAATTTTCTGTTCAAAATTATGAAAGAGTAAAACCAGAAGATAAAGATGGTATTGTTGAATTTTTATCAAGCGATTTATTTAAAGGAGTAGGAGAGAAATTAGCGTATTCTATTGTTAACACCTTAGGAGAAACTGCTTTAGATAAAATATTAGAAGATAAAAGTAATTTATTGCTTGTTCCTAAAATGACAATGAAAAAAGCAGATAGCATTTATGATACATTAATGAAATATGAAGAGAGCCATAAAATGATTGTTTACTTAACAGAATTGGGCTTTGCAATGAGAGATGCTTTATTAATTTATAATACTTATAAAGGGAATACTACTATGATTTTAGAGCACAATATTTATAGAGTAGTAGATGATATTGATGAGATAGCATTTCCAAAAGTGGATATGATTGTTAGACAAAAAGAATTGACTGTAGATAACGACTTTCGTATTAAAGCTTGTATTTTATATGTTATGAAAGAACTAGTCTATAAAAATGGAGATACATATTTAAATTTGGAAGAAATTACAGAAGCAGTGTGTCACTATATTGGCTATGATATAGAAGTAAAGCAAATAGAAGAATTATTATGTGAATTAAATGGAGAGATGAAAGTAGAAATAGTAGAGAATAAATACTATTTAGAAGAAATTTATGAAGCACAGTATTCTATTATTGATAGAATAGATAGATTATTAAGAAAAGAGAAAAAAAATTATAAAAATTTTCAAAAAGAATTATTTTTATTGGAAGAGTCAAATGATATTCAGTATAATGAAAAGCAAAAAGAGGCAATTGAAAAAGCTTTAACTAGTAATATTGTTATTATTACTGGTGGTCCCGGTACTGGTAAAACAACCATTATAAGGGCTATTGTAGAATTATATCAAATTTTAAATAAATATAAGGATAAAGAATTAGAAAATGTTATTTCTCTTTTAGCGCCTACTGGTAGGGCATCTAAAAGAATGTCTGAATCTACTAATTTTCCAGCGAGCACAATTCATAGATTTTTAAAGTGGAATCGTGACAGCAATCGTTTTGGAATTAATGAATATAATCCTGATTTTAGTAAATTAATTATCATTGATGAAGTTAGTATGATAGATTTACCTCTTATGGATAGTCTTCTTCGGGGGCTTACAGAGGATATTCAATTAGTTTTAGTAGGAGATTCTAATCAGCTTCCTAGTGTTGGCCCTGGAATGGTGTTAAAAGATTTTATTGATAGTGACCTAATTGATGTTATTAAATTAGATATTTTATATCGTCAAAAGGAGGATAGTTATATTCCAGAACTTGCTCGGGAAATTCGAGAGAATGATTTGCAAGATTTTTTGAGAACTAGAGATGATTATACTTTTTTAACTTGTTCTTCAGATAGTATTATTTCCAATTTACCTAAAATATGTACACAAATTTTAGAACATGGTTATGATTATAGAAAAGTTCAGATTATGGCACCTATGTATGCTGGAACGAATGGAATAGATAATTTAAATAAAATTCTTCAAGAAGTATTTAACCCTTCTAGTAAAACAAAAAATGAATTAAAAGTTGGAGATGTTATTTTTCGTGAGAATGATAAAGTATTACAGTTAGTAAATGTTCCAGATGAAAATGTATTTAATGGGGATATTGGTATTATTACATCAATTAGGCATGGAAATATTACTAAGAGTGGCAAAAATGAAATAACGATAGATTTTGATGGTAACTTAGTCACTTACCAACCAAAAGATTTTATTAATATTAAGCATGGATTTATTATTAGTATTCATAAATCACAAGGTAGTGAATTTGATGTAGTTGTCATTCCTATTAGTAGAAGTTATCAAAGAATGTTATATCGAAAATTAATTTATACAGGAATTACTCGAGCTAAAAAAAAGTTGATTTTAATTGGAGAGCCAGAATCTTTCATTTATAGTGTAGAAAATCACCAAGAAAGTTTACGAAAAACAGATTTATTAGAAAATTTGTTATCTAGATGTATAAAAACAAAAAACTGAGGCAATATAATAATGTATATAAGCTCCTGTGACGGCTTATATACGGTTGTTACAAAAGGTCTAGTGTGAGGTGATTTTTTATGCAAATGTGCTGTAAAGATATAGCACTTGTTGCACTTGGTGCGACAGCTGTTCTTGCTTATCAGAAGTATAGCAAGCCAGTAATGAATGAAGCAGAAAAAGTAATGAAGAATGCTTTAAAAAAAGCAGATAAAAAACTAGACAATATGATGTAAGAAGGGCCCGAAAAGGGCCTTTAATTTGCAATAATTTTTAAATATGTTATAATACATCTTACTTAAGGGGTGTATTATGAAAATTTATAATAGACGTGAAGGAAAACATGTAAAAAAAAGAAAAATATTTAATCTTCAAAAAAATAGAGGTGGAAAAAGACTAGCATCTGGACCATTAGAAGTGAGCCCATTTTCTCAATCTCTAGAATTATTAAAAGGAAAACTAAACTGTCTTTTTTGTCAATTAAGGGATTATTTCTTTTATATGGATGAAGATTTAGAGTTAATAGAAGAGTCAAAATCTTATGAGCAGAATGGCGAGAATACAATTCCCTATGACGACCTTTTTTTAGAATCAAAAGTAATTTCAGGAGAAGGATATGTTCCTACTTTAGAGGATACTTTAAATATTATGATAATGGATGTAGATTCTTTATCTAGAATTCCTGATATTATAGAATATATTAGATATGGAAAAGTAGTATTAATTAATTATAAAGAATTGAATAGTGAATTGAGACGACAATTTGATTTTCAGTTAGCAAAAGAATTATTATTGCTTGGCACTCATTTAACACATATTAATGCTTCACAAATTGTTTGTGCAGGTAGGAGTATTAAAATAGAAGATAGTATTTCTGAAAAAAAAGAAGGAAAAATATACGATTTAGAAGCTTATAGAAGAAGATAAGAATTTATCTTTTTTTTACGGTTTTATGATATAATGGATTAGGTGATTCTATGTATAAAAAGTTAACTATTTTTAGTATTTTGTTTGTTTTAATGGATCAAGTGGTTAAGATGTTAGTTTCTAATTTTATTCCTTATCAAGGAGAAATTAAGATAATACCAAATTTTTTTTATATAACGAATGTTCATAATGAGGGAGCTGCTTGGAGCCTTTTTAGCGGGAATGTTTTTATTTTAGCTCTTTTAGGCTTAGTAGCACTTTTGCTTATTTATTATTTTTTTATTAAAGGGAAAGAGCTAAATAAATGGGAAATTCTTTTATATAGTCTATTAATTGGAGGAATCACAGGGAACTTTATTGATCGTATTTTCTTAGGTCATGTAGTAGATTATATAGGGGTAATTTTAGGTAGTTATTATTTTCCAATTTTTAATATTGCAGATATTGGGATTGTAGTATCTGTATTTATGATGATTATTTTTAGTATAAGGGAGGAATTGGTATGCAAGAAATCGAAATTACAGAAAAAGTAGAGGGAAGAATTGATTCTTATTTAGCCCCAATTCTTTCTATGAGCCGTAGTAAAGTTGCTAAAATGCTGAAAGAAAAGTGTATTTTAGTAAATGAAAAAGAAGTAAAGGCAAGTTATGAATTACAAATAGGTGATAAGATTACCATAGAAGAATATGTAGAAGAAGAAATGTCAGCTGAGCCAGAAAAGATGGATTTGGATATTGTTTATGAAGATGAAGATGTCATGGTTGTTAATAAAGCAAATGGTGTAGTAGTTCATCCTGCAGTTGGAAATAATCATGGAACTTTAGTGAATGGTCTTTTATATCACGCTAAATCTTTAAGTACTATAAATGGGGAGTTTAGACCTGGTATCGTTCATAGAATTGATGCTTATACGACCGGACTTTTAATGATAGCAAAGAATGATTTTGCTCATCAATTTTTAGCAGAGCAACTGGCTAATAAAACGACAAAAAGAAAATATCAAGCGATTGTTTGGGGAGTTATTCCTCATGATACAGGTACTATTGATGCTCCTATAGGAAGGGATGAAACAGATAGAAAAAAAATGGCTGTAACTTCTAAAAATAGTAAACAAGCAATCACTCATTTTCGTGTATTAAAAAGATATAAAAGCGCTACACTCATTGAGTGTGAGTTAGAAACAGGACGTACTCATCAAATACGTGTTCATATGAATTATATTGGTTATCCAATAGTGAATGATCCTGTTTACGGAAAAAGAAAATTGATTGATGAAACAGGGCAATGTTTGCACGCAAAAACGATTGGATTTATTCATCCAGCAACAAAAGAATATATGGAATTTGACAGTGAACTTCCTGAGTGCTTTTTAAAAATAGAAAAGTATTTTGAAGAAGAATAACTTTACTATTATAAAAAAATATATTACAATATAGGTGGTGACCAAAGTGAATATAACATTAAATAAAAATGATGAAATTGTTATGAAATTAATCCATTATTTTATTACAGAACAAGGATATAATCCTATTATTTTGCATGGTGCAAAAGATGAGATATGGCTTGAAAATTCTGAACAAGATTATCAAATTGTCAGAATTGTTACCAATTATATTCATAACGATGAGCAGTTTGATTTTGATATTTATAGAACTCAGCAAATTATGAAAAGAATTAAAAAGAAAACGTTTTCTTTTAAAATGAATGCCCTAAGTATTTTTATTAATCTAGGTGAAAATGTTCATATTGCTGATACAGAAGTAGAAAATATAGATTGTATAGAAGTAAAAGAAATAGATGATATTAAAAATTATGATTTTGTAACAGATAATTTTCCAACTATTACAAAAATTGATAAAGTAACAGAGAAAGGGTTGGAATTATTTATGAAATTAACAGAAGAAATTAATCATAAGAATCAGGAAGATGCAGAAAAGGCAGAAGATGTATTTAGTAAAAAAAGACCTGTTGTTACGTATGCTTTATTAATTAGTAATTTAGTTTTATTTGTGGTAATGATTTTATGTGGCGCTAATATTTTTCAAATAGATGCTACTACTTTATATAATTTTGGTGGTTTAGTAAATTTTGATTCCATGAGGGGCTATGGAGAATTATATCGTTTAATTGCTAGTATGTTTTTACATGGTGGTATAATTCATTTTCTATTTAATATGTATGCTTTATATATTATAGGACCACAGTTAGAAAGTTTTTTTGGAAAGGCAAAATATTTAGCTATTTATTTTGGAAGTGGAATAATAGGTGGACTTATGTCTATGTTATTCCAAGGAAATATGGTAGTAAGTGTTGGTGCCTCTGGTGCAATTTTTGGACTTTTAGGAGCTCTTTTATATTTTGGATATCACTATCGTGTTTATTTAGGAAGCGTTATTAAGTCCCAAATAATTCCTTTAATTATTTTTAACATATTTATAGGTTTTACATTACCAGGTATTAATATGGTAGCGCATTTAGGTGGTTTATTTGGCGGTTACTTAGTGGCAAAATTAGTGGGTGTAAAATATAAGAGTACAACTATGGATCAAGTAAATGGAGCCATTATGACTACTATTTTAGTAGCTTTCTTAGCATATATGAATTTTTTTCACTAAAAGTGTCTAAATTTATGTCAAGAAGCATAAAAAGAAATCAAATTGATTTCTTTTTTTTATATTTCATGCTAAACTTGGGTAAAGTATAAGTAGGTGATAATATGTTAGAACCAATGGAGCAACAAAATCAAAAACAGAAAGAGGAAAAAGAAACAAAAAAGGTTACTTCTAAAGAGGAACAAATGAAAGATGTTGCCAAAGTTTATGGTATATCTTTAGCGGATATTGAGGAAGTACATTTAGAGAATGGAAAAGAATATTTTAAATTTTATAATCCAGAAGATAAAACGGTAAGAATGATTGAAAATAGAAAAGATGGAAAAAATCTAAGTGAGCAATTTAAAGAGGCCCAACAAACACTTTCTTATTCTCAAGGCGATGATAGCATTAAAAATGCAAGAGCTGTATTTGATTACCAATTACGTTATCAAAATATTGAATTATCTTTAATTCCTATTCTTGATTTGCGGGATAATAAAAATAAATATCGTTATGTATTTGATGCTTTAGATACAGTAGTAAAAAAAGAAGTGAGAGTACTATTAGAAAATATAGATTTTTTGGATTTACAATATATTAATATTGAAAATTCATTTGGTATTGATAAAAATAATAGAGTAATTGATGCTACTTATAATGCTCAAACAGGTAAATGTGAATTGAAAGCAGCAGAAGTTAGAAAATATGATAATGATCAAAAAGGAGCTAGCGATGCTGACTATACTTTTGATATCACAGATGAGGAATTTGATAGTGCTATTGAAGGTATAGATGTTTCATCAGATATCCCAACGATTGTTCCAGCAGAAGAAGTAAATGGAAAAGAAATGAGTCAAAGTGCTCCTACCATTCGTGGTAGAGCTGTCAATATGGTATTTGCTTTACAAGCTTTCCAGTATCCTGAAATTATTGAACGTAGTGAAATGTCTGATTTTGATAAATATATTTATATCGGAATTGTTAGAGCAATTAGAAGAAAAATGCAATTGAGAAAGTCTATGACTAATCAAAAACAATATGTTTTAAAACAAAATCCAAAGAATAATAATTCCCAAGCAGCATTCGTAGATGCTATATTCTTAGCGTTATTAGCAGGATTTTTTACAGGTATGGGGTTATTATTTGTTTTCTCTTTATTGAGAACGATATTTTAAAAGTTTCTTAGGAAACTTTTTTATATGTTAGGATTTTCGATATCAGCAATATTTTCTGCATTAGAAAGTGTTACAACGTATATAGCAATTAATGCTCCAACAATGGTTAAAATAGAGGATGTAATTTGTAAAATATCACCTTTAATATCAACACCTTTTTCTTTGTCAATTTCATAAAAACGATAGTTAATATAAAGAAATAAAATAGCAATTAATAATATTAAGATTCTATTAAAATAAGTTAAGCTTAAACTATTTTTATTAGATAAAATTTTTTCTTTTTTTGCAGCACCTAATTTTTGATTGTAAGTGATTATAATAGCAATAACAGTTGTAATAAGGGTAATACCTAATCCAATTAATTGATAATTAATGTATTTTATTTCTTCATTCTCCATATTAAAATATATGTTTTTACTAGGATTTTACTATATATTTTAAGGCTTTTATGGTATAATTTAGATGGTGATGTCTGTGAAACAGGAAAACATGAGAAACTTTTCTATTATTGCTCATATTGATCATGGAAAAAGTACATTAGCAGATAGGATTCTAGAAGAGACTGGAGCAATAACAGAAAGGGAAAAACAAGAACAATTACTAGATAATATGGATATCGAAAGAGAACGTGGAATTACTATTAAGTTAAATGCAGTTCAACTTTCTTATCACTATCAAGGGGAAGAATATATTTTACATTTAATTGATACACCAGGTCATGTTGATTTCACTTATGAGGTGTCTAGATCCTTAGCTGCTTGTGAGGGAGCTCTTTTAGTCGTAGATGCTGCTCAAGGAATAGAAGCACAGACATTAGCAAACTTATATCAAGCTTTAGATAATAATTTAACGATTATTCCTGTTATTAATAAAATTGATTTACCAAATGCAGATATTGATAAAGTAAAAAGAGAATTAATGGATACGATTGGATTTGATGAGGAAGAAATCCTTTTAGTGAGCGCTAAAACGGGAGTTGGAATTCAAGAATTAATTGAAGCAATTATTGAAAGAATTCCATCACCACATGGAAAAGAAGAAGAACCTTTACAGGCTTTAATTTTTGATAGCTATTATGATTCTTATAGAGGAATTGTAACTCTCTTACGAGTTATGAATGGTAGTGTTCATGTTGGTGATAAAATAAAGATGATGGCAACGAATGCTACTTATGAAGTAGTAGAATTAGGAATTCATAGCCCTTATGAGAAAAAAGTAAATTCTTTAAAAACAGGAGAAGTTGGTTACTTATGTGCAAGTATTAAGAGTATTGAAGATGTAAAAGTAGGAGATACAATTACTTTAAAAGATACTCCAGCGCAAGAACCTTTGGCTGGATATAAACCAATGAAGCCAATGGTATTCTGTGGAATTTATCCAGTAGAGTCTAGTAGATACCCAGAACTTAGAGAAGCTTTAGAAAAATTAAAATTAAATGATGCTTCTTTACAATTTGAACCAGAAACTTCTCAGGCATTAGGATTTGGATTTCGATGTGGCTTTTTAGGTCTTCTTCATATGGAAATTATTGAGGAGAGAATTGAAAGAGAATTTAATATAGATTTAATTGCTACTAGTCCTTCTGTAGTATATGAAGTAGAACTTACAGACCGCTCTATAGTCATGGTAGATAGTCCTGCTAAAATGCCAGAAAGACAGCGTATAGCAACCATTAAAGAACCTTATATAAAAACGAATATTTTTGTTCCAAGCACTTATATAGGTCCTATTATGGAATTGTGTCAAAATAAACGAGGAAATTATATTTCTATGGAATATTTGGATACGACAAGAGTTAATATTCATTATGAATTACCATTATCTGAAATTGTCTATGACTTTTTTGATAAATTAAAATCTTATACAAAGGGATATGCATCTTTTGATTATGAGATGATAGGATATCAAAAATCTGACTTAGTAAAAATGGATATTTTATTAAATGGAGAAATGGTTGATGCATTAAGTTTAATTGTTCATAGGGATTTTGCTTATAACCGTGGAAAGGCTATTGTAGAAAGTTTAAGAAAATTGATACCAAGGCAACAATTTGAAATTCCTATTCAAGCTGTTATTGGAACAAAAGCAATCGCACGCTCCGATATCAAAGCAGTTCGCAAAAATGTACTTGCAAAATGTTATGGCGGAGATGTATCTCGTAAAAGAAAATTATTAGAAAAGCAAAAAGAAGGAAAGAAAAGAATGAAAATGGTAGGTAGTGTAGAAGTACCACAGGAAGCATTCTTAGCAGTCCTTAGTATGGAGGAGGAGTAATATGGCAGAAGAATTTGGTATCCCGATGACAGAGAAGGATAAAAAATATGAGGAAATGGTTCGTCGCGTTCTTGAAATAGCTGATTATGTTATTGAGACAAAAGTAGCTTCTACAAGACAAATTTCAAAATATTTTACAGAGAATAGGTTTAAAATTAGTAATGCTACTGTTTGTGTTTATTTAAGTCAAAGACTTCCTAAAATAGATCCAGTTCGTTATGCACAGGTAAAACCTTTGATTGACCAAAATACTCCAAAAACGGTTGAAACTGTTGAGGTTAGAAAAAGAATTTATACAGCTGTAGCGCTTCTTTTACGTGGTCTTACCATTCCACAAATCATAGAAGAAATGAATGCTGATAAACCAGAAGACGAAAAAGTAACTTTTGATATCATTTATGATGATTTAACTAGGAGATTAAAAGCAATTGAAAAGGATAATGATATTTTGGAGGATGTAAAACGTAGATTATCAGAAAATCGTTTAGATACTTTAAATAATCAAGGAACAAATGGTCCAAATTATGCTACTCGTTTACAACCTCGGATTAAAGGGCAGTTTGCAACTACGAAAGACGACACTCTTTCAACAGGACCAAGAAAAGTAAAATAATGGAAGATAATGCATGGCAATATTTAACTAATAATGATAAAGTCGGCTTATATTCACGTTCCTTTTTGTACTTCTATTTGTTCCTATTGTGATTTTTGTAAATTTTATTATGATGAAAGAATTGTTTCAAATTATCTTATTTCTTTAGAAAAAGAAATAATGGAAAATTATCAAAATGAAGAATTAGAAACGATTTATATTGGAGGAGGGACACCTTCTTCTTTATCTTTAGAAGAGTTAAAACGATTATTAACAATTGCTCAAAGATTTCATTTCTCTAAAAATTATGAATATACAGTGGAATGTAATATTGAAAATATTACAGAAGAAAAAATGAAATTGTTATCAGATTATGGTGTAAATCGAATTAGTATCGGTATTCAAACCTTTCAAGAAAAATATTTAAAATTTCTAAACAGAAAAAATACTAAGAAAGAAGTATTTGAAAAAATAAAAATGGTAAAAAAGTATATTTCAAATATTAATGTGGATTTGATATATGCAATTCCAGGAGAAACCATTGAGGAATTAGAAGATGATTTAAATTGTTTTTTATCTTTGAATATTCCACATATTTCTACTTATTCTTTAATTATAGAAGAGCATACACTTTTATATAATCAAAAAATAGAATCTATTTCAGAAGAGCTAGATTTAAAAATGTATGAATATATTCAAGAAAGGCTATCTAATTATCATCATTATGAAATTAGTAATTTTGCTCTTTCTGGACTAGAGTCTAAGCATAATCTAACTTATTGGAATAATGAAGAATATTATGGTTTTGGATTGGGAGCAAGTGGATATATCCATAGTATGCGATACGAAAATACAAGAAGTATGAATCATTATTTATCAGGAAATTATATATTGAAATCTCATGTATTGACAGAAAAGGAAAAAATAGAAAATGAATTTATTTTAGGATTAAGAAAAATAAATGGAATTTCTTTAACTGTATTAAATAAAAAGTATTCTAAAGACTTTTTGAAATCTAAAACGATTCAGGAGTTACTAAATAAAGGATTACTTATTCAACAGCAAGATTTTTTAAAAATTCCTTTAAAATACATTTATGTTTCTAATGATATTTTAGTTCATTTTATTGATTGGGAAGAAGATTTTTAAATCTTTTTTCATTGCTAGAAGAAGATATTTGTGTTACTATGGAGATATAGAATATAAGGAGGAATTATGAAAAAAAAGGTAATGATTAGTGAGATAGCTATTATTCTCATTATTTTATGTTTTGCTTGGGGATATTATTATTTTCATTCAACTGAAAAATCTACAAAAAAACTAAATCCAAATCCACAATTATATGAAGCTTGTGATGAAGATAGTTGTATCTATTTGCTAGGGACAATTCATGTTGGTGATGAGAGACTGGATGGTTTAACAGATAGAATTTGGAAAGCTTATCAAGATAGTGATGCGATAGCTTTTGAAGTAGATATTCTTGCTAGTCAAGATTTAGCAGATGAATCTTTAGCTTATTTACCAGAAGGTGATGATTTATCTAATTATTTAACAAAAGAACAATTAGAGCAATTAGAAGATTTTCTTGAAAAAAGATTAATATCAATGGATTTTATAAGAAAATTTAATTTACCAACAGTTTCTAGTTTATTAGAACAATTTGCTTATCATGATTTAGGGTTATTATCTAATTTAGGAGTAGACTATCAATTATTAGAAAAATGCTACGAAGATGATAAAGAAATCATAGAATTAGAGTCAGCAGAATTTCAATTAAATCTTCTATATACTTTTCCAAATGAAATTTATATTGAGTCAATTGAGGATATATTAAATAATTATGAAGCTTCTAAAAAAGGGACAGAACTTTTATATAATGCCTATATTTATGGAAATACTTTAGTATTGAGTGAATTATTCGGAAGTGAAGATACGGATGATGAAATTCATAAGGAATATAATCAAAAAATGTTAATTGATAGAAATATAAAAATGGCAGAGAAAGCGGAATTGTATCTAAAAGAAAATAGAAAAATAATGATTGCTGTAGGAGATGCACATATTATTGGGGAAAAAGGACTTATTGAATTATTAGGAGAAAAAGGATATAAAATATCTGTAGTAAAGTAGGGAAATATGAAAAAAGAAGTAAATAAAAATAAGATATTGATAATTGTCGGTATCGCTATTTTAATTTTAGTTATTTTTCTAGTGGTATGGTTGTTAAAAACAAAATCAAATGATAAAGATAAATCTAAAGAGAATAACAAAAATAATTCTGTAGAGGTAAATAATAGTGATATTGATATTGCTTTCTATTAGAAAAATAGAATTTTATTCTATTTTTTTATTAACGGATTGACAAGTGTAGCACCAACACTTATAATGATATTAGTAGGAGGATTTATGAGAATAGAATTATTAAATGGAAAAGATAAAGAGAATAGAATGAGGACGATAGCAACAGCTGGAAAATTATCAAGAACAAAAGGAAATGTTTTTGATGTTCTAGAAAGTTGTGATGATTATGAAAAAAATTTAAAACTAATTAATCGTATCATTGGAATGGGACATAAGTCTATTATTGAGCATGATTATTTTGTATTTGCATTATGCGATGTAAGTCCAATTATTGAGCAAACTGTAATTGGTTATAGATTAACTTCTTTTACAATAAAATCAGGAAGAGAAGTAGACTTTAGAAGTGTTGGATACTATGTTCCAGAATTTCGTAATAAAGAGGGAAAAGTAAAGAAAAATAATAAGGAATTACAAAAGAAATATTGTAAACATATGGATTTTTTATTTAAAGAATATGGAAAATTCGTTGATGCTGGTGTCAAAGAAGAAGATGCTAGATTTGTTTTACCATATTCATTCCATACTAATATTGTTATGGGATTAGATGGTAGAGAACTTGAAAAGATGATTAAAGATTTTCTATATGGAAAGAAAAGTAGAATTCAAGAAGTAAAAGAATTAGGAACTTATTTATTTGATATTGTAAAAGAATATGCACCTTATTTGGTAACTGGTATAGAGCAGACGGCAGAGTATTCTGAAGATTTATTTAAAGATTACTATATGAATAAAGGAATCGTGCCTTATCCAAAAGCTAGAATGGTTCATTATACAGAGAATACAGATGAAGTAATTGTTAGAAGTGCTTTACAATATAGAAATCAATGTAAGGTAGAAGAATTAGAGGCAATAGAAAAGAAATTAGAGAAGAAAAGTCCAAATTGGCGAAAAGATATTTTTGATAAGTTAAAAGTGTCTGAAGACCAAAGAGAATTTGAGCAAGTGCAATTTGGATTCGAAATTCCTATTTCTCTTATCATATTAAAACATTTAACAAGACATAGAATGCATTCTTTATTGGTTCCAGATTTTGTTCCAATGTGGGATTTAAGAAATTATCAAACACCTCCAAGTGTCAAGAGAGTCGATGAAAAAAGATTTAAGCAGATTCAAGAAAAGAATGCAAAAATGTTTGAAGAGTTTAAAGCTGAGAATATTATGGAAGAGGACTTGATTTATTTCTATTTATGTGGTCAATTTGTTAATGTTATGACAACAATGAATGGTAGAACACTAGAATGGATTAGTAGATTACGTTGCTGTACAAAAGCTCATTGGGAGATTCGTGCTCTTGCTAGGGACATGGTTAGTGAAGTAAGAGCGATTGCCCCTTTATTCGGTGATTGCCTAGGAAGTACTTGTGAGGTATTTGGAACATGTCCAGAAGGAAAAGAAAGTTGTGGTCGCGTCAATGGAAAAAAATAGAGGAAAGTTAATTTTAATTGAAGGAACAGACTGCTCAGGGAAAGAAACTCAGGCAAATTTATTAGTAGAAGCATTGAAAAAAGCAGGAATTAAAATTCAAAAAGTATCTTTTCCAGATTATGAATCTCCAACTGGAAAAATAGTAGGAGGACCATATCTTGGAAAATCTTATATTTGTGAAGGATACTTTGAAGAAGGAGCTAATCATGTTTCTCCAAAAGTTTCTGCTTTATATTATGGTGCTGATTTCTTATACCATTTAGAAGAAATGAATAAAATATTAGAGAAAGGCACTTGGATTTTATTAGACCGGTATTTTTATTCTACTTTTGCTCATCAAGGCGGAAAAGAAAGAAATAAACAAAAACGTTTAGAAATGTATAAATGGCTAGAGAAGTTAGAATTCGATTTATTAGGATTACCTGATCCAGAAATTAAAGTATTTTTACACATGCCTTATGAATGTAGTGTAAAGCTTCGTAAAGAAAGAGCAGAAGCAGCTGACCAGAATGAACGTAGTAGCGTACATTTAAAAAATGCAGAACAGGCTTTTTTGGAAGTAGCAGAATTATATCATTTTCATACGATTTCTTGTGATCGTAGAAAAAAGATAAAAACAATAGAAGAGATTCATGAAGAAATATTAGAGTATGTAAAGAAAGAGATTGAAAAATAGGCAATCTCTTTCTTTTTATAAGGAAATTTGCTACAATAACATTGGTGAATAACTATGGAAAAATTTTTAGAAAATTTAGAATCACAATTATCAATATTAGATGAGAGTGAGCGAAAAAGAATTATTAAAAGGTATCAATCAGAGTTAGAAGAAAAGATTAAAGATGGAATGAGTGAAAAAGAGGCTGTTCAATCTTTAGGAAGTATGGAATCTATTATTAATTCCATTTATAAGGAATATCATTTGAATGAGCAATATTCAAAAGAAAAAACTAGCTTAGGTGGGAAGTTAAATGACATACTTAAATCTTGTGCAGTTTTTTTGTCAGATACTTGCGCGGAAATTGCTTATTATGTAACACATGTATCGAATAAATCACTAGAAGTTTTTTTTGAGGTGTTTTTAAAGATACTATTATTAGTAATTGTTTTCCTTATTTTAAAACTTCCCTTTTTATTATTAGAAAATCTATGTTATTTCTTGTTTGACTTTTTATTTTATCCATTTGATTCTATTTTAGCTATTTTATCAGAGTTTATAATAGGTGTTATTTATTTAATGTTATGTATTTCTTTAAGTATTTATATGTTTAAAGGATATGCAAAAATAGAGAAAAAAGAGGAAAAGAAAAAAGAAATAAGAAGGGAACCTATTAAAAGTAGTAAGGAAGCAAGAAACTATGCTTTTATCATTTTAAAAGTTATTCTTTATATTGTTGTTATTATTCCTTTGATTTTACTATCTATTGCTTTTCTAATATTAACGGTTTTGGCATTCTTCTTAGTTTATAAAGGGGTAAATATTATTGGTTTGGCAGTTTTATTAATAGGAATATTATTCTTAACAGTTCTTGCTACTACATATATTACAGATGCTTTAGATAATCGTTCTAGAAGTCATACGTTAGCTTTAGCAGTAGCTATTATAGCGCTTATTAGTGGTGGTATTTTATTAGTAGATAATATAATGAATTTTAGTTATTTTAAAACATTAGAAGAAAGCTCTTTTCAGCCTATTGTAGAAAGTATTACTGTAGATATTGATAAAGAATTAGAAGTTATTAATTTTCATGGAGATGTTGAATTTGTATTAGATAATGAAATTGAAAATGAAAAAGTGATATTAGAACTAGAATATTATGACTCTTTATATGATGTTCAAATAGAGAAAGATTCTTCATCTATGTTTATTTTTACAATAAGAGATGATTTTGAGATTGGTAATCTTCATTATTTATATAACCATGGGCTAGAAGATTTAAAAAGTGGAAAAGTTTATGATTATCGTAATTTAAATACAGTTAATATGAAGATTTATGGAAATGAAGCAACACAAAAGTTGTTAAATATTCGTTAAGGAGAAACGTTGTTTCTCTTTTTATTTGTTTGAAAAAAATACGTTTTAGTGCTATAATAAGTAAAGATTGAGGTGAAGAAATGAAAGATTCTATCAAGATTGCTATTCATAAAGGAAAAGAATATGCTGTTACGAATATACTTTTTGTAACCTTTATTATAACAACGGTAATTAATGCAATGTTAGCAAGGCAAATTACAGTTGGTAATTTCTGGGCAGTAAAACCTATGGTGGCTGATTTAGTAGTAGCTTTAGTAGTAGGTGCTTTTGCATATTTTTTAAAGCCAAAATATCGTTTTCGTTATTTTTTAGGTGGCTCTATTTTTTTATCATTAATTTGTATTATTAATGCTATTTATTATAAAAATTATATTTCATTTGCGTCTATTTCACTAATTACGACATTATCAGAATTAGGCGGTTATACAGATGCTGTTTTTGAAAATATTTTACAACTAAAAGATTTTCTTTATTTGTGGCAAATTTTTGTATTAGTATTTGTTCATTTACAACTTCGTAAAAAAGGATATTATGAAAAAGTAGAGGAAATGGAAGCTCCTAAAATACGTTTTTTAAATACAATTGTAGTTACTTTGATACTATTAGGATTTTTTATTTCTATGTTAACTTCTACAGATATTAGTAGACTTAATAAACAATGGAATAGGGAGTTTGTTGTACAAGAGTTTGGAATTTATGTTTATCAGCTTAATGATATTGCTTCTTATGTAAAAACAAATCTTAATAGTATGTTTGGTTATGATGAGGCAGCTAAGAAATTTAGAGAGTTTTATCAAGAAGCGCCTGAAGAACCTACCTCTAAAAATAAATATACAGATATTTTTAAAGGAAAAAATGTTATTGTTATTCATGCAGAAAGCATTCAAAATTTATTAATTTCAGACGATAATTTAGGTGGAAAACCAGCAGTGTTTAATGGAATAGAGGTAACACCAAATTTAAATCGTTTAGCGAGTGAAGGAATTTACTTTTCCAATTTTTATGCACAAGAAAGTGCAGGAACTAGTAGTGATACCGAATTTACTTTTAATTCTTCATTATTACCATCTACTAGTGGAACTGTATTCATGAATTATTTTAATAGAGATTATGTAACTACTCCTAAATTGATGAAAGAATTAGGATATCATACTTTTAGTATGCATGGAAATAAGGGAGACGCTTGGAACAGGACTGTTGTTCATCCAAATTTAGGCTATGATAAATTTTATTATTATACTTCTGCTTATGACATTGATGAAAAGATAGGATTAGGTCTTAGTGATAAATCTTTCTTTAGGCAATCAGCCGATATTATTGAAAATATTGATAAAGAAAATGAAAAGTGGTATGGTCTATTAATTATGCTTACTAATCATACTCCTTTTAGTGATATTAATAGATATGGGAAAGCAAATAATTGGGACTATGATGTTACTTTAAAATATGAAAAAGTAAATAGTATAACAGGAAAAAAAGAAGTAGCAGTAGCGCCTTATTTGGAAGATACAAAAATAGGAAACTATTTTAAATCTGCACACTATGCTGATGAAGCTATTGGTGAATTCATCAATAATTTAGATGAAAAAGGATTACTAGAAAATACAGTTGTAATTATATATGGGGACCATGATAATAAGTTAAGACCATCTGAATATAATCGTTATTATAATTATAACCCAGAAACAGACAGAGTAAAAGATTGTGATGAAGAAGAATGCGTTGTTATGGGTGATATTGAATATGAAATTAATCGTAGTGTTCCTCTTATTATTTGGACAAAGGATTTAAAAGGAACAAAATATAACCAAGAAGTGAAAAAAGTAATGGGAATGATTGATGTTCAACCAACTTTAGGAAATATGTTTGGATTTTTTAATAAATATGCATTAGGACATGATATTTTTAGTATTGAAGAAAACATTGTAGTATTCCCATCAGGAAACTGGATGACTGATAAAATTTATTATAATAGTGCGAAAGATCTTTCAAAACCTTTAACTCTAGATTTAGAACTTCCAACCGATTATATTACTAAATATACAGAATATGCAGAAAAAATAATGGATGTATCTAATTCTATTATTACTTATGATTTAATTCGAAAAGTTGGAGAAAATCCAGATAATGAATTGTTAGAAGAAACTAGTATTGGAGACGAGAAATGAAAAAAAAGCAAAAGCCAAAAATAAAGTATGATAATGTTTTACTAGTTATATGTGTATCCATTTTTGTTCTTTTATTACTTATTATAGGAATTATGGCGGTAGGTATTATAAAAGATATAAAGGGTAGTAAAGCACAATCAGCAGAAATTGTTGATAGTATGGAAGACTATGGTTATCACCTTACAGATAACAACACTGACTATTTTAAAAAATTATATTATCAATTAAAAGATTTATTATCTGGTGATAAAAACGAGGATTTTGAGCAAGAATATGCGAAATTAGTAGCGCAGTTATTTGTGGCTGATTTTTATGATTTAAATAGTAAGTTGGATAAGACAGATGTTGGTGGAATCCAATTTGTATGGAAACCTTATCAAGAAGAATTTAAAAATTTTGCTACTGACCCATCCGGAATTTATTATTACATTGAAAATAATTTGTCAGGAAAACGTACTCAAAGTTTACCTTCTGTTAAAGAGGTAAACGTGGAAAGTATTGATTCTATTCACTATTCTGAGAAAAATTATAATGATGAAAAGGCATATAGAGTTACATTATCAATTTCTTATAAAAAGGATTTGGGATATCCTGAAAATTGTACTCTAATTCTTTTGCACAACCAAAATAAATTAGAAATAATAGAAATGAAATAGGGAGCAATCCCTTTTCTTTTTTTTAAAAATACGATATAATACTATTTAGAATAGGAGAGGTTGTATGATAGGAGATATAATTGGTATTGATGGCAATACAGTAATGGTAAAATTAAGTATTAATATTAATGAAGTGCAAAGTCTTATCAATTTGTATACATTATTAGAAGACTCTAATAAGAAAACTGTAGGAGAAATAACAGATATTAAAGAGGGTATAGCTTATATTAATATGCTAGGGGAAATTAAAGAGGGACATTTTATTTCTGGTATTACGAGAAAACCATCTTTTGGTGCCTCTGTTAAATTAATTGCTCCTGATAAAATAAATTTTATTGTTGGTGTGGAAAATTATCAGGATAATAAGGATTTATATATTGGAAAAAGTCCAATTTATGAGGGTGTAGAAGTATGTGCTAATGTCAACTCTTTATTTAGTAATCATTTTGCTATTTTTGGCTCTACTGGTAGTGGTAAATCTTGTGGTTTTTCTAGAATGATTCAAAATTTATTTTCAAAGAAGACATCTGTTGCCTATCGTGCTAGTATTTTTATTTTTGATGCCTATGGAGAGTATCATAATGCTTTTAAAGATATTCAAAAAATGGCACCAGAAGTAAGATTCAAAGCTTATACTACTAATGTGCATGATGATATTCCTAAACTACAAATTCCTCTTTGGTTATTAAGTGTAGATGATATTGCAATTCTTTTAAATGCAGATAAGCATGCTCAGATTCCTATTATTGAAAAAGCAATGAAGTTTGTAACTATTTTTGGACGTGAAGAAGACGATGTTATTAAATATAAAAATGATATTATTGCTCGTGCTCTTTTAGACATTTTATTAAGTGGAAGACCAGCTTCACAAATAAGGGACCAGATATTTTCTGTATTATCTACTTATAATACTAGAGATTTAAATCTAGAAAGCCCTGTATTTCAACCAGGATATACTAGACCTTTAAAACAATGTTTATTAATTGATGCTTCTGGAAAAATAAGAGAAATTGAGCTCCTTACTACTTTTATAGAATCTTTCTTAGTGGATAATGTTGAATTGTCATTACCAGATGGAAGTTTTAAATATACTTTAAAAGATTTATGTTTAGCATTTGATTTCGCTCTTATTGATGAAGGGGCATTGAAATCAGATTCTGTTTATGAAATTGCTAATTCTTTGAAAGTCCGTTTACATGGAATATTAGATAGTGATTATAGTGTTTATTTTGATTGTCCACAATTTATGACAAGAGATGAATATATTAAATCATTAATTACGACAGAAGATGGAAAAAAAGTCCAACTTATTAATTTTAATATTAACTATGTAGATGATAGATTTGCAAAGAATATTACAAAAATCTATTCAAAAATGTTATTTGATTATGCGAAAGGGCTTCCAAATAGAGCTTCTTTACCATTTCATATTATCTTAGAGGAAGCTCACCGTTATGTTCAGAAAGATATTGATGTTGAATTATTGGGATATAATATATTTGACCGTATTACTAAGGAAGGACGTAAATATGGCGTACTTTTAGGCTTAATTTCACAGAGACCATCTGAAATGTCAGAAACAGCATTATCGCAGTGTAGTAATTTCTTTATTTTCAAAATGATGCACCCCCTAGATGTTCAATATATTCATGATATGGTACCAGATATCACAGATGAAATTATTAAGAAGATGAAATCTTTGCAACCAGGAAATTGTATGGCATTTGGTTCAGCTTTCCGTTTACCAACTTTAATTCAATTAGATATGCCAAATCCTTCTCCTTCAAGTAGTAGTTGTGATATAAGTAATATTTGGTTTGTTAATAGGGAATAGGAGATTAGATAACTAATCTTCTTTTTTTTCTTAAAAAATGATATACTTATAAATGGAGGGATGATTATGGTAGAACAAATAGTAAGTACCATTTTAGAGTTATTTGGAAGTTTAGAAGCGGTTCCTTTTGGAAGAGAAATATTAGTATTTATTATTTCATTAATGCCAATTCTAGAACTGAGAGGTGGACTAATAGCTGCCGCTTTACTAGATTTAAATCCTATTACTAGTTATATTATTAGTATTATTGGAAATGTTCTTCCAGTTCCTTTTATACTATGGTTTATTAATTCTATTTTGAATTGGATGAGAAATAGTAAACATTTTTCTAAAATTGCAAAATGGTTAGATGGAAAAGTAGAAAAGCATAAATCACAAATAGAAAAGTTTGGTTTTTGGGGACTTGTATTATTTGTTGGAATTCCACTTCCAGGGACAGGTGCTTGGACAGGTTGCTTAATTGCTGCTGTATTAAATATGGATAGAAAAAAATCTTTCTTAGCTGCCCTTTTAGGAATTGTTATGGCTAGTATCATTATGATGATTTTATCTTTTGGAGTTTTAAAATCAGTTGTCGGATAATATGAGTCAGTTAGAAAATATAAAAGGGATTGGTCCCAAAACGCTTCCTTTACTAAATCGATTAAATATTTATACTTTAGAAGATATGGTTCATTTTTATCCATATCGTTTTGATGTAATAGAGAGAAGTAATTTAAGAGACGCTAATGAAGGAGACAAAGTAATTGTTGATGGAATTGTTCAAAAAGAACCATTAGTATATTTTTTTAGTAAAAAAATGAATAAAATGACTTTTCAAATAGATACAGGAGAAAGATTATTAAATGCTACGATATTTAATAGGGCTTTTTTTAAATCTAATTTACATGTTGGAACGAAAGTAACTATAATGGGAAAATACGATAAAAGACATGGAAGTATAGTAGCTAGTGAAATCAGATTAGGTTTGTTACCACCTATCCCAGTAATTGAACCTATCTATCATACGACAAATGGAATTAGTAGTAACCAACTTCATAAATGGATACTTTCTTCACTAGATTATTTGGAGGAAGTAAATTCCTATGTTCCTGCTTATTTACAAGAAAGATACAAACTATTAGATAAAAAAAGTAGCATATTAGAAGTTCATAATCCTAGAAATAAATCGTCATTGAATCAAGCCTTAAATTATTTAAAATACGAAGAATTATTTTTATTTATGATGAAAATGAATTGCTTAAAAAAATATCGTAATCAGGAAATTGGTATTGCAAGAGATATCAAAAAAGAAGAAATAGACGAATTTATTTCTGAGCTTCCATTTTCTTTAACAGAAGATCAGATAAAATGTATTTCTGCAATTAGAGAGGATATGAATCATTCTTTTGTAATGAAAAGATTAGTTCAGGGAGATGTTGGCAGTGGAAAAACGATTGTAGCTGTAGCTGCTTTATACATGAATTATAAAAGTGGTTATCAAGGTGCTTTTATGGCACCAACAGAAATTTTAGCGTTACAACATTATCAAAATCTCTTAAAATTATATAAAAATACATCTATTAAAGTGGAACTATTAACGGGTAAAATGAAGGTTAAGGAGCGAAATGAGATTTTAAAGAAACTTGCTACCAAAGAAATTGATATGTTAGTAGGCACTCATAGTCTTTTTAGTGAAGACGTAGTCTATGAGTCTCTTGGACTTGTTATAACAGATGAGCAGCATCGTTTTGGTGTAGCGCAACGAGCAAAGCTAAAAGAAAAAGGGAAAATGGCTGACGTCCTTTATTTAAGTGCTACACCAATACCAAGAACATACGCTATAACTTTATATGGGGATATGGATGTATCTAGTATTCATCAAAAGCCAATGGGAAGAAAAGAAGTTATTACAGAACTGTATAAAGAAAAAGATATAAAATTAGTATTAGAAAAGGTAGAAAAAGAAATTAGAAATCATCATCAAATCTATGTTATAGCAGCTCAGATAGAAGAATCAGAAGATGACAATTTAGAAAATGTTACAAAATTAAAAGAAAAATTTGAGCGAGCGTTGGGAAAAATATGTAAAGTAGGAATGCTTCATGGAAAAATGAAAGCCTTAGAAAAGGACCAAATGATGGAATCTTTTCAAAAGAACGATATCCAGATTCTTATTAGTACAACTGTTATTGAAGTAGGAATTGATGTTCTAAATGCTACGATGATTGTTATCTTTGATAGTTATCGTTTTGGTTTATCCCAACTTCATCAGCTTAGAGGAAGAGTAGGTAGAGGAGATAGCCAAAGTTATTGTATTTTAATTAGTGATAGAGAAGTCGAAAGACTTCATGTTATGACGCAAACTTCTGATGGCTTTAAAATTAGTGAAGAGGATTTTCGATTACGAGGTAGTGGAGATTTGTTTGGAACAAGGCAAAGTGGGGATATGAACTTTGGACTTGCTGATTTAAAAAGAGATTATTCTATATTACTTCGTGCAAAAGAAGATAGTATGGAAGTTTTAAATAGTGAAGAATATCAAAGTGGGAAATATTTTCCTTTACAGGAAATGATTGAAAAATCAATAGATTTAGATTGATGGTGTAAAGAGTGAATGAAAACTTCTGGGAAATATATTGACTTATTTTCCAAAATACACTATACTTATAATGGCATGTTACTCCATGCCAGTGCTCTTACGGATTTTAGTGTGAGAGCGCACAACCAAAACCCCCTGAAGAGTAGAACGATTAAAAGTTCTGCTCATTTTTTTGCTTAAAATAAGGGCTTGTAAATTTTAACATTTAATAATTTTTCCTTTCAACTACCGACTAACTACCAAAATTAACTATTGTTGGTTCAGGACAAGTTAGTTTATTTATGGTATTTACAGCATCACTAAGTTTATCTTTGAACATGTGAGTGTAAGTGTCTAGTGTTTCTTCAATGGATGCATGACCTAAAAATTGAGATACAACTGCTATATTAGCATTGTTATTGATTAGTAAGGATGCACAGCTGTGTCTAAAGTCATGGAGCCTTATTCTCTTTATATTAGCACCTCTAGCAATTTCTATATTCTTATGCCTCATTTGATAGAAGGTTATAGGAATGAAATTTCCAAATATAAACCATTCATCATTAAACTCAGCAAATTGTTTTTGTTCTTCATATAATTGATTTAAATCTCTAAAAAGTATTTCTGCAATAGGTAAGATCCTGTTACTTTTTTGCGTTTTAGGTTTTGTTAATTCGTAATGTGTACTATTTTCAGAACCATGAGTTACTGCTTGTTTGGTGACTGATAATCTTTTATCGCTCCAATTAACATCTTTCCATTGTAATCCTCTAGCTTCACCTCTACGAAGTCCACAATAATATAGAGTTTCATACATACACTTAATTTGTAAGTTAGGTGCAGAAGATATAAATTGATTAAATTCTTCTAAAGTATAAAAGTCCATTTCTTTTTTTATATCTGATGCCGAAGTAAAAGGTTCCATTCGACCATAAAACTTATTCATATTGAATCCATAAGTCTTAACAGCCCAATTAATGACTATCTTTAAAAACTTCTGAATTTCATTTTTATAACTATTTGAAATATCTACTTTCATCATTTCAGCTCTCCATTTTTGATAATGAATAGCATCCATATCTTTTAGTTTAACTTTATCAAACATTCCAATATATTTAATTCTATCTCGATAAGTTTTTAAGGTTGAGTATCTTACAATATCTTTTTGAACCTCATAATACTTAGTATATAATTCTTTGAAGGTCATATTCATATCACCTTCAAATACCTCAGACATTTTTAAATATTCTTTTTCAGCACGCTTGGCTTCAGCTTCCGTTTTATATGCTTTAGAAAATTTTTTGCGTTTTTTGCCATCTAAACCAGTTTCCCAAACATACCAAATATATTTTCGACCATCTTTGGTCCATTTCTTTTCTTCTAATAGTCTAACTGCCATTATAATTCCTCCTTTGCTTAGTTTAGACTATTCACACACTTCAATTGGTAGTTTACCATATTTAGTAGTGTTCTCCAATAGAAGTGCTGATAGTTCTATCTTTCTATTTCAAAATCATCTTTATTTTTATTGTTTTTACCATAATAACCATGATTAATAGCATCAGCTATATCTTCATAATCTTCTAATTTTTCTTTAGGCTTATCTCGCTTTAAAACTTTATCTATTGCCTTACACATTTTTTGAAAAAGATTTTTCCACTTATTAACTTCAGTTTCTAATTTAGATTTTAGACTTTCAATATTATTATTTAGAATTTCTACTAATTCACTTAATTTACTAATTTCTTCTTTTTGAGCTTGGATAGTAGATTTTTGTTCCTTAATAATCTCATTCCTTTTTAGGAGTTCCTTATTGTTTTTAAAAGTCTTATTTTCTTCAGTCAGTTTATTTATTTCTATATCTTTATTGGTATTATCAGTAGATGAGATAATTATTTTATGTTCTAAACCTCTCGTGTACTTTATGAATCTAAGAACATCATCATCTTTATAACCACCAAATTTTCTTTTTACAGGATTTAAAAGTTCTTTATTGCTATCATTATTTTCGATATTTTTAAGCCCATTTTTAGAGTTTTCTATAATCATTAAGGTATTTTCCTTTTCTTTGTTTAATTCTTCTAATTCGGCTTTTTTCTCGGCTATATCGTAATCTAATTTCGTTTGATTTTCTTTATTACTTCCAATATCACCACGATAGAGATTAAAACCTTTTTCCGTAATAAATTTATTGAAGTCATTTTGCATTTGATGAAAAGATATTTTGCCGCCTCTATCTTTCCAAAATTGATCACAATTTAGGAAATTTCCTTCGACTTCTTCATATACAATTTTTCCTTTATCATCACGAAGTAATTGTGGAGTAATAGTAGTCATACCTTTTTTATTTGTTGTTTTTTCTTTTACGACATTACCATTTTTATCCTTTACAAAACATTTTCTTTTAACTTTGTTTACAACGGGAATGAAATAGGCTTGTAGGTGAGGAGTATCTTCATCATAATGGATTTGAGAAAGAAGTATATTCTCTTCACCAACATAGTCTTTTAAAAATTCCATACAAGAATCAAAAAAGTAAGTTACAGCATTAGGTATATCTTCCTTTGATTTGATAACAGGAATCATTACAGCTTGTCCTTTTTTATCTCCTGTATGATAAGTTCTACCACTATCTATGAATTCCATACCTAGTGCTTGGAAAAATTCAGGACCACTTGTGAATGTTACTCCATTTAATTGATTAGTGTTAGGTCTATTTAGATATTCTATTTTTCTATCCTTTAACTTCTTTTTGACTTCTTGATATAGGTTATTTTGAGTAAGAGATACATATTCATAATTAAATTCTCTTCGTTCTATATCATAGTTGCCTGTACCTTTTCTATCTTTCATTTCAACACCGATATTATAAAGGTCAGCTTTCTTATATTGGGTTTCTACTCGTACTACTTGTTTGCCATCATACAATCTTTTATCCTCCTTTGCTTCTGTGTCTTTAGTAGTAGAGGTCATTTATTGACCTATCTCACTAGGGCATAGCCCAATCGTGAGTTTAAGGGTTTACCCTTAAAAATCCCAAAATAATCACTATCGCCACTTTCATTGCTTTGCAACAAAACGTGCCTCGTTCTTATTTTTAGAAGATGATTATTCATCATCTTCGAGTATAGGTTCATCATATATACAATGATAAATTCTTTTATCACTTGTTCTATTCTTCGTTATATAAATTCCTTCTCTTTGTAATAAATCCATATTTGCATTTAACATTCTGCCAAATCGTAATGCTGTTGTCTTTAATTTAGCATCATGAATTATACTAGTAGGAGTAAATTCAAAGTCTTTCTTTAATGATGCATATTTAATAAAAAATATTAAGTTCTCATCAAGTTCATCATCTTCAACAGAATTACTTATTTTAAAAGTTTGATTTTCACTTCTTTTTAAATCCATATCAAATCCAAGAAAATCTCTATTAATCACTTTCATAATTAAATGATTATGGTCATTCCTAGTTTCAAACAAAGTTATTTTTCCATCTATACAAGCATCAAAAGCAGTGCTACCTAATGTTTCATTTCTTTTATTTAAGTGATGCGTAAATAATATTGTGAGATTATATTTCTCACATAATTCTCTTAATTTAGGCATTAACTTTTGTGCTACATCTTGAAAATCATTTATATCGTAAGAGATACCTAAATCCATATCTTTAAGCATATCAATGATTACTAATTTATTTGCTGTTTTATCACCAGAAAAATCATCAATCTCTTCTTCATGCTCAAGTATGCTTATATTAGGTTTTCCATCTCTATCTATTATGAATAAAGAGTCCTTTTTTGGAGTTAGACCTAGTGTTTTATAGCGGTCCTGTAATTGACCAAAATCAGACTCTGTGCTAATATATAAGACAGGTGATGGAATTACTTTGTGTCCTAAAAATGGTAATCCATTGGTAAGACAGTAGGAAAGTTGCAGTGCCAACATAGACTTTCCCACTTTAGGTTTTGATACAAGTAAATAAACACCTTTAGACCTCATTAATCCTTCGATTATGATGTCTTTTTTTGTGCTTGTATCTAATTCTTCAATTAGTTTCATATCATTATCCTTTCTTTATTCTAGACTCTAAATAACTGATATTAATATCTAAATAATCTACAACTTCTTTCATAGGTACTACATGCTTTGGAACCATATAGCCTTGTTTAGTTAGTTTCTCTCTAATGTTTCTTTTAATCTTTAGAGCAGAGTTTCTACCAACTTGGCTAATTTTCATTAAATCTTCTAAACTACACCATTGTTTTGAAATGATTTCTAAAGTTTCCTCAGCAGTCATCTAATCCCTCCTTTCTTTTTTTGTAAGGTTAGCCTCACAATTCTATTATGCAATAATTAAACTTTATTGTCAAGAAAAACTTACAAAATTGTTGTGAAAAACTTACAGGATATGTTATAATGGTTTTGGGATGATATTATACCCTAATAAACGAAGGAGTATTTTATATGGATAAAGAACTTACTTTAAAAACTTTAATAGAAGGTGGAAGAGATGTAAAGAACTTTTCCCAAAGAGAACTAGCAAGAAGAATTGGTTTGAGTAATACATCTTTAAATGATCTTGAAAATGGAAAAGTTAAAAAGCCTGACATAGAAATATTAAGAAAAATTGCTGAAGAACTGGATTTATCTTTAGAACAATTATTAAAAGCAGCTGGATATGATGCTTTAACAAATTGGTTTTCCAATGATGAATTAAAAAATAAATCCTCTAGGGATTTGAAGAATATTATTAAAGAAGCAAGAATTTTTAAATATGATATTTTAGCTTGGGATAGCAATAAAAGAGAATCAACAAGAATTGTAATGGAAAACTTATTTAAAATTTCCCATAAATTAGAAATTTTAAATAATCATCCTGAATTTGATTATTCAATAGAAAAAGCAATAGAAGAAATTAATCAAGCATTAAAGGATTTAGAACCTGTTGCTAAAAAATATGATTATAGTAAATTACCAAAGGACTTATAGAAGGAGATGAAAAATAATGAATTTAAAAGAAAGTTATAATTATAGTGAAATGGAATTTAAAAAGAGACATGATTTTGACCCTAGTATTGCTAAAAATGATTTTATAACGGAAAAAATGTTGTTAGAACCTTTATATAAAAAGATACATATAGATAAAAAAATGAAAGCGTATAATTTTTTTCCATGTAATGATGTTAGAATAGAATGCTATTGTAAAGAATGTAATTCACGTAGAATATTTTCCTTCAATAATTCGGCTATAGCAATGAATAGTTTGCTTGCAGGTTGTTCTCCAGGATCTTTAACATCTAATTCCACATATATACCACATGACAGTTTGGAAAGTGTATTTCCAACGATTGATTTCTTTACTTTTCATGCAATGGCAGACTGCCAACATAAAATGATTATTCACTTTATGAAAATAGATAATGAAACAATAATGAAGATAGGACAAAATCCCTCTATTTATGACTTGAATGAAAACATTAATAACAAGAAATTTTTAAAGATACTTGGAAAAGAGTATGCTGAATATTACAAAAGTGCTTGTTCTCTATATAGTTTTAGTACTTATATAGGCGCATTAATTTATTTACGGCGCATATTTGAAAAAATTTTAATAGACGTATTTAATGAAAATATTGAAAAAATAGAAATGGATTTTGATACTTTTAAAAAAGAAAGAATGGAAGATAAAATTAAAATTTTAAAACCATATTTACCTTCTATAATGTTTAATCAAGGCTTTAACACTATTTATACTAAAATAAGTGATGGAGTGCATAATTTAACAGAAGAGGAATGCAGTAGTATGTTTTTAGTACTTAAAATGGGAATTGAAGAGATACTAACAAAAAAAATGGAGATGGATGAAGAAAAAAATAGAATAAAAGATTTAGAAAAACAATTACAAAATATAAAAAATGAAGGTGAAGAAGAATGAAAAAGATTTGTGTAATAGGAAATGGTCTTCATGCAACTCAGAATATTATCCCTTCTTTAAAAGAGATAGGTGTATCGATATCTGCAATTGCTAGTGAATATTTAAAAGATGAAGATACTTTTGATGGAATAAAAAGTTATTCTAATTATAAAGATATGTTGGAAAGTGAAAAGCCTGAAATAGTAGTATTATGTAAGACAGCAGAAAAACAATATGAAATAGCAAAATACTGCCTAAACTTTGGTATAGAAAAACTATTTGTTGAAAAGCCAATGGGAATGAATGTAAGAGAAGCTAAGGAACTTGAAGAACTTGCTAAAAAAAATAATAGTAAAGTTATGGTTGGGTTCATGAAGAGATATAGCCCTTGCTATCAAAAGATGAAAGAAATAATAAATAAGGCTAAATTTGGTAAAGTAAAACAATTTAATGCAGAGTTTTATATTACATCTGGTAGAACTGGATGGACAAATGAAATTTTTCTCAAAAAGGGCGGAATCCATTTTGTTAATATTTTGCTATGGTTATTTGGAGAAGTAGAACAAGTGAAAACTTACTCTAATTCTATTGATAACAATGTTAGTTTAACATCACTAATAAAATTTAAAAATGGTGTTGTTGGAAATATTAATTTTGTAGGTTTAACTTCATGGAAAGGTAAAAGAGAAAGAATTACAATAACTGGTGAAAATGGATATGTTTATAATGATAGTGTAAGAGAAATCCATTATCACCTAGATCAAAATATTACAACAAGCAATCGTTGGCAAACAATAGATGAAGAAGAAAATGTAATTAAACCTTATTTAACAAGTGCATCAGGTGGATTACAAGATTTGTACTTACATGGTTACATTTATGAAATGGATGAATTTATTAATAATGACAATTATGATTCAGAAAATGTTGCAACAATGGAATTAATAGATTTAATATTAGAAGGAATTGAAGAATAAAAAACGAGAGGAGAAAATTACATGAAAAAATTATTAATATTAGCTTATATGGGTACTGGAAAAACTGAGCTTGAAAACAGATATGAAAATGTTGTTGATTTTGATTTTCAAGATTATAAATATATTTATGATGAATCAATAAGACATCTACCTCTTGAACAAAGAAAAGGATCTGTAAATTTAAGAACAGAGAATCCTAATTATCCTACAAATTTTCTTGATGATGCAAAAAAACTTTTGGATGAAGGAAAAATTGTTGTTTCACCATTTATAGATCATGTTTTTAAAGCTTATGATAGCTCAAGTTTTAAATCGAGAGTTAATGATACAAGAATAATATTAGTTTGTCCTACATCTGATAATTTTGATGAATATGTTGAAAGATTTAAGCAAAGAGGTAATAGTGCTGAGTTTATAGGTAGAAGAGAAAAAGAGTTTCCAAGTTTAATTGAATTATTTGAAAATGCAACTAATTATGAAAGAATAGTAATGAAACCAGGACAATTTTTGTCGCAGGCTTTAGAAGAATATGGGATTAATTTAAATTTAAAAACATCTATATTAAAAAATAAGGTCAAGGAGGAAAGAATATGAAAGATATTCTTATTGTAACAGGTGGCTCTAATGGATTAGGAAAATCAATTGTAAAATATTCATTAAGTAAAGATTTAATGGTATGTAATTTAGATAAAGAAAAATCTATTTTTGATAATATAAATTATAAAGAATTTATAGGAGATGTTTCTGATGAGCAGTTTATTAAATATAGTATTAAAGAAATTTCTGAATTAGGTAATATTAAATATTTAATAAATAATGCAGGAGAACCTTCTTTTAAATTACCTGCTGAATACGAAAAAGAAGATATAGATAAATGTTTTAAAGGATTACAAGGAATGATACTATGTTCTGCTAATACTTTAAGAATCAAGAACGAACAGGATTTAAAAATAGTAAATATTATGTCTTCAGCTGCCTTAAGAGGAAATAAACAAGAATCTGTATATTGTGCAACTAAGTGGGGAGAAAAAGGATATACAGAAAGTTTAAAAGTGGCATATAAGGGAACATCAATAAAAGTAATTGGTGTTTATCCTGGAGGAATTAATACAGAATTTTATAAAAATAGTAGAGATTATGTTACTGTAGAAAAACAAAATACATTTATGAATCCTAATGAAGTTGCAAAAATAATTTGCGATAATATATTTAGTGATTTAAATTTAAATGTAGCAGATCTTATTATTGAAAGAAATTAAAAGGTGAAAATGTATGGATGATTATGTTTTTAATTTGGTAGATGTTAATTTAGGAAAAATAACAGATAATGATTTTAAAGAAAGTAAATCTATTACTCTTTTAAAAGAGGTTTTAGAAAAAAATCAGAAAATAAAGGTAAGAGCAGAAGAAGCAGATAAGATACCTGATTTAGATGGAAGTATAAGAATACTAGATGATTTAGGGCACGAAAGAATTATAGTTGATATTCAAAGTAAAACTCTTCCAAGTGAGTACAATGAAACTAATCCATACTATTATGATTGTGAAACGAAGGTATTTAATGTTGTAAAATATAAAAAAACATTTAATCCTGTTGTTTTATTTCTTAGTGATATAAATAATAAAAAGATATATTATAAGTTAGTAACTAACGAATATATTGAAATACTTGACTATGGAAATCAAAATTGTAAAAGAATTAAATTTAATGATAATGACTTATATGAAGAGAAGAAATTTATAAAAGAAATTGAAAAGTATGTTACTAAACTAACTTTAATAATGAAAACTGGAGAAAAATCGTTAGCAACATCATTTGTTAATGGTCCTAATGAATCATACAATTTAATGCAAGAAGAAATTGATAAAGTAAATAATTTATTTGATGGTAAATTAAAAATGGTTAAAGAACATCTATTTCCACATGTTTGGAAATTTGGTATTGCATATAACAAAAATGGTAATGGCTATGTTTTAGGATTATATAAAATTTATAAAGGGCAGAATGATACATTAATAAAAAACTTCAATGTTAAAGATAATAATTATTTTCAAACAATCTTTGTAAGTGATGTATCCTATAAAACATTAGAAAAGTCTATGAATGAATTTGTTGGTGAATGTATAAATTTATTTTATAATGATTACCCACTGGATCCGTTATATTGTGATAATAATATATTGTGTGAAATAGTTTTTGAATTTTTAGATAACATTACGCACTTATCTGAAAAAATAAGAAATAACGATACAAGAAAATATTATAAGGATGAAGAAGATATTGAAAATGTTAGATCAATTATAAATGGTCTAACAAAATTTTACAAGAAGATATGGGCAGAAAAAGATAAGTATCCTGATGTTGAACTTTTGGAACCATCATATAATGTTACAAAAAGATTTCTACTATTTAATCCATTGATTTCTTTTCATCAATGTCAAGAATTGTTAGAAAAATATATATTTGAGAAAGATTTATCAAAATTTGAAGCAAATATATTCTTAAACGGTCGAGTAAATATGAGTCTTGTTATGAGAGCTATAGAGGAATTAGAGAAAAGAAAAATAAAAAAGATTAATAGATTATATAAAAAAGAAGAAGATAATTATATAAAAACTGTGTTCAACTTGCTAAATGATTCATATAATTTCTCGGCAAAAAAATTAGAATTAAATAGCAGTCAAAAAATAAATGGGCACTATATAATCAATTATTCAGCAAAAGACAATTATGAATATAAATTGGAAAAAGTTGATTCTGTAGAAGACTTTATAGTTGAATGTAATTTAGTGAATAAAAATAAGTTAAATGGTAGTCTTAATGATTTAAAATATTTCTCTAGGATTGTAAATCCGCTCTATAACTTAACAAGGTTACTTATAAATAAGGGTTGTATGGAAGCACAGGGGCTTAAATTCCATTTTAAATCAGAATGCTTAGATTTATATGGAATTAAAGATTTTCCAATAATAGAAAATAAAGAAACCCCTAAGCCAAAATATGTTTAAAAAGATATAAAATGACAATATGACGATTGTTTGAGACACCCACACTAGTATTGTCATCTTGTCATAAAAAAGGTAGTTGAATTATATTTCCAACTACCTTTTCAACTACCAAAATTTTAAAATTCATCTAATACTTGTTAAATTTAAGTATTTTTAATTCCATTAGAATAAAGATAAAAGTACTTAAATAAACTTTGAAGTGCGTGAACTCTAACCGCCCCCTGAAGAGGACACAATTTATGTGTCCTCACTTTTTTTATTGAAAAATAAAGGTTTGTGACTTGCGAAAAAAAATTCAAAAGTTGTAGGCGACATTTTAGGCGATTATTTATAAAAATGAAAGGAAATGAAGATATGGATAATATTGAGAAATTACAAGAAATAATAGATGAATCAAAGAATATTGTATTTTTTGGTGGGGCAGGAGTTTCTACTGAAAGTGGCATTAAAGATTTTCGTGGGGATAACGGCCTTTATAAAGAAAAATATGATTATGAGCCAGAATATTTATTAAGTACTAAATGTTTCTTTTACGAACCAAAAATTTTTTTCCATTTTTATAAAAGTAAAATGAATTGTTTAGATGCTAAACCAAATATCACACATAAATATTTAACAAAGTTAGAAAAAAAAGGAAAGCTTAAAGCAATTATTACCCAAAATATAGATGGACTACATCAAAAGGCTGGAAGTAAAAATGTATTAGAGATACATGGAACTATTCATAGGAATCATTGTATAAAATGTAATAAATCTTATAGTGCTGACTTTATTTTTAACACAAAAAATATTCCTAAATGTAGCTGTGGAGGGGTTATTAAACCGGATGTAATTTTGTATGGTGAAATGTTACCAGATGATTTTTCTATTGCACAAGATTATATTAGAAAAGCAGATACTTTGATAGTTGCAGGTACTTCTTTGACTGTGGAACCTGCTAGTAGTCTAGTTAGAATATTTAGTGGTCAAAATTTAGTAATTATCAATAAAGATAATACTCCTTATGATAAATATGCGACATTAGTAATTCGTGAGAATTTGGTTAATGTGTTTAGTAAGTTAGATTAGAAATAATTTTAGAAAGAGGATTCCCATAATGTATAGTAAAAAATCAAATTTAAAAGAAGAAGAAAAAAGATTTACAACAGCATATATGGAACATAAATATCAATTTACTCCTAACTATGAGGATAGTGGGCTTGATATACCAGATTGTTATTTTAAATATCTTGATAATTATTATGCAGTAGAAGTAACTAGGTATTTTCAGCAGAATTCTGAACGAAATTATCAACAATATGTAAGAGATGTGGAGAAATATTTTAAATCTAATTTTTTTGAGGAAGCATATAATCGTTTAGGAAAGACAAAATCGCCAATTATAACAATTGGTTTTTATAATATTTTTGAATTAATATCTTTTATAATTGACAATATTAAATATGTTGAATATATAATGATTTCTAATAAATATTATTATTTTCATGAAAAAGATGAGATTCTAGGACAGGTAATACTACCTGAAAGTAGTAAAATAGTAATGTCTATAAATGAGTTTCTTTTATTCGCTTTAAACTTAATTTTTGAAGAAAAACCTATTAGTTTGTGTTTATTTACTAAAAATAAATACAAGCCTATTATAAATTTTAAATATTGTAAATTGAAAGATTATGATAAGAGGATAATTCCAGTCTGCAGTTGGTATGAAAATGAAAAAGAATTATATGATAATATAATTGAGGCAATAATAAAGAAAAATAATAAATTAATAAATGACTATATTCCAAAATTAAAAAATTATAAGTTAAATTATCAATATTATAATTTAATTGTATATAGTGAAGGAATTCCTGCAGAATTAGATGAAGAAAAATTATTTAATGAGATTATTCAAATAGATAATTTACAATATCAAGAAATTGCTATATTTTTATGGAAAAAGATTATGGTTGTAACTAATGGTGAATATCAAATTTATAGTACAAATTAATAATAGGAAAAATAAAATCTAAAAACATAAATAAAAAAACCCAAAATTTGGGTTTTTATTATGCAACTAATTGCTTAACAGCAACTTCTTCTTTAGCTGGTTTTAGAGGTTTTACATCAATTGGTGCTGTAACTACTTTTAAAGCTTCTAATAATTTTTCTGTAATCCTATTATCTTCTAAATAACAAGCTTCTAATAGGAAAGAATCACGTAAATTTGGTTCATTCCATAATTGTTCTTCAAATCTTTTTGGATGAAAAGTCATTTTCGAACGAATTAAATTAACGAAAGTATCTCTTTCTTGGTTTTGTGCTGCTTCACAATCCTTAATATTTTGAAGTACTTCTTTCCTTGCTTCCTCAATTTGTGCTCTTCTAAATGCAATAACATCTCTTTTTCTAGTTATTTGCTTTTTAGTATATTTTACAAATTCTCTAAGTTCTTTTTCATTGCTATCAAAAATATTGATAGTAGAAATTCCAAGTGTTTTAGCAGCTTGGTTATTATTATAGTAATTTAAAACTTCTGCCATAAAAGTATGCTCTGCTTTACTTCTTTTTAATGGTAAAATTTTATTTAACCAACTAAAATGTTTTTGGCGTTTTAGTTTTTTTACTGTTTTAGCCATTTCAGGATTGTTTGCTACTACTTGTTCTTGATATTTTTCAATGAATTCATAAGGTAGTTTTGTTTGTGTATTATGCATATAGCAATAAACTTCTCGTAAAGATGACATTGAAAATTTTTCTTCAACTTCTCTAATTGCATTTTCTAATACATTTTCATCACGATTTAATGATTTTTCATCAAAAGAAATTTTTAAGTAAGAGTTAGAGCCGTCTAAGCCAACACCATATAATTTTTGTTTTTGGTCTCTAAGTTCAAAATTTCTTTGGTTTAAATCTAATAAAGTTGCCATTGCATCTAAGTCATCCATAAAAGCATCTTTCATATAGGCTAGCGTTACAATTTTAGGACTTTTTGTCCATTTTGCTAATCCTTCTAAATGAAATAATTGAATAAGTTGCTCTTTTGTACAGTCTTCAGGTAATTGTTGTGGTAAATGTAGTTTTCTTAAATCTTCTACTCTTAAATTTTCAATTGCTAAAAGAAGTGGTAAATTTTCTAATTTTCTTAAATAATTTATTTTCCTTTCTAACATTTCACATTCTAATTGATGTCTTTTATAAGATTTTGGATTTTTTGTGCTCATTTTTTTATGCTGAGCAATTTCTAATTTTCTTTGTAATTCTTCAATTCTATCTGTTACAACTGAAAAATATTGATTAACACTTTTCATAAAATAAGTCCCCCTTTAAAAGTGATTTGCATGTGAATATTATACACAAATTTCTGTAGAAAGCAAATTCGTCTATTTTCTATCTTTTTTTCTATCTTTTTGTTATAATAGTTTTTAATTTTAGGAGGAATACTTATGGTAGTCAAAAATGTCATATCTGTAATTGATGGTGCGGCAGGAAGTTGTGGAAAAGCAAAATTAGTGGGGGAAATAGCTACAGATAAAACCATTCCATTAAATGCGGCTATTACGCATTGCATGCCTAATGCTGGTCATACATTTGTAGATGAAAAAGGAAATGCTATTGTATTTCGAAATATTCCTGTTTCTGCTATCAATCCTAATACAGAACTTTTTATAGGCCCAGGGTCTGCCATTGATATGGAAGTTTTTATGGAAGAATATGCTAAAGTAGAGCCTCTTTTAGGTGATAGAAAAATTTATGTTCATGAAATGGTCCCTTTAATAGAAGAAAGACATAAAGAATATGAAAGAAGAACGATTACTAGCGGTTCAACTTTTAAAGGTTGTGGTGCAGTAACACAAGAAAAAGTTATTCGAAAGCCAGAACTACAATTTTTTAAAGGTTATAAAAATGCTCTTGTTTGTTCTAATGAAGAATGGATGGATCGTCTTTATAGTCATTTGGATAATCCAAATGGTTATGTAGTTATGGAAGGTGCACAGGGATGTGATTTAGATTTAAATCATAGTGGTAATTATCCTTATGTAACAAGTAGAAATGTTTCTACAGCACAGTTATTAGCAGATTCTGGTATTTCTGCAGAAAGATTATTAGAAACCCTTATGGTTATTAGACCATTTCCTATTCGTATAAGTGATATTACAAGAGATGGTAGATTTATTTCATCTGGTTCCTATGGAACTGGAGATAGATTAATGTGGACACAATTAAATTTATCTTCTATGTATGGTAGTTATCCTTTCAAAGGAGATGTTGAATGTTATCCATACGATTTAGAGCCTAGAAGAATAAAAAAATTAATGGTTCATTGTCCAGAAGTTTATTTAAAACAACTATTTGGAATGGGATACCGTTTAAAAAAAATAGAAGAAATTACTTTACTGGAAGCTTTAGAATTAGAAAGATTAGTATATAAGTCAAGAGGGTTTAGTGAGTATGAAAGTAGAATTATAGAGCTTCCTATGATTAGTAGTGAATATCCGCCTAATACTATTATTGACCAATCTGAACAAACGTCAGTAACGAAAATGGAAAGAAAACTCTATGATTTGGATATTCAAAAATTAAAAAATAATTGTCGCATCAATACTCCTTACGCACTCTATTTAAATTTTTATCAACATTTGGATTTAAGTTATGAACATAAATGCGGAAATTTTGAAGATTATTATTTTAATCGATATGTTAGAAACTATTTTGATTGGTTAGAATCTGAAACGAATAGAGATATTTGTGCACTTGGTACAGGGGCTAAAAATAGAGAATATATTTTGAAAAAAGAATTTATTAGAAGATAAAGAAGTGTTTGTTTCACTTCTTTTCTTGTGGTATAATAAATATACAATAGAAAGAGGGTAAAACATGAGAAATTTATCACAATTAAATCCTTCCAAAATAACAGATAATGGTTATTATTTTGATATTGAAAATGGAAATATGTTTTCTTTAACAGACGAAGAAATTATAGAATTACGGAAAATGTATAGAGAATTAGCTATTGCGCCAAATAGGGAAATTGCCCCTAGAAAAGAAATTTCTAGAAATCAAAATTATAAGTTAGCGTCCCATCAAAAATATAATGATGGAAGACATCGTGCGAGAAAAAATAGAAATTCTCTTAAGACAGGTATTATTAAATTTGTAGTAGTAGGGGGTATTACACTTGCTGTTACTATTGGTGGAATAAATACTTTGATTCAAAATTATAATGCTGATGATTTATTAGAAGAATCTGTTTCTTATTATCAAGTAGAGACAAAAAAGTCTTCTAATCCATTGGTACAAAGTAGTAATGGAATAATACTTCAAGAGCAAAATATGAAAGAGGAGATAAGAGCTGAACTCATTGAACTTTACTGTGAGCAGTTTGGTGCTGATTTTCAAAGTATTTATAATCAAATTGTTATGGTAACTAATAATTTTACTAGCATGGAGTATAAGAATGGCACCGTCATGATAAATTCTACTCCTATAACTGGACAAAACGAAGCAGAATTATTATCTAATATGGTTTCAGAGATATCTAAAATGTCTTTAGAATTAGTCTCTGAAGAAGATAGTATTCAAAAGAAAATAGTAAAAAAATATTGTGATATTTATCAAGTGGATTTTGATACTATTTATAACCGATTAGTAGAACTTACTAATAATTTTACTAGTGAAAATTATTTAAATGGTTATATTCCTAATGTGACTTGTAAAGGAGAAGTAGTAATTGCACAAAGCGAAGAAGAATTGATTTTATATTTTGTTAGATGTGCAAAACAATTACCTGCTAATTTAGGTATTAATGCTAATAATTTATACGTCCAAACAGGATACCAATCACCTACAGATTATGGTAAAGAAATTGGATATTACAGTAAACTATTAGGTGTTGATCCTTTTTTAGTTTATTCTATTACCCAAGCAGAAACTGGTTGGGATAGTCCCTTATTTTTAAATTCTAATAATCCAGCGGGATTAAGAATTAATGGTTCTTGGTGGAATTTTAGTACAAAAGAAGAAGGATTTATAGAACTAGCTTTAGAAATTTTAAAGTATAATCGAAAAGGGGCTTTTACGATAGAAGAAATAGGTAGTATTCATGCCCCATTAGAGGATGATCCTTCTAATAAAGATTGGATACCCAATGTTACTATGATTTATAATGATGTATCTACTAATCATAGGGAGTTGGTAGAGATAGTAGATGCAGGTTCTTATCAAAGGTAGGATAGAAAACTTCTACCTTTTTTCTTGCTAATTATCTTGTAAAAAGAAAGTTTTTCCGATATAATTTTAATAGATTAAAATAGAAGAATAGTAGGAGTTGAACAGTATGAAAGTACTACTAATAGAAAGAGATAGAATTTGCAAATATGAGCTTCCATCTAAGATAGAAGATTCTTTTGTTATCAATTATAAACCAATGGGCGGAAGAGAATGTGTTGTAACAATGGAAGCACGTGATGGCAGTTGGTACTTAAAAAGTAATGGCACTGTAAATATTATGAATGCTAACATGTTAGTAGAAGAAGTAGCAATGGTAGAATATGGCAGTTATATTTTAAAATTCTTAGGAGAGATTGATTTTATTACTTTATATGCAATGCCTTCTACAGAAACTGAAATCTATAAATTAGATTTTGGTGGGTTAAATACTATTTCTATTGGTAGTAATTCAAACTGTAATATTTGTTATCGTAATAATATGGTTGGGCAAATGCATACAGAGTTAAAAAAAGTAAATGATGATTGGTTCATTTATCCTAATCAAGAGGGGGTATTTAAATCTTTTGTCAATAATCGTTTAGTAACTACTGTACAAAGATTATTAGTAGGGGATGTTATTTTTATTAATGGATTTAAATTAATTTGGATGAGAACTTTTATTCAAATTAATAATCCTAATAAACAAGTAACTGTTGCTGGATTAAAAGCATATGCTGAAATGCAAGCAATGAAAAATACCGATTATGCTCCTGTAGATGATAATGATGCGGATATTGATTTATATGGTGAAGATGAATATTTTTATCATATTCCTAGAATTAGGGAGTCAGTAGAAGAACAAGTAATATTGATAGAGGCTCCTCCAAATGGACCACAAGATGATGAATTACCATTTTTATTAACGATTGGTTCTACTATTACTATGGGAGCATCTTCTTTAATGATGGGATATAATGTTGCTTATGGTCTTACTACTGGAACAAGAAGTTTTTGGGCTGTTTTACCACAAATCGTTATGTTTTTTGCTATGATTATTGGAAGTTTGATTATTCCTAAAATGACTGCTAAATATAGAAAAAAGCAAAAGAAAGAAAAAGAAGAAAAAAGACAGAGATTATATACAGAATATTTAGGTAAAAAAGAACAAGAAATTATTTTAGCAAATAAGAAAGTTGCTCAAATTATGAGGGATAATAGTATTCCAACTAAAAATTGTACGATGATGTTAACAATGACGAATAGAAACTTTTGGTGTAGGGAGATAACAGATGATGATTTCTTAAAAGTACGCTTAGGAATTGGTAACATTGATTCTCCTATTCATGTACAGGCACCAGAAGAGCACTTTACATTGGATGAAGATAATCTATTAGAAATGGTTTATAAAGTTACAGATAAATATAAAAAATTAGAAAATGTTCCTGTTGATATTTCTCTTGTAGATGAAAAGTTAGCTGCCCTTATTTGTGAATGTTCTTACAAAGACCAGTATGTAGATAGTATTATTTTACAGTTAATTGCTTTGCAAAGTGCAGTAGATTTAAAAATTGTTATTTTTACAGATGAAGCAAGAGCCAGTCGTTGGGAATACATGAAACAAATGCCTCATTGTTGGAGTGAAGATAAAAGTGTGAGATTCTTTGCCACTAATTCAGAAGAAATGAAAAATGTTTCTAGTTATCTAGATGAAGAATTGAAAAAAAGAAAAGAATTATTAGCACAAAAGAAAGCGGTTTCTAGTAAAGAGGGAGAAGAAAAAGCGGATACTAAAAATATTTATAAAAATTTTGATTCTTATTTCCTTATTATTAATGATAATTATAAACTAGGAAAAAATGTTCCCTTTATTCGTGAATTATTGAAAGTTCCAGAAAATTTTGGCTTTTCTTATTTAGTAGTAGAAAGTTCTATGCGTAATTTACCTACTAATTGTAGTATTTTTGTAGAGATAGGTGAAAAGGAAGGCGCTATTTTAAGAAAAAATATTAATGCTAGTGCACAAATTCATTTTACAAATGAATTTGAAACAGGTCTTAATATGAGGGAGATTGCGAATACTTTAGCAAATGTTCCAACAATGACAAAAGAAGGATTATCTGTTCTTCCAACCTCTTTATCCTTTATGGAAATGTATGGAGTTTCTAAAGTAGAACAATTTAATATTTTAAATCGTTGGCGAATGAATAGTCCTGTTTCTACTTTAGCTGCGCCTATTGGTGTTTATGCAAGTGGTGAACAATTTAAACTAGATTTACATGAAAAGTTTCATGGACCACATGGTTTAATTGCTGGTTCTACTGGTAGTGGTAAATCTGAATTTATCATTACGTATATCTTATCTATGTGTGTTAATTACCATCCTTATGAAGTACAATTTGTATTAATAGATTATAAAGGTGGGGGACTTGCTGGAGCTTTTGAAAATAAAGAAACGGGAGTTAGAATTCCTCATTTGGCAGGTACTATTACAAACTTAGATACTAGTGAAATGAATCGTACTTTAGTATCTATTGAGTCAGAGTTAAAAAGACGTCAACGTATTTTTAATGAAACAAAAGATGCTTTAGGAGAAAGTACAGTAGATATTTATAAATATCAAAGATTTTATCGTGAAGGTATGGTAAAAGAACCAATGGCTCACTTGTTTATTATTAGTGATGAGTTTGCGGAATTAAAAAGTCAACAACCAGAATTCATGCAGCAATTAATTAGTACGGCTCGTATTGGACGTTCTTTAGGTGTTCATTTAATTTTAGCGACGCAAAAACCGAGTGGAGTTGTTAATGACCAGATTTGGAGTAACTCTAAGTTTAAAGTATGTTTAAAAGTACAAGATAGGTCAGACTCTATGGAAATGTTAAAGCGTCCAGAGGCTGCTAGCATTAAAGAAACAGGTAGATTTTATTTACAAGTAGGTTATGATGATTTCTTTGATAAAGGACAATCTGGATGGTCAGGTGCAAAGTACATACCTTCTGATAGGATTATAAAGAAAGTTGATGATTCTTTAGATTTTGTTAATAATACTGGAGATGTTATCAAAAGTATTAAAGATATTACGAAAACAGATAGCGCTGATAAAGATTATGGAGATCAATTAACAAATATTGTTAAATATATTTATACAGTTGGTGAACGTGAAAATATTGTAACGAATCGATTATGGCTAGATGCTATTCCAGGTGAAATTTATATCAATGATTTAAAAGAAAAATATGGTTATGAGACAGAACCTTATAAGATTAAACCAATTATTGGAGAGTATGATAAGCCCGCTTCTCAGGAACAAAAATTATTAACCTTAGATTTAACGAATAATGGAAATACTATTATTATTGGTCAAAGTGGTAGTGGTAAAGAAAATTTGATTACAACTCTTATCTGGTCTTCTATCATGAATCATACTCCAGAAGAATTGAATTTTTATATTATTGATTGTGGAACAGAGGCTTTGAAAGTATTTCGTAATATTCCTCATGTTGGGGAAATTGCTACTGCAGAAGATTTTGATTTATCTATTAGTATTTTCCAAATGTTAGATGAAGAAATTGAAAGACGTAAAGATTTAATGGCTGATTATGCAGGTAATTATACAGAATATATAGAAAATAGTGGGCAGAAATTACCGCTTATTGTAACAGTTATTAATAACTATGAAATTTTCTTAGAAAATTATGGAAAAATAGCTGATAATTTAATTCCAATGTTTCGTGATGGAGCACGTTATGGTGTTGTATTCATTATATCTGAATTATCTCCATCAACTGTAAAATCAAAAATGCTTCAAAGCTTTAATAATAAGCTATGCTTACAACTTCAAAATGAAGGAGATTACCGTTCTTCTTTAGGGGCACCAAAAGGATTATTTCCAGCTAAAATATTTGGTAGAGGTATTGTATTTACAGAAAATTCTGCATTTGAATTTCAAACCGCATATTTTACAGAAAGAAAAAATATTAATAATACCGTAAGAGAAGCTGCTAAGACACTTAATGAAGCTTATACAACAAGAGCAAGAAAGATACCTGTTATTCCAGATAAAGTATTTGTAAATACATTGTATGATAAAGTAAATGGATTAGCCAATATTCCAATTGGTTATAGTACTCTTACAAAAGAGCCATTCTTCTATGATTTCCAAATGAATCCTTTTACTATGGTGCTTACGAATGCGATGAGTGATGAGCGTATGAGTTTTGTTTATTCTTTAATGAAATTATTTCAAAAAGTTGAAAATACTGCAGTAAAAGTAGTAGATTTTGTTGATGCTTACGAGCAAAATATTTTTGGAGTAGAATGTTTTAAAGAGAACTTTGATCAAGCTATTGTAACTATGAATAATGAAGTATTACAAAATAAAGATAGCAATATTACTACTGTTTATTTCATGTTAGGAGTAGGTGGAATTAAAGATAAATTGAGTCCTGCTGGAAAACAAGTAATTCATAATTTGTTTAGTAATATGGCAACTGTTAATAATGCTAAGTTTATTTTTGTAGATGTATTAGTATCTTTCAAAAATGTTCAAGTGGAACCTTGGTATCAAGCAATGGTAGATAATTCCTATGGTATTTGGCTTGATAGTGATGCTGCTAATCAGTTAGTAATTAATATTCCAAATATAACAATGGAAGATAGAAAAGTAAATTTTCCTTGTATTGCTTTTGCAGTAAGTAAAGGAAGACATACGATTATTAAACATGTTATCGATGAAGAAGAGGTGGAAAAACATGAAAAATAAGGTATTAGTAGAACTATATGTTCCTTCTATTGATGAAATTTATAATTTATATTTACCTGTCAATAGAAAAATAGGAAATATTATTGTTTTATTAAATAAATCTTTATTTGAGCTTACAAATGGTATATTTGTAGGAAATGATTCCACATTATTATATAATCGTATGACTGGAGAAAGATATTCTATTAATGCTTTATTGCGAGAAACGAATATTAGAAATGGTTCTAGTTTAGTATTATTATAAAATGTAAAGAGAGCTTGAAAAACTCTCTTTTTTATTAGAAATTATGATATACTTATTAAAGTAGGTGATGGTATGAAATATTTGAATAGAGAATTTTTTATAAAAGTAAAGGGGAAATTAAAAGTGATAAAAGAAAAATCAATAAAAAAAATAGGGATACTTTCTTTAGCGACTGTTCTTTTCGTATCTGGTTGTGGAATTCATAAGGAACCCCCAAAACAACCTGTTAATAATACGAATAGTTCTTATACACAAATTTATGAAGAAAGTAATACAAAAACTTCTAATACTATAGCCCCTTCCACCCCTTCAAAGCCAGTTGAAATAAAGTCAGATTTGACAGATGCCGAAATGAAATTATTAGAGCAACAAGTTTCTATTAGTAATCAAGAAAGTCAATCTTTAAATTCTTATATTCATAGCATTTCTGTTGGTTATGAAGGCTCTGAATATTTTGGAATTAATGAAGCTTTTCAAAGATATCAAAGTCTAAAAGAATATGAAACTGTTAGTTCTAATTTTATTCAAAATGGAAAAATTAATGAAATAGCTTTAAAACAACAAGTAATTGAAAATAATAATAATTATTTTTCAAATAAACAAAGTGGTAAATATAGTCAATTAGATGCAGCTACCTTTAATAAAGTATTTAGTGATTTAATAGATTCTTTAAACTATAATTTAGAAAACACGCCTAACATAGATATTGGACAGTTAGATGAGAATTTAACGAATTTACGAATATTTAGAATGACATCTCAGGGAAGTGGAGCAACAACGGATGATGGAATTATTGCTGTAAATTTAGAGGATATTGCCGTTCGTCAACAGAAATATCCAAACGTAGATTATTTAAGAATGACTGTTTTACATGAAGGTAATCATTTTGTACAAGTTAGTAGTGTAAAAGAAAGAGAACAAGAGGGATATACTAGAAATTTAGGAATTGCTTATTCTTGGGATGATTTAAGAATTAACTCTCTTTTTTCAAAATGGTATGTAGAGTCCTCAGCAGAATATTTAAAGAATTATCAATATGGGGAAGGTTCTTTAACAACAACTTATGAAAATCATGTTCAATCTTTAGAGATGATGACTTTAGCCACTATTTTAAAAGAGAATGTAGATGATACAACTTTAGCTAAAATCTCATTACAGCCTGATTTGAATAAATTGTTTGAAATATTTAATTGTCAAACGAATAATGACAAAATAGAAGTACTAAATATGATGTATGCAATGGAAATCTGTTTAAACCAACCAGCAGAATTTTCAAAATATTATAAGGAAAAAACGGGAGCAACTTTAAATATTTATGAATATCAAGATAGTTTGGAATCTTCAATAGGTCAAAGTTTATCTAAAAAGTTTTATGAGAATTTAGTAACTTATACCGCTAAGGATAAACATTCTTTAAATGAAATTTTTTCTATTATTTCTACATTTGAATTAGAAATGAGCAGATTAACTTGGTTTTCTAGTGATTCTTATACTGAAATAAATGATTCTTTTATAAAAACTTATACAGATATTCAAAATAATTATTTTGGTTTATTAGCAAAAAGCTTAGGCATGTCTTTGGAGGATGTTAGAGGATTATACGATACTTATTATCATGATGATATATCACAAATAAATCATATGAGCATAGGACAAACTCAAAATGAATTTTTATCATCTATTTTGCAAACTAGAAACAATAGTCGTAAAAATACAGTAGGAGAAATAAGCACTTCTAAAATAAAATGATAAGAAATAACTTGAAAACAGCAGAAAAATGTGTTATTCTGTTATCATAAGGTAGGGTATTATAGTAGGTGATTACATGCAAGATTCAGAAATTTGGAATGGAATATCCATGGAAGGAATGGATAAGTTAATGTCTGATATATTAGATTATGCTGATAGAAGTAATAAAGTACTTAATCAAATTGCTGATTTAGTAGATAGCACATCAACTTATTTTATTTGTGAAAGTGGAGATAAATTTCGAGACCAATTTAGTATGTTGAAAGTAGGTAATCCTATTATTAATAAGAATATCTTGAGCTATAACGAAGATTTAATGAATGTTAAAAAAGATTATCAGAATCGTTCTTTAGTTGGTTCTGAGATTTTGAAAACAGGAGAAAATGACGTTATTAGTAGATTGTAAGGAGGATAAGAAAGATGGATAATTTAGGTATTGACTCTTTATCAATTGGTATATCATCAAGTGGTATGTCTGAGTATAAAGAAGCACTAAGAGCAGATTTGCTTTTATCAACACAGACTAAACTTGAAGAAGAAAAAAATAATATTTTAAATGTTATTAATACTGGATGGCAAGGAGTTGCACGTGATAGATTTGAAAAACAATTAACAGATGAGTGCACTAGAATTGGGGAAGACCTAGAAAAAGAATATAAAGATTTAGACGCAAGACTAAGCGAATTAGAAAATTTCTATTTCGAACAAGATAAGAGTCTTTTAGAGGATAGATAGGAGGATTAATATGGCAAATTGGGAAGCAACAACACAAGCAACAGCAATTGATACAAGTGCTGCAACAGTAGCAACAACATCTGCACGTGAAGCTACACGTTCTGCATCAAGTGTAGGTGGCGGAGGAAACTCATTCTTTGCTAACTTTTTCGGAGGTGGCGGAGGATTTAGTATCGTTGGTATCGATGCTAATAGAGTTCCAGAAATGAGAGAACAAATTAGAAATTCTGTAAATGCTATTCAAACACATTTAGATGGTATTGAGGCTCAAACAAATTCAAGTAATGCTTTCAGAAGTGAAGAAGTTAAACAAGCAGTAGAGAACTACGTTAATTCTGTAAAAGATTATTGTAAAGCATTAATTAGTGATTTACTTGCATTTAGTGATAAACTACAAGAAGTTAGAGAAGCTTGGGAAAGAAGTACTCAAAACTTTGCTTCAGACAGTATTAATGCAAGCAATGAGTCATTAGCAGGTGCTGCTACTTATTATAAAGAAACTATGCAATAAAAGGTAGTCTATGTCTAGTTTAAGTTCTTTGTATAGAGATTTAAGACGTTATCAGGATTTGCTTTCTGATATACAGCGCTTTTCTATGACAATTAGTCAAGCAGCTGAAGCATTAGATCCTGCTGTTAGTAAAATTAGTTCCTGTTATGAAATTGATGAGGTTACTGCAGATGGTAATGAGATATCGTCTTGTAGGGATAGGTTAGCTAATCATAAAGATTACATAATCAAGACTGCCGTTCCATCTATTGAACGAAAAATCTCTGATATAAAAAAAGAAATAGAAGAACTTGAAGCAGAGGAAGAAGCAAACATGATGATGACAAATAAAAAAGATTAGTGATAACTAATCTTTCTTTTTTAGGAGTGTGAATATGTCCGAAATATATGTAGATACTAAAAAAATGCGAGAAAGCGGAAATGAAATAATAAACTTAGTAGAAGAATTTAAAGCAATCTTAGATGCAATGTTTACTAGAATTGAAAATGTTCCACTAAACACTAAAGAGTGGGTAGGTGATTCAGCAACTTTATTTGCAAGTTTAGCAAATAAAGATAAAGTGCAGTATTATAATTATGCTACTTCTTTATATAAGTATGGAAAATATTTGGTAGATTGTGCTGATTACTTTGATAAAACAATTGATAGTGTAAGGAGAGATTAACATGAGTAAATTATTATTTAAAGAAGTTCCTTTAGAAAATACAGTTATTCGTAGTTTAGATACAGGATTAGAATATTTAAATGATGCGAATAGACAAATTTATTCTATCAATATTCCAAGTGATTTTAGAGAAAGTTCTAATTTAACAAGTTGTTTAAATGATGTAAAAGCTATTAGAAAAGAAATACTTAATTTAAAAACATGGGGAATAGATAGTTGTAAAAAATTTGATAATTCTCTTCAAAATATGAATAGTGTAGCTACTCTCTTACCAAAAACGCAATTACAAGTTAGAACAGGAGTAATAAGATAAAACGAAATGTTTTATCTTTTTTTATTAGTGTTGCAATTTTAAGGAAAGTTGGGTATAATTTTATATAGTATAGGATAGTGATTGATATGAATATAGATAAATATTTACCAATAGGTACTGTTTGCACCATAAAAAATCATCAGAAAAAAGTAATGATAGTAGGTGTTTTTTCAGTTGAATATAATGGAACTGTTAAAATGTATGACTATAGAGGATGTGACTATCCAGAAGGTCTATTATTAAGTAATAAAATGTTGTCTTTCAACCATTCAGATATTGAGAATATTGTTTATATGGGATATAAAGATGAATTTTATGAAACCTTTAATCATAATATAACAAAACAAAATCAATCAGATAATTCTAAAAAACTAGAGGAAAAAGCATTTGCTGCTAATATTAGATTTGATGAAAATGGGGTTGTAGTTTACGATCCTATTGAGCCTACAACCTATAAGAGTACAGTGGGAGTTGAGCTAACACCAACAAAAGTGGAACCAGTAAATAATGTTAATAATCCATTTGTTCCTGTACAAAATGTTCAATCTCCACAAGTTAATGAAGATTCTAATAATTGGTCTATTTTTAAAAATATTCAATTTGATGAAAATGGAGTCGTTATTAGTGCAGAAGAATATACAAAAGAAGAGTTAAATAAAAAGGAATAAGAATGGGAAGGTTATATATATGAATTTAAAGTTTTTACCAGTTGGTAGTGTGTGCTTAGTGGAAGGCGTTAATAAAAAACAAATGATTATTGGATATTTAAAAAGTGGGTATGATTATGTAGCGGTAGAATATCCAAAAGGATTTGAAACAGATAATAAATTATCTTATTTTAATCATGAGCAAGTAAAAGAATTATATTCTTTAGGATATAAAAACGAGGAAAGTCGCATTTATACGGGGACATTAGTGAGTTCTAATATGAATTCATCAGTAAGTGATGAGGATGAATTAGAAGAAAAAGCTATTACTCCTACATCAGAAATAGAAGAATTAAAGTTTGATGAAAATGGAGTAGTTGTTTCAGATGGAGAGAGCACTTTAGAAGAAGTTCAACCATTAACAAATTTGCAATTTGATGAAAACGGAGTGGTTATCTCAGATGGAGAAAGTACTATTGAAAAACAAGAAGATAAAAAGACAGAGACAAAATTACAATTCGATGAAAATGG
>CAJTZU010000003.1 GCA_910584165.1 uncultured Bacilli bacterium | reverse complement strand
TGTCATCTGGCTTTACATCAGGATTTTCAGCTTGTTTTTTCTCTATCCAAGTAACTTTGGCTGTTGCATATCCAACATTTCCTGCTCTATCCACAAACTCAAATGTGAATTCAGCATTCTCACGGAATGTATAAGATAATTTACCACTATTATTCTTAACAGTAACTTCTTCACTTGGTTTTAAAGTTGCTACTACAGGTCCTTCTGTTTTATCTGTTGTACTATATTCAATAGTCGCTGTTGGTTTAGTTTTATCAATCCAATCTACTCTTACAGTTGCTTCTCCTGAATTACCTGCCCTATCTACAAATTCAAATGTAAACGAACCATTCTTTGTAAATGTATAAGACTTTTTACCACCATTATTTTTAACAGTGACCTCTTCACTTGGTTTTAAAGTAACTACAACATTTTGATTAGTCCATTTTCTAGTACTAAATTCAAATTCTGCTGTTGGGTCCTCTTTATCAATCCAATCTACTGTTACTGGAATCAATCCATCATATCCATTTTCATCTTTGTATTGAAAATCAAATGTACCATTATTTTCAAAAACATATTCATTACTTGCATTATTATTAAATATTCTATATCCATTTTCTAATTCTAATGTAACCTTAACATTTTGATTAGTTAATGATTCAGTAGAATATTTAATCTCATACTTTGGTGGTTTTGATATCCAATCTACTGTTACAGTTGCTTCCCCTGCATTACCTGCCCTATCCACAAATTCAAACGTAAACTCTCCATTTTTTGTAAACGTATAAGTATCACTACCATTATTATTTGTAATAGTTACTTCCTCACTTGGTTTTAATGTTGCTATTACTTCCCCTTCTGTTAAATGAACAGTATTAAATTCAAATTCTGCTGTTGGAGCCTCTGTATCAATCCAATCTACAGTGATTGTTTTAGTACCAACATTTCCTAACTCGTCAGCAAATTTTAATTCAAATGTACCATTTTCCAAGAAAGTAAGTGTTTTACTACCATCTACTGGATTAGTTGCTAAATCAACATCAGTTGATAAGATTGTTATATTATTCTTATCAAATGAAAGTGTGGCAACTACATTTTCATTTGTTAATTCAGTAGTACTGAATTGAACCTGAGCAGTAGGTGCTTTTTTATCAATCCAATCAACATGGGCAGTTGCTGTTCCTTTATTTCCTGCTTTATCAACAAACTCAAATGTAAAATCTCCATTTTTATCAAAAGTGTGAGTCATTTTTCCATCATTATTTGTAACTGTAATAGATCTTGTTGGGTTTACTAATTCTGCTACTACGTTTTTATTAGTTTTATTTGTAATATTATAATTTACTTCTGCTCTTGGAGTAGGATCTTGTGTTGTATCTTCATATAAATAAATTTCACCTATTGTTAAACTAGTGCTTAAAATCGTATCATATACAGTATCTGCTGTAAATCTAACATATTTAGCTTGGAAAGCTTCATCAAATACTATTTGTTGTGCACTATCATTATTATTTGCAAGTGTTTTAGAAGCCACTTTTGTCCAATTTGTTCCGTCCATACTAACTTCTATTGTAACATTTTTAGCATAGCCATAACGAATTGACTGATTAGAAAATGTATTATCTATGGAACTACTATCATGAATGTAATCAAGCGCAGTTACAAATCTTGGCTCATTAAGTTCTATAACTACCCATGCTTTAATATACTTTGGATTAAATCCACTATTACGTTTTGATCTCCAATATGTTTTAGGGTTACCATCTACAATATTATTCATATTTCCTTGTTGAGTAGATGAAACCATCGGTACACTCAAGAATCTACTTGGAATATATCTTTTTTCTTCTTGTCCAACATTATCAGTAAATGTAAAGTATACTGAATCACTTGCAATATTTGTGCCATTAGCAATCGTTCTTACATATACTTTTTTATTACCACTAAATAATGGATTAGAATTTGCAAAAGAAGTCCATTCACCATTAGGATCTAATGTCCATTCCATTGAGGAATTTGTACCATACATACGATCTTCAAAATCGTTAATTGTTACACCAGATGGTTTAGATGCTTTCGTTATATCAATCGTATAGATATTGGCATCTGTCATTGGTAATCCTGTAATATGAATCTTAATATCATTAGTAGTATTGATACTGTTAATTTCTTCTTGAGTTAATTGTGCAGAATGCTCAAAACAATCTTTCCATGTTTTTCCACCATCTAAACTATAAGTCCATGCTACTTGAGCACTTTGTAATTGTTTAGATAATACTATTTTACCAGCATTTGCTCCATCAAATGAGAAAGTGGCGATTCTATTGTCTACTACTCCTAAAAGAGCATTAGCAATTACTGGAACTTCTTTGTAATATAATGTATCTTTATCAGTTGCTTTTGTAGCTTTTCTTAATGTCTCATCCTGAATCATCATCAATTTGCTACGATATTCTGCCGACGCAACTTTAGTACCAATTCTTCTTGTTAAATCATACATTGGAAGTGGATAATAAGTATAAACACTTGCTATTTCTTCTGCTAATCCTACCAATTCTGCTTCTGTTTTTTCAGTATCTGTAATATATAAATTTACTAATCCAATCCATGCATCTAAATTAATAATTTCTTCTTTTAATGCATCACGATAGATTTTCTCTAATTTTTTTCTATCATTTTTATAAACATCTTCTAGTAGCATAATTAATTGTGATTGTTCATATTTTTCATATTCATTTTGGGCATCTTGTGAAAGTAATAAATAAGAACCTGTTGAGATAGTATTATTATTAAAACTATATCTACTTCCCCAACCATTATAGCCTCCACCAGTAGTGTTAGTCCATCCTGTTGTAGACACACTATTGGATAACTGCCAAGCGTATTTTCCGCCACCTGCATTATAAAGATAAACATAAGCAGCATGACCTGGTTGACCTACAACACGTGCTGGATATCCCCAAACACCTTGTAGATTGGCTGCCGTTTTTGATAAACCTCCACAAACAGCACCTTCTTCAAATACAATCCATAATTTTGGTTTTCCAGATTGATAAGGAACATTATACTTTGACAAATTGTATTTTTTATCCCACATAGCATAATTTTCTTGACTATAGTATTTTGGTCTATAATAACCATAGCCTAATGTGTACTTAATATACTTATAAGGATTGAATCGATCTCCTACTTGTCCTTGGGATGAATATTTTTTTGAATAATCATGTAACCATAATATTTCTTCATCATCTATGTTATTAGCCATAACTCCACGCATTTCATCTATTGTATAGCTTTCAAACATAGCATTTGAAGCGAGCAATCCATTCAAATGCATCTCTTTATATATTTCATAACGATTCAATGCATTAGATTGTTGTCTTATATCTGTCCATAATCCAACAGAACCAGCATGGGTAAGTGATAAAGATAGCATCATTTTTAAATATAGATCTTTATACTTTATTCCTGTTCCTGAAACGGTTACGTTTTCATTGGATAAATCTGCTTTATGTGCATGATATAAATCACTAAGTACTTGTAATGATTTTTGATAAGTACCGCTGGGTTTTCCACCTATTGTCCAAAGACGAAGGGCCTCTTCATTATTTATAAACCAATTTAACGTTTCGTAATTTTTAGAATCTGCCTCTAAGAAAGAACGTAATTGATATTGACCTACATTTTTAATAAAATTTCTTTGAAGTAAAACTAATCTTAATTCTTCAGGAATAGGTCCTGATTGATAATTAGCCTTAATAATTTCATCAAATTCTTCTACAGGCTTCATAACATTATCAGAATAACCTTCTTTTACTAATTTTGCATCTCCCCAAACAGCATGATCACTTGCATTAGAGCCATTATCATGTACATAAAGTCTAATATAATTAGCGTCTCTAATATCAATTTTTACACGAACGGCATTATTAGTCCCTTTTAAAGCAGCTGGATTTTCTTCTGTACGTAAAGTCCATTCTTTTCCATCTTTAGAAGTATAAATATAGAACTTTACACCATTGCCATTACTTCCAGCAGAAGTATTTAAACCATAGTACGTAGTAAAATAGGCATAATCTTTATAAGCACTGATGTCATACTCCACTGTAGAAGTAGCATGTGCCCAAATTCTTTTTTTACAACGACAGAAGAATTATCAATTCTCATCACTAGATTAGCATTATCATTTGTTTTATCTAGTCCAATCGTTTTCCATCCTATCTGTGCTTTCATATAAGGAATATCAGATAGATATACAACATCATCAGATGCCTTACTATTATAAGATAGTACATCATATTTTTCTATTCTTATTTCCTCATTTGCGTTTACCGCATCAAAACAAAATGTTGCGCTTGCGAAAATTGTGCTTCCTAAAATTAAAGCGCAAAAAATTATCGCAAAAGATTTTTTTAGTCTTCTTCTTTTTTTCATATACAACTCTCCCTCACACTCTTCAAAACATAATTTTTACTATTGTTTTTTCTACTACTTGGTGCTTTTCTCAATATAAAATAATACCTCATTTTCGCCATTTTGTCAAAACAGAAAATATATGCCAAATGTTGGTAAAATCCATAAAAAAAGCACTATATCTTTACATAAACATTTTATCATATCTCTATTTTCTATTCAACATATTTCTTTCTAATCTATGCAGCATCTGTCAAAAAGGAAACCTCAAATTCTCTATTTTTAGCACTTTTTATTCTACTTTATTTTACACTCTTATCATTTTCCTTCTACATAAAAAAAGTTCAAACCTAGTTGAACTAATTCTTCTTTAAAAATCTATTCTTTGATCCTGATAAAATTCATTATTTAAAATTTCTGCATCACTACCTAAAAAAGCCTTACTTGCTTCCTCATCATTTTGTAAATGCCACATAAACCATGCTGTTACATAACCATGCTGTTACATAACCATCTGCTATATATACCATCTGTCCATGTTCTGCGTCTCTCCTTCTTAACATTACTTTAGAAGAAGGTATTTTATCATACATCGCATTCATCTTCTCAATAGGAATAACAGATTTAATTTCAAAATCTCCTTTTGTACCTGCTATCATAAGTACTGGAATATCGACTTTTTCTAAGTCATAATTCCAACCAAAAGCAAGTGCTGTTTCCTCATGTGTTGGAGATAAAGATACAGCAGCTTTATAAGCTTCTTTCTCTTCCATTATAGAAATTGCTGTAAAAACTCCAGCTCCGCCTTGAGAATGACCAGTAATACCAATATTTTCAATATCTATCTTTTCATAAAATACACTATCCGTATCTTCGTTCGCTTTCTTAATATATTTTATTGTTTCATCCGCTGACTTTCCAAATCCTGTACTTCCATCATCATTTCCTACAAAAATGAAACCCCAAGATGCCAAATGTTCAAATAAAGCTCTATATTTTTTAGGAAGAATTCTTGTTCCATTTAATACCACTACTACTGGATACTTTTTATTGCAATTCTCTAATTCTTCAGGATAATAAACGTAATTATATTTTGTTAACTCTGTTGCTTTACTCTTTGTGCTCTTTACTTTATATTTTCCCTTACTCAAGTATTTTGCTTCGATTTCTCCACCAGTTTTCACTTCTTTTGTATAATTTTTGGGTACTGCTGGAACAAAGGACAATATTATTAAAAAGCCAACAATTAATAAAATAGGTACTAATATAATAATTCCAATAAGCTTTAACATCTTTTTCATTACACCTCAACCTCTTATGTTACAATTGTATCATAGAATATAGTATGATACAATTAATTTAGCATTAGATGAAACAAAGGAGGCTATTTTGTAACATTATGAAAACGCAAAAAGAAAAGTATGTAGAAGAATATATCATATCTGCTTTATTTAAGCTCATGGAAAGAAAAACATACGAAAGTATTTCCATTACAGAAATTACAAATAAAGCTGGTGTTGGAAGAATTTCCTTTTACCGCAACTTTGACTCTAAAGAAGATATTGTAAAGAAATGGATTCATACTACTACAGAAGAATTTTTACAAGATTCTAATCTTAGTTATAAAGAAGATACTTTAGAAGAATATTTTACAAAACTATTCATTCATCTTAATCATTATAAGAAAGAAACTTCTTTAATTTACCAAGCTGGTTTAATTCACTTGTTAAAAGATGAATTTGAAAGCACTTTCTTTAAACGTAATAAAACAAACTATGAAGACTATAAGTCCTATTTTATTATTGGAGGAATATTCAATATCTATTACTACTGGCTTATTAACGGATATAGAGAAACACCTCAAGAATTAACCTCAAAATTAGTTGATCTTTTAGCAAAATAAAAGACCAACTTTTTTATTGGTCTATATACTATTTCTTTTTAATAGGAATCCAAATTTCACAATAATAGTTTTCATCATCTGTTCCTTTTTGATAATCATTCGGATTAGAATACATCTCAATATTATATCCTGCTGCTATCTCATAATCGGTTGAATTGGGTAGCCATTCTTTAAAAATTCTTTCATTGATTTCAGGCATTCTAATACTAGTAGGTCCAATACAAGAAAATATCGCCCAAGTAAATTTTGGGATTTCTACTACTTCAAATTCTTTAGAAACTTTTATATCTTCTCGATAATCATCACATATCATATAGTCAAAAGTATCTCCACTCATATCAGCATCAAAATTCACAGCATACTTTGGTGCTATTGAACTACCACGATTACTCTCAAAAAATATTGTCCATATTTTTGGGATTTCTATACTAGCACCATCATATTTCAAGTTTTTCTTTAACCCTACTACCTTAAAGGATTCTTTTTCTTCTAATTTATATTCCATTACATATCCTCCTTTCAACAGTAGATTTACTTGTAGTGGTAAAAACTCTTTTATTTTTGTACCACTACGAACTTCTGTTGGAGTAGCTCCATGAAATCTAGTAAAAGCTTTCGTAAAACTATCAGGAGATTCATAACCATATTTAAGAGCTATATCGATAATCTTATGGTTGGTATGAAATAACTCATACCCTGCTAAAGATAATCTTCTATTTCGGATATATTCACTGACAGAATAGCCACATATAATAGAAAATCCTCTTTGAAAATAAAAGGGTGATAAATAGGCATGCCTTGCAATTTCTTCTACCGTTAATTCTTCTGTTAAATTATTTTCTATATAAGTAATAGCTCTACTAATTGATTCACTCCAGTTCATCGTAAATCCCTCCTGTCACTATTCATTTTACTTTAAAAGAGTTTCTCTTACCCGACTTTTCTTGCACTTATTTGTCTACTATATTTTCTAACAAATTTTTATCAGCATATTCGTAATTCAATTTATTATTATTGGTAACAATAGATTACCCTATTTCTTTTTCTAGTTCATCCCTTGCCGCTTTGGCAATACTTCCACCTTTTCGAGCAATCTTTTTATTTTCTTTTAATCCTTTTGGTCTCTTTTTAATAGCAATTTTTTTCGTTGCTTCCTCAGAAAGATCAGATAGGATTAATTCAATACTATCCATATTATCTCTTAAATTCTCTTTTTTCAACCCTTTATGCTTCTTATATTCTTTAGCTGTCATCCCCGACCAAGTTTTATAAATCTCATTGGTAAGAATAGCAAATTCTACCTCATCTGTAATACCATTTTCTTGCCATACATCTGCTAATTCTTTTCTATCTTGAATACTTTTTATTCTTTTTGCAATCCATTTTTCATCAAAACCTTTTGAACGATATAACTCTAAAGCTCTTTCAATAGCCATCGAAGGATTAAAAGTTTCATCAATTCTTTCACTCCCTAAACTAGCTAACCACTGCTTAATTGGTTCTGCATTTTTACTAGGTATGGATTCAATGATTCTAAACATTCCTTCAATGTTAACTACATCAGTCATACGATATTTGCCATCTTGCGCTTTAAGTTTCAACTGGTGACAATTTGTCACCGTTTCATTTCCTTCTTCTTTTAAACGTTGTTTTAATTTATTCCAATATTTTCTACCATCCTGGCTTTCAGAAATAATTCCTACAATATCTACAACACTGATAAAATATTTTTCTTGTTCCTCATCCCATACTGTTCTAATTGTTTCACTATGGAAAATTTTATTTACTAAATGTATCTTATCTGGATTCATATTACCATTTCTCCTTACAAAGTTACTGTAAAGAAAAGTAGTTAGAAAAGCAAATGTCAATTTTTCAAAAATAGCATCAAAAAATTAATAAAAAGTTAGATTTTATTATACCAAAATAAAAAATAAGAAAATAAAATTTCCTATATATAAAAAATAGTATTTATAAGCTTAACCTCACCTAACCTTATTTTATTTTCTTAAAATTTGTTTTAAAAGCAAAATCATAAGCTTCTATACACTCTTTTCTAGTAAGTCCTGTTTCCTTCACTAAATAAGCGATAGCTTCCTCTTTACTATTAAATTTAGAGACTACTTCTTTAAACTCTTCTAATCTTTTAATAGAGTTCTTAAAGTCATCAGCAGAAATATTTAAATTTCTTCCATAAGCATTGCTTTCAACATAAGCCATCATCCTATTATTTTCTATAATACTACTGATAAATCCTAAAATCATAAATAAATACTGTAATCCATTATCTTTAATAAAACCGTATATAATAAAAAATACAATAATTATCATTACTAACATTAATTCTAAGAAATGTTCTTTTTGCCACTTCTTTTTAAAATAATCTATCTTATCTTTTATCGTAAAAGCACTATTTTCTAAAGCACTTAATAAATTACTATCAGCAACTTCTTTATATTTACTATCTGGTATTTTTTCTCCATTAAATAGTTCATTTAAAGTAATTCCTAATATTTTACAAAGTTCTGACATAATAGAAGCATCTGGTAAGTTTAATCCTCTTTCCCATTTACTAACAGCATTCTTACTGACACCTAATTTAAAAGCAAGAGCTTCTTGTGTCAAATGATTCCCTTTTCTATTTTCAGCAATAAACTTGCCAATCTTCTCTTGATTCATATAATCCTCTCCTCAAGAATAATATTATCACTTTCTCTAATAATTAAAACACACCTATGGTTTACTATGGTAGCCAAAACAAAAAATCTAACACACATAAAACGGTATCTTTTAATTTATCATTCATCTTACATAGTTTTATAATTGCTCCTATTAGTAAATAAATACTCAAAGTAATAAGAATAGGCGCTACTATCTTTGTATTAGAAAATACAGTAATAGATATTAAAAATAAAATGATAGAAAAAACAATGAAACCATAATATATTGCTTATTCCCTCTCATCTGTTTGTGATAAACAAAAGAAGTAAACACCTAAACACAGATTTGTAACTGCCATATTGGTATTGTCTTTAGTGAAATAATAGAACTAATACAGTAACATATAGAAGCTATCAAAAAACCAATTGATATTTTTTTTTATTCTTCTTATTCATATGAACGCTCCTTTCAAATTGTAATTTACCTCATTAAACTATATTCTCACCTACAACTTAACTATTATTTTAAAAACTACAAATTTACAATTTGTAATTATCTATGACCTATATAATTTAATATTTTAGTTGTTAATGGTTTGAATATTAAATACATTATATATCCAATAATTCCGCCTGTAACATTAGTTATTATATCAGTAATATCTGAAGATCTAATTCCATTTATCAATGGTTGTAATATTTCTATACCTAAACTCAATAAAAAAGTATAGAAAACAACTCTTAATAATTTAGTATTTTCTTTTTTCATTAAAGGTAATAAAAAGCCAAAAGGAATTGTCATTATAATATTTAATCCTAACTGCCTAGTAAAATCTCCTCTGCCAAAAGTAACATCAATAAAGGGTACTAAATTCATTGGAGTATATGGGTGATTAAATATAAATGGCAAAGATGTTATTATAGGCATTAAAGTAAAATATAATACAAATGATAAATATATATACATTGTAGTATTTACAAACAATACATCTTTTCCCCGTGATTTCCATTTCTTATAAAATATAAATATATATATAATGATTAAAACAATGAAATCTATTATTTCTTTCATAATTATCTCCTCGACAACTTACTATTTTTCGCTCTATCTCTATAAACATTATAACACAAAAAAGGCAGATAATTCTCTGCCTAACATATTTATTTATAATTTCTGTTATCTATAACTAGCAACTGTACATTTACCACTTTCTCTGTTAAAAGTTGCTCCCAATTTTTGACCTGATTTATCTACCCAAGTATAACTAAATGAACCTTTTGAAATACTTGTGAGTGTTCCTTCTCCTCCAACTTTTTGAACCAATTCTTCATAAGTGAATGAACCATCATTTAAATCTTTCTGTAACTCACTTGATGAAGGTAATTTAATCTTGTCATCTTTTAAGGTTTCTTTATCAATCGTTGCTTGAATTGTGATATTGTCGTTCCCAGAAGTTTTAAAACTTATCCAATTTTTAGAATCAAACTTCCAAATAGAATCACTACCAATCATAGCATCTGTAGTAGATTCAAAACCTATAATATCATTAATTTCTTCTACAGTATTGGTAGCCTCTATTTTTTTCATACATTCTGCTATAGAGCACTTTGCTTTTACTTCTTCTTTCTTTTCTTCTACTTTTTCTTCAGTACATCCTGTAACAAGAAATAAAGAACATACAAATATCATAAAACTTGATAATACTTTTTTTAATTTCATAACTATTCCTTCTTTCTATTAAATTGTACCAAAAAAGAATAAATCGTAAATCTAAAATTATTTGGATTTAATCTTTCTTACGTGTTAAGACAATTCCAATAATGGATACAATAAAAACAATTGGTGCTACTCTAATAAATAGCCATTCAAACGAATGAAAGATAACTCCTAAAACGGCATTTTCAGGATTATTATAATCCCAATTAAAATAAGGGCTATTTAATAAGAATAATACAGCAAAAATTAGTAGAATAATGATACATAATGAGATTAGTATCCAATGAATCCATTTTCTTCTTGTATTCTTTCTTTGCAATAATTGTAAGTTTATAATCTCTAATTTTTCAGAAATTACTTTCAAATCATCTACTTTAGTCTCTTCTATATTTTCGCCAAGCAAGGTACTTACCGGCGTTTCAAGAATTTCAGAGATTTTAACTAACAGTTCAGAATCAGGAACAGATAATCCTTGCTCCCATTTAGAAACAGTTTGTCTTACTACATTTAGTTTAATAGCAAGTTCTTCCTGTGAAAGCCCCCTTGATTTTCTCACTTGTTTAATGTTTTCTTTTAACATTTTAAAACAACTCCTTTCTTTACAAACTATTATATAAAGAATAGTGCGTTGCTACAAGCAATGCATATTAACATTTAAGAATTGTCGGGTAAATTAGACTTCATCTATTTTGTCTATCCACAAATATAGGTTTTGAACCATCATCAAGTTCAAATTTGTTATCATCAATTCTTATATAAGCACTTCCTATTTCTGACTTTAAATAAGGTATAATATCTTTATCGTAATTACAAATGGTATTAATAGCAAATATATGATGATTATTAGGATTATTCATATACTCCTCATCTTCATCTCCAGCCATAAATCTCCAACCGCTATCTGGATTAGCATCTGTTGGTTCTTCCCTATACATATATCCAACTTTAAAACCATCTTTGGTTATTTTATCAGAAACGATACAACCTTCCCCATTAGGTTCATTCCAATCTATTAATTTTTCCACTTCTATTTTTATAAATTCATCTCTTTTGTCATGAGATTGTTCCATACTTATCCCCTTCTTCTATCAATATTACTAGTTTCTAATACTTTTTTTGCATAGGAACATTCTGAAATAAGATTCTTATTCCACTTTTTTGCATTTTCAATAACGCAATTTACCAAGTCTTTAGCAATTCCCTTTCCTTGATATTTACTATCAACCCCAGTATGAATAATATTCCATACATTCTCTGTTTCTATAAATTCGCATTCGCCAATTTCTTTATTATTATCATACGCTACTGCTCTATTTTCATTTTTAATAAATTGTATTTGAATCATTTTTCCTCCAATCCATTAATTTTTATCTTTCCATTCATGGTAAAGTATATCTTTTAAAACTAACATACTATCTAAATCATTATATTTATAAACTATTTTTAATTCTTCTAATAATTCTCTAATTTGAATAGAATACTTTTTAATATCAACTTGTTTTTGATAGCTAGCAAGTACTGGATATTTCTTACTCCAAGCATTTGTCCAATCAATCTTTGCTTCTACTTTTTCATCAGTATTTTCTATCGCTTCCTCTATTTCTTTCACATCAATATCAAATTCTATTAATTCATCTAATGACAAATGGTATAATTTAGAAAGTTTTTTAGACTGATAAATATCAGGTAGTGTTTCATCCGTTTCCCATTTTGAAATAGTCTGTCTGCTTACTCCTAATTTGGAAGCAACTTCTTCCTGCGATAAGCCAGCTTTTTTCCTTGCTTGAAATAAATTATTTCCTAAATTCATTTTTACACCTCCAAATTAAGTATACAATTTTTATGTTTATTTTTCGAGCGATTAATCTTTACAGTTATGCTAACTTTATTAACATTTTTGCTAGAAATAAGATTTAATGATTACTTTTATAATCAATATTCGCTAATTTGGCTTGCTTCATTAAATTTTTTGTTTCTATCTTATATTGTTTTCCATCTTTTATAAAATAAGTACCACATTGTCTAAATTCAAAACTAACATTTTTTCTAATACATTGTTCTCTAATATTTAGTACCCATTCATAATGAAGAGGTCTAGCCTGATAATCAGATTCTCCACCTACTACGACAAGTTCAATATCATCTAAATATTTTTCTATGTCAATGGCTTCTAATAAAGGTTGTGCAGTAATACATTTATGCTTGATTGGCAAATCCTTAAATATAGATAATTTATAATCAGCATTTCTTTGATTTTCAATAGTGCAACATACAACTACATTATCATATCCATCATTCCAATCTTTTGGAACACATTTCATAAATCTATCAATCCTTTTTGTTAGAAATAAAAAAATACAATCCTGTCGTATCTTTATCATTTCCCAGCATTCCTCTCTCCACTCATCTGCTTCCTCAATTAAAAAGTCAGTAGAGAAACATAGATAGACTATTCCAGACTTCATTTTAAACTCGCCATTTTTTAATTTTTCTATTGGCTTTTCAAAATCTTTTGTTTTAACAATTTCATTAGTATTTATATTCCTTTTTGAATCTCCTTTATGAATATAACAATGCAAACACCCATCACTACATTTTTTACACCCTCTCCAAGGATTCCACATAGCCATATAAAATTCCTCCTAATTTTTCATATCATCTTCTAATTTCATATATAAAATTGGATAAGGATTGCCTTGATCATCTAATTCACTTCGTTTATACACTTTAAATCCAATATGTTCATAAAAACCTAAAGCAAGAGGATTTTGTTCATTTACAGCTAATTCATTAACGTGATAATATTTTATACCATAATTCAATAACTCTCTACCTAGCCCTTTTCCTCTTTCACTATTTTTAATAAATAGCATTTCTAATTTTTGATTTTCTATTCCCATAAAAGCAATAGGATGATTGTTATCATCTTTAGCAATCATTAGATGAGAAACTTCTATAAGAGCTTGTGGCACATATTTTTTAATATTTTCAATTTCTTCTTCTGATAAGAATAAATGGGTTTCTCTTACTGCGCTTTCCCATACCTCTAATAACTGATTCATTAGAATTTCGTCTCTATTTTCTACTTCTATTATTTTCATATTTTTAGTCTCCCTTTTTAAATACACAATGATTTATTTTCTTAATAACAATAACTACTCTAACTCCCAATTACTATTTATAAGCTTTTTTCTGCCAAAATTTTTTCATTAAATTTTTTCAAAAACTCTATAGAGGTTGCCCATTCAAAATCATATCCACTTATATCATACAATGCCTTTGCACAAATATATTCATACATACCTGCATTAGGGCTTTTATATAAAATAAGATATAGTGGTTTTATAGCAGGAGTTCCTATATTTACAACTTTTTGATACCTTTCTGTTTGAAATACCCTAGTCCACCCCTCTGTAATTACAATTTCAGGATTTCTTCTTTCTTCTTCTTCCTCTTCTTCTATTAATGTTTGAAGTTCTGTTGCAATTTCTGTCAATATTTCTTGATCAACGTTTTCTAATAATAGTGCTTCATTAACTCCATCATCTGTAATTTCATCCCAAGTTAATTTATTTTCTTTTTTATCTTCACCTTTATTATTTTTATCTAAAGATAAATTATCGCTTCTTACATTATCATAGATTTTAATTCCTAATATTTCTATTATCCAACCATTTTGATAACCACTTTCCCCAAGTCTATGTACTTTAGATACTTTATAAGTTAATGAAATCCATTCTACTGTACCACCATCTTTTAAATGATTTGGAATAGGCGCTAATAAAATAATGAATATGGCTATTATAATTACAATGATTTTCTTTTTCATAATTTTTCCTTTCAGTGAAAATTTATCACATTCTTATATGAAATATTATATCATGAAAAAAGTAAGCCTAATCACTAAACTTACTTTTTTTCTTACCAATTTTCATATCTTTGCATTTTATTTAGGCTTGTTATCTTTTCCATATCAGAGAGTGATAATTCAAAGTCAAATACTTCATAATTTTCTTTAATATGACTAGGATTACTAGAACCAGGAATAACGATATAGCCTGCTTGCAATTGCCATCTTAAAATAATTTGGGCAGAAGTTTTCTGATATTTTTTAGAAAGTTCTAATATTACATCATTATTAAAATGGTCTTTGGTATGCCCTCTACCTCCAAATGGATACCATGATTCTATGACAATTCCATATTGTCTAACATATTCTTGTAATTCCATATTTTGATAATACAAATGATTTTCATTTTGAATAACAGCAGGTGTTATAGTCGCATAACTTAAAACTTCATCAATAGCTTCTTTCGTATAATAATTAGAAATTCCAATGGATTTTACTTTTCCCTCATTTACAGCTTGTTCCATTGCCTTATACACTTCTTCATCATTAGAACCACGTTGATGAATAAAAATTAAATCAATATAATCTACTTGGAGTTTTCTTAAAGATTCCTCTATAGAAGAAGCAGTATTGTAATAATTAGAAGGAGATACCTTCGTAGTAATGAAGATTTCTTCTCTTGTAACAAATCCTTCTTTGATTGCTTTTTGAATACCATTTCCTACTCCTACCTCATTTCCATAATATTGCGCTGTATCAATTAACCGATAGCCATCCTTTAAAGCGAAATATACAGAATTTTCAGTTGTTTCATCATTCTGTGTCCATGTTCCAAGTCCTATAATGGGCATATCATATCCACTGTTTAGTTTTACAGTTTTAGCATTAAAATCAAAGTTTGTATCATTAGAAACATTTTCTTTTATATTCATTTTTTTATCCTCCAATTTTTCTTTCTTTTCCTGTTCTTTCCATAGATAAAAGGAAGTAACTACTATGAAAAGTAGAAAAGAGATTGCTATTATTATATTCTTTTTCATATATTCCCTCCTCTTGCACTTTCTTTTTTTATGTGCTACTATCATTGTAATACCTAAACTTAACTTTAGGTCAAGTATTATTTTTTTATTTGGAGGTTTTTATGTATAGTATTGGAGAAGTTTCAGAAATATTTAATTTACCGATTCCCACCTTAAGGTTCTATGATAAAGAAGGATTATTATTGGATTTAGAAAGAGATTCTTCTGGTATTAGAAAATTTAATGAAAAGACTATCGAAGCTTTAAGGGTAATAGAATGCTTAAAAAAATCAGGAATGCAGATAAAAGAAATCAAAGAATTTATGCATTGGTGTTCTCTAGGAGATGAAACAATTAGTAAACGAAAAGAAATGTTTCTTGCTAGAAAAAAGAGTATTGAAAAAGAGATGTCAGAATTAGAGCGTGCTTTAAATATGATTAATTATAAATGTTGGTATTATGATGAGGCATTAAAAGATGGAACGGAAAAAAGAATGAAAACAATTACACTTGATAAAATGCCTAGTGACATTAAAAAATACTATGAGAATGCACACAAATAGTGTGTGATTAGTTTAGGAGTGATAAATATGATTGACCCATCAAAAATAACAGATACTATGAAACCACCTGAGTTTCGTTTTAATAAACATGGTGAATTTTTAGAGTTTATACTACCATTAACAAAATATCAGGAACAGTATCTTCTATTAAAACAAAAAGATAATAAACAAGATAGTGTACACTATTATATTATTAATACAGATTCTACGGTAATTGGTAGGTTTGATGTGGGTGGTAGTGAAAATGTAAGAGGTATCACTTATCATATTGTAGAAGATTTTCAAAATAGAGGTATTGGACAAATTACATTACAAACAGTAGTAGAAGATATTTTTAGTCAAAATATAGATAGAATTAATATTCTTGCCGTCAACGAAAGAAGTGCTGCTATTGCCATGAAAGCTGGATTTGTACAAAAACATAATAGACATTATATTTTAAACTTTCTAGATTATCAAAAAAGAGAATCTAGTCAAAAAAATTAAAAAAAAGCAATCAATTGCTTTTTTCTTTTGGAATCGTAAAAGTAGAAAGCTCTACATTTTCTAATTCTAATAGTTTTATTTTTTTATCAATTCCACCAGCATAGCCAGTTAAACTTTTATTACTACCGAGCACTCTATGACAAGGAATAATAATAGAAATAGGATTACGTCCAACTGCACTTCCAACTGCTTGTGAAGACATGCTTTTTATCCCCTTTTGTTTTGCTATTTCTAATGCAATATCTTTATAAGTAATAACTGTTCCATATGGAATAGTCTGCAATATTTTCCATACCATTTTTTGAAATTCTGTTCCAATAAGTTCTATATCTAACTGTTTTATACTAGGATTTTCTCTATTAAAATACCTATCTAACCAACTTTTTACTTGCAAAATTATTTCATTTTGATTATCTTCTTTCACATTTTCTTTAAAATTTGAAAGATAATGCTTTTGATTTTCTAACCAAAGTCCAACTAATTTATCATTTTGAACTGCTATTAAAATATCCCCTAGCAAGGAAGAATAATGAGAAACAATAATCATACATCACCTTCTATTTCCCTTATTATAACATAAAAACAAATCTAAGTTTTAGATTTGCTTTTTTAAGACTATTCTTTAGAAAGGGTAACAGTTACATTTCCACTTCCTAATATATTTTTTAAGTCTATCTTTGAAACATTATCGATATGCCCTAATTTAGTAAAATTCCAATTGTTTTTATCATAGTAAATAACAAAAGAATTGCCTTGATATAAAATAATGTCCCCAGCATCAGTAGAAATTTCTTCATCATTCGTTGGTAAATCAAATCCTAGAGACCCTACTTTTTCAAAACTTCCATAGTCATGCATTTCAATAGTAATAGGACCATTTTCTAATCTTTCTAAAAGCACTTTTGTACTAGAATTATCTACTAAAGTTGCTGTTAATTTTTGATTATTTACAGTAATAGTAAGTTTTTTATCTTTAGTGACTAGGATATCTAAACTATCTACCCATTTTTGAATTTCTGCTTTTGAAGGAGATGAAAATCTTTTTCCATCTAGCCAATGAATATTGGATTTGTAATTTTTTAAATCTTGAATACTTTGCTCTATTCCAGTACTACCAGAAGTACAAAAGGAATTACGGTTTTTCCATTTAAATCATAGGTATCTAAAAGAGTTAAAATAATTTTAGGTGCTGTTCCCCACCAAATAGGATATCCTAAATAGATAACATCGTACTTACTAACATCTATTTTATTTTCAATTTTAGGTCTTGCTTTTGAATCTTGTTGCTCTCTATTAGCCCTGCAATCACTATTATAATTTAAATCATTACTAGTATATTTTTCTTCTGGAATAATCTCAATAAAATCTCCATCAGTTACTTCTTTTAAAGTCTCTGCTACATCCTTTGTCGTCCCTGTTGCGGAAAAATAAATAACAGCCACATTTTGATGAGTATTCTCATTACTGTTACTATTGCTATTAATTTCAGTATTATTGTTTGTTTCTTTATCCACTTTTTTATCCCCCTTCTTAATCATGCTAAATGTAATTACGACTCCTAAAATGAATATCACTAATATCAATATTACTATAAATTTCTTATTCATAAAATACCTCCACATTTTCATTTTAACACCTAAACATTACTTTAGGTCAATACTTAATTTTTATTTTTAAAGGTTATCCCAAAAAGTTCATAATTAAGTCAATAAGTACTTCTTTTTCTTTAGGGTTAGATTCTGCTACTAATAAGGTTAAAGCAGTTAATGTATTATTATCAATAATAGCCCTACCATTCTTATATAAGATATGATAAAAATTTAAAAAGTAAATGAAAAGAGTTGCCGCAATTCTTTTATTGCCATCAATAAAAATATGATTTTTAACAATCATATATAAGAAATTAGAAGCCTTTTCTTCAATACTTTTATATAAATCTTCTTTTCCATACGTTTGATATATATCCCCTATGATAGCCTCTAAACCACTATCTCTTTCAATTGCAAATAAAGAACTCTTTTCTTGAAATTTTAATTTACTAATAATCTCTTTACAATCTTGATAAGTAATCTTTCTAGTATCTTTATTTCCAACTACTTTTCTTATGGTTTTATAATCATAATCATCTAATAAATTTAATGCTTTAGAATATCCTCCAATTACTTTTAAAATTTCTTTCGCATCATTATCTTCTAATCTATCTTCCATTCTATTAGCAATATCAATTAATTGAATTGTTTTCTCTAAATAATCTAATCTTTTTTGATTAACTACATAACCCTTTAATAAATAATCTTTTAAAATAGAATTAGCCCATTTTCTAAAAATAACTCCATTTTTTGATTTCACCCGATAACCAATACTAATAATCATATCTAAATTATAATAATCAACCTGACGAGTTACGTTTCTTTTTCCTTCTTTTTGAACTATTGCAAAATTTGCAACAGTTGAAGAATCTAATTCCTCTTGTAAAGTATTCTTAATATGCCTAGAAATAACTGATTTATCTCTATCAAATAATTTACTCATCTGTTCTAAAGATAACCAAACTGTTTCATCCTTCACATTTACTTCTAATTTTACTTTTTGATTTTCAAATAGAATAATTTCATTTTTCATCTTCAACACCGCTTATCTTTCTACTAATATTATTATTGAAAAATATCCTATTTCCTTTTTTCGACAAAAAAAGATTGAAATAATAAAATTTCAATCTTTTTATAATTCTTTTCTATATTTATCTAATAATTCTTTCATCTTTTCTTTTTCCAAAGTGATAAAGAAATGAGTAGCATCGTAATAATCGCTTGTATCTATAGAACTAATGAAATCATCAAACAATATGCTTCCATCAATATCCTCATCATAGCAAAAAGTAACATACCATTCCTCTACTTTTAATTCATTATTCATAAGAATAGTAGGTTTTAATGGAATAACTGATTTTACATTCTCTGTTAAAACATACATACCAAATAAGGCTCCATTTTCTCTTTGATAAATTTTAGTGCCAGCATAATAAGCATCTACACTTTGTAAATTGTGTAAAAGTTCTCCTAATTTTTTTGGGCTGTCATCAATAAAATCTAATTCTTTGGGACCTATTGTAATAGGATTTAATACCCCAAAAATATACATTTCTTCATATTCTTTCTTTTCAATAGATTCTCTCATACCACTAATAGCGCTAATACTAGCAGTAATATCCCATTTAATATAGTCTTCTATTCTATCAAAATAGGATTCCTCTTCATATCTAAAAAAGGTATCTACTTTTAAGTATTTACATAACCTTTCTACATATTCATAAAAGAAGCGGATTTCATTTTCTCCTGTTGGTAGAGGTAAACGTAATAAAATTTCTTCCTTTTCAGAAACAATTTCTATTCCTCTTTCTAATATATTATGACTATAAACAATTGTCGGTTCCCCTACTTCATTTTCTAAAAGCCTCCAATTATCATCCATTGTTCCATATCCCATATCTTCAAATACAAGTTTTGGAATTTCTATTTTTCTTTTAAAGAAACCTTTTTTCTTAATAGTAACTTCTACAGCCATAAAAACCTCCTAGGTTTATTTCTAACTAATATTATACGAAACAATTGCAATGAAATCAATAAAAAGCAAGAAAACCTTGCTTTTTTATTATTCCGAACGAAGTGCGATAACAGGATCTTTCTTACTAGCCATTTTAGATGGAATATGACCTGCAATAACATTTAATAAAATACTTAATAATATTAAGAATATAGCACTTCCTAATGGCATACTTGCAACAGATTCAATTCCTGCTACAGCAGATACAATGAAATTTACTGGCATACTAATTAATAAAGCAATGCCAATACCAAGTAAGCCTGCAATTAAACCTTCAATAATTGTTTCTGCTTTAAATACACGAGATACATCCTTTTTACTAGCACCGATTGCTCTTAAAATACCAATTTCTTTCGTTCTTTCTAAAACACTAATATAGGTAATAATTGCTATCATAATACTAGATACAATTAAACTAATAGCAACAAATCCAATTAATACAAAAGAGATAATATTGATAATAGAAGTAACTCCACTTACTACTGTTTTTATCAAATCTGTATAAGAAACCACTAAATCATTTTTACCATTACTTTTTTGCTCTTCATTATAATTATCAATTAATTTTACAATTTTTTCTTTAGAATCAAAATCATTAGGATAAATATTAATAGAATCTGGATTATCTAAATTGGCAATCCCAAGTAGCTTAGCTGTATTTTCATAGGTATTGTTAAGTCCATCAAATTCTTCATGTGTTAACACATTAACTTCTTTATTTTGAACTTGTTCTTTATAAATATCTGTTTTAGCAATCTCACGAATTACATATTCTGTTAGAGTATGTTTATAGCCAACAAAGTTAGAAGCAGTACTATCCTCTTTTGTACGAATAATTCCAACTACTTTCATATCTAGACCATTTTCTATAATATGATTCATATAATTTCTATCATTAGAAAAATCTCGATACATACCATCTTCTTTTTTATAATAGTCAGTATTTAAAATTAATTTATAAGATAATTTTAAAATATCATCATAAGAATAACTAGTACTTTCTTTTTCCTCTTTCTTACCCATTTCCTCTAAAAGTTTTCCTATTTCTTTTCTATCTTTTATATCAAGAGCATATAAAATAGAATCTGGAATAATATTATCTTTTCCAACTACAAGTACTAGTTCATTATAGTCTTTTGGAAGATTTCCTGCTACTATTTCATATTTACTATTTAAAACTTCTTCATTATCTAATAATTCTTGGAAAACAGGAGTAGTAGTATCTGGCATAGATACTGTAACACCAGCTTCTGATTCGCTAATATCTTGATTACCTAAAATACTAAAAGTATTAGGATTAATTCTAGTATAATTCCCACTCTTATTAGAATAAATTTGTAAATCTAAATTGTAACCATATTGAATCTCTGTTACATAGTCTTTCATTTCTTCATTAGAATCTAAATATTTTTTAAATTCCTCTAAATTATTCTTTTTAATAAGTCCATCTGTAAGTAAATTTACTTGCTCTGTAATATCATCTTCAGAACAGAGTTTATCTCCACTACACTCTACTTTTTCTTTTTCATTGACCGTAAATAATTTTGAAAAATCATAACTATTTTTTTCAAATGTTAATGGATAATCTGATAAGGAATCTCTTTCCATATTAGCAACATACTTAGATACTCCATTAGATAAGGAAAGAATTAAGGCAATTCCAATAATACCTATAGAACCTGCAAAAGCAGTTAGAATAGTTCTTCCCTTTTTTGTTAACAAGTTATTGAAAGATAATCCCAAAGAAGTCATTAAAGACATAGAAGTCTTTGTAACTTTTCGCTTTTTTACTTCCTTTTGTTCTTCTTTATACGGATTAGAATCATCCACAATAAGTCCATCTTTTAAAGTGATAATACGGTTAGAATATTCACGAGCTAACTCTGGGTTATGAGTAACCATGATAACTAATTTATCTTTCGCTATCTCACTTAATAACTCCATAATTTGAACACTAGTTTCTGAATCAAGAGCACCAGTAGGTTCATCCGCCAAAATAATTTCTGGATTATTAACAAGAGCACGAGCAATCGCTACTCTTTGCATCTGCCCACCTGATAGTTGATTTGGTCTTTTATGAATATGGTCTTTTAATCCTACTTTTTCTAATGCTTCGATAGCTCTTCTTTTTCTTTCTTTTTTAGATACACCTGATAAAGTAAGCGCAATTTCCACATTCGATAAAACCGTTTGATGAGCAATTAAATTATAACTTTGGAAAATAAATCCAACACGATAATTTCTGTAAGAATCCCAATCTCTATCTGTATATTTTCTAGTAGATACTCCCTCTATCAATAAATCGCCACTATCATATTGATCTAACCCACCAATAATATTTAAAAGAGTTGTTTTCCCACTACCACTTGCTCCTAAGATAGAAGTAAATTCGTTTTTTCTAAATGTTATATTGATTCCTTTTAATACTGGCTGAAAAGTTTCCCCGATGACATATTTTTTTGTTATCTCTTTTAGTTCTAACATTTTATCTCCTCCACTTGACTTTTTCTTAAATCTGCTTTAAGATGTTACAAGTGTAACACATCTTTTTAGGTTGTACAATAGAAAAAATAGTAAATGAAACAAAAGAGGCTCATTTGTAACATGAAAGAATCTATGAATTTAGAAGAATATATTGAGGAAGCTCTACTCAAATTAATGAAAGAAAAAGAATTTAAAAATATTACGATTACGGATATTACGAATAAAGCTGGTGTCTCTAGAATTTCTTTTTATCGTAAATTCTCTTCTAAAGAAGATGTTGTTAAAAGTTATCTAACAAAAGCACTAAAAGATTGGGGAAAACGTTGGGAAGAAAGTGGCGATACCAATATTGCCTATCAAATATTTAAGTTTTTCTATGAACAAAAAGAGGTTCTTCCCCTTTTATATCAATCTAATCTCCAGTATCTTTTAGAAGAGAATATTTTATCTGCTTGTGGATATAAAGAAGGAATGAATGAAATAGAAGATTATATTAAAGTCATGGTAGCTTACATCATTTATGGTTGGTGTACAGAGTGGTACAAACGTGGTATGAAAGAGACACCTGAAGAAATGTCTAAAAAATTTGAAGCAGTAAATAATCAACAAAAAAAGTAGAATTCATTTTCTACTTTTTTTAGTACCTTTTTTAGGTAAACATTTACATGTATCAAGAACAATATCTTTAATGAGTTCTTGGTCATCTAAATCCTCTATCTCATACATTGTTTTAGCACCTTCATAAGGAATTGCACTTGGAAGTTCATATTTTTGATTACCTTCTACTATTTTAATGAGTAGTCGATTATCATAGATTCCCCCAAATAAGATATCATCATAATAGAGAAGATATTCTCCCATCATTGGTCTACAGACAATATTTTCTAGTATAGATAATTGTCCTACTAAATACTCTTTATAATCTTTTGTTGTTGCCATATTCTATAATTTCCCATGTAGTTTTAACATTTCGATTAACATTTTATCACGATATTCTGCTAAAGAGGCATCATCATTACCTATTTCACTAGAACGATTTTTCATCTCTTCATTTACTCCAGTTTGCGCAATCATGGCAAATTCATCAGGAATCTTTTTAAAATCAGCCATATCTTCAAGCCACATATTAGCAGATGGTCCCATATGTTTTAAAGCACCAGCTATTCCATATTGACCTCCACCTAATTGAAATACTAAAGATGGTCCCATAATTCCCCAACGTAAGCCTGGTCCAAAAGTAACTGCTTTATCAGCATCTTCAATAGTACATACCCCGCGCATTACTAAATCACATACTTCTCTATAAAGAGCCATTTGAATACGATTACAGATAAATCCTAATGCTTCTTTTTGTAAAACAACTGGTTCTTTTCCAATTAAAGTATAAAATTCTTTGGCAGTCTCTACTACTTCATCTGTACTTTTTTCACCCTTAGTAATTTCTACTAATGGAATTAAATGTGGTGGGTTATAAGGATGTGCTCCTATAAAACGTTCTGGATTTTTTGCATACTTAGCAATCTCTGTAATAAGTAATCCTGACGTAGAACTTACAATGATTGTATCAGAACTTGTAAATTCTTCCATTTCTTTAACCATATTTCTTTTAATATCATAGTTTTCTGGTCCTGATTCTACAATAAGTTGTACCTCTTTTACGGCTTCTTCCATAGAAAGTGTATAAGAAATTCTTTCTTCTATTTGAGTACTTTCAGTTTCTGTTACAACATTATTTTTAATCAATGATTTTAAACTTTCATGAACTCTTGTCTTTGATAAAGATAAAGCCTCTTCTGTTATATCATAAACAGTTACTTCTAACCCTTTTAATGAAAAATAAAGAGCCCAACTATATCCAATAACACCTGCTCCAACACAGGATACTTTTTTTATTTCATTTGCTTTCATATTTTCCTCCTATTAGTAATATGGAATAATTCTCATATTCTATTATCAATATACCCTTATTTATTTAGGAAGTCAATTAAGATTTTATTGAAAACAAATAGTTTACAAAAAAAGAAGAAAATATTTATCCTTCTTTTTTCTTAAATAAACTCTTATCCACTCCACATATTGGACATTTAAAATCATCTGGTATTTCTTCTCCATAATAAATATATCCACATACTGTACAAATCCATGCTGTTTTACCATTTTCTGTTGTTACTTTTACAAATTCCTCTTTATTTTCTTGATAATACCCATAACTCATAGCCACTCCTTCTTTATAGACATCTGCTTCTATCAACTTACCAATAAATAAAGTATGCGTATCATTATCAATAGAATCTATTATTTCACATACCATATATCCTAAAGAATCAGATAGTACTTTTATGCCTTCCACCTCTTCTGCTTCTACTTTTTCAAATTTATTCATATCTCTCATAGAATTCATTCCAAAAATAGAAATGATATCTGGACGAACATCCTCTCCCAAAACAGAAAGAGCAAATTTAGTATTTTTCTTAAGTAACTCATTCGTATAATTTTTCTTCATAACAGCAACGGCAATAAGGGGATTATCTCCTGCACTTATTTGAGATACGGCATCTACCATACAACCACCACCATTAGTTGTAAGTACATACATCCCTTGTGTAATTTTTCTTGTTATTTTTTTATTCTTCATTTTTTTCTCCTTCTTTTAACTCTTCAAACATTTTTGCCATTGTCTCACTATTACTGGTAAGTTTTTTTATCGTTAAGTCTTCCGCTTTATTATTCGCAAGACGTAAATTATTTTCACTAGATAAAAGTGCTTCTTTTGTTTTTTGTAAATGATCAATAGTCTTATCGATTTCTTCAATTGCTTTCTTAAACTTTTCACTAGCTAGCCTATAATTTCTTCCAAAGCCTTCTTTAAAAGCATTCATATTTTCTTCAAAGTGAGAAATATCAATATTCTGATTTTGAATCACTTGTAATTCCTTTTTATATTCTAAAGAATGCATAGAAATTCCTCTAATTAAAGTAATTAATGGTATAAAAAATTGTGGTCTTATAATATACATTTTTTCATATTTATGAGATACATCTACAATTCCATTATTATAATAATCATTATCCAATTCTAGAAGAGTTACTAGTACTGCATATTCACATTTTTTCTCTTTTCTATCTTTATCCAATTCTTTTAAGAAATCCTCATTTTTATGTTTCGTAGAAGTAGTATCTGCTTCATTTTTCATCTCAAACATGATGGATACAATTTCGATATTTTCTTCATCATAATCTCTAAAAATGAAATCTCCTTTTGAACCTGTTTTAATATCATTATCTTTTTCAAAGTAAGCATTCTTGAATAATGGTCTTAATTTATTAAACTCATTATGACAATGTTGCTCTAAAGATTCTCCTATCATTTTAGTAGACTGTCTTGCTTTAAAATCTTTATAGTAAGAAATCTGTTCTTCTCTATCCTTAATCTTTTCCTCATAACTTTCTTTTAATGTCTTTTCTTTTAATAAATACTCACTTTTATGTAATTTTAATTCATTACTTAGTTCTATTATTTCTTGTTCTTTTTCAGCTACTTTCTTTTGAATTGTCAAAGCATTCTCATTATCTTTAACCTTTAATTCATTTTTTAACTCAGTAATTTCTAGAGTCTTTTTTTGGAGTTCCTCACGGTATTCTTTTTCTACCTTATTTTGAGTCTGCTCTTCTTTTCTTTCCAGCTCATTTTTTAATTCTTTGATTTCTAATTCCTTTTGATTCAATTCTTTCGATAGTTTCTTTTCTAGTTCTGCTTGCGCTAATTTAACTGCACTTTCTTCTTCTTTTTTATGTTGTTGTTCCCGTAAAGATAATTCTTTTTCAAATTCTTTATCTCTTATTTGTTTCACAATAGATTCATAGTCTGTTTCACTAATTTGAAAGACTGTACCACATTTTGGACATTTTATTTCGTTCATAATACCTCCACTTTGTTCTTCTAATATTATAACAAAAAAAGAATAAATCGAAAACTAATTTATTCTTATTTATTACAGTCAGAACAAGCGTTTAAAGCTTCATCTACTTCTTCTATATAACTCTTTAATCTAGATTTTAAATCTTTCACTTCTTCTTCTGTCCAATAGTCTTTTGGGTCCTTTAAATTATGTGTATCTTTAGAAGATTCATAATCATTAGCAATTAACTTTCCGTTAATATGAAAAGATACATTTGGCACATAAATCCATTCATTACCTTCATCATTATATTGTAAATGACCACTTAATAAAGAAACTAACTTTTGATATTTCTCCATACTATTCTCTTTTACTTTCTTTGTATTACAATAATAAATCTTTTCTACATCTTCTTCTTTTGCTACTTCATTTAGATATTTTACATAGGCCTGACACCAAGGACATTCTGGATATCCTAAATAAACGATTCCTGTTCCGTGCTCCATGATTTTAATAATATCATCTACATCTCTATAAACAAATACATTATCTTCGTCTACTTGTTTATATTCTTCTGCAAACTTTTGAGCATCTGTTTTCTCCTCCGTCTTTGGCTTTTCTTCTTCCTTCTTTTCTTTATTATTAAAGCATCCTACTGCTCCAAATAACATAACAGTTATTAATAAAAGTGTTAAAAACTTTTTCATAATCTCTCTCCTTCCATTTTGATTATAAAATAAATTACAAAATTCTACAATAACGTCAAGGTTGAAAAAGTCTCAACTTTAAGTTGAGATTAATGATTACAATTATCTTTTAAGTTTAGTGGTATTTTATAAGTAATAATTTTATCATTCTGATTCGTTGCTTCTATTTCTACAAACAGAGTATTTTCTTGATATACTTTACAAGTTTTTTCATAATTATCAATATGAAAATTCACATCTTTTAAAAACTCTTCTAAAGATATTCCTTTATCATTTTCATAATGGGATTTTTTTATTTCTATTTTAGCATTTCCGTTATCTTCGTATAATGTACATTCTATTTTCTTATAAATATCAGAATCATCCCCACCACAATAAGTAATATTAGAAATATAAATAGATGACTTTAAATCATTATAAGCAAGACTTCCATAAAGATTAAAATCATCACAGCTAGTCGATAATGTTTTAAATTCAAAATTAGAATCCTTCTTTGGCAGAATCAAAACAATGATTATCATGATTAAGAAAACAATACTAATACACATTATCCAAATTTTTTTATAAGATTTTTTAGGAGAAATCTTTGTCTCTAAAAAGTCATCTAAATTCATCTCATATTCTCTACACATTTCTTTTAAAATAGAAATATCTGGTATATTTTTACCATTCTCCCATTTACTAACGGCTTGGTAAGTAACACCATATTTTAAAGCAAACTTCTGTTGACTTAATTTTTCTTTTGTTCTTATTTCTTTTATAAACTTTCCAATTTTTTCTTGGTCCATACTACCACCAAAAATATTATAACACAATAAAAAGACAATGTCTTGTCTTTCTATTTTTCATATGAAAAATTGGTACTATGCTCTAATACTTTCTGTAATACTCTTTCTTTTTCTTCTCCTTCTAACATAACTGGTTGATAATTATTTCTAGTAGATTCTCCTGATAGAGAACAAGGTATTATTTCTACCGAAGTATCTGTTAAAAAGCCATCTTCATAATGGAAAGTTTGCTGAAAAATCATCGTATCTTTATCATTAGGATTCTTATTTCCACCAAATACAAAATTACCTAAAGAATAAATAATATATTTTCCTTGATAACATTCTATTCCTTGTAAAACATGTGGATGATGACCAATTACTAAATTGGCACCTTGCTCAACAGCATATCTAGCAATATTTTGTTGAGTTGTATTTTGGTCATAATCTCTTTCAATGCCCCAATGGTATGTCATAATAATCAAATCAATATTATTGCTATGAAAATATTCTATCGCTTTATCTGTATTTGCTTTAGCAGATGCTTCATCCCATCCTGTAACGCCTGCAAGCCCTACCTCTATTCCATCAAATTCTAAAATAACATAATCTTCATATCCAAAATAAGGAACTCCCACTTCATTTAAGGCTGCTATCGTATCACTATAGCCAGCATTTCCATAATCATAAGTATGGTTGTTTGCTAAATTCACAGCCTCTATGCTACCCTCCGTTAAAATAGAAGCATAATCTTTATCTCCTTTAAAATTAAATTTTTTATCTACTCTATCATTAGAACTAGTAAATGTCGTTTCTAAATTGGCTATTGTAATATCATCATTTCCAATAACATCTTGTACTTCTTTAAAAAAGTAACTAAAATCTCTATTGTTATCATCTAATACATTTGTAAAGCTATTTCCGTATCCAAAATTAGTATCTGTTCCTAATGTACAATCTCCAACTGCACTAATAACAATATCTCTAACCACTACTTCTTTTTCTGGTTCTACAATCTCTATATTTTTTTCTTCTAGGATTTCTATTGTTTCTTCTTCTTTTGGCTCTTCCACAATTAATTTGATTTCGTCACCATCTACTCTTTTATCTTCTTGATGACTACATCCAGCATTGAAAAGCATTAATACACTCATTACAAATGTTAAATATCTTTTTTTCATAATATCTCCCTTTAAATAAAATTTATTATAACATGCTTTTTATCGTTTACAAAAGAATATTAATATTTTACTCCATTTAAAACATAAGTCTTAACATCTTCTATTTCCACTACCTCATCTGGATAAGGAACATATTCATATTCTTTCATTTTATCTAAAAACTTATTACCACCTGGTGCGAATGTTTCATAATGGCAATTCAAATCTACCCAATCAGCACGGAATTGTAGATAATCGTGCATAGATTCTCTTGTATAAAAGGCATCAATAGCAGCATGGTATCCTTCTAAATCAATCGCCCCTAAATATTTTAGATAGTTTCCACTGACTTCTATTTCATACTGACCGGGAGCCATAAAAATATCATAGAAGTTATGTCCATATCGATTAACATACCATAAAGTATGGCTTCTATTAATTAGAGTAGATGCAACAGCATAAGCATCGTCATAACATTGCCCCGAACCCGTTGCTTCACCAACGATTCCTGCAAACATATAATCTAATTGCTCATATGTATATCCATCTCTTGCCATAATAATTAAAAATTTTACAAAATAACTTTTATTTTCTCTCATTAAATCGGTTAAAGCGCTCTTTTTATTAAAACTTATTTTTCCAAAAGGTCCTGTTGGAGAAGTCATCATATCTAATAACTGAGAAAAACTTGTCAAGGACAAATTTTCTTGAATCATGAATTCATAAATTCTATCAACATCTTCTTCTGTCAAAGTAGAACCTCCCAATTTTTGAAAACCTACTGAATAGAATCCTCTTCCAGAATCTCTAAAAGATGTCTCTATATTCCATTTTTTCATATACTCTTCTAGTACATTTTTGTCATTAATAATAGAAACTGCTCGCCTATCATTAAGTTCCTCCTGTAGATTACCTAAGGAATTATCCATTTCAGAAGAATGCATAAAAAAGGTAGAAGAAAGAGAATTACCAATTAAAGATAAAAATAGAGAAATACAAGCTGCTTTATTAATCGCAAGTTTATACCTAGACATAGTCATATTTTCTAATGTAATAATATTCTCACTAGGAAATAAAATGCTCCTAGTTTTACTATAAAGCTTAAGTTTTCTCATAATATCACTTCCTTCGAAACACACAAACTCAAACATTATACCATAAACCATTTACGATTTCAAATAAAAAGAAATTAGTAATTAACTAATTTCAATCAATTCATATTCCCTAGTACCATATCCTAAAGTTGCCGCTGCTTCAATCGTATGAATACCATTTTTAGAGTTTACTCTTTCCATAAAATGAGCTTTTCCTGGGTCATCTGATTTTTCTACTAAATCAATACAAGCTTGATCGATTGCTATAGGATCCAAAGATGCAAGTATCCCAATATCTTTCATACATGGGTCTTCTGCTACATTACAACAATCACAATCAACTGACATATTACACATTACATTAATATAAACAATATTATCTTTCATTTTCTCTACAATAGAAGATGCTGCGTCTGCCATAGCTTCTAAAAATTTTAATTGGTCAACTTGAAACATATCTTCAAAAGTACCATTTTCTTTTCCAACACAGTGAATATATCTTTTTCCATAACTTGAAGCAATACCAATAGAAAGTTGTTTTAAGGCTCCACCATAACCACCCATTGGATGTCCTTTAAAATGAGATAATACTAACATAGAATCATAATTATTAAGATTCTTTCCTACATAGTTTTTTTGAATTACTTTCCCGTTCGGAATATCTAGAATAATATCTCCCTCTGCATCCATAATATCTACATGAAATAAAGAAGACCATCCATGTTCTTTCATTAAAACTTGATGTTTTTCGGTAGTATCTCTTGCTCCTTCATAAGCAGTATTACACTCTACTACTGTTCCATTTACATGCTCTACTATATTTTTTACCATTTCTGGTTTCATATAGTTTTGATTTCCTTTTTCTCCTGAGTGTAACTTCACAGCAACTTTTCCTTCTAGTTTTTTTCCAAGTACATCATAAATCTTAACGATATTCTCTGGTGTAATATCTTTTATAAAATAAACTTTCGCTTTTTCCATATACTCATCCTTTCATTAGTATTAATTATTATATCATACTGCTTTATATCTTAACAAGTATTACTCCCAAAATAATAAGGAGTGCGGCTATTATCTTTTGTAGGAACCTATTTTTATTCGGATTTAAGAAATATTCTATAGTAGCATTTAAAATAGAAGTAAGAGCAAATAAAGGAGCTACTACTGTAACACTACCTAATTGATAAGCTCTAACAGAAGAAAGTAACATCAAACACCATGAAAACGCTGAAAGTAAAAAATATTTCTTATCATAAGAAGAAAACTCCTCTTTCAAAGATTTCATAGAATATCTACCAAATAAAGAAATAAAAAGAGCTGGAATAGAAACTGTTAATATCGTATAGAACGCTAAATTAAAAGAATCTGAAATATTAACATTTATCATCATAGCAATCGCAAACAATAAATTGGATAACACACTAATAATAAAGTATTTATTAAACTGAAATTTTCCTCTTTCAAATGCTAATAATAAATTCGCAAATACGATTAAAAATGCACCTACTAGTTTTTCAAAAACAAACGCTTCCTTGAAAAAAAGTAGTCCAAAGAAAATCATGAATACAGTAGATAATTGTTTCAGCATGCTAAATGTAGATGGTTCTAATCCATATCTTGCTTCTATATTTAATCTATCTGTTGCTGCATAAATAATAGTTACTAAAAATAATGTCCCATAAATAGTTAAATCCTGAGGAAATGTAAATCTAAAAAGTGGAAGAAAGAAAATAGCAAAAAATGCTGTACAAATTTCTAATAAGACAGTCATTCTTCCCACATTTTTCATCTGTCTTTTAGAAATTCTGAAAGATTGAGAAAAAATAATGGCAGATATTAAATAAATAATAACCCATAGTTCCCATGAATCTAATATCTTCATACTATCACCTATTTCATTATATAATGACTATTTTAGAAAAGCAATCAAAAAAAAAGATATCCAAAGATATCTTTAATGATACTGATTGGTAGCAGCAGATTGTTTGAATTCCTCAACAAATTCTTTAAGTGATTCATAATCATAGCCAACAGTACGTAAACGAGCAATCATCTCTTCTCCTTCTCCCCATTTTCCACTAGCTACTTCCCTAATGATTTCTTCTACTGGTCTTAATTGATTAAATGGTACATTATTTTCTTTTACATAATTTACATAAGATTGAACAGTAAAGAAATCATAACCTGCTTCTTCTAATGCCTCTTTACGTACTTGTCCATCTCCCCAATTACCGCGAATTACTTCTCTAACTATTTCTTCTAATGGTTTCAAAGTAACTTGCTCTTCTTCTACTGGGATAGATGGAGTTAGAGTTTCTTCTACTGATTCTTCTAATTTTGGTAGGTCTGGAGGCAATGTTGGTTCTGGTTTAATTTCTTCTGATACAATAGGAGCTGTTGGAATTACTATAGAAGGATTTTCTAATATTCTAGGGGCAGAACCACTAATAAATAATAATCCTCCTAAAAGAGTGCCTATCGTCCCTACTTTTAATAGTTTTAAAACCTCTAATCTTCTTAATTTCTCTTTAAAAGTAACAGGTCTATACTCTAAAATTAATCGAATAACTTCTTCCCGAGATACTGAATCAGCAGTAATAGAAGGAATTTCTCCACCATTTTTGATATAATCTAATAACTGTTTTTCTAAAGTAGATACTCTAGTTTCTAAACTACTTACTCTTCTATCTAATTCTTGTACTTTAGAAGCTATATCCAGTTTTTTAGCACTTTCTTTTGGAACTTCTACTTTTCTATATTCTTCTGATACTCTAAAGTCTATGTTGCTTTCCTCTAGCAATTGCTTTAATAGGCTTAATAGTTCTTCTTTTTCTTTAGAAGAAGTAGCTAAAATTTCTTGATAAAGAGATTCTAGTTCTTCTAAGATTTCACTATAATCAAAATCTTTCTTATCTTCCTTTTCAGACAATCTTTTTCTAAGTTGTTCTAATTTTCTCTTTAATACTTTTATTTCTGAAGAATACTTTACTTCTCTTAATTTATTCTTTAATGTTTCACATAATCCCTTGATTTCTACTAAATCTTCCTTCTTCAGAAAATCCATATTGGTTGTATGAAAGTAAGGTAACGCTACTACTGCTTTAGGATTCATAGTTACTGGTTCCTCAATAAAATGAACATAATATTCAGACTCTACTAGACGCATAACAGAATCTAAGAAAGTAGAAACATCATCAAACCCAATAAATCCTAATAAGTCTTTTTCTTCAAAATTTTGCCCATCACAACGTCTATAAGTAGAAGCATTCATAGTACTAATCAATTTTTCATTCCAAAGTGGTGCTTGAAGAGTATCTATAAATGTATTTACTTTTCTTAAATCAACAAAAGAGAATTCTGATACATTGACACCCAATTCTAATAATTCATCTAATACTCCTAAAAATAAAGATAATTTATATTTTGCTTCAAAATTTCTAGCACGATAATTTTTTTCAGAAATAGGTTGTGCTTCCCATAGTTTAAATTCTTCATAACCAAATTGGGGCGCTAAAGCCATAGAATTGACAAGAAGAGATTCTCCTAAAAATAATCCAACAATATTAACTGCATTTTCTTCTAAAAAGTATGGAATCGCTAATGGATGACTAGCTAAATAAACGGCTAAAGAATGAATAATACTATTATCCCAGCGAATAGAATTTCCATCTAAACTAAAAATACTAAACTGACTTCTTTCTTTCCAATTTTTGTATTTTTCTTGCTGTACTCTTAACGTAATATCCCCTGTTGAATCCGTAAATTTTTGTGTTTCCTTACGAAATCTAAATAAATATTCTTCAAAAGAGAAATCTACTACCTCATGATCTTCTGCTACTCTTGAAAATTTGGCAGTTTCTAACCATTTTAATTTTCTTTCATTATCAATATTTGTACATAAGTATTCTACTCTTACTTTTGACACGTATATCTCCCCTAACAAGTGTATTATAATAACTGTTTCACACTCTTTTGTCAAATTAAATGTGATATAATATTTTTGGTGATGTTATGATTTCAAACGGTATCGATTTAGTAAATATTCATAGATTTCAAGACCTCGTAAACAATAAAACTATTATGAATTCTATTTTTACTGAAAAAGAATTACAATATATTCAAAAAAGAAATTCTAATCTTTCTACAATAGCTGGTTTGTTTGCTGCAAAAGAAGCTTTTTTAAAAGCATTAAAAAAAGGTATCAATCATTATTCCATGAAAGATATCGAAATATCACATGATAATAATAATGCCCCTTTTATTATCTTACATAATCAAATAAAAAAAGACTTTCTTATTGAAAATCTTTCTTTATCAATTTCCCATGATGGTGATTATTCTATAGCAGTCGTTTCTATTTTATCTAATTGTTCTTTATGATTCTGATAATAAATGCGATAAGCATTTATATAAGATTTATATTTTTCATCTTTGCGATGATCTTTTAATATATTTGTACTTTCTAAGTAGTTTCCAATATATTTGGAAACTTTTATTGCGCCTTTATAATTTAAATGATTTCCAGCATCTTTAGTATCTGTTTCCCAATTGATTCCTAAATCAACTAAATTCAAATCTATAAATTCTAAACCATATTTTTCTGCTAAATCCTGAGTAGAATTATGCTTTTTAGAACTCCATGTACTCTGTGTTGGGAAAGCGACTAATACTAGTTTTACATTATTCTCTTCACAAAGTTTTACAATATCATCAAAAGTTTGTAAATTACTTTTTATAATTTCCCTTCTTTTTTTAGAACCACTCATAGGATGAATTTCAGTTGCAGGCTCTACTTTATTGATAAACTTATATCCCTTATAAACATTTGCCCAATTTTTTTTTCTACCATAAGTAATATACTTTTTCCAATTATCATGATATTTAGCAATTGGAAAATAATACTTTAAATAATCAAGTAGTTTATTCTCTTGTTTCTTTTTGGCAGGATCTCTAAAAAGAACATTTGCTTCCATAAGCACAATCTTAGGATGTTGACTTTTAATTCCAACTTTCAAAAAATCATAAGTATCCGGAATAATTTGGGCAGCAGAGGCACAGTCAAAAACAGTATAACCAAAATGCTTCCATATTTCCATAGGAGAAAGAGAACTATAAACTAAACTATCTCCTGCTGCTATAACATCAATCGTATTTTCTTCTTCCCCTAAAATTTCATAAGCTGCTACTTCAAATACTCCATATTTTTTAACATTTCTGCCTGGTAATAATACTAATGTAAGAGTTTCTACTAAAAGAAGTAAAATAAATACAAAAACAATACTTTTAAAAAATTTCTTCATACTATCACTCCTAGAAGTCTGCATAAATTGGATCTACTGGAATATAACCTGGTCCATAAGCTCCAAATATAATAATCGCTAAAATAAGAGCATAATAAATTAACCAGCGAATACCAATATTTTTCTTACTGATACTTTCGCGAATATTAATATTCTTCTCTCGTAAAATACTGACTATAAAAATGACTATAAGGGCTAAAAAGACAATTAAGAAATCTTTTTTATCCATGCCTAACTTAAATAAATTGCCATTCCAAAGAGTTGAAATATGAATCTTCGTAAACATCATTTTTAACATTCCAAATCCTACTTCTAAAGTAGGAGCTCTAAAAAATAGCTCTCCAATGAATACAAAAAAAGTCATTTTTACAGATTGAAAAATTCGATAAGCAATATTTTGGCGATTAATTTTTAATTTTGTGCATAAATCTTTTATAAATGGTTCTGCTATATTACCACTTAATATTAAGGTAAATTGATATAAACCATAAAATAGAAAAGTCCACCCTGCACCATGCCATAATCCATTTAAAAACCAAACAGCAAACAGAGCAATAGCGCCACTAATTAAAGCCCCTAAATGATTTCCTAATCCTTTTCTTGCCCTCATCGTCAATTTCTTCATTGGCTTTGACAAAGAAACAGGATAGAAAATATAGTCTTTAAACCAAGCACCTAAACTAATATGCCATCTTGTCCAAAACTCTGATATGTTTTTGGCGAAAAAAGGCTGTCTAAAGTTCTCAGGTATTTTTACATTAAAGATTTCTCCACTACCAATTACAACATCCATTGTGCCAGAAAATTCCATATAAAGTAATAACGTATAAAAAGCAATCCCCATAAAAATGGTAATACCATCATAATTTTGATAATTACTAAATATTTTTCCCACTACTACATTTAATCTATCTGCTATAACAAACTTTTTAAAAAGGCCATATAAGATACGTTGATAACCGAAGCAAAAATTTTGAAAATTCACTCTAACACGCTCATATAAAGCATGTGCTGTTTGACTATATCTAGCAATAGGTCCTTCCATAATCTGTGGAAAAAAAGATAAATATAAAGAGACTCTTATAATATTTTTATCTGCTTCTACTTTTTCTTGATAAACATCTACTATATACGATATGGCTTGTAAAGTATAATAAGAAATTCCAATTGGGGCCATAAATTTAAATACTTTTATTCTCCATCCAACATGCATACAATTTAGTAAAAAATTAGTATTTAAAGTAAAGAACTTTAAATATTTAAAAGCAAATAGAAAAGTAATATTAAATAATATTACTAAAATTAATATTAATTTTTTTCTTCGCCTATACTTATTTTTAATTTCTTTTTTTTGTTCTTTTTCAGTACTCTCTAAAACTTCATCACGTTTCCTATCAACCTTTGACATCCATCTTGTGCCTAAATAAACCGATAAGATAGATAAAAGTAAAAAGGCAATCAAAAACTTACTAATCATAAAAAAGAAGACAAAACTTGCTAATAACAAAATAGCAGGTTTAATCTTTTTTGGCATTATATTATAAACAATAATGACAATTGGTAAGAAAAGAAAAATATAAGTTAAATCAAAGTAATTCATTATAAATCCTCTATTCTTCTCTTAATCTCTCAATCATCTCATATATTTTTTTTGCAGAATTAAAATTGGCTGGAATAATCTCTACTGTTGGAATCTCAACATCGAATTCTTCTTCTATCTCAGCCACTAAAGATAAGATTGTTAGCGAATCTAAATATCTTCCGTCAATTAAATTTTCTGTTGTTTCATAATCTACATCTGGTTGTAAACTTTCTAATATTTCAATTAATTTTTCCATTTTAAACACACTCCTATTGATAGTTAGGGAAATTTAATTCACTTGTTTTTATTCTATCCCTAACAACACTAATTTTTTTATCTCTACTACAAATTAATACTTTTGGTAAATCTCTACTTAAAAATAAAGAAATACCTTCTGTTGATGAATAAGCACCAACATTTTTAAATAGGAAAACATCCCCTATTTCTAACTTTGGAACAGTGATATTTTTCACTAAAATATCATTGATAGTACATAAAGAACCATATAAATTATACGTATTTAGCTCTCCATCCCTTTTTGGCATTACATCAAAAAAAGGAATTCTCATAGCCATTGTTTGACCATAATAAACGAGTTGATGAATACCACCATCTACCAATGTAAAATTTCCATTTTTATTACTCTTCATATCTACTACTTTCGTGAGATAAGTACCACAACTAGCAGCAATACTACGCCCTATTTCCAAAGAAATAACCTTTCCTTTCATTTTGCGAAGAGCTAAGTTTACTTCTGTTAAAAATTCTTCTTCATCAAATTCATCATCTTGAAAGTAAAAAACTGGTAACCCTGGTCCGAATTCTACCTCTTTTAAAGATATTCCTAAAGAACTTTCCAACTTACTTATAAATTCCACTAAGTAATCAACTTCTCTATTAATTTTTTTAATAGAATGTTTTTGGGTACCTGAAAAGTATTCAATTCCATCTACCATAATAAACTCGTTTTTATCTTTTAAAATAGTTAAAAATTCTTCTTCATTGACACCAAATTGATTGCCTGATGTTAGACGAATTAAAATATGAATATGTCGCTCATACTTTCTAGTAAGTTCTTTTAATAATTCATATTGAGAAACGGACTCAATAGTATATTTTCCAATATCATCATAACTAGAAATCATATTTTCAATTGTTTCATAGTCCTTATAAACGCCTGAAATTACCATTTTCTTTCTATCAATAGAAAGATTATTGCATATTCTAAATTCTCCCGGAGAACAGATTTCATAACGCTCTACATCTTGTTCTAATTCTTTTGCAATAAAAGTATTTGCCTTAACAGCGTAAACCATGTGAATTTCATCATCGAATTTGCTTTTTAAGTAATTAACACGATTAATAAGTGTTTCGATATCATAAAGGTATGTTGGAGTTCCATGTTCTTGTATTAACTTCTCATAATCCATTACTTCTTCACATCCTTTAATTCCATTAGTTTTTTTCTATCTATTTTGCCATTTTTTGTCATTGGAAATTCTTCCATTTGAACTAAAACAGTTGGTATCATATAAGCTGGTAGTGCACTACGTAATTTTGCATGTAAATCTTTTTTAGAAATATCACCAATATAAAATCCATATACTTTTGACTTTTCCTCATCAAAAATAGTGCAACTTCTAATAACTTCATCATATTCCATAATAGCTTTATCAATTTCTTCTAATTCAATACGATGACCTAGGTATTTAATTTGAAAATCCTTTCGACCATTAAATACAAGTTCTCCCTCTTTATTGTAATAAGCCAAATCACCTGTACGATAAATATATTCAATATAGTTTTTAATATTAGGATTTTGAACAAAATGCTTACTAGTTTGTTCTTCATTATTATAATAACCGAGCGCCAAAGAGGTACCTGCTACACACAACTCTCCTACTTTATTTGGTTCATGAACTTCATTATTCTCATCATCTAAAAGAATTACTCTCTCGTTTGGGAATGCTTTGCCAATTGGTATTTTATCATCATACTCACGATTTCGATCAATGATATGATAAGTACAATTACAGGTTATCTCAGTAGGACCATAAATATTAACAAACATCGTATTCGGTAAATGTTCCATCCATTGTTTCAAATGCTTTAGTGGCATTACTTCTCCACTAAAGATAATTTTTTCAACAGTAGTAGGAACTTTATAATCTAATCCATGAAAAGTAGTAATCAAACATAAAGCGGATACTGCCCAAGTCATCGTTGTTACTTCATTATCACATAAATAATCTAGTAATGCAGATGGAGTGGAAAAATATTTCTTTGGCACAATAACCAAAGTAGCTCCTACTTTAATACTTGAATAAATATCTTTTACGGATACATCAAAATCAAATGGCGCTTGATTTGCAATTCGCTCATTTTCATGAAAGTGAAAAATTTCTGTAAATTTATCAATGAAATCAATGACAGAGCGGTGAGAAATAACTACACCTTTTGGTACCCCCGTTGAACCAGAAGTAAAGTTAACATATAATGGGTCATAATCAATATGATTTATCCTAGCCTCTAATAAAGCGGCTTCATTTAAGTTACCTTGTTTTAATTTTTTTACATTTTTTACTTGAATATCTTTAAAATAAGTACTCGCCAATTCCTGATGCTCATCATCTGTAACAACAAATCTAGCGCCAGTCACATTTTTTATTTGGTTAATTCTATTTTCTGGTAATTCTGGATTTATTAACGAATAATAACATCCTGCATAAACAATTCCAAAAAAAGTAATTAAGGTATCAATTCCTTTATCCATAAATACAAGAATAGGCTCATTAAATACTTTTTGCTCAGCAAAATAAGAACCTACAACTTTACTACTATTTTGCAAATTAGAATACGTAATTTGTTTATCCTCTTCTATAACCGCTATTTTATCCTTATATCTGGTAGCAGATTGTTCTAAATAATCAATTATGTTATACATCATGCCACTTCCTTCTTTTTCATTTGCTATTCCAAAGCCATTATAGCACATTTTTCTTATAATAACTTATAAAATAACACTTTTTCTCTTATATTTTACTATTCTTTGATACTTTTTTCTTCAAAAATAGACTTAAACACTCTACAAAGTAATTATAGAAAAGGAAAGTGACTTCTAAGTGACAAAAAAAGAATTAGTTTTCTAATCCCCTTTCAATTTACTTTCTCCTGTTTGATAATTTATTTCAATACCTTCCTGAGCATTATAGACATATACATAAAATTGTAAACTAGAACCTCTATCTTCTACAGAACTAGCTTCTATAATTACTCCATTTGCTAACAAATTATCGTTCTCATAAATAGGAGTTACACGATAAAGAACATGATTTTTAGTTTCCTTAATGTATTCTGCTACTCGATTTTCAAATGGTAACATACCAATTGTATTCATCGCTCTCGTGCAAGTCATTAAATTTTTTTCATTCGCATTTTCCCCTGTTAATTGATATCCAATTAAATGACATCGATTATATAAATATTTTCCATCTACTATATCATATTTTACAGTGTGCCAACCACTTGGTTTAACCATTCCAATGCTTCCTCTTTTTTCAGTTGGCATTAAATCCATCCCAACATTAGCAAAAGCAGTTCCAACTCTTCCTAGTGAATCTAATTCGCTATAAATTTCAAAACTTTTATTCGTATAATCTTCTTCCTTAAAAAGCGGTATGTTATTATCAATTATAATAGAAAGTTCCCCATTATAAGTTGGAATATCATTTAAAGAATAAGAAGGAACTGAATTTATATTTGACGATTTCTTTAATGTAGCACTGGCATCCTTTATATGATTTTGATAAAGTTGGAAAATAGTAAATATAGCAATCAATAAAAAGCTACACCATAAATTTTGAACTTTTTTCATTCTCTTTTTTTTCATAAATCACCTTTTTAAGTATCCATTTCAAAGTAATAGAAGAAATTCGTATCTTCATCATAGAAAGAAACTGTATAATTATAAGAAAAATTATCAAATAAATCTTCATCACTAAAAGCACTCTTTGCTTCATGATGTCTATTATAAAAATAATAATAACCGTTTTCTATTTTAGGAATAGAAGCATAGTCATTGGAAGCAAAAGTAACTCCATCTTTTTCTCCACCATAAATTTCTAGTTGAAGATTTTCTGATAAAGGAAATTTTTTTCAATTACTCATTTGTTGCAAAATATCTCCTCTAACTTTTTCACAATCTGCTACTAATAAGTAGGAACCACCCCCCATACACCCACCGTGAGTATCTAAATCTTTTATAATTTCACAAGAAGAAATATCAATCCCAATTTCTTTTTTAATATATTTTGAGGAAGACATTTTAAAAAGAAAGCCTATCAGAAATATTAAAACTATCAAAATACAGTACAAAAACTCAACCATTTTACTGCTTTCATACTCTTTTCCAAATCATTCTATTATCAATAAATTCATAAGTAATTCTATTTTCTTCATAAAGATAAGATAAATAAGATTTAATAGTACTTCCAATTAGTACATATTGACTAATATTCATTACTAATCCATAGTGCTCAAATACTCTTTTCATAATCTCTTCCATGGTACTTTCTTGACAATAATGATAAATAACTTCTAATACTTCTTCTACATTTTTTCTATTCTTTTCAATTAAGGAAGTAATATCTGTAGTCATTTCTACATGAGAGGGAATATAGATTCCTTCCAAGGTATTTAAATAATCTAAAGTATTCAAAAATTCTCTTACATCATATAAAAAGGATACATGATATTTCGTAATTGTTTCTTCACTAAATAAAGAATCACCTAAAAAATAAACATTATCATCTGTTTTAATACCAATCATATCAAAAAAATGTCCCCGTAAGAAAAAATATTCTAATCCTTTAGGAAGATTACTATCAATATCTTTAACAATAGAAGGCTTTGCATATAAAAATTTATTTTTTAGTTCTTTAAAAGGATAGCCTCCATATAAGAAGGAAGGTTCTAATAAAGGATATTCTGTAATACTTTTTTCAATTCCATAGCCTAATATTTGACATCCAGTTCTATCTTGAATAACTTTATTTCCACCAACATGGTCAGCATTAGAATGCGTATTGATAATTCCCATTACTTTTAAATTTTCTTGTTCTAATAATTTTAATATCTTCTTTCCAGCATCAGAATCATTTCCTGTATCTATTAGATAAACACTATTCTCATCTATTTTATAAACACCAATGTTAGTAGCATTCTTTATATAATAAGTATTTCCTTTTACATGTATTAATTCCATACTATCACCTATTCCATTATAACATAAAAAAAAGGATTAATCTAATAATCCTTTATCATGTAAATCTTGAAAAATCAATTTATCTACTGGCGAAATCTTATCTAAGTCTTTGTACTCTAACCATACCACTTCTTGAATCTCACTATCAGCTTCTAAATTTCCATCAAACTCTGCTTCATAGCAAGTCATTTTCACAATAATTCCCTCAGCTTTTCCATGAGCTTGTGCTTTAAAAGTTCCATAATATTTTATCGTATCTTTTTTGATATCAATGGTAAGCTCTTCTTTGCACTCACGAATTAAAGTTTCTTCATCAGTCTCATTGCCATCTCTTTTCCCTCCTGGAATATAGTAGGCATCCTTTCCTTTTGATAAGGTAGATAATATTTTCTTATCTTTTAAATAAATAAACGCTATTTTATCAATTTCTTTCATACTTCATCTTCCTTTCTTATTACTTTCACTTTTGGTTTCTTACTATCTAAAGATACTTTTATAGCATCTAATCTTTCTATTCTTTGTCTTACTTTATCAGGATGATGCGCTAAAGCATCCGCATATTGCAATTGTAATCTTTTTTCTACTAAGTTAAATTCATTATCTAAATTATCTGGATCAATTGGTGTATCATGATTTTTTACTAGATAAAAAATATGTTGTATAAATATTTCATCATACTGTAATCTTTCTAATATGCCCTGTGACATTCTAGCAGATACTTCTGGATGACCATGAAAATGTCTAACTTCCCCTTCTTGATAAGAAAAAGGTTTGCCAACATCATGAAGAAGTGCTGCCATTCTTAACTCTAAATCACTATCTACATTTCTTACTACTTCTAATGTATGATTCCAAACATCTAAATGATGATGGGGATGTTTATGGTTAAATCCTACCATAAATTTAAGTTCTGGAATAACACTTAATAAAAAGTCCATATTTTCTAAAATATTTCCGGAGAGTAGTATTTCATTTATCTTTTCTTTCATCCATTTATTCCTTTTCTATCGTAATGATTGGCACTAACATTTCATTCTTAGTAAGTCCACAATGAGTAGAAGCTTTTTTCATTTTTCCAAAATAATAATCATTAGTTATCTTAATGGAACTAGAACTAGTTGATAAAGCAACAAAATCACCAAGAAAATCATCAACCTTTTTATGTTCTTTTCCATACCCTAAAAAATGATTTTCTAAAAACTCTTCTTTTGTTAAAAGTACATAAGCATGCCCAAAGCATTTGTTAAATTCCTCTTGAAAGTATTCTCTCATTTTTGGTTTAATCCAAAATGTCATGCATCTAGATTCGAGTGCTGGAGGCATAATAAAACATTCCTTTAACGTTTCAAAATCATTAATATCATATTCTTCTTCTACATCCTGATGCCCATGGTCTGCTGTCACAATTACTAAAGTATCTTTTAAACTTTCAGTCATTTCCTCAACTTTAGCAATTGTTTCTATTAAATAATTTTTTACTTCTTCTGATTTTGTTCCATGGATATGTAATAAAACATCTGGATTATCTTGATAACAAAAAATAAATTTTCTTCCTTCCGCACTACATAGTACCTTTACATGTTCTACCATCCCATCAACAGTATCTGCTTTTAAATACTTCTTTGACTTTTTTAATACATAAGATGGTGAAACTTCAAAAACTTTCACATCTTGTGATGCATTTTCTATTCTATCATAAATTTGTTCATATCCAATAATCTCTAATAAGTCCTTTTTAATATCATTATATACTTTTCCAGTATAAGAATCTCTTTTTTGAAAAATATCTAGATATCTTCCATATTCTTTCATATACTGTGACCAAGCTATCCAAGCAGTTTCTATTGGTGGCCTTCCAGAGTAATAAGTTGTCATAGCAGCAGGAGTTGTAGAAGGATATACAGAAGTAACAACATCTAATAAATGATTACTAAAGTAATTATTAGGTAAATTATCTAATATATTCTTTCCCATGCCATCTAATACAATCAAAACAACATTTTTATAATTCTTCTCTAACTTTTTATCTAATAAATCTAATGATACATAGGGAGTTTCTACACTATAATATTTTAAAATAGAAGTTATTGTACTTAAAATAGAGTGATTATAATCAGGAAATAATATATTCTCTTTTTCTTTTAATAAATCTATTCCACTTTTACTCATAGTCATTCCACACATCTATATACTTTTCTAATTCTTTTTTAAAATCTTCTCGTGAAAGATTCCTTAAATATTTATCAAAAGCAAGAGGAGAATTAGTAATTTCTTCTAACATCCAATCTTCTTTTTGATAATCATTCATTTCTTCTGCACTAGAAAAAGTTACTTCTACTCTATAAAGTTCTTTATAAAGTCCATAGTATTTCTTAATAGACACTCTATTATCTTTTAAGTAAAGATAACTATCTCTTACAATTTCACTAGTAGCACCCATCTTTAATTTTAAAAATTCTGTTTCCGATATTTCTATTTTCTCTGTTACAATATTATCTTCATTCAATACTTCTTTTTCATAAAGAGCATTCTTTTTTTGAATACGTAAATTATCATTTATATAGTACCTTTCATAACGAATTGGCTCGCTTATAGAAAGACTATCCAAACTTCTAACAATAAATCTCCTTGTTAATCTTTTCATTTTTTCCCTACTTTCTCTGCCACTAACTTCTCATGATAAAAGTAATTGTTGTAACAAACTTTATTTTTCTTACAATACTCTTCTATCTCTAAAGATAATCCTTCAAAGTATTTTTTATTTCCTTTCTTGTAAATTTCTTCATAATCGTTTAAGTATTCTGGATAGTTATTCTCTATATAATTTAAAATATCACTTTTATAACTACCTCTTAAATTTAAATTTTCAAACCAATACCTATCTACATAGTTTTTACTTACCTCTATTATCTTTTTAAAATCTGTAATATAAGGAAATATAGGTGACATAAATAGCACTGTATAAATACCGTTTTCATGTAATATTCGTAATGTTTCTAATCTTTCTTGAATAGAGGAAGCATTGTCCATATCCCCCCTAAACTTTTCATCTAATGTATTAATAGAAATAGAAACTTCTAAATGTTTCATTTTCTTTAATAAGTCAATATCTCTTAAAATCAAATTAGATTTTGTAGAAATATTTAAGTAACAATCGATATCTACTAATTGTTCTAATACACCCCTTGTTAGTTCATACTCTTTTTCATAAGAGTTATAACAATCTGTTACAGAAGATAAAAAGACACGTTTATGTTCTAACTTCTTTTTACTTAATTTCTTAGAACATCTTTTAATATCTATAAAAGTTCCCCAATCTTCTTTATGATTCGTAAATCTTTTCATAAAAGAGGCATAACAGTATTTGCACCCATGGGGACAACCAACATAAGGATTAATAACATAATCACTTACGGGTAAATTCGATTTCGTAACTAGATCTTTTACTTCTATTTCTTTTACAACCATACGTATAACCTCATCACCATTATATCAAAAAAAAGAAAGATTTCCTCATCTTTCTTAAAATTCTTTCTTTAAATAAATATGAATAGAAATTAGATAAGAAATTCCTATAGTAATACAAATAAAGAAAGGAAGCACAATATAATACCAGTTGTCTATAAAAGTCCCTACATCAGCAAGAAAACTAGGTCCAATAAGTTTTCCAAGCGTTGCTATTAAAAAGGTCCACCCAAAAATAATTCCCATTACTAGAATTCTTCCCTTTTCAATTCCTATTTTAAAAATAATAGGATACATAATGGATAAAACAAATACCATTGCTGTAATAGCACTAAATAAAGAAATTAAGGTTTCTTCTAAACGAAAAGTTTCTTTATATACGCCAATTCCCATAGAACTAATTAATGCAATAATAGAAGTAATTAGAAGAATAAGGAAACTCGCTAAATACTTTCCTCTTACAGCATTTCTTCTACCATCTGGAAGTGTTACACTATAGGCATTCCAATTATTAAATTCATCATAACTAAAAGTTGAAATAAATAGCATAACAGAAATAAATGGAAGCAAGAAAGTCATATCAAATCCATCTTCCATAGTAAGACCCATTATAATATAAAATACTAAAATAATCAGAAATGTTTTTAAGTTAGCTTTAATGACTAATAAGTCTTTTTTAATAAAACTCATCATATTACTTTTCCCCCTTTATCATAAGTACCATTAATTCTTCTAAGGTAATTTTATCAATTACATAATCTTTATACTTTTTCTTCATATTCGTAATATCAGAAACTAATACTTCACAGTCATAACGATTCTTTTTAACAGCAAGAATATCAGTTTTCTCTATTTTTTCTAATTCTTCTTTTGAACATTTTAAGATTCCATAATACTCTAATACTTCTTCGCGACTTTTATCTAGTACTTTTTTTCCTTCATCGATAAATACTATATGGTCTGCGATATGTTCTAAATCGCTAGTAATATGAGTAGAAAGAAGAATTGTATGTTCCTCATCCTGAATAAAATTTAAAAATAAATCTAGTACTTCACTTCTTACAACAGGATCTAAGCCACTAGTTGGTTCATCTAAAATAAGTAATTTAGGATGATGAGATAAGGCAGTTATAATTTCTAATTTCTTTCTCATTCCTTTAGATAATTTTTTAATTTGTTGCGAACTTGGAATATCAAATTCTTTTAAATATTGAAAATAAAGTTTACTATCCCAATTTTTATAAGCAGAACTCATAATAGGATTAATATCTTTTACCTTTAATATTTCAGGAAAAAACATATTATCTAAAACAACCCCTATATCTTCCTTAATTTCCTTTTCATATTTTCGGTAGTCTTTGTCAAATATTTGAATATCTCCTTTATCCGCTTTAATAATCCCTAAAATAGATTTAATAAGAGTTGTTTTTCCTGCTCCGTTTTCTCCTATAAGACCTACGATAATACCACTTGGTATTTCTAAATCGATATTACCCAATTCAAATCTGTCATATTTTTTTACTAAATCATGAATTTCTATTGCTTTCATTCGTTTTCATCCCTCTCATATAAAAAATTAAATAATTCTAATATCTCTTTTTTGGTAATTTGATACTGATCTGCTATTTCTATTATTTTTGTAATATATTCTTCTATCTCTCTCTGTTTTTGTTCCTTTTTAAATTCTAGATTAGTAGGAGTTACAAAAGAACCTTTTCCCTGTCTGGTAACGATATACCCTTCTGCTTCTAATTCATCGTACGCCTTTTTAATTGTCATCACACTAATACGAATATCCTGCGCAAGCGCCCGAATGGAAGGAAGCATGGTATCACTTTCTAATTCTCCTGATAAAATCTGATTCTTAATAGTGTTTTTTATCTGTTCATAGATTGGTACACTACTATTGTTACTAATGATTATTTTCATACATCACCCCTAACTGTTATATTTAATATATAACAGTATATAACATTTGTCAATAATAAAAAAAGAATTGTGTAAAAAACACAACTCTATTTCCTTTTTAAATACAAATTTCTAAACTTTATAATCGTCCCAATCAGCATAATCATACCACAAAGAAGTAATAAAATAGATAACAATTTATTATCAGAAAAAGTAAGAATTCCAGCAAAGAAAATAAGTCCTATAACTGTTAAGAAAAAGAAAAGAATAAAAGCCATTAATGGATAACGAATCCATTTACTAATCTTTTTATTAGAACTAATTTCCATACTCCCTTCTAGAAAAAGTTCTAAAATAAATTCCAATAAAAATTCCATTACTTTTCCTTTGATTGATTTATTACTAAGAGGTCTGCTTGATAAGTTTGTAAAGCCTTTAAAATGTCCTTTTTATTTCCAATATTCACGAAAATTACTTTCTTTGTATTGGTTACAAAAGTTACTGTGTATTTTCCTACTACTACAAGTAAAATATTTTCCCATGGCATAGATGTTACTTTTCCATTTTCGTCTTTATCCTCTAAACCTTTTTCATCTATTTTTAATATACCTTTATGAGTAGAGCTTTTATAATTAATAAAATAAGTAGCAAAAATAAGAATGAAATAAAGGGCAAGAAAAAGAATTAAAAATAGTAATAAATCAGATATTACATTTAAAAATAATTCTTCTACTCCTATTTCTTTACAAACAAAATAGAAAATGGAAACAATTAAAATTCCTATTCCATAAAAAATTCCAGACCGAAAAATATTTCCAATTCTTGCATTTTTATTTCTTAGTAATTTCTTCCTCATCATCACAATTGCCTGTGCCTCATTATGAGTATTCCAATAGTTTTTACTCATATCATATTTTATTTTCATCTTTACCCTTCCTTTTCTTTTTTAATTCTTCTATTCTCTTTAAGGTTTCCTTAGCTGCTTTTTCATTTCCAATATCTGTTGGATAATAATATTTTTTTCCTTTTAAAGATTCCGGTAAACAGTCCATTGAAGTAATTTTATCTTTATATTCATGGGCATATTCATATCCTTCCCCATACCCTAATTCTTTATCTAGTTTCGTAACAGCATTTCTAAGGTGTAGGGGCACTTTTTCATTAGCCGTTTTAATAGCATCTTCTTTTACCATGCCATAAGCTTTATATAAAGAATTCGATTTAGGGCAAATGCTTAAATAAACTACCGCTTGCGCTAAATTAACGTTACATTCTGGCATTCCTAAATAATGACAGGCTTGATAAACAGCCGTTGCTTGTACTAAAGCATTAGGATTAGCAATACCTACATCTTCTGATGCAAAACGAATAAGTCTTCTAGCAATATAAAGAGGGTCTTCTCCTGCTTCTAGCATACGTGCTAAATAATAGATAGCTGCATCTGGGTCACTATTTCGCATAGATTTATGTAAAGCCGAAATTAAGTTATAATGCTCCTCTCCCTTTTTATCATATAAAAACATTTTATTTTGTAAGACCTTTTGTAAGACTTCTTTAGTAATTTCTTTCTTATTCTTTTTCAATGGAGCAATATTAATAATATTTTCTAAAGTATTAAGGGCAGTTCTTGCATCTCCATTACTCATTTTAGCAATAATGGAAAAACAATCCTCTTTCATTTCTACATTTTGATAACTATCATTTTTTAAAAGAGCTCGTTTTAAAATTCCTACAATATTTTCTTCACTTAGACTTTTTAATACATAGACTTTACTTCTTGATAGTAAGGCGGAATTCACCTCAAAGGATGGATTTTCAGTAGTAGCACCAATTAAAATAATATTGCCACTTTCTACATGTGGTAGAAAAGCATCTTGTTGTGCCTTATTAAATCTATGAATTTCATCTACAAATACAATAGTTCTTTTCCCATTACTTTTATTATATTTAGCAAGTTCAATTAATTCTTTAATCTCTCTTACACCAGATGTTACCGCACTTAATTCATAAAAGGCAGAATTGGTACTACTAGCAATAATTTTAGCTAATGTTGTTTTTCCTACTCCAGGAGGTCCCCAAAATATCATAGAGGTAATATTATCTGTTTCAATCATCTGTTTAATAGGAGAATCTTTCCCTACTACTTCTTCCTGACCAAAAAAATCTTCTAATGTCTTTGGTCTCATTTTATCTGCAAGAGGCTTAAATTCTACTACTGATTCTTCTTCCTCAAATAAATTACGCATAAGTACCTCCTTTATTACCCATTATTATATCATAAAATAAAAGAATAGAAATCAATCTATTCTAATTATCAACAATAATATCTCCACAACTATTTTGTAATTTCAAAGTAATGGAAGCATCTCTTGTATTCTCATTAATTTTTACTTTTCCTAAATCGGTTTCGGCATCGATATAAATATCATTCGTAAATCCTATTTTAATTTTTCCTAAATCATTAGTAATAGAAGAATTTTTCGTAATTGTAATGTCATCAATCACAATATCTCCACAGTCATCTTTAATTTGAAGAGAATTGGTTACCTTTTCAATTTTGATATCCCCTAAATCATTTTCTGCTTTAATATCTCCTACTTCTCCTACTTCAATCTTACCACAGTTTTGTTTGATTTCAGCATTACTTGCAAATCCTAATTCGATATCTCCTAAATCATTTTCTAATTTTACGATATTTCCTGCTTCTACGTTAATATCTCCACAATCATTTTCTACAGCAATTTCCGCATTTTCAAATGACCCTATAGTAACATTTCCATAATCATTTTCTACTTTGATTTTACCTTCATAATCTTTCGGAAGATAAACTTCTATTTTACTTCTATTTTGATTGAAACAAATAAAGTTACATTGCATGTTAGACGTAATCGATAATCTTTCTCCTCTAGTCGTAACAGAGATATCCTTTTCTTCCCCATGAATTACTAATCTTACTTTGTCTTCTTCTGTAGAATAAAATTCTATTTCACTAGCATCTGCATCAATTTCAATCATTCTAAAATTTTCTTCGTATACTTCATCAACTGCAACATTTTTACTAATACTTGCAAACATAATGAAATTCAAATTTTTAAATCCACCATTTAAAAGTACTATCATTAGTACAACTAAAGCAATTGCTAAAACAGATAAAAAAGTAATAAGAGCAATAATCCAACCTTTACTTTTCATTTTTATCACTCCTTAACATAAATATTAATTTTACGATTTCCTCAATACAAGCATAAACACACCATAAAATCCATGTAATATGCCAAGCCATGGTGATAAAACTAACAGCTAAATAAATCACTACAAATACCATTGCAATAATATCATTAACTTGTCTTACTAATTTTTTTGTTGGGTCTTCTTCTTTTTTCTCTTTTGGTGCCTTATATACCATACAAGTATAAATAGTAATGAATGTAGCAACTCCGCAAATTAATAGGAAAATTGCAGAAGAAACAATTGGATTCATTCTCATAACAGGAATTGTAATCATAACCCATACAACTGCTAAAAAGTAAATTAAAACTCCCATTCCTATTCCAAATGCTCTTTTTCCCTTTTCTTTTTCTTTCCTAGAATCCAAAGCTGATTCACTTTCTTGTTCGCTTTCTTTTTTTATTCCCATTAACAATTCGTCTGCTGTAATAGAATAAAGTTCACAGATGGGAACAATCTTATCAAAGTCTGGCATACTTTGATCTGTTTCCCATTTAGAAACTGTCTGTCTAGATACATTTAATTTATCTGCTACTTCCTCTTGAGAAAGACCTTTCTGTTTTCTTAATTCATAAAGTTTTTTACCTATACTCATTTTCTTTCACCTCACAAAAAAATTATACAAAATTAAATAGTTGCTTTCTATCTTTTTTAGTTGGAAATTTGTCAACTAACATTAACATTATCATAAATCTAGAATATTTTCCATAAATTTATGATATAATAAATGATAGTAAAAAGGAAGTGAAAATTGTGAAAAAAGCAAAATTTATTCATGTTTTAATGATGATTATCATACTCTTTTTAGCAGTAGAAAATTCTGATAAAGTTATCCAATTTTTTAATAATGCAGAAACGCATCTATCTAAACTTGGTGAATTTGATTATTCTAATGGATTTCTAATAGATGAAAATGATTTAGCTGATTTAGAAGATTCTGGTATTACTGGTAGTGAATATACATTTGATACAAAATTCTATCCTTATTTTGATATGCTTTCTATAGAAGGACAAGTTTTATATAAACAAGTCTATGCCAACATGAAAGAACTAAAGACTACTTTTGTTCCAACTCTTAATATTACAACAGAAGAAGTTCAAAAGGTAATGGAGGCTGTCTTTAATGATCATCCTGAATTCTTTTGGATTAATACTATTTATTCTTACAAATATACAGAAAACAATATTGTTGTACAAATTACCTTAGAATTTAATGAAACTGTTAATGATTTTGCTACTTCAAAAAAGGAGTTTGATACAGTAACCAATAAAATTTTAAATGAGGCTAGAAAATTATCTAGTGAATATGAGAAAGAATTATATGTTCACGATGAAATTCTAAAACTTGCTAAATACAATTTAAATGCAAAATTCAATCAAAGTGCATATAGTGCTTTGGTAACTGGAGAAACGGTATGTGCAGGATATGCTAGAGCTTTCCAATATATTATGATAAACCTTGGTATTCCTACTTATTATGTTTCTGGGTACTCATCTCAAGATCATGCCTGGAATCTTGTTTTCATAGATGGAGAATATTATAATGTAGATTTAACATGGAACAGTACTAATCATAATCATCATTATTTTAATGTAACAGATAATAATATTTCTCATACCCATAAAAGGAAAAAATTATCTACTCATCTTCCTAGCTGTACTTCTAATCATCCTAGATATCAAAATCAAAATACATCTAGTAGTTCTAATCTCAATTCAACTAATATAAATACTACTACTCCTAGTATCAATACAAATCAAAATGAAAATACCAATAATGGCTATGTAGAACCACCTTGTACTAGAAATGATTGTTACAAAGATAATCATCATGAAGAATATCATCATACGAATACAAACAATAACTACTATCCTAGCAATCATCACAATAACACAAATTATGGTCATCATAATAACCATCATTAAAAAAGTATGCAAAGCATACTTTTTTCTTTTTAAAAATCTATATCTGAATTATCTACTTCTATTCTTAAAATATTAGAACTCATCTCGTTATTGGATAATAATTTTTCTGGTATTACAAAGATAATTTTCTTATCTTTAAAATACCAATATCCTGTTTGAAACATGTTTTCATTTAAAAGGTCTTCCCAATTTCCCTTTAAGTTTTCTTTCATTTCTTTATATTCTTTACTTTTTTTAAATTCTTCTATAGCAGATTCATGAATGCTTTTTTTATCGCCATTTGGGAATTCCATAATTTCTCCTGTGGATGAAAATACATATCCCTTTATATCTTTTAAAGGAGCTCCACCAACAGAACCTTGCATAGCATAACTAAAAGAATAAGAATATACACCTAATTCTTCGAACTTTAACCCAACCGCTAAAGATTCCAATTTATCTTTTATGATTCCCTTTCTCATATTTTCTAAATAAGCATTATTCATTCTTTGCCATTCTGTATCTACAATGGCATTCAAATATTGACCAATTGATGCAACAATTTTGTTATCGCTTGCCATAATAGTTGTTTTTTCATTTTCAAAAATTACTTTTCCAGCGCTATTTTTAACTTGATTTGTTTTTGTTTCAAAAATCAAATCTTCCTCAAAAGTAATATCATCTTCACTATTTAATAGAATAGCAAGTTCCATTCTTTTCTGTTCTAAAGTTAAATCTAATTTTTCAAGATTGACATAATTAGTTAACTTCTTATCAAAGAACGAAGTAATAAAATCTCTTACTTTATCCATAGACTTTTCTGAAAAAGAAAGAGTTTCTTCAGAATATTCAAATTTTCCTGTTGGATTAAAGCAATTTTTTTCTTCACAACTTTCATATATAGGTGTTTTAAATACTATTTTTACATTGCCATCTTTTAATAAATAAATATAGCAATCTTGTCCAAAAAATGTTTGTAATACATATTCATAATCATAATGATAATAATTCTCTACCTCTACATTACTATTAGAAGAATTTCCATTTTCTTTTTTAGAATCATTCATCATCATTATTAGTAGAATAACAAATAAAATGGCAAATACAAAAACAATTCCAAAAACAATTGTTTTTCTCGTATTTTTCTTTTTATTTGGAACTTCTTTTTTTTCTAAAACACAATTTTCTTTCTCCATATTCTCTTAACACCTCTCTATTATTGATTATAACATAAAGGAGTTCTCGAAAGAACCCCTAATTTGAAAATAATACTTTTTCTGATTTATATTGTTTAATAATAATAGATAGAACAATTACAATAAAGATAAGAGAACTAAATGTTCCAAGCGCTAAATTAATAAGATTAATATTACCAGCAATCATATCATTAAACAATAAAGAAATATTTAAAAATGGTATTAAAGAGAAAACAGTAGTTGTCTTAAGACCCATTAAAGTAGCAATTAAGGATGGAATAAACGCTATAAAAGAAACAGGTGTTAAAGCACTCTGAGCCTCTTTATAAGTCTTTGTCTTACTAGCTACAGCAATGCATAATCCACTAATAAAGAAAGAATAAATGACTACCATAAAAATCATATAGCAAATAGTCTGAAAACTAGGAATAATGTTAGCATCTTCATAGATTGTAAAAGCACCATCTAAATAGAATAATGAGCCTAACATCAAAACAATACTAAGTAAGCCTGCTACTATAGAAGAAATAGAAATACTTAAGAATTTTCCTAAAATAATATCTTTAGATTTTACTGGGAAAGTAAGTAAAGTTTCTAAAGTTCCCTTTTCTTTTTCCCCTGCAATAGAATCTGTTGTAGTATAAACAGCAGCCATAGCAAGAGCCATAATCAAAAACATAAAACATTCTTGGGTAATCATCTCTACAAAAGGATTTTTCTTCATAGTAATATCCTCTTGTACTCTTAAAATATCAATTACTTCTAACGGATTAATTTCTTGTTCTACTAAATATTCTGATTGCAAATAAACTTTATAGGCTTCTAAATAGCTCATTGCTAAAGCATCTGCCATCTGAGTAGATTCATCATAATCCCCATGTAAGGTATAAGTCTTATCCTCTCTTGTAATATAAAGATTAATTTCTCCCTTCTCATATTGTTCTTTTAAAGAATCCACATTGTCATAAACTGGTTCAATTTGTAATTCCTCAAAAATTAATTTTTCAGCATCTGTTACTTCATAAGCAAAACCTAGTTTATTATAATTTTCAATAGGAGTATCACTCATGGCTTCATAAAAGAAAGACATTCCTATTGCAAAAGCAGGAATAATAAAAGGCATTAATAACATCATCATCAATGACTTTTTATCACGAATAGTTTCTCTTAATTCTTTTTTTAAGATTTTAAAAATATTACTTTTCATTCTCTACACCCCCTATTAAGGTGAAAAAGGCATCTCTTAAATTTGTTGTCTTTGTAGCCTTTTTTATATCTTCTGGAGTACCCTCTTTAATAACAAGCCCTTTGTGAATCATAATAACATAATCACAAATATTTTCTGCTTCTTCCATATAATGGGTAGAATATAAAATAATTTTTCCATTCTCTTTTTCTTTTTTAATAAAATCTAAAATAACTTGACTAGAAATAATATCTAATCCACTAGTCGCCTCATCTAAAATATAATATTTCGGATCATGTACTAAACATCTCGCTATATTTACTCTTTGAGTTTGCCCTGTAGATAAGTTAGAAATTCGATTGTGCAAAAAAGATTCCATTTCTAATTCTTTTGAAATTTTAGAAATTCTTCCCTCAATCTCACTTTTAGGAACATCATATAATTCTCCACACATCTTTAATAATTCATAACCTGAAATAGACTGATAAATTTTGGTATTACCAGATAAATAGGCAATTTTCTTTTTTATTTCTATTTCATTCTTATCATAGTTTAACTTATCAATAATGATACTACCATCCGTTGGTTCTAAAATTCCACCTATCATTCTAAGTAAAGTTGTTTTGCCCGCCCCATTTGGGCCTAAAATACCAACAATAGTACCTTCTTTTGCTTGAAAGCTGATTCCTTTATCAGCATAAAATTCTTCTTTCTTTTTATCTTTCGTATATCTAACGAATTTCTTTTTTACATCTTTTACCTCTAGCATATACTCCTCCTAACAGTCTCATTATACTACCATTCTATAAAAAATAAAATAGAAAGCAAGGATTTACTTACTTTCTTCTAATATTTCCTTAATTTTTTGATAATGGTAATTCCACATAAAATTTCGTATAGTCTTTATCAGAAGTTGCTTTAATAGTTCCACCATGTAATTCTACAATATCTTTTGCAATTGCAAGGCCAAGACCACTTCCTCCTGTTTTACTAGTACGTGAAGAATCTGCACGATAAAATTTTTCAAAAATCCTTTTTAATTTTTCTTCTGATATTTTCTTTCCCTTATTCGTAATAACAGCTTCTATCATACTATCATATTGATTTATTTCTATTGTAATTGTTTTATCAGTACTATAGTAAATTGCATTCTTAATTAAATTATTAAATACGCGGGCAAGTTTATCGGGATCTGCCTCTAACATAATCTTATCAGAAATAGAAAGTTCTATCTCTCTTTCATTTTCTTTCAAAACTGGATAAAAATCATCTACGATTTGCTCTAACATGAGATTTAGATTAATTTCTTCAGGTTCTAATACCATAACTTCCGAATTAAATCTAGTAATATCGAATAATTCATTTATTAAATCTTCTAATTTATAGGACTTTTCTAGTGTAATTGAAATATATTTTTCTCTTTGCGCTTTAGGCATATCTTTTACTTCTTCTAATAACGATAAATATCCTATCAAAGAAGTAAGAGGTGTTTTTAAATCATGGGCAAGATAAACTACTAAATCATTTTTCTTCTGTACATTTTCTCGTGCTACTTTTTCATTTCTAGCAGATTCTCTTTTTAAATAGTTTATATTTCTTTCAATTTCTTCTAATTCGTCTGGAAGTTCTATATATTCTACATTTTTATCCAGTAATAAATTAGCAGCTTTTGATAATGCTTCTACATAAGTAAATACTTTTTTTAATAAACGATATAAGAAGATAAGAACGCCTATTAGCCAAATCAAGAAGATGAAAACAAAAATCATTCCATCTCTAAATAAGAATTCATAAAAGCCTAGCGCTCTACGATACCAAAAAGGAGAAAGATTATATAGCCACGAATAATCAAGTCTTAAAAGAATTAGCAAAGTAAAGTAACATCCAAGAGGAAAGATAGTTGACCAAAGAAATATCTTTGTTATAAAATCCCAAAATGTTTTACGAACCAATTTATTTTTTAACAATTCTTTATTTTTCAATCTTATAACCTACTCCCCATACAGTTTTAATATACTTTGGATTTTTGCCAGTATCTTTCATCTTTTCTCTTAAATGTCTAATATGTACCATGATAGTATTATTATCTTTTTCTAAATATTTTTCTTTCCATACTTCCATAAATAAATCTTCCGTTTTAACAACACTTCCTCTATTTTTACATAAAATCCATAGAATAGAAAATTCAGTGGGTGTTAATTCTATCTTTTTATTATTAAAACAAGATTCATGCGTGTCATTATTGATAACAATTCCACGAAAATCAATAACAGAAGCATTCCTTTCACTATTTGGATTATAGTTTTTATATCTCCTTAATTGTGCTTTTACACGAGCAACTAATTCTAATGGCTGAAATGGCTTGGTAATATAGTCATCAGCTCCAATCGTTAGACCATTTATTTTATCAATATCTTCTACTTTAGCAGTCTCAAAAATAATTGGAAACGTATATTTTTCTCTTATTTTACTACATAATGTGAATCCATCTATCTCAGGCATCATAACATCTAAGATTGCTAAATCCAATTGTAAATCATCAATTTCTTTTAATACATCATTTCCATTATAGTATTTATAAACTTGATAACCTTCATTCTTTAAATAGATTTCAATTAAATCGGCAATTTCCATTTCATCATCTACTACTAAAATGCTCATAGTATCCCTCTTTCTGTAGTCATTATAGCATAAAATAAAAAAAATAGAATATTTTTTATTTTTATCTTTACAGTGCTAGTTCAAAAAGTATATAATAGATTACTAAGAGAGTGATAGCATGAGTAAAAACATAAATAAAATCAAATTAATTCAAATTATGAAACCATTAATAGAACATTATAGAACAGGTAATTTAGCACTAGAAGATTATCAACAAGCACTCGAAAATATAAATGATGCAGATTTTTCTAATGACTTAATTTCCTACCATGAAGCAAAATTTCTATGCTTTTTATTTCAAAGAATTCCTTACTATCAAATATTTCAATTTTTAAATAATTTCTCAATAGAATTAAAAAGAATAAATATCGAGAATAACCATAAAGATGGAATCATCGTATTAATACAAGCTTATTTATCCGATTTAGTGCCTAATATCACTTCTAGAGTATCTACAGAAGTAACTACTCATATTTATGAACTAGTTGCATTCTACTATCAATTTGGATATCTAGATCCAGAAAAAGTATTACCAAAATTATTAAAAAATTCTTGCAATCCAGAAGTTCTAAATAGTATGGAAGCAGCTGAGAATGTTCACTATGAGCAAGCTGCTTTACCAGGATTTACTTATCAAAAAGAAGAATTAAGAGAAACAATTTCTAAAAGTAATTACCGAAAAAAATGCAATACAGAAAGTAATGCCCTAAAAATGATTATTCGTTATTTAGATGAAAAGAGTTTTGAAGACTTCATTGCAGAATTTAGAAAATGTGCAGCCATTTATAAAGAAAAAGATAAAAGAGATGGAGAAATTCTAGAAGAAGAAATTTTGATGAAATTAAGAGAATTCTACAAAAAAGCATTAAAAGCTTGGGCAGAAAAAATAGAAAATCAAAAGCAAGAAGAAGAAATTCAATATAGACTTCATTTTCCTACAAATGAAAAGAAATCCTAAGATTTCTTTTTTTATATAGTTTGCTCTTCACTTGTTTTTATAATTCCATGTTCTTTTATATATCTCGTCCAATTTACATAGTATTTTGCATAAATGTGAGTGTTATCAAAAGTATAATCTTTTCTTAAATTTCCACCAGCATCATCAAAAAGACTATTGGCATCGAAGTAAAAAATATTCTTGTTATCAGCTAAAGCTGCTAATTTACTATTATATTTATCAATTCTTCTATTATTAAAAGTTGGTCCTTTTTCACTTTTTTCTTTTGTAACATGTAAATTAGCTTGAATAAAAATAATTGCATTCGGTTGACTATCCCTTAAAAGTTTTACAACCTCTTGAAACTTTTTCGCACTTTTATCCATATTATTCCCTATTTCATTAATACCAAGCATGATGTATATTTTACCAAATTGTTTCTTATGTAACAATTCTTTTAAAGTTACTTTTCCTACTCCTGAAACAGACAACTTCTTAGAATAAATATTGTAAATAGACATCCCAGTATCGCAAAAATAAGTAGCATTTTTTAAATCTCCATATTTTTGAATACCCACTGTCCTCGAATCCCCTATCAATAAAGCATCATCAAAATAACTATTTGTTACAGTCTCGAAAGAAAGGGTTTTCTCTTCTGGTTTTTCTATAGGATTTTCATTGCTATTATTAGTATTAGAAGCACTATTATCTGTAGAAGGCTTCTCTGGTGTTTCAGGAAAATCATTTGGTTCTTCTAAATAAGCATAATCTTTTTTTCCATTGGATAGTTTTTCTTTTACATAAGGAATTTGTCTAATCAAAAAAGGAGAAGCAATTACTATACTACATAAAAAAGCTCTAATAAAATTTAAACTATTCTTTTTTATCATACTAACACTCCTTAAAACCTAAAATATAAAAATGGATCATTGGCTTCGCGACATAAACAATAAACAGATAACCAAAAAATCGCTAAATAAACTAGAATTTCCAAAATTGGATTTTTTATTTTCTTTAAAAAGTTATCAGGAATCCTTGTACAAAAGAAGAGACCTACTAACAATAACCACCCATAAGATTTCAAATATTCTACATAATCTAAACTATATACATTTATACCTTTAACAAAAGGAAATAGCCTAGTAAAAAGAATTCCTAATTCCTTCAAATCTGTAACTGCAAATATTGTCCAAGTAAGAGGAATTAAGGCAATCATATAAATTCTAGAAAATATTTTATGATTATCTAAAAATTTCTTTAGCCAAAGTTTTTCTATCATAATGAAAAAGCAAGTGACAAGTCCCCATATCACAAAATTCCAATTAACTCCATGCCACAATCCCGTTAATAACCAAACAATGAGAAGATTTCTAAGCGTTTTTAATAATCCATGGCGATTTCCACCTAATGGAATATACACATACTGTCTAAACCAACTTCCTAGTGTAATATGCCATCTTCTCCAAAATTCTGTCATACTTCTAGATAAGTAGGGATAATCAAAATTAATAGGAATGGTAAAACCTAATATTTTTCCTAAGCCTAATGCCATTAAAGAATATCCATAGAAATCAAAATAAATTTGAAAAGAAAAAGCTATAATTCCTAAAAAAGCTAGGGGTGTAGAAATACTTTCAAAACCGATTCCTTGAATATCATTCCACAAACTTCCTATTCTATTCGCAAGTAATACTTTATATCCTAATCCCATAATAAAAGATTTTAGACCAATATAGAAATTATCAATTCCTGCCTTTCGATTATCCAACTCCCTACGAATACTTTTATAAGTAATAATAGGCCCAGCAATTAACTGTGGAAACATTGTAATATAAGTACCAAATTTAATAAAAGATTTCTCTGCCTTTGTATCTTTTCGATAAACATCAATTAAATAGGAAACTGTTTGAAAAGTATAGAAACTGATTCCAATCGGTAAAATAAAATCAAAAGTAGGAAAAAGAGAATTATTTAATAACTGATTCATTTGTAAAGAAAAGAAACCATAATATTTAAAAAGAAATAGCCATCCAAAATTATAAATGAGCCCAACAATTAAATATTTTTTAGAATAACTCTTTTCTATCTTTAACCCTAAAAAATAATTAATAATAACAGATCCAACTATTAATAAAATAAAAATAGGTTCTTTAATACTTCCATATGTGTAAAAAATAAGACTAAAAAGAAACAATAAACTATTCTTTTTTTTTCTGCTACATGGAAAATATAGAATTAAAAAGATTGGCAGAAATATAAATAGAAATTCTAAACTACTAAACACCATAAAACTACACCTCATTGATACTTCATTAATAACTTATTTTAACATAAAATAAAGATTTTTGGGGAGAAAACATTCATTTTCTTTTCATATTTTTAATTCTTACAACAACTTGACAAAAAAAAGAATTTCTTTCAAATTCTTTTTAATATTAATAATAATATCTTTTCTCACCATTCGCTTTAATAATTTCAATTTTTTCTTTTCTAAAACAAAATACATTTAATTTATTCTTACATTTTGGACAAATAACATGATTGAGCCCTCTTTTAGAAGGAAGTGGTAATCGTAAAGTCGTCCTACATTTATGACATTTTTTATAGACAAAATCATTTCTATCTTTCCAATTTCTTTTCATATTTTGAAAAGGTTTTAAAAAAGTTTCTTTTCTTTTTAAATACCAATCATTTTCTTTTTTTCTTTGACGTTTATTTTTTGAAAATACACGATAAAAAGTAAAAATAAAAACAGTTAATTCTACAAAAAAGAAATAAGGAATTCGTAAAAAAAGATTTCCTATTACTAATAAAAAATAAAGATAAATATTAAAATAATATAATTCATCTATTCCATATCTTTCATACATAAATCGATAAAGTTTATTCATAAAATCACCTTTCTTTTTAATAATATTATAACAAAAAAAGAAAAAGATAACTCTTTTCTTCTTATTTCTTTATAATTCTTAATATTTTACTTGCTCTAAAACTGGTAATTCTTTTCGAAATTGTGCTTGCGCTTCTAAGTTTAAATTCGCACTAATGATTCCTTCTTCTTCCTCAATAAGCTCTAAAGTATTCCCTTCATAATCAACAATCTTTGTTTTTCCACACAAAGATTTTCCTGTTTGATTACAAGCACAAAAATAAACTTGATTTTCAATTGCACGTGCTGGTATTAAAATATTCCAGGCCTTTTCTCCTGTATCTTTTCTAAAATGTGCAGGTAAAAAAATAATTTGAGCGCCTGCCATCACTAGTTTTCGAAAATACTCAGGGAATCTTAAATCAAAACAGATACCAATTCCTATTTTCACTCCATCGATTGTTGAGATTCCTATATCTTTTCCTGGGACAGTGTCTTCTAACTCATCGAATTGAAAACTCTCTTTATTTACTTTATACATATAAATTTTATCATATTGACTAACAATATTACCATTTCTATCAATAACAAAACAAGTATTGGTCGTTTTATTAGAATTTTCTTGTTTTAAGGCAACTGTACCTAAAATAAGGTTAACTTTATTTTCTTTAGCAAAATTCTGATAAATTTTGATTTCGTCTTTTGTAACAGAACCGTTTTCAAAATCAGTGCCCCAAGATAAAAATAATTCTGATAAACAAATCACATCAGGATTCGTCAAAATCGATTGATTTAATAATTGCATCGTTTTTTTTTCATTACTTTTTTTATTTCCATTAGAATTCATTTGGATTAAAGAAACTTTCATGATATCACCCTAATACTACTATATCACACTTTTGATTTTATTTTCTATTTTTTCAATTATAGATATAATAAAGGTAATGCAAATATCTTACTTTCATATTCCATATCCTTTAAAATAAATACAGAAGGTGATACTTGATGATTAAAATGAATATTGTAGAAATATTAAAAAGAAATGGAAAATCAAAATATTGGCTATGTCAACAAATGAATATAACTTCTAGAAATTTAAATAGGATTATTCGAGGAGAAACCTCTTCTATTTCTTTTAAATATATAGAAGCGCTATGTAATTATTTAAACTGTACACCTAATGAACTGTTATCTATCGTTCCAGATAAAAATTCTACTTCTAATAATGAATAAAAAATTCTAGAATCTAGAATTTTTTTGTTTCATTGCTTCTTCTATAATAGGATCTACGTATTTACAAATACTTTTCCTTAGGGAAAATATTTCTTTTACCATACTAGAGGAGATATACTGTTGATTAGGATCGGCAAATAAACAAATCGTGTTTATTTGATGATTACTAATCTCTTTATTAATACCTGCCATTTGAATTTCATAATCAAAATCAGTAATTCCTCTAAGTCCTCTAATAATGGCTTTGCATTCATATTGAAAAGCCAAGTCTACTGCTGCCCCACTTCCCATTATAATTTTAATATTCTTTTTATTCTTATATATTTTTTTCATCAATTGAACTCTTTCTTCAATAGTAAAAAAAGAGTCTACTTTTTTACTATTCTGTAAAACTGCTACTATCACTTCATCAAAAAGTTCACTTGCCTGTGAAATGATATTCATATGCCCTTTGGTAATTGGATCAAAACTACCTGTGTATAATACTCTCTTCATAAATTCGATACACCTCCTTTTGAAGTTCTTCTTTCGTAGTATTTATAAGAATATCATCAAAAGAATACTTTTCTAAATTTAAAGAAGCTTTCTCTCGTTCCAGAAACTTTTCTTCAGAAATGGAATCTCTAGAAATTGCTCTTTTCTTCCTAACTTCTAAAGGAGCATCTACTAATATTCTTCTATCAGCTATATCAAAATATTTGGTTTTAGGCAATAATTGCCAATCTAATAAAATTATTTTATCTAAATGAGATTGAATCATAGAATCAATTTCTTTTTCCATCGCACTCCAAGTAATATCTTCCAATATCTTCATTTTTTTCTTATCATGAAAAACAATAGTACTTAGAGCTTTTCGATTCACTTTTCCATCTTTAAAAATAGTATTTCCAAATGCTTTTAATAAATGATGAGAAACTTCCTCTTCATTAATAACTTTATGACTAATTAAATCTATATCAATATGTAAAAAAGAAGTAGACAAATTGCAAAAAAGATTCGCTACTGTACTTTTTCCGCTACCACTTTTTCCAACCAAACAAATAATCATAAATCACCTATTCAAATTTCATTTCACGTTTCTCAAATTGTGACTTTCCATATCTTTCATAAACTTTATCGGCTGTACAAGAAACAGTATCCTCCATAGAATATCCTAATTTCAATAATAATTCTTCTAAATCTTCTAATGAATTTCCCTCTACTTCAAAATAAGTTGGAATTCCAGGCCATGTATCAATATCAATCTCATGTTTATCTAATAAATAAGTAATTCTTTTTTTCTCTTGATAGCTTTTATAAGAAAATCCTAATGCTTCTAATAAATTATTAGCTTCTTCTATACTCGGAACTTCGATTTCTGTTTCTTTCATCTGTTGTAAATGAGTGGAATTGGGCGCTAAAATATGTTTCACAGCAATAGTCGTTTTCCCATTTGTCTCTCTTACCCTAATCCATTTCGAATCATTATTGTGATATTTCTGAAAAAATTTATCTAATTTCTTATCATTTAAAATTGTTAGTAAAGAATCTTTCTCTAATAGATTCGATAAATTTCGTTCTCCTACTATTGTTTCTAATTTTTCTTTCTCTTTTTCTTTTAGCAAATTATCAACATCAAAGAAAAACAATTTCAATTTAGCAAGAGCTGTTTCATATTTAATATTACTTACAGGATGATTTAACTGTGTTAAAATATCTACAAACCTACCGTAAATAGTTGCTAAATCATAGGTATATAAGTACTGATAACACTCTTCTATCTTTTTAGCACCTAGCTTTTCTAACTTCTTTATAAACTTTTTTTCATCAATATCTAATACTTTTACTTCTAGTTCTAACTGCTCCATAATTCACCTTCTAACAACATTATAACATACTATAAAGCTATACAAAAGTACAACTTAATCTTTTATTTTTACTCCTAAAAGGCCCACTAAAACAGATGCTTGCATAGAATCAATAATCATATCTTTTAAAGAATTAACATCAAATTTAGCTCCATAAATATCAGAATTAGAAAAATCTACATCTTTTAAAGTAGTACCGATAAACTCTGCACCTTTAAATTTAACATTGTCTAATTCTAGATTTTTTATTTTAGTACTTAGAAAGGAGGTTTCTTCAAAATCACTATCTTTTATTATAACATTTGTCATACTTGCACTAGCAAAATTCACATATTTATTGCTACACTCTAAAAACTGAATATTTTCTAATTTGCTATCCATAAATGTTGTACCAGTCATCTTACAATTTTTAAAAATAACTCGAATGACAGCTTCTTTATCAAAGCATTTATTAGATAAATCACAGTTTTCAAAAATGACATCTACTAACTCTACATTTTCAAATGAAATATTTTCAAATGAAATATTTTTAAAAATACAACTATCTATCGTACAATCGGAAATATTATATTTCCCCAATATTCTTTCCTTTTCATATTGAAAAAAAGATAAATCACCAGTTTTAATCGTTTCGTGCAAATTTCCAATTTCTAATTCTTTTATTTTAGGATTTACTATTTTCATACTATTACCTCATCAATATCTTTACCCTCTTAATCCATATTTTGTTCATCTTTTAAAAGTTCCTCTAATGCTTGTTTTAAAGCTTGAAAACGATAAGTTTCTTTTAATTTTTCTTCATTTAAATTTCTAAAATTAATACCTTGATAGTTAAAAATAGAATAAAAGTAAGGTCTAATAATAGGCTCTGTAATCTCAGCAGCAATTTCCCCTTCTGTTCTTCCAATGTTCTGCTTAAAACTACCATCAGCTTTCATACAAGTAACTACACATTGATAATAGGCCTTTCTATTTTCTATTCCCTCTAATTCACGTAATACTTTATTAACACACTCATAGGATGGTAAAGAAGGATTTTTCATTCGTTCCTCTTCTGCATAGCGTGCAGTATAAATTCCTGGTCTACCATCTAACGCATTAATAAAAAGACCTGCATCATCTGTTATTATTGGATAATGGATAGAATGATTTTTGCAGAAGTTTAATATAGCATTTGCCTTAATAAGTGAATTTTCTTCTAATGTTATACCATCTTCTTCAATATCTGCTAAATTCCACCCAATATCTTCTAAAGTTAAAACTTCTAAATCAAATCGATTTTCATTTATTACTTTCACAATATCTTCTGTTTTTCTTTTATTACTAGTACCGAATATTATTTTCATACTATTACCTCTTTCTTAATTTTGCTATAAAAAATCCTTCATATAAAGAAGTTGGTTTTACCACTACTGTACCAAATATTTTAGATGGGAGAAGTGGTATATCATTAGGAAAATCTAGAGGAACCACTTCTACTAATTTCTCGTTTAATAAGGCTTCTATCTGCAATTCATTTTCTTCTTCTAAAATGGAACAAGTAGAATAAATCATAGTGGATCCTGGCTTTAATATTTGAACAGCTTTCTTTAATAAAACTTTTTGTAATTTTTTTGTTGTTTCTATTAGTTCTTCTTTAAAATAAGAATTACTATTTTCCCTTTGTAAAGTACCACTACCGCTACAAGGAGCATCTAATAGAATACTATCAAAAGAAAAATATTCATCTAATTTACTGGCATCACTTTCTAATACAGTTGCTCTTCTAACACCTTGCTTCTTTATATTATAACGTAATCTATCTGCCCTAATCTTATTTTTTTCACAAGCAGTAATTAGTATTTTATCCTGATAGATAGAAGCAATCTCAGTTGTTTTACCACCTGGTGCAGCTGCCATATCTAAAATGCTCATTCCCTCTTCTAAGTCTAAAAACAATACTGGTAACATCGAAGATAAAGACTGCAAATAAATTTTACCTTCTTTATAAATATCTAATAAACGAATTTCTTCTTCTGTTTTATTTTCTATTAAGAAAGCATCATCAAACCAAAATATCTTTTGAAATAAAATTGCTTCTTCCTCCAATACTTTTTCAATTTCTCCTAAAGTTGTTTTTAAATGATTTATTCTAAAAGTGACTGTTTTTTTTTGGAAGCCTTTTACAATTTCCTTCATTAATTCTTCACCGTATTGATTTTTTAATCGCTCTATTAAAAATAATGGAATTTCTTTCATACTATCACACTCTTTATCTATTATACCATAAACATTTTACTATGATATAATGTTTATGGTGAAACTATGAATGAAATAAAAACAATTGAAGAGCTTCGAATTTACTTTACATTATTTTATTTCTTTACACAAAAAAGCAAAAAGTTATACACATACTTGTCGACAAACGTGTGTATAACTTTTTTTCTTATTGAAATAAATTTTTTACTCTATCAATAAATGTAGTTTTTTCTTTTTTCTTTTCAACCTTTTTTACTTCTTTAGGAATTTTAACAGAATCCACTACTGAAATAAATTTCGTACTACCATTAGTACTATTATCTTTCATAGTAAATGTTTGATAATCTTCACTTAACTTTACAAGAGCTTCCATTTTATTAGTAACTTTTCTTACATCTTGGTTTAAAAAGTTTGTAATAGGAGTAATACCTTCCTTATTAAATTCATGAATGCCAGTTTGTAAAGTATGAATTCCCTCTTTTAAATCTTTTGTTCCATTCTTTAAATCTTTTGTTTTAGAAGTAATAATAGCTACTCCTTCTTTTAGTGAAGCAGTTCCATCAGATAATTTTTTAGCGCCATCTTCTAACTGAGATAAATAAAGATTTAAAGTACTAATTAATGTCTGAATCTTTTCTTGGAGCATAGAAACATTGCTCAAAGTTTCTTCTAATGCCTTATTATTCATTCCTAATAGAGTAATCATTTGAGTATTTTTTTCATATAGATTTTCATAATTCATTTTTACATTATATAATTTCATAGTAGAATCCATTTGAATTACTTGCTCATAACTATAATTTTTTAATTGATATTGCTCATAAACACTAGCTAATCCCTTATTCGTTTCTATTAACTGATTCATTGTATTTTGATTAGTAGAAATCAATCTTTTTAAACTTTGAATACTACTTTCACTAATTCCATTTTCTAGTTCTTTTTCTATTAATTGTAATTGTCCTAAGATTTGTTTTAATCCGTCATCTAGTGCAACCGCACCATCTTTTACACTTCCAATACTTTCTAATACAAGTTCTAATTTTTCATAAAGTAAACTAGAACCACTTTCAATCTTTTTACTTCCTTCTAATAATTCAATAGAGCCCTCTTCTATTTTATCAATAGAATCCTTTAATAATTTTGATTTATCATACATAGAATCTAATTTATTGAAAATTTCTAAATCTTCTGTTTCAATTAATTTTGGAGTAGTAATAGAATAAATACTAGAAAGTTCAAATTTATCTGTTTCATAACTTAAAATAACAGTATTTAAATCCTTTAAAGTATCCATGTTTAAACTTTCATATAAACCTGGTGCGGATAAAGCAACGACTACATAAGAGGAACCATTACTTACTACTTTTCCATTTGTTACTTCTACATTTTTATTATTAGAACTAGAAATAACAGTTGCTGTTGTTACAACAAAAGGTGTATATAAAGTTTCCTCTTTTCCAGCAACTTTTACCTGATGCTTATCATGATTAGTATATGTAATTTCTATTTTAATTTTTCCACTTTTTCCAAGCATATCTGGAATTGTACTCTCTTTACCATCTAAATAGTATTTTATACTTTCTGTAACAGGAGTATCCTTTTCTACAATACCTTGATAATAAATGTCACTACCTAAAGAAGACCATGTATATTTATTCTTTTCTTGTTTAAATGTATGATTGCTATTCATATTCCATACATTCTTTAAATTAGACAAATCTTCAATCGTATCTAGATTTTCATTATTTATTAAATGCTCGATTGCAAAAGTAGACTTTCTACTACCATCTGTATTTAATTTTGTATAAACTGTCTCATCCTTTGTTAATGCAGAAACGGGCATTGAACTAATAGCAATACAAGTTACTAAAAAACTGGCTGCCACTTTTTTTAAATTTTTCATATTTTTCTCCTTTCTGTGATAAGTCGTTTTAAAAATAATCTTATCAAATATTAATAAAATAGAAGGAAGTACCATAAGTACTACTGCCATACTAATAATGGCACCTCTAGAAATTAATGTGCATAAACTTCCTACCATATCTATTTCAGAATATAAACCTACTCCAAATGTAGCTGCAAAAAAACATAATCCACTTACTACAATAGAGATTCCACAATAATCTAAAGTCTTTTGCATAGCCTTCTTTTTATCACTCTCTAATTTTCTATTTTCTATATAAGTTGTTGTCATTAATATAGCATAATCAATAGTTGCTCCTAATTGAATTGTTCCTAATACAATTGGCGCTACAAAAGGTAAAACTGCTCCGCCAAAGTAAGAAAAAGACATATTCGTAAATATTGCAAATTCAATAGTTAATATTAATAAAAATGGTAATGATAATGACTTTAAAATAACAAACATAATTAATAAAACACAAACAATCGAAGAATCATTTACATTTCTAAAGTCTTGATCACTAATAGTAACTAAATCATTCATAAGAGGTCCTTCACCTGCTAGAATGGCTTTAGAATCATATTCTTTTAAAATTTCATTTACTTTTTCTATTTGCTCATTCAATTCATTACTTGCTATCTCATAGCTAGAATTTACTAAAAGCATTTGATAGTTGTCATTCTCAAAAACTGAAACAATATCCTCTGATAGCATTTCTTCTGTAAGTCCTCTTTCTTTCAATTTTGAAAAAGATAATACAAATTCAATACCATCTAAATCTTCAATTTTCTCTATCATTTCATTTACATCACTTGCCTTCATATTTTTATCTAGTAGAATTATTTCTGGGGAAACAATATTAAAATCCTCCTTCAATGCTTCATTAGCTGTAATACTTTCAAGTGATTTTGGTAAACTCTCATCTATCTTATAGTACACATCAACTTTAGAATACGCTAAATACATAGGTACTAAAAAAATTAAGAAAATAATAAATATTGGGATATGATATTTAATAATCCAACTATTTAATTTTGAAAAATTAGGAATAATGGAACGATGTCTACTACCTTCTATCCACTTATCAAAAATTAATAATAAACTTGGGAAAAGTGTTAAAACACAAATAACCCCTAATAGTACTCCTTTCGCCATAACTAAACCTAAATCAGTACCAAGAGTAAGTTTCATAGTGCATAATACTAAAAATCCTGCAATAGTTGTTAAAGAGCTTCCTGTTACAGATGTAAATGTTGAATGAATCGCCTTACTCATTGCCTCTTCTTTTGCCTTACAAAATTCTTTTTCCTTCTCATATGCATGATACAAAAAGATAGAAAAATCAGTTGTAACACCTAACTGTAATACCGCAACTAATGCTTTTGTAATATAAGAAATCTCTCCAAAAATAATATTAGAACCTAAATTAAATAGAATTGCAAATCCTATATTAGCTAATAATAATATTGGTACTAAATATGAATCTAAGGATAATTCTAATACTAATAAACAAAGAGCTACAGCAATACATACATAAATAGCAATTTCTTTTTCTGATAACTCCATTGTATCTAATACCATTGAGCTCATACCACTTACCTTACAAGATTCTTTTGTAATTTTACGTATTTCAGAAACAGCTTCTAACGTAGATTCTGAAGAAGTCGAATCTTGAAAAGTAATTAAGAGTAAATCAGATTCACCTTGATGCACTTTTGAAACAATTTCTTCTGGTAAAAATTCAAGTGGAATAGTAGTTCCTATCACATCATATAAACTGACTACTTTATTTACTCCCTCTACGTGTTTTAACTTTTCTTCTAATGCTAAAACATCTTTCGGTTTCATATTATCGATTATGGTTACTGAGAAAGCCCCCATATTAAATTCTTCCGTTAAAATATTTTGTCCCTCAACAGTTTCGATATCTTCTGGAATATAAACTAAAATATCATAATTAATTCTAGTCATAGCATTTCCAAAAAAGGAAACAGCTAATAGAACTAATGATAATAGGAAAACACCTATTTTGTGTTTGCAAATAAATTCACCAAATTTTTTCATATTTGTTTTTCCCTCCATCCGTCATAACATTTTATTATTTTTTTCTACAAATATCACGCACAGAATAAATTGATTTGTATTTTATCCAACAATTTTATTGAAATGTATGTATAAATATCATACTCATTGTAGTTTATCTTTACTTTGTAGTAAAAAATAGTATAATATTCTCAGGTGATATTATGAAAGAAAAAAAGGTTGACTTACGGATTATTAAAACAAAAAATTTATTATATACAACTCTAATTAGTTTATTAAAAGATTATACTTTCGAAGAAATTAAAGTCTCTGATATTTGTAATAAAGCACTGATTAATCGTTCTACCTTCTATGCTCATTATACTGATAAATATGAATTACTAGCTTCTTGTATTGAAGATATTAAAGAAGAATTAGCAGAAAAACTTAGAAGTAATAAAAATATCTCTAATACAAAAGAATATTATATGGAGATGCTAAATTTATTTCTAACACATATAGAGGAAAATAGAGATTTATTTTCTTCTATCATCATCAATAATAAAAATAGTATTATCATGGACATTTTTTATGCGACGATTAATGCTGATTTAACAAAGCGATTAAAAGAAGAAGAAAATAAAAATGATTTAAATGTCCCTGAAGAAATCATTACTAATTTTTATGTAGGAGCAGTCGTAAATGTTTCTATAAAATGGTTAACAGACTATCAGAAATATACAAAAGAGGATTTAATTAGTTTCTTAGACTTATTGATACCTGATAAAATTGGTGAAAAAAAATAGAGATTATTCTCTATTTTTTAATCCTTCATAAAATTTACATTTACTAATGCTTCCTCAAAACTAACATGATGATTATTCATATAATCAAAGATAGCTGAAAATGAAAGACGATAATCAGTATAATTAAAAGTGAATTTTATAATAGATTCTTTTAGAAACATTTTTCCTTTTGTATATCCAAGAAAAAAGTCTTTTCTTACTTCCTCTGGAATATCTACTAAATCTACATTACTATTACTAACAGAAGAAATTAATCCTGTATCTACCCAATCATTTAGAACCTCTCTTTCTGCATTTACTGCAGTAAACTTGATACCAACTTTTGCCAATTTATCAAAAGCTAAATTTGTTGCTGTTCCTAAAAATCCTGGTAAATCTTTTAAATCAGAAATTTCTAATGGTAATCCACTTAAATAATATCCAGTAGTAGTATCTGATAAACCAAGTATTCCACCATAAATAATAGATTCTAACTCTGAATGTCCATTGATAAGAGCTAAGTTTCTAGCATTTCCCATAACAGAAAGCCCCCTTGAAGAGTTTCCAGCTAAGGCACCCGCTGTCGAACTTATAATTCTAGAAGCTCCAAAACTTACTAATAAAGAAGGTGCTGCATTTCCCAACAATCTTCCACCAGTATAATTTAACTTTAACAAACCTTTTTCTTCTAAGGCTAACATCTTATATATTTCGGCATATTGATTTTGTGTTATTATTCCATCTGCTGCAAAAACATTATAAATGCCATCTACAAAATCATCTAATCCATCTTTTGTACCTTCAGCGATTGTTAGAACTGTAGCACCTACCTCACCATTATTAGAAATGCTTTCTATAAATTCACTTGCTTCTTTTTCTCCCGCATTACGGTTTAATTTATCTTTTATCGCACTAACATAATCATAGACTGCTACTATTCCTTTATTTTCAAGTAAGTAAAAACACATTATTCTATCTTCATCAGGAATATCTTCAAATCTAAAAGAATCCACTATCATATTTACAGTAGTAGGGACATCTTCTATTTCTGTGTAATGCTTATAGCGATATTCTTCTACTTTTTTATATACAATTTCCTTCAAAGAATCATAACTAGTATCTAATTTCTTTTTTTCGTATTCTTGAAATCTTTGAGTTTCTGAAAGAGCTAAGTATGGAATCTCACTTATTTTCTGTGTTAATAAATAAGAAGATGGTTTTAAAGCATTTAAATCCTGATTAATTTCTTGTAATCTTTTTTTATACTCTTCTTCTGTCATACCTAATTGTCCATAATCTGTCCCATATGTAAGAGTAACATATTCATCAAAGCTAAGAGATTCTTCTCCGGAATACAAGTATGCATTATATCCTTCTTGATAAGTCAAATAAATATTTTCTAAATTTATTTTTTCTTTCTCTAATGAATGAATAGTCTCATTAAATTTTTCTTTATAGTGAATACTTATCAAGAGTAATTGCTTATATTCTTCTATTATTTCGTCATCTGTTGCTCGACTAGATAAGTAACTTTCATAATCAAAGCCATCTGCTTCTCCATAATTAATATTTTCTTGATTAAGAGAGGAAACTGTTTGAATAGAATTCTTTAAAGAATGGTACTTTTCAAAATCTATTTCTTTTATACCTTTAAAATCTACATTAAAATTTTTGCTCATCCAATCACTTACCTTATATAGTTTTATTATACCATAAACAAAAAAGAATAGTAATTCTATTACTACTCTTTCAAATCCTTCTTTTCTTGTTTTAGTAAAACTTTTCTTGTTTTAGATTCTGTTTCAGGACCAACAATACCATTTTTTTCTAATAAAGTCATACAGCGTAATGCCCTATTATAGCCTAATCTAAATTTTTCTTGTAAGAAAGCTATGCTTACTTCGTCCTCTTCTACAATCAAATCTAATATTTCATCATATAAAGGTTCCTCTAATTCTTCAGTCAATTCATCTTTCTTTTCTTCTATAATACTTTCTACCTTAGAAGCTTCTGTTTTTTCTTCTTCTGGAATATTTTTATCTTCATCTATCTTTTCAAAATTATCCCGTTTTTCTATAATAATTGCCTCTGCTAATTTTTTCTTATTCTTTTTCTTTTCTTTAATAAAAGAAAGAATATAAGTTCCTAAGCTAAATACAATAACCGCAATCGCTACTGCTATCGCACCTTTAGATGTAAAAAAACAAACTAATAAACTAGAAAAGAAAGCAGCTAATACGCCTCCACCTAAATTAAAATTAAGTGTAAAGATTTCCAATTCCCATAAATTAAAAATATTATTGATAGTTCTATAAACTACTAATTGAGTATCTTCTATTAATTTAAAATGCTCAATATCTATAGAAGACATATTTTTTATAAATGGAATTTGAGAAATAATTAAAACACTAATTACAATAGCATAAATACCAATGTATTTTTCTAAAAAGAAATCAATTGGCCTTCTTACTACTATAAGATAAATACCATACATAAGAAGCATAAATAGGAATATTGGATACCAATCTCCTACTACAAAAGCCACAATCATTTTTATAAATAAAGAAACTTTTCCAAAAGAACAACCACCAAGAAAGGCAATTATCAATAATAAAAAGCCTAGTAATGCATAGAAAGATTCTATCTCCTCTTTTTCATCTTTTATTTTTTTCTTCAACATAACTCTCTAAATCTCCTACTCATTTTCTTCATTATCGCCAAATTTTACCAATACTTCTCTTGGCTTAGAACCATTCTGAGGACCTACAATTCCTCTTTCTTCTAGTAAATCTATACAGCGAGCAGCTCTATTATAGCCTAATCTAAATCTTCTTTGAATTAAAGATGTACTAGCTTTTCCCTGCTCTACAACAAAATCTACTATTTGATCATATAATGGTTCATCAAAAGCATCAGAAGTTCCCTCTGTACCAGTGATTGCATGAGCTTCTTCTGGCATCTGCTCTAAAGACTTATCATAATTTGCTTTCTGTTGAGAGCAAACAAAATCTACAATCGCTTTCGTTTCTTCCTCTGAAATAAAAGTTCCTTGAATACGTATTGGAGTATTAATTCCTTGTGGCAAGAAAAGCATATCTCCTTTTCCAAGTAATTTTTCAGCACCTACCATATCCAAAATTGTTCTAGAATCGATTCCTGATGAAACTGCAAAAGAAATACGTGATGGAATATTTGCCTTTACTACACCAGTAATGACATCTGTAGAAGGTCTCTGTGTTGCAACAATTAAATGAATTCCGGCTGCACGAGCCATTTGAGTAATTCTCATAATAGAGTCTTCCACTTCCTTAGCAGCTACTAACATTAAATCGGCTAACTCGTCAATGATAACGACGATATAAGGCATTAATTTTACTTGCTCGGATTCTGGTCTTGTTTCATTTTCTTTTCTCAAATGATTATTATAACTAGTAATATTTTTAGTACCACTTCGTTCAAAGGTTTCATAACGATTTTCCATCTCCACTACTATCTTCTGCAATACTAAATTTGCTTTCTTCGGATCAGTTACTACAGGTGTTAAAAGATGCGGTACACCATTATAAACAGATAATTCAACCTTTTTTGGATCAACTAGTACTAGTTTTACTTCATCTGGTTTTGTACGCATTAAGATACTTGCTAAAATACTATTAATACAAACAGATTTACCACTACCTGTAGAACCTGCTACTAAAAGATGCGGAGTTTTATCAATTTCCATTGTCCGACATTCACCCTCAATATCTTTTCCAAGAACAGCTAATAGTTTTTTATCTAAAGACTTATCACTTTCATTTGCCTTTTGTAATACTTCCCTTACTCCTACCATAGAAATCGTCGCATTAGGAAGTTCAATACCAACTGTGTTTTTTCCTGGTATTGGAGCTTGAATACGAACATCTTTTGCAGCTAATGATAAAGCAATTTCTCTATTAAGTCCCAAAATTTTACTAACTCTAGTACCAGCTTTAATCTCTAGTTCATATTGCGTTACAGCAGGTCCAACTTTCGCCCTAACAACCTTTGCTTCGATTCCAAAATCCCTAAGTACCTGTTCTAAAGTTGGAATATTTTTCTTAATTGCATCTTGATTTTCTTTATTACTATTTTTAGTTGGTTTTGATAATAAATTTAAAGGTGGATATTCCCAAGTAGTTGCTTCTTCAAAAACTTCAACTTCTGTAACTTCTCCTGTTTCTTCATCAACAACAGTTTCCATTTTTGGTTGATGAAGTTCCCCTCTTGGAATTACACGACGATTATCTTCTTCATCGTCTTCCTCCTCTTCATCCTCTTCTTCATCATCTTCATCGTCAACAATTACTTTATCTTTTTCCTTTTCCTTATGTTTATTCTGATGCTCTATTCCACTTGCTAACTTATTTACTTTTTCCTTTGCCTTGGTTAACATATCATAAATAGATAATCCTGTAAACATTAAGAATCCACAAATAATAAGAGCAATTGCAACAACAACAGTACCATCTAATGTTAAAAGAGCTACAAAAACACTGCAGAAAATAGCACCTATTATTCCTCCACCTAAATTAGACATAGAAGAAATTAAAGTATTCGCATCACTCTTTACAAAACTCATAATACTATTTACAGTTTCTGTTACTACCGTTGTAGTATCATCCGCAAATTTAAAATTTTTAACATCTATTCCTTCTATCCCTTTGATATAAGCAGTATGGGATAATATTAAAAAAGCTATAATTATAATATACAATCCAAAAAATTTTACATCTAAAAAATTAGGTCTTTCTCTTTTAATAATCATAAATATTCCACAAATGCCTACAATTACAAGAAGAATTGCCCACCATGTTCCCACTAAAAAGGCTGCAAACCCTTTAATAATATCAGCAACGATACCAAAAGGACAACAACCGATAATTGCAATTAATAATAAACCAAATCCTTTTAACTCTGAAAGATTAGTTGCTGTATTCTTTTTAGAATCTTTTCTTTTTTTCTTCTTTGCCATACTATCACCTTATAAAATAAGTATATCATAAAAACAAAAGTTAGAAAATAGATTAAAAGAATTCTAATAAAAAAAGAGGATTAAATTCCTCTTATTTATCTCTAATAGTATTACTTGTAAGTTCTCCATCTTCTGCCCTATCTGTTGTATCATTCAAATTATCACGATAAATTTCATAAACTTTTGGTGCTACAAAGATTAATAGTAAAATAACAACAATTGCTATTAATATATACTTTGGCATTGGATTTTTCATATGTGGATCTTTACTAGAACCCATAGTATCATGTATAGCGGCCATACTTCTCTCCTATCTTTCTAACTCTTCCTCAATACGCATTAATTGATTATATTTACAAATTCTATCTGTTCTAGACATAGAACCTGTTTTAATTTGACCTAAATCTAATCCTACAGCTAAATCTGAAATTGTAGTATCTTCTGTTTCTCCACTACGATGAGAAATAACAGTCGCATATCCATTTGAGCGTGCAAGTTCAATTGTTTCTAATGTTTCTGTAATGGTACCAATTTGATTCACTTTTAACAAAATAGCATTTCCTGCATGATTATCAATTCCCATTTGTAAACATTTTTTATTCGTTACAAATAAATCATCACCAACTAATTGAATTTTACTACCTAATCTCTCTGTGATTTTTCTAAATCCTTCCCAATCATTTTCATCTACTGGATCCTCAATAGAAATAATCGGATACTTACTTATTAAATTTTCATAAAAGTCAATAAGCTCATCCGTAGTAAATTCTTCTCCTGTTGACCAACGAAACTTATATTTTCCTAAATCCTTATCATAAAATTCAGATGCTGCAACATCAATTGCTAAGCAAACATCTTTACCAGGCTCATACCCTGCTTTTTTAATAGCTTCTACAATTAGTTCAAATCCTTCTTCATTACTTTGTAAATCTGGTGCGAATCCACCTTCATCACCTACACCAGTTGCATATCCTTTTCCATTTAATACTTTCTTTAAATTATGGAATACTTCTGCACCAATTCTTACTCTTTCTTTAATAGTATCAGCTTGTGGAATAATCATAAATTCTTGGAAATCCACTTTATTATCGGCATGAGCTCCTCCATTAATAATATTCATCATTGGTTTAGGTTGGGTACTACCATTTCCAATATATCGATAAAGTGGTAATCCTTTATACTGTGCTGCAGCTTTCATAGCAGCCATAGATACTCCTAAAATAGCATTTGCACCTAATCTAGACTTTGTTTCTGTTCCATCTAATTCAATCATGGCATAATCTAATGCTTTTTGGTCTAGCGCATCCATACCAATTACTAAATCTCTCAATTCATTGTTTACATGATTAACAGCGTTCATGACACCTTTTCCCATGTAACGAGTTCCTCCATCACGCATCTCTAAAGCTTCTCTTTCACCAGTTGATGCTCCACTTGGAACAGCTGCTCTACCCATAATTCCACTTTCTAGAATAACGTCTACTTCTACTGTAGGATTTCCTCTAGAATCTAAAATTTCTCTTCCTATTACTTCTTTTATCTTTGACATAATCATCATCCTCTCTACTATTTATTTTATCACAAATCTATTTAAAAAAGAATATTTTAGTAATAAGATAAATATTTTTTACATATACTGTAACAGATTTAGGAGGAATATTATGATCAATAAAAAAGGAGTTTGGTTTTTAACATTATTTAGTTTAATTTTAGTACTTAGTGTTTACTACATTACAATGCCACCAGAATTATTAATTACAAATAAAAAAATGAATAAAGATAGTTCCCCTTCTACTCCTGTTGCAAAAGTAGAAGAAAGCAGTATCCTAGTTGCTCTTAGAGTAGAATCTGATGAAATGATGGAAGAAGAAATTTCTACTTTAAAAAAAATTATCAGTAGTGCTGAAAGTACTGTAGAAGAAAAAAATAAAGCCTTTGAAAAAATTAAAGAACTAAATTCTAATCGTAGCGGAGAAGAATCCATCGAAGAAAAAATAGAGAGTACCTACCAACTGAAGTCCTTTGTAAAAATTGATGGCAACAATATTGAAGTTATTGTTCAAAAGGAAGAACATGATAACACTCTTGCTAACAATATCATGAGAACTGTTCAAGAACAATTTGATACTTCAAAAAATATTACTGTAAAATTTCAAAAATAAGGAACTAGTATACACCAAAGAAACTTTTTCTCATAAAATATTATGAATATTATAAACCACCCTATCAGGAAGTGAGGGAATAATGAAAAAAAATATTTTAACAAATAGAGAAAAAGAAGTATTTGATTTATTAATACAAAATCATACAACCAAAGATATTTCTAAAAAACTAAATATCAGTGAAAAAACAGTTCGAAATCATATCTCAAATACAATACAAAAGTTAGGTGTTAAGGGACGTGCTGCTGCTGTTGTTGAATTATTAAGATTGGGAGAAATCTCTTTATAAAATGCATTTCTATGCATTTTTTTTCATATACTTTACTGAGGTGAACTATGCTAAAGAAAATGTCTATAAAAAAAATTATTACCTCTTCCATTGTTTTAATGATTGTTTTTCTAATTTATTTAATCCCTACCCCTTCTGATAATAAGGAAAAAATACAATCTAATATAGAATATGTTAATGTAGATGTTAAAACTCATACTATCTATCTATTAGATAATAATAATTATATTAGTAAAACGAACATAAAAGTAAATACCTTAGAAACAGAAGAATTAGCTAAAGAATTAATTCAAGCTATGATTATTGAAGGAAAAAATAGTGATCAGATTCCTAGTGGTTTTCAACCCGTTATCAATAGTAATACCAAAATTAATTCTATTTCGCTTTACAAAGATACATTAAAAATAGATTTATCAAAAGATTTTTTAAATACTTCTCAAGAAATGGAAGAAAAAACATTAGAAGCCCTTGTATATACTTTAACTAGTATACAAAATGTAAATTATATTATTCTTTATCTAGATGGAAAAATTCTTACTCAATTGCCACAAAGTAAAATTAATCTGCCATCCACTTTAAATAGACAAATTGGAATTAATAAAAAATACGAATTAACAAGCACTAAAAATATTACTTCTACAACGGTATTCTATGTACATAAATATAATGATAACTACTTTTATACCCCTATTACAACAGTCCATAATGACCAAAGAGAAAAAATAGAAATCATTATTGATGAATTAAGTAGTTCTAAAACTCAAAATCACTTAATGAGCTTTTTAAATAGTAATACTAATTTAGTAGATTTTAAAATACAGGATAAAAAGATGACAGTATGTTTTAACGAAAATATTTTTAATGATTTTGATAAAAAAGATATACTAGAAGAGGTTCTCTATACTATCTCATTATCCATTTATGATAACTATAATGTTGAAGAAGTTATTTTTGAAGTAAATAATCAAGAAATTGCGAAAACTACCATAAAATCTCTTGAATAATAAAGAAATTTATTGTATAATGTACTTGTTCCTTGGGAACGGGTATGTCTCAGTAGCTCAGCTGGATAGAGCATCGCCCTTCTAAGGCGAGTGTCAGGGGTTCGAATCCCTTCTGGGACACCACTTTAACAATAAAACCTTTTATAAGGTTTTTTCTTTTAAAATAGATTATAATGTTTCCTTTATATTAATTTAACAAACAAAAAGCAAGAAAAATCTTGCTTTTTTTAAGGAATCGTTGGTTTTCTTGGCCCAAATTCTTCTTTTCTACCTCCACCATCAGGTCTTCTATTTCCAGAAGGCATATTCATACCATTAGAAGAGCCAATCTGAGTGGTTAAATTTGAAATTGTAAATAGTTCTTTTTCTTCCCCATTAATCAAAAGTTTATATTCTCCTTTTTTTAATAAGGTAGTCGCTACTACTAAAGAAGAATAATTTTTATCAGACTGATAAGAAATAATTTCTTTATTATTAGCATCCATAATAGCAATTTTATCATCCTTACCATATGTAGATGAAAAATTAATAAACAGATTATAAATAGTAGAATTATTGCTTACACCTTGCGCCATTCCACTAGCACCACCAGCAAGTAATGTTCCTCCTGTTATAACACATTCCTTATCATAATCCAAAGCTCCATTTCCACTATTTTGTGGACCATCTATTTTTACTACTCCGCCATTCATATAAATAGCTCCATTCGCATCTAAACCATCACCAGAGGAATCTACATAAATATCTCCCCCATTAATTGTTAAAATATTATCATTACTAGAAAATGAATTAGCACCAGGTCTACTCATAGCAGAAGAGTCTTTTCCACCTGCCACATTGACTCCATCATCGTAGGAAATAACATTTATCTTTCCATCATTAATTGTAATTTTAGATGATTCTATTCCTTCATAACTCTTTTGAATATCAATAGTTCCACCATCTATTATAATTTCATTATCGGCATGAATGCCATCATCTCCAGATAAAATTGTAAAATTTCCACTTCGAATACCTATCGAATAATTTGAATGAATAGCATCATCAGAAGAATCTACTTTAAAAGTACCATTTTCAATAACTAAATTATTTCCAGCTTTTAATCCCTTAGCACTTTCAGTCGATTTGCTATTTCCCCAATTACCCCAAGTATTTTTATCACTGCTATTACTACTTCCTCCACCAGTAGTAACTTGAAACATTCCATTTTGGATAATTAATTTTGTCTCTGCCTGAATGCCATCTAAAGTACTTGTTAAATCAAATGTACCATTTTCAATTAAAATAAATCCTTTGGAACTATCTTTTGTATTAGTAGACTTTATAGCATCACCACCAGACACTATTTTAAAATTACCATTCTTAATATAAACAGAATCTTTTCCACGAATACCATCATCTACAGATTCTATCTCATATATTCCATTAATAATTTTTAAATCATCTTTCCCAACTATAGCATCTTCTTTATTCGAATGAAGTGTTAAAGTAGCATTCCCATCAAAAGTGATATCAGAGCTACTATAAATAATACCTATTACATCGCTATCATAACCTTTATACTCTTTTCCATCTTCTAAAATAGAATCTCCCTCTGTTACAATTACTACATCTTCTGCCTTTTTAACATAAATAGCAGGTCCACTAGAATTGGTAATAGATACAGAATTTAAAAGTAATCTTACATTTCCACTACACTCAATAGTAATATTACCATTTGGAATATTACCAGTTAATTGATAAGTTCCCTCTTTAGATATTATTATACTGTCCTTTAATTCATAATTCCAAGTAGGATATTGACCCCAATCTATTTTTTCATCTCCATTATCAAGAGCAATCTCAACATCAATACTATCACTACTATCCTCACTACCATTCCTTTCTTTTTTATACTCTTTCTTAACAAAAAATAAAATTAAGAAAAATGCAAATACAAAGAAAATAATAATGAGAATTCCTATATATTTTTTCTTCATTGTTTTCTCCTATATTTCAGTTGCATCCAAAGGGTGACTAAAAGATATTTTTAAATTTCCATTTTTTACTCTAATTTCATCTAAAAATTCTTTTTCATTTTTAGTTTTATCAAAAACAACACGATAATGAAGTTCAAATAAACTTCCCATGTTAGTAGTTTTAACAGATTCTAATTCTACCTGCTTAGTATACTTTTCAAAAATATCTTCAAACATATTTGTATAATCTAAGTTTTCTGGTACTGTTACTTTTAGAATTCTTTCTTGATTTCCTGTTTCAAAAAACTTCATCTTACTGAATAGAAAAATAGAAAAAGAAGTTAAAACAGTAACAATGCAAGCAAAGAAAATATGTCCCATTCCAAGAGATAATCCTATTGTCATTGCAAAAAATACACTCAATATTTCTTTAGAAGTTCCAGGTATACTACGAAATCTAACTAAACTAAGGGCCCCTACTATCGCAACAGAAGTCCCTAAGCTCCCATTTACCATAATCATAACAGCATTCACTAAAATTGGCAATACGGTAAGTGTTACTAAAAAATTTTTACTATATTTAGAGGTTTTCATATGTGTAAATGCGATAACAAAACCTAAAATAATAGAAACCATAGAGCATACTAAAATTGCCCATAATTCTATATTCCCAGTAGTATTGGAATAAATACTTTTTAACATACAACACAATCCTTTCTATAAATATTTCCTATTTTTGAAAATGAAATTGGAAATATTTTTAATTCTGACAAAGTCCTAACTAGCCATAAAGGCATAGAATCCAATGTCTTTACCTCCATGATATATTTTTCTTCTTCAAAATATTTTTTCCCAGCATCCCCTAATTCTAATCTTAAATCTTCCTTTCTACTGCGAAGATTAGAATCAAAAGTAATACGCAGTTGTTCCTCCTCTTTTCCTCTATAGCTTTTTCTATCATAAGCTAAATAATATGTTGGCTGTAACTTATAATATTGAAAAAAATAATGTAATTCTTTCATAATTTGATTATGATTATCATATAACCCTTTATTAATATACTTATAGAAATCATTTAATTTTATTTTCACTCTTCTTTTACCAACAATATCTTTATGTTTCGATTTTACTTCTAGAAAAACATCATCTTTTTTTCTAGGAATACCATAACTTCTTAATCTAACTTTCATTTTATAAACTGGTTTATCCATAGAACGAATTAACAAATCATTTTGGATAGTATCAAAGTAAATATTACAAATAGTGGATTCAAAATACTTATCTCTTTCAATGTGATTAGATATTTTTTTCAAAAGAAATTCATACTGCTCTTTCGTAATTACATATTTCTCTTCTATACGCCTAAATATTTTTCCATACATAATATTTTTCCTTTCCATTCTTATTTTATTTTTTATTTTTGTTTTTTTTATGAACAAAATATGAAATTTATATGAAGTTCTATTCTTCTAAACACATTCATTAGTTGCTTTTTTGAAATTTCATATCCTATCATAGGAGGTGAATTTGTGAACGAAGAAATATATAGAAACGCTGTTGAAAAAATTGAATGTGATAATAAATATAGACCAGTTGGATGTTGTTGTGGAAGTGGAAGGATGGGGCCCACTGGGCCTACAGGACCTCAAGGACCTTCTACTATAACAGTTGGTTCTACTTCTACTACTGCTCCTGGAACAGCTGCATCTGTAACTAATTCTGGTACAAATGAAAATGTTATCCTAGAATTTAGTATTCCAGCTGGTGCTACTGGTGCCACTGGTCCTCAAGGTTTAATTGGCCCTACTGGACCTACTGCTCGATTGTTTAATTCTTTCAACTCCAATTTAATTCTATAGAATATGCTTACTAATAAAAAAAGAAAAAAAGTGGAATATCCACTTTTATTTTGTCCCGAAAATACGATCTCCAGCATCTCCTAATCCAGGAACAATATATTTATTTTCATTTAACTTTTTATCAATATGAGCACAATAAATTTGCACATCTGGATGTTTCTCCTCCACTCTTTTAATACCTTCAGGAGCAGCAATAATACATAAAAATTTAATCTTTTTAACGCCCTTACTTTTTAATAAATCTATCGCATCTAAAGCAGATCCACCGGTTGCTAACATCGGATCTAATAAAAGAATTTCTTTTTTACTTATTCCTTTAGGAACCTTGAAAAAATAATTAACAGGTTCAAATGTTTTTTCATCACGATACATTCCAATATGGCCTATTTTCGCATTTGGTACTACACTAATAACACCATCTAACATTCCCATTCCTGCTCTTAAAATTGGAATAAATGCATAATTATCCTCATTTAATTTTCCTGTTTTTAATTTTTCAATGGGAGTCTCTATTTCCAAACGTTCTAATTTAGCATCTTTCATTGCTTCATAACATAAAAACATGGAAATCTCTTTAATCAATTCTCTAAATTCTTTTGTTCCTGTCTTTTTATTACGCAAAATAGATAATTTATGCTCAATCAAAGGATGATTTAATTCAATTGCTTTCATCGTATTCCTCTTTTCCATTCAATTACTTAGTATTTGTCTTTTTTGGTCTCCCTACTTTTTTAGAAGACGTTTTGGTATCTTTCTTTTTTGGCGTTGAAGCTTTCTTTGTTATTTCCTTTTTTACTTCTTTTTTAACAGTTGCCTTTTTATTTTCTTTTCCAGATACCTTTTTCTTATCCGTTTTCTTTGATTCTGATTTTGTTCCTTTTTCTAATTCAGAAGCAGATAATATTTCTACTGGAATTTCTTCCAATACTTCTTCCCTATTTGATAAAACAAGATTTAAAAGAATACCTATAATAGCCGCTAAAGACATTCCTGAAATAGTAACAGATAAATCACCGCTATTAATAGCGATTACTGCTCCACCTAATCCTAATACTAACATTGTAGAAGCAACTATAACATTTTTAGGATTTTCAAAATCAGTTTGGTTTTTAATTAAAACCTTTAAACCATTTATTCCTATAAAACCATATAGAAGTAGTGAAACTCCACCTAATACTGGGTTTGGTATAGTAGATACAAATGCTGTAAATTTACCTAAAAAACCAATAATAATAGCCATAATAGCAGCTAATCCAATTACCCATACAGAAGCAACTTTTGTCATACCTACTACAGAAGTATTTTCACCATAAGTAGTATTAGCAGGGCCACCAATTAAACCAGCAGCAATCGTTGCTACACCATCACCTAATAAAGTTCTATCTAATCCTGGATCTTTAATTAAATCTTTTCCAATAATATTACTTAAAGAAATATGATCTCCAATATGTTCACATAACGTTACTAAAGCAATTGGCGCAATTGTAATAAGTGATGCAAAACTTGGAGTATAACTTATAAAAGGAAATACAAAATGTGGTAAACTAAAGAATGCAGCTTCCTTTATAGGAGTAAAATCTACAATTCCTACAATACATGCACATATATAACCTGTTATAATCCCTACTAAAAAAGGAATAATTTTTAAGAAACCTCTTGCTCTAGTCATAACAATTGCTGTTGCTAAAAAAGATACTACTGCAACTAATAATGTTTTCCACTCAAATACAGCTCCATCTGTAATACCAATCTGTGAAATGGCAGATGGTGCTAAACTTAAACCAATAATCATAATCATCGGACCTATTACTACTGGTGGTAATAATTTATCCAACCAATTTTTCCCAATAAAATGAATAATGGTTGCTACAATAACATAAATTAAACCTACTGCTATTACTCCTGTCATTGCACCTGCTATTCCGCCTTTTGCATAAGCAGCAGCAATTGGTACAATAAAAGCAAATGAGCTACCCAAATATACAGGTGATTTTCCTTTCGTACATAAAATATAAATAAGCGTTCCTATACCAGAAGCAACTAATGCAACAGGAATAGGAAGAACTTCACTACCAGCTGCTGAATTTACTAATATTGGAACTAAAATAGTTGCTCCAAACATAGCAAATACATGTTGAAGTGATAAAATAAGCCATTTAGCAACTGGGGGTCTTTCATTGACATCTAAAGTCATTTTACTCTTCTCCATAAATCCTCCTCAATTCTAGAATGTGAAGAATAATTAAAATCTTATACGATAGCGCCATAAAAAAGTATAAGAAAAGAAGGAGTCAAAAGAACCCTTCTAAAAAGACACTACACCATTCAAAAGTAAAGATGAAACAACAAATAACACAATCATTTCCATTGCTACCTTACTTAAAATAACATCTAATATTTCTAATCTTACTTCTAAATTCTTTAGCACATCTCCACACCCTTATATTGAATATAATATAATTACAAAAGAAATGCAAGTATTTTTAAAAGTTTTTTTATTTTTTTATCATTTCTTCTACTTTTCTAGTGAAATGTTGGTCATTTAAGTTATTTCTTTATCATTTCCTAAAATGAAAAAATGCATTTATCCCATTACTTCTCCTCCATTATTATGAATCACCTGGCCAGTTACATAGCTAGAATCATCGGAAGCTAAAAAAACAAAAGTAGGTGCTAATTCATAAGGCATGGCACCTCTAGCCATTGCAGAATTAGAACCCAAAGATGGAATTTTTTCTTTCACCCAACAAGCAGGTTGTAATGGAGTCCAAAAGAAACCTGGGGCAATAGCATTTACACGAATATTTTTTAAAGCCAAATTACGAGCTAAAGCACGAGTAAATCCCACTATAGCGCCTTTTGTAGTTACATAATCAATTAATTGAGGCTCGCCATAAAAAGCAGTCACAGACGTTAAATTAATAATAGAAGAACCACTTTTTAAATATGGCAACACTTCCTTTGTTAAATAAAACATCCCATATACATTTACTTTCATTGTTCTATCAAACTGTTCGTCATCAATAGTAGACAAATCATTTTGTTGATACTGAACACCAGCATTGTTTACCAAAACATCAATATGCCCAAAACAATCTATCGTTCTTTCAACTATTTCTTTGCAAAAATTTTTATTGCTAATATCACCCGATAATAATAAGCAATTTCCACCTATTTTTTCAATATATTCTTTTGTATCTTCTGCATCTTTATGCTCATCATAATACGGAATTACTACACTGGCGCCTTCCTTTACAAAAGCAATAGAGGCAGCCCTTCCAAGACCACTATCCCCTCCTGTAACAATAATAACTTTATCTTTTAACTTTCCACTACCTTTATAATTAGGATTATCAAATATAGGTCTAGGAGCCATTAAATACTCCATGCCAGGTTGTTCATTTTGAGACTGTTCTGGCGCTAAAATATTATATTTTACACTTTTAATTCCTACCCCATCATAATAATTATAAAATTGATTTCCATAACAATAGTCAAAATTCATAATTTCCCCCTATCATATATTATGATAAATAGTAAAATATGCAATAAAAAAGATTAAGAATGTTTCTTAATCTTTTACTTTCTTAAAAAGAAAGACATTATAGAATTTATCATTGGAAGAGAATTATCTTTTTCTTCTTCTACCAATTGTTCTTTTTCTTCTTCAACAGAAGGAGCTTCAGAAGTATTATCTTCTTTCATATTAGTTACTTCATTATTAACTACTGGTAATTCTTCCTCTATTTTTCCATCTGTCTCAATTGTTGTTTTTTCATCTAAGATTTCTTGCTCTTTATTATCTTCTTTCTTTTCATCTTCAACAGCTGTATTCATATCAGAAATAGTCTTTTCAACTACTTCAATAACACTTTCAGTCTTCTCTTTAGATCTTTGTGCAGAACCAACACCACCTGTTGGTAATAAATCATCATATCCTTTTGAAACAGTAAATGTAGCCGAACCATATTTTTCTGTTTCATCCCATTCAAATGTCACATCTGTATCAGGAAGTTCCTGACCAAAATATCCACGTAATGGAATTAGAATATCATCATAAACCATTTTTTCTGCTTCTGCTTGAGAAGGTGCAGTAAATTCAATAAAAATATTTAAATTGTCTGGATTTTTTGAACTATTTGTAAATTGAATAGATGGTTGCTCATAACCTTCTCTCATAGCCCATGCTAAAGTTCTAAATTCATAAATATTATAACGATGAGTAGCATCTTTACTAATATCTGAGTATATCTTTAAAATTATATAATGTTCTAACTCTGCATCCCAAACGATATAGTAATCTATAAATGAAGATGGAACTGTATAATCTTGTGTATTGTTTTTATAAACTAATTTTGAAGCAGTACTACCAAGTTGTGCACTTAACTCAGTATAGAAGTCCATAGATGGTGAAATTGTTGTATCCAATGACTTAGTAAACTGAGTAAAATATGTATTCATAATAGGTTTAGAATCAAGATCAATTTGAGTAGCTAAAGGATTCTTTAAATTTCTAGCATATTGCAATAATCTATCATCTAAATTTAAGAAACCATTACGACAATTTAGTCCAGTAATAAATTTTTTCTCTAATATTGCATTAGCAATACCACCACGAGCATTGATATACTCCATAATATCTGCTATATCTTTATCTGTATAATTTTTTTTCTTTTGATATGCTATCAAATAATGTTCAAATGCTTCTTCAATTTCTGTTGGATTTTTAGTAGTAAAATACATATGATTTGCATTAATTTGACTTGCATTTTCTGTTCTCACATAACCTACAAGATTATCTGCAATAGTATAAGTATAAGCTCCAAGCTTATATTTTCTAATAATACCATAACTATTATCATTCCATTCATCAGTACCATTAAGAATATACTGTTGCCAATCTGTTCTATTAATTAAATATTTTTTTACTAAAGCTTCATATCCTGATTTAGGTGCAACATACTCTTCTACCCACTGTTGATAAGTTTGTTCTCTTTCTGTCGCAGAAGTTCCTTTAGGAATTTCTAAAGTTGGTCCCCAATGTGTAATATTTGCAATTTCGCTATAATACTCATCAGAAATTATAAAAGCTGGTTCTGTATAAAGAAATTCTTGTTCATAATTTCCTTCAATACCAAATTTTTCTTTAATTCCAACTGATACTGTTGTTTCAGTTTCAGTATTATTTCCTTTTAATGTATCATAATTACATTTTAAATCTACTTTTACAGTACTATTTTCTTCTCCACGTGTATCAAAACTAATAGTATTTGTATTCTCTTTAGAACCATTAATAGCTTCGATTGTACATCCTGGTGTTACTATAAAAGAATAATTATCTTTATTAGTATCGGATACATCATAAGCAACCTCATAATGGCGTTTAAATTCAAATGAAAAAGTAAATATATTACTATCATTTTCATCAACTGTAATACCTATATCAGCATCTTTAACAGATGGAGTATTCACATATAAAGGATATAATCCAACCTGATATTTTAATGCAGTTCCTTCTTTTCCTCCAGGTCCTGCTGTTATAAATTTAGAATTTGTTGGAAGGATAAACGAAAAACTTATCATACATAAAATAACTAATGTATATATAAAAGAAATCGCAACATTTGTTTTTAATCTTCTTTTCTTTTTCATTTTATTACTCCTTCCTAATTTCTATAATCTTTTTGCTCTGCTGCATAACCTACAGCAATTACATCTTTCCCTGTAGCATCAAAAGTTGATGTCTTATCTTTATCTAATGTTCCACTATATTGAACAACTACTTCATAAGTGGAATGCAAATCTTGATTTGGTTCAACAGAAACTTCAATAGACTTTTTTACATCATTAACGATTGTCTCAGGATTATTAGTTTCTATTTCACCCTCTTTTATTTTTCGAATACTTACTATTTTAAAATCATCTTTATAAGTATCCTCAATTCTTATCGTCAAAAATAAATCAGCAAGAACTTCAAATTCCGTATCTACAGTAAAATAATATTTTATTTTGCTGGTAGGCCTATAAGTTCCTGTATTACAACTAGTTAAACATTCTTCGCCATTTTCATCGGTATAGGCAATAGAAGCTCTAAAAGTTGTAATTCGTGTATCATCATGATAGTCACCAAAATTTGTTAAATATTTTGAATAAGTTATTACAGTAGTAAAAAGCATCATCACTCCTACATACATAAATAACCATCTATATAGATTTGTTCTAAATCTCTTACTATGTAATAATCCTTTCATAAATTCACCTACTCTTTTTATTCATCTAACTTTGAAGATTTTTTCTTTCTCGCTTTTTTCTTACTCTTCAAATACTTCTGAAATTCTTGATATTCTTTTTCTTCTGATTCCACAATTGCTTTGCCATCCTTGTCTGTACTAACAAATACACAAACTAGAATACCAATAATAAAAATCATAATCATAGTAAAGGGATTTTTTATTGCTGATAAAAACTTCCCTCCACCACGAATTTTAAATTTATATTTTCCTAAAATTTGATTTAAAGAAATTGGATCATCTTCTGTGTTATTAATATTATCTCCTTTAGTTGTTAAATAATCTCCATCCAAGGAAATAATTCTATGAGTAACAAAGGAATTATCTTTTGAAAATGTAATAATATCTCCTATTTTATAATCCTTATCCTCAACATCAATAACAATAATATCTCCAACTTTTATTGTTGGTTCCATGGAACCTGAAACAACTTCAAGCATTCCATAACCACCAACAGTGCTAATATCTTTTTTCAGAATTCTGATGCATACAAAATTATAAATATTATATGCCAGCAACAATACTATGAATACTGTAAATATAGTAAATATCGTTTTCTTAAAGATTTTCACTTATTAACCTCTTAATCTGTTGTTGTGCAAGAATCTTCTTCTGCATCATATATAATTCCAACTGCTAAAGAATACTTATCATTAATTGTTCCAGCATTCTCTGCAGAATATTCACCAATCTTAGTATCTACCTTGTCAGACTCTTCATCAATTTCTACCCATTTCCAAAAAATTGTAATAGAAATTTCATCACCTGGATTCATAGAAATACCATCACCAAATGAGATATCTGCTCTATTTACATTATCTAGGATAGCTTTTTGACCGTCACTGCCAAGATAACTTACTTCATTCATTATACCATAATTTTGATTTAAAATCCAGTAATTCTTATCTGCTTTTTTACCAACATAATCCTTTTCAATACGTTCATAATCTTTGCCATCTACTGGTGTTTTATAACGAATTTCATTGTAATGAACAATATAACCCATATTTAAGCATCCGCCCTCAACACAGATTGTATTTTCTTTTAAAGTTAATCCTGTTATTTTTAATTTTTCATCAGCAGTAAATTTCATTTCATATGAACCTTCTGCACCTGGATAAATCACTTTTGGTTTTCCATATTTAACTTCATATTCCTTATTTTCAAATAAATCAACTTGAGATAGCCATAAAGAATTTGTCTCAGGTAATTCTTCTTCAGTTGGAGTATCTTCATAGACTGCATAAACAGTGATATCTCCGCTTAATTTAGAACCCTCTATTAATTTTTTATCATCTCTATTATAAATATTTGTTCCATCTGTAAATTCTTTAAATTTATAATAATCACAGTTTTCATCTATTTTATATGGCTCATCATAAGTTGATAAATCAATTACTCCATCAATAGAAGAAATTTCTTGCTCATCTGATTTCATAATCTTATTGAATTTACCATATTGTTTGTCTTCTGGAAGACTTGGATCATTTGCTAAAATAGTAACAATATAATTTCTAATTACATCAATTTCTATTTCTAACTTTTTACTAATCTCTTTCCCATAAACAGTACCTTTTACATTAATAACAGATTTTCCTTTTCCATCTGCAATTAAAGTAATTGGCAAATCTTCAGAACCAATTTCTAAAGTTGAATCTTTTCCATATTCTAAGGTAATATCTCCTGCATCATTTGCACTATCGACTGATAATTCTACACAATAAACTTCATCATTAGAACAAATTGTTAATGTCTTTTTATCATCAGAAGAAGTAATCTTCAAATTATTCTCTGTAGAATCAACTAAAGTTGAACTTACAATAATTGATCTTGTATTATTCTTAGAAGAAGTATTCATAGTGAAAGAATTACCACTTGATAAAGAATAATCACCAATACCAAATTCAACCTCAACAGTAGCTTCTTTTCCATCACCATTAGAAATTATTAATTCTGTTTTTACATCTACTAATTCTTTAGGATTAACTGGGGTAACCCTAACGTAGCCTTGATATACATCAATTTTTACATCATCGTTATTAATTTTTAAAAAAGCTTTTAATTCTTTTATTTCTTCTTCACTTAATTCTACATTGTCCGTAAATGTTCCATCTTCATTTTTATCTTTTACTGTATAAAGAATATCTGTATAATCTTTTTCAACTTCTACTTTTTCCTTAGCATTTTCAAAAGTAATAGTACGAATTGGTCTATAAATGTCTACATAATAAGTATTTGTTGTTTCTCCATCCTCAGCTGTTACTGTAATAGCAATCTTATTATTTCCTTCTTTTAAAGGAATATTATTTAAATCATCTAAATCTACTGTAGTACCATCATCATAAGTAATAGTTGAAGTAATACCAGTACAATTTGGATCTTCGCAAACAGCGTTAATAGAAATTTCTTTTTTACTATTTACTAAATTCTTTACAGTATAGTTTTTATCATCATTCTCATTAATTTGCTCTAATGTATAACCATCATCTAATACTTCAAAAGTATCCAAGTTTAAATTTGCATTCTTTGATGGTGCTTCTTTCTCAATGGAAATAAAATAAATAAAACTAATACCCTTTTTTGTAGAAATAACAACTTTAATTGTATTTTTTCCTGATTTTAATTCAAACTCTCTTAAAGATGTATGAGAACCAATTGATTTATTGTCAACAAAATACTCAACACTAGCCTCTTCTTTTAAATCTAATGATAAATCAATAGAATTTACATCAGCAGCTACTTTCTTACTATAAATCATTGGCATATCTGCCTTTAAAACCTCATTATTAATTTTTATCTCAGAAATAATATTTTCCTCTTTTGAAATTGTTCTATTAATAGCAACTGTATATATAGTTTTACTATTTCCATCTTCAGATATAACTGTAATAATTACTTCTTTTGCACTATCTGATAGAGGAATATTCTTTAAAGAAGTAGTTGCTAAGCCATCTACTGTAGCAATTACTTTTGCTTTCGAATTTGTAGTCTCAAAATCAATTCCAATATTTTTAACATCTTTATCTACTAGTACACTATAATTCGTAATATTAGAATCGAATTTTAATTCACCATTTGAAATAACTAAGTTACTAAGAGTACTAACTTTACTTTTACGCTTTACAACAGCATCATTAGAAGCCTTATTTGACTCATTGACAACCTTTAAATTATATACATTTTCATATGTTTCTCCATTGTAAGAAACAGAAATTTTGATATCTACTTTTCCTTCTTTTAAAGCAGTAACTTCTACTACTTTATTTTTTACATTCACTTTAGCAACTGAATCATTACTAGAAGTAGCCTTTACATCACCATTAAGTCTAACTAAATTATAAGAAATTGTTTTCTTATTTCCATACTTTAAATTAACAGTTCCCTCTTTTATTGGTAATTCAATATAACGGTCTACATCTGTTACATTTACAGTAGCTTTTGAAACATAAATTTTTCCGCTTGTTTCAGCATTTAAAGTAACTACTGTACTACCAACACCTTTAGGATAAACTACTACATAACCATCTGCAACATAACAAGTAGCTATTGTCGCATCATCTGTTTCACAAGTATATTCCAAAGGAAGAATTTTATTACGAGAATAAGATATCTTACCACTTGAAGAACTTAAAGATACATTTAAAACCTCTTTATCAAATCTTAATTCTTGGTTTTTAACAATTTCCTTTTCATTATTAGATTCTCCACCAATATTAAACTTTCCTTCATTTCTAAACGCAGTTCCAATTCTACCAAAGAAGTTTGTTGTTAATCCGCTAGTGATTAAAGAAAGCACTAAAATTGTTGCTAAAAAAATAAATATTTTCTTTTTACTACCACTTGTTTGCTCTTTATCTAAATTAATTTCTTTCTCATCATTATCAATTTTAGAATTCTTCGTCATACCTCTTTCTTCCTTTCTCTGCTCAGAAAATTTAGTCTCCAAGTAAACTCATGATAATTCATAAGCTTACTTGGAAGTTAAATTAACTTCCTTTTTGTTTATTACATTGTTAATCCATTGTAATCAACTGTATATGTTGTTGATGTTCCATCATTGTAGTTTACTGTTACATTTGAAGTCTTTGTTGCTGATGTTGGATTTAATTCTAAGAATAAAGTAATTGCTCCTTCTTGATCAACTAATCTTCCATCTGTGTTTTCTACTGTTTTTTCTTCATCTGCTATTCTGTTATATAATCCTAATGATTTTACATTTTCTGGATTTTCTACTCTGATTGAAATTGGATAGTAATATCCTGTTGCTTGTGCTGATGCTGTTTCTCCCCAGAAATTTTTATCTACATCTGTTGATGATTTTAATAATGTTCCTGTTAATTTTGCTCCTGTTGATGTTGCTTCAAATACTACTGCATCTGCTACTGTTGCATCATATCCATATGCTGCTTTTAAAGCTACTTTTGCTTCATTTGTAACTACGTTACTAATTGCTGGTCTTGCTGCATTTCCATTTGTTGCTGCTAATTCTGATTGTGTAATTGTTAATTTAACATCTAAACTTACAGTTCCTTTTTGTCCTGCTAAGTATGTATCTGTTTCATCATTACTTACAAATCCTGTTGGTGCTGTTGTGTCATTTTCATCAAATGCCCACATCCACTCAATTTTATATGTTTTATTTAATTCTTCATTTGCTGCGTATACTTTGTTTGTTGCATCTGTTACTGTTTCATTTAAATATTCTTGGAACTCAGCTTCATTCATCCAGTCTCCTCCATTTAATCTGAAGAAAATTGGATTGTAACTATCTGTTTTGATTGTATTTACTACTGTTGCATTGAATGCTACTACATAGTTTGTTTCTGCTGTTCCTGTTACGTTAAATTCATATTCTCCTCTTGTTCCTGGAGCTACTACTTTTTGACCTTTTACCTTTGATACTACATCGTAATTTCCTTCTCCTTCTACGATTTCATATGAATCTTGGAATAAGTCAATCTTCATTTCTTTTACTTCTTCTGGAGTTTTTCCATTTAACTTAAATCCCCATGTTGCTACTCTTGCTTCATCTGCAAAGTCTAATGAAGAAGTATACTTAGCGTATGTTCCAGCTACTGAGTATCCTGTTACTACTACTGCCATTAACAATCCGCCTAAAATTCCCATTTTCTTTTTCATTCTCTCACTCTCTCCTTCTTTTATTTTTTTTATGGGATATGGAGGTTCTAACCTCCTTTATTTGTAAACTCTATTTCTAGAGAGTCTACCATTTTTAATATTTTCTGAAAGTTTATAACCTCCAAGTAAACTCATGATAATTCATAAGCTTACTTGGAAGTTAAATTAACTTCCTTTTTGTTTATTACATTGTTAATCCATTGTAATCAACTGTATATGTTGTTGATGTTCCATCATTGTAGTTTACTGTTACATTTGAAGTCTTTGTTGCTGATGTTGGATTTAATTCTAAGAATAAAGTAATTGCTCCTTCTTGATCAACTAATCTTCCATCTGTGTTTTCTACTGTTTTTTCTTCATCTGCTATTCTGTTATATAATCCTAATGATTTTACATTTTCTGGATTTTCTACTCTGATTGAAATTGGATAGTAATATCCTGTTGCTTGTGCTGATGCTGTTTCTCCCCAGAAATTTTTATCTACATCTGTTGATGATTTTAATAATGTTCCTGTTAATTTTGCTCCTGTTGATGTTGCTTCAAATACTACTGCATCTGCTACTGTTGCATCATATCCATATGCTGCTTTTAAAGCTACTTTTGCTTCATTTGTAACTACGTTACTAATTGCTGGTCTTGCTGCATTTCCATTTGTTGCTGCTAATTCTGATTGTGTAATTGTTAATTTAACATCTAAACTTACAGTTCCTTTTTGTCCTGCTAAGTATGTATCTGTTTCATCATTACTTACAAATCCTGTTGGTGCTGTTGTGTCATTTTCATCAAATGCCCACATCCACTCAATTTTATATGTTTTATTTAATTCTTCATTTGCTGCGTATACTTTGTTTGTTGCATCTGTTACTGTTTCATTTAAATATTCTTGGAACTCAGCTTCATTCATCCAGTCTCCTCCATTTAATCTGAAGAAAATTGGATTGTAACTATCTGTTTTGATTGTATTTACTACTGTTGCATTGAATGCTACTACATAGTTTGTTTCTGCTGTTCCTGTTACGTTAAATTCATATTCTCCTCTTGTTCCTGGAGCTACTACTTTTTGACCTTTTACCTTTGATACTACATCGTAATTTCCTTCTCCTTCTACGATTTCATATGAATCTTGGAATAAGTCAATCTTCATTTCTTTTACTTCTTCTGGAGTTTTTCCATTTAACTTAAATCCCCATGTTGCTACTCTTGCTTCATCTGCAAAGTCTAATGAAGAAGTATACTTAGCGTATGTTCCAGCTACTGAGTATCCTGTTACTACTACTGCCATTAACAATCCGCCTAAAATTCCCATTTTCTTTTTCATTCTCTCACTCTCTCCTTCTTTTATTTTTTTTATGGGATATGGAGGTTCTAACCTCCTTTATTTGTAAACTCTATTTCTAGAGAGTCTACCATTTTTAATCAATATCATCTTCTATATTAGAAGATTCTTCTCTAGAACGCTTTTCTCTTAGTTCTTTAGCCTGTTTTAATTTTGCTAATTTAGCTTCTTGCTTTCTAAGTAAATATTCTAGATATTCATCATCATCGTCATCTAAATCTTCTTCCACTTCTCTAGTAACACGTTTTCTTGGTTCCAATTCTTGAGTTCTCTCTAATCTTGAAACTCTACTTTCACGAATACTTTCTTGTGGTTCTACTGTTTTCATAGGCTTAATTTTTTCTATTTCCTCTTCTTCAGTATCGTCTTCTTCAATGACATCTATTCTTTTTTTAGGTTGAGTTTTTTCTAACTCTTCTTTTTCCCTTTTTTCTTTAAGTCTTTTCTTCTTAAGCATTTCTTCTTTTTCTTTTTGCAATTTAAACTCTAAATATTCTTTTTTCTCAAGTTCACTTTGTTTTTTAGAAGAAATCATAAAACCTATTACAAATATCATAGTAATTCCAAGGGCCAATATAATAATAGTTGTTGGCTCTGCCAATTTATCCATCATTGAACCTAAGCCTGGAACACGTCCAATATAAATACCTTCTACACTTTCTAGTGCAACTAAGTTTCTATCTTGAGTAGAGTTATTATCTCCTTTTGTAATAAAACTTTTTTTGCCATTTTTTTCTACTATATCTATGATACGGTGTGTGGTAACAGTTCCAGCAGCATCCCTAAAGGCAATAATATCATCAACTTCTAGATTTTCAGGTTTTACCTTTTTTGTTATGATTAAATCGCCTTTATGAATATCACTTTCCATTGATCCAGAGAGAACTATAAATGGCTTATACCCAAATATACTAGGGATTTCATCCTTATTAGTTTTGGATTGAATAATAATAAATAAATTTACAAGCAATACAGGAACTAATAGAATACTTATAATGATTGTCGCCCAAGTACTTGGTGACTTATACCATTTTTTTTCTCCCTTTTTCATAAATTCACCACTTTCACTCTATTATCTTAATAATAATATTTATTGTTATCTAATGAAAATACTTTTTCATCTTCTTGAGATTCAACTTCTTGCTCTGCTTCTTCGATATGTGTTTCTTCTTTAGTTTCTTCAATTGCATCAGTAAGAGCTGATTTAATTTCTTCTACAGCAGTATCTGCAACTTCGGCTGGTACTTCAAATTCTTTAAATGTTGATTCATCTTGCCCAGTCATTTCTGGAGTAAATTCAACTGTAATTTTAACAGTCTCAGATTCTTTTTCAGTTTCTGACGCTGTATCTTGAATGCCAGTTTCTTCTACTTTATCAGTTGCTTCATTTTTTTCTTCGGTATCTTTTGAAGTTTCTTCAGAACCACTAAATTCATCAGTAGCTTGTTCTACATCTTCCGTTTTACTCTCCACAATTTCTTGTACATCTGATGAAATAATTTCTTCATCTCCAATTGGTTGTTTTCCAGTTTCTTCTCCATTACTAGTAGTTTGAGTTGTATCAGTTACTGGTATTTCTACTGTTCTAGTATTCGTTGCTCCACAAGCATCACATCTATAACCTTGTTCACCTTCAAACGGTTCTCCAAATGGTTGGAAATTATGAGCATGTGCTTTTGTTTCTCCACAAGCACACTTTTCTTCTGTTTCACTTACTACTGTAAAAGTATGTTCATGGTTTGTCGGAGTTATTGTTTCAGTCTTTGTTGCTCCACAAGAACATGAATAAGTGGCTTGATCACCAATCGTTTCATCTAAAACCCAATTATGTTCATGAATTGTTTCTGTTTTTGTAGCACCACAAGCATCGCATCTATAGCCTTGTTCACCTTCAAATGGCTCTCCAAATGGTTGAAAATTATGAGTATGTGCTCTTGTCTCTCCACAAGCACATTTTTCTTCTGTTTCGCTGACTGCTGTAAAAGTATGCCCTTCAGAATTTGTTTTCTCTGTAATTTCTTTTCCACAAGAACATCTTTTAACTGTTACTAAACAATGGCCACTTCCATCTGGTTTTATCTCAGAACTAACTATCTCAGTATAACTATGCTCCGCTTCTGTATGAATACTTCTTGTTTCTGTTGCTCCACAAGCATCACATTTATAACCTTGTTTTCCTTCAAATGGTTCTCCAAATGGTTGGAAATCATGAGTATGTGCTCTTGTTTCTCCACAAACACATTTTTCTTCTGTTTGACTTCCAGGAACTATTGTAAAAGTATGTCCTTCAGAATTTGTTTTCTCTGTAATCTCTTTTCCACAAGAACATCTTTTAACTGTTACTAAACAATGGCCGCTTCCATCTGGTTTTATCTCAGAACTAACTATCTCAGTATAACTATGCTCTGCTTCTGTATGAATACTTCTTGTTTCTGTTTTTCCACACTCACATTTATATCCCTGTTGACCTTCAAATGGTTCTCCAAAAGGAACCCAATTATGTGTATGTGTTTGAGTTGCACCACAAGCACAATGTTCTAAAGCTTCATCGCCATGTTGAACCTTAAAGTCATGAGCCTCTACTGCTCCATAAGTTATATCTGTATGTCCACAAGAGCATGTCTTAATAGTTGCTAAAGCATGGCCACCATCTTTTTCCATCAATTTTGTCGTTGTACTAATATAAGAATGGACATGACCTGGTTTTACTACCCTTACTACTGCGCCACAATCTATACATTTGTAAGTTGTTTCTCCTGTTGCTGGATTTAATGTTCCAGCATCTTCTCTATGCGCAGTTGCTGAGCCTCTAGATAACTCTTTAGTAGCACCATCTGCTGGGCATGTTCCAATTGTTACTAAGGTATGAGTTCCATCCCCATTATCTTCATATTTTGTACTCTTTTGACTATAGTCATGAGTATGTACGTCTGGTTTCTTAACAACTCTTGTAGCACCACAGTCTAAACATGTATAAACAGTATCACCTGTTGTTGGATCTACTACTCCAGCATCTTCTCTATGCGCAGTTGCCTTTCCCCTAGATAGCTCTTTAGTAGCGCCATCTGCTGGACATGTTCCTATAACTACTTGGCTATGAGTTCCATCTCCATTATTAACATATTTTGTTTCCTTTTGACTATAATCATGTGTATGTACAGGTGGTTTTACCACTCTTGTTACAGCGCCACAGTCTAAACATGAATATGTTGTTTCTCCTGTTGTTGGATCTACTACTCCTGCATTTTCACGGTGAGCCATTGGATTACTTCTAGATAAAATCTTAGTGGCCCCATCTTTTTTACAAGTTCCGATTGTCACTAACGTATGAGTTCCATTACCGTTATCTTCATATCTAGTACCACTTACTTCATAATGATGAGTATGAGTATCTTCATCTCCACCATGATCTTTTACTACAGTCCTAGTAGCACCACAATCTAAACATGTGTAAACAGTATCACCTGTTGTTGGATCTACTACTCCAGCATCTTCTCTATGCGCAGTTGCCTTTCCCCTAGATAGCTCTTTAGTAGCGCCATCTGCTGGACATGTTCCTATAACTACTTGGCTATGAGTTCCATCTCCATTATTAACATATTTTGTTTCCTTTTGACTATAATCATGTGTATGTACAGGTGGTTTTACCACTCTTGTTACAGCGCCACAGTCTAAACATGAATATGTTGTTTCTCCTGTTGTTGGATCTACTACTCCTGCATTTTCACGGTGAGCCATTGGATTACTTCTAGATAAAATCTTAGTGGCCCCATCTTTTTTACAAGTTCCGATTGTCACTAACGTATGAGTTCCATTACCGTTATCTTCATATCTAGTACCACTTACTTCATAATGATGAGTATGAGTATCTTCATCTCCACCATGATCTTTTACTACAGTCCTAGTAGCACCACAATCTAAACATGTGTAAACAGTATCACCCGTTTTTGGATCAACTACTCCTGGGCCTTCTCTATGTGCTGACACCTTTCCTTTAGATAATACTTTAGTAGCACCATCTTCTGGACATGTCCCAATAGTCACTAATGTATGAGTTCCATCTCCATTATTGACATATTTTGTGCTTTGCTGACTATAATCGTGAATATGTTTTTCAACGACTCTTGTTACTACACCACAATCTAAGCATGTATAAGTTGTTTCTCCTGTTATCGGATCAACTACTCCTGCATTTTCGCGGTGTTTCATTGGTTGACCTTTAAATATAACCTTAGTAGCACCATCTTCTTTGCAAGTTCCTATAACTACTAATGTATGAGTCCCATCTCCATTATCTTCATACTTTCTTTCACTTTCAATATAATCATGTGTATGAGTTTCTTCATATGGTTTCTCTACTACTCTTGTAGAACCGCAATCTAAACATATATATGTTGTATCGCCTGATACTGGGTCTACTACGCCTTCTCCATAATTATGTTCTACTGGTTTACCAATTTTTAAAACTTTACTTGCTCCATCTTTTGGGCATGTTCCAACTAATGTTCTTGTATGAGTTCCATCATTATTATCTTTATACTCAACCTTAATCTGCGTATAAGCATGAACATGTTCTGGTTTAACAGTTTGTTCATCCTCACCATCGCCAGGTTTTGTCGTATTTTCTTCTTCTTCTCCTGGTTTCGTAGTTTCACCTGGCTTTGTAGTCTCTCCTGGTTTTGTTGTTTCACCAGGATTTTGCGTATTAGTATGATCGTGTTCATGATCATTTTCATGATCATTATAATTAGGATCAAACTCTGTAATAGATGTACTAGGTTGTTCTGGTACATCGTGTTCATGATTTCCTATATTTGGTATCAAACTAACCGCAATTACTACAGCAGCTCCAATAGCAGCAATTCTAGTTTTGGTTAACTTAAATAAACCTTTCTTTTTGTCTTTCTTTTCGTTTTCCATCTAAATCATTCCCCCTTCTTCAAATTTCAATGGAAAGCATTCTGCTCCTCGCATGTACATATAGAATTGTAACAAATTTTATACCTCTTGTCAACTTCATATTTTTTTACTTATTGCATTGGAAATAAATGGAAAAATTCATTTTTTACTCAAAAAATATGGAAAACTTTTTAAAAAAAATTTACACTTTTTTGTAAACATTATTTTTCCCTTTGAATACACATTAGTAAAGTAAATTTATTAAGGTGGATAATATATGAAAAAAAGGAACAAAATAAAATTTATTTATCAAGAAGCATTTTTAACAAAAAATAATTTAACTTATAGAGAACTAAAAATAGAATTCAATAAAAAATACTATCTTTTTCTAAAGGAGCATTACCATGCGAACAGTTCTATATCTTAGACTATCCGATGAAGACCGCAATAAACTATCCAAACAGGAATTGTCAGAAAGTATTAAAAATCAAGAAAAAATCTTAAGAAAATATGCAGAAGAACAAAATTGGAATATTATTGGTGTTTACCAAGATGAAGATTATTCTGGCGCTGACAGAGATAGACCTAACTTTAATAAAATGATAAAAGCTTGTAAAAGTGGCAAAGTAGATATTGTTTTGGTAAAGTCTCAAGCTAGATTTGCAAGAGATATCGAACTAATCGACAAATATGTGCACAATTTATTCTATGAATGGAATGTTCGATTCATGACATACTTAGAAAAGATTGATAATACAAAAAAAGAAACAAAAAAAACAAGTCAAATCACTAGTATGGTAGATGAATGGTATATTGAAGACACTTCTCTTAATATTCGAGAAACATTAAAAGCTAAAAGAGAGAATGGAGAATTCACAGGATCTTTTTCACCCTATGGCTATAAAAAAGATCCTTTTCATAAAAACCATTTAATAATCGACCCTCTTGCAGCTTCCATTGTTAAAAAAATCTATTTAGAATACTCTAATGGATTAGGACTTCAAACCATTGCTAATAAATTAAATCAAGAAAAAATATTAAGCCCATTAGAATATAAAAGACTAAATGGTTCTAAACTACAAATTCCTATTACTAAATTTCTAGAGAACTTTTCCTCTATAAAACAAACTGGTTACTATAAAGTAGATATCAGCTATCCATTTATAGACTTGTGTAATATTTTTACATTGTATTATTTAACTCCCTGCAACCCTAATATAAAAATTATCTTAACAAAAAGTAATTCCAATCAAATAAAATTTTACTATACAACAAAAAAGAATCCACAAAAGAAATTAAAAAAAGAAGATTGGATACCTTTTCACATAAATGATAATATTCCTAACAATTGTACCTACATTGCTAGTTATATAAAAACATTATCCAACTATGAACCTATTTCTTATCAATTTGAAATATTCTTAAAAGAAAATAAAAAAAATATTGAATACTTTTTTAAATTCTTTCATTACCAGAATAATACTAAAATAAATTTAAACTATCAATGTAATATTAGAAAAAAATATAAATGGACTTCTCAGACAATTAAAAAAATTCTATCCAATGAAATTTATATAGGAAATTTACTACAATTTAAAAGCACACATATCAGTTATAAAAATCATACTATCATAAAAAATAATCCATCTAAGTGGATACGCGCTAATCATACACATCAAGCTATCATTGACCCAGCTATTTGGTATAGTGTCCAAACGTATTTAAAAAGAAGAAGTAATAAAACAGGGCATGTTCATCCTTTATCTAATAAAATTTATTGTTCTTATTGTAATAGAATTTTTATAAAATGCGGAAAAAAAGATAAAACGCAATATAGCTATCTATGTTGCAAAAATAAAAAAGATAAGTGGGATAATTGTATTAATAAAAAATATATTAATGAAAAAGAACTACATCAATTTTTATTAGAAAAAATAAATGAATTCATAGAAATATATTATGATAAAAATATTTTATATTCTTTAAACAAAAAAAATAAATTAAAACACCAACCTAAAAATATATTAGAACTTGAAGTTTTAAAAAAAGAAATCATTGAAAAAAAGAAATATTTTAGTAATTTATATGAAAACTATATAAATAAAGTACTAGATATAGAAGAATTTATCTTATTAAAACAAAAATATCAAGAAGAAATAGAAAATTTAAAAAGCAAAATAAAAATAATAGAAAATGAAAATTCTAATAATCAGCAAATAAACCAAAAAATTTCTAAAATTAAATTTCATCATTTAGATAACTCTTTTTTTAATTTATTGATTAATAAAATATATATTGGAATATATGACGAAAAAACAAATACTAGGGAAATAAAAATCATTTGGAATTTATAAAATAAATATTATAGAAGAATTAAACAATCGACCAACTGGTCCTACTGGTGCTACTGGTCCTCAAGGGTTAGTTGGTCCTACTGGTGCTACTGGTCCTCAAGGGTTAGTTGGTCCTACTGGTGCTACTGGTCCTAGTGGTGAAGACGGCATAGATGGTGCTACCGGACCTACTGGTCCTGCACCAACATTAGCAATCGGAACAGTTACTACGGGTGCTCCTGGTACTGATGCTAGTGTCACAATCACACCTGCTAATGGTTAATTAGATAGAAAGGATTGATTATTACGAACTCAGATTACTTAGTAAACTTTGTCATTCCGCAAGGTCCTACTGGACCTACTGGTCCCATTGGACCAAATGCTGGTCTTGCTGCCTATGGTGGAAAATACAGTAATACTTCGCAAGTCTTAAATATTGGGTTAGGTACTCAAACTCAAGTTCCGCTAGCAAACACTATGCCCAATCTAAATACTACTTATACACCTGCTAATAGTATTACTGTTGCGCAAGCTGGTACATATGAAATTAATTACTATAGTAACGTTTCTGCGGCGCTTGCTACCACTGTTACTTTCGCAGTTAGAAATAATGGAACAAATATTCCTAGTACAATTATTTCAAGAGCACTATCTGTTGGTGTTGGATCTATTTATAGTGGTAGTGTAATCGTTACGTTAGCCGCTGGCGACGTAATCGATATGGCCATTTCCGCTTTACTTGCTGTTGGTATTACTTTAGGAAGCGGTATCAATGCTACATTAAGTGTAAAAAAAATAAGCTAGGTGTACTATGAAGAAATTAAAAATATGTGTATACGCTATTAGTAAAAATGAAGAAAAGTTTGTCGATAGATGGTATGAGTCTATGAAAGATGCTGATGAAATTTATGTACTAGATACTGGTTCTACAGATAATACCATTTCTCTTTTAAAAGAAAAAGGCGTTCATGTAGTAACTAAAATTATTAAGCCTTGGAGATTTGATGTTGCTAGAAATGAGTCTTTATCTCTTGTCCCAGATGATGCAGATATCTGTATTTGTACAGATTTAGATGAAGTATTTCTGCCAGGATGGAGAAAACTAATTGAAGAGAACTGGCAAAAAGAAACTACTAGACTTTCATATACTTACAATTGGAAGCTAGACGATAATAATAAACCACTCATTAGTTTTTTTGCCAACAAAATACATGCGAGAAAAAATTATTGTTGGACTCATCCAGTTCATGAAGTTCTATCCTATTTAGGCACACAAGAAATTTCTCAAACACTAGAAAATCTCACTATCAATCATTATCCAGATGCAACAAAATCCAGAAGTTCCTATTTACCACTATTAGAACTATCTGTGAAAGAAGACCCATTAGATGACAGAAATATGCATTATCTAGGAAGAGAATATATGTATTATGGTTACTATAAAAAAGCTATCAAAACATTAAAAAAACATCTCAAACTTGAAAAAGCTACTTGGAAAGATGAGCGATGTGCTTCCATGAGATTTATAGCAAGATGCTATTTAAACGAAAAAAAGTATAAAGAAGCTAATAGCTGGGCCGATAAAGCTATTCTAGAAGCACCTTATCTTAGAGACCCCTTTATGGAAAAAGCAATAATTGCCTATCAAGAAAACAATTGGGACAATGTTATTATCAATTGTCTAAAAGCTCTTACTATCAAAAAAAATCCTAAAAGTTATATAAATGAATCATTTTGTACCAATGAAGCTATCTATGATGTATTATCTATTGCCTTTTACAATCAAGGTCTATATGAATTTTCTTATACTAGTATAAAAGAGGCCCTATCAATATCTCCCCATAATGCTCGCTTACTTGAAAATTATAAAATTATCCAAGAAAAAAGAAAGTAAATTACTTTCTTTTTATCCGTTTACAACAGCATCTAACTTACCAAAGTTAGTAGCATCTAACCCTAACCCATTAGAATTTGATTTTGCTGTACTAAGAATTGTATCTACTGTTTTTACAGTTTCAAGAATACTTGGTGATTGTAAAACCATAACAGCATGAGTATAGATTGAGTTTGCTTTTGTATAAGCAAGACCAATGCTTTCAGAACCTTGTTCTACTCTTCCAAGAATATATCTTTTTCCATTTATACTTTGTTCTTCCACTATTGAGTTTGTAAATTGTTGTTCAAGAAGACTTTGTTTTAAATCTGCAGATGTTACTGTATCAAAATTTTTAGCAATAGTAGTAATTCCCACAACCCAAGTTTGATTATCTGTAATCACTAACCAACCATCTTGCACTTCTGCTTGATATTGTACTGGGATTTGATAAGTAAAGCCATTATGATTAATCGTAAATGTATTACCAGAAGGTTGACCATTATTGCCACCTTGATTATTATTAGTAAAATTAGTACTTGGTGTATTAGAATTATTACTATTAGATCCTGTATTTTGAGAAGTATTAGATACGGAATTACTATTCGTATCTTTATTTTTATTATCTTTTTTATTAAATACTGTAAAATATAATACAAGCGCTACTACCGCAATAGCAACTACTGCTACTACTGCGATAAAAACAGTTTTATTTTTTCCTCCACCATTAGTAGGGGCCATTGGTTGAGCTCCTGGCATTCCAACCATTGGTTGTTGTATTGGCGTTGTCGGAATAACATTTGGAGTAGCTGCTGGAGCAACTGGTGTTGTTGAAATTTCTGGAGTAACAGGAACAGCCGGTACCTCTGTTTGTGGAGTAGCTGGAGCTACTGCTTCTGGAGTTGATGCTACTGGTGTTTCAGCAGGAATAGAGTTTGCAGAACTTACAGGAGTAACCCCTGGAGTACCTGGTACTAAAACATCTACTGTTGTTCCACAATTTTTGCAATATACTGCATTTGGTTCTAGTGGAGAACCACATTTTTTACAATTCATAAAATCCTCTTCTTTCTATTCTTCTCTTGTGCTAAATTGAGATAATTCTTCTAAAAAACTGTCTTGAATTTTAGCACCATTTCCTAAAACCTTAATCTTTAATAGACCACCATCTGTAGTCGCATAAAGTAATACCATGTCTACATAAACTTTATTTACATCTGTATATCCGCCTCTGTAACAATAAAATTCATTCCCATGAAGCATCCACTTTTTATCAAAATGAATATCTTCATACTTTCCATATTTATATTTGTAAGTCATTGAATTCTTTTCATTATTCACTTGCTGGTTTAATAAACTGCTAAGATTTTTAGAATAAGTACGATCAAAATAATAATCTACTCTATATAAATAATAATCTAATTTACTTAAATAGTCAATACCAAAGGAACGACTCTGATAAATATTTCCCTGTAGTTGTTTAGAAGTTATTTCCTCCCATTTTGTTGGAATTTTGAAAGATGCAATTTCAATTTTATTATATTGATAATCTTTAAAATTTTTTAAATCAAAAATTTGGTATTCTCCCTCTTTTTTAGTATCTGTATATCCTGCATAGTTTTTTATAGAAAGAATTTGAATGCCATCTACCCATTTTTTAGGAATATTCGTATTGATAGCAGAAACTTCTACTATAAAAGTATGATTTCTATTTAATTCATATATTAACAAAATCATTTGATATTGATTGTTCTCATATTGATAAATTCGTTCATAAAGATAACGATTATAATCTTTTGTTGGTGATTCTTCCAAGGTATCATGATAATTAGAAACATTTTCCTTTTGATAATAAGGATATAAATAATCATCATCAACGGTATCTAAATAGTCATAAATGTCTTTTGGAGATATGCTAACAGAAATATTAATTTGCTGATTTTCTTCTAATCCCAAAAATTGATAACGTGCCATTTTAGAATCTAGCATAGTAGATTTTAATTGACCTGGCAACTTATAATTAACAATATAATTAAAATTAGCAATTTGAGCTTCTAAAGAATCATCTATATTTTCCAATAAAGAATTCTCTTTCCATAAAATATTACCAGTATGAATATTTAGATTTGAAGAAAGAGAGAAAATCTCTTCACATAAAGTAAAATTATCTAAAATAGATTCTACACTATCTAATAAGATATCAAAATAAGAATGCTTAGCTTCATAAGTAAAAATAAACATTTTCTCGCTATCTTTTCCTACAACAACTAATACATCTTTTTCTTCATTTTCATAAAGCATTTGATATCCTTCATAATAGTTTTTAGTAACTTTTAATTTTTGATCAGTTAACAAATGATAATTGGAATTTTGTTTTTGAATATCAAAAAAAATCTGAGAAGACATTTCGTCTATATTTTGATAACGGCTTTCATCTTTTAATACTAAGAAGTCAATAGAAATACTACTACCATTAGAATGTTTTAAAATAACTTTTTTATCATTTTCTTCTAGTTTCCAACTAGAATCATACTGAAATGTATAATATTCATTTTTATATTCTTTTATCATTATTTCTTTTCTAAAAAAGAAATGTGTTCCAAGAAGCAAAACAACTACTAAAGTGAAGATAGAAGTTACTATCAACCATTTATATTTTCTTATCAATCTTTTCATAAACTCACCATTACAATAATTAAGTAATTAAATTGATCCATTATAATTACTTTATATTTTTTATTTTGATAAACATATCTATTTTTACCTCTAGAAATTTCTTCATATCCATCTTCTTTTAATTGTTTCCTAAACGCATTTGAAAACTGAATATTACTTAAATAATCAGATGCCTCATTTTGATATCTCAAACTCACAATGCCATCTTGATAATTTGCTTTTACTAATTTTAAAGAAATGGTATTTTCAATATCTCCTATTTGAGAATATTTTTTCCACACTTTATTAGGAATATCTTTTTGAATAATTTCTTCTTGAAAATTTCTATAATAGTATTTTTCTTTTAATTCCTGAAATGTTTTTACTTTTAAATTTTGAAAATTTATTCCTTCTATTTTTTCTAATACTTCTTGCAAAGTTTCCTTTGGAACAGCTAACGACATACTTGTATTATTAGATTTACTAATATTTATAGCAACCACGTTACCATTCTTATCTAAAAGAGGACTTCCACCATCAGACTCTAATAGTGGTAATAAATTTTGATAATACTTTGGTCTTCCCACGTTAATTCCTGATTGTAAAACATATCCAATGCCACTTTTACTACTAATCATGAAAATAGCATCTTCTGATTTTAAAGGCTCATTGCTCAAAATAACAGGTACTCCTACCTCTTCTTTTAATTTTAAAACAGCTAAATCTGTTTCTGAATTAATGGTAAGGATACCATCCAGATTATAAAAATTTCCTTGATAATCTTTAATTACCAAATATTGGGATTCTCTTAATGATTTCTCTAAATAACTCCAAGTAGTTACCAATATTCCTTTTTTTAAAAAGAAACCATGGCTAGAAGCTATAAGATTATTGTTATAATAGGAATTCAGCATAACAACACTATTTGCATTTTTATTTAAAATTGCTTGTTTTTGATTATTAGAAATAGAATCTAATTTTTGATAATTATAAATATTTTTCATTTCATCTTCTGGTTTATAAGAAGATGTAACAGTAAGTGTTTTAGGCATCTCTTTATTTTCAACCGTATTAAAATATTCACTTAAAGTAGAAGATGTTTCCCCAGATAAATAATATAATTTATATTCTCCATTCATCTTTTTAAAACTATAATAAAGAACTAAATTAGTTGTTATTTCTTGATATTCTAATAAATTTTTAGGGTTCTGCATTTTCATAGTCACAGATGGTACATAAACAGCACTCAAAACCATTTCTTCACTTGCGATTACTCTAACCGCACTAATATTGGTATAACGAATCTCTAATTCATCTAAATAGCGAAACATGGTTGGAACTACAAGACCACTCATTACATCATCATTATATTCTTGGCTATTTTTATCATATTCTCCATTAATTTTAGGAATTTCTGGAGAATAACGGAATGTTAAATATTTCTTATATCGTTGATTATATTGTAAGGCACTTTCAGAAGAACTTCCTTCTTTCTTTAATAGTAAATAGGTAATATTGCGACTAAGAGTAGATATCTCATCTAGTAATTCTTGATGTTCACTTTCAAACTGATAAGTAAGTTCATAATCATGAAAAGCATTTTTAATCTCTTCTTCTACTATTGTATCAGTAAAAGAAAATTTTGTAGTATCCATTTGAAAAGTAGAAATTGCATAAATAGTACCAATTCCTAAAAAGAATACAAATAAAAATAAAATATATTTTTTCATTGTAATTTCTCCTTTAATACCTCAACAATATACTTACTTGCTATATTAGCAGATTCTCCGTTTAAATAAACATCATGAAAAGCTTCTGCTATAGTCTCATCATAAATATAATTTCCACCATTATCTTTTGCTAAAGCATAATTTGATATTTTTCCTCTCCATTCATCTAAAGAAATAGTATTTTTTGTATCTCTTTGATACCTTTTATAAGCTTCTTCAATTATTGAAAAAGAAAATTTTCCTTCTTTTGAGGCAATTCCTATTTCTGTTAAAGAAGAATAATGATTTTTATCTATCAATAAAATAGAAGATATCTTATATTCATTTAAAAGAGCTATGAAAGATAAGTAATGTCCCATTTCATGCGCAACAGGAGAATAGATGGTAGCGTTTTTTGGAAAATGTCCAGAAGTGGAAGCATCCATCGTAACAGATTTCAATTTTTCTGGATTTAAAAAATAAGAAGAGCTTAAAAACATTTGTGTTTTAATAATTAATTGGTAATCAGAAGAATTAATATCCGCAAAAGAAAAAATTGGCAAGAAAGAAGCAATTACTCCACTTCTTAAAATGCTTTCGTTTTTTAAAGAAATATTTGTTAAATATCCTCTTGCTTTTGGATAATCCTGATAAATCTTATCAAATACTTTTTCTAATTCTTTTGCAAATGACGGCTCCATTTCACAAAGATTAACAGCTGTTATTCCATATTTTTTTATAAAAATTTCTTCAATCTTTAAGATTTCTTCTGAGCATCCTTCTTTTTGAGAAATAGAATCTTCTTCAATTAATTTATTTGCTAATTCTTTACTGTCTAAATCATCGCAAATATAAGTATTATCTGAAACAATAGAAGTAGTAGTAGAACTTTTAGTAGCATCTACTGTTCCTTCTTTTCTTTCACAAGTATCTCCCGTTAGGGATTCTTCTAATTCTAATTCATGGGGAACTTTATCCCTAAAATAATAAGCATTAGAAGGTTTTAAAAGGTATACAAAAAGAATACCAATAACTGCTACACTAAAGCCAATTCCAATACCACCTACAACCATTTTATAAGTTTCTTTTGATGAAAAAGTAAACCCACAGTTTGAACAATATTTATTATTTCTATTATTTTCTATTTTACATTTTGGACATCTCATAAGAATTCCCCTATTCTTTTTTTTATTTTATCATAAATTAGAAAAGAAAAAAATAGGATTTCTCCTATTTTATTGGTACTAATTGAGAATAAGTTACCTCATTTGATAAATCACAAATTTTAAACGCAAAATAATATTTCTCACTTTTATTTAAAGGTGTCTTCTCAATTTTATAATTTTTTACTAAAGCATTTGTGTTATATGTTTTTCCCTCTTTCCACTCATCAACAAGTAATCCTTTACCATTGGTAATTTGATAATCATGATTAATGAAAGAAATAGTCTGATATTTTTCTAACGTTAAAAATATCATAGCAGGATGATTCATTCCTTCACTAGAAGGTGTTGATTTTTGAATCGCTGAAACTATTTTACCATTGCCATTAGTAAATTTAATAACAACGTCTGCATTTACTTTAGTACCATCTGCTTCAAATACAGCGTCAGTTGTAATGTTTCCATTCTTCTCTTCATAAGCAACAATTGGCTCTTTTGCATTTGTAGTTGGATTTAAAATAGTTACAATTTTGCCATCAAAATTTGCTTTTAATTTACCATTTCCATCTAGAGTTGTATTATCAGAGAAATAAATTGGGATAAATTTACCATCTGACGTCTGTTTAAATATCATATAGGAAGCACTAGCAAAATTCTTTTTCTGCGCATCACTAAATTGCATTGAATAATCATTTCCCATAGAATTTACTTGATTACCACTTACATCCATAAAATAACTTGAATTTGTTCTTCTATATAAATCAAAATTTTGAATAAATGTTAAATAACTATTAGATGAAGAATCCTTTAAATCAGATAATAATTTTAAATGAGCATCTACATAAGTTTTTTCTGAGCGATATGGAAAATAAGTAGATATTCCTTTAGAATTTACATCATTAGAATAATTGTAAACAACTGCATTATTAATAGATTCTAATAAATTATTAGCTTCTGAAGGAGCTAAATTTTGAATAGCTGATACAAAAGTATATAAATCTACCATATCATAAGCTGGTTCTTCTATTCCATACTGAAATAAACTAGAACGAGCTAAAGATAATGTACTATACGACTGATTAACATTAATAGAATTTGCAAAGTTATTCAAGCTCTTCTCTAATTGTGCTACCTTCGATAAATCAATAATAGAATATGTTGTTGGTGTATTTTTATAATAAGCTGCCTCTACAATTGGTGTATTATTTACTAAATTATCAATAAACTTTTTACCAAATTCGTAACCTGTATCGGATACTTCTATATTTTCTAAAAATTTAAATTTATCAATCATTGGACTAGCATAAGAAACTTCTTCTGACGCTATCATATAATTAGCATAATCATCAATAACACCTGCCAATTGAATATTTCCAAGCAAACAATTAATAAACAAGATGGAATCTAATTTTTCATCTGTCCCAAATGGGCTTAGTTTTAAAGCACTTTCTAATTCATTTAGCGTTAAAATATCATTATTAAGAGAATCACTTTCTAATCCCAAAGCTCCCATACCATGATCCCAAAATATCAATTCATACTTTTTAGATGGATAATCGTCATATATGGTTGTTAAGAAATTAGAAAGAGTTTTAATATCTCCCATATTTTTAGCAGATTCTGATTTTACCTTTTCAAAACCATTTTCTTTTAATTGGAAAATAGCAGTTTCTTCTGCATCTATATACTCATTAAACCATTTTTTACTTCCACCAGTAATCATAATAACATTATTATTTTTTAAATCAATATTAGATGGATTAATATGACTTAATTCAGAAGAGGCAAGTCCATTGGTATCTTCCAAATCAGAACCTACCATATAAATCATAATAGTACGTTCCATAGATGGTTCAGGTCTATTTTTCTTTTTAGAAGGTTCATTTTCACCATTTCCAAATAGGAAAATACAAGCAATGGCTACTGCTGCTACAGCAATAATAATTCCAATAATGACAAATACACTCTTATTATTCTTTTTAGGTAGCTGGTTCATCATATTGGGTTGTTGTGGATACCCCATTGGCTGTTGTGGAGTATTCATGTTTGGTTGTCCATAGTTATTTGGATAACCTTGATTTTGATTATTCATAAAAGTTCTCCCTCTATTCTACAATAAAAGAGATGAGATTAAATCACATCTCTATTTTTTTATTTACAATTATATCCTGAACCTTCTAGTGATTTTTTAGTTGCATCATAAGATTGATCTGCACCATTTACACTATCAAGATATTGTTTCTTAGTTGTTTCATCTAATTTGTCAATATCTACTTCAGCATTTAAAAATAATTTTTTGTCTTCTTGAATAAGCTTTGCATTTAAACCATCTGTCTTATTTTTTTCCAATTGCTCTTCGTAAGTCTTTTTTGCGGTGCTTACTTCTTCATCTGTTTTTCCCTCACCAAGAAATTGTTTCATTGTCATTTTTTTTACTTCATCTTTGTTATATTCAATTTTTATTTCTCTTATAGTCTCTGTATCACTAGTACAAGTTAAAGTCTTTTTATTACCACAACCTGTTAGTACGGCTACTGCAACAAATAAAATCGTTAATGTCATAAAATTTTTTTTCATTTTCTATACTCCTGGTTCTCTATTTTTTATTTACAAGAAAATCCGTCTTCTTCTTCTTCCTTTTTAGCTTCATCATAAGTTGTATCTTCTACATTTTTCTTAGCATCATCATCCATTTTTGACAAATCAGCTTCCATAACAGAAGTTACTTTTTTCCCTTTTACATCTACTTTTGTAGTAATACCTTCTCCACTAAGTAGTTCTGAGCTTTCTTCTGCTAGTTTCTTATATTCTTGAGCTTGCTCTTCAGATTCTGCTTCCATTTCTTCTTTATAAGTCATTTTTGTTAGTTTATCCTTTGAAAATTTATAAACATGAGTTTCTGTTACTCCATCTTCTGTCATTGTACAAGTTAATGTTTTTGTGTTTCCACATCCTGTTAAAGTTACTGCAGTTACTAATAGTGCAGTTAATGCGATTAATTTTCTTTTCATATTTTATTTACTCCTATCTTTTCTACTATTTGCATGAATAACCTTGTTCTTCAAAATATTTTTTGATACCATCATAACTGGTATCATCTCCAAAGCTATCCTTTACATCTTCTTCACTCATATCAGAAACATTATCAATCGTTTCTGTAATAATCAAATTAGTTTCATCTACTTTCGTAGTCATTTTTGAAGAAGAATTTAAATTTATTAATTTTTCGTATTGCTCCTTGTATTCCTCTGCTTTTTCTTTTGATTCTGTTTTAACAATCATCTCTATAGAAATAGCAGAAGCTTTGTTATCTTTAAAAGTAATAACAGCATTTTGATTATCACCTAGCATTAAAAACTTAGCTTCCTCTGCTGTTACTGAGCATGTTAACTTTTTATCTTTACTTCCACATCCAGTTAAGACAAAAGTTACTACTAAAAAGATAGACAGGAACATTACTTTCTTTTTCATTCAGTCCTCCTTTCTTTACTATATCAACAAGCAAGGAAAGTATCCTGTTCACTACCCTATACTTTATTTTAGAATAACATATTCAGAAAAAAATAGCAATTAATTTCCACCACTTTTAAATGTTTTTACTTTTTGCTGTTCTAATATTTGTTGTTCTACTTTCTCTAATTTTTGTTGTAATTGCTGTGATAAACGTTCTAATGATTCCAAAGACATATCTTCTAATGGAGATACTACTTTAAATCCGCATTCTTCGATTTTAGGAAAAAGTTTTGCATCATTGATATGCATACAATTTACTTGCCCCTTTAAACTATCTGGGACTACTTCTACTAATTCTTCTAATGATAGATGTACAGGGCTTTTACTTAAACTAGTATCTACATAAATCTGGTCAATATTATGTTCCCCATTATAAGTAATAAATTCTTTCAAAATGGTAGCATCTGCAATATCTCCTGTGTAAAGCGTATTCCCCTTTTCATCACTAATGACAATTGCACAAGAAGTAAGTGGGGTATCCCCATGATTGCTTCTTACATAGCGAATAGAATGAAAAGTAGAAAAATGATTATCTAGCGTTTCTTCATCTACCATTTGATAAGTAGTAGGTTCTAAGCCAAACCCATTCAATATTTCTTGAATTTGTTTTAAATATTTCATTTGTTTAGATATAACAATATTTAACTTTTTACCACAACACCAATATAAATATTGCTGCAAAGTACCTAAGCTTCCAATATGGTCAGAATGAGTATGCGTAATAAATAAATAATATTCTTTCTCTTTTGTCAGCTTTCCATCTCTTATTAATTTAGCAGCTACATCTTCTCCACAATCCAGTAGAAAAAAATTATTGTCATCTTCAAAGTAAGCAGCTGTATTTCCTTCTTCAGGATACAACATAGCCCCTCTACCTACAAATTTTAATTTCATAATACCTCCTTATTTTTATTATAACACACTCCTTCTTATTGTAAATATGGAACATTTTAGATATAATATTTCTATAGTCAAGATAAGGACTACAATAAAAGAGTTGGAAGGTGTTAGAAATGAATAATGAAAGAAAAGATTCCATTTCTCCAGAAGAACTTACAAGGAGTAATGAAATTATTAAGAAAATACAAGATTATTATGCAGAACGAATTGTGGGACAAAAAAATCTACAGAATTCTTTATTAATTTGTCTCATGGCAAATGGACATATCTTATTGGAATCTGTACCTGGACTTGCTAAGACAACAGCTGCTAAAGTTTTAACAGATGCTGTATCAGGAAAATTTTCTAGAATTCAATGTACCCCAGATTTATTACCAAGTGATATTATTGGAACTCAAATATTTAACTATTCGAATAATAGTTTTGAAACTAAAATTGGTCCAATTGCTGCTAATTTCGTATTATTAGATGAAATTAATAGATCTAGTGCTAAAACACAGAGTGCTACTTTAGAAGCGATGCAAGAAAGACAAATTACCATTGATGGAAAAAGATATAAGTTGCCAAACATCTTTGTTGTAATTGCTACCCAAAACCCAATTGACCAAGAAGGAACTTATCTTTTAGCAGAGGCCCAATTGGATCGATTCCTAATAAAAGAAAAAGTGGATTACCCTACTGTTAATGAAGAAATAGAAATTTTAGATAGAATTGAAAAAGATGTATTTTCTAAAACAGATTCTATTCTAACTTTAGATGATTTATCTTTTTTACAAGATTTAACAAAAAAAGTATACATTGATTATTCTGTAAAAAAATATATTGCACAAATCATTTTAGCTACTAGATGCCCACAAAACTTTATTGGAAAACAATTAGCTGAATATGTCAATTTAGGTTCTAGTACTAGAGGAGCTATTGCTTTTATGGAGTGTTCAAAAGCACTTGCTTTAATGAATGGAAGAACGCATGTTACTCCTGATGATATTAAAGCTTTACGTTATAGTATTTTAAGACATAGAATTTCTCTTAACTTCTCCGCTATGGCAGATAATGTTACCGTAGAGCAGATTATTGATGCTATTGTAGGAGCAATTCAAACACCATGAAGTTAGACCATATTAATAAAATTAAAGCAAATATCTCTATCTATTCTAGTAAAAAAACTAGTAATATTTTAGAGGGGACTTATCGTTCTGTCTATCGTGGAAAAAGTATGAACTTTGAAAATTTACGAGAATATGTTATCAATGATGATGTAAAAGATATTGACTGGAAAGCATCTGCTAGAAGTGATAATTTACTAGTAAAACAATTTACAGCAGAAAAAAAGCACAATATCATGCTCGTAATGGATACCGGTATTAAAATGGATGGAGATACTACTTTAAATGAAGCAAAAAAAGAAATTGCCCTATATAGCGCTGGTACCATTGGGTATTTAGCAATCAAAAATGGAGACTATATGGGAATGATTTATAATTGCCAAGATAATATCCTTTATAAACCTTTTAAATATAATTTATTTAATTTAGAAGAATATTTAACAGAATATGAAAAAGATAATATTCTAGATAATCAAGAAGGAATCGAAAAAACATTAAGATATTTGTATAAACATATTACTAAACGAATGATTATTTTCATCATAACCGATATAGAAGGAATGGAAAATATTCCAGAAAAATTATTAAAAGAACTAAGTTCTGTACACGATGTTTTATTTATCAACATTGGGGATGCTTCTATGTTTGGAGAACATGGTTTTGATTTAGAAAATAACTCTTATATTCCAAGTATTTTAGGAGAAGACGAAGAATTATACAATTTAGAAAGAAATATCAAAAAAGAGTTAATGGAAAAGAATAAAGAAAAACTAAAGAAAAATAAAATATCTCTTACGACAATCAATAGTTTTGGAGAAATTAATTCTAAAATAATAGAATTATTAGAAAGGCATAAATATGCAAGAAATAAATAATTTAAATGAATTTGAAATATCTACCCCATTACAAGAACCATTCTCTTATTCTATTATTCCTATCGTTGTTTTAGGTTTTCTTATTATCATTCTTGTATTCCTATATATTTTTTTAAAAAGTAAAAAGAAAAAAAACACAATTCCTGTTATTATTGAACCTAACTTAAAAGATCGCAATCAAATAAAGGCAATCTATTTAAACAAATTAAATGAATTATTAAAAAAAGTAGAAGAAAATTCTATTACAAATCGTTTTGCTTATCAAGAACTCAGTATCTTAATTAGAGAATTTACTTATGAAATGACAAATATTAAAGTTCAAAATTACACACTAAGTGATATTGAAAAAATAAATATACCAATTCTATATGAACTAGTGAAAGAATACTATGAGCCTGAATTTTCTAAATCATCAGAAGGAAATATACTGATTTCTCTTGAAAAAACTAGAAAGGTTATGGAATCATGGAATTAAGATACCCTATTATCCTAATAATAGGAATTATAATGATTGTTCTCTTTCTTTTCTTTTCTTCTAAAAAGAAAAAGAGCTATACAAATGGTACAAAGATTGCAAATACAAAATATTTAAAAAATAATAAATTATTTCAAAAGAAATTAAAAAAATATCAAACAGTTTTAATCACATTAAAATCACTTTGTATTTTCTCTATTTTAATATCCCTTATCTTATTAGCAAGACCAAGCAAAGTAGATTCAAAAAGAAGTAATGAATATAATCGTGATATCGTTCTTTGTATGGATATTTCTGCCTCTGTCTATGAATTAGATGCAGATTTAGTAAAAAATTTAAAAAATACCGTTAATTCTTTAAAGGGTGAACGTTTCTCTATATCTATTTTTAATACAACTTCTGTTACTTTAACTCCCCTTACAGATGACTACGAATTTATTATATCTACATTAGAAGATGTTGAAAAAGGAATTGATATATCGCTTAATGGAAATGAGAAATTAGATAGCGGTCAAATTGACTACCAAGAATATTTTTATTACAAAAGTTTTATTAGAGATGGCACTCTAGAAGGAAATACAGAAAGAGGCAGTTCTATTATTGGAGATGGATTGGCTTCCTGTATTTATAATTTTTCTAATTTAGAAGAAGAAAGAACGAGAATTATTATTTTTTCAACAGATAATGATGATGCATCAGAGCCAGGGAAAAAAATTATTACTCTAGAAGAAGCAGCAGCTCTTGCCAATAAAAAAGGTATTAAAGTTTTTGGTATAGGAACAAAAGGTATTTATGATAATAAAGAAAAAGAATTTAAAGAGGCCATAGAAAATAACGGTGGTAAATATTATAGTGAAAGTAAAGAATCCGTTGAAAATATTGTAAATGATATTGAAAAAACCAGTAAATCATTATTACCAGGACATATCGAAACTAAAAAAATGGATATTCCAGAAATTCCCTTTATTTTACTTTTAATTTCCACTACTAGTTTTATTTTATTGAATAAGAAGGTGAAATCATGAAATCATTTCCAATTTTACCAATATGGCTAATGTTGATTATTTCTGGTATTTTAATCTTTGTCATCATTCGGAAAAATAAAGAAAAAACGTGGATAAATAAATCCACAATTCTTGAACTTTTCATGGTGTTACTTCTATTTATCATAAATCTAAGAATTATGAGCCCTTCTGGAAAAGCACAAGTAGTTGCAAATAACTTAGACATTATTTTTGTAATTGATAAATCTATTAGTATGATAGCTAATGATTATCAGACAAAACCTAGATTAGATGGTGTAAAAGAAATCTGTACACATATCGTTGATACTTTTGAGGGAGCAAAATTTTCTATTATCACTTTTGATAACAGTTCTAGTATCGTGACTCCTCTTACTAAAGATTCTATTATGACAAGAGAAGCTATTGATATTATCCAAGTTAAAGCAGAATGGATGTCCTATGGTTCTACTTTAAATGCCCCTATTGAAAATATGTTAACCGTTTTAAAAAGTTCCAAAGAAAAAGAAGATAGAACCAGAATCCTTTTCTATATCAGTGATGGAGAAATAACTAGAGAAAATGAACAAGTTACTTCTTTTGAAGCAATGAAAGAATACCTAGATAATGGAGCTGTACTAGGTTTTGGTACTAAAGAAGGAGCTACCATGTATATTGGTGAAGATAAATCTTTAGCCAAAGACTACTATGGTGGATATATGTATGATACAGCAAATGGACAAAAAGCTATTTCAAAAATAGATGAAAAAAACTTACAGAAAATTGCAAACGATATGAATGTGGATTATCTTCATATTGAAAATAAAAAAGATATGGAGCAAAAAGTAAAAGATATAAAAAAATTGACTACTTCTAACTTTGAAAATACCAGTAAATCTTCCTACGAAGATACTTACTTTTATCTTATTATTCCATTACTACTACTATTACTTTATCATTTTATAGAGTATAAAGGAGCATACAAATGAAAAAAATAATAAAATTAATAATCGCCATAGGTATTCTCCTATTTTTTAAAGTACTATTATCTTTTACAATTAATGAAATCTCTATTTCTAACTATCGAAAAGAAAATTATGATACTTCCCTTTTACAGATTCTATATTTTCTTAATATCAATGAACCTTATATAGCTTATTATAATCATGGGAATATTTTATATCAACAAGAAAAATATGAAGATGCCATTGAAAAATATACCATGGCATTAGAAAAGAATCCTCCCAAAAAAAGAGTATGTAATATTCAAATTAATTTAGTACTTGCGCATGTAAAAACTATTGACTTTCAAAAGAAAGAAACTGCTTTAAAACAGTTAAAAAACGCAAGACAAATTCTTTATAATCATCATTGTGCTGACCCTAATGACTTAAGTGGAGACAGCAAGGAATCTGAAGAATTAGAAGAAGAATTAAAAAAAATTGAAAAAGAAATGGGTGGCGAAGAAGAAGAGCCAAATGGTGGTAGTGGAAATAAAAAAGAAGAAAATGAAACACCAGAAAATAAAAAAGAAAAAGAAGCAGAAGAAAAGTTAAAAGAGCAGCGAAAAGAAGCAAATGGTAGTAGACAAGAAACAATTGAGCAATATAAAAATGAAACAGAATATGGATACTTTGGAAAAAGATGGTAAAAAAACAAATTGTTTTACAATTTGTTTTTTTTATGATTATTTTAAACTTTGATACAATTTTTCATATTCTATTAATAAATTAATAAAACTTGACCAATTTTCAGGTACTTCCCCTTTTCCCTCTCTTACTTTGATACTGTTAGAATATTCTTCTATTATCCAACTAATATCCTTATTTCCAGTATAAGAATCTTTCCAATTAGAAACAATACTGTGATAATCTTTTAATAATTTTTCATATTGAGAAATATCTGCTACTTTACGAATAATAGGAGAATTCTCTTTTTCAGCTAATGTAAGTTCAAATTGATGATTAGCTGTCAAACAGAAAGAGAATTGATAATACAATTTTGAGTTTTTTAACTCTCCTGCTAACATTACGATATTATTAGGAATATCATATATTTCCTCTCCAATATCTAAATCAGAATCATCAAAATCTTCATAAGGTTTTTCTTTTTCTAAATCTATTTCATACTTTAATGGAAGTGGTGGAAAATACTTCTTAATCAATTTCATGACATCAATATAATTTTTTGGAAAAGAATTAGAACCATTATATACTTTTCTTTCTTTTATAAGAGAAATTGTCCATTGAGTACCATCTAAAATATTAGGATTATTATACTCCAAACACCATTCTTCTATATCTTTTTTTAAAACATTCATAAAATCCTGATACTCTTTTTCAGTTTTTTCTACAATTTCAAAATAGGGATCCTCTGAAGTAAAATCCTCACAATAGGTTTTAAATTGAAAAGAATCATCAACCCTCTCTATAGAATAGAAAAAATTAGGGCCTCCATATCCACCTTCATAAGCTTCAAAGTAAATATCTAGCTCTTCTTTCGAAGAAGCCTGAGCATCTTGATAATTATTTTGCGATTCCTTCATATTATATTTTCTTTCATCCAACATTTTAATTTATTCCTTTCTATTCTTTATTCATCAAATTTAAACTGTTCTAAAACAGACTTTTGATTTCTGAATTTTTCTTCTTGCTCCAATTCATCTACTTTAGCATCAATTCTTCTAATAAAGTCTCCTACTTCTACTTTTTGTTGACACCCACCATCTACAAAGGAAAGAAAATCAAATACTTTTACCTCTTCCTCTTTTAATTTTGGATATTCTACATTACTTTGTTCCAATGGAATAGTTACAAATTGTTTTTCAAAAGTTTCTTTATTATCATCTAAAATAAATTCTACGCTATCATTTTGAATTCTAACGATATCACATAATTTAATTAGATAATTTCCATATTTCATTTCTAAATTATCTATAGAACGTGTTGATAAATAAAATTTCATATTTCTAGATAAGCAAGAACTTAGCATATTGATTAATTCATTACATCCTTTCATGACATCAAAATTGTCTAAAACAAAATGGAATTTTTCTGATATTTTTAAATCTACCAAAATAGAATATAATTGCTCTATAAAAAGTTCTGGTAATGTACTTAAATAGTCACTATCATCACGAGCAACAAAAAAAATTGCAGTTGGTCTATTAGCTACCTTTTCAAACGAAAAAGTAGTTTTGCTTAAAAGCTGCGCTAAAGCAATTCTTGTAATAAATAAATTAATAGGCTGTCTTGCAACAGATAGAATACTTCCTTTTGTTTCATTTGGCGCATAGATTGTGGAAGCAGCATAAACTAAAGACTGACTAGCAGGATTTTTAGATTTAAAATAAGCAGTAAGATAATCTGTTGTTCCCATTCTCATATTAATACCATTAAATATAGCATTAACACTACTTAAATTAATTTCTTCTTCTTTCGCATCCTCAAACAAACCTAAAACAATTCCAATAAATAAAGAACTAGCACAATTTGACCAAAATGGATCCGCGCTTGGGCTCACTTTAAAAATAGTTTTCCCTATTTTTTCTATATATTCTAATGCTTTATCTTTATTGCCTTCTCTATAAAGAAAATATGGATATTGAATAGGATTCCATCCTTCACTTTTATTTAAATCTCTTAGATTAATAATAACTGTATTATACCCTAATGATTTTAATTTCATACTATATCTATTAATATATTCTTCTTTAGAATCTAAAATAAATAAACTTTCTTTTTTAGCCACAATTTCTTCTACAATAGGATAAAATAAATTTGTTGTCTTACCAGAAGATACAGGACCTTCTACTATTAAATTTTTATGATTATGAAATATTCTCTCTAAATTTTCCTTTTTCATAGTTTCCCCTTTCAATTTCATTATCATTATATCATATTTTGTCGATTTAGACTTAAACAAAAGAGTATATTTTCATATACTCTTAACTACTTTCATTACTTCTTTTTCACCCATATAAGAATGCAGTAATCTTATTAATATACTTTTGTTACAATACCTTTTCCAACAGTGCGGCCACCTTCACGAATAGAAAACTCTGTTCCTACTTCCATTGCAATTCCAGAAATAAGTTCAACAGTAATATTAACATTTTTATCCCCAGGCATTACCATTTCAACACTTTCTGGTAATTCAATAACACCAGTTACATCTAAAGTTCTGAAATAGAATTGAGGACGATAGTTTGCGTAGAATGGCGTATGACGTCCACCTTCATCTTTGCTTAAAACATTAATAGTAGCTTCAAATTTCTTCGCCTCTTTAATAGAATTTGGTTTCGCTACTACTTGTCCACGTTCTACTTTATCACGAGATACATCTTTTAATACTAATCCAACATTATCTCCTGCTTCTGCATAATCTAATTGTTTACGAAACATTTCAATTCCTATGACAGTAGTGGTAATTATTTCTTTATCTAAACCAATTATTTGGACTTCATCATTTAATCTAACATTTCCTCTCAATACAGTCCCAGTGACAACAGTTCCACGGCCTGTAATAGTAAACACATCTTCAATGGATACTAAAAGGGCGCCATCTTTATCATAAGTTAAATTTGTATTTGAATCTACAGAAACATTACTATTATTGTTACTATTACTAATTTCGTTCGTATCTTTATTATTACTACTTATTGCATTACTTCCTTGGTTGGTAGGGCCCATTGGCGTTTCTTTTTTATCATCTTTTTTCATAATTAAAAAAACAGCAACTACCACAATAATAGCTACCACTAACAGTACTACTATTGGAACAATAGGAAATTTTTTGCCATTTTGATTATTCAATGGCATTTGAGAAAAGTTTTGATTATAATTTTGTTGTGATGGCTGTGAAAAATTATTCTGTCCTTGACTTTGGCTTACATTAGTACCACATTGTGGACAAAATGGAGTATTCTCAGCAATTTGATTTTTACAATTTGGACAAATCATTTTTATCCCTCCTTTTTTTATTAAATAGCTATTCACAATTAAACAACCTATTTTCAAATACAATTGTAACATATTTTGTCAAAAAACTATACTAATTAAAAAAAATTATTTTTTTTACTTTACACACACCTATTATTACAAAAAAAAAGACCAATAAGTCTTCTTTTTATTTAGGTGCAATTACTTCTTTTCCGCCCATATAAGGTTGTAATACTTTAGGTATTAAAATACTTCCATCTTCTTGATAATTATTTTCTATTAAAGCAATTAAACCTCTTGGTGTTGCTACTACAGTATTATTCAAAGTATTGACATAATAAGTACCATCTTCACCCTTCGTTCTAATTCCTAAACGTCTTGCTTGTGCATCCCCTAAAGTAGAACAAGAACCAACTTCAAAATATTTTTGTTGTCTTGGACTCCATGCTTCTACATCACATGATTTTACTTTTAAATCAGCTAAATCTCCACTACAACATTCTAATGTACGAACTGGAACATCGAATGCTCTAAAGATATCTACTGTATATTTCCACATTTTATGATACCATTCCATTGCCTCTTCTGGTTTACATAAAACTATCATTTCTTGCTTTTCAAATTGATGGACACGATATAAACCTCTTTCTTCTAAACCATGAGAACCTCCCTCTTTACGGAAACATGGAGAATAAGAAGTCATGCAGATTGGTAAATCATCTTCTTTTACAATCTGACCTTTAAATTTTCCAATCATAGAATGCTCAGAAGTTCCAATTAAATATAAATCTTCTCCTTCTATTTTATACATCATTGCTTGCATTTCTGGAAAAGACATTACTCCCTCTACTACATCACTATGAATCATAAAAGGTGGAATTGCATAAGTAAATCCTTGCTCAATCATATAGTCCCTAGCATAAGCAATCATAGCTTCATGAAGTCTAGCTATATCTCCAATTAAATAATAGAATCCTTCTCCAGAAGTTCTTCCAGCTGCCTCCTTATCCATACCGTTTACAGCCGCAATAATATCCGCATGATGTGGAATCTCATATTTTGGAACTACTGGCTCTCCAAATTTCTCGATTTCTACATTCTCAGTATCATCTTTTCCAACTGGTACTGAATCATCAATAATATTTGGAATAACCATCATCTTCTCACGAATCTCAGCTTCTAATTTTACTTCTTCTTCTTCTAAAGCTGCAATTTCATCTCCATACTGTTTGATTTCCTCTTTTATCTTATTGGCTTCGTCAATTTTCTTATCACGCATAAGATTTCCAATTTCACCACTTTTAGAATTTTTTAAAGCACGCAAATTATCTCCTTTTAATTTAGATTCACGGTACTTTTTATCTAATTCATATACTTCATCTACTAATGGTAATTTTTCATCTTGAAATTTTTTCTTAATATTTTCTTTTACCAAATCCTTATTTTCTCTAATTAATTTAATATCTATCATATTATCTTTCCTTTCTTATAAACATCCCATAAAAAGAAAAAGACCAAAAGTATAGGAGTGCGAGTGCACGGTACCATCCTACTTTGGCCTTAATTTTATGATAACGGAATTACCCGAAAATGTTTACATTTCATTCAGAAGTAGATTCACAAAAACGCCATTATTCATTCCCACCAACCATGAACTCTCTTTAAATATAGTTTTTGCTACTAGTCTTCGTCATCAATTTATAGTGCTATTTTATCATTAATCTAAGAACTTGTCAATGTAGCAGGCTCTTCTTTAGGAACATACTTCTTTAGCATTTTCTGATAAGCCTCTAATTCGGGAATTGTTTCTAAAGAATCCATAATACTAGTATGCATAGTAGTAATATCTACCACTAAACTAGTTTGAAGTTCTTCTTTCAATTCTATTGTTCTAGATTTCATTTCTTCTAACGCTTTTACCATAAGAGGTGATAAATCAGTAGTATCAACATCTAAATAATCAAATTCTGGAACATCTTTATCTTCTAAATGTATTCTATATTGATGTAGCAAAGATTTATCTCCTTCTTTTAAATAACCTGAAATAATTCGATAAGGATATTTAGAAAACTCAAGTTGGTCTTGTACTTCAGTATGATGTCTTAATTGACCCCAATAATCTTTTTTCTTATGAACGCTTTTAAAAGTAATAATCAAATCTGTTAATCCAACAGCAATATAACCTCCAACAGGAACTCCAACCGAAAGAGCTACAGAATGACCAGTGTGGTATAAAGCCATTCCAGAACCTACTACCACTAGCCCTGTAAAACCACTGTGTAATACTCTATCTAAAATATCTTCTACTAAAAACATTTTACGATAATGTTTATTATAATATTGTTCCCAATATTCTTCATTTTTTGTTCTTTGAAAATCTATTTCTTCTAATTTATCATTACATTCTTTTAAGACAATTTGTTTTTCTTCTTGTGTCATATTATATCTCCCACAATTGATTATTATACTAAGAATCTCTTATTTGTCAAATTCTTCTTTAGGTTCTATATGAATATGAATATACTGTATATAATGACTAAACTTCTTTATTTTTTCTTCCAAAATATCCGCTTTTTCATGAGCCTCTTTTAAAGAAATAGAACCATCCATTGTAACTATTAAATTCAAAGTAGAAACTGGTCCATAGCGTAATAACACCATATTTTTAACATCCATAATTCCTTCTTCTTTTGATACTAGTTTTTTTAATCTATTCATGTACTCTTCATTTTCTTCTTGTCTTCCTAGTAAGATACTAACATTATCTCTCATAATGCTGAAACCTACAAAAAGAATAAATAATCCAACAATAATAGCCGCTACTTTCTCAGCATAAGAAAATATTGGTACTCTATCTTGAAACTGAATTAAAATAGAAGAAATAAGTACCACAATAGAACTAATAACATCACTTCTGCTTTCTTTTCCACTAGAAATTAAAATAGAATTATGATATTTTTTCCCTTTTCTTAAAATGTAAGTAGATAATAATAATTTCGTAAATATAGTAAAAATAGATACTACAATAACAATCGTATTAGGAACTTGTAAAGAGCCTGTAATAGAGTTATAAATAACTCCAACGCCTACTATTAAGACCATTAAACCTATTCCTAAACTTGTTAAATACTCTAAATTACCATGACCAAAAGGGTGCTCCAAATCAGCAGGTTTCTGGGCAAAATGACTTCCAATAATTGCAAAGAAGTCAGTAATTAAATCACTAAAGGAATGAATACCATCTGCTACTAACGCAACGGATGAAAAAATCGTTCCTGTTATAATTTTTAATATAGCCAAAAAGATATTTGTGAAAACACTCACAAACATCACTTTGGATACTAGTTTTTTCTTGTTTATTTTTTCTGGTTGCAAAATCTCAACTCTCCTTTTTATTTAGCTTGATACCAGTCTGTTCCATATTCTATTTCTACCTTTAATGGAACATCTAAGGTAATAATATTTTCCATTACTCTAGTAACAAGTTCTTTTAACGCATCAAATTCGCTTTCTACACAATCAAATACTAATTCATCATGTACTTGAACAATCATTTTTGATTGCATCTTTTTATTCACTAATTCTTTATCAATTTCTACCATTGCTTTCTTAATAATATCCGCACTAGTGCCTTGAATTGGTGTATTAAGTGCCATTCTCTCTGCACCACTACGTATCATATAATTTTTATTTTCTAACTCTGGTATCGTTCTTTTTCTATTTAGCATTGTTCTTACAAAACCATCACTGTGTGCTTGTTTAACAGTTTCATCCATATATGTTTTAACACCTGGATAAGTTTCCATATAATTATTGATAAACTGAGTTGCTTCTTTTGGACTTACACCAATATTTTCAGATAAACCATATCCACTAATTCCATAAATAATACCAAAGTTTACAGCTTTAGCCATTCTACGCATATCTTTCGTTACCTCTTGTTCCTCTACTTTAAAAATATCACTAGCTGTTTTACTATGAATGTCTTGATTATTTTTAAAAGCATTAATTAGCGTATCAATAGAAGCTACATGAGCAAGTATTCTAAGTTCTATCTGGGAATAATCACTACTTACAATAATGGAATCAGGACGTGGTACAAAAGCCTTTCTAATTAATTTTCCATATTCATGACGAATTGGAATATTCTGTAAATTTGGCTCAATAGAAGAAAGTCTTCCAGTACGTGTTAATGTCTGTGTATAAATGGTATGAATCTTACCGTCTGGCATTACCGTATCAAGTAGCCCTTCTATATAAGTAGAATGTAATTTAGTAAGCATACGATATTCTAATATTTCTGGAATAATTGGATGTTTATCTTTTAATTTTTCTAGAATATCAGCAGCAGTAGAATAACCGTTCTTTCCCTTTTTTCCATGAGGTAAATCTAATTTTTCAAATAGAACTTCACTTAACTGAATAGGGCTAGAAATATTAAATTCACACCCTGCATAATTATAGATTGTTTTTTGAATAAGTTCAATCTTAATTTGAATTTCTTCTCCCATATCTTGAAGTTTCTTTTTATCTACACAGATTCCATTATATTCCATACGACCCAAAACACCAGATAAAGGCATTTCAACTTCATAAAATAGAGTTAGCATCTCTTCTTTCTCTAAAGATTCTAATAACTCTTTTTTGGTATCATGAATAAATTTTGCTTTTAATACACATGCTTCTTCTATTTTCTTTTCATCTATGCCTTTTTTCTTATCATATAACTCTTCTCTAAAAGGAATAGCATACCCTAGTTCGTTTGCTAGATAAGCAATATCTTCTTTTTGATTATATTCCAGTAGGTAAGCTGCTATCATAGTATCATATTCCATATTGTCAATATAGATACCATGCCATTTTAAAGCAACTGTTACTCTTTTTGCATCATACGTATTCTTTTTAGCTTTCATTAAAAATATTGGATTTTCCTTTAATACAGAATAAGGAACAAAATAACTAGACTCTCCATCATATACTCCCATACCAATAATATCGGTATGATGATAGTTCGATTCTGTTGTCTCTAAATAGATGGATAATTCTTCTTTTTTATCTAATATACTAGTATCCTCTAATACTTGATAAGAAATATCTTCTTTTACCACTTTCTTTTCTCTCTTTTTTAAGAAAGAATAGAATTCTAAATCTTCATATAAAGCATTTAATTTATCAGTATCTTCTTCTTTATAGATAATATCATCCATATTAATAGACATAGGAACATTTCTTTCGATAGTAGCAATTTCATAACTCATATAAGCGCTTTCCTTACCACTTTCTAGCTTATCATGAGTAGCTCCTTTAATCTCATCTAAATGAGCATATAAATTATCTAAGGTTTCATACTCTACTAATAGTTTTAAAGCAGTCTTTTCCCCTATTCCTTTTACCCCTGGAATGTTATCAGAAGCATCTCCCATAAGTGCTTTTAAATCTATCATACGAATAGGTTCAATCCCATAAGCTTCCTTAAATGTCTTAGAATTATAACGGATATAATCTTTTTGTTTTAATAGTTTAATATCTACTTGATTAGAAAGTAATTGTAGTAAATCCTTATCACTACTGATAATAGTACCAATATAATTTGGATCTTCATCACAAATACGCGCAAAAGTACCAATGATGTCATCTGCTTCATAATTATCTATCTCATAATATTTAATTCCCATATACCCTAACATTTCTTTAGCAATTGGAAACTGTACTTTTAATTCATCAGGAGTCTCTATTCTACCTCCTTTATAAAAATCATATTTCTCATGTCTAAATGTTTTTCCTTTATCAAAAGCAACTATAATTCTCGTTGGTTTTTCTTCTTCTACAATTTTATTCATCATATTGGTAAAACCAAATAATGCATTGGTAGGAAATCCCTTACTATTCTTCATAAAATTACCATTATAAGCAGTTGCATAATAACTTCTAAATAATAAATTGTTTCCGTCTACTAGTATAATCTTTTCCATATAACCATCCTTATCAATACTAATTATTATATCATTTATGCACACGATTTACTATAAAATGTAGATAAATTCTTATTTCACTAAAAAATCCTATACTTTTGCACAGTATTCAATATAAAACTGTTGCTTTTTTTATAGAAAATCTCTTTAATTATATTTGATATTTAAATAAAAAAGAGTACTAAAACTCTTTTTATCTATTACTTACAATCACCTTTTTACATATTCTGGATTCTTTTTTCTAGCAAGAGTTCCAGCATCAAACTCTTCTTCATCCGTTATTTCTCTTTCTATTTTTAAAGAAGGAGGAAGTGTAATTGTAACATCACATCTAGTAGGATTTACTTCTAATACTCCATATGGTTTTCCATCTAAAATATCCAATTTAAAGTATTGTTTTTTATAGACAAACGTATATCTTTCCTTTTTTAAAGTTCCGGCTATTGGAGACTCTAAAAAACGCATATATTCCTTTTCTGTTATTTTTTTATCTGTTACAATTTTACTTAAACCATGACCAGATTTCTTTTGAACGGTAATATAAAATGTTTCTTCATTTCCTAAAGTACGTTTTCTAAGTCTTCTCTCATAATGCTCTCTAGGTTCCTCTAAATAAGTTTGCTCCATATCAATTTTAATAACATCTTTTTTTCTTAACAAATCTAGTGACGAATTACTTAAGTCTACTAAATACTTTCTTTGATAACGAATACTATAAGGACTTCTAACTAATTGGCATACATTTTCTAATACTTTATTAATTTTATCTGAAAAAGCTGTTGAATTATCAATAATCACTAATCGATTGTGACCAAGCCAAGCATCTTGAGTCTTTTTATCTAGTACTTTTGCTTCCTCTACAGATTCTGATCTTGCTTGATTATTGTCTAATGTATAATATTCTGGACATCCGTCAGCTGCTGTTACTAGATGAAGTACCATATCATAACTATCTAATAAATCTAATTCATGTAATCCTTGTTCTTGTGTAATCATCTTAAATTCATCTGCACTAATATAAGCTTTATTATCCATAATTCCTCTATCATAAAGAATCACGCATTTCTCATCCTCTGGTAACATATCAACTGCTTGTTCATATATTTTTTCTTTCTGAAGTTGATACTGTAAAATAAGTCTTTGAAAATCTAATAAGTCAAATGGCTTATCTCCAAAAGGTCTAATACAACCTTTAATTAATTCAGTAGCACTCTCTCCTACCACAAATACCCTAAAGCCTCTATCTGATAATTCTTGTTCTATTGAAGAAAGAGCAGTTGTCTTTCCAGCACAAGGTCCTCCTGTAAGTACGATTTTACCAACTAATTGTCCCATAAACTAAATTCCTACCTTTCTTATTTTCCTTTCTTTGGGATTATACTCATGTAGTGACGCATGAGTAACATCAAACTGTTTTTTATCCATATCTGGAAGTCTATTTTCTGTTAAAAAATATACCATATTGATAACCCCTCTATGTGTTACAATTAATACTTCATCCCACCCTTCTATTTCTCCAAGAAGAAGTCTTACCCTCTCATATAAGTCTATCATCGATTCTCCTTCTGGATACTTCGTATCAATTTTCACATTTATCCTATATTCAGGATAACGTTTAAAAGCCTCGTCAACCTTTAATCCTGTTAACAGTCCTTTATCTAATTCTCTAAATTTAGAAGAATACTCAACAGGAATATTAAGAGCTTCGCTAACAATAGAAGCTGTTGTTTTAGCTCTTTTAATATCACTAGAAATAATCTTACTAATAGGAAGTTTCCCAATGACAGTACAGATTTCTTTTACTTGTTCAATTCCTTCCTTTGTTAAATCTACATCACTCCATCCCCCTACATAAGTTTCATCATCTAACCCATGCCTCAAAAAATAAATCATTTTACCATCCTTTCAAAGTGTATATTTATACACATTAATATTGATTAGAAAAATGTATTAAAATACATTTCTATCTTCCATATTCTCTTTGAATACATATATTTTGGCAGGTTTATTTCCATCAAACTTTTCTACTCTAGATGTTTCTTCAATCATTCCAGTACTTAATAATTTCTTGCGAAAATTACGTCTATCATAACTAGTACCTAAAATACTTTCATATACTTTCTGTATCTCTGGCATTGTAAATCCATCAGGATATAAATTTTTTAATAAGTCTGTTTCTTTTATTCTTTTTCGTAAAACTTCTATCGCACTTGTTAATATTTCATTATGGTCAAAAGCAAGTTCAGGAATATCTTTAATATCCCTCCACTCTGCATCTATCGTTCTCAGCGTTTCTTTTAATAATTCATATTTATTTTTATTAATGATTCCTAAATAGGCAATTCCAACCATGCGCATAGCAGGCGACCTATCAATTTTACTAAATACATCAAATAATTCTAAGTGAACATTTTCTATTCCTGTTTTTTCTTTTACTTCTCTTAAGATACATTCTAGAAGCTCTTCGTCATTGTAAAGCGCTCCACTAACAAGGGCCCACATACCTGAATAAGGATCATATTTTCTTTTAATCAGCAATACTTTTGTTACACCTTTATCTACTGTAAATATTGTACTTACTACATGAACACCTTGATTCCGATATCTAGGATTTGTTACTTCCATAACATCACCACCAACACCATTATTATAAGTGTAAATATATACACTTGTCAATAGTTTTTATAAAAAAAAGAAAAATTATTTCTTTTTTCCTCCTTCATATACATAAACACAGTCTCTTGACATATCTTCTCTATAATCTCTTACAACCGATGGAACTAAAATTTTCCTAAAGCTAAACTTCTCCAAAGCCTCTCTTCTCTCTAATGTATATCTACTTTTAAACAAATTCCTTAAAGAGGGAGTAAAAGCTCTATCTTTATTTTGATAATGGTACTGATAAGCAATAGATATCCTACCTTCTGGATTTAATTTTTGAGATAGTTCTTCTATAACATATTTGGTAAAAGTTTCCTCACTTATTCCTCCATACCATTCATCTGTAGCATAATCATAAATATTAGAAAGTAAAATAGTATCATAAGTATCCGTTAATTTATGAAGATTTAATACATCCATTGTAAAATATTTTCTAGTTACATTATCAATACAATCTCGTGCTTGATTATAACTTTCTTCATTTTGCAAATAAGAATTATTATAAATCGCAGCAGTTCTATCCCCACCTAAAACAATTCCTGATTTCATTAATTGTTTTCCATCAAAATGATATTCCTCAAATAACATATCCCAATATAAAGCAGAGTCCTCCCCTAAATGTTCCCGAATGCGAAGGTAAGTTTTATAATCAAAAACGGAGTCATTTTCCTCTACCTTTTTTTCTACTGCAACAATACCTACGTAATCTTGAGTCCTATCTTTACTGTCTGTAAAGAATAATAAAAATTCTTCATAGCTAAGTACTTTTAATGCTGCTACTTTTAGTTCTGTCATAAAATAAGCATTCTGATTAATATCAAAATTATGTACCTCGGTTACACCTAAAAGAGCTAAATTAATAAGGTGGTCTCCAGAAGCAGTTACCGTTAATACTTTTTTTCCTTTTACCTTTAATTTAGAAAGATACCCTCTAAGATTTTCAGTTGTAAAAACATACATTTCACAAAACTCTTTAAATTTCTTATGCATGAGCGACTTAGTTTCTTTTGATTGTTTTATCGTTTCTTGATAAGCATGATAAATTCTAGCTTGTTCCTCTTTTGTTAACATAGTATCCTCCTTATTTTTTTCATTATAACACATATTGTTCCCATTTGTCTTTCATGATATAATTAGTTTACACTAGGAGGACACATTTATGTATTGTAATAACAAACTACTCATTGGTAAAAATAAAGAAGAATTTTGTATCTTAACTAACATGGCAAATAGACATGGATTAATTACAGGTGCTTCTGGCAGTGGTAAGACAATCACTTTAAAAGTAATGGCTGAAAGTTTCTCTGATGCTGGTGTACCAGTATTCTTAAGTGATGTTAAAGGGGATTTGGCAGGAATGCCTATTAGTGGTACTACTAATGAAAAATTAAATAGTAGAATTCAAAATTTAGAATTAGAAAACTTTACATTTAAAAGTTTCCCAACACACTTTTGGGATGTCTATGGAGAATATGGTCACCCAATTAGAACCACTATTTTCAATATTGGGCCTTCCCTACTATCTCGTATGTTAGGTTTAACAGAAGCCCAAGAAGGAGTTCTTACTATCGTATTTAAAATTGCGCAAGATAATAACTGGGAATTGATAGATTTAAAAGATTTACGACTAATACTTCAATATGTTGGTGATAATAGAAGTTCTTATACATTAGAATATGGAAATGTATCTATTCAAAGTATTGGTACCATCCAAAGAAGCTTACTCGTATTAGAAGAACAAGGTGGAGACTATTTCTTTGGAGAACCTTCTATTCATATCAAAGACTTTATTAGATTCAATCAAAATGATGGACGTGGTTATATCAATATTTTACATGCAGTTAAATTATTTCAAAAGCCTAATTTATATGCTACTTTCTTACTATGGCTATTAAATGACTTATATAAAGAACTACCTGAAGTTGGAGATTTAGAAAAACCTAAAATAGTCTTCTTCTTTGATGAAGCTCATCTTTTATTTGAAGAAATGCCAGATTACATGATTAAGCAAGTAATTCAAGTAGTAAAATTAATTCGTTCTAAAGGAATTGGCCTATACTTTATTTCACAGAGTCCAAAAGATATTCCTGATGAAGTTTTATCTCAACTAGGAAATCGTGTTCAACATGCCTTACGCGCTTATACTCCAGCAGAACAAAAAGTGATTAAAGCAGCTGCATCCTCTTTTAGAGTAAATCCTAATTTTGATACCGAGGAAGCAATACAATCCTTAGGTACAGGAGAAGCATTGGTATCCTTTTTAAATGAAAAAGGAGAACCAAATATTGTTGATAAAGTTACTATCTTACCTCCCCAAAGTAAAATGGGTACAATTGAAGAAGAGATTAGAAAAGATATTATTAATAAAAGTTTATTTAAAGGAAAATATGAAGAAAAAATAGATAATATTTCTGCCTATGAAATTTTAAAAGAAAAAATAGAAAATCAAAAAAAAGAAGAGGAACAAGCTCTTCAAGAAAAAGAAAAACAAAAATTAGAAAAAAAATCATCTACTAAAAAGAAAAAATCAAAAGCAGAAAAGGCAGCTGATAAAGTTACTAATTCTGCCATGAATACATTAGGTAGAAAAATTGGCAATTCTATTTTTAAAGGATTATTTAAATGAGAAAAAAGAATACCCATAATAAACAACATAATGGTATAAAAATTAAAAACTTTAACTTTCTATTCTTATGATGAAAGAAAAACATACCAAATAAAGAACCGAATGTCCCACCTAAGAAAGTAATTAAAAATAATACTTTCTCAGGAATACGATATTCTTTTTTCATACTCTTTTTCTTATCAATTCCAAATAAAAGGAAAGATAAAATATTGATAACTAAAAAATAATAAATCATATTATCACCTAATTCATTATACTAAAAAAATTGAAGATAGAAAAACTTCAATTTTTATTTTAAAAACTTCTCATAAATAATATCTGAATAATTATATTCATTCATACGTAAACAAAATATTCTTTTACTCCCAACACGTGTTTTAATTTCTATTACATTCTTATATACTTTATTTTCTCCATCAATAGAAAGAACAAAGTTAGAACTTCCTGTTGGAATCATTTTTATTTCTTTATCCTCTGGAATAATAACAGAATTATGAAGTGTTCTATAAGCTTTGCTATTAAGCGGTGCGATTGGAGTAATTTGCAAAGTATGAAGTGTACCATAAACAATACTACCGCCAAAACTTAAATTGTAAGCTGTTGACCCAATAGAGGTGGAAACTAATATTCCATCTCCTACAAAGTTCTCAAGTAAATTATTATCTACATATAATGAAAAATGCGCTGTATTTAAATCTTTCTCTCTAATAACAATATCATTTAAAGAATAAAAAATATCAGCTTCTTTTCTAGTTGTAATCATAGTTTCTTGAATACTAATTTCTTCCAATTTAAAATCATTATTGCTTAACCTTGCAATAAAAAGTTCTATTTCATTAGGCTTAATTTCTTGTAAAAAACCTAATGTACCACTATTGATTCCAACATAGTAAATTTTGCTATTAAAATCTGTTTTATGCATCATTCTTAAAAATGCACCATCACCACCAATAGCAACCGCTAAATCATAATCTTCTTCTACGATTTCAAAGTGATACTTTTGAAAGCAATCTTCTACTTTTCTTTTTAGCGTTAACGATTCTTCATTTTCATTAACGAAAAGTTTTATTCTATTAATCGTTCTTTCCATATTATTTCTTCTTTTTATATCTAAATAAAGCAGATGGTCTGTGTCCTCCACCACTCTGTACTTTTTTTGTTTTTTCTACTTTATTAGCAATAATTCTTCTAAATGCTGGATCTAGTAGTTTTTTATCTAAGATTACTTCATATACTTGTTGTAGTTCTCCTAATGTAAAATATTCTGGCATCATATTAAATACAATATCCGTATATCCTATTTTATTTTTTAATCTAGAGATACCAGCTGCTATTACAAGTGGATGATCAAATGCCAATTTATCATTTTTGGCAATTGAAAATTTATAACGGTCAGAAGTCATTCCTTTTAAAGTCTTCTTAATAGTAAAATGAATAGTTTCAGTTCCATTATCTAATGTTATTTGCATCTCCTTATCATCTTCTAATACTGTTGTATTAAACCATGAAGCATTAGGTGATAACTTATCTTGTAATCTATTTTTATCGACTAGTGCAATATACGAAGTACTAATAACTCTCATACGAGGATCCCTATCTACACTACCATAAGTATATAACTGCTCTAAATAAATATCATGTAAATTTGTTTCACTTGCTAATATTCTTTTTGGTGCTTCCTCTAAATCTTCATCGATTCCAATAAATCCTCCTGGTAAACACCATTTTCCTTTAAATGGATAGTTATCTCTTTTTACAAGTAAAATACTAAAATATTTTTTACTTAATTTTCTATAATTTTCTTCTTCTTCACTCGATACACTACATATTAAAATATCTGTTGTTAAAGATAATTTTTCATAATCATCTGGATTATAAGCCTTTAAAAATTCCTCTTCTGATTTAAAATCTTCCATAGTCCACCTCTTCCAAACTCATTATAACATTTTTTTAATAACAACACAACTAATGATAATCATAATATCTATAAAAACTAATAACATTTTTATCGCTGATTTTATTACCATCATAAAATACAAAAGTCTTTAAGAATACTCCATTATTTTCTTCCACATATTTTTGTACTACATCGCGAGTTCTCCCTGCCCAAAAACTATCATCAATAAAAATAAATTTTTGATTATTAAAATTGGTAGTTTCTAAACCAATACTATTTCCTTTTCTTAAAGAACCATTAGCTACCAATATTTTACTAGCTAATTCATCACTGATTTTTTCTTGAACAAATTTATAGAATTTCCTACCGAAATTTCCACTCACAATAAGCTTATCAAAAGATTCTTTTTCAACTAAAGAAATCATAGTATATAACCAAGCATCATTAATTCTAATTTGTTCATCTAAAGCATCATAGAATTCTTCCCCTCCAATATAATCATTTAAAAAAGTTTCTACTATATTTAACATTTCCATTTTCATATTATCTCTTCTTTCTTATTAATACATTATTAATAACATATTATATTTTTTTAGAACGTTTTTCGTTCTTGTTATTAACATTATATTAAAATGTGTGTAATTTGTCAATATCTTTTTAACATTTTCTAAAAAACGTAATAAAAAAAGAAAATGACTAGCATTTTCTTACTTTAAAATAGATAACAATATTTTTTCTATCTCTTCTATGATAATTTCTTTACATTCACTTCTCTTTAAAAGTGGTACTTCTATTTTTTTAGTAAAATAGTTATCTTTTTCTTTTTGATAAATACTAACAAAGATAATATTTACATCTCCTCTTAGATTATTTGGATCTTCTCTACCTATTTTCCCTGTTACCCCTATTCCATAGGTAGAATCAGCAAAAAGGCTAATTTTCTTACTCATTTCACGTGCTACCTCTTCACTATAAACACTATAAGTATCAATCGTATCAGCACTTACTCCCATTTTTATTTTATATTCATTTGAGTATGTAACAGCACTAAATTTTATAATCTCACTGGCTCCTGGAATATTGGTAATAGCATTTGCTACCCCTCCACCAGTACAAGATTCCATCGTAGCAATCGTTTCTTTTCTAGCAATTAATATATCCACAATTTTCTTCATAAAATAACCTCTTTTTTATTTATGCACAAACAAGCATTCTATATAAGTATTATTGGGAATACTTTAACAGTTGAGTGCTTGCCTCCGAAGAGAAGTGATGAAATTGACTAAGAAAGATTGTTTAATCTTCTCTTTAATCCTTATCATCATTCTACTTATTCTTCTATTATTCAAGTGATAATGAATTATAAAAAGAAAACGCACTCAATCTAACAAGATTAAGTGCAAACCATTTTGGTGAGTACTCAACTTTGTGATGTTAAGTATTCTCTTTTTTAGTATATGAAATTTTCCTCACTGCATACAGTATACTATATATTTCTTTGGAATACAAGTTTTAGCCAATATACTTTTTAAATCTTTGTTTTGCTTTAGACATGTCAAAGTTACCATCAAAGTAAGGATTCCAAGAATAGTAATCAAAGTCTCTTTCTAGTGCTTCTTTATCGTGATTTGGATAATTTTTTCCATCATTAGTATAATCAATAATGATATTAGTTGCTACCAAAGTTCCTAAACTTCTTACAGTATGCATAATTTCTAAAGCCTCTTTAGTCATAGGTACACTCCTATTCATAATTCTTAATACTTCATCATCAAAACTTTGAACTGGACAGTGTAAGATATGAAGATATCCTGCTGATGCAAGAGCTAAAACTTCATTCTTACAAGCTACTAATGTCTGTGGTTCAATATTACGGATAGAAATTTCCTTTTTATATTCCATCGCAATACTACACCAATCTTTAATCTGTGATACAGTTGGACTATCAGAGATAAGTACAACATTTTCATGTCTTAAAAACTCCTCTACTTGTTCTCTTGGAACTGTTGTATAAGTTTCTCCTCTTGTATGTTTAATCGTACAATACTTGCATTTACCATGACATCCAGCACCTATCTTTAATGGATAATAGTTGCGAAATAGATTACCTTGTTTTAAATCCTCTTCTGTTTCTTCATAACCAGGTACCCAGAATGGTGGCTCATAATCAATTAAAGTTCTATCATTAATCTCTTGGCCTATTGTTCTTACAACATCTAATCTCCTAATATATTCTGGGAGTGGAATATCCATACGTTGTGCAAGACATCCTCCCATAAAAATAGTCTTACCAGTTTCTTTGTGAAGACGATAAGCCACTTCAATATCATTTAAGATAGATAAATCTGTTACTTGGCACCCCAATACAACAATACTATCTGCTTCTTTTACATCGCTCACCATCCTATCTGGATGAGCATTCGCCCAAGATAAGAAATCTGACCAAACAGACATACATGCACAAGAAGTTGCATAAATCTTCTCACCTAAATCATTTACGTTATATAAATTTCCTTTTCCAAATTTGTTTTCTATTTCTTTCATAATTTTCTCCTTTTCTTATATACATTTAATTAATAACATAAACTATAAAAAATAGTTATTGGTATAAAGAATAACTTTCTATGTATTCTAATACCTTTCCATCTAATTTTCCTTTTAATTCTTCTATTTTTCTTTCTTTTATTCTTTTTCTAACAATAGTAGAAGATAATTCCTCCATCTTAAAATCATACAATTTTAAACTGTTGGGATATCTACTATAAATTTCTGGCAAAGTACCATCTACCCCCTTTCTTTTTAAACCAATTAACTTATATTTTGAAAGAATGTATTCGGGTTTCTTCCAATTCATAATATCTAAAATTAAATCGGTAGACAAAATAAAATAAATTTCATCATTAGGATATAACGCTTGAAAATAATCTAAGGTTTCATAAGTATAACTAGCTCCTCTTACAATTTCATAATCAGAAACTTCCAATAATTCATTTTCTTGGCACATTAATCTAACCATTTCTAAACGAAAAGTTCCATCTAATAATCCATCTTTGGCATATTTATCTCCTGTTGGCACATAGATTACTTTATCTACTAAATTATTTTTTAAAACCTGTAATCCCATTTCTTTATGAAGATTATGTGGTGGATTAAAACTACCTCCAATAATTCCTATACGCATAACTCACCTACTTATTTACTTTCTTATTGATTTTGCGAAGCATTTCTTTTTTACCATTTTGAAGAGGCTCAATAGATTCTCCTTTATGTAGAGTGTCTATTACTTTCGCAATAAAACTAGAGCAGTCTACTTCATGATACCAAGAAGCATTTCTTACATCTTCCCTAACATAAGATAAATTTGTAGAATAAAGTTTATCAAATAACTTCTTCTCATAAGCATCTTGAAATAATTCTATTCCTTCTGTAAAAAGCGCGAAAGTAGAAATTAAATAAATTTTATTAGCTCCTCTTTTCTTTAATTCACTAGCTACTTCTATCATAGAAGAACCAGACGCTATCATATCATCTACTACAATAATATTTTTATCTTTAACATCAGTTCCCATATAAACATGGTCTACAATTGGATTTTTACCATTTACCACTTTACTTAAATCTCTTCTTTTATAGAAAACCCCTACATCACATCCTAATAATTCTGCATAATAACGTGACCTTTCCATTGCTCCCATATCAGGACTAACTACTAATAATTTTTCTAGGTCTTCTTCTAACAAATCTTCTAAAATAATATGAGTTGGATAAAAATTTTCAAAAGGTAAATTAGGAATTGCATTAGAAACATTTGGATCATGGGCATCAAAAGTAACAATGCAATTTACACCTAAATTTTCAAGTTCTTGTAATGCTAAAGCACAATCTAGAGATTCTCTTCCTTTTCTTTTATGCTGTCTTGATTGATAAAGAAGTGGCATGATAAGAGTAATATTTTCACTTCTGCCGCTCGTTGCTGAAATGACTCTTTTTACATCTTGGAAATGTTCATCAGGAGACATATAGTGAGTATTTCCATGCATCGTATACGACATACTATAATTTCCTACATCACATAAAATATATAAATCTTGATGACGAACAGTCTCTTCTAATTTTACCTTTCCTTCGCCATTTGAAAATCTACTATTAGAAGTTCTAACAGCATAAGATTCTTTTTCTTTCATTAGTCTTTGTAATTCTTTATCTACTTTTTCTCCAACATTCTTAAAATTATCTAATATAATTAACTTTAAATTTGATTTCATAAATCCTCTTTTCTATCCATTTTTCTCACACTTTTTGTGTTTTGTTATTAACATTATATTAAAAACTAATCTTTTTGTCAATATCTTTTTAACATTTTTTTAAAAAGATGGGATTATATAGAAAAAAAGACTACTTTTATAGTCTTTTAAAACTCTTTAGAAACAATAGTACCTATCTTCTTACCTGTAATAACTTTCTCTAAATTTCCTTTTTTATTCATATTATAAACAAGGATTGGTATTTCATTATCCATACATAATGTAGTGGCTGTAGAATCCATTACGTTTAATTTCTTATTTAATACATCTATATACGTAATTTCTTCTATCATAGTAGCATTTTTATCCTTTTTAGGATCTGAGGTATAAATACCATCTACATTCGTTGCTTTTAAAACAATATCTGCATTAATTTCTGCGGCTCTAAGAGCTGCTGCTGTATCTGTTGAGAAAAATGGACTTCCAGTTCCACAACCAAAGATAACAACCCTTCCCTTTTGTAAGTGTCTTTCTGCTCTATTTTTGATATAGAACTCAGCTATCTGTCGCATTTCAATTCCCGTTTGAACACGAGATTCAAAACCTAATTGTTTGAATGCATCATTAATTGCTAATGCGTTCATAGTAGTACCAAGCATTCCAATATGGTCTGATGTACATCTATCCATATGTTGGTTAGATCTTCCTCTCCAGAAGTTACCTCCACCTACTACAATAGCGACTTCTACTTTTGTTTTTTCAACAACCTCTTTTATTTCTGAACAGATTTCTAAAACTCTTTCAAAATCTATACCCATTCCTTTATTTCCTGCTAGAGATTCCCCGCTTAGTTTTAAAAGCACACGATTATATTTCTTCATAAATACCTTCTTTCACATTTAGTATATCACATTTCTATGAACAAAAAAAGATTTAGAAAAACTAAATCTATTCTTCAATAATTTATATTAATTTTTCATTAATAATATTCCGTTCTTGATTTGAATTATATTGAAATATTTTGTCCATAACAAAAATAAAAAACATTAGAGCTAAAATAACCATTATACTAATTAGTATTCTAGAATTTTTTTGATTTTCTTGTTGAACTTTTTCTTCTTCTGTGTATTCCTTTTCATTTTTTATTTGACTAATACTAATACTAGTCCAAATATTAATCAGAATAGGTATCCATATAGCTGGATAAAAAATCATAAAAAAGAGAAGCGACCATACTAAAGAGAAATTTTAGATATTCTCTAAGTCTTTTAACCATATTTCAAAGTCTGCATCACTTGGCATACGTAAGTCTCCTCTTGGTGATAAACTAATAGTTCCTACTTTAGGGCCATCTGGCATGCAGCTTCTCTTAAATTGTTGAGTGAAAAATCTTCTAATAAAGAATGTTAACCATTTTTTAATTTCAGCATCTTCATACATACCTTTAAATGTTTCACTCGCTATAAAATAAATTTTACTTGGTTTAAAACCATTTCTTAAAAATTGATATAAGAAGAAATCATGTAAGATATATGGTCCTACTGAAGATTCTGTTTTTTGTGCGATCTTGCCATCCTTTGTTGGAGGAAGTAACTCTGGACTAATTGGAGTATCTAAAATATCATAGATAGTATCTCTTGTCGTTTCATGAGTATCTGCAATCCACTTTACTAAATATCTAACTAGTGTTTTTGGAATAGAAGTATTAACTGCATACATGCTCATATGGTCTCCGTTATAAGTACACCAACCAAGTGCTAATTCTGACAAGTCTCCAGTACCGATTACTAGTGCACCTTCTTTATTAGCTATATCCATAAGTATCTGCGTACGTTCCCTTGCTTGAGAATTTTCATAAGTAATATCAAAAGTATTCTCATCTTGACCAATATCTTTAAAATGTACCAAACAAGCTTCTTTAATACTAATCTCTTTTAGTGTAGCACCAAACTCTTTTACCAAATTAACAGCATTTGTATACGTTCTATCAGTAGTACCGAATCCAGGCATAGTAACAGCAATCATATTCTTATTATCAATGCCTATTTTTTTATAAGCCTCTATAATGATTAAGAACGCTAAAGTAGAATCTAATCCACCAGAAATACCAATTACTGTCTTCTTGATACCAGTATGTTTTAAACGTTTTGCTAAACCAGATGCTTGAATATTAAAGATTTCAGAGCATCTTAAATTTCTCTTCTCTTCATTTTTAGGAACAAAAGGATATTCTGGATAAGTACGTAGTAAATTTTCATTCGTATCTTTTAAAGTGAAGTAAGAAACTCTATATTTTACTTTTGGAATAACACCCATATAACTGATATCTTTATGGCGATTATTCATAATACGTTCTACATCAATATCCATAATAATCGTATTAGAATTAAATTCAAAACGATTATTTTCTTTTAAGATAGAGCCATTTTCTGCTATCATAGCATGACCAGAAAATACAACATCAGTAGTAGATTCCCCAATACCACTAGAAGCATAAATATAAGCACTAATAGTTTTGGCAGATTGCATCTTAATTAGTTCTTTACGATATTCATATTTACCAATAATTTCATTACTAGCAGATAAATTAAAAATCATCGTAGCGCCATTTAAAGCATGTTCATTACTTGGAGGATTAATACTCCAAACATCTTCACAAATTTCAATACCAAAAGTAATATTTTTATTTTCTCTATCTTGGAATAGAATATTGGTTCCAAATGGCACTTCCTTACCAAATAAAGTAACCGTATCACTAATCGCATTGATAGAAGAAGCAAACCATCTCTTTTCATAAAATTCACTATAGTTTGGAATAAATGTTTTTGGTACTACTCCTAAAATTTCTCCTTTAGAAATGACAACTGCTACATTAAATAGTTGGTTATCTAATGAAATAGGAAGTCCAATAATAGATACAATATCTATATTCTTAGTTTTTTCTACTATCTTTTTTAATCCTTCTAAAGCGTTATCTAAAAGAATATCCTGATGAAATAAATCATTACAAGTATATCCTGTTAAAGATAACTCTGGAAGTGTTACAATCTGAACTCCCTCTTTAGATACTGCCTTAATTTCTCTTATAATTTCTTCTGTATTAAATTCTACATTCCCTACTTTTAACTCAGGAACGATTGCTCCTACTCTTACATATCCATATTTTTTTAACATATTACTATCTCCTTTTTAAATATTCTTTAGCTCTTTCAATGGCAAGTTTACTATTTGCTCCAGTAAAATACCCTAATCGATTTAATTCTAGTACCTCATCATAAGTACAAAGAAATGGTCTAATAATTTCATCTTTATCTAAATGTTGTTCGTCTACTTTAGAGGCATTGAGAGCCAAAAAGATTTTATTGAATGCCGAAGAGCAACCTTCATCTTGATAAAATTCATCTAATAAAATCATTTCTTCTGCTTGGTATCCATGTTCTTCTAATAGTTCTCTTCTCGCTCCATCAACTGGTGTTTCATTAGGTTCAATATATCCTGATGGGAATCCTAACGATACTGTTTCTTTGGTAAAAACACGAGGTTCTACATTAAGAAGCACTTCTCCCGTTTTAGTAAGAGCGAATATAATTGCTGCACTTCCATCCTTTTTTCCCTTGATGAGTTTTTCTCTTACTACTATTCTACCACAATTTAAGTGACATTCATAAACATCGCTCGATAAAAATCCTTTTCCCCGAAATAGTCTAGCAAGGAAAGATTTTTCTTTCCTTACCATTTCTATTGTTTTTAATTCTTCTAAATAACTTTCTAATTCCACTAACTTTTCTTTACGCATGATAAGTACCTATTGTTTTTACCTTCTCTGATTCGTCACTTGCATATTCATTTAATAATTGTTTTTTCAAATCTAATAATTTTCTACTTAAATCTACATAATATCCATGTGGTTTTATATCTCTTTTAACTTCTGGATAAAGAGTTTCAAATTCTTTATGGCAATGTTCAGCACTTTCCATAACAGTTGGAACATCATATACTAATTTACCTTCCTTGAAGATTGGTACTTGTAATTCTTTTACAGTATAATCTTTTAAGTCAGTTGTTTTCCACTCCTCTGTTGGTGAAATTAAAGTATAGTGATCTAGTGGGATTATTTCATCTGCTAACGCTACTACATCTCCCAATGCATATCCAGTTTTCTTATCATAGAAACGATATACTTTCTTATATCCTGGATTAGTTGTTTTAATTGTATCTCCACTAATTTTAATTCTTGGTACTGCTACTCCATTTTCTTCTACTGCACATAATTTATAAACACCATTCATTCTTTCTTTTGGTGCAAGTACATTATCTCCTGCTCCTATCGCATCTACACAAGCACCTTGTTGTTTTAAAGAATTAATCTTTTTCTCGTCTAATCCATTCGTTAAGAAAATTTTAGTTTCTGGAAAACCAGCCTCATCTAACATCTTTCTTGCTTCTTTTGAAAGATACGCTAAATCACCACTATCAATACGAATTCCTATAAATGGAAATCCATTTGGAATTAAGAATTCACGTGCTACACGAATCGCCGCTGGAATACCTTTCTTTAATGTATTAAAAGTATCTACTAAGAATACACAGTTTCTAGGATTGGCTCTCGCATATACCATAAATGCTTTATAATCATCTTTATAAAATTGAATCAAATCATGAGCCATTGTCCCAGATATTTTAACACCAGTAAGTTCTCCTGTTAATGTATTAGAAGTGGATGCGCATCCTCCTACCATCGCATATTTAGATCCATTAATAGTTCCTTCTCCATGACCCCTTCTAAGACCAAAGTCTGATGTTGGAACCTTCCCTGCCGCATTGGTAATTCTTTTCGTTGAAGTAGCAATTAAAGAACCTTGATTAAAATAAGCAAGCATCAATGATTCTAGTAATTGTGCCTCTATAATATTTGCTTTTACAGTAATGACTGGTTCATTTGGGAATATTGGAGTACCATCTGGAATTGCCCAAATATCTCCGTTAAATCTTAAGTTACTTAAATATCTTAAGAAATCCTCCGTAAACTGTCCAGTACTTCTTAAATAATCAATATCTGCTTGTGTATAATGAAAATCTTTTACAAAATTGATAATATCTCCTAATCCACTACTAATGGTATAACCACCTTCTAATGGATTGATACGAAAGAATACATCAAAGTACGCTTTTTTATTTTCATCTCCTGCATCAAAGAATGCTTGTGACATTGTAAATTCATAAAAGTCAGTAAGCATCGCCAAATTCGGTTTTTGATTTCTCTCTATTTCTGCTTTTAAATCTTCCCAAGTCTTAATATCTGGGTTATCAATACCCATTAAATTTTTAAAATCTTCTACACTTTTTAATTGTTCATTTTTCATAATCTCTCTCCTTCTTATATATAAATTATTAATAATATAAATGTAAAATTTAAGCTTTCACTTTCTGATAGCCTTTTTCTTCTACTTGAATACCTGCTTGTTTCATAAATTTAAATGCCATGGTATTCCATTCATTTCTATCATGGATTCCTTCTTCTACAAGTTTTCCATCCTCATCATAAGTATGTGGTTTAATTTGGAATGTTTCAACAGCTTCTGTTGGTACAATTACTTCTACATCTATATTTAATTGATCTAATAATTTTTTTAGTGGAATACTTAAATCCATTACGCAGATATCTGTACAACATCCAACTACACGAATTTTTCTAAATTTAGGATTTTTTAGTAATGCCTTAATAAAATCTAGAAATCCTGGTGCCCATATCGCACTTGTTGAATTTTTTAAGAAGGTATAACAGTATTCTTCTAAATCTTTTAATTCATCTACTAATTCTGCTTCTTTTGTTCCTTTTTTACAATGTGGTGGATGAATATCAAACTCTTTAGCATTCTCATCATGATTCTCTTTAATGACTACTACCGCTTTATTAGGACTTTCTAATGCTTCCACCATATAACTTCTAATTGCTGGTACAATATGCATTATGTATGGGTCTGCCATCACTCCCTCTTTAGCAAAACCATTTACCATATCTACTACTATCGTCAACTCCTCAATTTCACTTATCTCTAATTTTTTCATATTATCGCCTCTTTCTTTTTATCAAAATATTAATAAGTATCTATAAAATTTTCAAGAACATTTTTGTTCTTGTTATTAGCATTATATTAAAAAGAATTCTTTTTGTCAATATCTTTTTAATATTTTTTTAAAAAGATATATTTTTTTCTTTTTCCTTATCTTTTTACTAGCATTTATAAATCTATTATATTATAATATTATCTATGAAAAAAGGTGTGATTTTATGATTACTATTTTAAAAGGAAATTTATTTAACCATTTAAAGCAAAAATTAGATTCTTCTCTACTAGACTCTAATCAATATGATTTAAAATTAGTAGTAGATGAAATTCCTACCTTCTATCGTGTTCGCTTTAATGGAGAATTTTTTAGTGCTTCTCAAATAGTAGAACCACCCCATTTTCAACTACCAAAGTATTCCAAACAAGCAGATATCGATGAATTATCTACTTTCTATAAAAGTTTGTATTATGAACAAGCATTTCCTTATAAAGAAATTTTTGATAGTATTAGAAGAAAATGTGGGAATGGTATAGAAGATTATTATGCTTATTTAAAAAAAGTAACAGATAAAAATTCTATCTCTTCAGAAAAAGTTTATGACTTTATGTTACCTTCTAGTAAACAAGGAGTAATTGCTTTTGAAATATCTATTGAATTAGTAAAAAAAAGATACTATGTAGTATTTATAAAAGAACATGCTGAAAAAGGATATTTTCAAAGTTCATGTACCCTATATAGTATCTTTGATAGGAAAAATTTTACTCGTCAAAAGAACCGATTAGAAGAAATAGTCTTAGAACTATGTATCGAATATGATTACCCAATTGGGCTTGCCACTTTTTTATTAATCATGTGTAATCAAGACTTAGATTTATTAAAAAGATTAATGGATTTATTTTTACTTGCTCGCAGTAAACAAGAATTAAATATTCTAATATCCAATGAAATATTTTCTATTTTATTACCAACACTACGGTATGATGAAGATTTAGACACAGAATTAAAAAGTTTCATTCTAGAACAAAAGGATGATATTAGCTATCAATTTCAAAAGAAAAAACGTGATTAACACGTTTTTTTAATATTGATAAATATGACCTAAATAATCTTCTGTTCTAATCAGAATTGTCTTTGGAAATTCATTTTGCAATTTAGAAGATAAATATGCTTTACAAAGAGTTATTTTATAATAATCTTCTAATGTTCCATAATGAGTAGTAAAAATATTAACAAAAACACTTAGATGATACTGAACCGCATCTTTATCTTCATATTCAAAATTATTGACATAATCTAAAAACGATAATACAGCTGAATTTGCTCTATTGTAATCATCTTCTGTTAAAGTCTTACTTTTATTATAATATGTCATACACCAATTAATTTCTTCTATCACTTCTTTTGCATTATTTTCTTTTCCTATTAATTGGTTTAAAGCTTGATAAATAATTTCTGGTTTATCTTCTGTATAAGCTTGAAGCATCTTATCTGCACCTATCATTTCACACAATAATTTTACAAAACTTACTTCATAAGGATAAGTTTGTGTTAAAACAAATGGCGTTTCTGAAAAATATTCAGAAGAAATAAGTTGTGTCATTCCTTCTAAAATACAACTAGGCAAATTTCTAGAATCATTGATACAATGCCCATCCTCATGAGCTATCGTATCTACACTTGGAAATAATTCAAAATAAATGATATCTCTATAGTCTGGTAAATAAATAGCTAAGACATTAGAATCCTTTTTTAAAGCTGAGCGTATAGAGAATCTCGCATTTACATTTAGTATATTGGTATATACTTCTTCTCGATTAATATAAGGATTATCATTAAAGTATTCTATAAATTTATAAAATATCTCTTTTTCTTTAGAAGATAAATAAGGATTTTCTGATACTGCATGAAGTAATAAATAATTTTCTTCATCGCTATCTATCTTTATTCCTAATTCTTTTTCTAAATCTTTTAAAATATCATTTTGTTCTTCTTCAGATATAATTACCTCATTTTGAGAAAAAAGATTACTATCATCCATTTCCCTATTATATGGACGATAATAAATTTTAGGTAAAACACTAAATGTAATTATCTGTACAACACTAGCAAATATAATCAAATAAGAACCTGTCCTATCTAATTTATATTTTTGTTGTTTCATATTACTAGACATTTTTAAATTTTTTATTTTCTTTCCCTTTTTCATAATCAATCACTGGTCTGGTATTATATCAATTAATATTTTTCTTGTCAATTTAAGAAAAAAGAATGATAAAATCATTCTTTTATTTTCTATATTGATATCCTTTTTCTTGTGAATTTACCCAATCTATATATTCTTTTTTACTTGTCCAATAAGATCCATCTGGTGCTTTATAAAGCTCTCCTGGTCTATAATAATTATTTTTAGCATCTACTTTTTCTGCTGTTACAGAAATTCCATAAGTAAGTTGTAAATCGCCAATTGTTAAATCTCCATCTTTTAATGCCTGTTTAATATTCTTTTGTGTTCCATTTGTGTAAGTAACAATTACTAAGCTACTTTTTTGTGTACTAAAGTAATAATTATTTTCTCCATCACTATAAATTTTTTCAATTACTTGTGGAACATATACACCTGGTTTTGTTGAATTATCTACAACAGATACAATTCCAAATGTTCTTGGTTTTATAGTTAAACGATATCCATATACATTTTGTAATTGGCTAATTGTAATATCACCATCTCTTAAAGCATCTTTAATATTTTTTTCTGTTCCATTTGAGAACTTAACAAAAACATAAGGGCTTTTTGGAACATTAAAATAATATTCATTTTTATCATCTTCATAGATTTTTTCTAAGGTTTGAGGTAAATAACGTCCATTCGTTCTATCTACTACTCCGGTAATGGTTGCTTTCTTTTGTGTAATAATTCTAATTCCATAAGTATCTTGTAAAGTCTTAATAGTAATATCACCATCATTTAAAGCTTCCTTAATATTCTTTTGTGTTCCATTTGAATAAGTAACAATAATAAGGGTACTTTTCTTAGTAGGTAAATAATATTCGTTCTTATCATCTTCATAGATTTTTTCTGTTACTTGTGGCACAGATACACCTGGCTTTTTAGAATTGTCAACCACAGAAGTAATAGTTGCTATTTTTTCTTTATAAACTCTAATTCCATATTTTTCTAATGTTTTAATTGTAATATCTCCATCATTTAAAGCTTGCCTAATATTCTTTTGTGCTCCATTTGAATATTTTACTACAATGAATTGACTCTTTGGAGAATATAAGTAATAATCATACTTACTATCTGTATAAATTTTTTCTGTTACTTGTGGTAATGTAATATTGGTACCAATTGTTGTATCTACAATATCCACTACTCTAACACTAGCTGTTGTAGTACTTGCATAAACTGTTGTAGTAGTAAGTGTAGGATCTATTGCAGCTGCCTCAACTGGTGTAGCAAGTGTAGAAAAAAGAGCTACAGAAGCAAGTGTAAGTGATAATACCTTTGCTCCCTTTTGAAGTTTATATTTTGCATCCTTTCTTAAGTTTTTTAGATTAATATCTAACATAAATCATCCCTCCCAAGTTAGAAATTATACTAGCACTATTTTTAAAATTTGTCAAATATAAGAAAAAATAGGCATTTCGCCTATTCTGTTCTAAGTGCCTCTACAGGATCTTTTCTAGATGCCATACGGGCTGGGAATAATCCTGCAATAAGAGTAAGTAAAACACTAATAATCACTAAAATGATACCTCCCATAATTGGAAGTTGTGAAATATTTCCTATTCCTGTAATATCTTTAATAATCATATTAATTGGAATATTTAAAACAACTGTAATTAAAATTCCAAAAACACCTGCAGTTAACCCTTCAATAATAGTTTCTGCTCTAAATACTCTAGAAATATCTTTTTTACTTGCACCAATTGCTCTTAAAATACCAATCTCTTTAATTCTTTCTAAGACAGAAATATAAGTAATAATACCTATCATGATACTTGATACTACTAAAGAAATAGATACAAAGGCAATTAATACATAACTAATAATATCAATAATGGTAGTAACACCAGACATCATTAATCCTACATAATCTGTATAATTAATAGAATCTTCTTCCTTACCTTCTTCTGTTACCATATCATTATAATCACTAATAATTTCTTCAATAGCTTCTTTAGATTTAAAATCTTTTGGATAAATAGAAATCATACTTGGACTATCTAAATCTACTACTCCCAATTTTCTTAAATTGTCTTCATAAGTAGCGCCATAAGTATCCATATAAGCTACAATTACTTGTGCTAATTCTTCCTGAGATAAACTTGCTAAATAAGCTTGTTGCTCTTTTGTTAAAGAGCTCATATCAAATTGCTTACTATCTGTATTAAATTCTAACCCTGTAAATATATTACGAGAAGAATCCTTTGTTTGCTCTTTTACAATCTCTTCTTCATTAATTGTATTAATAACATATTCTGTTAAATCTTTTGTATAACCAATTAAACCATGATTAGAATTTAAAATAGCATCTTCATTTGGACGAATAATTCCAACAATAGTAATATCTTCTGCATCAGCAATTACTTTTTTCATATAATCAAAATCATCTTTACGGTTAACCCAAATACCAGATTGTTTCGTATAATAATCTGTATTAAATACTAATTTAAACTTCAAGCCAATCAATTCATCATACTCATAAGTAGTTGGTTCATAAGTAAATTTTTCTCCAGATGCAACTTTTTTAAATAAATTTTCAATTTCTTTTTGGTCTTTCAAACCTAAAGCATATAAAGTATAATCACTAATATTATTTTTTTCATCCACAATTAATACTACTTCATTATATTTCTTTGGCCAAGAACCAGCAACTACATCATATTGTGTTTTTAATAAGGTTTCATTATCCATCAATTCACTAAAAACGTTGTATTGAGACATGAAATTCATGCTAGACATCGTATCATTTCCAAAACCAATCTTGTCCATAATAGTACTTGGATTTACTTGAATAATATCTTTCTCTGTATTAGGATTATAGATTTGTAAATCAATATTATAACCATATTGAATCGCATTTGTATAAGTAGAAATATCCGTAGAATCACTTTCAATATACTTTTTAAAACGTTCCAAATTATTCTTACTAATCTGAGAAGTTACTGAGCTAACAACATCACCTAAGATATCATTAGAATAAATCTTATCTAGCTCATGCTCTTCCTGCTTTTTATTACCTGTCATAACATCCATCATAGCAGACATATCAATTGTTGCTTCCTCTATTTGAATAGGATAAGAAGAAAGTGTATCTTCCTCAACTCTACTAATATAGTTTCGTACTCCACTTGATAAAGATAATATCAGCGCAATTCCAATAATACCAATAGAACCTGCAAAAGCTGTTAAAATAGTTCTTCCCTTTTTTGTCATTAGATTATTTAAACTTAATGATAAAGCAGTCATAAAAGACATATAAGTTTTTTTCGTTTTCCCTGTATTTTTCTTTTTATTTTTTTCTTTTTTTCCATCAAATGGATGAGAGTCATCAATAACCTCACCATCCAATAATTTTACAATTCTAGTAGAATATTGCTCTGCTAACTCAGGATTATGAGTAACCATAATAACTAATTTATCTTTCGAAATTTCATGAAGTAATTCCATAATTTGAATACTAGTTTCAGAATCAAGTGCTCCTGTTGGTTCATCTGCTAATAAGATATCTGGATTATTAACAAGAGCACGAGCTATCGCAACTCTCTGCATTTGTCCACCAGACATTTGATTTGGTTTTTTATAAATTTGATCTTCCAAGCCTACTTTTTCAAGAACACTAAGGGCTCTTTTTCTACGCTCCGCTTTAGATACGCCTGATAAAGTAAGTGCTAATTCAACATTTGATAAAACGGTTTGATGAGGAATTAAATTATAATTTTGGAAGACAAAGCCAACAGAATGATTTCGATAAGTATCCCAATCACGATCATTAAATTCTTTAGTAGATTTTCCATTAATAATTAAATCTCCAGTAGTATAACGATCAAGCCCTCCAATAATATTCAAAAGAGTTGTTTTACCACAACCACTTTGTCCTAAAATAGATACAAACTCACTTTCTCTAAAAGAAATATCAATTCCTTTTAAAGCTTCTACTAAAGAATCACCAGTTATATAATTTTTTGTTATCTTTTTTAATTCTAACATAAAATTCTCCCTTCTAATCATTACTTTCTATGCATTTCTGTAATATGCAATTACAACAATTTATCAACATTTCTTTTTCTTCTGTTGTAAATTTTTTTTCAAACTTTTTTCTTTCTTGTATTAACATCTTTTCTATTTGCTTTGCCTTTAAAAATCCAACTTCAGTTAAACATATCTTATAATTTCTAGTATTAAGACTATTCCTATCACGGTAAATATAGTCTTTTTCTTCTAACTTTTTAATTACTTTTGTAGTCATTGATTTATCTACTTTCGAAAGTTTTGTAAGTTCTGCCATAGATAAACCTTGCTTTTCTCTTTTCAATAATAATAAACAAATAAATTCACAACTATCCACATGATTATCTTTTAAATAGAGTTCAAACTTTTTATGCATCATCTTTGAAAAATATCTAAAGTTAATTAAAAAGTTTTCTGTTTGCAATAATTCTTCCTTCATATCTACCTCTTTAGCACTATACCTATGCTAGTATAACATAACTAAGTTGAGTTTTCAACTTAAATTTTATTAAAAATAATTAAAAGGAATGCTTATGCATTCCCTGATAATCTCTTTATGAACGTATTTTCATTTTCCTGATACCAATTCTTTTGAAAATAATATTCCGTATTTTTGCCATAATGAATAATAGCTGTAATTGGTTGACTAAATTTTTCATCCAATTCTTCTACTATTTCTTTCGCTAAAGTTTTATCAACAGCCAATTCAAAAGTAAGTTCTACTATTAGTCTAGAGTCTTGATAAAAATTATCTATCATAATAGTACTAGGATATGGTAAGGCTATTTTTTCTGTTATTAAATTAGAATTTGTAATATCCACAAATCCTTTTCCTTTGCTATAAAACTTTAAATTATGAGAGGCTTTTCCCTTTCCTTTTTTAAAGTTTAAATAATCTTCTAATTCTTCATTTAAAATTTTATAAGACTCTAATGAAAGAGATTCTACAAAATTATTTTTCCCATCATATACAATAATTCTATCACAGCCCCTACTATCTTTATAAGCTATCCTATACATTAAATGAGTAGTAGATGGCATACAACGTATTTTATCTTTAATAGTGCCATTAGTAGGGTCAGTAGTAGAAAGATTATCTACATCGATTTCTCCTTCTTCTCCTAATTCAGAGCTAAATTTACTAGCAACTTCTGCTTGTAATTGTTTTTCCATTTCACAATCATTATGGGCAATCACTAATAGTTTATCAAAGGTATATTCACCAAGTACTTCCTTTAAATAACTTCTACTGCCAATATACTCATAAAAAGGAAGTAACATACACCCAATCATTACTAAAAGCCCTAAAATTTTAACAACACTTATCTTTTTTTTAAAACCTACTAACACAATAGAAAAACCTAAAACTACTCCTCCTAACCCAATATAAGTATTCATCCCTACCATAATTTGAGATGCATACTTTAATATCTCAAAAATACCAGAATAAAAAGGAATAAAAAAAAGAAGTGCGACAATTAGTAATAGATAAAAAATAACATCTCCTACATCAACTTTGTGCTCTTCTTGCTTAACTGGCTCCATACTATACCTACTCTCTATTTTTAGTATATCATGGCTACCAAAATAATACTAGGACTTTATACACAATTATGTAGATTACCATAAAATCATATAATCATGATAATCTATTTTTTTCCCATCTATGAAATGAAAAACTGCTTCTAGATTTTGAATGAGACTATTCGTATCTGAAAATTCAAAATCAAATTCTAAAGATTTTCCATAGAGTGTTTCATATAAAGATTGCATTTTTTCCATTAACATATAGTATAATGGCTTAGCATAAGGATTATTTTGTAATGCTATATCTTCACATTTCCATATTGCATTATTAATCGATACCAAGTTTCTATTAATATCTATATCACTGAAAAACGGAATAGATGTCGCTCTTTTTACTTTTTGATGCTCCAATAATTTCATAAATTTTATTAACCATGCTTTTTGTTTTTCATAATCTGTTTCTTGTAAAGCTGATAAATAATCTTCTATAAAAGAATCACTAGGAAGTTTTAATTTATATTTTTTAGTTGCTTTTTCTTTATTTTCATATAATTCATAAACTTTTGGAGTAGAAATATTAGAACAATTTTCTTTCGCATGATAAAGTTTTCTTAATAAATCTAAAGCAGCATAATAATGAATAAGCCTATTTCCAGTTCCTTCATGAAATGCTATAAAATGAGTTTGGGCCAAATCTAATAAAGAACCATCTAAAACTCTTTTTTCTTTTCTTTTGAAAGAAAATAATTCGTGCAAAGTATTAAAGGTATCATATCTATCAATAATTACTTTCCCCGTTTGAAATACAGATTCTAAATATGCATTTCCTGTTGAAGCAGAATCTAATATTAATTGCTCCGCTTCCCTAAATGGAATAATCGTTATATCAATAAGTACTCCATCTACTATTCTAGCACACCGATATTGTCTTTTAAGAGATGTAATATATAAAATATCTAAATCACTATTTTCATGATTAGTCCCTGCTACTCTACTTCCATAAGCCATTAAAAGCATTAAATCTTTTCTATTTTGAAAATTTGTTTCCTCTAAGAAACGATTAATTAATTCCTCTACTTCCATATACATTCCCCTGACAAGTTCTATATCATACAACAATTTTAAATATTAATCAAAATATCTCCTATTACTATAAAAAAGAGAACCTTTTATTAGTTCTCTTTTGTTCTAATCTGGTGTCCCCAACAGGATTCGAACCTGTCTTTCACCCTTAGGAGGGGCGCGCACTATCCAAATATGCTATGAGGACGTCGATAGATTCATTATAGTATTTTTTTTATTTTTTGTAAAGAAAAAGAATAGTTTTTTATCCTATTCTCATAATATTCAATAAAAATATAAGATATAAATTAGCATGTTCTAATGCTTGTCTTCCAAACATTTTACTAAATTCTGCAGTACTAATACTTTTATCTACTAAACTTACTATCCAACTTTCTGCATATTTTGGAACTTTCACATCCACTGGAAACATGTGCGTTCTAATGATATCTTCTTCCTTTTCTGTAATTGGAAAAAACTTTTTAGAATTCTCAACAGCTGCTTGTGGATGTTTTGTGGTATAAAGAAGAACCTTTTCTTTTAAAGTTTCTTGCTCATAAACACTATCTAAATAGAAATCATGAAGTAAACCTGCCCTTGCAACCTCTTCATAATCTAATCTTAAACATTTTGAAATTTTGTAGGAATAATAAGATACCTTTAATGAATGGTCTAATCTTGTACTATTATGATGTTTAATTTTCGCCATATTCTCACTAAATTCTTTTGTTGATAAGATAGAAGAAACGATATGATTATATTCTTCATCTCTTGTTATTTTATTCATTTTCTCTCTCCTCAAACATTCCCATTATACCACAATCTGGAAAAATGGCAAAATTCATTTTATTCAATAGTTAACTTCTTATTAGATGGTTGAATTTCAATATAAGTATTTCCATCATTTACTTTAATTTCTGTTCCATCTAAATAACGATATTTAGTTTGGGAAGCACGACTTGTCTTTTCCCAAGTAATAGGAACAGCATATCCGTTAGTTATATAATAACCTTTTCCTCCACCTGTTGTATTGATTTCTTGTCTTCCTTTAGAATCAATAGTACGGCTTGGTAATTGGTAAGTAATAATATTTTTAGCTGTATATTGTTTTTTAGTAATAGCATCTACATGACTATAATTTCCTTTTGCAGTACCTTGAGAACGTAAATAAACTTTATTTACTGTATCATATTCAAAAGTTGTTGATCTGCTTGCAGAATAGTCTATAAAAACTTTATTTGCTGCTACTGCACCATCCATTTTACTAATATCTATTTCATCGACACTATAATCCAATAGTAAATCTATTTTTGTTGTTGTACGATATTTATATTTATCAATACCCTTTTTAATATGCTCCATAGAAGTAAAAGCTGTATGCTCTGTCGCTAATTTAAGAGACTTATCACGCCAGAAAGATGCTGAATAAGACATACCATTAATATTATTTACACCTAACGTTTTAATATCAGAAAGAGCTTGCTCACTAGCTCCAAAATGAACATATAAAGCATCATTTTCTAAAGCATAATCTAAAAAATATGGTCGAGAGCTACGAACACTTCCTATTCTCTCTGTAGTAGCATCCTTAAAGACAGCCATTAATCTAGTATAACCGCCTTCTACTAATATTTCATATACAAGATAAGCATCCTGTAATCCAGATTGATATCCCCAAACAGTAGATATATTATTATACATAACAGCTATATTTCTACTATTAGAATCTGGATTTACTGTTTTCAATTTTTTCTCCTCTACTTTTGGTTTCTCTTCTTTTTTCTTATTAGTAGAAGACGCATTTTCTTCTTTCTTCTTATTATTTTTACTTTGTGTTACAAAAAATACGCCACCTGCTATAAAAGCAACTAAAACAATAGAAATCATTACTATTTTCCATACCTTTTTACTTTTCTTTTTTTTCTTTGCCATATTTATTATCTCCTAACTTTTTTTTATTATAACACAATTAAAAAAAGTGAAAAAGAACCTTTACACTATTTTCTTCCCCTCTTTACAATATTATATTCTTATAAAATTTATTTATGACTATTATTTTAATTTTCCTTTAATACCTTTTAATCCTTTCGCACCCATTACATATCCACTTAAGATATTAGTATCAAAAGAATAGATTTTCTTTGTTTTTTCTTTATAATCTTTAATGGCTTGTGTTAATAAATTATCTAAAAGTTCTCTATACTTTTTACCAGTTGGTTCCCATAAATAAAAAGATAGACTTCCTGGTATTGTATTCGGTTCATTAATATATACTTTTTTACTTTCTTTATCAATTAAAAAATCAACTCTACATACTCCACTTAAATTAAGTGCTCGAAAAGCTGCCATAGCTAAATTACGAACTTCTTTTGCCATATTTTGTTCTATTCTAGCAGGTATAATTCTACTGGCACTAGCCATCCCTTTGCTAGCTTTTCCTTTTCCACCACTTATATATTTATCTTGATAAGTTAAAATTTCATCACTAGTAAGTACTTCTTCAATCTCACTTGTTTCTTGATAAGAATAATTACCAAGTACACTACAATTTACTTCTACTAAGTTAGAAACTGCTTTTTCTACAATAATTTTTTGATCATACTGAATAGCTTCTTCGATAGCTTTTTTCAATTCTAATTCATTTTTTGCACAACTAATTCCTACACTACTTCCTAAAGTTGCTGGCTTTACAATCACAGGGAATCCAAGATTACGAATAGATTTCAAAATATCCTCACTAGACTCTGCATATTCTGTATCATAAAACCATATATAATCTACAATTGGTAAATTCATAGAAGCGAAAACTTGTTTCATAACAACCTTGTCTTGTCCTAAGGCTGAGCCTAACACACCGCTCCCAACAAATGGAATACCAACTGTTTTTAAATATCCATGAAGAGTTCCATCCTCTACATTATTTCCATGAACAATTGGAAAGGCAATATCTAATTCCGCTAAATTTTTTCTAAAAATGCCCTTTGTTTTTTGTAAAAAGAAACTTCCATCTTTAGAAACTAACGTACATGGAACTGCATATTTTTTTAAATCTTTAAAATCTTTGTAAACATCAATATCAAATAACATATGTCCAGTATACCAAGTTCTATCTTTCGCTATGTAAATTGGAATAATTTCATATTTGTCTTGATTCATATTCTCAATTGCTTGTAAAGCGGAAATAATACTTACTTCATGTTCTACTGTTTCTCCACCAAAAATAACACCAACTTTTATTTTCATAACTTCATCTCCCTATTCATTAAACATATCTGGCAAATCATTTTCTAATAACATATAAGATTCTTCTTTTTTTAATTTTTGAACTAGCGGGAATGCTTCTTTAACATCATTTAAAATAAAAATTTTATCTTTTGAATAATGTGCTTCCATTAATCCATCATAGATTGGTTTTGTTTGCTCTTTTCCTACTAAAATAACATAATCACAAACAGAAGCGATTTGCGTACCAAATATTTTATTGTCTTCATATTGTTTACTTCCTAATTCAATCATTCCTGGAGTTACAATAAATTTCTCGCCAGGCATCATTTTTAATACCTCCAAAGCCATTCTTGCACCTACTGGATTAGAATTATACGCATCATCTATAATATTCAAATTCCCTACTTTTTTTAATTCTAAACGATGCTCTACTGGTAAAATACGACTAACTCCACGCTGTAAATCAGAAATACTCATTCCTAATTTTTTTCCTAATAACACACCTGCTAAAATATTATAAATATTATGTTTTCCTAATAATTTTGTTTGAAAAGAATAAAGATTCTCATCCTCTTTAAACTTAATAGAAAACTTACATCCTTCACAAGACATCTCAATATTAGTAGCATACGCATCTACTTCTTTATTATCAATTCCTATCCAAAATAAAGAACAATTATTTTTCACTGAATAATGTAATTGATAAGAATCATCTCCATTTAAAATAGCAAATCCATCACTTGGCAAAGATTCTACTAATTCAAATTTTCCTATTTGAATATTTTTTCTACTACCAAAACTTTCTAAATGAGCTTCTCCTATCGTAGTTAAAACACCATATTTAGGCTTCATTAAATTACATGTTTTTTTAATTTCCCCTATTTTAAAAGCTCCCATTTCAGCAATAAAATAATCTTCGAACTTATCTAAATAGTTATTAATAGATAATATTAATCCATAAGGAGTATTAAAATTTTTAGGACTTACAAAAACATTATATCTAATATTCAAAATATCATGAATAATATTTTTACTACTAGTCTTTCCATAACTACCTGTAATTCCAATAACGGGGATATCCATTTCTGCCAACTTCTTCAATGCTTTTCTTTGATAATAATGATAAACTAGTTTTTCAAATGGTATATTAATTGTATTTGCTAGTTTTACTACTAGATAGCTAAGATAAGTGAAAAAGCCTAAATAAAGATAATTAGCAACTATCATTTTCTCACTATACCATACAATCATCGGAATAAAAACAATTGCGTATAAAATAAAAATGGTAAACATTAATCTTTTTACCCTACTAGTAATCACTAACGGCTTCTTCACTTGAGAATGTTTTACTTGATTACGATACTCTGCTAATAAAAGAAAATAGAATATTCCAAAACCAATATAAACAAAATCTCCTTTTATAAAGCATAGAGATACTAATATTAAGAAAAAAATATCAATTTCTAACCATACTTTTTTAGGATTCTTCATAATCCATAAAAAATATCTTTCTGATTCATCATAATAATTTTGTTGAAGCATGTGAATTGCTTTTTTGACTTTAAACAAAGTAAAAAGAAAGTATGGTAATAATGATAGTAAAAACAATGTCATATTATCCACCTAACTTTCTAAAAATACTCTTACTACATTAATCGTTTTTTTCAATGCTTCTAAATAAGCATAATGAGTACAACCAGGATATAAAACTACTCCAGCATCTGAAATCAATTTTTCTAATTCATAAGCACATTCTAATGGAACTGCTTCATCTTGATCTCCCCAAATAATTAAAGTAGAAGATTTAATTTTTTTTACTTCCTCTGTAATATCTAAATTAACATGCTCAACCATAATTTCTCTCATTAATTTGCTAGCTTCTCGATAATCTCTAGAACCGATATGTTTCTTCGCAAAATCTTCTAATCTATTTAATCCTGGAACTTTTTTTAAAGACTTTAAAACTTTCGTTTTCGTAGATATTTCTTTTATTTCTTTTCGATAAGGACTGCCACAGACAACTAACTTCTTAATAGGATACATACTAGCATATAATAAAGAAATTTTTCCTCCAAAAGAATGACCTAATAAAATAGGATTATTTACATTTAACTTTGCTAATAATTCATGAATACAATCAACATAGTCATATAAAGTCCAAATTTCAGTAGGTTCTTCACTTTTACCAAAACCAGGTAAATCTATAATAATAATGCGATAATTTGAGGAAAAAGCATCTCCTAATGGTTTCATCATATCTATATTTTGTCCCCAACCATGTAGGAAAACAAAAACTTCGCCATCTTTTTTACCATAATCGATATAATTTACTTGAACATTTTTTATTTTCTCCATTATTATCACCATTATTCTAATTAAAAACAAAGAGAAAACTTATTTTTTCTTTTTAGACTTTTTATTTTGTTTTCTCTTCTCTTTTTTATTCCCAATTACTTTTTTTACTTCTATATCCTTTTTTTGTTTTCTTTTTTCTATCCATTTTAAAAATTGTGGCCTTATTACTAAAATTAGAAAAATACCAACTATTAAAAATACTAATAATTGAACCATGTAAGGAGATAAATTAATTTTTATTCCCATACACTTAAAATTCCATTTTGTATGGAAGTGTGTCAAAATACAACTAATAATTCCACTAATAACAAAACAAATTGCCGTAAAATTTTTAGACATATATTCTATCAACAATAAGGAAATAACAACTCCTATCCAAATCCAAATCACATTACTCACCTAATAACCATTATACTAAACAATCCTTTTAAATTCAACATTTATAAATATTTTTTAGAAATATTATTGTCTACTAAAGACGCCTTTTTTATAATCTTACTACCATATTGCTCTTTCAATTTATCCACTACTTTTTCTAATTCATTATTTTTTTCTACTTTCTCTTCTTGCTCGAATAAGGATAATTGTTTTTGACAACTATTTGTAAGGCTCATCAAACTAACTCCTAATAAACGAATAGGTTCTAAATCCCAAACTTCAAAAAATAGTTCTTTTACAACCTTATAAACTTCTTCTGTATTAGAAGTAGCATTTAATAATTTTCTTTGATGAGAATAAGTTTTAAAATATTTATCACGAATCGTAACCCCTACTACAAAGGCATATCTTTCTTGCTTTCTTAAATTTAAACAAACATTTTCTACTAAAGCCTGTAAACTTTTTAGAATAAGTTCTTCTTTCACTAAATTGTAAGCAAAAGTGGTAGAATTACTAATTCCTTTACTTTCTTCTGATTCTGTTATTACAGGACTTTCATCTATCCCACGTGCTTTTAAAATAATTGCTAAAGCCTGATTTTTAAAATACTTTTTTAAATAGTTTTCACTAGAATTTGCTAAATCGCCTACTGTTATAATTTTCAAATTTCTAAGTTTTATCGCACTCTGCTTTCCTATTCCATATAGTTCCCCAATATCAAGTGGATACATTTTTTCTTCCACTTCTTCTTTCCATAATGTATGAACCTTATTAGGCTTTAAAAAATCTGAAGCCATTTTAGCGCACAATTTATTATTAGCTACTCCCACATTTACAGTAAATCCTAAAGTATGATAGATTTCATCTTTTAAAAGATAAGCAAAAGCAATAGGATCTCCATGTAAACTTTTTACTTTTGTATAATCAATAAAACATTCATCAATCGATATAATTTCTATATCTGGAGTATACTTTAATATAATTTGAAACATTGCCTTAGACATTTTACTATACCAGTTGTAATCTGGAGCAAAAACTTTTAAATCTCTACACTTTCTTTTTGCTTCTCTCAAAGTTTCTGCTGTCTTTACCCCTCTTTTTTTAGCAACTGGAGATTTTGCTAATACAATTCCATGACGCATCGATTCGTCTCCACCAATAACAGACTCTATTGTACGAATATCTATTTCATATCCTTCTTTTAATAATTTTACTGCAGTCCATGATAGAAAAGCATTATTCACATCAATGTGCATAATAATTCTTGTCATACCTATTCACCAATTTTATTATAACACAAACAAACGTATCTATAAATAAAAAGATAGAAATTTTGATTTCTATCCTAATAAAACGCTAATCCCAAATAAAGCAATTCCTAATAAAGCACCAATAATCGTTATCTTCTTATTTTCACTATGAATCATTTGTCCTAAAAGTTCAATAAATACAATATAAATTAACATTCCGAGTGTTAAAGCAATAAATAAGCCAACTACAAATTCGCTAATCATAGGCGCTATAAAATGCATAATGATTCCACCAACAAAAGTAGATAAAGTAAGCAGAAGACTAGTTATAACAGTCTGCTTCTTAGTACGTAATGTCCCTGCAATTAAAAGACCTAAAGGAATATTGTGTAAACCAATTCCTACACATAATAAATATCCTGCACTCATAGAAGAAGTTGCTGTTACAAAAAGAGTCATTCCTTCTATAATATTATGAATAACAAGCGCAATTGTTGCTAAAATTCCAATATGACTTAAGTGCTCATTATGGCAAGTATCATCTTTATGGGTATGCTTATGATGACTTTCATGCTCATGATGAGGAACAAAGTTATCTAGTATATTCATGATTAAGACCCCAATAAGTGCAGTTGTAATTAAAATGACAATAGCACGCCATGAGGCATTTACATTTAAATTCTCATAAGCTTCTGGAATTAATTCTAAAATCATTAAAGCAATCATAACGCCAAAAGCAATTCCTATCGATAAATTAATAATTTTCTTATTATTTTTTGTACAAAATCCTAGTAGCGTTCCTCCTAAAATAAAGAAACCTACTAATAAAGTTAATAGTAATGGGTTCATATTATTTTACAATCCTTTCTTCATATTTAAATATTTTCTTCTCACAAAGAAGTGTTAGCATTTTAAAAAGTGGAATATCTAGTAGACATAAAAGACCTACAAATAAAAACATAAATGGAGTTAAAACTACTATCTCAAATAATTTTGGGAGTCCAATTACTCCTCCTAAAAAAATTCCAATCAATGTTCCAAATAAAATACCTCTTATATAATTAAATGGATAACAAATCTTAAATAAAAGCAAAAATCCTGTAAATGCTAATAAAAAGATAGACATGGTAGAAGCATATTCCTCACTAAAATGAAAAAGATGCGTAAATATCATAACACTAATAATATTTACAATAATAGTTAGTGCTGCCGGAATTGACTTTCGAATAACATTGATAATAAATCGTCCCTGTACACGATTATGATTAGGCTCTAATGCTAATATAAAAGAAGGAATACCGATAGCTACAATACTATTTAAGCTTAATTGAATTGGTTGAAATGGATAACTCATTCGAATAAAAATAAATAGAATGGCCAATAAAGTAGAATAAATGGTTTTCGTTAAAAATAAAGTGGCTGATCTTTCTAAATTATTAATAGACCTTCTTCCTTCATTTACTATTTTTGGAATAGCATCAAAATTAGAATCTAATAAAACTAATTGGCTAACACTTCTTGCAGCATCACTACCACTTGCCATTACTAAACTACAATCTGCTTCTTTTAATGCTAATACATCGTTTACTCCATCTCCAGTCATAGCAACTGTATGTCCATTTGCTTTTAAAGCAAGAATTAAATCTTTTTTACCACTAGGAGTTACTCTACCAAAAATATTATATTTTTCTACTAATTCTTTTAAATTATCTTCTTTTGTTATCGTTGACATATCTAAAGCATTTAAAGAGCTAAGGCCAGCACGTGTTGCAATCTTAGAAACTGTTTCAATACTATCTCCTGAAATAATTTTAACGTCCACACCTTGAGCTTTAAAATATTTTAATGTCTTAGGAGCACTCTTTCTTAATTTATCACGAATGATTAACATCGCAATAGGTTCCTTATTACTACTTTCATTTTTACAAGATTCTAAAGTATGTACTAGAAGAAGAACTCTATAATCAGAATATTTGTGAACTTCTTCTAATATTTTCTTATCCTTTGTTAATATTTCAGGAGCGCCTAATAAATAAGTACCATACTCTTTAAACGTCATTCCTGAATATTTTCTTTTAGAAGAAAAATCTAATTTCTCAATCATCTCATATTTTGTTTTACCAACAAATTTTTCTTTCAGTGCTAAAGCAGTTGCATTTTTATCTTGATTATAATTCGCTATGGCAGTGAAAACATCTAATAAAGGATAGTCTTCCCCTTTAAAAGAAATCATATCTAGTACTTCCATAGTTCCCTCAGTAATAGTCCCCGTTTTATCTAAACAAATAGTATCTACACGAGCAAGTGTTTCAATACAATAAAGTTCTTGTACTAATACTTTTTTATTAGCAAGTCTTACGGAACTTACTGCTAATACCGTACTAGTTAATAAAATTAATCCCTCCGGAATCATTCCTATAATTGCTGCTACTGTATTAATAATACTATCATTTATCGTATTACCATCCAAATGCATTTGTTGAAAAAAAAGTAAAATTCCAAGTGGAACAATAACAATAGAAATTACTTTAATAATTTTATGCATCGTTTTCATAATCTCAGAATTAATCTCTTTAATATATTTTGCTTCTTTCGAAATCTGATTCGTATAATTGTCATCACCAATATGCTCTACGGAAGCAAGACAACTTCCGCCTACTACAAAACTGCCCGATAACAACATTTCGCCTTTTTCTTTTATAATAGTGTCACTTTCACCTGTAATAAAAGATTCATCTACTTCTACAGTGCCTTCCCGAATAATGGAATCTACAATCACCTGGTTTCCTAAAGAATAAGAAATAATATCATCTAAAACGATTTCATTTATATTATGTTTTTCTTCTTTGCCATTTCTAATTAAGGTTACTTTAGAACTAGAAATAATTGCTAGTTTATCAATAATACGTTTAGCATGAATTTCTTGGTACATACTAATAACAGTATTACAAAAAACAACTCCTAAAAATAATAAGTTTTTATAAGAACCTGTAGAAACGATAAAAAAACCTAAAACAAGGTTTAAAATATTAAACAATGTAAATATATTAGAAAGCAAAATTTCTTTAATACTTTTTGTTGTAACCATTGTATCTTGATGAACTTGCTTTTCTTTTATCCTATTTTGAACCTGCTCTTTATTGAGCCCAATATGGATATTCGGTTCATAACGCTCTACCATAAAAATCCCTCGTTATTAGTATAACATGTTTTAAAAGAAAGAGAAAGAAAAAGTTATTTTAGAACTAATATATGGTTCATCAGCCAATAGTTATTTGAACACAAAAATTGCTATGATAGTTTTGTAAAGGTATCGGTGTTTGAAATGGTAAAAATTGATGTCGAAAATGGGTACTATCTTTTTAAATTAGATGATTTACTAACTACTAATAAAATTAGTAAAAATAAACTAATGAAAGAAACAAATACAGACTTTAAAGTGTTACAAAGAATTATACGTGGTGATTTAGCAAAAATAGATGTAGCAGTATTTGCTAGATTATGCGATTACTTCGATTGTAATTTAGATAACATTGTAGAATATTTTCCTAATGGTGAACATTAGGTTTTTTTATTCTTTTTTATACAGTTATTCAAAAAAGGAGATTTCTTTTTTTACTTTTCTCAAAAAAAAATAATCTAAAATTTAATTTTTATCATTAGATAAAAAGAACAAAATTTGTTATATTCTTTTCATGGAAAAATTTAAAAATCAATTCACAGGAGAAAATTACTTATCTTATAGAAACATTCTACAATTAAAAAATCATTATAAACCTAAATTTGAAGAAATAAAAAGAAAAAAATATTTACTGATTTTTCCTAAAAAAAGAAAATTTTATTTCCAATATAAGAATATTTCTCTCTATAAAGAAAAGAATAATCTTATCTATCTAAAAAGGAAAATGGAAGAAACAATGATTTTTTTAAGTAATATAAAAGGATATTCTTTAGATGATGCTCAAAGAAAATGTGTTTTATCAGAAGAAGATGCTCTTCTAGTAGTAGCTGGAGCTGGAAGTGGAAAAAGTCTTACAATTATTGCGAAAATATGCTACCTACTAGAATATTTAGGATATAAAGAACAAGAAATTCTTTGTATATCTTTTACAAATGCTTCTTCTAAAAGCCTAGAAGATAGTATCAAAAATCATTATGGATATCAAATTCAAGTTCTTACTTTTCATAAATTAGCTCTTAAAATCTTAGAAACTGAAAATTTTCAAATAGCATCCCCTTCTCTATTAGAATTTATTATTGATGAATTTTATCAAGGGATTATATTTCATTTTTCAGACATTCTTTCTATGACTGTACAATACTTTTACCCCAATAAAATAGGAACTGAGCAAGAATATCGAGAACTTTTAAAAGAAAAAAGATTTGTTCTTTTTCAAAAAAAGATAGCTCAATTTATCCATTTATTTAAAGCAAATAAAGAAGAAGATAATCTATTATATCAATACTTACAAAAAGTATTTTCTAAACAAGAATATTATTTTCTAATTCAAGTTATCATCATTTGGAAACTCTATAAAATAGAATTAGAATCTAGTAAAGAAATTGACTTTGATGATATGATTTTAAAAGCTATTCAATTTTTAAAAACAGGAAAAAGAATACTTCCTTATCAATATGTAATCATTGATGAATATCAAGACAGCTCTCTTCTACGTTGCAAACTTATCCAAGTATTACTTCAAAAAACAAATGCTAAAATAATGGCTGTTGGAGATGATTTTCAGTCCATTTATCGATTTTCAGGATGTAACTTAGAAATATTTCTAAACTTTGAAAAGTATTTTTCTCACCCAGATATTTTATTTATTACTAATACTTATCGAAACAGTCAGGAGTTAATTGATATCGCTGGAAAATTTATTATGAAAAATAAAAATCAAATTAAAAAGTCTCTATATTCAAATAAACATTTAGAAAAACCTATCAAAATTATTTATTATGAGAAAGAACAAGAAGTATTAGAAAATGTTTTAATTTATTTAGAAAAAAAGAATAAGAAAAAAGTCTTAATTTTAGGAAGAAATAGAAAAGATATCTATCCTTTCTTAACTCCGAATATTCAGTGGAAAGAAAATTGCTATTATTACCATGATATTTCTTTTTTATATATGACTGTTCATCAATCTAAAGGATTGGAAGAAGAATATGTTATTCTAATATCCTTAGAAAATAGTATGACTGGTTTTCCAAATAAATTAGAAAATGATTCTATCTTTAGATTTTTAGATGAAAAAAAAGAATCTTATGCATATGAAGAAGAAAGAAGATTATTTTATGTAGCTCTTACGAGAACCAAAAATGAAAACTATTTATTAGTACCTAAAAAGAAAGAATCTATATTTGTAAAAGAGCTTATTAGAGATTTTAAAGATAAAATTGAGTTTTTAAGTATAAAATAAAAATATTGGACAACAATATTAGTAATAGGAGGTAAATTATGGAAATATTACAAAAGATAGCCTTAGTTTTTACTATTATTGGTGCTGTAAACTGGGGACTAATTGGCCTATTTGATTTTAATTTAGTAACAGCCATTACTGGCGATATGGATACTATTCGCAATATTATCTATATTATAGTTGGCGTTGCTGGTTTAATCAATATTGGTATTTTCTTTCAACATTTTGATGAAGACTAAAAAAGAACACCTTAACAAAATTGGTGTTCTTTTCTATTCCTTACATAAATTTTCTAAAATTTCAGAAGCATTCATATCTTTTAAATCTTCATTTAATAAACCAATAACTGGACGAATTCCATCTTGATTGTGAAAATCGGATCCCACTGTAGTACGAAGATGATGTTTCTTGGCAAATGCATTCCATATCTCAATATCATTTATTTTTTTATCATTTCTATCAACATAAATATAGTTTGCTTCAATTCCATAAGGATTCATATCTTCCACTAAAGAAAGAATATCTTCCTCGTTCAATCCATCTTCATAAACATAAGCAACAGGATGTGCTAAAACAACTTTTCCACCAGCATTTCTAATTAATTCTGCAGCTTCATTTGGTGTAATAGAAGCCTTTTTTACATAAGCCGGGCAACTCTCATTCATAATAGTTTCAATAAATTCTCCCTTATTAGGAATATGTCCAAAGTTTTCTAATAATAATTCTTTATTATTAGGATTATTTACTACATCTAAAGCAATATGGGCTTTGGTAACCGCTTCTACTTTATCTAATTCTTCTACATTTAAAATATATCCTAACTCTTCTAATTTAGAAGCAACTGCAAATAAATAATCATGTCTTGCATTTCTCAATATAGCTAATTTATCTTTAAATTTCTCACTATAAATATCTATATTATATCCTAATACATGAATTCCACACTTCTTATTTTTAGTAGAAATCTCTACTGCAGGAATAAGATTTATTTTCTTTTCTTTTGCATAATTTAATAATTCTTCTGTATAAGCATCAATTGTATCATGATCTGCTATAGCTATTGTATCAACACCATTTTTAACAGCCTCATCAATAACTTGCTTGGGTGTTAAAGCACCATCTGATACTGTTGTATGGATATGTAAATCTATTATTTTCTCCATGTATCTATCCTTCTTTCAAATGTTTGTCGTAACGATTTTTCTTTCATCCTTCTTCTATTAGCAGGACTAGCCGTTTGTAGCATAAACTGATATAGTTCTTCCACTGAATAAGTTTCTACTAAAATTCTTCTTGTCTCTATTAAACGCTCTTTTAATGTACCTGTAAAGTTGTACTCCGTAAAAGCAGATAAATAATCATAAATGAAATTATAAGCAGAATCATCCTTCTGCCATACTTTTCTAAGTGACAAAGGATGAATAGTTAAAAAAGGTGCTATCCCTGTTGCTTTGGCTTCTGCTATTGCATCTGGAGTATTATCTATTAAATTATACAAATAAGATTTCTCTACAATATGAGCATCTAATGGTAATAATATAGTTGGATCTTGTCCATTTTTTAAACAATTTGCTATTTCTATGATTTCCTCTATCGTTCTAATTGGATCAACATCAGAAGTACGAAATCCTTGTTCGAATAATAAGTCTTGTAATTGTTGTTTTACAACATCTGTATAACCATCTTCACAAACCATCCACATATCCATATCTGGCAATCTATTAATAATCTTCCTTGGTTTTAATTCATCTATTATATTAGGACATGGTTTACAAACAACCTTTAGGTCTGGCATTAAATCTCCGTTTTGCATTAAACATCTAACACATGGCCAAATTGGATATTGATATTTTGCCTTATCTACAGTTTCTATTAGCTCATCATTATATCTTAATTGCTCTGCAATAACTGGTAATCTACCTTGTAAATTTTTACCTAAAGCATAAAATGGATAACCAGTTCCAAAAGAACCACAATTTCCCATTATCTTTCTAACAACTTCATTAAAAATTCTGATATGTCTAACAATATATCTTCTCTTATAGTGATCATTAGTATTTTCAAAATCACTAGATGCTAAAGAAGCTTTACTACAAATTGAAATTTCCTTATTTCCCTCTTTTAGTAATTCACTGACATATCTATTACTGCTATCTAAAATTCCTCCAGTTTTAGTAAATTCTGCCTCATTTATTAAATTCTTATGTTCCATTTTCTTTTCCCCCTTTTAAATTGGAAATATATTAACATAGTTCTTTTAGTATGTCAATTTTAACTACTTTATAAATTCTTTAAAGTTTCAAATAAATATAATCTGTTTTCATGAAAAACAATAGTATTATCTTTTCTTTCTATTCTATCGATTATTTCATCAAAAGAAAACCACTTTACTTCTGATAATTCTTCTTTTTGAATCACAAATTCAGAATCTTTTTTATTACATTTCACATAATAAAAATAAGTAATATGAGAATTAGTATCTTGAATAGAAAACTCACGTTTTGCAAAAGGAATTAATTCTTTCTTAGAAAACTCTACTCCAATTTCCTCTTTTAATTCCCTTAAAGCAGCATCCTCTAAACTCTCTTTTGCATCCACATGACCAGCACATAAAGCCCATTTATTTGGATTAAATCTCTTATGAGGATTTCTTTTTTGTAGTAAAACTTGATAATTATTATTAATCACAAAAACAGCTACTTCATTATGTAAAAGATTTTTATCATGAGCTTCTTCTTTCTCTATAACTTGTCCTGTATAGTTTCCTTCTTCATCTACTATTTCTATCCATTCCTTTTCCATAACTTATCCTTTCTAATAAAAGAAAAGTCATCGCATTATTAAATAATCGCAATGACTCATAAATTCTATTGGAGGGCCCGACCGGATTTGAACCAGCGATCAGGGAGTTGCAGTCCCATGCCTTACCACTTGGCTACGGACCCATCTATAATAGTATATGCCTTTTTCAAGTACATTTTCATTTTATCTTAAAATAAATGAAAAGTCAACTGTTAATCAAATGTTATTAAGGCTTAGAATTATTGATATCTCCTTATATTTAGAGTATAATAATAACAATAGAGGTGCATAAATGAAAAAAAGTAGTAAAAAAGAAAATAAAAAAATGAAATTAAATTATAGAAATATCATTCTTACTTTACTGATTATTTTAATTCTTATCAGTATCCATACATTATATACAATTTCTTTATTCAAGGGAATTGAAACTCCCCTTCGAATATGTGCAGGATTATTAATTATTGATATCTTTATGATTTTTGCTATTATTGGTTTAAAATTAAAGAAATTAAGAAACATTAAAATAGTAACTATCTTTGGAGTTATTTTACTTTTATACTCTGGTATTCTGATGTTTGCAGATTCGAAAGTATCCTTCATTTATAATAAAATTTCAGCTATGAGTAATCCCCATAATACTAGTAATATTCATTCTACTAGTATTGTGGTAACTAAAAAAAGTCACTTTAAAAATATAGATGATGCCAAAAAAGGAACAATTGGAATTATCAATGAAGAAGGAAATATTAGCACTTACGAATTACCTAAAAAAATTATTCAAGAAGAAAAATTTAATGAGAAGAATATTAAGTGGTATGATAATCATGTAGAATTGCTTCATGACCTTTTAGATGAAAAAATAGATGCGGCATTCTTACCAACTACGTATGCCACTCAATATAATTCAGAAGAATTTGAAACTTTAGCAACTGATACAAAAATTATCTATACAAAAGAAGAAAAAGAAGAAATCAAAGAAGACGATAAAACCATTCAAAAAAGTTTAGATGAGCCATTTACTATGCTAATTCTAGGTGTTGATACAACAGGAGATGGAATTGGAAGTAGTTTTAATGGTGATGCCCTACTTCTTGTTACTTTTAATCCAAAGACTATGAATAGTACCATTTTGAGTATTCCAAGAGATAGTTATATACCTATCGCTTGTATGAATGGAAGAAAAAACAAAATTACCAATGCTGGATGGCAAGGTGAAAGTTGCATTATCAAATCTATTGAAAATTATTTTGATTTAAATATCGATTATTATTATAAAATTAATTTTAATGGAGTTGTTTCGTTAGTAGATGCCATTGGTGGTGTAGATGTAGAAGTTCCTTATAGCTTCTGTGAGCAAAATAGTAAAAGACAATGGGGTAAAAATACAATCTTTGTAAAAGAAGGAAAGCAAACATTAAATGGTGAGCAAGCTTTAGCATTCGCAAGGCATCGTAAAGTAACTGCATACATGAGAAATTATTGTGGTGCTACTTACACTCAACATGCTGGATATTGGAATGATTTTGTAAGAGGTCAAAATCAACAACTAATTATAAAATCTATTTTAAATAAAGTTGCAGACAGTGCAAATGTTTCTACTATTGAAAAATTATTAAGCACAATTAGTACTAACGCACAAACAAACATGTCTACTGATACTATTTTATCTTTATATAAACTTGGAAAAAATATATTAAGTAATTCTAACAATAAAGCTCAAATGTTAAATATGCAAAAATTATATTTATCTGGTGCTGATGCTAGAATTTATGATTATAGTTTCTTACACCAAAGAGGTTCTAAACTAACCACTTATAATTTTAGTATCTATGAAGAAAGTTATCAAGCGGTAACTCATGCTATGAAAGTTAACCTTGAATTAGAAAAAGCACAACCAATTAAAACATTTAGTTTCTCTGTTCACAACGAATATGAACCAACTGTCATTGGAAAAGGAAAATATCATACTCAAAGTCTAGTACTATTACCTAACTTTGTAGGTAAAAATGTTTCCGTTGCAAAAGAATTTGCTTCTAAAAATGGAATTAACTTAGTAGTAAATGAAGTAGAAGGAAATTCTTCTCAATTTATTGGACAAATAATTAATCAAAATATTCCAGAAAAAACAGATATCTCTATGTTAGATAAAACAAAAACAGTAACTGTTACTGTGGTATCTAGTCTTCCACAAAATAACCCTAATCCTCCAGAAGAAAATGAAAATCCAGAAGAGCCTGAAATTCCAGGAGTTCCAAATGAAGATAATGATACAGAATCATCCAATGAAAACATAGAAAATTAAAAGAACACAATCGTGTTCTTTTTTATTTAACCTTTAAATAAAGGAATTATACACTCATGGTGGAGGCGATGAGATTTGCACTCATGTCCGAAAGAGCCAACTCTTAAACGTCTACAAGTTTAGTTAGATAATTATATTTCCTTAAAAAGTTGGTACCTAACAACCCTTCTTAAGTAAGATTATGTTTATTCATAATTACTTATAATCATCATAATTATATATCCTACATATTATGAGCCTCATTCTTTATTCTGTAGGAAAAATAAAGATGAAGCAGCCTTCTAAAATATTAAGCGAAAGCTAATTGATTTCTGTTTCCAGTTATTTTTTTTGTGTACGTAACGTGTACCTCCGACTTGCAATCTAAGCACCAACTAATCCGTCGAAACTAGACGCCCCCATGTACATGAATTATATCACAGCTTATTATAAAATGCAATTATCCTTATCCATACTAATACGAATTGTTTTTGTTACCACATCACTATAAGAGAAGCTTTTTATAGTTCCCTTTTCTTCTTCAAACAAAAAAATATTAGGAAACAACTTCGTAATCTTTCCAGTATAAGTTTCATATTTATTTCTTCCTAGATTATATTGAATGTGAATATTTTTTCCTAGATAGGACTGTAACTTTTTTTGCATAAATTTTCCATTCATCTAGGATACCCCATATACATCGTTCCTTTCGTAATAATTCCCCCTATTCCATTTGAACCATACTTTGTACTATCAATAATATTCTTTAAATCAATATCTTTATTAATGTCGGAAAGACTCATTTTAACAGCAATAATAGCAGGATCTAAGGCATGAATATTTATCCTTTTTGGGGAAGAAGCAAAATTAGCACCCGCTTTAATCAACTCTTCATAATTTGATTGACAAGCACCTGCTATGATAATTAATTTTTCATGACTAGATTCAAATTTTCTAGCTTCTTCTACTGCTTTTACAAAATTAATACTATTCTTATAAGCACTTAAATCTGTCACTTCTCCTTTACGCTTATAATAGGCATCATGTCCTGTTATTACTAAAATATTGGGATTATATTTTTCCAATAACTCAGTAATTTTAGAAGAAATCATTTCCTCTTTTTCCACAATTCCTAAAGAAGCAATATTCATATCCTCATAATATTTTAAACACCTATTTAAATATTCTTTATCACCATCTATGTGTAAAACCTTTCCAGGTAAATAAAAATATTCATCCCTTTCTATTTCCCTTTTATCCTTAATTCTTTCTTGGAATATACTTTCTTCCTCAATATCACACTCACCATCATACTTTTTTAAATCATCTAAAAAACTATCTGCAAACAATCTAACATTAATCCCTTTTAAATAATAAATATCATCTTCTACATCAATAATTCGAAAAATTAGATCATTATCATATGAGTTCCTAGTTACTAAATCTCCTATATTCATGGTTTATCACCTAATTAAGTATATGAAAAAATGAAAAAAAAAATGAAAGAAATTTATTCTTTCACTTTTTCTTACTATCTTCTGTCATCAAAACAGAATCTAACCCTAAAAGTTCATTTATAGAAGATAACCATTGTTGGTGCTCGCTATGAATTCTTTGATATTCTGAATTAGAAAATTCATTTTTTTGGTTTTGTATACTAGATATTACAGATTCATATTCTCGGTAGCTATCTTTTTTTAATCTTTGCCAATCAGAAAATGGCAAATTTCCCTCAAAATAGTATTCATCTAATTTCTTAATAAGGTTTACTTTCTCTGCTCTAAATAAAGATATCTCTGATACAAAATCAAATGTAGCATTTGAATGAAAAGCAATACTACCATTAGAGTCTATTGGAATAGTAGTTTCTCCTTCTCCAGCAATCTTTTGTCCTTTTTTTAAAATATCTATAAATTCTTGATATATTCCCATACCATTCTTATCAAATAAAACTTCACTACTACCTCTAAAAGAACTTTTATTTTCAGAACTGTGCATTAAAGAAACTTCCAAATGACCTTCATTAGAGAATACTACAAATTGCTCTTTCTTTTTTAGGATTTCTTCTCTTAACTTTTCTACTTCTTCTGGTGGCATTTTTGCTATAACATCTATAGCCATAAAACGAATAGCTTCTTGTTTTAATTCTTCACCAGTTTCTTCGTAGTATTCAGGACTTTCTTGGTAAGCAGATATAGCTTTTTCTATTTCTTCTTGTGATAATCTTTCTTCCAAAAATTCAGAAACTCTTCCTATTACCCCAGCATGAATTTGTTTTTCATTTAAAATAGAAAAAAGCATTCCCTTAGAAATTACTCCTAATGGTTCAGAATAAATAGCTGCAATCTTAGGGTCCCTAGAAGTCATTCCAATGAAACGATTATTAGAAAAACTTTCTACATCAGAAAGGAAAGTAGCACCATTTAAGACTACTGCTTGATTTTCATATATTGCAACATAAATGTTCCTTTTTTGTTTACTATTAATCATTGGAAGCTCAAACTTTTCTACTCTTTGTAAGTCTCCATCTAATTGTAAAGCCTTTTGTAAATAATTTAATCCTGACGATAAATGTGGTGTGAATAAAGATGATAGTTTTTGTAGTTTTTCTTCATAAAATTCCGATGCTGAAATAAACTGAATGTTTTGTTTATAAAATACTACACTTTTTCCATGATAAGATATTTCAAGTTTTCCATTAGGAGAAGACATAATTTGCATACCATAAACACCTATAGGTCTATAATTTTCATCTAAAGCAAATTCTTGGCCATCTAATGTAAAAGGAAAGATTTTTTGAAGTCCCATTTTTCTCATAGTTACAATGACTGACCTTACTTGCTCCAATCTTTTTAATAAAGCTTTTTCTATTTCTGGATTTCGTAAGGAAAAATCCCTAATAAAATTGATGTCTATACTAGAAATCATTTTAAAAAAATGTTCTCTATCTTGTATAGGTGCTACATCTAACTTTTTCATACAATCTACATACTCAAAAAAGTTTCTTTTTATTCTTGGGTTTAAAAATAAATTTATTAAGCATCTTTGAGCATTTATATAGTTTTCATTGTTTCTTGCTTCTTCCAATGTAATATATCCAGCTTTTTTAAAGTCATTTTGAAATTTTTTAGTACTTTCTACATAATTACTCCACTCATGACTAGAATATCTAGCATCAATAAATCCTTGAAGGAACCGACTATAATTATTTACCTTCCCACTTAATAAATTTGCATATTTATGCATAGCAACTTGAGCATCATATCCATTACTATTAGGGTATATTTCTTGCGTTAACATTTCTGTTAATGCTTCATTAATAAATGAGCTACTAAAAATATCCGCTTCACCTAATGACAATTCTAACATTACCAAAAAATGAATAAATTCATGACAAAGAGTACACTCTACGCCTTCAGAAAAATCATTTTTTAATAATTCTTCACTAATAGCAATCTTTCTATCTTTTTTACTAAAGAAACCTAATACACCTTTTTCATCAATAGTTTGAACAACAAACTTTAAATTATTACTGTCAGATTCTAATAGATTTCTTCTAAGATAAGATGCATAATCTCTTTCCTGTGTATATCCGTGCGCATTAAAGTATTCCTGTATTTTATGCATTACTCTTTTAAATGGTTCTATTAACCTAGGGTCTATATCCAGTTTATCAATAATTTCATCTTGAGTATAATATAAAAAACTTTTATCTTCCATTTTGCACCTACTCTACTATTTTTATTATAACATAACTAATCACAAATAGTAACCATCTTCATATAGTATAATAGGTGGTAATATGAATTGGTGGAGAAGAAGAGGTTGTTGGTACATTTGGTTCTTTATTTGTTCCATTATTTTATTTTACCAATTAATTATTACATTCTTTTTTATTACAAGATTTAATATCTTTCTACTATTTTTATTTACTTTCTGTATTTTTTTATCTATTTTTAGAATCTTATGGTAAACAAGTTATTCACTTGTTTTTTTCATTTGTTCTAAAAAATGACTTGTTTTATCCATATAGTCTAACTGCTTATGAATAGCTTCTACCGCTTGATACTCAGTTGATAGATTTTCAAGTGGGAAAGGAATACTAATCATTATATAAAATAAGTCTAATTCTTCCCTTTTCAATGAATAACTAGCTAAATATTTTTTCATTACCTCCTCCCACACAAAATAATAAGAATTTTGATAAAGTTTATAAAGGTCAAAGATAGGGGGTCCTATCTTTGCTTTATTCCAACTAATTAATTTATCACTAAAAAAATGATCTAAAGATAAATTATTATGTAAAATTACCAGTCTTATCTTTTTTTCTTCCTTTACTTTTTCAAACCACTTTTCTATACTATCATCACAAAACTTTAACATATTATAAATAGAAGTAATATGTCTAGCTAAAAGATAGGAACTAGGACTCATAAATATTTCAGATTCTATTTTATCCATTTTCTCATCATATTGGTTTTTTAAATACTTTAAATTACCTTTAATGGTATCATATATATCTTGATATCCATATTCTTCAATTGGTTTATAATGAGTTGTTTTAGTATGAAGAAGTGCTGTTAAAGAAATCAAATCTAAAATTTTTTGATCATTTGGAATAGCAGGTTCCTCTATAAATTCAGTAATTTCATAATCCCCTACTATTTTGGTATTAGGATAATATCCAAAAGTTCGTTGATTTAAATAATCATAAATTGGAGATGTATTTTTTTTTACAACATATTTATTTTCTTTCGTAGTAACAATGGTTGCTTTCCCATTTTTTTCATATTGAATTGGCTTAATATCTAAATTTCTAAGAAGCTCATTAATTTTTTTCATTTGGAATAATCAATTTATCCCCTAATGATAATTCATTAATTACATTGTATTTTCTTAAATCTTCTTCATTAATTTGATATTTTTCTAATATGGAAGAAATGGTATCTCCTTCTCTTACAATATACACTCTATAAGTCATATAAGCTTCATTAGAAACACTGTCAAAAACTTTAGTAACTTCTGCTACATTCTCCACACGATTTTCTTCTTCTACCTCTTTTTCTGATACAATTTCTTTCCTATTTTCTTCTATTACTTCTTCTTTTTCTTCCATAAATTCCTCTCTTTCCTCTTTTAAATCCTCTTCAACTAAAGTAGGAATTTCTTCTATTATTAATGGTTTCTCTGACAATTTATCTACTAATATATCAATATGAATCATTAATTTATTAGGTTCCATAATTTCATAATAAAAATCATCTATATCAATAACACATTTTTCTACCTCATAATTATCATCTAAATTACCTAAATAAGGGATATCAAAATGAAATGGTTCTTTTTGAGCATTCGTTATAAATTCTCCTTCTACAGTAAATTCACCTTTAATGATATATTCCTCACGTATTAAATGATGATCCATAGAGATGCTAGAAATCTCATCTATCCTATCTTTAAAGACAATATCCTTTTTAAATGGAATTATTTTTTGCATAAAATCTCTCCTATCATTAAAATGTATGCAAAAAAAAAGATTCTATGAATCTTTTTGATATCTTGCTATATTTTTCTTCACTTTATTATGTAACTTCCAAAAACTCTTATCTGTAACATATTCTGTATCATCGTCCTCTAAATAACTATCACTACTAGATACAGGATTACCCTCATATTCACTCAATAAATTTTCATTTTCTGTTAATATCTTACGAGTTCTCTTTAAAAAGATAGCATCATTTGCTAATTCAGGGATTTCTCTTATAAGAAAATCAATAGCCTCTAAGTAAGTTCCATTTAAAAGAAAACTACATCCAAATTGCATAAATTCAGAATCTTCTAATAAATGAGAGTGACTAAATAACACATAATATTCAATACTAACAAAAGAATCTAAAAATTCTTGCATGCCAATTGGATTGGTATTATAAGCAACATGATTAATCATTCTTGCAACAAAAGAACGATATATTTTATCAATTAAATTAGGATAAAATGGATATAAAGGTTTTGTTTTTGAAGTATTTAAATCGTTAATAATATCATTACATAACTCAAACCTTCTACTTGTTTCTTCTTTTGTCTCTTCATCACTATGATATCTACAAACACCAATATAATCAAATATATTTTTTGTAATATGACTAGGTAAAGACCAAGAAGAAGTATAGGCACCAACAATATCTTTAAATATTTCTAATAAAGGTATAGAATCATAATGAATCCCTAGTTCTTTTGCCTCTCTTAAAAAATCATTTACATTATCGCAGACCATAAGAGCTTGTAAAAATTTTAAATAAAAAATATTAGCATCTGCTGTTTTTTTATAATTCATAAAATCCCCTTCCTAACTTTTATTTTTTATATAATCAAATATTTCCATATAATTACTTACGGGAATAAACTCTAACTTTTCTTTTACTTCTTGTGGTAATTCTTCAATATCTTGTAAATTTTCACTTGGAATAAATATTTTTTGAATATTATTCTGTAAAGCTCCTAAACATTTTTCTCTTAAACCACCAACAGGTAAAATATTTCCTCTTAAAGTCATTTCTCCTGTCATTGCTAATTGATAATTCATTTCAATATTTGCAAAAGCACTAATGATAGAAGTTACTAAAGTTACCCCCGCACTTGGCCCATCTTTTGATACGGCGCCTTTCGGAATATGAATATGAATATCATTATTACATAAATCCTCATAATGAATACCAAATTCTTGATAATGTGCCTTAATATAACTAAGCGCTAAAAAAGCACTTTCTTTCATAGTATCTCCTAAAGAACCAGTAAGAATCAGCTGTCCATCCCCTTTATAATAGCTTACTTCAATCGGAAGTACCTCACCACCATAAGGTGTATAAGATAAGGCACTTACTACACCAATCTGCCTTTCTAATGGAAATTTAGAACTAGTAAATTTTTTACGTCCTAAATACTCTTCCATATTATCTACCGTTAATACAATTTTATCTGTTCTTTTTTCTAAAACAAAAGATGTTACAATTTTACGAATAATTTTAGATAATTGTCTTTCTAATTCTCTCACACCAGATTCTTTTGTATAATATCTTATAATCTCTAAAATTACTTGATCATATATTTTTACATATTTTAGGCCATGGATTTTACACAATTTTGGAATTAAATATTTTTTAGCAATATCTTTTTTCTCATATTCTGTATATCCAGATATATCAATAATTTCTAAACGGTCTAGTAAAGGGAGTGGAATATTTTCTAGTGAATTTGCTGTTAAAATAAACATAACTTGCGATAAATCATATTCGATTTCTAAATAATTATCGCGGAATGTTTTATTTTGCTCATTATCTAAAACTTCTAATAATGCACTAGCAGGATCACCCTTAATTCCTTTTGACATTTTATCCACTTCATCAATTAAGAAAACAGGATTCTTACTTTTTGCTTTCATCATGGCTTCAATAATTCTTCCCGGGCTTGCTCCTAAATAAGATTTTCTGTGACCAATAATTTCCGCTTCATCATCTACGCCACCAACAGATATTTTTACAAAATTTCTTTGAATACTTTTCGCAATACTTTGAACCAAAGTTGTTTTTCCTGTACCAGGTGGACCAACTAAACAAATAATTGGGCCTGATAGATTATTACTATATTTTTTTACTGCTAAATATTCGATTATTCTTGTTTTTACATTTTCTAATCCATAATGAGAAGCATCTAAACTTTTTTTAATTTGATGAAAATCTTCTCTATCCTTTGTTGTAAAATCCCAAGGAAGACGCAATAAACAATCAATATAATTTCTTGTAATACCAATTTCTGGGGAAGAGGGAGATAATGCTTCATAACGTTTTATTTCAAAGGCTATTTTTTCATAAATATCTTTTGAACAAGTAATACTACCCAATTCTTTTCTTAATTCTTGAATTTCTTTTTCATGAATGGAAAAATCGCCTAATTCTTCTTGAATCAATCTAACTTTTTCACGTAATAAATAATCTTTTTGAGAATTTTCTAAGGTTGTTTTTACTTTACTATCTATTCTTTTTTCAATTTCTACTAAAGCTTCTTCTTGATAAATATCTTCTAAAATCATTTCTGTTCTTTTTAAAGGATTAGAACATTCCAGATATTCTCTTTTTCTATTGAACGGAAGTACTAAATAATGAACAATAATATCCGTTATAGTACTAATCGTTTCAGCACTATCAATACGAGCAATTACACTGTTACTAATAGTAGGAACCATTTTAATATAACTATCTAATTCTTTTTTTAATTTTCTACCAATTGCTATATTCAATTCTAATTCTACTTCATCATCTGAGATTGTAGAAATATCTCCTTGAATAACTTTTGAAAAAGTATAACTATAGCCATAGCATACTGCTCTAGAAATTCCTTTTAAAACAATACGCATTTTTTTATTTGGTAATTCTAACTTACTACTAATTTGCGCTAAAGTACCTATAGAAGGCATATCTTTAAGTTCCGTTGTTTCTTCTAATGGATCTGCTTTTGTAACTACAAATACTTTGTTCTCATTAATTAATTCTAGAGCTTTTACAATTTGACTACCCAATTTATTATCTATTTCAAGTCTTAACTCATTATTCGGAAGCAAAACGAGGTCTCTCAGTATAATTACTGGTAATTGCTGTTTATTCACAATCTCACCTCCGTTTTTTGTTGTTTATTATAGTACAAAAAAATACCTTTGTAAATAAAAAAAGAAAATTCTATTTTTCTTTTTTCTTATTCCTCTTTTGATAGTCCAAACAAAAGGATTTTAATGCACAATTTTCACATAAAGGGGACATAGATTTGCAGTGATATCGTCCAAATAAAACAAGTTGATGGTGAAGCCTAGAAAGAGAGTACCCTTTAAACTTTTTCATTAATTTTTGTTCAATTACTAAAACATCGTCCTTCTCTTTAGCAAGTCCTAATCGCTTACTAACACGAGTAACATGTGTATCTACTGCCATACAATTTTCATCATATAAATTAGATAAAACAACATTAGCTGTTTTATGTCCAACACCAGATAAACTTTCTAAAAACTTTCTATCATTAGGTACTTTTCCCTCTGAATTTTCTAATAAAGCTTTAGAAATAGAAATAATATTCATAGCTTTCCTTTGAAAAGTACCAATTGGTCTAATGATATCTATAATATCCTCTATCTTAGCCTTCGATAAATCTTCTAGTGTAGGATACTTCTCAAAAAGAATAGAGGTTACCATATTTACCCTTTTATCTGTTGTTTGAGCACTCATCATAACAGCTAATAAAAGTTCATAATCTTGTTGATAATTTAATTCACAGCGAGGATTAGGATATAGAAAATCTAGATACTCAACTATTTTGGGAATCATTTAACCAATCATACCCATCTAAATCATTGAATAATTTTTGATTTTCTTTTTCTTTATTTTTCTTAAATGTTTTTCTATTTTTTTCTACATCCTCTTTTGTTTTAATACCTTTTTTCAACCATTCAAAAATGATTCTATCAATGTATCGAAAGTGGGTTGTTCCATTATAAATGGCCTCTTTAAGCGCTAAAATAATCATTTCCTCCGTAGCATCACTATCTAACCATCCATGAATAATTTCAATTTCTGTTGGTGATAAAGCTCTTCCCAATTCTTTTTCATAAATTGTAAACAAATTACTACTATCCTTTTTTGTTTCATCTTTCAATATTAAAAAAGCAAGTTTCTCATATAAAAGATCTAAACTAATAATTTCACTACGTATATTATTAATTTTTATAATATTCAAACTCAAAAATCCTTTTTCTGATAATGTATTAATAATTTCTAATACTTCATTTAAGGAAATACCTAAGTTATTACTTATTTGTTTAGGATTATAACTACTATCTTCACTATTCCATAGATAAAAAAGCATAATAAATTCTTGGTCTGTTAATCCTAATTTTCGATAATTAAAAAGTAATAACTTAGGGATTTGATAAGTCCTATCCTTTAATAATTCCAAAACCTGCTCCATAACATCACCTAGCAATATTATACAAGAAAGTGATTATTAGGGCAAGAAAAAAAGGCATTTGCCTCTTTCTAATATCTTTGACCACAACTTGGGCAAACAATGTCAGATGGATTTCTCTTTGGCTGACCGCAAAAATTACATACTTCTACTGCTTGAACCACTGGTTGAACAGGTGTTCCTGTTTGTACTTGTGTAGAAGGAGCCATAGCTGGTGGAACCTGCATATTCATATTAGTAGCTACTGCTGTTCCTCCTACTACTGCAGGCTTAGAAGTAAACATTGTTTTAAACTCTGGGATATCCTCCATTATACAAAGTACTAATAATCCAATGGAAGCAATAAACATAAAATAAAAACCAAAGGATAGAGTTTTTAAGCCATCTGCTGCATCTAAAGTATTAATAACAAAAGATAATACAAATCCAGCTGTTAAATATGATAATCTTTTTGCTTTCTGAAAAAAGAAAGTTATAATTGGTATTACTGCAAAAATTAAAAATACAACTTTAAATAAGGTAGTGTCTGATGCACTCATAATACTAATATGAGACGTACTACCTAAAAATCTCATAGAAATATAAGGTAAAAATACTGATAAAATTAATAGAAGTCCACATACCATTCCAATAATTTTCTTCACATTTTCTTTATCCATATTTTCTAATTTCTTTTTAAAATCATTCATGCCATTATTTTGTGCTGGCTGCTGCATATTTGTCATTCCTGGCATTTGTTGTTGTACCTGTTGGGAAGGTTGCTGTGGCATCATATTAGGCATACCATTTTGTGGCATTGGATTCATTCCATTTGGTTGATTATATTGATTATACTGATTATAATTATTATTCATCCTTTTCATTCCTCTCTTTAATAATTATAGCATACTATCCTTGCTTTCGCAATAATTTACTGGTCCAAATGAATAATCTCAAAATCATTTCCTAATACTAAAATTGTATAACTTTCATTCGTAATTTTATAAACATCTATCCAATCATCATGAAAAGATTCGATATATTCCTGCGCTAAAAACTCATCATAAAAAATAGTACTTTTTTGCTGGATATCTCCTATTTCTTTTGTCAAATAAATAAAATCACAATTTTCCTTTTCATTGATACAAAAAGTATAATTGTTATAATGTAGCCTATTAGGTTCCAATTGAATATTTTGAATAACTGTTAATTCATCTAACTGAATTTTATAAGGATAACTTAAAGGATACTCTTCATTCATAAACACATAATCTACTTTTTCTGTAAATAATGCTACATTATTTTCCAAATTCTTACTGTTCTCATAAGAAAAAGTATAGAGTAAATAAATATCCTGAGCTTTTACCAGTAAACTTTTACTATCCTGTAACGATAAAATAACAACTGCTATTTCATCTTCTTTTAATTTTAAATTAATATTTTTTAATTTGTTGGAGTAAATTTTTCCACACAATAAAAATAAATTTACAATCACCAAAACAATAATAAGATAAACTTTTTTCATACTAATTTATCTTATTTCATTTTTCTACAAAATATGAAAGTAAAAATTTTTCAATACTGTTCTTTGAATTTTCTAATCTCCTGCTTATAATTTCTCTTTCTAAAATAGGATAACAAACAGATGGAAAAGTATTGGTGATTTCTTTCATTCTATCCACAGAAATAGAAATATCTTTTTGTGAATGGATTGGTAATGAATAATATCTTTCTTCTAAATCATCTATATCTATTTTTAAAATTTTAGAAACATAGCTACACATTTCTAATCCATAGTAATAAAGCTCTATATCTTCTATTTTTGCTTTTTTCACAAGGAAACGAATAAGTTCTATTTTTTTCTTTTCTTCTTTAGAAAATGGATATTGATTAGAAAAATCTATTTGAGCCCATATTGCTTCTACACAATCAACAAAAATAATACTTTTCCATTTACATTCTAATACTTTATCTAATTCATATTTCTTTAACAAGTCTATTCCTCTTTTAGATAAGAAGATTTTATCTAATTCTTCTTTTTTTCGATAATAAGATAATTTTTCTACTAAAGAAATATTTTTTATAATAGCTTCTTCTAATTGATTATCTATAGAAAATCCTAAAGTAGAAGAGAATCGAATAGCTCTTAAAATTCTTAGAGGGTCTTCTATCATCTTTTGAAAAGGATTTCCAACTGAACGAATTATTTGATTATCTATGTCTGAAATAGCCCCCATTAAATCAATATAATTTCCATTTTTATCCATACAAAGTGTATTCATAATAAAATCTCTTCTTTGCAAATCTTCTTCTAAATAATTAGTATACGCAATAACTGGAGTCCTTGTAAAAGTATATTCTAAATCTATTCTAAAAGTAGTTATTTCTATTATTTTTCCTCGATATTTTATTTTTAAAGAGCCAAAATTTTCAGAAACTATCTCTGAAAATATATTCCTTAACTGTTCTGACGTTGCATTTGTACAAATATCATAATCTTCACTTCTTTTTTTCAAATAATAATCTCTAGGATATCCTCCAACAATATATGCCTGAAAACCATTTTTTTCTATTAAATCTAATATCTCATATACTATCTTTTCCATTTTTTCTCCCAAAAAAAGGTGGAGTATATTCCCACCTTATAAATATTCTGCCAATATGTTAGGAAGATTTGTTTTTAAATCCTCATTAAATCTTACTAATAATGTTTCTAATAATTCTGGGTCTTCTATTTCATTAATCCCTTCACCATCAAATTCTCCAATAACATATTTATTATAATCATCCTTTTTCACAAGATAAACATATACTTTTTGTTCTATTTCTACGATAGAGGCAACTACATATTTTTTTTCATCATCTAATGTCCATATTTCACCACGTTCAATCATCTTTTCTTGCCCCCCTCTTTTGCTTCATCTCTTTCTTGCAGCATTTTTTCCAACAATTCCCTAGTTTCTGCTTCTCTTTTTGATTTATCTTTTTCTTTCTTTCTCTTTAACCAAGCAATTGTTCCTGTTGCTGCCAACCCAAATACGGCTAAATTTTTAACGAAATCTACAGTAGCAGGTAAAATTTGTGCTAAAGCTGGATTTCTAGAGGCAACTGACATAATAGAAGTTACTGTGTTTTTAGCTGCTGATATAGGATTTACGCCAAATGCTGTAGATAAAACTGCTGTAGAGGCAGCTCCTAAAGCAACTAAGATAGCAGCTATAACAGTTTTTTTATCAAGTGATGATTTTGCTTTTTCTCTTGCTATTACCTTATGTCTTTTTCCCGTTGAAATAGGTTCATAATCAACATCTATGATTTCTTCATCTACTGGCACCATCGTTGTTTTCTCTTCTGGCTCTTCAAAACCTTTTCCATCTGGACTTAAAGTAGCGATTGCTTTATCTTGTGGCGTTATCTCTTCTTCTGGAGCAGTTCTTTGCGTCTGCTTATTTGGTTTTTCTTTCTTTTTAAATGCATCTATAATTTCTTCATAAGAAGCTTTTGTCAAAATCAATCCTGCTTGTTTCATTCTAGTAATGGCAATAATAATTTCTTCATTTCTACAATTTGGAATTTTCTTTAAATTAGAAACGAATTGTGATGTAGTCCATTTTTGTTTAGAACCTTTTATTAAGACTTCTTGAATATCTTGTTTTCTTTTTTCTTGTACTGTTCTTAATATTCTTAAAATGTCATTTAAGTCTTTTTCACTAAGGTATGCCATTGCCATACTTTGTTTTAATATATTATTTTTGATTGCGTAAATATAATGAAGGAAATCTTCTTCACTATAACCATAAGGAAATCCTATTAATTTAGTAAGTATACTTTGTGCTGTTACTTCCTGCAAATCAGATACATAGAGCCACATATGTATATCAAGATTTTGCATACGTTTTAAATCAATTTGTAATTCTGGTTCTTCTTCCGATTCTTTTATTTCTTCTTCAGAATCTAATACTTTTGATATTTCATCATAAGGCAATGAAATTCCACTTTTCTTAGCATCTTCTAAGGTACGATACATAAACTCTTTTGGATACTCACTACAAGACTTTCTCACCCTTACTAATTCTAAAATTTCTTTAGTAGAAGCTCCATTATTTACTAATTTATTAAGATCTGATAGAAGATCTTCACCTTCATCAATACAATACACTTGATAATGCAATCTATCAATATTTAAAGAAGGAAGATTAAGCGTGGACAAAATTGCAAAAATTCTATTCTTATCTAGATTCTCAAAATCCTCAAAAATTTCTTTCGCCAATAAATTTCCTCTAAGTTTAATTGATGAATATTTCTTATCAATATCTATTGCTAATCGCTCATAAAAACGATCTACTAGTTTATCATACAATTCTTCAGAGAAGGAATATTCCATAGGAGTCATTAAAACTCCAAATTGTTTATAATTTTGATAAAGAAAGTTAGAAAATCTATTAAGAAAATCCGCTTCTGATAGTTGATTATTTTCTAATTGTTGACTTGCCACTTCAAAATTAGCATTCAATACTCTTAAACTACGTCTATAATGATATTCCCTTATAATTCCCTCTGGATTATTAATAAATCCTTGTTTAGCAGCTTCATTAATACCAGCTAAAATATCACTAGTAGAAAATTTTGAAAAATTTCTATTAATTTCTCTTACAATAAATAGATTATCTGTTTCCTTCGTTTTCCCAAGGCTATTTAATAGTTTAAAAAATTGAACAATTTTTTCTACAGGAGTTTTTTCTTCTTTCTTTTCAGTAGCTTGAGCTTCTTCTTTTCTTTTTGCTTCTGCTTGTGCAATAGAATCTATCACAGCTTTAAAACTATATGTTTTTCCTGGCTCTAGTTCTATATGAAAGGCATCTGCAATCTTTTGCTTAGACTCTTCTTTAATACATTTATTTGCATCTATATCATTCATAGTAATTACTGTTTGAGTTATTAGAAATTTTGCTATTTCCGCTTGTTGTGTCATTACCTTCACCTCGTAATCTTAGTCTTATATCAATATTATAGCAAAAAAAAAAAGAAAGATATAGATTTTTTCTTATTTTTCTAAAAAAAGAAGAACATCTTACATCTACTTTTCATAATTTATTAAAAAAGCATTAAAAATTAATTTAATGCGTCTTTCAATTTAGATCCGGCTTTAATTGTTACTGCAACTCTTGCAGGAATATTTACAACATCACCAGTTCTTGGGTTACGTCCCTTTTTAGCTGGTTTTTTCTTTGCAGAGAATGTTGCAAAACCTGTTAAAGATACCTTTCCCTCACTTTTTAATCCACTCATAACTCCACTAATCATTGCATCTAATGCACGAGTAGCGTCTGCTTTTGTTAACCCAGTTTCTTCAGCCATGTAGTTAACTAAATCTGATTTTGTCATAGACTTACCTCCCTATTTCTATAAGCTATCTTGCTTACAATCTAAGAATATCATATCCATTTTATAAAAGCAAGTTTTTTTATTATTTTTTTCTATTTTCCTTTATTTTTAATAGAAAATTAGTGATTTTTTAACCAGAAATCACACTAAAAACAAATTTTAAAAGAAAAAGTAGACCAATTACTAAAACTGCTAATCCTAGAAAATTTAAAAGAGTTGCCTTTGTTCTATCATTTCCTTCTCTTTCTACATATTGCTTATTATCTTTATTTTCCTCTTGCATTCCTATTTTATCCTTTAATATACTAGAGAAAGAAGAATTATTCTTAGAATACACAACAGTTGGTTCCTTTGTAACGGTTCTAGGAGAAGATTGTGTCATAAAATCACTAGTAGCTACATTATTACTATTATTTGCTAAAAATGACATTTCTTCTATAGGCATTGCACAAGTTCTACAAAAAGTATCTCCCTCATGAATAGTTGCCCCACAATTTCTACACTGATTCATAGTTATCTATCCTTTCTACATCATTCTATCATAACCCATTCTGTTTATCAAGAAAAAAGAGATTATCCATTTTTCTTGATATAATCTCTTAACTTTTTAAATTGCTCTCCACATTCCAAATTTGTTTCATTTAAAGATTCAAACAACTTCTTTTGATCACGACTTAATTTTTGTGGAATAACAACGTTTAAAACAACATACATATTTCCTTTACTGCCTGAGTGCAAATCTTCTATTCCTTTGCCTTTTAAACGATGTTTATCCCCTGTTGCACTTCCTGGAGGAATAGAGAGTTTAACATTACCATATAAAGTTGGTACTTCTTTTTTGCACCCTAATACAGCATCTGTAATAGTGATAGGAACTTCTAAATAGATATCATTATCATCACGAACAAATAATTCATGATCTTTGACACGGAATTCTAAATATAAATCTCCATTTGGACCACCGTTACGCCCTGCATCTCCCTTTCCTGCTAAACGTAACTGATTTCCTGTATCTACTCCAGCAGGTATTTTAACTTCAATATCTTTATTAGAAGAAATTCTTCCACTACCACGACATTTTGAGCAAGTAGATTCATAAGAAACACCCTCACCATGACAATTTGGACAAGTAGTTCTAGTCATAAAAGAACCAAACATCGTTCTTTGCTCTGCTGTTATAGTTCCACTACCATGACATTTTGAACAAGTTTTCTCCCCTAATCCACCTTTTCCATCACAACTTGGACATTCATCTGAAACGTCTACATTGATTGTCTTCTTCGTGCCAAATACTGCTTCTTCAAAAGTTAGATTAACACGCATAATTTTATCTGGACCTTTTTGCTTTCTTGGTCCAGAGGATCTACCTCCACCACCGAAACCAAATCCGCCTCCAAATATTTCACTAAAGATATCCCCAAAGTCAAAATCAGAGAAATCATATCCAGCTCCACCATTCATTTGATCAAAAGCAGCATGGCCATATTGATCATATTTTTTTCTTTTACTTTCATCACTTAATACAGCATAAGCCTCCTGTGCTTCTTTAAACTTCTCTGCTGCATCAGGTGCCTTATTAACATCAGGATGATACTGCTTAGCAAGCTTTCTAAATGCACTCTTTATTTCTTTATCAGAGGCATCTTTACTAACACCTAAGACTTCATAATAATCTCTTTTATTCATTAAAACCACCTACTTTTAGATTAATTCTTGTAATTCCTTTAATTTCTCCTCAAACATAGTAATTGCTTTAGAGATTGGTTCTGGAGTTGTCATATCAACGCCAGCTTTCTTTAAGATATTTAATGGGTAATCGCTACATCCACTTCTTAAGAACTCTAAATATGCTTCCTTAGCTCCTTCTTTCCCCTTTAAGATATCACTAGCTATAGCAATAGCAGAAGAAAGACCTGTTGCATATTTATACACATAAAATGGAGTATAGAAATGTGGGATACGTAACCATTCATAACGAATCAAATCATCACTAATCATATTATCCCCATAATAAAGTTTATTCAAATCATAGTAAGTAGAACTTAATTCTTCTTCCGTAATTGGAATATTTTGCTCATACTTATCATGCATAATCATTTCAAATTCTGCGAACATGGTTTGACGATAAATCGTCGTTCTTACCTTATCTAAGAACTCTGTTAGATATAGCATCTTCTCTTGCTTAGTTTTCGCATTCTTGTATAGATAATCATTAATTAATACTTCATTTACGGTAGATGCTATTTCAGCTAAAAAGATAGGATAATTGGCATTCATAGAATTTTGATATTTATTAGAGTAGTAAGAATGCATAGAATGTCCTAATTCATGCCCCATGGTACTTACAGAATCTACGGTTCCATTATAGTTTAATAGTAAGTATGGATAAGTATCATAACTTCCCCAACTATAAGCACCAGATTTTTTTCCTACATTAGGATATTTATCAATCCATCTTTCATCAAATGCCTTTTGTAAATCAGATAAATACGTATCTCCTAATGGTCTTAAAGCCTCAAATAAGATTTTCTTTCCCTCTTCAAATGGAATATCAGATGGAGTAGCATCTACTATATCTACATAAACGTCATACATATGCATTTCATCAAGGCCTAATACTTTTTTTCTAAGAGCCATATAATCATACATAACATTCATATTATCATGAACAGTTTGAATTAAATTTTTATAGACGGAAGAATCTATAGAGTCATAATATAAACTCATCTCTAATGGATTTGGATATTTTCTAATATCACTCATAAAGAAATCTTCTTTAATTTGTCCCTTATAAGCAGAAGAGATTGTATTTTTAAAACTTTCAAAATAGTGATACATATGCTCGAATGCATCTTTACGAACCTGTCTATTTTTACTATTCATGAGTTTAATATAATTACTGTTCGTAACTTCTTCTAATTCGCCATCCTCATTCGTAATTTCACCTAAATGAATATCGGCATTATCAAAGTTATAGAATACTTCATCTCCTGTACCAAACGCATTACTCGCTTTGGTAATAATTTCTTCTTCTTTTTCAGATAGAGTATGTTCCTTATAACGAAACATCTTCTCTAAATCAAAAGCAAATTCTTCTAACTTTGGATTTTCTTTGGTATATTCTAAAACGGTACTATAATCTACTGATAACATTTCAGAACTTACAAAAGATAATTCTGTAGAGATATCTTCCATCATTTTTTCTACTCTAGATTTCATCTTTTGATATTCACTGTTGGTTGTATCTCCATCACATAATAATCTAGCATATAAGTAAACTAAATCACTTATACGATTCATCTTATCATATGCTAAATAAAACTCATATAAGGTAGAACTACTTTCCATAATTCTTCCTTTAAAAGCTGCTACTTCTTTTACGCTCTCAGTTACTTTTTGAATATCCTTTTCCCAATCCTCATAAGAGGTATACATAGGAGTTAAATCCCATTTATCTACTTCTTTTACATCTTCTCTTTTTTGTAGTGCCATAATTATCCTTTCTATAGATAGCGAGAAAGTTCTAGTAACCTAGAACTTCACAACTATTTCTCTTCAAATTCTGCATCCATTACATCATCATTTGATTTCTTAGAAGAATCAGAATCACTATCATCTTCTGTCTCGCTATTAGCTTCTCTATCTTTTGCTGCTTGTTCATATACTTTTGTTGCAAGAGCCATAGCTGTTTCATTTAATTTTTCTTGTTTTGCTTTAATTTCTTCGATGTCATCTTTCTCTAAAGCCTCTTTTAAGTCTTTGATTTGTTCTTCGGCTTTTTCTTTTTCTTTCTTATCTACTTTGTCTCCTAAATCTTTGATTGCCTTTTCTGTTGCAAAAATCATTTGTTCAGCATCGTTTCTAACGTCAGCCTCTTCCTTACGTTTTTCATCGTTTGCTTTATTAGCTTCTGCTTCTTTTACCATCTTATCGATTTCATCATCTGATAAGTTAGTAGATGCTGTAATTGTAATAGATTGCTCTTTATTTGTTCCTAAATCTTTTGCACGAACATTAACAATTCCGTTAGCATCGATATCGAATGTAACTTCAATTTGTGGTACTCCACGAGGTGCTGGTGGAATGTTAGATAATTGGAATCTTCCAAGTGTCTTATTATCCGCAGCCATTGATCTTTCTCCTTGTAGGATATGAATATCTACGGCTGGTTGATTATCAGCAGCAGTTGAGAATACTTGTGACTTGCTAGTTGGAATGGTTGTATTTCTTGGAATTAATACTGTACATACTCCACCTAATGTTTCAAGTCCAAGTGATAAAGGAGTAACATCAAGTAATACGATATCGTTTACTTCTCCTACTAATACACCACCTTGGATAGCTGCACCCATAGCAACAACTTCATCTGGGTTAACTCCTTTAGAAGGCTCTTTACCAAGCTCTTTCTTAACAATTTCTTGAACTTTTGGAATACGTGTAGATCCACCTACTAATAATACTTTATCAATATCACTAGCTTTTAATTTAGCATCTTTCATAGCTTTTCTAACTGGCTCTAATGTAGATTCTACTAAATCATCTACTAACTCTTCAAATTTAGCTCTTGATAAAGTAGTCTCATAAGAAACACCTTGTGCGATAAATGGTAAACTAATTGTTGCATTAGTTGCACTAGATAATGTCTTCTTAGCTTTCTCTGCTTCATCTTTAACACGTTGCATAGCCATCTTATCATCAGATAAGTCGATATCGTGCTCTTTCTTGATATCTTTTACAATGTATTCAATAATTCTCTCATCGAAGTCATCTCCACCTAATTTATTGTTTCCACTAGTAGATTTAACTTCAAATACACCATCTCCTAATTCTAGGATAGATACGTCGAATGTACCTCCACCTAAATCGTATACTAAGACAGTTTGAGTTTCATCTTGTTTATCAAGTCCATATGCTAAAGCTGCAGCTGTTGGTTCATTGATAATTCTTTCTACTTCTAATCCTGCAATCTTACCTGCATTCTTAGTAGCTTGTCTTTGTGCATCGTTGAAGTATGCTGGAACAGTAATAACTGCACGTGTTACAGTTTCTCCTAAATAAGCTTCAGCAGTTTTCTTTAAATCACCTAAAATCATTGCACTGATTTCTTCTGGAGTATACTCTTTTCCATTTGCTTTTACTTTCTTGCTAGTTCCCATTAATCTTTTAACAGAACTTACTGTATCTGGGTTTACTACTGCTTGTCTTTTAGCAGTTCCTCCCACATTGATATCTCCATCTTTAAAAGCAACTACAGATGGAGTTGTTCTTTCTCCTTCAGCATTTACGATTACTTTTGCTTCTCCACCTTCATAAACACTGACACAACTATTGGTTGTACCTAAGTCAATACCTATAATTTTACTCATAATATCAAATCCTTTCATTATTCACTAACTCGTACCATTGCTGTACGAATTACTTTGTCTTTTAATAAATATCCCTTTTGAAGGACTTCTAGAACCATACCAGGCGCTACTCCTTCTCTTTTCTCTACTAATATAGCATTATGATAAACGGGATCAAATGGTTTATTATTGCCATCTATCATTTTTACCTCATACTTTTCCATGACATTTTGTAAATGACTATAAATCATTTTAAAGCCATCTAAGAATTTTGATTCCGCTTCTGTTAAATCTTTTTCTTGAGCCATAGCTCTTTCAAAATTGTCAAGAATTGGTAAAATATCTTTTACGATATCTTCATTACAAAACTTTAACATTTTGTTTACTTCTTCTTCTTTTCTTTTTCTGTAATTTACCATATCAGCATTTTGACGAATTAGTTTATCTTCTAATTCACTAATTTTATTGTAAGCATCATTTAACTTATTGTCTCGTTCTGAATGTTCTTCACAAGCACATTCATGATTTTCTTCTTCACAACCACAATGTCCTCCGCAGCAACAATCTTGCTTTTTATCTTCTACTTCTTGTTCGCAAGCACATTCAGAACAACATGCTTTTTCTTCCTTTACTTGTTTGCTCATGATTCCTCCTTCTCGATATTTTCTTTAATAAAATCTAAAAGAGTAATTACTCTATCATATTCCATTCTTTTTGGTCCTATCAAAGCAATAGTTCCTTCTTCGCCATCAACGACATATTTCGTTTTAACAATCGTAACATCATCATCAAAATGATTTTCACTACCAATATATACGTTGATACCATTGTCTTCTTCTTTAATCGCATTAACGATTTCTTTATCTTCAAACTTATTGATAATCTCTCTAATTCTATCAGCATTATCAAATTCTGGTTGCATCAAAATATTTCTTCTTCCTGACATATGAACACTTTCAGGATTTGTAAAATCACTAAATGCTTGATAGAAAGCATTATATAAAATTTCATGCTGTTCTACATAAGAAGCAATTACTGGTTTTACTTGAAACTCTAAGAAACTGCTTACTTCATCAATTGGTGTACCTGTAATTAGTTTATTAATAAGTTCTACTGTTTTTCCAATATCTTTAGAAGATACTCTTCCTTCTAAATAAATATTCTTGTGTTCTACATGGCCTTTATCTGTTACTACAATTGCGACCAATTTATTTTCATCAATAGGAATTACTTCTACTTTACTAATTAAATTATCTTTAGAAGCATTACCTAGTACAATAGCTGTATAATTTGTTAACTGTGATACAATTTCCATACTCTGTGTAATAACATCACTAAGTACTAATGACTTATTATTGACAATCGTCTGAAGCTTTAACATATCATCACCAGATAACTCTTTTGGTTTCATTATGTTATCTACATAATAACGATATCCTTTTTCACTAGGAATACGTCCACTAGAGATATGTTCTTTTTCAAGTAGTCCATATTCTTCTAATTGACTCATCTCTGCTCTTACTGTTGCACTAGAACAGTTCATTAAATCACAGATTGATTTAGAGCCAACTGGTCTTGCCGTTTGAATATAATCTTCTACAATTATTTTTAGTAACTCTATTTGTCTTTCTGTTAAAAGCAATTTCATCACCTCTTAGCACTCTACTTTCTGACGTGCTGAATTAAGTATAGCACTATAAATTAGCACTGTCAATAGTTTAGTGCTAAAAAAGAAAAAAGAGTAGTAAAATACTACTCACACGTATAACCTTCTTCTTGATAAGCAGTTAAAAATTCTATTTTATCTATCTTATCAGCTTCTTCTACATACTCTCTTTCATCCGTTAATGTAATTGTTTTTCCATTTAAAGTAACATTAAACTCATCTTCATCTCTTTTATCAAGATATTCTTGATAAGCACCCTTTGCTAGTTTCTCATCTTCAAACTTTAAAGTAATTGTTTGATTTTCTTTAACAACCTTTCCATCCTCTATAATGGTTGATATTTTATCCTCTACTGTATATCCAGCATCAAACTCTTTATTCATTACACAAACAAGATTTTTTTCTTTTCCACAACCAGTTACTATTAATAAAAGAAACGAAAATATTACTATTGTAAATTTCTTCATAAAATTCCCTTACCTTCCTAAAGCTATTATATCACAATATTATCATTTATATTATATAAAAATACTTGACAAATCTACTTTTTTAGATTAGTATATATGGTACCAATTCGAATTTAGGCGAATTGGAAGCTAGTATCACACTAGCCAACCCCTTTTTATTCTTTTATGGAAGTTGCTCAGGGGGCAACTTCTTTTTTTTGTTATGATAACAATTTCATTTTTTTATTCAAAATCATTGACAAATTCACTTTTTTAGATTAGTATATATGGTACCAATTCGAATTTAGGCGAATTGGAAGCTAGTATCACACTAGCCAACCCCTTTTTATTCTTTTATGGAAGTTGCTCAGGGGGCAACTTCTTTTTTTTATCTCTCAATTAAAGAAAGAGCAACCTTCTTTTTACCCAATAAAATTTCATCTACATAACAGTCCACTATATCTCCTACGCTCAATACTTCTGATGGATGTTTAATATAGTGATCCGTTATTTTAGAAATATGAACTAAACCATCTTCATGTAAACCAATATCAATAAAAGCTCCAAAATCAACTACATTTCTAACAGTACCTTGAAGTTTCATTCCCACTTTTAAATCTTCAAGTTCTAAAACATCGCTTTTTAGTAATGGCTGTGGCATCTCATCTCTCGGATCTCTATTTGGTTTCTTTAAAGAATTTACCACATCCTCTAAAGTATAAATATCTGTAGATAATTTTTCTTTATACTGTTCTAAGTTCAGACTATCTAACTTTTCTATCAACTTAGAACTACCAATATCAGATAAATCCATATCTAAACTTTTTAATAAATTTAAAGCAATATCATAACTTTCTGGATGGATTCCTGTTGAGTCTAAAACATTATCTCCATCTGTTATTCTTAAAAATCCAACAGCTTGTTCATATACTTTATCACTTAATAATTTCGCTATTTCTTTTCTAGAATTAATTCTACCTTTAGAATTTCTATATTCCATGATTTTATCTATATTTTTCTTAGTAATCCCAGATACATATTTTAATAATGATGGAGATGCTGTATTAATATTTACCCCTACACTATTAACAGTTTTACTAACAACAAAGTCTAAGTTATCTGACAATTTTTTCTCTGAAACATCATGTTGATAAAGCCCTACTCCAATACCATCAGGAGGTATTTTAACAAGTTCTGCAAGCGGATCTTGTAGTCTTCTTCCTATACTTACAGCACTACGTTTTTCAACCGCCAAATCAGGAAATTCTTCGATTGCTACTTTAGAAGCACTATAAATAGAAGCTCCAGCTTCTGAAACGATTACATATTTACAATTTAATTTGTATTCTTTAATCATTTCAGCAACAAATCTTTCGCTTTCACGTGATGCTGTACCATTTCCTATAGCTATGATATCTACTTTATACTTATCAATAAGAGCTTTCACAATCATCTTAGACTGCTCTATTAGTTTATCTTGACTATTACTCTTGATAAATGGTTTTATAACCGTAGAATCTAAATATTTTCCAGTTTTATCAATAACTGCTAATTTGCAACCATTAACATATCCAGGGTCAAACGCTAAAACAATTCTTTCTTTCATTGGAGGTGTTAATAATAAAGCTTCTAAATTTTTTCCAAAGTTAGAAATAGCAGCTTCTTCACCAATTACGGTTAAATCACTTCTAATTTCTCTTTCAATAGAAGGTTCAATTAATCGTTTATAAGAATCTTCAATTGCCTCTTTTACAATATCTACTACAAAAGATTTATCATTCTTGATAAGTCTTTTTTCTAGATATGTAAGAACTCTTTCTTTTTCATATTCAATAGAAACACTAAGTACCCCCTCTTTTTCCCCTCTATTAAGAGCAAGAATACGATGTGGCTTAATATATTTTACTTTTTCTTCGTATTCATAATACATATCATAAGTTTTATTTTCATCTTTTGCATTTTTCTTTAGTTTACTTTTAATAATTCCATAATTATAAGTATTGTCTCTAATTGTTTTCCTATATTTGGCATTATCAGAAATATTCTCAGCAATAATATACTTTGCACCTTGAATGGCATCTTCAGTATTTTTTACATTCTCATTTAAATATTTTTGTGCAATAGCTTCAATACTACCAGTAGTTGGAAATGCCATAATTTCCTTTGATAAACCTTCTAAACCATTTTTAATAGCCTCTGTTGCTTTTGTTTTTTTCTTTTCTTTAAATGGTCTATATAAGTCTTCTACTTCTACCAATTTAGAAGCGGCCATAATTTCTGCTTTTAGCTCATCAGTAAGCAATCCTTTTTCATCAATTAAACGAATAACATCCTCTTTTCTTTTTAATAGATTTACTTGATAGCTATATACCTCTTCTATTGATTTGATTTGTTCCTCTGTTAAAGCACCTGTTGCTTCTTTTCTATATCGTGCAATAAAAGGGATGGTATTCCCATCCTCTAATAATTTCAATACTGCCTCTACTTGATTTTGTTTTACTTGTAATTCATTTGTAATTCCTTTTATAATATCTATGTTCATACGTCCTCTATTCTACACTTTTTGCATTTAAATGATCCCTTAATTCTTCCATGTACATAAATCCAGCTCTAGAATAAACAATATCGCCTTTTGTCATTACTAATATTGTTGGTACTATTAATGTTGGATTTTTATATTTCATAATTCCACTTACATCATCAATAATTCTAGAATTGTTTTCTTTACTAACTTCTTTTAAATCAATTGTATAAACAACTGAAGTTCGATTTTGGAAAGCTTTCTTAACCTCTTCTAAAAATTTAATACTAATTTCTTCCGTACTATTCCAAATAAGAATAGCATAGGACTCTGTATCATGAGCTTTAGAGCGTAATTCCATGTACTTATCATAGTCAATACTTTCTACTTTAGCTTCTACCACTTCTGTTCCATCAGGATTATATTCTTTTTCTATTTCTTTTTTTTCTGTATTTCTAATAATTAAAAACGTTAGTGTCCCTAATATCAATGTAGTTACTATAAAAAATATTATTTTCTTTTTCATACTATCACCAATTTTATTATATCATATTCGTCTTTATTTGAATATGCCCTTTCTATAATTTAAAAAAATAGTTTATAAAAAACTATTATTTTCTGCCAAAATGAAATAGGCCTCTTTTTTCTTTTTTAGAAGATTCAGAATCGCTTTTTTTATTTTTTTCTGACTCTTTTACAGTTTCTTCAATTTGCTTTACAACATCAGAAACATCTATCGTTGCAGCATCATCTAAAATAGTTACACCATTTTCATCGAATTGCAGTTTTGTCTCTGTCTTTTTATCTTCTTGTTTTTCAAGAGTACTTTCTCCATCTGAGATAACTACTCCATTTTCATCGAATTGTAATTTTGTCTCTG
>CAJTZU010000002.1:141137-338075 GCA_910584165.1 uncultured Bacilli bacterium | reverse complement strand
TAATATAACTTACTACCTCATCACATTTTTTCTTTTCTGCTTCCCCACACCACGCGAATTCATTTCCATAATTTGCTTTTAATAAGCCTGGATATTCTGTTGTAGATTGTGGCCCATCTATTAACCAATAATCATATGCCTTTACAATGTTTCCATCTTCATCCTTAGTTGGCCACCCTTCTGCATAATACATATAAGTTCCTGCTACTACTTGCTCAATAGCCGTATGATAATCATCTGTTCCTTTTGTAAGACCTGACCAAGACTTATTTATATGCCCATCCACTACTTGATCACATGGCAAATATGCTGCAAAACATGATGCTTTCTTTCCCATTTTTTCTCTTTTTAAATAATTTTGATTAAGCAACCAATAATTTTCTTTTGGATCACTATATGCTTTATCTATTTTAACTTGGTTACCATTTTCATCTTTCCATTCAAAAGTTCCTGCCACCACTTGTTCTATTGCAGTTTTATACTCCCCGGATTCTGGACTGTATGTTTTATTAATATATTTTAATGCTTGATAACAGTCAGATGAAGATGTATACTTACCTAACCATAAATGTGCTACCGCATAACCATTTTGCCAAGAAGCCATAAATGTATTATAACTTGGTGTGACATTTCCGACACCTTTAAACCCTTTAGGCATCTCATTTTCTTTAGCATCACTCTTTATGTTTATACCAACTGTTTTTAATCCATAAGTTTTTTCTGCCAATATATAAGCACCCCAGAAGTGTTTGCCTCCACCCCAATTTACACTAGTACAATCATCAGAAGAAACACAAACTGTATTTGTATGAAAAAGTTCCGAAAGTGTTCCATACTGTATTCCATATTTTTTACTTTTACATCTCCATATAACTTTCATCAGCAATGGTTCTACTTGTATAAAATCCTCTGATAAGTTGATATCACTAGTTTTAAAAAATCCTGTTAATAAAGATTTAAAATCATTAGGCTTTTCAGTCGCTAATTTTAAGAAGTTTGCATCCGTTTCATTTATTAAAGAAAACAAACTTGTCCACTTTTTGCCAGGATATTTTGTACCCAAAGAACCGAAGTTTTGATAATAAGTATCAACTGTACTTGTCCACATAACTAAAGAGTCATTATCTTTTGTAATAAAATCCCATAAATTTGCACTAGCAAACTCTATACTTTTTTTATTATCTCCTACTTGTTGCTTTAACAATGCATTAAAGCTACCACCATATGTGAAAACAGGTGCATTATAGAGATCTCCATCAATTTGGCCTCTATCCCATATATCTCTTACTATTCCTTTTTTATTTCCATTTTTATCTACAAGAGCTATTCTAACCCCATATGCCCATGTCGCTGATTTCATTGGTACTCCTATATTATTTCCTGTACATGTTCCACCAGTAATATTTCCAGAAGGAGAAGGCTTAGATGCATTGTTATCTCCATTTACTATCATTATCCCATTAAATCCAACTAATAAGATCAAAATCAAACTTGATATAATTATATTCTTTTTGCTTTTTTTATTCATGCTTTATTGCTCCTTCTTAATACACAACATACTCTATCTTACCTAATATCATATTATCTGTTTTTTTGTAAAAAGTAAATATTTTAAAGAATATTTATAAATTTTTTTAGTAACGAAAATTTTCTCACACTTGAGTTTTATCTTTAAAAATATTATAATGTTTATAATTGATATGGAGGATTTATGGAATATACATTTACACTACCATCTTTTGATGGACCATTAGATTTACTCCTTCATTTAATTAAACAGTCAGATATTAATATTTGTGATATTTCTATTGTTGAAATTACTAAACAATACTTAGAATATATTGAAAAAATGGAGGAACTAAATCTTGATATTGCCAGTGAATACTTAGTCATGGCCGCTGAATTAGTTGAAATGAAATCAAAAGTCCTCTTACCACAACAAGAGGAAAATGAAGAGGAAGAAGATCCAAGGGAAGAATTAATCCAAAGACTATTGGATTATCAATATTATAAGGAAAGTACAAAGGCATTTAAAGAGTTAGAAAACATTAGAAAAGAGGTATATACCAAAGAGCCTAGCGATTTACTAGAATACCGCGAGGAAAAAGATCTAGATTTAGGTATTTCTTTAGAAAATCTATTAGATGCTTTTCAAAAATTTTTGAATTCTAAAGAATTTAAAAAGCCACTTAATACTAAAATTGCAAATAAAGAATATTCTGTTGGAAAAAGATGTGTACAAATCAGAGATATCTTACGTGAAAAAAAACAAGTATCTTTCGAAGACTTATTTGATATTCCTACCAAAGAATATATCGTTGTAACTTTTTTAGCCATTCTTAGTATGTCAAAAAAACAAGAAATTAGTATAGAGCAAACAAAAAACTTTGATAACATTATTATCAAAGAAAAGAGGGATTAGTATGAAAGCAGCCATTGAAGGATTATTATTTTTAAAGGGAAGCGATGGTTTAACCATTGCTGAATTAAGTAACATCTTAGAAATACCTAGTGAAGAAATAAAAAAAGCTATTAAAGAGTTATACCAAGATTATCAAAATGAAGAACGGGGTATTCAATTAGAACTATTAGGAGAACATTTTAAATTAACTACTAAAAAAGAACATCGAAAATATTATCAAAAAATTACACAAGAAGAAGAAAATTCTAGTTTAAGTCAATCCGCTTTAGAAACACTTGCCATTATTGCTTATAATGAGCCAATTACTAGAATGGAAATAGATGAAATTAGAGGAATTAATAGCAGCTATGTCTTAAGAAAGTTGATGATTAAGAATCTCATTCAAGAAGTAGGAAAATCAGATTTACCTGGTAAACCTAGACAATATGGAGTGACTAATGCCTTCTTAGATTACTTTGGTCTTGGCGGTATTGACGAACTTCCTAAAATAGAAGTAGAAGAAAAAGAAAAAACAGAGGGAAATCTATTTGAATCTAGATACCAAGAAGAAAGCACTAATGAATAGTGCTTCTTTTTCTTTTATATTCGTAAAAACAAAGACCAATAAAACTAATTATACTAATCAATATCCCTATTTTTAATCCATAAATATGATATTCAAAAGTTATTATATGATATCCCTCTTCTAAATCTATTGCTAGAAAAGTATCCAATACTTCATAGTTTTTTACTTTTTTACCATCTACTTTAACAGTCCACCCCTTTTCATAAGGAATACTAGTAAATAAAGTAGCACTATTAGGTACTTCTATTTCCCCTACTATTTTACTTCCAGTGTTTTCTTTTATTTCCAAATTAATTTTAGTTGCACTAAACTCCTTTATTTTTTCAACATCTATAGTATAAATTTCAAAAGAATTTACTTCTTCTTCAAATTCAAATTCTAAAGTATCTCCATAAATATCATATAAAACGCCATAATCATCGCCAACCATTAAATAAGACTGAATTATTTCTCCATTTAGAGTATTAAAGCTATCTCCATAAATATATAAATAAGGATATTTGTTCTCTTTTTTCAAAATATATTTAGTATCACTAACTTTTTGAACCGGTAGCTTTATTATATATTCATCATTTTTATCATCCATTGCATTTAGTAATTCTTCTAAATAGAAAAAGCCCTCTTTTGTAGAATGAAAATTTTTGATATTGGGGGAAACTAAATACGCTAATTCTAAAGCATAAGGATTTTCTTGTAAATAAAGTTCTACTCCTTCAAAACTATATTTGTCTACTAAATCATATCCCTCTAATAAATATCTTAGTTCTATTCTACTAACTCCTAATATAGTATCCAACATCATATCAGGATGATAAACATAAAAATTTCTCTTATAGGAATAATTAGAAGTCTGCGCTAAAAAAGAAGTAGCTCTACCATTCATCGTAGTAAGAAATACACTCACACCCGCATAATTTGCAAATAAAGAATCATTCATTGTATATCCAAACTTTGTCTCGCATCTTTTATTTTCTTCACAATAACTACTAAACTCCCGTAATTTTCCTTTCGCACCCCAATAATCACTATCATTAGGCATAGGAGAATTAGCACCTATCCAAAATAAATTCACTATCAAATCTAATACTAAAAAAGCTTTAAGAAAACTTTTCTTACCCTTATATAGTAAAATTAAATTTAGAATCACAAATAAAACTGTGACAATAACTTTAGAAATACTGGAAGAAACATAATAATCTGGAACCACCCAAGAAGCATATCCAAGAGAAATAGAAAAAATGAAAAAAAGAATTCCATAAACTAATAAAACTTTTTTAGATACTTGTAAATTTTCCAAAGATTTAGCAGCAATCAAAATCGAAAATAGAGTAACTAAAAAGCTGTATCGATAATTAAAGCCAATTGGATAAGTAAATAAATGCCAGAAACGATTAAAAAAAGGAATAATAACTGGCAATAAAAAGAATAAATAAACTATCATTGTTGCTTTTTTTTCTCTTTTGGGTATTTTCTTATTACTGAAATAACAAATTAATAATGGAATCATAATCGTACCACTATAGATACAAAATCCATGATAATTTAAAGGATTAACTAAATTACCAAAGCCAACATAATTTGGAGCTAATAAATCTAAAAAATTCCAGTTCATAATTCTTTTATTCTCTTCTAGAGATATTCGTATGGTACTTAATAATTCTAAGCCACTTGGAATTAAAATGAAAGATGTCATAAAGCCCACTAAAAAGGTAATGAAAAAAAAGTGAAAAATTAATTTTCTTTCTTTCTTCCAATTATTTTCATATTTAAGATAATAAGAGTAGCCAAAATAAATGATAGAAAAAACAGTTAAAATATAGCCAATATAATAATTAGAAAAAATAACATAAAATAAAATAACAGTATAAAGGAAATCTTTCTTCTTGTTTAAAATTTTATCTATACCCATTAGTAAAATAGGCGCTAATAAAATACCATCTAGCCACATGATATTTACATAATAATTAATACTATACCCCATCAAAGCATACGCCACTGAAAAAATAAGTAAAGAAGATTGTTCCTTATCCATTTTACTGTTTAAAAAAGTATACATGGTGAGTCCTGATAAAGATAATTTAAATATAACTAAAAGATTTAGAAAAAGTGGAATGTCATCAAAAAAATAAACTAAAAGATGAAATGGGCTTGCCAAATAGTAGAAGAAAGTTCCATACATTCCTCCCCCTAATCCTTTTGAAAAAGAATAAGGAAAAGTTGCCTCTCCGTGTAATAAATCGTGTAAATATTGAAATAAGTTTTGATATTGATATCTCATATCAGCATTTAAAATATTTTTATCAGAGAAACAACCTTTCCAAACAAAAAATAAAGTATAAATAGCAAGTGGTATTAGAAAAGCTAATATGTACCACTTATATTTCTTCCAAAATTTCTTCATCTAATATCACTATCCTCATAAATTCATTATACTATAGAATCCTAAAAAACTAAATAATTTCAATTACGAAGAATTTATTCCATTTTTTTAAAACTTATGCTATAATTTACTTATGCCTGTGTGGTGGAATTGGTAGACGCGCTGGACTCAAAATCCAGTGTTGGCGACAACGTGTGGGTCCGAGTCCCACCACAGGCACCATCTATGTATATAACTAGAGAACAATCTAGCTTTTTTATATTAAAGGAGATTTTATGATACAAGTCGTAGGAACTATGTTCTTTAAAGAGCAAAAACTATTAATTGATAAACCAAGAAAAAGACAAACTTATCAAATGATTGGTGGTGGTGTAGAAAATGGAGAAACGCCGCTCCAAGCAGCCATTCGAGAATGTCATGAAGAATTAGGAGAAAATGCACAATTTGATGTTGAAAAATTTAAATTAGTAATGGAGTTTGACGAAATCGCAACTAGTGATGGAAAAACACCAATTCACTTTTATGTATTTCAATATGAAGGTTCTTTAGAAGGGGTTCTTACTACTTCTGAGGAAATTGAATCTTTTTTGTGGTATAGCACAAGCGAAGAAGATGCTCCACTTTCTAATACACTTTCTAATGAAGTAATTCCTTACTGTTTACAAAAGAAACTTATCAAGTAAAAACCACTAACTAAAAATTAGTGGTTTTAATTTAATAAATAAATTCCAATTGTTAAATAGGTCGCAAACACAATCCACAATAAATATGGCAAATTAAGATAAGCGGAAACTTTTGAATTCATATAAAAAGTACGAATCATAGATACTACTAAATAAAGAAGCAAAAAAATCCACAAAATAGAAAATAATCTCCATTTCAATGTAAAGAAAAAAATTGGCCAAAGTAAATTCACAACTAACTGTGCATAATAAACAATTTTTTCTATAGGTCTGTAATCTATTTTTTTGGTTAATAGATAATAAGAAATTCCCATAAAAAGATAGATTAAAGTCCAAATAATTGGAAAGATAATAGCAGGAGGTGCAAATGGTGGTTTTTGTAAAATGGAATAATCTATACTTTTAGAAATGAAAAAACCTACAAGAGAGCCAACCACCAATGGAAAAAATAAATAAAATGCTGAATATGCTACTTTTTTCATAAAATCTCCTTTACTATTTTTATTGTATGTAAATGAAACTTTATTTATTCAAAAGGAAAAATTAGAAAAAGAATTATTGCTTTTTATAGCATTTTATCGTACAATGAAATTATTATAGAGGAATAGTAGGTGGATTTGTATGGAAGAAAAAAAATATGAAAATGAGAACAGTAGTAACAATAACAATATGATTAGTTCTACCATATTTGATAACCTTTTTATAAATTCCCAAGATTCTAAGAAAGAAGAAATTATTCCTGAAGATGGCGATACTTTTCTAACAAAAGGACTACAAAATAAGGAAGGACCCGTTGAAAATGAGACTACAAAAGATTTCATCTCTACCGAAAGTCAAGAAAATATTTCTGCTGACAGTAACGGAAAACAAACATTTGAAGTTGTAGAACAAGAAACTAATAATGAGGAACCAAAAGATGTATGGATGGAAGAACCACCTAGCGATGGAATCTTAAATTTACAAGCGCAATTACCACATATCACAATTTCTGATATTGATGAAAATGATATCTTTGTAAATGAAGAAATAAAGGAAGAGATTCCTACTAATGAGGAAAAAAATACTGATATTTGGGTAGAAAATAGTGAAGATTCTTTAAAACAAGAAGAAATGGATGAAGCAGAGACACTAGATAATGAACTTCCAAACACTCATGAAGAAAAAGTAGAAGATGTTTTTGTAGAAAATAAAGAAAGCGCTAATACCATTATTGACCCTATCTTTGAAAAATGGAAACGCACTAGAGAAATGGCGAGTAAAGAAGAGAATATTGAAGAAGAAAAAACAGAACCGCCAATTGAATTTCACAATACAATTGATGAGCAAATGCCTTTAGAAGACACTTTTATATTAGATGCTAACCAATCAAATATAGAATCTGCGAATAAGAAAGAATCTAATCCAGATAGCGCAAATAAGCAAACTGCTATTGATTACTTTAGTTATAATTTTGAAGAGAGTGAAACAAATAATCAAAATAATAATTCTACTCCTGTTCAACATAATTTTTCTAATCAAGAGACACCTTTACAATTTGACTTTTATAATACAATTAGAACACAAAATGAGGTACCACAACTACCTCAAGAAGAACGTGTTGAATTTTCCAAGATTTTTGAAAAAAGAGAAAGTGAATCTGGAGATCAAATTATTAAAATTGATGAGGATAAAGGAGAGGAATTTAGACGTAAAAAAGAGATTGAAAAACTATCAATATATGGATTTTACTTTTTCATTGCTGTTTTTACTTTATTCTTAGTTACTTTCTTGATTCAAAGAAAAAGTAATTTTGACCTTGTTAGAGAAGAAATTACTTTAGCGCTCAGATCTACTTATCAAGCAGAAATTGTTGCTGATACTAGAATACAAGAAAATAGTGACTATGAATGGAAATCTAATAATCCCGATATTGCTACTGTTGATGAAAATGGCATCATAAAGGCAGAAGGGATAGGAAACACTACCATTACTGTTAAGTCAAAAAAAGCACGAAAAGAAAAAAAATTGAATGTTACTATTATTGATATTATTGTAAATAGTATCCGTTTTGAATATTCTAAAATATCTTTAACTGTAAATAGTGAAATGACTCTTTCTCCTATTATTAATGAAGATGAAACAATTATTGTAAGCCTTGACTGGATTAGTGGAGATGAAAACATTGTTGAAGTAGATCAAAATGGTCACATCAAAGCAATTAATCCAGGGACTACTACAGTTGCCGCCTTTGATAAAAATGGCTCACTAGGAGCAGAAATAGAAATTGTTGTAAAAGAAGAGAAAAAAGCAAAACCATCTGCTAGTAACTCTACTAGCAATAAGCCAACAAATTCAAATTCTCATTCACAAAAAATTGCCGTTTCAAGAGTCACACTAGATACTGCAAATGCTAATTTAAAAGTTGGGGAGTCCATTACCGTTAAAGCAACGGTATTCCCTACAACAGCTACTAACAAAGCAATTGTTTGGTCAACAAGTAATGCAAAAGTTGCAACTGTAAATAATGGGAATATTAAAGCTTTAGCAGAAGGAACTGCTATTATTACAGCAACTTCTAAAGATGGTAATAAAAAAGCATCTATCACAATTAAAGTTACTAAAAAAGAGGAAAAACCAAGTAATATTCCTATTACAGGAATAAGCTTAAACTGTTCAGAGCTTACACTAAAAGTGGGAGAAGTTAAAACCATAAAAGCAACAATTATTCCACCAAATGCCACTAATCCAACTCTTGTTTGGAACAATAAAATTTCACAAGGAACAATAAGTATTGTTGAAAGTTCTGATGCAGCTATAACTATTAAAGCTTTAAAAGACACTGGAAAAGATTTTGCTACATTTTCAGTAACTACGGAGGATGGTAAATATTCAGCCACTTGTAAAGTAAAAGTGGAAGATAAAAAAACATCAAACACAAATTCTAACACTGATTCTAATTCAAACTCTAACAGCAATTCAAATTCAAACACAAATTCCAATAACAATGAGGATACAAATACTAACTCAAATGATAATGAAGATAAAGAAGATTAAAAAAACTCGATATAAATCGAGTTTTTTTATAAGAATAAAATTACTAATAAACCAACAATAGAACAATAAATTGTAAAATAAATAAGTTTTCCATTATTAACAATCTTTCTAAACCATTTCGTTACCAAGAAGGTAACAATTGCTGCAACCGTCATAGCAATACCATAATAAATCCATGTAACTATACTAATAGAAGCTTCTAAGATATCCCCTATTTCTAATAGCATCGCAGCGATACTCATAGGAATATATAACATAAAAGAATATTTAAAAGCTGTATCTCTTTTCATTTGCTGAGTCATTCCTCCAACAATGGTAGAACCACTTCTACTGATTCCTGGAAATAAACCTAATATTTGAAAAATGCCAACAACGAAAGCATTTTTTGCGGTAATGGAAGAATCATCCTTATGGCCCTTAAAATTTCTAATTAAAAATAATAGAAAAGCAGTAATTAATAAAGAAATCCCAACTATTTTAATATTATCTTCTATTTTAGCAAATAATTCTAATTTACTAACTACTAGCCCCATCAATCCAGCTGGGATACATCCTAATACAATAAGCCAACAATATTGATATTCACTTTTATACTCATCCTTTTTAGTAGATAAATAACTAAAAAAGCTTTTTATTAAACTAAAAATATCTTTTCTAAATAAAAATATAATAGCAAGTAAACTACCAAAGTTAGTAACAATTGCCAATGTATCAAAATCGATATCTAAAGATATCAATTCTTTAAAAATCATTAAATGACCACTTGAAGAAACTGGTATTGTTTCAGTAAAACCTTGAACAAAACCTAAAAATATATATTTCAGCATCTCTATAAAATCCATAATATCACCTAATACATTATATCTTATTTTAGAAAATTAATAAATAAAAAGACTACTTCTTTAATAAAATAAATTAGATGATTTCTATTGCTTCATCTAAAACCTAATAAAATTTCTATCAAGAAATGAGGTAGAAAGAGATGCTAAAACTTTTTATTATTTTCTTCTCTATGATTTTTATTTTAATTGGAATTACTACTATACTATCTCTTTTCAATTTATTAGTTGTTGGGTATACTTTTAAACAATATATCCATTTTATTAGTAAGGATATTTTCTGTTGGTGTCTTCCAATAGGAATATTGCTTCTAGTCGTTTATCTTTTATTAGGAGGGAAAAAATGACATTTGTATATGATATATATGTAAATTTTCAAAATATTTGCTATGATTTTTATGAATGGAATAAAAAGGATAAAATCATGCATGTAAAAAAAATACCAATCTTTGAAATAACAGAAGAAAATTTTGGGAAAATTATCATAAATGATAATAAAATTGATAATCAATCTTTAGAATTAATAAAAAATAAAGCAGAAATATTTAAGAAAAAGAAAAAAATGTCAGCTGTTTTATTTACCAATAATAAAGATATTCTTGCCGTTCAATTTCAAAATGATGGCAAGATTATAAAAAAATCTTTTCTATTGCTAGAAGAAGAAAATACCATTTTAAAAAGTATCCATAAAATCGATTTTTTAAATCTCGAATTAACGGAATTAGAAAAAAAGAAAATAGTATTATCAACTAGAAATGAAATAGAAAGAACCAAATATTTATTAAATCATTTATCACATATTGAAAAAGAAGAATTAGATTATCTTTACTTCGAATGCTTTGGAAAAAAGGAAACGAATCTAAAGCTAATAGAGAAAAAATTAAAAAATGAAATTATGATTGGTAATGAAAAAATTAGTTCTATCACTTATAATTTTTTTAAATTAATAGGAACAAATTCATAAGTATGCTATAATACTTTTGAGGCGATAGTATGGAAAATATCATCATAACAGATTTAGACCATCAAGGCAGAGGAATAGCTCGTATCAATAATAAAATTACTTTTATCCCTAATACCTTACCTGAAGAAATTGTCGACATTGAAATTACTAAAGATAAAAAGAAGTTTATGGAAGGAAGAGTAATTCATTTTCAGAAAAAAAGTAAAAAACGTGTTGAAAATATATGTCCTTACTACCCTAAATGTGGTGGATGTCAATTACTACACCTTTCTTATGAAGACCAATTAAGATATAAACAAATGAAAATGAAAAATATACTAGAAAGGTATCAATTACAAAACGTACTATTACAGCCCATTGTTCCTAGTCCTAAAAAATTTCACTATCGTAACAAAGTAACCTTTCAAACAAAGAATAATACTCTTGGTTTTTTCGAAGAAGAAAGTAATCATTTTATTAAAATTGATAAATGTCTATTATTAGATGAAAAAATAAACGAAATGATACCAGTACTTCCAACTAATCAAGAGCAAGTAGTCGTAAGAAGTAATCAAAACGAAGTTATTTATAAAAATCACAAAAAAGTTATACACACTATTGTGGATTTTCAATTTTTAGTTTCTCTACCATCTTTTTTTCAAATCAATGACTCAGTTACCCCTCTTCTATATAATAAAGTAAAAGAATATCTAACACCTACAAAAGAAGATATTGTTTTAGACTTATATTGCGGAACAGGAACTATTGGAATATTTATTAGTAGAAATGTTAAAAAAGTAATTGGTATTGAAAAAAATGAAGAAGCTATAAAAAACGCTAAAGAAAATGCTACTCTTAATAATATTACAAATATTGAATTTATTTGTGGAGATGCTGGAAAAGAAACAAAAAAGCTAAATCTTAAACCTACAAGCATCATTATTGATCCACCACGCTCAGGCTTAAATAAAGAAACCATCGATATCATTTTAAAATTGAAACCCAAAAAGATTGTCTATGTTTCTTGTGACCCTATGACTTTAGTAAGAGATTTAAATATTTTAAAAGAACAATATGATATTCTTGAAATAACTCCTTTTGATATGTTTCCAAACACGTATCATGTGGAAAATGTTTGTGCACTCAATAGAAAATAATTTACAGCCTATCATAGATAGGCTTTTTTTCTGCTCTTTAAATATAATATACTATATGTTATAATAGATACAATAAATTAGAAAGGATATGTTTATGGAAAAAATACAAATAATTGTTAAAAATTACGGTTCTATTGAAATAGAATTAGATTCTACTCAAGCTCCCATTACAGTTGAAAATTTCTTATCCCTTGTAGATAGTCACTTCTATGATGGATTAACATTTCATAGAATTATTGATGGATTCATGATTCAAGGAGGAGATCCTCTTGGCACAGGTACTGGAGGTAGTTCTAACAAAATCAAAGGAGAGTTTAAAGCGAATGGTATAAATAATACTATTTCTCATGTACGAGGTGTCATCTCTATGGCAAGATCTCAAATGATGGATAGTGCCAGCTCTCAGTTCTTTATTGTTCATAAAGATAGTACTTTTTTAGATGGACAATATGCAGGATTTGGTCATGTAACTTCTGGCATGGAAGTAGTAGATGCTATTTGTAAAAACACAAAAGTAATAGATGATAATGGAACTGTTACAAAAGAAAATCAACCAATTATCGAAAAAATTAGTAGAATATAAAAAATGTTAGAAATCATTCTAACATTTTTTTTCTAATCTTTTTTCTAAAAATGTTTCTAAATGGAACTCTTTTACTACAAATACTATAAAAGTTGCTAAAAAAAGAGCGCCTACTACATCAATCACTGCATGTTGTTTCACAAATAACGTAGAAAAGATAATTAAAATACCAAATAAGATTGTAAAGAATCTGCCTTTATTTCTGATTTTATTACTTTTTGCCATTATAAATATTGCTACAAAGCAATTAGCGCAATGAACACTTGGAAAACAATTTAAAGCAGGAGTATCCCCCCAATAAATAAGATTCACTATCCAAGTAGAAACACTATCAACGGCTATTTCTGGCCTTATTAAAAGAGTTGGATAAAAAATAAAAATAATGGTTGCTACTGTATCCACTAGAATATTAGTAGTAATATACTGATAAAAAGTTTTTTTATCTTGTGAATACAATACACAAGGTACTACTACTAAAAATAAATACCAAAGAACATAAGGAATTATAAAAATAGGAATAAATGGTATTTTACTATCTAGCGTACTTCCAATAATATGCTCTTGAAAGGGCGTGAATTTTGCTAAAAAATAAATTATTGCTTGATAAGCTATAACTATCAAAGAAATGGTAAAAGGATAGGCATATTTTTTCACAATTTCTATTGTTTTTTCTTTCATACTACCACCTTTTTTATTATAACATGAATTTTTATTTTAAAAAACCAACATTTATACATTTTATGTATTAAAAGTAATATTATTATAAAATAATTATTTTTATGTCAATAAATTGTTGAAATGTTTTTTCCATTTTCTAGATTTTATGTTATAATAATTTATAGAAGTAAAGATAGGGGAAAGTATATGAAGAATGATTTGTTGACAAGCTTTAGAGGAAATGGTAAAAATTTAGCTCTTAAAACAGTAAAAAATAAAATTGAACAATTTATTTCTAGTGGAATCTATACTGACTTAGAAGAATTTCTTTCTGACAACCCTAACCTAGAAACTTTTCAAAGCCATACAAAATTAAATAATACTCTTAGAAAAGTATGGGGTTATCAAATTACAGAGCAAGAATATCAAGAAATTCTAGAAACGTTAAAACAAGAACTGGCTGATAGAAAAAAAATTGACATGGAAAATGTTCAGACTATTCATGCCAATGGAAAAGAGTTGACAACTTATCAATCAGAGGAAGGAACTATGGTATTAGATAATTCCTACAATCAAAAGGATATGGAAAAACAGCTTACAGAACTTCAGGATGGACATAAACAATTCCAAATAGGTGGCGATAAAAATATTGATGCTATGATGGATTATATGCAAGAAGAAATTAAACCTGAAGTTGGATTTGTCGATATATCTTCTATCCCTACTAGTAGCTTATCAGAACCTGAAAAAAGAAATCTTCATGTAGCAAAAAATTATCAAGAAAAAATGGACATTCCTACACAAGTAGATGTAACAAATGGATTAATTATGCAAAGTGGAAATATTAGTACTATCGAAGAAAGAGATTATGGTATGGGAGTATTTAGTACAGAAACCATTCAGCCTACACAACAAGAAATGGAAAAAACAGAGAAACCAAAAGTACGTACATTACAAATGCTAAAACAGACAGGATTTTCAAATGCTCTTATTTTAGCATTTATTACTGGTGTATTCTTAGGATTTATATTCTTAAGTACTTATGCCAAAACAATATTACCATAGAAAAGAGGGAAAAATTATGGAAGAAAATAAAGATTTAAATATGCCAGAAGGCGATGCAGAAGATATTACTTTCGACTACAATCAATTATATGGTGGAAATGAAAAACCGGCAGAAACTCAACAAGAAGCAACAGAAACACAAACTCCTACAATAGAGGAAACTCCCATTGTATTAGAAGAGCAAAAAGTAGAAGTTACTCCTGAACCAGTTGTAAAAAATGTAGTTCCTACTTTTGATACTAGCGCATTAGAAGATGATTTACCAGATGAATTAAAACCAAAAGTAGAAGAACCTTTAATTCAATCTGTTGTAAATGAAACCCAAAAAGAAAAACAAGAAGGAAGACAAAATCTAATGTTCCTTATTATATTCTTCGCAGTTTTAATTATTGCAGTTCTTGTTATATTCCCATTAATGTTAGGAATTTAAAAAATATTCTGAGTAATCAGAATATTTTTTTATGGCACAATTAATACTTGACCGATAGATAACAAGTTATTTGTTAGACTATTCATTTGTTTTAGTGTATCTACAGATATTCCATATTTTTTGGCAATGCTATACAATGTATCTCCTGCTTTTACTGTATACGTATTTTCTACCACCTCGCCTGTAATACCACTACTATTTGTAAGTAATACTTGGCCAATAGATAAAATATTGCTTGTTAAATTATTTAACCTTTTTAATTCATCCACTGTTGTTCCCAATTGCTCAGCAATACTATATAAAGTATCTCCCTTTTTAACGATATATTCGCCTGTAGGAGTGCTATTCTTATCACTTACTAATAATACCTGTCCTATAGATAAAAGATTGCTAGAAAGGCCATTTAATGCCTTTAAATCATCTACTGTCATATTATATTTAGAAGCTATACCATATAAAGTGTCCCCTGCTTTTACTGTATAGGTATCTCCTTCTATAGGAGTACTATTCGTAGTCAAATATAATTCTTGACCAATAGATAAAGTATCCGTTACTAAATGATTTATCTGTTTTATTTCTAAAATAGGAATACCAAATCTTTTAGAAATTCCATAGAGAGTATCTCCTTTTTTTACAATATAGACATCCTCTTTAGGAGTAGTTCCACCAGTATATCCTATATATTGCAATACTGCCTGCACTACTGCTTCGGCATAGTTTTTCCAGTTATTTTTTATTTGAGATACATCATCTTTTTTACTATCCAAAAATCCATATTCTACTATGATACTTTCTGTATCGCCTGTATTTCTATGCATAAAATAGTAATCTTTTGATGGATTGGATGTCAATCTACGTTGGTAAGCTTTTCTAATATTTTGCCCTTGCTTGCCTAGTTCTGTTAAAACTAAGTTTGATAGAGTTGGGTTGTTACGAAGGGCGTAGATTACTTCCGCACCGTCGCCACCTCCTGCATTCAAGTGATTACTAATCACAATAACATCATCCTTGTTACCAAAAGAATCAAGTACCCTTTTTGTTCTCTCACTCGGATTTACAGTTTCATCTGTAGTTCTTGTCATTTTCACAGGAATTCCTAATTCCTTAAATCTATCATACATATATTGGCTAATCTTTAAAGTATAATCCTTCTCTACTATTCCATTGCCTAAAGCACCAGGATCTTCTCCACCGTGACCACTATCAATGACAATCCCTTCTATATTAAGTTCAGACATAAATTCACCTCACCATAGTGTATGACAAATATCTATAAATGTGTAAAAACACTTATTTTCTAAAATATACATTTAAAATTTTACTACTCGTCAAATTTATGCTATCATATCCCATCAACAAAGGAGAAAATTTATGAGTGATATAGAGTTTATACAATTAGGAAGAGAAGTATTAAGAGAAATGAGAGTGGAAAATATGTCTTCTCAAGAATGCAATATCCTAATTGACAAAATGCAAAGGTTAAAAATCTACATGATAAAAAATTCTAAAAGTAAGTTAACAAACGATTTTATAGATGAATTTTTAAATTGCTATCTAGAGCTATTTTTTAGTGAAGAATTAATAAAGGCATTTAATATACAAGAACCATTCTTTAGACAAATCCAAATATATAGAAACCTTCCTTCTACTACTCATCTAAACTATCCTACATTTTTATTTGAGACACTATCTCTTACCTCATTCCCACACTTTTATCTTGGATTTCAAGAAGTATTAGAAGAGCATAGAAAAGAACTGCTAGCGCATCCACATATTCAACAAGTTCTAGAATTTGCTAAAACAAATCCTAGCCTTCTAAAAGGATCCATTGATAAATATGGAACTATAGAAGAAGAACAAAATCTTTACTATAAAGCATCGAAAGGATACTATTTTCAAGAACTGCAAGATTTTGCTAATTCCATTGGTGTAATGGGGCAAGATGAAGCAAGATCAGGATTTATGCATAAGCGTATTGGTAATATTGGAGAACTATATACATTCAGCTTAATTAGTAATCAACCTTATAAATTATTAGCTGCGCGAGATATTAAAAACGGACTAGGATATGATATTTATTATCGAGATATTAATAATCATGAAAATTTAGTAGAGGTGAAAACAACAACTAGAATGGATAGTGATGAAGATTCTTTCGAAATAAGTGAAAATGAATATGGAACTATGAAACAATGCTTTGATAATCCACAAACTAACTATATTATTTGTAGAGTGACGTTAAATCGTCAACTAAATCCATCTTCCTACACATTATTAGTTATGCTAAATAATACAACTTTAATTGATATCTCTAATAGGAATAGACAATACAAACTATATCCATTTATTGGCCCAAAGATACATTTCCAAAGATATACTCCAAAAGTAAAAGTATTAACATAATCTTAATTTACATTATCCTGTTCTATCACAAAAAAATACCATTCATTGGTATTTTTTCTTTTACATATAAGTTTCTACAAAAAAATCTAATTCTTCTTGTAAAGCATTTCTATTTTTATAATTCTCTTTAGCATAATCAATAATTTCTAAAAGTTCTTCTTTTCCATTTGGTATTTGTAACATATTCCTAAAATTATTTAACATTTTTTGATAATGTTGACGACAAGAAGAAGTGTCTAATTCCTCTATTAACTTTTCTTTATATAAATTTAATATTTCTTTTGGCTTATTAGCAATTAAAATTGGTAAATATTCATTTATAGTTTCAATCCAAGCACTTTTTAAAGAATCTATTAAATTATAATAAAAGCCTTCCTCTACACAGATATCTCGATATAATTTATTACCTTTAACAAGAGATAAATATTCTTTCCTTACTTTATGCCACTCTTTTCCGCTATAACACTTCTTAATTTTTAAATAAATTTCCATTGTTCCATGAATAGTAAAATATTCTCTTAATAAATCTAAATATTCATCTGGATAATTTTTCTCATAGATAGTTACTAATTTTTGATAATATTTATCACTAGAATAACCTTTATTAACTTGAATCATTTTCTTTAAAAGTGAAACTTGTTCTTTAATGTCTTCTTTATAAACATCTAATAGAAATTCGCATACTTCTTTAATTTGTAAATTATTTTGCGCTAAGGCAAGAGCTTCTTCTTTATCTACAAAATGATACAAAAGATAAATTTCTTTGACTTTGAAATCATTCTTCTCATATTCATATATGTATTTATCATTATCTAATTTTTTCAATAAATTAAAAAACTCTTCAGTTTGCCATTTACTCTCAATAGAATGGTATAATAAATCTAATATATATTCTTTATGCTCAAAATAAAATTCTTCTACATCCATTGTATAAATTGTTAATATAAATGCTAAAAATCTAACAAATATTCTAGCATCCTCCAATAAACCATGAAAAGAACCAAGCAAAAAATCAAATAAGTTCTTTTTTTCACCATATTCATCATATACATCTAAACCGTCAATATTAATTAGTAAATATTCAAACACTTCATAAGCAAGTTCATTATTAGTCCCTACTTGTTTTTTTACTTCATTAGTAAAAGCAGTAATCAATTGAACATAATCTTCTAGTTCATTTTCTTGAATATATGTCCTGTTATGAAATAATTTATAGTATTCTCGTTTAAATATTTTTTCAAAAGAAGCATAATCCTTTATTTCTTCTACATTAATTTTTACTTCCTTAGATTCTAACAATAGGGTATCATTCTTTAAACTATATAAAACTGCTGCCATATGTTTACAATTATCCTCTAACGAGTAGTGACAAGTGCATTTCATAGAATAAGGATTTTCTGTTAAGTCAACACTTACTTTATAGTTTGTTGTTCCACTTACTTTAGCGATACATTTATTTTTTGCTTTTTTTAATTCTTTTACTTTTCCTTTTTTATAATAGTCATACCCTCTTCTTAATACATCAAAAGAAAAGTATTTTTCCATCTCCCTAATTTCCATCAAATCCCCCCATATCTATTTGATTTCATTATTACTATTTCTATGAAAGCAAATTTCCATTTAATTTAATTAGTATATTATATTATAGTTACCATTTCAAATCAATCTTTTTTGGATATTTCTATACATTATTTATACTGTTCTATAATTTTTACTTTATAACTAGAAAGGAAAATTCTCTTTCATTGCTTTTTCCCCATAGATATACTATAATATTTACAGAAATGTAGGTAGATAAAATGGAATTTGTTACACTCACAGAAGAAGAATTTAGTACGTTTTCAAGAAATTTTCAAAATAAATGTTTTATGCAAAGCACAAATGTTGCTGAACTTCGAAAAAGAAGTGGTTGGGATAGTAGTTATGTTGGAATAAAAAAAGATAATAACATTATTGCAGCAACTCTTCTAATCTCTAAAAAACGCCACTTCAAGAAAGAATTTTATGCTATAAGAGGACCACTGGTAGATTTTGAAGATACAGAAACGCTTACCTTCTTTATTAACAACTTAAAAAAATATGTTAAAAAAAGCGGAGGTTACATTCTTAGAATCGATCCTTATTTAGAAATCATTTCTAGAGATAAGGACTTTAAAGCAACGGGAGAATTTGATTATTCTTATTTAAAAGATACTTTAAAAAAATTAGGTTTTAAAGAAGTTGTCGAAAATACAATTCAAGCTAAAATTATGTACGTCATCGATTTAAATGATTCTATGGATAATTTAATGATGCAGATGGACCCCAAAACAAGACAAATGATTAGAAAAAATGAAAAAATGGGAATTGTGATTCGAAAAGGAACGAAAGAAGATCTCCCTCTTTTTGAAGACATTATGGAACATACTAGTGAAAGAAGACACTTTCTTAACCGTGGCGAAGAGTTCTATAAAAATATGTTTGATTGCTATGAAAAAGATAACATGATATCTCTTCTATTTGCTGAATTAGATATCTCTTTAGCAAAACAAAATATAGAAAATGAAAGAATGGAAATTGCTAATACAAGAATGAAAAGAGAGGAAAATAGAAAAATTGGAAAATGTAATGAGAAAAAAGCAAAAGTACAAGAAAAAGAGGAAGAAGATACTTTAAATCGTTTAATCAAAAAAGAAGAAGAATTAAATTTATTAGAAAAAGAATATGGAAATAGAGTTACTTTAGGGGGAATTATTTTTATTCTATATGAAAATGAAGTTGCTTCTTTAGTAGGAGGAAGCTACGACAAATTTAAAGAATATCAACCATTCTATACTCTTCACTATGAAATGATTAAATATGCTGTAGAAAACAATTATCAAAGATATAATTTTTATGCAATTTGTAATACTCCAGATAAAAATGATCCACAATATGGAATCTACTTATTTAAAAGAAGTTTTGGAGGACATGTATTAGAATTAATGGGAGAATTTATACTTCCAACTAACAAACTTGTATATCATACACTTTCTATCATTAACAAAATAAAAAGAGGTCATTAAAGATCTCTTTTATCGTTTTATAATATGAATAAGCTTATGAATATAATAATAGAATGAAACAGGATATTCATAATCTCCAATTAGTTCCTCAATGTATCCATCAAAACCACGTTTGAAATTATAGACACCATCTTCTTTAGAAGGCATTCCTGGAATACCATAAAAATTATATTTTTTAAATCCATGCTCTAACCCATATTGCATCATTTCCCACTGCATCTTATAGGAACTCCCATAATGCATAAATTGCTTTTTATTACCACCAAATAGGTATACAAGTTCTTCACCATATAGTAAGAAAACCCCAGCAGATAATAAAAATTTACCATTAGAATCTACATCTAACTTAGAAACTTCTTCTAAGTCTTTTTTCTCTTTTTCTATTTTATTATTGCATTCTTCTTTTTTCTTATCTGTCTTCATATTTTCTAATTCTTTTTCTAAGACTTGAATTTTATCTTTTTTAATACTTTTGTATAAATTAACATCAATTTCTCCTAGCATAAACTTTACTTCATTCCTAGGATAAAAATTTTGATATAGCAATTGATAATAGTCTAAATTACGAGAATGAAAATTCTTTCTTTCACCTGTTTCATCAATTAATTTTTGAACTTTCTCTAATTCTTCAAAAGTAGCTTCCCTTATGATAATCTTACTTTCTTCGGCCTTTTTAATCATGCGTTTTGGCAAAGAATGAAAACTTTTATAAATTTCTTCTTTAGAAGTATTTAAATCTTTAGAAAACATATACGTAAAAATTTGATATACATTTTTACATTTTCTATATCCTAATTTCTTTAAATTTTCTATTCCAAGTGAATGATTAAAACCATTACTTACTTCCTTACCATCAATATCCCTCTCTTTTGTTAGATAATAAGGATCAATTCTAAAAACATATCCACCATTTTCCTTAACAAACTTTTTGATAGAATCTGTAAAAAATTGTAATAGTTTACTATCTTCATAATTAATTAACAAGCCTCTAGGAGCATAAAATTCTTTTTTGCCAAAACGAGTCGTTTTAGCACCAATCATAGTAGCAGCTTTTATTTCCTCTTTTTCTTTTACTCCAATATACCAACATTCATATCCTAATTGTTTTCGTATATGAGCCATTTCAGGAGTCTGAATAAAATTTTTAAGAGGATGTGTATCTGAAAAATTTCTAAATTCTTCTTCTGTTAGTATCATAAATTCCATTTTATCTACCTACATTCTAATGCTTATTATAATATATGTACTTAGAAAAAGCAACCAAGAAATATTTTCTGATTTAAGGAATTATTAACTTTTGTCCTATGTTTAATAAGGTACTTGATAAATTATTAGCACTCATAAGAGATGCAACACTAACATTATATTTCTGAGCAATATTGTAAAGATTATCTCCTCTTTTTACAATATATACTTGATTATTAGAACTACTGTTTTCTGATGGGATTTTTAAAACTTGATTAATTTGAAGTAGATTATTTTTTAATCCATTCAAATTTTTTATAGAATCTACTGTTACCCCATAACTATTTGCTATACTATATAAATTATCTCCCTTTTGTACTGTATAAGTTTTTTGATTGCTAGTAGATGGGATATCAGAAATACCATTTGGTATTAATAATTTTTGACCAATTTGTAATAAATTATTTGTTAAATTATTTACTCTTTTTAGTTCTTCAACACTAACCCCATATTTAGAAGCTATTCCATACAACGTATCACCTGATTTTACTGTATAATTAATACTATTTGAATTAGAATTATTTTCTGGAATAATAAGTTTTTGTCCTACTTTTAAATTATTACTTGTTAAGTTATTTGACTGTTTTAAACTATCTACTGTAATACCATATTTTCCTGCAATACTATAAAGGGTATCCCCACTCTTTACAGTATATAAATTATCCCCAGATGGTTCCTCTGGTTCTTCTGTTATCTCTGGAATAAGTAACTTTTGGCCTACTGAAAGAAAGTTTGTTCCAAGATTGTTAACTTTTTGTAAATCGCTAACAGTAATACCATATTTAGTAGCAATACTATACAAACTGTCACCCTTTTGAACAGTATAAAAGTTTCCTACCTCCCCTAAATAATTTTGAATTGTTTTTGCTGTAATTTCTGCTAACTGCTTCCAATTATTTTCTAAAAAAGAAGCATCACTTAAATTACCATAATCAATAATAAGCGACTCCCTTTTTCCCGTTTCTCTTAAAATATCATAATAATCCTGACTGGTATTTCCTGGTAATCTTCTCGCATAATATTTAGAAACTGCATAACCAGTATTCTCTAAATTATTTGCCATCATAGCTGCTAATTTATCCGTATTTCTTAACGCATAAACAATTTCTATTCCTGCATCACCACTATCCATTCCAATGGATAGTACAATAGTGTCTTTAGAATCGGGACTATTCATTACAATATCATGAATACGAGCTTCTCTAGAAATAGTTTGATTATCCGTTCTAAGTAATTTATTCGCAATGCCACTATTATTTAATAATCTACTAATTTCATTTGCAATTTTTAAAGTATAATCACTTTCCTTCACATTACCATTTGTTTTTCCAGAATCTGTACCTCCATGAGTGGGGTTTAAAATTACATATTTACTCATCTAATCACCTATTTAAATATATACAAAAAGAAGAAATATTATTTTGATATTTCTTCTTTTTTCTTCTTATTTTCTTTAGTAAGAATTTGATATAACAAAAACATCGTAACTGGTAGAGCAAAAACATATGGTTGTGCATATCTAAAATAAGTATTAACAGGGCTTGCTACACAAACTAATATTAAAGATAGTGCTGGAAGTAATACTGGTAAATATTTACCCTTTTTATTAACCAGTAAGAACCCTAACATAATAAAGTAAATCCATACAACAATTCCAATATTAACAAAACTACCAACAATAGGAATATATGGGAATGTTTCTCCATAATCAATCAGTGGTTTTCTTACCCAATCAGGCATAATAAAATGATCATCAAATCCTTCCTCTTCTAACTTATTTTTATAATCTGTATAAATATACCATTTAGAAGTATTAGGATAAAAATAACCGTAAACATTACTAATTGTCGCATCTAAATAATCAACAGGATATCGCAAGAACTGCTGAAACCATACTTTAAAATAATTCATCAAATCTTCACTAGTAGCTTCTTTATTATATTCGTTCTTAACAGGATCAGAAATATCAGATTGATATCTTTCACCTAAAGTTTCGAAATCAAGTAAATAATCAATTACCTCTTTTTCATCTTCAGGAATTTCATCTTTATGAAGCTTTACTACCCTAGCTGTCTGTTGAAAAGGAATAGACAATACTTCTCTTATACTAGTATTACTAATTTTAAGGCTTGGCAATAAAATTTTTCCATATCCTACATGAAATATTATTAATAATAAAAGAACAATACAAATTGGTTTCCTTTTCTTTTTTTCAGCAATCAATAAAAAAGGCATACTAAGTAAGATAGTGTAAAATCCATTATTTCTAAATAATATTACCATCAACGCAGTCATAAAAAGGAATATATATTTCTTTCTAGTACCATCATATTTAATAACATCATAGAGCTTAATAACGTAAAGTAAAATGAAAGCACTAAAAATAGTATCTTTTACAGTTGCAACTGCATAAAAAGGAAATACTGGTACTAAAGCATATATTAATAAAGTTAACCAAAGAAATTTATTTGATACCCCTTCCTTTTTCATGTAAAAAATAGAATAAGATAAAATACTTACTAAAATACAAGTTTGGATTATGGTATATAAAAATAAGCCAGCATTTACACTACCAAGATTATATCCTAATTTAAAGCATCCTCCAATTAATAAAGTATGAATGATAGGGTTAAAATTAGTAATCGTAACATTTGGGTCTAACAGCACAACACTATCCATATAGCGCGTATGAATTCCCATGACCTCTTTAATTTGATTAGCTGGGTCGTAGCACATAACAGCTGGTGAAAAAGCAGTCAAATAAGGAATGTAGCAAATAATGATAAAACAAAATGGAAATAAGAATGGATGTTTCTGAAATAACTCATTAATTTTTGACTTTGTTACTTTTTCTTTTATATTATAGGTAATAATAAAATGGTATAGAATATGTAAAGTAGTAGAAAACATCTGGTAAAAAGCAACATATTTAATCACAGAAAAACTTATAAACATAAAATTAGAAGTCACCAAAGAAGCATTTCCAACTACATCGTAACTATAACCAAATACTAAAAAGAAACTAAATAATAAAGATAATAGTTGAAAGACACGATTTTTTTTCTTTTCTTTTAAAAAGCGCTCATAAAACCAAAAGAAAAAAATTCCTAAAATCAAAAAAGAAAAATTACTATTATTAAGACGAGGGGTTAAATAACCCTTCTTTAAACTGAATTCTGCTAACAAACCAAAAGAAGTCGCTATAGCTAGTAAAAAACATTTTATATGATACCAATTCTTTTTCATACTATTCACCTATTCCTGACTGAAAATAAATTTTTTCTGAACAAAATAATTAACCATAAATAAAAGAATATCTACTGGTATTTTAACAAATAATTCTTCTATTTTTAATAATCGATAACCAATAAATACTAATCCAGAAGATACAAGCATTTGAATGACTACTAATATATAATATTTTACAAATGTTTTTGTGTCCATTCCTTTTTTATCAGATTGAAATACTGCATTACGATTCATTAAATAATTATAAAATGAGGATAAAATACGCGCCAATACAGTTCCTATAATAATAGCATAATCCCCAATACTACTTTTGAAAAGTACTGAAAATAGTTTAAATAAAATTAAATCTATTAAAAAAGAAGTACCTGCTGAAAAAATATATTTCAAAAAAGTACTATACTTTTGAAGAAGTTTTATCATTTTCTATCTCCTTTATTCTTTTATTTGTAAGCGCTAACTCCTGTGTCAAAGTAACTAAAGTCATTTTTTGTTTGGAAACAGTTGTTGTTAAAATAAAAGAAATTACTAACAATACTAAGAAACCAAATAAGAAAATCATATTGGATACTTCTTGAATTCCCACAAAATCAGAAATCTTCTTTAAAAAATGAGTTGTTAAAGTTGCTATCATAATAGCAATTGTTAATAAACTCCATAGAATAGCATGTTTTAATAATATTTTTTTCTTACTTACTAAACGCCATATATTAAATAAGAAAAAACAACATATTACTAATAAAAAGATAATTAATTCATTAGGCATTTTATTTTCCCCTCCTATGAGATAATGCAGATACAATAATAGCAATACTTACTTTTATCATATAAAAAGATGCTTTAATAGGACTACTTAAAGAACTCTTTCCACTAATTCTTTCTTGCATTTTAACAGGTATCTCAGAAACTGTATATCCCTTTTTTATAACAGTCACAATAGTATCAGGTTCTGGATAATCTGTTGGATAATCATTCGCAAAAAGTTTAATAATTTCCTTATCTCCTGCACGGAAACCACTAGTAGGGTCATATATTTTTTTTCCTGTACATATTTTAATCAAAAAAGATAATAGATTGCTTCCTAAACGTCTTAATGCTGTTGAGCGAAATTCACTCAAATCTGAAACATAACGAGAACCAATTACAATATTATTTCCTTTTTTTATCTCTTCTATTAGGTTAGATATATATGAAGCATCATGTTGCCCATCACCATCAAACTGAATAGCAATATCATAATTATTTTCTAAAGCATATTTGTAACCAGTTTGAACAGCGCCACCTATTCCTAAATTGACTGGTAAATCTATATAATTTAGTTTTTCTTTTTCACATACTTCTTTTGTATAATCTTTAGAACCATCATTTATAATAATATAATCAAGCGTATCCCCTTTTAGCTTTGCTTTTTTTAAAGAACTAACGGTACTTTTAATACTTTTTTCTTCATTATAAGCAGGAATTATCATTAATACTTTCAAAAAACATTCCTCCCATGTACAACATATTATAACAGAAATGCTTTATTTTATCAAAAAAGGATAACAGTTTTACTTTGTTATCCTTTTATTTATTAAGTTTTACATCCATAGTACTTTCTTTACCATCTCTAATATAAGTTATTTTAATAGTGTCACCAATACTATGTTTATATAATAAATATCGAAAATGAGTTACATCACTTACTTTTGTACCATCAACAGCTGTTATAACATCACCAGATTTTAATCCTGCATTAGAAGCTGCAGAGTTATCTACAACCCGATAGATTAAAACTCCTTCTTTAATATCATCACTCAATTTAATTTGATAATATTGAAGCATATACGTATTAGCCACATCAAATAATTCTAATCCTATTGTTGGTCTTTCTATCTTTTGACCAGCCTCTAATCTATCTACATAAAGCATTACTTCTTCAATCGGTAATGAAAATCCCATACCTTCAATTTCTGCTTCTACTAATTTTAAAGAATTAATACCAATTACTTCTCCATTAATATTAACAAGAGGGCCACCACTATTTCCTGGGTTAATAGCTGCATCAGTCTGTAAAACAGACATTATATAACTACCATTAGATAATTTAACAGCTACTTCTCTATCTTTTCCAGATAAAATTCCTTTCGTAACTGTCCCCATAAATTCTCTTCCTTCAGGGGAACCTACCGTAAATACAGTATCCCCTAATGAAGAATTACTACTATCACCAATCGTTGCTACCTGTAAAATAGAATCTTTAGAAATACGAAGAACTGCTATATCCATATAGACATCAGTTCCTAAAACTTCTGCATCTACTTCTACTCCTTCAGCATTAATTACCTTAACATTAGTAGCAGATTCTACTACATGATTATTTGTCAATACATATCCATACTTATCATCCTGCTTATAAATAAACCCAGAACCACTTCCAGCAACTTTACCTCTTTGATAAGATTCTATCAATACAGTTGCTTTATAAATCTTATCTATAGAAGATTTAATAGTATTTTCTTCTGTAATACTAACTTCTGATATTGTTTTTGTAACTTCTGTATTTTTTATATTATTTTTCATAATAAAATATGTACCAGTAATACCGACTATCATAGAAAGAATTACTGTCAATACATATCCACCATATTTTTTGATCATATTACCTCCTAATGTATTTCTAAAATATCTCGCCAATTATTTGGAAAACTTATTTTATTAAGTAACTGATTTAATGGTAATACATTTACTTTGCCATCTAATATGTCAATCTCATAACCTATTTCATAAACTAAATTTCTAAATTCTTCCTCTGATAACATTTGTCTTAAAATAATAATCACAGAAAATAAATCATTCTTACCATAGATATATTCGTCTTCATCATTTTTATCAATACTTAATTGATAATGATACTTTGTATCAGGAATAGCTCTTTGAGTACGATGGTCATAAAGAATATCTTCATGGGCACATAAATTGCGATAATTAGAAAGAATCGCTAAGTAGATGCCTAATGATGCAATATCTATCTTATAAATATTAGCAATTTCTTCTTGCTCCTCTTCTTTTAATATGCTATAAAGTTCTGAAACTATACCAAATGATAATACTTTTACAGAAATCCAAAGAGGAATATATCCATAATTACTAAGATAGTGGGAAGTAGCACTATGTTGTTTTCCATTTACACGAATCTGTCTTTTCATCTTGTCAATAACATCATGAACCTGACGAACCTTCATTGGGTCTTGCGTAAAGTTCGTAATATTTAAATAATCTTTTTCATGAAAACCATATTTTTTTGACATTACATAACTTATGAGAGATTTTAGGTTATTTTCAACTACTAATATATGTTTAAACATAATATTACGTACTTGACGGTCAAATTGAAAAACAGCATATAATTCATCAAATGTTGTTCCTGCTAAAAATTTACCATCATTATAAGATTTCATAAATAAATGCCTATAACCACTAATAAAGAAATAGTTTTCTTTTAGCAAAATATTTTTTGCTTTCTCCTCATCATTGACAATAAGGCCTTTAGAGCGAAGGATATCTATTTGTTCTTCAAGAGTCTTAAATACCTTATTACTTCTCATACTATCACCTTAACACATTATATCATAAATTATTTGAAAAAAATATGACTTTTATGTGTATTTTATGTGATGAAATAATTAACAATTCCTAGCACAATTTTATCAGTTAATTCTTCCTGATATTTTTCATTCATTAATAAAGAGCGATCATGACTATTTGATAAAAAACCAGCCTCAATTAAAATTCCTGGCTTTTCTACTCGTTTATTAAAATACATATTCTCAATTTCTGAGATTTCTCGCTTAGTATTTAAAGCCTCTTTCATAATACTAGCAATCTTTTCATTTTCTTCATGAATATCATCATAGAATACTTGTGCACCAGACCAAGTAGAAGATGTTGTCGAGTTTAAATGAATAGAAATATAAATATCTGTTTCACTATCATTTATAATCTTTGCTCTATTATATAAATCACTTTGTTTTCTATAATAAGCACCGGTATTACTTAAATCATAATCCCCATAGCGTGTTAAATAGACAGTAGCACCTAAAGATTCTAATTTAAGCGCTAATAATTTCACAATCGATAAATTAATATCCTTTTCTAATATATCTTTATAAGTAGCTCCCGCATCTACTCCTCCATGACCAGCATCTAAATAAATGATTTTTCCTACCAAAGGCATTTCTTCTCCTCTTACTTTTAAGAAAGAAAAAGTACAAATCATTACTATTAATAAAAATAACATTTGAAAACTATGACGCATTAAATCACCTATTCTACTATATGAAAAATAGTTTTAGTAAAAGAACAAATAAATAAAAAGTCTTATGAAAATCATTCATAAGACTTAAATATTAAAGGTTGCTTTTAGTTCTTCAATCGTTTGATAAGCACTTCTCAACCAAGCAATTTGTTTATCTAATTCATAATCTGTTTCTGAAATAAATTCTTTAGCAACTTTTCCATTAAAATCATATAACTCACCTTGTAATTCATTAAATTCTTTTAATAGTGCTGCAATTTCTTCATCATCTAAATTAGAGGCTGTTGCTGCCTTTTTAAACCTTTCACTAGCTTCTGCATAACGTCTATTAAAATCTGCTATACTCGTTTCATCCTTCGGTTTTGTGACCTTTTGTTCTGTAACAACTTGCTTAGCTTGTTCAACTTCAGGCATTCCTTTTCTCACTCGTGTAATATTTTCTTGATAAAACTTATTAGCATATCCACCAATATCTGAAGCCATATGTAAAAACGTTCCCAATTCTTGAACTTCTTTTTCTGTAGTACAAGAAGCTAATACCTGAAAAAACTTTTCTTGTGCTTTTGCAAAAGTATCTTCATTTCGATAAATATCTGCTAATGCCAAATAAGTTAATAAAGATGCTGCTTCAATTTCTAAAATAAAATTATGATTCTTTCTTCCTGGTCTATATTCTATATCGAAATATTGACTTTCAATACCTTTGTCTACTCTTCTAGAAACTGGTTTTTCTTTTCTTTCTTGACTTTTTTGTAAATATTCTTCTGCTTTTTCTTTACCATAAGGGCTAATTAAAGTAGCTTTTTCTGCATGGAATTGATTAGCATATCCACCAATATCTGAAGCTGCTACTATAAATTGACTTAACTCTCGAATTTCTTCTTCTGTTTGGCAAAATAATAAAGCCTTATAAAGATTTTCTTCAACCTTTTTAAAAGATTGTTCATCACGATAAATATCTGCTAATGCTAAATCAGTTAGTAGAGAACTACAATGAACAGACAATTTTGAATTTTTACTTTTATTTCCTGGTCTAAAATTGATACTAAAATATTGACTTTCAATACCTGTTGGAGTTCTTCTTGATACTGGCTTTTGGCGTTCTTCTTTTTCTCTTTGCAAAGTTTGCTCTGCTATCTGTTTACCGTTTACATTAATAAGAGTAGATACCTCACTATAAAGTTGCTCAGCATAACCACCCATTTGTGCAGTTTCTTTTAAAAAAGTATCTAAATTTCTTAACTCCTCTTCAGTTTGACAAAATGATAAAGCCTTATAAAATTGTTCTTTAGCATTTTTAAAAGTTCTATCGTTGCGATAAACATCTGCTAAAGCTAAATAGGTTAATAAAGAACTACACTGAATATCTAGTTTTGAATTTTTGCTCTCTAATCCTGGTCTATATTTAATATTAAAATATTGACTTTCAATTCCTTTTTCTATTTTATTTGAAACTGGTTCTAACATACAACTCCTCCTATTTTTATCATTATAGCCTATATTTATTAACATTTTATAGAAAAAGAAAAAATTTACACAAATGAGGTGTAAATTGGCTTCTTATTGAAAATAGTTAAATGGTGTTCTATCTGGCAAAGGCATTTTAAACTCCATCTTTTCTTTTGTTGTAGGATGATAAAAAGATAGGTAATAAGAATAAAGTGCTATCTGTTCTCCTACTTTAGAATTAGGATTATACTTTTGATCTCCATAAAGAGGAGTTCCTCTACTACTAAATTGTACCCTTATTTGATGACTACGGCCTGTTTTAAGCGTAATATCAGCTAAACTATACCCTTTATACGTTTTTACTCTTTCATAGCTTAGAATGGCCTCTTTTCCTCTATTGTCGACAGTTACTTTATTTAATTTTGTATCTTTATATAATTTATCAATATAAGTATCTTTTTCTTTTAAAGTTCCTTCCACTACTGCATAATACTTTTTTTCTATTTGGTGGGTACGCATCTGTTCACTTAAACGGGATGCTGCTTTACTAGTTTTAGCAAATACCATTACTCCACCAACTGGTCTATCTAATCTATGAACAAGTCCTAAATAAACATTTCCAGGTTTATGATATTTCTCTTTTAAATAGGATTTAATAATTGTTAGTAAATCTTTATCTTTACTATCATCTTCCTGTACAGGAACATTTATCTTTTTTTCTACAACAATGATGTGATTATCTTCATATAAAATACTATTCATCTTGCCATCTTCCATAAATACCACATGGTAATATTAAATTATTCTTGGTAATAGAAAGTCCTACTTCTCCAGCATCTACTACACCTTTATATTTAGGTTCCATAGTAGTCTTTAAAATATTATATAAAACAGTACTAGAAATACCAGTAGTATAAGAATTTATCAAAAAGAATAATGGTTTATCACTTAGTATTTTCATACAAGACATAATTAAATTGTGAATATTGTGTTCAAATTTCCATACTTCTCCATTAGGACCTCTTCCATAACTAGGAGGATCCATAATAATGACATCATATTTTCTACCGCGACGAGCTTCTCTTTCTACAAACTTTAAACAATCATCTACGATGAATCGTATCTTACAATCTTCTAATCCACTTAATCTTTGGTTTTCTTTGGCCCATTCCGTCATTCCTTTAGAAGCATCTACATGAACTACTTCAATAGCCCCTGCACTAGCACATGCCATAGTAGCTCCTCCCGTATAAGCAAATAAATTTAAAACGGTAATAGGTCTATTACTATTTTTGATTTTATCCATCATAAAATCCCAATTGGTTGCTTGTTCTGGAAATAAACCTGTATGTTTAAAATTAGTAGGACTTACTTTAAATGTTAAATTTTTATAATTTACCGTCCAATATTCTGGTAACTTTTTAGAAAACTCCCAATGTCCTCCACCTTGATTACTTCTAAAATAGTGGCCATCTGCATTCTTCCAAGTTTTATCTTGTTCCAATAATGGCCACATTGCTTGTGGATCAGGCCTTCTTAAAATGACATCCTTCCAACGTTCTAATTTTTCTCCATTTCCAGCATCTAAACATTCATAATCTGTCCATTCATTACTTACTCTAAGCATAAACTTCCCTCTTTCGAATATTAGTATATCATGGATATAAAATTTAGTAAATTTTTATTGACAATAAGTATTTACATCAAATTCTGGTTTTGTACCATCTTCTTTTAACCAACTGCAAATATCTTTCTCTAAAACACATTGATTATTTTCATACTTTGATAAGATGAATGTTCCATACTTACTAAATCCTAACAAACAGTAATATTCTTCTTCTACCTTTTCCTCTATATACGCTAAAAGAGGGAGTTTTTTTGCCGTTAATTTTCGTATTCGAATACTACTATCTCCTATAGAAGTACGCTCCTCCGTTTTATCTGTCCAAACCTCATACCCATAATAATGAATCGTTTCTATTTTAGATGCATAAACTCTCAAAAACTTTTGATAATCTTCTTCTGAAATATCTCTTATCTCCTAATTTTCATTTTAATAAATTTTATAATCCTTTGTACAGGACATAAATAGCGAACTAAAAAAATCTTTATGAATAAGAACCAATTTGAGAACTTCCATAAAGATTTTTTATTTATTTTGAATAAACTCTTAGCTCATTGCAGCTCCATCTACAGATAATACAACTCCTGTAATATAAGAAGCTAAATCACTTGCTAAAAACAAGAATGCATTGGCAACATCAACTGGTTCTCCAACTCTTCCAAGTGGAATTGTTTTAATTAATGGTTCAATTACTTCTTTTGGAAGAGCTGCTACCATATCTGTATTGGTTACACCAGGCGCTACTGCATTAACACGAATATTATCACGTCCAAGTTCACGTGCTAAAGATTTTGTAAGTCCATTTACAGCAAACTTACTAGTAGGATAAGCAGAGCCTGATGGTTGTCCATATAAACTTACCATAGAACTTGTATTTAGGATTACTCCTCCACCTTGTTCTTTCATATATTTAGCAGCTACCTTTGAGCAAACAAAGACAGCATTTACATTTAAATCAATTGTTTTTTCAAAATCTTCTACTTTATAATCGTAAATTTTATCTCGTGCAGATACTCCAGCATTATTTACTAAAATATCTATATGCCCATATTGCTCATGAGCTTTTCTAAAAGTTTCTTCTACTTCTACTTCACTACATAAATTTGGATAATATCCTGAAACCTCGGCACTAGGAACATCTACATGCATTTTTTCTAATGCTTTAGATACACTTTCTTCTCTAGAGCCAAGAATAACTACAGTAGCTTTATTTTGTGCATAAACTTTTGCAATCGCATACCCAATTCCTCTCGTTCCACCTGTTATAATAGCAACTTTATTTTCTAACATTTCATCATCAACCTACTTTCTTATCATAAACATATTTTTATTAGAAAACATATCCATACAACCATTTACAAATTCCGGATAACCATAAAGAATAAATAAATTATCACTATTTTCATATTTTTTATAATCTTTATCAATATCCAAATCTAATTGTATCTCTAATCCATTATTTTGATAATATTCTTTTGTTTTACCGACTAACCATTTATTCATTGCAACAAATCTTCTATCAATATGCAATTTACCAATATAAGGAGCTGCAGCTAGTAAAGATTGAAATACAGTATCTATTTCTCCATCTGTAATAAAATTAATTCCATGTTCTGTTGGAATCTCTAGTTTCTCTTTACTGGTAAGCATTTTCAATAAATTACTATAGGAAACTTCTGTCTTTCCAACTTTATTATCAATATAAAGTAATTCTTGAACAATGCTTCTTTCTTCCATAAGCTTCACCAATAAATATTTTTCTAAGGTCATTTTTGTACCTCACTTTTCTTTAAACTATCACTACTAATTAAACTATCAATATAGGAAATAACAGAATCATTATAATCATCACCTGCAATAGCTTGCGCAACTTGACTTTTCCACTTATCCATATCTTGTCTATGAAAAATTCTTTTTATCTTAACACCTGCATCAGATTTCATCATTCTAATAATCTCCATTTTACTTAATTTTGACATTTCCATAAAATTATACAGGTTCATAACATAAGTGGCAGAAGAATGAGCAACTTTTTTCGTATTATCATTTTCGTAATATTTTTCAAAAATAACTGTTTCATTTGGATAAATATAACCAATATATCCTTTAAATTTATTGACACCATAAAGTTTAAACAAGTAATTACTATTTTCTAGATAATTTCGTCCAATAAGCATCCTTCTAACCTGCTCATCTTCTGAAATAGGTATACTGGTTCCAGACGTTGATTTTAAAGCAGAGCTAGACTCTAACACTGGTCCTTTTGGGATAAATTCCCACTCAGCGGCAAGTTCCTTATCTTCTCTAAACTTTTGTAGAAGATAGGAAACTGTTTCTTGGGCACTTCTTTTACTAATGTCTATATTTTGAATAGATTCTTCTGACATTCCATCTTTTCGTAATAAAGAAGCAATTTCTTCTTCTGTAGTTTCCATAATTGAAAATTCGGGGTGTCTTGACAAAAGCGCTTCATATTCTTTTTGAACATCATCAACCCTAACAATTCTTCTAGGCTCTTTTACCCTAATAAACCAATCATAACTAGGTTTCTCTTTACGAAGTTCTTTTATAGCATCTAAATAAGACCTAACATAAATAACAGCATTATTCACTGTATTAGTTTCTTTTTCTGTAAATCGACAGCAAGTAATTACACTATAAGCTGCTATTAAACAAAATGTATCATAATCAAATGCTTCTAGTAATTCTGCTGTTGATATCTCTTTATCAAAAAATTCTAAATAATACTTACTTCCAAATATTAGTTTTGTTATTCCATTAATTCTTGCTTCTAAAAAAGATGGAAAAGTCATCATATTTTTAGAATACCTAATATATTCTAAATAGGTTTGATAAAAATCCCCAAAATAAGGAGATTTTGGTCCCTTATCCCTAACCTCAAAATATATTTTTCTATCCTGCCTTAATTCTTCTTTAATATGAGCTACCCAATCATTTCTGTTGTCATTTTTCGAAACAAAATCTCCAAATCTCTTTCGCGCACCTTCACTATCAATCGCCCCTAATAATTGTTGATACAAAAAAGCAGCAATATCAAATCGTACTTCCCTTTTCTCATTACTAGAATCAACTGTTAAAGTTATTTTTGGGAAAAAAGTTCTAGCCAAGCTTGACGAACCCAATAAATCTTGCATAGGCTGATAATAGTTCTTTTCTAAAAATTTTTGATATGCATTTTCACCATTTACTGTTTTAGCATTTAATAAAAGAAAATCATCTTCTACAAAATTAGTAGAAAATCCTCCACCTAATAGCCATTCCCCATCATAAAAAATACTAGGATGAAATAATTCTTCCGGATCTAATAGTTCTAATAGTTTCATACTATCACCAAATTTATTATAACACAAAAATAATTGTTATTTTAGTATTTATGAATTTTTAATAAAGTTAATTTACTCAATTATAAATTATTTTAAAAGAAAAAGTCTTAATCAAGACTTTTAATCTTTAAAAATATCTATCATACGATTTTTAGCTTCTGATACCAATTGAATTTGTAAATCTAAAAACTCACTTTCATTTAATGAATTTTCTACATAATTTACATATTTTCCTGTTTTACCATCTATCATATCAATAATAGACAATAAACTTCTCATTTCTAAATTCAGGCGATTCTTTTTTTCTTCTACTTCATTCATTAAATACTTTTCCCCTTTTCTTCTTCTATCATTGATAAATCTACTTCCTCTTGTCCGTATAAAACTCTAGCATATTCTGAGAATTTAATAACTGCCGACTTGTCTTCTACAGTCGCCAAATATCTGATATATTGTTTATAAATCGTATTGGTATTTCGCTGTGTCTGAGATGCTATTTGTCTTTGAATTTCTTTTATTTCTCTATCTTGCTCTGTATCATGATAGGCAACTCTAAAGTCCGCTAATTGTTGGGGGCGTAAATCTTTTAAAATAGTATCTTGTTCCACAATTCCTTTAGATTTAAAATCTGCCAAGCCTCTTTGCTCTGGTGACAGCTTAGAATAGTTAGCTAATTCACTCATTTTTTTACGAATAGCTGTTTCTTGTTCCTTCTCAGTCATTCTTTTAAAATCTGGATTTAATTCTAAATCTTGAACAGCATACCTGCGTAAATCATCTATGACAGAAGAAATAATATTATTTCCACGCTGTACTTCTTGTCTAGCACTTTCTTTTTCCTCATCACTCTTTTCACGAGCTACAATTTCTTGCATTTTCTTATGAATCATAGCTTCCTTTTTATCCTCATCTAAAGTGCTTCTAACATCACCATCTCGCCACTCATGAGTTTCTTCAAAAGCTCCAGCATGCTCTAATTCTTGGATAGCCATTTGCCTTAAGACTCTATTCATTTCTGCATCTAATGCTCGTTCTTCTTCCATTTCTTCATGTCGTACTTGAGCAAGAGTTTCTCTATGTCTTTTTTCTAAATAATAATCATTTTTTCCATTTAATAGTGCATCATTAATTTCACTAGGCATAGCTCCTGCCAAAGTAGCATTAACAGAAGCAGTTCTCATTTTTTCTTTAATTTTTGCTATTTCATCAAAGCTTTTTCCTTCATCCTGTGCTTTAGCTAAATCATAAGCTAAAGCACGATAAGATTTCAAAAAGCTTTCTTTGTTATCTTGTTTTTGTTTTTCTTCCATAATTTTTTTAGCTACTTCTTTTGCTTTTTCTAAATCAAACTTCGCCAAATAATCATTACACCTTTGAATTGTTTTTTGATTTTCTTTTGCTATTCCTTGTAACATTCTAGTCAATTCCAAAAAATCAATAGAAGAAGCACCTAATTCAGAAATAACTAATGAAATCTCAAGATTAATATGCTCTGCTACCCTTTTTCTCTTAAATGCATCTTTAATATTAGCAGCCAGTGTTAAAATAGCTTGGATATTCTTATCTCCTTTAATTTGTTCAGGATTTAAGGATTGTAAATTTTCTATAAGCAAATCTTCTGGGGTAGATGCAACACTTGACTGAGGAGATTTAATAGAAAGAAAAGTCGGGTCAATATTTAATTTGTCCATCAATTCTTTTTTCTTATTTTCTACAACTTGTGAGTAAGTAAATTTTTCACCTCTTGAAAAAATCACTCCCTTTGTAATACCATTTTTTGTTAATAGTCCATGAACAAGAGATGCTTGAGTTTCAATATCATGTCTTTGAGCAGAAGTTGAAGATCTAACTTCATGAGAAAAAATCTTTCTAATAGCGTCCGCATTATCTCTAGGAAGCTGGGACATAATAGATTCTAATCTTTCCTTAATACTATCCGATACTTTTGAGGGAGTAACTGCCATAAAACGAAATTTATTAAATTCAGACAATAAATCCCCCAATTTCTTTATTTCTGCTTGATTTTGTTTCAGTGCTAATCTATCAAGAAGAGAAATTCCTTTTTCTTTTTCTCTGTCCTTTATTTTTTTATTTGCTTGATGCTTTTTATCTATTCTTTGTTGAATTACATCACGCAATTGACTATCTTCTGATACTAAATTTAATGTAGGCATTGCAAATCCTCCTTAGTCTTACTATCTTATTTACCTTTATTTTAGCATAGCTTTTCTAATTTTTCTATGGTTTACCCTAAAAATATGCATAGAAGTGTAAATAAAAAAGTCTTAAAATATAAGACTTTTATCTTTTTTTATTCTGTGGTTCTTCCATAGAAATATCAGAATCCATATTTCTTACCTCAGCAGATACCATAGACAAATCCATGTTTTCTTGTAAATATAATATTCTTGCATATTCTGAAAAAGAAACTGCTTTTTTCTTATCTTTTAATTTTGCACGGTATTTTATATATTCTCTACAAATAGTAGTCGCCTTCTCTTGTCGTTGCGAATCAATCAAATCTTTAATCTGTCTAATTCTTTCAATATCAAAATCATAGGCATCATCTCTAAAAGCATGCTGATAATCTACTAACTGCTTTGCTGATAAATCGGCAACTGTTGATGTTTCTGTAATCATCCCCATACTTTTTAAATAATCGATTGCTCTTTCCTCTGGTGCTTTACTAGCAATGGAAATCATTTCATCTATTTTTTCGCGAATAAGAAGTTCTTGATTTTCACTATCAACAGGATTATAAACAACAAGATTTCCGACATGAAAATGGTCTTGCGTTAAATTACCATTTATTTTTAAAGAGTGAATTGCTAACTCACGTAATTCTTTTTTCGCATTCATTGTAGTATGAATATTTCGTTTTATCTTATCAGATACTTCTGGATCTCTTGGTGTAATTTCACTTACCTGATCTAGTGCTTCTAATCTTTCACGTACTAAAGTTTCCTGTTTTCTTTTATTTTTAACCCATTCTATCTTTTCACCTAAAGCAGCAAAATCGAATTGCCCTAAATAATTATCATAACTATCCATTGTTTTTCTATTTCGTCCATAAATAGTCTGTAAAATTCTAATTGGTTTAGAAAAATCGATTCCTGTACTTGCAGCTTCTTTTTTTAATCCACAAATAACACTCCAAATTTTAGAATTTAGGTGTTCTAATTCTCTTCTCTCTCTAAAAGTCTCACGAATCTTGTCTATATTTTTAGTAATATCACTCTCACGGATTTCTCCTTTTCTAAGCATATCTTCGATATTTTCTAAATAAGATTCTTCTTCCGTAGCATGAGAAGCTTCTCTTGGCATATCACGCATATTCATTTTTACAAAACTACTACTCCTAGTAGCTTCCAAAGAAGCAATCTTTTCATCATATAACTGTTCAATTCCAGCAGAAAGTGTAGTATTAATAGGCTTACCTTTCTCCCAGTAAGTCATATAACTTCCTTCCTGTTTTGTTTTCTTTAAAACTCTGCGCAATTTACCTGCCCTACTAACCACATCCATTTTAGAAGACATATAAAATTGTGAAATGGATTGATTTATGCCTTCTTGAACCTGATTACTTTCAGATATAGACATATTAGCTCCTATATACTCCATTTCTTTTTTTAATTCCAAAGGCATGTGATAGGATTTATCCTTTGAATTAAACTCTTTATAGGATTTGATTAATTCTGCCATATCAATTGCTCTTGCCTTATAATAGTGCAAATCAAAAAGAGCAGCAATTCTTTCGCCTATTTTTAAATCCTTTCTTTTTTTTCTACGCACAGATCTTCTTATGCTTTTAGCATTATCATTTTGCCTCATTGATAAATATTTTTCAATTGCTTCTGGCAATTCCAATCGTTCGTATTTTAACATAAAGCACCCTCCTAGTATTCTATCTAATCATATTTTACCACATATTTTTACTTTTTTCTAGATATTTCTACATAATCTTTCATGCAAGAAAAAACCTTGAAAACAATGTTTCCAAGGTATAGGAACTGTATAATTTTAACGTTTTGAGAATTGTGGTGCACGACGTGCAGCTTTAAGACCTGGTTTCTTACGCTCTTTTGCTCTTGAATCTCTAGTAACAAATCCAGCTCTTTTTAAAGTTTTTCTATAACTATCTTCGTTACCTTCATTAACAGCATCGTACTCTAATAAAGCTCTTGTGATTCCTAAACGAATTGCTCCAGTTTGACCACTAGCTCCTCCACCAGTAACTTTTACTTCAATATCAAATGTCTTTTCATTATTTGTTGCAACTAATGGTTGCATTAAATCCATTACGTAAGTTTCATAAGGCATAAACTCATGAACATCTTTACCATTAACAGTAATTTTTCCACTTCCAGCAGTCATTTTAACTTGAGCTACTGAAGATTTTCTTCTACCTGTACCTGTAAATACTTTTGCCATGTAAACCCTCCCTATTTAACTTCCATCTTTTCTGGCTTTTGAGCCATATGTGGATGTTCTTCTCCTGCGTAAACAAATAATTTTTTATACATTTGACGACCTAATCTTGTCTTTGGTAGCATACCTTTTACAGCTCTTTCTACCATCTCTGTTGGATAATTCTCAACCATTTCTTTTGCAGTTCTTTCTCTTAATCCGCCAGTATAACCACTATGGTCATAATAAATCTTATCAGATAATTTATTTCCTGTTAGATTAACTTTTGAAGCATTAATAACAACTACGAAATCTCCACAATCAACATGTGGTGTATAAGTTGGTTTATGCTTTCCACGAAGTACATTAGCAACTTTTACAGCTAAACGTCCAAGAGAAATTCCCTCAGCGTCAATAACATACCAGTTACGAACTACTTCTTCTTTCTTTTGCATGTATGAATTCTTCATCATAACAATTTTCCTTTCTCCTTTACATAAAATAAGTTTTCCCAGAACTTATTCAATGTGGGATTAATAAATGTACCATTTAAAATGGTACTATAAATACTTAAAAAAGTCAATAAATTTATTGACTTTTCTATGATATTATTCGAAATAATCAAGTTTCATATTCTTTCTAACACGCTGCATTACTTCTTTTGCTCTTGCACGAGCTGCTTCCGTACCTTCTTTTAAGATTTTCTCTACCTCTTCAGGATGCTCTTCATAATATTTTCTTCTTTCTTGAATTGGTTCTAAAAACTCCAACATAACTTTAATAAGTTCCTTTTTACAAGCAACACACCCTCTAGAGCCTGCATTACATTCAGAGCATACTGTATCCAAATTTTCATTTTTTAAAAGTTTATGATAATAATATACCATACAAATATCTGGATTGGCTGGATCATCTTTTTTAATTTTACTTGGATCTGTAACGGCACTCATTACTTTTTTAGTAATTTCTGCTTCATTATCTGCTAAATAAATAGCATTTCCTAGACTTTTGCCCATTTTTTCATTGCCATCTAAACCTTTAATTCTTGGTGTTTCACTTAAAACGGCCTCTGGTTCTTTAAAAGTCTCTCCATAAATAGAATTAAACTTTCTAGCAATTTCCCTAGTTTGCTCAATATGAGGGACTTGGTCTTCACCAACTGGCACAACGTCTCCATCAAGAGCAGTAATATCTGCCGCTTGGCTAACAGGATATCCTAAAAATCCATAGGTAATAGTCTCTCCACTCTCACCAAATTTGTCTTTCTTTTGTCCAGCTTCATGCTTAGTTGTAGGATTTCTATACAACCTTGATACTGTTACCAAATTTGAAAAATAAACAGTTAATTCCGCAACCTCTGGTATTAAAGATTGTATATAAATGTGACTATGCTTAGGATCAATCCCAGACGCTAAATAATCAAGCGCCAATTCGCGCACACTATTTCTTACTTTCTCTGGATTATCAAAATTATCTGTTAATGCTTGTACATCAGCAATTAAAATATAAGTATCATAATCATACTGCATCTTTACTCTATTTTGAATAGAACCAAAATAATGCCCTAAATGCATTTTACCTGTTGGTCTATCCCCTGTTATTATTGTTTTCATATTATTTTCCTCCCTTTACAAAATTAAATTATTTTATAAAAGGCACCATCGCTTTGTCATAGATATCACCATATTCATTATACCATAACCCTTTCAAATTATCAAAAAAGAGGAATTGCTCCCTCTAGTTTTTTGCTACCCCGAAAATAATATTTTTATTAAATTCTAGTTCCCTATATTCTAGTAAAGTTCTAACACCTGTTGTGTCATGATAATATTTAATAAATTGCCCATCTAAAAAATAAACATAGTCATCTAATAAATAAATATTCTTAGTATCATTAACGGTAGAAATATAAGTAATCATCTTTTTATTTTGCGATGGAGTTCTATATAAATGATAGCCAGTTTCCTGCTTTTCTAATAAATAATAGTATCCGGATACCTCCCCACCTACATGATATACTTCATCATATTTTTGAAATTCTAATTCTTCTTCAATTAAATTAAAAGTTAAATTTTTATTAGCTTTTGTAGTTGTAATTTTTTCCCATTTATTTTGTTCATAATATTTAATTTTCTTTTTATTATTTCCTACTTCTTTTACTGTTTTTTCCTTTGAATTTATCATGTATTGTTTTTCATTATCTTTATCATAAATATATATTTTATTATCTACAATGCCTTGAATATAAGAATCAAAAGAAATATAATTTGGTGCCTTAATCGTCTCTACTTTTCCATTAATCATATCAATAATATAAAAATTTCTAAATTGTTGTTTTTCTTCATAGTCTGCTGTTACATAATAACGAGAAAGAAAAGTACTTAAGTCTCTTTGATAAATATCTTTATCAAAAATAGAAATTTCTTTAACACCATCTAATAATTGATAAATACCTTTTAAATTTGTAATAGAAAAAACATGATTTTCTACTTTATTGTTTGGATAATAAACAATATTATTTTCCTTTTTTTCTTCTTCCTTATCATCTATCCAATTGTTTTTATCATAAATTTTATTATCTAACTCCGAAACAAATTTATCTAAATTGCTTTCTTTTCCTATTATTGTGTTATAAAAATAATAACGATAATCTTTATAACATAATAAATCACTTTCTGCTTTCCCACCTATAATCGGTAAAACACATTGATACTCTCCATCATAGGTAATAATATCTTCTACCACTTTTCTTTTCTTAGAAAATCTATGATAAAACTGAAAACCATATGCCACTTGATTACTAATTATTTCTATATAATAATTATTAATTTCATCAGATGCATTTTTTGTATAAATTTCTGTTACTTCATACTTTTCTTTTCCTACTTTATAAGTTACAGTATACCCCTTTGAATAAAATCTTACACAACAAAAAAGAACTAAAATAACAAAAATAATAATAAATACTGTCTTATACTTAATCTTATATTTCTTCTTCATATATCACCACTAACTTTATTATATCTCTTTTTTACAAAAAAGAAAAACTAAACGTTTTCCTTGGCCACTTTCACATACTTCTTTTTTTCTACCATCATATATTCTGTAATAGCTGTTTCTATTTCACTAACAGAAGCTTTTGATAAATTGGATAGTACTACTACTTCTTTTACTGTATCTAAGCAAGCTTTTCCCCAAATGATTCCAGTTCTAATCGTTAAATCATTAAACATATCTGGTGTAATTGCCAAAAATAAATATCCAAATAAAACTCTTTTTTGTGCAATTAAAAGTCTTTTATTAGTTAAAGCAACTGCATAAGTATTAAAAATCTCTAAGGAAGATAATCCTTTTTGACAACAAAATGCATATAAAACTTCCTCCCCTGGATTCAAATGTTTTTCGATTACTTGTGCATGTGCTTTTTTTCTCCATGCAATAGTCCCAGGATATTTTTTTGCATAAGCTTCTATTTTTTCTAAAACGGTACCCATATAATCCTCCTATCGTATTACACCCATTTCTGTTAGTTTCTCAACATATAATTCCTTTGTCGTTGGTCCAACTACATAGTCTAATGCTTTTCCTTTTTCAAAAATTAACAAGAAAGGTGTACTAAGACCTGTTTCTACACCAAGTTCTTCTACCTTTTTGGAAATAGCTTCCAAATTAGCACTAGCATTTAAATAATAAATAATAATTTGATATTGATTAGAAATTTGACCTAACGTAGTTTTCACCCTATCACAATAACTACAATCACTAGAGCCAATCAAAACAACATACTTTGTTTTTTCCTCTTTTAAAAATTCTTGAAATTTTGGAAAAGAAATATTTATTAAATAATCCGCACTTGATGTATCAATTATACCATAAGATTCTAATAATTTAAAATAGTCACTTTTTTTAGTGTCTTCTACAGTTGTAACTACCTTACCATCCACAATATAAAGAATTAAATCTTCTTGAATTTCACTATACCCTAATTGTGACATTAATTTTAAAAGTTGTCTTTTACTTAAAAGATGTCCAGAAACTTCATAGTAGGATAAAGAATACTGATTAGCAATAGACTCTAACGTTTTACTACTTTCCTCCAATTTATCATGATAACTAGTTGGAAAATATAACAAAGTTGGTGTATTTGACTCAAAAGCATTTTTAAAAGCTTCTAAAGACTCTTTTGTATTTCCTTCATAAGAAGAAATTAGTCCTTCTTTTTGTAAGAACGTTTTTAATTCCTCCTCTTTCATATTTGTAATAGAAGTTACAGGAACTCCTGATTGTGTAATCACAAGAGTAGAATGAATATTATAAATATTTAATTCTTTTTGAATTTTCCTTTGTTTCTTTTTGCTCAACTTTCTTGCTTCAATATTTAAATAATCAAACCCATAATTTTTTGAATACTCTTCACATAAATGATCTATTTTTGTATCATCACCAAAATAAAATAAAGCAGAAGAAGAACTTTTCATATATTCAGAATAAGTATTTAAAATTTCTTTTGACTCTTTGTCCAATATATAATTCATTAAAAAATATCCAACAAAAGTGACAAAGAGCAATAGAAAAACTATTACTCCTTTAAACACTTGCTTCCTAGTACGATTAAAATCATGTTCCATAGAATGTTCATGAATTTCTTCTATATCAATATGATGATTTTTATTATGATACTTTTCTTGTAAAGCTTTATTTTCTTCAATACTTAAAGGAGCGTTACAATTCTCACAAATAATACTATATTCACTATTAACATGACCACACTTCTTACATTTCATTGTTAGCACTCCCTTTTTTATTAAGCATCTTTTATTACTTTTTGTTCTTTAAAAAATTTTACATAAGCAGTTACATCTTCTAATCCTTCTAAATGTTCAACTACTCTTTTATTTTTTACAACTAATACAGATGGAGTTCTCATTTTCCCCTCTCCTGTAAAAGTCTTGTCATCATATTTTAAATCTTCTAAATCTTGAAAAAATTGATTTCGTTCTTCTTTAGATAAATAGTCCAAACTAACATAATAAATATCTATATTATAAGCCTTTGCAATATTACTTAATGTTGGTCGTGCAGCTTTACAATAATCACAAGTAGAACTACCAATTGTAAGGACATAGGTTTCATCAGAAGCTTTCATTTCCTCAAAAGATTTATAATCTAAAACATTTAAATTTTCTTCTGGCTTATAAGTAGAGCCTTCATCTAAAAGTTCCGCTTTTATAAAAAACTCTACTAATTTATAGCCATCTGCATATCCAATATGTGTTGCAACAGAATGTCCATTTTTCATAACAACTAAAGTTGGTGTTTTCCCTTCAATACCTAATGTATTTAAAACTTCGTTTTTATCTTTTCCAGATAAATCATTAGAATCTATTGTCAAATATTTTAAATCATAATCCTTTGATATTTGTTCCAAAATAGGTTCCTCCATAGCACAAAACTGACAGCCTGTGTGCATATAGTAAACCAATGATACTTCTTCTTGATTAACATACTCACGAAATTCTTCCATTGTTTTTTTTCGTTCGTTATAAGCATCTACTTTTGTTACAATAACATAGCCTAATAATACAACCAAAATAAGAATCATAGTAGAAACTAAACCTATCATTAAAGACTTGTTTTTTGGAAGACTTGCTTCATTACTTTTTTTACTCACAATAACACTTCCTTATTCTTTTATTTAATTACTTTGTTATCTTTTAATTCTGCACGAATATCTTTTTCTGTCATATTACCATTTTGGTGCCATACGATTTTTCCTTTACGAACTATCATTAATAATGGTATACTTACAGATTTATCTTTTTTATAAGCATCTGTTGAATATCCCCAATCTCCTAATTTATCAATAAAGTCTGTACTACTTACAGAATTTCCAGATAAATAATAAACTGGGATATTGTTTTCTTTTGCTATCGCATTTACAATTTTTCTTTCTTCTAAACAAGATTCGCCACAATTTGTATATTGATCCATTAAAACAACACTTGCTGTTTTATCGTTTAACAATTCCTTAAATTTATCATAAGTAATATCAATTAAAGTATCTTCATCCTTATAAGTTGAATCTTTTTCTAATACTCCACCTGCTACTAAAAATTTAACATAATCTTTTCCTTCCATCATTCCTTCGCTTTGTCTTACTACTTTACCATTTTCAACAATAACAGAAGTTGGTGTTCCGCTTCCTGATGTTTCTAAAAGTTCTCCTACTTTAGATACTTCATCACTGCTTAATTTTGTAAGATCCATATAGAAATAATCCATATCATATAATTCTCCAATTCTTTCTACAATTGGTTCCTGAAGCGCACAAAATCCACATTGAGAACTTGCATAAACGATTAGTGTTGGTTCTTTTCTTTCAAAATAGTCATAAAACTTTTTCATTTCTTCACTAGCATTTTCTGAGGATGGATTAGAAGTTACTTTATTTCCCACTTTTCCATCATTTGTTCCTAAAATTAATAGAATTACAATTAATGCAATAAAAGTAGTAACCACTACACCAATTATTAGTCCTTTTGCAAATTCACTAATTCCAGTAGTTTCTTCTTTCGTTACAATTGTAGTTTGCTTTTCTTTTTTTGTTTCTTCCTTTTTAGAAGAATTTTTCTTTTTTGATACCTCTTTTTCTTCTACTTCTTTTTTATCATTTTTCTTGTTTGCCATAATTTTACCTACTTTCTTTATTTGAACATTATTGTTCCTCATTACTTATATTTTCAACTATTTTGTTGCATAAGTCAAGTGCTACATCTACTTTATCTACATTAGAACTATCAAATTGAGCTATCTTTTTCGCATGATGTTCTAAATATGGAAAAACTTCATCTAGACTATCTAAATATTTCTGCATAGTTTCTTGATTCGTCCATTTATTAACCATAATAGAAAGAGAATTTAAATATTTTCTTTTTAAACTAATCTCAATATCACAAGTAAGAATAAGTAGCATATCTACATAACGATAATCTAATCTTTGATGATAGTCTTCAATTTCCTTACTTTCAGCTCCAAAAGTTTTTAACCAAATAAATTCATCGTTAATTCCTCTATCAAATATGATAATATCATAGTCTTCCTGAGTGAAATTATCATATAAGAAAAATTTTTCTTCAATTACTCTTTGTGTATAATTTAAACTATCTACAGACATTTTTTGATTGCGATTTTCATTTACCTTCTTAGTTTCTTTTACCTTTTCTTCATCCACTAATAAAACTTTAAACCCATTTTTTCTAAAAACATCTGCAATTAATTCTATAGAAGTAGATTTTCCACTCCTACAGGAACCTAAAAATTCTATTAAATAAGGTTTCTTAGAGATTTTTAAATTTTTAATATTCTCGTTCAATAATACAATATCTTGATACCTTTTCTGATAATCTTTAAATATTGTTTCTTTTATATAATTATCCATCTATCCAGCACCTTTCAGTAGCATTTTCACAATATTATTAAATAACTATAATTGTGTACTTTTTGTGACAAATCTTATATTCTTTTAAAATTTCTATTTCCCACTTTTAATATTATACCGTTTCCCATTACATTAATCAATGAAATATCTTTATTTTTTAATCTATTAAGAAAAAAATCCATAATCATGGATTTTTCTAAATATATTTTTTTATCTCGCACATTAAAGATTCAAGGCTTTTAGATTGCTTTTTCATATCATTTCCATTTAAAGCTTTAAAACTAAACCCTGCTTTAATATCCACCAACAAATATTTTGAAATACCATTAATAGATTGATGTAATGTTTCTTTCGTCCCCTCCTCTTTACCGCCACCTACAAAAATAAAAATCACTTTTTTACCTTTTAATTGCTCACTCTTATAAAAAGGATAAAGTCTATCTATAAAATTTTTAAATAACCCTGATACATTATCAAAATAATTAGGAACCCCAAAAATAATAAAATCTGCTTCCAGTAATTTATTTAATAAAATATTCATATCATCTTTGATAATACATTTATTATGCTCATGACAAGTTAGACATCCTTTACAATATTCTATATTCTTTTCTCTTAATAAAATTAATTCACTATTTTCTATTTCTTTAGATATTTGGCTTAAAATATATTCTGTATTTCATTTTCTGTTGCTTCCAGATATTAATAAAACTTTATTCATATTTTCCTCCCTTTTTCTTAAACCTATTTATTAATAATTTGTATAAACTCTCCATATTGCTCATGAAAATCAATATCTATACAAGTTATATCTTCTAAGCCTAATTTTTTTATGCCTTCTTTTTTAAATTTATTCTTCAAAAGCTGTTTTGCACGCTCTGTTTTCAATGTTGAATATTGCCAAATAAATTCACAAATCACCATATTTCTAAAACTTCTTTCATAATCTTTCCAGATTTCTTCCTTCTCTAAGTACTTCTTAATTTCTAAGCAAGCTTCATAAAAGCAAAGTGGATTATTATCTCTGTTACTGGTAATCGAAGAAGATAAATCACTACGATATGTTACTAATTTATTTTTTATCGCCATTATTCTATTTGCCTTTGTAAAAGTCGTTCTAGTAAAATAAGCATCATTTGTACTTGAAAGGCTTTGAAATTTTAATTGATTATTTTTGATAAATTTTCTATTATATAATTTAGACCATGCATTTCCAGCACAAATTTGAAACAGAAATCTTGAAAGTTCCTTAGAACTATACACTCTATTTGGCACTATTCTAGTACCAAAAATTGGTTCATTCCTTGGGACTATCTCTTTTGTTTGCATTAATAATTTATTACTTCCAAATAACAAAATCTCTAATTTGTTTAATTTAGCGTGATAATAAGTCGTCTTACATAAATTCCTATCAAAAATATCATCTGAATCTAAAAATAGTAAATATTCCCCTCTTGCTTTTTCCAAGCCAAAATTTCTAGAATCTCCCGCATTTGTATGTTCTTTTTGAAAAATTTTAAAACGAGAATCTTTATTAGCATATCTATTTAATATTTCCATAGAATGATCGGTTGAACCATCATCGACACAAATGATTTCTAGATTTTTTAAACTTTGATTTTTTAAACTTTCAAGAGCCTCATCTAAATATAATTCGCTATTATAAATAGTCATAATAATACTTACTTGTGGACCAGATACATATAAATTAGAAAAATAGAGAATCCAAATCCTTTTAAGTTTTCTTTTTAAAGTTTTCCATAATTTTTTTAATCTACCAGTTTGTTTTAAATTTGATATTTCTTGATTTAGTCTCTCTATCTTTTTAAGTTGAGCAGTATATTCCATAATTATATAATTGTAAAATAAATAGTCCTCTTTGTTTTCACAGATTTTAAAATACTGATAGCCGCCTTCAATATTTTTAATTTTACGTGCTGATGCATTTCTCAAAAAATTCAAATAACTTTTATAATTATTCAATATTTTTTCTTTATCTACATAAAGTTCTATTTTAGGAATAATATTCATTAGTCCTTTAAAACATCCATAAGAACTTTTCACACAATTCATTTCTGAATTCATACTAGTCATGATAGAACCTTTTCTAATTCTTCGTTTATAATACTGATTCGATATTTTCATAGCCCTCTTAGAAACCAATGTAACATTTAAAGTAAAAGGCTCATCTTCATGAATAATTCCCTCAATAAATCTTATATTATTCTTTTTTAAAAAAGAAAGTCTATTAATCTGTAGGCAAGCATTTGAAAAAAAATCTCCATTCTTTCTCATATCGCAAAATAATTCTTGACCACTTTTAACTTCTGGATATTCTCCTTTAAGTAAATAATGTTCCTTATATTCATCAGGGTTAATATCTTCATAAAAAGTCTCAGCACAAAAAAATAATGTATCTAAATCATTCCTTTTTACTATATTATAAAGATTTTCTATAGTATGTAAATCTAAATAATCGTCTGAATCAACAAACATAATATATTCACCTGTTGCCTTATCAATGCCAATATTTCTAGCGATAGATAAGCCTTCATTTTTTTTATTAATCATAATTACTCTATTATCTTTTTTAGCATATCTATTTAAAATATTTTTTGATTTATCTGTTGAGCCATCATTAATACATATAATCTCTATATCTTTAAAAGTTTGATTTACAATAGAACTTAAACATGCTTCAAGATAATTCTCAACATTATAAATTGGAATAACAACGCTTACTTTTACTTTCCTCATACAATCTCTACTATCCTCTTTTTCAAATAAAACATATAAGTTTTTCTAATATCATTATACAAAAAAAAAGATACATTATCTACTATAAACGTATCTAAGTATTTTTTAGCCATCTGCTTGTAACAAAATGATTTATTCATTCTACTTTCCTTAATTTATACCAAAGAAAAAGTAAATACATCTTTTATGTCTACTTTTATTTTATAACTTAAGTATTGTATACTTTCTTTAGTTATAAGAAATATAATTTATATGTTAATCATATTTTTCTGTAATTTTATCTATAGACAATTCTTTTACTAAATCAATAGCATAATCATCCTGACACTCATTATACTGAACAAAAAAAGTATAAACATTTTCGTCTATACTTTATTAATTAGTTATTAAATTATTTTCTTCATTAACTTGTTTTTGTAATAATTCTAAATTTTTAATATTCTTATTATCTTTTAATACTTTCATTTGCCTTCTTGCAGAATTATTAAGTCTTACTAATCTCTCACTTTGGGGTATTTTTTCTTCAATTAATTCTGCATTTGTATTTTGTAAATTATTTAATATTACTAAATGAAGTAAATCGGTGTAATCTCGCATATTTCCTTCTCTTGCTAATTCTGGATTATTATCTCTCCATTCTTTAGCTGTCATTCCAAATAAAGCAACATTTAAAACATCCACTTCTTCTGCATATACAAATTTCTTTTGTGCTTCTGTAAGAGTTGGAACTATATAAGTTTTTACTGCATCAGTATGAACTACGTAATTTAATTTAGATAATAATCTATTGGCTTGCCATTCAACTTTTTCTTGATATGCCTCATTTGTTTTTAATCTTTCAAATTCTTTTATTAAGTATAATTTGAATTCTGGGGATAGCCAACTAGCAAATTCGAATGCAATATCTGGATGAGCAAAAGTTCCTTTACTATATTTTCCACTGCTTGGAATAATTCCAATAGCATTAAAATCTTTCTTCCATCGATTAGGTGTCATAGTAAATCGATTATATGGGGCTTCATCAATTTTAATTCTGTGAGATTCCACGGAATTAAAATCCTCATTATTAATTTCTTCCCATAAACTATAGTAATCAAATGAATTTTTATTTGACATCCAGTTTCTAATTACGCCAGATGGGTCTTCAGAATTTGCCTGTTTAGCCAAATCTGTCAATGAAATATAATTAACATTTCCTACTCTTAAAATTCCCACTTTATTTTCTTTAACAATAATTTCAGTTGTTACTGTATCTTTTTTCATTAAATCACCTCACTTTTTTAAATTTAAAAGGTGCCAACACATTTTTTGTTCACACCTTTATTTTATATTGCTTATTTTTATTTTTTATGGATAAGATATAAACTCAAATTGTTTAATTATTTTAAATTATTTTCCACAACATTGTTTATATTTTTTTCCAGAACCACATGGGCACTTATCATTTCTTCCAACTTTAGATACTCTCTTTGGTGTTTGCTTTTTCACTTTATTAGAATCATTATTAGCCACACCTTCTGCAACCTTTTTACGTTCTACATTTTGTCTGATTTCTGCCTTCAATAAATATGTTGATGTCTGCTTATCAATAAGAGAAAGTAAATTATCAAACATTTCATAACCTTCGCTCTTATAAGCACGTAATGGATTTTCTTGTGCATACCCACGTAGATAAATACCTTCTCTTAGATGAGACATTGTATTAATATGTTCCATCCAATAAGTATCAATTACTCTTAATGTAATAGCTTTTTCAAATTCAGATACAATTTCTTTTGGAACTTCTTCTATCTTCTTTTCATAACTTTCTACTAATCTATCATATACATATTCAATAGCACCATTTAAATCTTTTTCTTCATATTCAGAAGCAGCTAATTCAGAACCCAATAATTCACTAAAATAAGTTGCCATTTCCTCTTTATCAGCTTGGCTTAGTTCGCCATCTTCCACATGCTCATAGAAAATATCTTCCACAAAGTTATGAAAACTTTCAAGAATCATTTCATGAATAGAGTCACAGTCTAAAATTTCATTTCTTTTTTCATAAATAACTTCTCTTTGTTCATTAATTACATTATCATATTCTAGCAACGTTTTACGGATATCAAAGTTATTTCCCTCTACACGTTTTTGAGCTGACTCAATAGAGTTAGAAAGCATCTTATTACGAATAGCAGCTTCCCCATCAAAACCTACACGTGCTAATAGACCTTTTGCTTTATCAGTCCCAAAGCGAACCATCAATTCATCTTCAAAAGATACACAGAATTGAGAAAAGCCTGGATCTCCTTGACGACCTGAACGACCACGTAACTGATTATCAATACGACGTGATTCATGACGCTCTGTACCAATAACGCAAAGACCACCTAATTCTTTTACTTCATCATCTATTTTAATATCTGTACCACGTCCTGCCATATTAGTAGCAATTGTAACAGAGCCCTTCTGTCCTGCTTTGGCAATAATCTCTGCTTCACGTGCATTATTTTTAGCATTTAATACTTCATGTGGAACTTTAGCTTTCTTCAATTTTTCACTAATAAGTTCACTAGTTTCTACTGCAACTGTACCAACCAATACTGGCTGGCCTGTCGCATGGCGCTCTTTTATTTCTTTTACAATCGCATTAAATTTTCCCTCTTGAGTTGCAAATAATAAATCTCCATAATCTTTACGAATAACAGGTTTATTAGTAGGAATACAAATAACATACATATTATAAATATCTCTAAATTCTTCTTCTTCCGTTTTGGCAGTACCTGTCATACCAGCAAGTTTTTTGTACATACGGAATAAATTCTGAAATGTAATAGTCGCTAAAGTCTTTGTTTCTTCATTAATAGTAACTCCCTCTTTAGCTTCAATAGCTTGATGTAATCCATCTGAATAAGTTCTTCCTTGCATTAAACGACCTGTAAATGGATCTACTATAATAACTTTATCATCTTCTACTACATAGTCAAAATCCCTCTTCATAGCAAAATTTGCTTTTAATGCTTGATTAATAAAATGAACTAAATTGGTATTTTCAATATCATATAAATTTTTTATTTTAAAAGCCTTTTCAGCTTTTTCAATACCTTTTTGGTCTAAAATAGTTGCTTTCGTTTGCTCATCATAAATGTATCCATCATTTTCTTTTAAACCTTTTACAAATTTATCTGTTTGCATATATAGATTAGCAGATTGCATATGCCCACCAGAAATAATAAGTGGTGTTCTAGCTTCATCAATAAGTACAGAGTCAACTTCATCGATAATAACAAAATTAAATGGACGAGCTACTCTGTCACTTGCCTTAATAACCATGTTATCTCTTAAATAATCAAATCCGACTTCATTATTTGTTGTATAAAGGATATCACAATTATAAGCTTCTTTCTTTTCACTAGGAGTTAATTCTCTATAGTTAACACCAACAGTAAGTCCTAAGAAACGATATACTTCTCCCATCCATTCTGCATCACGACCTGCAAGATATTCATTAACTGTAATAATATGAACACCTTCACCAGTTAATGCATTTAAATAAGCTGGCATAGTAGCTGTTAAAGTTTTACCTTCACCAGTCTTCATCTCAGCGATATTACCATAATGAATAGCAAGACCACCTAAAATTTGCACATAATAAGCTCTTTCTCCTATAACACGAAAAGCAGCTTCTCTTGCAGTCGCAAAAGCTTCTACTTTAATATCTTCTAAAGTTTCACCATTTTCTAATCTTTTTTTAAATTCTTCTGTCTTTGCTTGTAACTTTTTATCAGATAATTTAGAATATTCCTCTTCTAAAGCAATAACTTGATCAGCTATTTTACGGAATTTTTCTAATTGTTTATATTCATGATCAAATATTTTTTTCAAAAACTTCATGTCTCATTCTCCTTTTTGTATACACCATCTATTTTATCAAAAAAACTTTGAAAATCATAGCATATCCCCTGAATTTTAATAATTTTTCATAGAAAAAATAGGCATTCGCCTATTTTGTTTCTATAATCCCATAATTGCCGTCTTTTCTCTTATACAAAACATCAACTTCACCAGACTCTACATTTTTAAATACAAAGAATTCATGGCCAATTAAATTCATTTGAAGAATAGCCTCTTCTTCACTCATTGGTTTCATTTCAATCTCTTTTCTTTTTACAATATTAGATTCCTCGTCTTCTTTCATCTCATCAAACGAAAGATCAAAACCTAAATCTTCTCCTTTTGAAGTTCTCTTGTTCATACGAGTCTTATTTTTTCTAATTTGTCTTTCTATCTTATCAGACACAATATCAATAGCCGCATATAAATCACTGTGGCTTTCTTCCGCACGCAATATCATTTTTTGGATAGGAATTGTAACCTCCACAATTTGTTCTATTCCCCTTATTCTTACAACAACAGTTGCTGTCACGTCACTTGGATTTTCGAAATACTTATCTAGTCTACCAATCTTTTCTTCAATATACTTTCTGATTGGTTCAGTAACCTCAACTTTCTTTCCATGAATATTAAATTTCATAGTATCATCCTTTCTATTTCCATTATATCATAAAAATAATCATTTACAAATTAAAAATAATTAAGAAAAATTCTTAATTATTTAATCATTATACCAAATATCAATATCAACATCACCTTTAATACCATCTACTCTTCCATTATTACAAAGTTGCCACATTCTATATTTTCCTTGATAATCTGTCTTTGTAGTATAATGTGCTAACCAAATATCATGAGGTTGTTCTAACCATATATTTTCTAAATAAGTTTTACTACTATAAAGCATTCCTTGATATCCTTCCTCCTCTAAGCGATTCAAAAAAGTATCAGCAATACTTGTAAGACCATAAAAACTGACATTAAAATCATTAAAGCTAGACCACTCTTCCCAATCAAATGCAATTGGTAAAGAAACATCATAACCTTGAATCTGTTCTAATACCCATTCTGCATCTGCTAAAGCACTTTCTTTCGAATTAGCATAAGAATAAAAATATAATCCAACATCTATACCTACTCTATTCGCATTCGTAATATTTTGAATAAATTTAGGATCTAATACATATTCTCCATTCGTTCTACTAGTAGTTCCAACTCGTATCATAACAAACTCTACACCATCTTGTTTTAGTAAATCAAAATCAATGTTTCCTTGCCATTTAGAAACATCTATTCCAACTCTTGTATTTTCATTTTTATGCTCCTTAACTACGTCTGAAAATAATTTTTTGGGCTTCTTTGTTGAAGAAGAACTAGATGAAGAACTAGGAGCTGGCGTATAAACTACCAAATTAAAATTTTTTTTAAAAACATTCCCACTATTATCTACCGCTTTAAAAGTTACTGGATAAGTTCCAACAGTATCTAAATCAAAATAACCTTCCACTGTACAAATAGGGCGATTATCATAATTATCACCACATAAAATATTATTGATAAACCTATCAGAAGAACCTTTCTTTATTCGATATGTACTTCCAATAAAAGCTTTTGGAGGAGTAGTATCCACTATATTAATTTGAAACCGATAAGGAACAGTTATTCCCTCTTCACTAATAAATTCAAATTTAACATCTTTCTTTCCAAGCGATGTAGTATCTACTTCATAATCCTCTACTACTTTTCCATTTATACTTGAAATAAAACTAGAAATTTTTCTTTTTTCTAAAAATTCTACAGTTAAATTATCTACTAGTTTTACTTCCATTTGAGCATGCTTAATTATTTTTTCCTTTTTTTGTTTATTAATAAAAATAATAACAAAGATTATAATCACAATAATAAAAATACATGTTAATCCTAATAAAACTCTTTTCTTCATAATTATCTCCAACCTTTGCTATTATTATATCACGTCTATCAAAAATTATCTTTATAGCAAAAAAAAACTACTAAACTACCGCAGTTTTATTTTCTACTACATTTTTAGCCTGTAAACCTTTATCAGTTCTCACTAATTCGAAAGTTACATATTGCCCTTCAACTAAAGTTTTATAGCCTTCAGATAAGATTGCTGAATAATGAACAAAAATATCTTCCATATCTTTGTATTCAATAAAGCCGTATCCTTTTTCATTGTTGAACCATTTCACTTTACCTGTTATCACACTAACATCTCCCTTCTAACTCGTTCACAACTAAATTATAACATACTCATTCTGTAGAAAACACAAAATTCAAACTGCAAATTTCGACATCTTTAGCAGAACGTTCTCATCATAACATAAAATGAAGTTCAAGGGAATACTTTATGCTCGAAATACCAAAAATCGTGTCTGAAATTGGCAATCTAGTATTTCGAACACGATTTATGCCATTTGGAACATTTCCTATTTTCATTTCAAATTATCCATGCTAAAATGGCTATCGTATAAAGGAGTAGGTAGTATGAAAGATATTCTTATAGGCAGTTGTATGAAACTTATAAGAAAAGAAAGACCACATTTAACTGATGTGGAATTAGAACAAATAGAATATGGATTGGCAGGTGTTTATTTATCAATAACGAAACTAATCATAATAATAATTGTAGCGTATTTGCTAGGAATTCAAAAAGAGTGTGTGATTTTCCTGATAATGTTTGCAATCCTACGGAACAATGCTTATGGTATACATGCAACGAAGAGTTGGATTTGCCTAATCACATCTTCTGTAGCCTTTCTGGGGATTCCGATTCTAGCTATGAGATTGGCTATACCATTTCTAATGAAATTTTTATTAGGAGGAATGGCGGTTGTCCTCGTTTACAAAAACAGTCCAGCAGATACAAAAAAGAGACCTATTATAAATAAAAGCAAACGATTAAGACATAAAATACTTGCAACAATAACAGCAATTATTTATACAATCTTATCTATTACAATCAAAGATAACTTTTTAGCTAATTGCTTTCTAATGAGTATCTTATTAATAGATATTATGATTTCTCCTATAACATATCGCATATTTAAACTCCCTTATAACAATTATTTAAACTACCTAAAAGATGAGAAAGGAGAAGTTGTATGTTAAACTTTTTAGCAGGATTACTAGCAAAATTTGGAGCCTTTATTGCAAGTACTTCTGAAATTGGTTGTATGTTATTATTTGTTGTAGATGAACCAGAATGTCCAAAATCATTAATTAAATAAAAGTGTAGAAATATTATTCTACACTTTTATTTTTAACTTCTGTATAAAATTATTTTCAACAATTTCACTTTCATGAAATAACTTTTTGTTTTTTTTAACTAAAGTTTCTACTAACGCTAATCCATAACCATGATTGTCACCTTTTGTTGTTTCGCCTGGATTAGAAATTTTTTCAATATCCACATAACCTTCATAATTATTTGTAATATCTATATTTAATTCTCCTTCTCCAGCATACATTTCAACCATAATATACTGTTCAGAAAGATTTAACACATTTTCAATAGAATTATCTAAAAAAACTCCTAAAATTCTACAAATGTCTGTTAAAGTATATTCATCAATTTTTTGCGCTAAATCATTTGTTATCATTTTATCAACACTTAATTCAAAAATAATTCCTTTTTCTTTCATTTCTAACAATTTAGTATATATAATTCCTCTTAACCCGCCTGACGGAATTTGCAAAGTTTTCATAAATAATTGTTCATCATCAGTAGGATTTTCATTTAATAAAGCATCAATATAACTAACTACTTTTTTATTTTTACTCATATTTCGAATTGTACGCAATTGATTCTTATTTTCATGAGAATCTATATGGAATTTTTGGGAAATTATTTCAAACTGCCGTATGCTTTCCAATGATATATTATACTTTTCATAGACTTCTAAATATTTATTTTGAGTTTTAAAATAATAATAAATGATAATTGAACTAAAAGTACATAAAAAGTACCCAATAAAAGTTAAATAATATTTATCTAATAATTCTTTAGATACACAATACGATATTAAACTAGCAAAATTAAAAAATACAACAATTAATAATGAAAAAATAACAATTTTTTTATTATCTATTTTATTAATAGAATATAATATTTTTTCATAAAGTTTTTTTATAAATTTTAAAGAACAAATCCCTATTAAAATTATTCCTACTCCTAAATTATTTATAAAAGACATAGTTATATTCTCTTCTAAAACCGTATTATACTGGAATAATGGGTAAGTCAATAATACATAAATAAATTCTGAAAAGCTTCCCATAACTATGGTCAATAATCCTAAAATTATTGAATCCTTAATTTTGCCATTAAATGTTTTATAAGCATAAAAAATATATATCAAAATATTTACTATTACTCTAAAAGTTGGACTACTATATTCAAAATTTAAAATTAAAAGGAGATATATAATGAAAAAAAACATTATAAATTTTTTCTTACTGCAGTCTAAAGATTTTCCGGATAACTTTATCATCGCATAAGTAAAGAAAAAATGAGTAACAAAAAAAGAACCTAAATACTTCATCTCATCAATTCCTTTCTATAAGTATCTGATAATAAATCTATGGTTAATCCATTATCAAATTTTATTGTTTTATTTTTATGGTCAATATTATCAATTCTTTGCTCATTAACAAAACAACTTCTATGTGTTTGAACAAAGGCATCTCCAAATATTTTCTTTACTTCCATTAAACTCATTTTAAATTTATATTCTGTCTTGTCACACATTACGATAGTTCTTCTATCTAAACTATCTCTTGTTAAATATAAAACACTGTTTTGGCGAATATTATAAGTAACTCCATTATCTGTAATTCTTAATACTTTATTAGTTTCAAAGAAATGCATTGCTTCTGTTAAAGATTCTATCAAATTCTCTTTTAAATTTTCAAATTTATTAATAAATGATAAACACATAATATTTTTTGTTAAAACTAATTTTCCAAATTCTTCATATCCAGTAATAAAAATAATGATACTTTCGACATCTCTTTTTCTAATAATTCTTGCTATATCTATTCCAGATCTACTTGGTGTTTCAATGTCTAAAATATAAATTTTTCTATTACCAGGAACAATATCTTTAATAAAGTTATCATCATAATCTGAATATTCTTTTATCTTAACTGTTTTCTTTTGTTTATTAAAGAAATTCTTTACTATTTCCACTACACTGCATCTACAACATTTATCGTCATCACAAATTATAGCTTCTATCACTTTTTATCCTCCTAACTCAAATAAAAAAGCAAATTATTTATTTTTATTAATTTGCCTCTCTCTTGCTATCGCTAATGAATTGACTGGAACATCGTTTGTTATAACAGAACCTGCAGCCACATAACTTCCATGATATAAAGTTACAGGAGCAACTAACACAGAATTACACCCCACAAAAACATTCTCCTGAATAGTTGTTTTATACTTCTCTTTTCCGTCATAATTTGCAATTTTTACACCAGCACCAATATTGACATGACTATCAATAGAAGTATCACCAACATAACTTAAATGAGGTATTTTTACATTATCCTTAATCGTATTATTTTTTAGTTCTACAAAAGATCCTATCTTATTTTGATTAGCAATATCATTTCCTGCACGAATATGTGCATAGGGACCAATAATATTTTCATCTCCTATTTTACTATTTATAATATAAGAAGTATAAATAGTATTATTTTTTCCAATTATAGAATCCTCAATATAAGAACCCATAAAAATAATGGTATTATCTCCAATAACAGTATTTCCTTTTATCATAACATTTGGATGTATAACACAATTTTCTCCTATTTTTACTATATCATCTATATATGTATTTTTAGGGTCTATTAACTGAATCATAAGTATCCTCCTATTTTGACATTACCATTATATCATAACAAGATAATTATTGTAATGGTTAAGTAATCAATAGTCTCTATCTTGTCAATAATTTACTATTCATTAAGGTTCATTATAACATTAATTTCTACTTTTATAAACACTCAAGCATAAAAAAAGATGCTTATTTTGCATCTCCTTCTACTAACTCTAAAATTACTTCTAAAGCGTCATCTCCACGACGTTCATTTAATTTTAAAATTCTTGTATAACCACCATTACGTTTAGCATAACGTGGTGCTAAATCATCAAATACCTTCTTAACAGCTTCTGTATCATTATGTAAGAAAGCTAATGCTTTTCTTCTTGCTACTAAAGAACCATCTTTACCATAAGTAATCATCTTATCAACAAATTTACGAACTTCTTTAGCTCTTGTTTCTGTTGTTTCGATTCTTTCTTTCATGATAACATCTCTAGTTAGGTTAGCAAGCATACTTCTTCTGTGTTTATTTGTACGTCCTAATTTTCTATAAGCCATAAATATCCTCCTAACTACTAATCGTCTTCACGGAATTTAAGTCCCATTTCTTTAATCTTATCGATTACTTCTTTTAAAGACTTTTTACCTAAATTACGAATCTTCATCATTTCTAATTCTGATTTAGAAGTTAAATCTCCTAGTGTATTAACACCAGCTCTTTTTAAACAGTTATAAGCTCTTACAGAGAAATCTAAATCATCGATTGATGTTTCTAATTTCTTTAATTTACTATCTTCTTGTTTAGCATTCATGATTCCTGTAATATCTGCAATTTCACTTAAGTTAGTGACAATGTTTAAATGTTCAATCATGATTTTAGCAGCAAGTGCCATTGCCTCTTCAGGACGAATAGAACCATTTGTAAATACTTCCATGATTAATTTATCATAGTTAGCATCTTGTCCTACACGGGCACTCTCTGTTTCATAACTAACTCTTTCAATAGGTGAGTAAAGCGCATCAATTGGAATAAAACCTTTTTTCTCATTATCAACAAATGATTTGTTTTCAGTAGATGGAACATATCCTCTTCCATTAGCAATCATTAATTCCATATCAAGTTTACCACCTTTTGCAATAGTTGCAATTTCTTGATCTTTAGAAATAATTTCTACTTCACTATTGGTTTCGATATCAGCAGCTGTTACAACACCCTCTTTATCAGAGAATAATTTAATAATTTGTACTTCTGATGAGTTATTTTTTACAACAACATTTTTTAAATTTAAAATAATTGTTGTAACATCTTCTACAATACCATCCATTGTTTGGAATTCATGCATAACTCCATCAATTTTTACAGCTACAATTGCACTACCAGGCATACTTGATAACATAATTCTTCTAAGAGCGTTACCTAGTGTTGTTCCAAAACCTCTCTCTAAAGGTTCTAATTCAAATTTACCATAATTTTTATTTTCAACATATTCTGTAATTTTATATGTTGGTTTTTCAAAATTTAACATTTCCCCACTCCTTTTCTTATATTATCCACGTGGACGTTTTGGTGGACGACATCCATTATGTGGTATAGGTGTAACATCAGTTATAGATGTAATCTCTAACCCTGCTGTTTGAAGTGAACGAATTGCTGTTTCTCTTCCTGATCCTAACCCTTTAACATATACTTCAACTTTTCTCATTCCCATATCATAAGCTGCTTTACCAGTTGCTTCAGCTGACATACCGGCAGCAAATGGAGTTGACTTTTTAGAACCTTTAAATCCTAAAGTTCCTGCAGAAGCCCAACTAATTGCATTACCTTCATTATCAGTGATGGTTACAATTGTATTGTTGAATGTTGAATGGATATAAGCTCTACCTTCTGGTACAGACTTTTTAACTTTTCTTTTTCTTGCTTTATATGCCATATTATAACCTCCTTTTAGTTACCACTATTTCTTCTTATTAGCAACTACTTTTCCTTTACCTTTACGAGTACGAGCATTTCTATTTGTTCTTTGTCCTCTTACTGGTAAACCTCTTTTATGACGAGTTCCTTGGTAAGAATTGATTTCCATCTTTGTTTTAATATTCATATTAACTTCACGACGTAAATCACCTTCTGTAGTATATTTATTAACTTCGTCACGAATAGCATTTAATTCATCAAGTGAAAGCTCTCCAGCTCTTTTATTGATATCAACTTTCGCATCTTTTAAAATTTGGTTAGATAAACTTCTTCCAATTCCATAGATGTAAGTTAATGCGATTTCGATTCTTTTATTATTTGGTATATCTACACCTTTAATACGTGCCATAAAACACCTCCTATATTAACCTTGTCTTTGTTTATGTTTTGGGTTTGTACAAACTACCATAACACGACCCTTACGTTTAATAACTTTACATTTTTCACACATTGGTTTTACTGATGCTCTAACTTTCATAAAATCCCTCCTACTTTCGATAAATTATACGACCATGTGATAAATCGTAGGTTGAAAGTTCAACCGTTACTGTATCTCCAGCTAAAATACGAATCATATTCATTCGCATTTTACCTGATACATGTGCCGTAATAACATGTTTATTCGTTAACTCTACTTTAAAATTGTAGCCAGGTAATACTTCTAACACTTTACCTTCCATTTCGATAACATCTTGCTTCGCCATTTTATCACCTCTTCGTCAATATCGTATATCCTTCTTTTGTGATTAATACTGTATGTTCAAAGTGAGCAGATGGTTCGCCATCAGCAGTAATTACGGTCCAATCATCATCTAATAAATAGATATCTGCAGTACCTAAATTTAACATAGGTTCTACAGCAATTACCATTCCTGCTTTCAGTATTGGTCCAGTATTCTTATGTCCATAGTTTGGAACTTCTGGATCCTCGTGTAAGTGATTTCCTACTCCATGCCCCACAAGTTCTTTTACAACCCCTAAGTTGTGTTCCAACGCATAAGTTTCTACTGCATATCCAATATCGCCCACATGTGTACCTTCTTTAATAACTTCCAAACCTTTATATAAAGCTTTTTCAGTATGTTCTAAAAGATACTTTTTCTCTTCACTAATATTTCCAACTGCATAGCTCCAGGCAGAATCTCCATGATATCCTTTATAACAAGCACAGATATCTAGAGTTACAATGTCTCCATCTTTTAATTTACGATTACTAGCAATTCCATGCACTACTTCCTCATTAATAGAAATACAAATATTGGCAGGATAGCCTTCATAATGATAACAAGAAGGAGTAGCTCCCCTACTAATAATATAATCTCTAGCAAGGGTATCTATTTTTTTTGTTGTTATGCCAGGTTTTAAGTAGGGAATTAAATATTTATGAGTATCCCCTACTATCTCTCCAGCAATCTTTAAAAGTTCAATTTCGCGTTCTGTTTTTATATTAATCACGATTATTCACCTATGATTTTTTCGATTTCTTTAAAGGTACCAACTTTGCCTACACTACTATCGATTCTAAACAATACCCCTTTTTCATCATAGTAGTTAATTAAAGGAGCAGTCTCTTTCATATAAGTATCATATCTTACATCATAAGTTTCTGCAGTATCATCAGAGCGATGGTGTAATTCTACATGGCAATTGTCACAATAGCCATCTACTTTTGGCTTCAATTCTTCTGCTTCGCTATTATAAATTGCTCCACAAGTTGGACAAGTAAGACGTCCTGTAATTCTTTTTTTAGCAATTTCTTTATCAAGCTCTAATAGTATAACATTTCCAAGAGGCATATTGATTTCTGAAAGAATTTGTTCATAAGCTTCAGCCTGTGATACATTCCTTGGAAAACCATCTAAAATGTAACCATTTTGGCAATCCTCTTGCGCTAATCTTTCTTTTAATAATTCTAAAACTATTTCATCTGGAACAAGTCGTCCTTGCTCAATTAAATCTGAAATTAATTTTGCACGCTCATCATTAGCTTTTTTTGCACTTCTAAGTAAATCTCCAGTAGAAATATGAGGAATTCCATACTTCTCTTCTATCAACGTAGAATGTGTCCCCTTACCAGCTGCTGGTGGGGCAATAAATATTATACTCTTCATTATCTTCTTCTCCCTTTTCTTCCTTTTGTATAGGTTCTACTAACCAATTGACTTTCTAATTGTTTATAAGTTTCAAGTGCAACTCCAACAACAATTAATAGTCCAGTACCACTTAAGGTAACACTTGTTTGTAATGTTGAGAACTTACTAAATAGAATTGGAAGTGAAGCAAGTAGTGCTAAAAAGCAAGCACCAACAATTGTTATTCTCTTTAATACTTTTTTAATATATTGTTCTGTCTCTTTACCAGGTCTTACTCCTGGAATATATCCACCATTTTTATTCAAATTATCAGAAAGTTCACTTGGTTTTAATTGCATAAATGTATAAATATATGCAAAAACAATAATCAATAATACATAAATTGAGAACCCTGTCAAGGTTTCATAACTTAAATACTTAGTAATAAATAATGCAATATCAGCATTTTTTGCAAGTGATGCGATAATTTGTGGAATAGATATAATTGCTGATGCAAAGATAACAGGCATTACACCAGCACTATTTAATTTAAATGGAATATAATTTTGTTTACCTAACATACTTGTTGATTTATTAGCATATTGAATTGGAATTCTACGCTCTGCGCATTCCTCAAAAACTACACCAATAATAATTCCTAAGAATACTACAACAAATAATACAAACGTTAATATTCCCATAAATCCATTACCATTTGTAATTAATTCAGTCCATAGACTAGAAAACATTGATGGTAAAGTTGTAATAATACCTGCCATGATAATCATAGAAATACCATTTCCAACGCCTTTTTGAGTTACTTGGTCACCAATCCATAATAGTAATGCTGTACCAGCAGTTAATACTAAAGCGTATAGCATATAATCCATTGGAGACCCATTCTTAATATAAGCGAATGAATACATATAACCTTGTACAAAGGCAAGTACTATACCTACAATCCTCGTTATTTGGTTAAGTTTATTTCTACCAACTCCACCTTGCTTATTAAGCTCTGATAAATAAGGAATAATATCCATAGATAAGAGCTGAATAGCAATAGAGGCAGTAATATAAGGCATTACACCTAGAGCAAATATTGAGGCTTGCTCAAATGCCCCCCCACTCATTGCATTTACAATTTCTAGGAACCCTAGACCAGATTTATCAATGTTGACACCTGGCACCGTTATAGCAGTTCCTAATTTAAAGATAAATAGGGCAGCAAATGTGAATAGAATTTTCTTTTGAATATCTCTATTCTTTGGATTAAATATTTGCTTAACTGTTGCAAACATATTAAATCACCTCTGCTTTTCCACCCATTTTCTCAATTTTTTCAACAGCAGTCTTTGAGAATCTATTTGCTTTAACAGTGATTTTCTTAGTTAATTCTCCATTACCTAATACTTTAACACCATCTAATTGTTGTTTTAAGATTCCCATTTCTTTTAATAATTCTGGAGTAACAACTGCTCCATCTTCAAATTTGTCTAAATCACTAACATTGATTGTTGCATATTCAATTTTGAATGGTGCATTAGAGAATCCTCTCTTTGGTAAGCGTCTAAATAAAGGTAATTGTCCACCTTCAAATCCAGGTCTTACTCCTCCACCACTTCTTGCATTTTGTCCTTTATGACCTTTTCCTGCAGTCTTACCGTTTCCTGTAGCAACTCCACGGCCGACTCTTTTTCTTTCTTTAACAGCACCTTCTGGCTGATATAATGTATGTAATTTCATATTATATCAAATCCTCAACTTTCTTTCCACGTAGACGTGCTACTTCCTCTACGCTCTTTTGTGACTGTAATGCTCTTAAAGTTGCATATGCAGTATTAATCTTAGTTTTAGATCCTTGTGATTTAGATAAAATATCTTTAACTCCTGCCATTTCAAGTACTTTACGAACAGCACCACCGGCTTTAATTCCAGTACCTTTATTAGCAGGTTTTAACATAACTTTACTAGCGCTACAAACACCAATTGCTTCATGTGGGATAGTACGGTTATCAACTAATGAAACAGTAACGATATTTTTAACAGCTGCTTCTTTAGCCTTCTTAATAGCATCTGGTACTTCATTAGCTTTACCAGTTCCTAAACCTACTTTACCCTTTCTATCTCCAACTACAACAACAGCTGAGAAACGGAAATGGCGTCCACCTTTTGTTACTTTTGTAACACGGCCGATAGCAATGGTAGCTTCTTCATAAAGTTTTGGTTGTCTTTGTCTTGAATCTCTTTGACGTTTTTCTCCTCTATTACGAGATTCTCTTTTAGCAGGTCTTGAAGTTTTTTCAGTATTTGTATTTTCTTCAGTTTCAACTGCTTCTACTTTTTCGATTTTCTCTTCCATCATTACCCTCCTTTTAGAATTCTAATCCGTTTTCACGTGCTGCATCTGCTAGTGCTTTTACACGTCCATGATATAGGTATCCACCTCTATCAAAAACTACTTTAGTTATTTTTGCTTCTTTAGCTCTCTTAGCTAATAACTCTCCTACTTTAGTTGCTGCTTCAACGTTACTACCATTTTCAAGCTTTAACTCTTTATCGATAGAAGAGGCACTAACTAAAGTAACAGCTTTTTCATCATCAATAATTTGTGCAAAAATATTACTATTTGATCTAAAAACATTTAATCTAGGTACACTAGCTGTACCAGATACTTTTGCTCTAACACGAGTGTGTCTTGCTTGACGTGCTTCATTACGAGCTACTTTTTTTATCATAGTTTCTCTCCTTTACTATTATTTAGAAGCTTTCTTTCCTTCTTTACGTTGAACAGTTTCATCAGCATAACGAATACCTTTTCCTTTATATGGTTCTGGTTTTCTTATTTTTCTAATATCAGCTGCGAATTCTCCAACTAATTGTTTATCGATACCTTTAATTAATAATTCTGTATTACTTGGTACTTCTAATTCAATACCAGCAGGTATCTCTGGTGTCCATGGATGTGAATGCCCAGCTGTGATTACTAACTCTTTTCCTTTTAATTGAAAACGGTATCCAACTCCGACACATTCTAGTTTCTTTTGGAAACCCTCTGTTACACCAATAAGCATATTATTGATGTTTGCGTTAGCTGTTCCATGGTCCTTTTTATAATTGTCATTATCCCTAGTTACTTTTAACTCAGAATCTGCGATTTCAACATGAATATGTTCGTTAATATTAGTAGAAAGTTCTCCTTTTGGACCTTTTACTGTAACTTTAGTTCCATCAACAGATACTGTTACACCGGCTGGGATTGTTAATATTCTATTTCCAACACGACTCATAAAATCATCCTTTCTACCAAACGTAAGCTAAAACTTCGCCACCAAGTGATTGTTGTCTAGCCATCTTATCTGTCATAACACCTTTTGAGGTAGATATAATAGCGATACCTAAACCATTTAATACTCTTGGTACATCTTCAGCTTTTACATATGCACGTAATCCTGGTTTAGAAATTCTTTTAAGTCCAGTAATTACACGCTCCTTGTTTTCACTATATTTTAAAGATAAAACAAGGACATCTTGAATATTATTCTTTTTAGTTTTATAGTCAACAATAAAACCTTCTTCTTTTAATATTCTAGCTATTTCAACTTTTATCTTTGAAGCAGGCATTTCTACTTCTTTATTACGCATTTGATTTGCGTTACGAATTCTCGTAAGCATATCTGCGATTGGATCTGTTACCATATACTTCCCTCCTTCTACCAACTAGATTTTTTCATTCCTGGGATTTGTCCTTTATATGCTAGTTCACGAAAACAAATTCTACAAATTCCGTATTTCTTAAGTACTGCGTGCGGCCTACCACAACGAGTGCAACGTGTATATCTACGTACTTCGAATTTTGGCTCACGACTAGCTTTTATAATCATACTTTTCTTAGCCATAATTTCCTCCTAAGTCCTATTTCTTAAATGGCATACCGAAACCTTTTAATAGATCATATGCTTCTTCATTTGTTTTTGCAGTTGTTACAAAAACAATGTCCATACCACGTACTTTTACAACATCATCATACTCAATTTCTGAGAAGATTAATTGCTCAGTAAGACCTAATGTATAGTTTCCTCTACCATCAAATGCTTTATTAGATATACCTCTAAAGTCCCTTACACGTGGTAATGTAATACTAATTAATTTATCTAAGAAGTTATACATATTCTCACCACGTAGTGTAACTTTGCAACCAATTGCTTGACCTTCTCTTAATTTAAATCCTGCAATTGATTTCTTTGCTTTTGTAGCAACTGGTTTTTGACCTGTAATAATTTCTAAGTCTTTCATAGCAGCTTCTAATAATTTAGAATTAGTAGTTGCATCTCCACATCCCATGTTTACTACAATTTTTTCAAGTTTTGGTACTTCCATAACATTATTGTACTTATATTTATCCATTAAACTAGATACAATCTCTTTATTGTATTTTTCCTTTAGGCGGTTCATATATACCCTCCTTCCAATTAATCAAGATTCTCATTAGATTTTTTTGCTACTCTAATTTTCTTGCCTTTTTTATCAGTAGAATGTCCTATTCTGGTTCTTTTTCCGGTTTTAGGATCAACGATCATTACGTTTGAAGCATGAATTGGAGCTTCAACTTCAACGATGCTACCAGCAGTTTGACCATTTGCTTTGATGTGTTTTTTAACTACATTAACACCCTCAACAACAACTTTATTTTCAGCACGTAAAACGTGTGAAATTTTTCCTTCTTTACCTTTATCTTTACCAGCAATGACAACTACTTTATCTCCAGTTTTAAAGTTCATTTTCATTCCTCCAAACTCCTATAACACTTCTTTTGCAAGTGATATAATTCTCATAAAATCTTTGTCACGTAATTCACGTGCTACTGGTCCAAATACACGAGTTCCAACTGGACTCTTATCATCTTTAATAATAACTGCTGCGTTATCATCAAATTTAATATAAGATCCATCAGCTCTTCTTAGACCGAATTTACTTCTAACGATAACTGCTTTCACTACTTTACCTTTTTTAACAGTTCCGTTAGGTGTTGCGTTTTTAACAGTTGCAACCACTATATCTCCAATATTGCCAGTTTTTACTTTAGACCCACCAAGTACACGAATTACAGATAATTCTTTAGCACCTGAGTTGTCTGCTACTTTTAAACGGCTTTCTTGTTGAATCATAATCTAATCCTCCTTCGTCAATGCAATTATAGAATAACTGCTTTTTCTACTATTTCCACTAAACGGAAATGTTTTGTTTTAGATAATGGTCTCGTCTCAGCGATTCTTACAGTATCGCCTTTCTTAGCTTCATTTTTTTCATCATGTGCAGTATATTTTTTAGAAGATTTAACTCTTTTTCCGTACAACTTATCATTTTTATATGTTTCAACTAAAACAGTAATAGTTTTATCGTTAGCATCGCTAACTACTTTTCCAACTAATTCACGTTTATTTCTTTCTTCCATAATGTCCTCCTATTATTTTTCAGATAGTTCTCTTTCACGTAGAATAGTCTTCATACGTGCAACTAACTTTCTTAATTCTTTAATTCTTGAAGGTTTCTCTAATGAACCAGTTGCTTGTGAAAAACGTAAGTTAAATAATTCTTCTTTGTATTCTTCAATCTTTGAAAGTATTTCCTCATCTGATAATTCTCTGATTTCCTTATTAGTCATTACTTTCACCGCTTTCTTTCTTTACAAATTTACATTTGATTGGAAGTTTATGAGAAGCAAGACGTAATGCTTCACGTGCAATGTCTTCTGTTACTTCTGCAATTTCAAACATAATTTTTCCTTCTTTTACTACTGCTACCCATGCATCATGAGAACCTTTACCTTTTCCTTGACGAGTTTCTAGTGGTTTCTTTGTTAATGATAAATGAGGGAAAATATTAATCCATACTTTACCTCCACGTTTCATGTAACGTGTCATAGCAACACGGGCTGCTTCAATTTGTCTATCTGTAATCCAAGCACCTTCTGTTGCCATTAATCCATATTGTCCGAAATGTAATTCCGTATTTCCTTTTGCTTTTCCATCATAAGGAAGTCTATGTGGATTACGATATTTAGTTCTTTTTGGTATTACGGCCATCTACATTACCTCCCTTATTTTTTTCAGGAAGTATTTCACCATTACAAATCCATACTTTAACACCAATTTTTCCATAAGCAGTATCTGCTTCTTTATGAGCATAATCAATATCTGCTCTTAAAGTATGTAGTGGAATAATTCCTTCGATATAACCTTCAGTACGTGCCATATCAGCTCCGCCTAAACGTCCAGAAACGGCAGTTTTAATTCCTTTCGCTCCTGCTTTCATAGTATTTCTAACTGCTCTTTTTTGTGCAATTCTGAAAGACACACGTCCTTCGATTTGACGAGCAATGTTTTCTGCAACTAATGCTGCATCTAAATCAGGGTTCTTAACTTCTTTAATAGAAATCTGAACATTTTCATCAACTAATTTAGATAATTCTGCTTTTAATTTTTCAATTTCATCTCCACCGTGTCCAATTACAACACCTGGTTTTGCAGTGTTGATAACAACTTCGGTTCTCTTATCGTTTCTTTCAATAAGAACGCTTGAAACTGATGCATCTTTTAACTTTTTAGCCAAATACTTACGAATCTTGTTATCATTAGCTAAGAATTTAGCAAAATTCTTATTATCTGCATACCAATTAGATTCCCAAGTTTTGTTGACACCAACTCTAAGTCCTATAGGACTAACCTTTTGACCCACAAGTGTTCCTCCTTTACTTTAGTTTTTTTCACTTACTACAACAGTAATGTGGCTTGTTCTTTTCTTAATTGGATCTACGTGTCCACGTGAACCAAATCTCATTCTTTTTAATGTTTGACCTTCGTCAACAAATGCTTCTTTTACAACTAATGTTTCTTTTTTAAGACCCATATTGTTTTCTGCATTTGCTACAGCTGAAGTTAAGACTTTACGAATTAATCTTGCAGCTTCTTTATTTAAATTATTTAAAATTTTATCTGCTTCAACTACGTTCTTACCACGTATTAAATCTATAACTAAACGGGCTTTACGAGGTGGGATTCTAACTCCCTTTGCAATCGCTCTTGCTTCCATTTTAGTCCTCCTTCCTCAACTTCAATTATTTATCTGTTTTGTTTTCGCCATGACCACCGAATTTACGTGTTGGAACAAATTCACCTAATTTATGACCAACCATATCTTCTGTTACATATACTGGAACAAATTCTTTTCCGTTATGAACAGCAAATGTATTACCAATAAATTCAGGGAATATTGTTGAACGGCGTGACCAAGTTTTAATAACTTCTTTTTTCTCAGCACTATTATTTTTCTTAACCTTATTCATTAAACTCTTGTCAACGAAAGGTCCCTTTTTAAGACTTCTTGCCATCTAAACCATCCTTTCCCTATTTTGCTTTACGGCGACGAACTATTAAGTCATCTGATTGTTTTTTGCCTTTACGAGTTTTATAACCAAGTGCAGGTTTACCCCATGGAGTAACTGGACCAGTACGTCCTACTGGAGCACGACCTTCACCACCACCATGTGGGTGGTCATTAGGGTTCATAACAGAACCACGAACGGTTGGTCTAATACCCATATGTCTTTTACGACCAGCTTTTCCTAAATTTACTAATTCATGATCTTCGTTTCCAACTTCTCCGATAGTAGCACGACAAGTACTTAATACTTTACGAACTTCTCCAGAAGTTAAACGAAGTAATGTATATCTTCCTTCACGTCCTAAGATTTGAACACTAGATCCAGCTGAACGAGCAAGTTGTCCACCTTTTCCTGCTTTTAATTCTACATTGTGTACTACTGTACCTTCTGGAATATTAGCAAGTGGTAAAGAATTTCCTACTTTAATATCAGCATTTTCTCCACTTTCAATTTTATCTCCAACTTTTAATCCTTTTGGAGCAATAATGTATCTCTTTTCTCCATCTACATAATGGATAAGAGCAATATTAGAACTTCTATTTGGATCGTATTCGATAGAAGCAACTGTTCCTACTACACCATCTTTATCTCTTCTAAAATCGATAATACGGTATTTTCTCTTTTCTCCACCACCTTGGTGTCTAACAGTTATTCTACCTTGATTATTACGACCACCATTTTTCTTTAATGTCACTAATAATGATTTTTCTGGTTTTACTTTAGTTAATTCACTATTATCTAAAGTAGTCATACCACGTCTACCATTAGTTGTTGACTTATAAGCTTTGATTGCCATATGTATAATCCTCCTTTAGATTAGTTTAGTTCAATTGAACTACCTTCAGCTAATTTAACAATAGCCTTTTTTCTTTTATTTGTTCTACCTGCATAACGTCCTACTCTTTTTTTCTTAGTAGTAGCATTAAGGGTATTAACACTTTCAACTTTTACACTGAATATTTTTTCAACTGCTTGTTTAATTTGTGTTTTGTTAGCTTTAGGATCAACACTAAATACAATAGTGTTATGATTTTGTGCTAAATCAGCAGTTTTTTCAGTAACGATTGGCTCTTTAATAATATCTCTATAGTTATTCATTATGCTAGCGCCTCCTCTACTGATTTAATAGCTTCCTCTGTTAATATTAATACATTAGCTGAAATAACGTCCATTGTATTAATTTCATCTGCACTTAGTAATAAAACATTATCTAAGTTACGAGTAGCTAAAACTAAATTATCATCTAATTCGTTAACAACAACTAAGATGTTTCTGTCAACTTTTAAATTAGATAAAATTTCTTTCATATCTTTTGTTTTGTTAGAAGCTAATTTTAATTCGTCTAAAACGATTAATTCTTTATCTAACACTTTATAAGTTAAAGCTGATTTTAAAGCTAACTTTCTTTCTTTACGATTCATCTTTAACGTATAGTTTCTTTCTGTTTGTGGACCAAATGCTACTCCACCATGATACCAATGTGGTGCACGAGTAGAGCCTTGACGAGCACGTCCTGTTCCTTTTTGTCTCCATGGTTTTCTTCCACCACCAGATACCTCGGCACGAGATTTAACACTGTGAGTACCTTGTCTTGCATTACTATTTGCTAAACGAATAGCATCATAGATTACAACATCATTTGGTTCAATTCCAAAAACTTCTTTAGCTAATGTAATATCTTTTACTTTTTCACCTTTAATGTTTAATACATCTATTTTTTCCATATGTATTCCCTCCTACTAGTTTTCTTCCGTAGAAGTTTCCTCTGAAGTAGCCTCTTCTGTAGCAGTTTCTTCTACTACTTCTTCAGTAACTTCAGTTTCTACAACCTCTGGTGTTTCAGTATAGCTAATTAAATTTTCTGTTTCATTTACCTTTCCAGGAGTTTTAACAGATGTCTTAATTACTACTAAACCTTTTTTAGGTCCAGGAATATTTCCTTTAATTAATATTACATTATTCGCTAAATCTACAGCTACTACTTCAAGATTTTGAATAGTTACTGTAAGACTTCCCATATGTCCTGGTAAATTTTTACCTTTGAAAACACGCATTGGTCTCATTGTTCCCATTGAACCTGGTCTTCTATGATAATGTGAACCATGTCCCATAGGGCCTCTACTCTGTCCATGTCTTTTAATAACACCTTGGAAACCTTTACCTTTTGAAGTTCCCGTTACATCAACAACTTCTCCTGCTGCAAAGATGTCTGCTTTGACTTCTTGTCCAACAGTATAATCATTGATATCTACACCTTTTATTTCTCTAAAGAAGCGCTTAGGTGTAGTATTTGCTTTTGCTGTATGTCCAGCAGAAGCTTTTGTCGCTAACTTTTCTCTCTTTGTATCGAATCCTAATTGAATTGCTTCATAACCGTCATTTTCTTTTGTTTTAATTTGAGTAACAATATTTGGCTCAACTTCAACAACAGTTACAGGAATTAATTTACCAGATTCTGTAAATACTTGAGTCATTCCAATTTTACGACCTAAGATTCCTTTCATATACTATTTCCTCCTATTTAATAATTTTGATATCTACACCACTTGGTACTTCTAAATGAGCTAATGCCTCAATAGTTTCCTTTGATGGATTGATAATATCAATAAGTCTCTTGTGTGTTCTTTTTTCAAATTGCTCACGAGAATCTTTGTACTTGTGAACAGCTCTTAAAATAGTGATTTTTTCAACTTCTGTTGGTAGTGGAATTGGTCCACTTACTTCGCCACCATTTCTTTTCACAGTTTCAACGATTTTCGCACAAGCTTGGTCTAAACTTTTATGTTCAAACGCCTTTAGTTTGATACGAACCTTTACTTTTGACATTTTGTGTCCTCCCTTCGCCTATATCTTGTATAGACTTGCTCCGTGTAAAAACCCAATTTTCCAGTTTGCTTTTCTTACAACTTAACCTGGCGTATCAGCAACCTTACACATCTTTGCATGCCACACATACAAAAGTATACTAAAAAAGTGTTGAAAAATCAACACTTTTTTACTATTTTTTTTATTTATTTTACTTCACAGCCTGAATTTGGGCATCTATTGATTCTTTTTCCTTTTGAAGCATAGAAATAATAGTTTCTACTTTATTCTTTCTTGACTCCAAACTATCTAAATATTTTTGTTGATAAAGTAAAATTTCATCCTGTTGCATTGCTTGTGCAACCATATCTTCGATAGATGCTCCTTCTTGCGAAGAAACATTTAAATCAAGCATATCCTCTTTCTTATTTTTCATTTTTTCTCCCTCTTTATTCTTTTCTTTAGCATCTTCTATTGTTTTCTTTTCAGCAGTTTCTGGTACTAATGATTCTTTTTCTAATGGAGTTGGTTCTAAAACAGCAGCTTTTTCTAAAGCTTCTCTTTTTTGTCTCATATACTCCAAATATTGATTCACATCTTTTGGTTCATTCACTTCCTGGGCATCTGAGGATTGTAGGGATGTTTCTATCCCACTTCCTAAGCTAGGAATTTCACTACTGGTTTCTTCTACAACGCCTAAATCTTCTATTTGCATATCACAACCACCTTTTTCTTTCTACCATCATACTACAAAAGTTATTTTTTTTCAATTCCTCTTAGCACTTTTTCTTTGCTTTTTTAATTTCTTTTTTACTTTTGGTTTTCCCTCTTGAATTTTCATTCTTTCTAAAGTTGCATTAAACTTATCGTATTTTCCCATCCCTAAACGCTTTTTTAATTGTTCGTAATGTCTCACTTCAAACTCTAGTAAAAAACCATTAATTTTATCCAATTGAGCTTTTGTTGGCGGAAATCCCTGCATATTAATTTCTGATAGTACTCGATTAATTCTTCTATAAATTTTAAAATTATAACGCTCAATTAAATGAAGATAATCCTGAGCATACCTTGTTAATGGTGCACCATTATCTAATGTTCTTTCTCCACCAGATGCTTCTTTTTTAATATGGTGGTAAGTTAAAGGATTTTCTTTTGTTATTCGAAAACTCATCCAATCAAATTCTTCTATCGCATATTTACTAATCATAAGTTTTAAAATTTTACTCATTTTACCCACCTAAAATTCTATTTTAACAGATATTTTTAAGAATTCAACATATTTTTATAATAAGGTGATACTATGGCTAGATTTCCTCCTAATATAGATGCTGGGACTTTCACAATTAGTGCCTTTTTAATTGGATATCTTCTTCTCGATGACTTAAATCCCGCAGAGCAAAATTCAATAGGGAATTGGTTTATGATGGTAGGACAAGTTCTTTGTACAAATTCTGCTCAGCAGCAAGTCATAAACAATAGAAATAATAATAAAGACGGAAATCATGTCATTAATAGTAATGATACTTCCTTTGAATCTTTAAAAAGAAGTGTAAACACAATGAGCCAAGAATTAGATAAATATTCATAAAAAAACTATGTTTTCACATAGTTTTAAGCCATTTCTCCAGTTTCTACCTTAATAAATTGATTTACCAACTCCAAATTATAGAGAATTCCTTTTCCCCCACTATCTTTTTCTTTTGTACATAAAAGAAGTTCTTCAAAAGCAGATTCTCTGCTAGAACCCTGATGATATACACGAGAAGATATCATTGCATCATAGCTATCCGCAATTCCAATAATCTGCACTCCTATATTAGGTACAATCCCTTTTGCATAACCACTACCATCCATTCTCTCATGATGGCCTTCTATCATTACTAAAATAGATTCCTCTAAAAAATCTTCTAGAATAGTACGTGCTAAATCACTATGGGTCTTTATAATTGAAAATTCTTGATCCGATAGTTTATTTTTCTTTCCAATAATTTCAACTGGTATTTTAGACTTCCCCACGTCATGAAATAGTGCTGCAATATAAATATCATCTATTTCTTTTTTAGATAAATGAGCAGCAGTAGCTAATTCCTTCGCATATTTTCCAACACGCAATAAATGTCCCAGTTTTTCTTCTTCACTTAATTCTACTACAATATTTAATTGCAAATAATAAGAAAATTGTTTTAAGTAACTTTCTAATTCATTATATTTTTCCTCTTCATAATCTTGAAATTCTTCTGGAGTTAAAATAGGAATATCTAATGTTTCATATAAATAAGATAATTCCTTTGGTAACTCTTTCTTATCATTTACCAACAAAGGACAACATAAATCATAAATATTTTCCTCTATATTTTTAACAGGAATACCAATATGTTCCATATTTTCTTCATTTAATCGATAATGACCTACCATAAATTGATCCCTCCTAGTATGCTAATATCATTATAATATATGTATTTTTAGAAATCAAGAATTTAATTATTCTTAATATTTTAAAAGAATAAAATATGTTATAATAAATTTGGTGATAAAAATGAAAATTGGTGTATTAGGGACTGGTGCCTTTGGTGTTTCTTTAGCCCTTATTTTAAATGAAAACGGCCATAAAGTATCTATGTGGACAAAATTTGAAGAGGAAGCTAACTTTTTAGACCAACAAAGGAGAAGTCCAAATTTAAAAAATATTATTATTGATAAAGATATTCAAATTTCTACTAATTTTAAAAAAACTGTTGAAGAAGCTGATTTAATTGTTATAGCTGTCCCAGCAGCATTTGTAGATGATGTATCCCAAGAATTAAAAGAATACTTAAAAAATAATCAACATGTATGTATTGCATCTAAAGGAATTGAAAATGATAGTTGTCTATTTGTTTATGATGTATTTAAAAAATACATCGATATTGACAGGGTAGGAGTTATTTCAGGCCCAACTTTCGCAATTGATGTTGCAAATAAAGTACCTGTTGGTCTATCTCTTGCAAGCACTAACCAAAAAACAATTGAAATAATAAAGCAAGCTTTGCAAAATAGTCATGTAAAATTAAGAGAAACTAATGATATCTTGGGAATAGAAATATGCGGTTCTATTAAAAATGTTATCGCAATCGCGAATGGCATGCTAGACGGCATGGATTTACCAATTTCTACTCAAGCTATGATGATTACAGAATCTTTAAATGACATCAAAGAATTAATTGATACTCTTGGTGGAGATAAAAATACAATTCTATCTTTTGCTGGATTTGGGGATTTACTTCTAACTTGCACGAGTACAAAAAGTAGAAATTTTTCTTTTGGTAGACTACTAGGAAAAGGGGTATCCCAAGAAGAAATAGATAGATATATTGAAACAACAACTATTGAAGGATTATATACATTAAAATCTATTTACCAATTATTGGAAAATAAAAAAGTAAACATGCCAATCATTAATCTTATATATGATATTATCTATCATGATAAAAAACCAGAAGATTTACTTACATTTTTAATTCAAAAAGGCTAATAGCCTTTTTATTTGAAATAGTAAACTGTTTATGTTATGATTAAGATAGGTGATAAGATGACATTAGATCAATACTGGGATAGCATTCATTTACAATACGATTCTGCTTATGATGGATGGTTAGACCGCTACTTATCTCTTTTTCACAAACAAGATGTAATTGTAGAGTTAGGTAGTGGTAGAGCTTATGATAGTAGATATCTATTAGAAAAGGGATTTTCTAACATCACTGCTTGTGATTTTTCTAAAGAAGTAATTGCCATTATCCAAAAAGAAGTTCCTAGTCTAAAAACATTATCATTTGATATGAAAGGTGGTCTCCCTTTTGAGAATAATTCTATTCATGTTTTAATTGCAGATTTAAGCATTCATTATTTTGATAAAGATACCACTAATTTTCTAGTAGGAGAAATCTATAGGGTCTTAAAGAAAGATGGAAAATTTATCGCTAGAGTAAATTCTACAAATGACTCTTTATATATTCCAAAAACTGATGAAATAGAAAAAAATTTCTTTTATAATGGAAATGTATATAAAAGATTTTTTGATAAAGATTCTATTAAACAATTTTTTAAATCCTTTCAATTTTATTCTATAGAAGAAAAAAATGTAGGGAAATATGAAAAACCAAAAGTATTATGGGAATTTTGTGTTATAAAAAAATGAGTTTTCACTCATTTTATTTTTTCTTTTAAATCAAGATAGGTTTGTTCTAATATTTGTAAGCTATATTCTGTCTTACAATAAACACGCCAATCATAATGTGCATTTCCTAGTTTCTCTCCTACTAGCTTCCTTAAATACTGACTAGGAAGTTTTGTTACCTTATAAATATATTTATTTTTAGAATTTTCTAAATAAATATAAGAAAACTCATTGAAAAACTGTTCTAGAAAAATATCGCATTCAATAGGTTTTCCCAAAACATCTAATTCTTCTTCTAAATATAAACTACAAGGAATTGCATGTAAATGAGCATGATCTACGCTAGAGCCTGCTTCATTTGGCTTAGAAGAGCCATGCTCAAAAAAAAGTGTATCGCTATGATAGACTTCACGAAACACTTTTTCAATTTTTCTCTTTAATTGATTTGCTTCTTTTTTTACATTTTTAGGTGTTTCATAATAATTAAAATAATGCTCATTTGTAATAATTAAAAGATGTCCTAAACTCAAAGGAGAAATATCTACCGCTATATAGTTGTAATTGCCTTGATAAATTACCCTTTTTCCAATAGAAACTCTATCTTTTTTATCATTTGCATGACATAACTGGCACGACTTCAAATATTTCATCATCCCACCCCTTAAGAATTTATTCCGCTTCTTCTAATTCTTTTCTTTGCCTTTTCCAAACACTTATTTTATCTATCCACTGAAATGTAGATAAAAACTCACATAATAATATAGGGAAAAATATAATAATCCCTTCTATTCTATTTAGTTTTAATAAAAATATAGAAAAAATAATATCTAATAAAATGCATTTAAATACTTGCAATAAAGAATCATCTATTTTTCTATCTAATTCCTTTATACTCATACCATACCCTCCTATATACATTATAGCATAAAGAAGGATAAAAAAAGAAGCATTTTTGCTTCCTTATTTTGTAAATGGAATAAGTGCCATAAAACGAGCATATTTTACTTGAGTAGCGATATATCTTTGATGCTTAGCACAGTTACCAGTAATTCTTCTTGGTAAGATTTTACCTTTATCTGCACTAATATATTTTTTAATAACTTCTACGTTTTTATAGTCTACATCTTTCCCTGTACACATTTGACAAACTTTTTTCTTTTTTCTATAAAACTCTGCCATGTTAAATCCTCCTTTTAATCTAGGAAGTTATCGTCGATTGAAACAGAATCTCCATATTCAGCGAATGGATCGTTTTCAACACTAACACTATTATCTTGATAATCATATGGACTTGGTTCTGAGAATGGCATAGATGCATCTCCTTGCGATTTATTTTTTCCTTCAACGAATTCAAAATTATCTAAAGCAACATCCATTGTATATCTCTTATTGCCATCTTTATCATCATAACTTCCGGTTTGTAATCTTCCTTCAATACCAATCAAATTTCCTTTATCAAAGAATTTGGCAATTGTCTCTGCTTGTTTTCTCCAAGCAACAACATTGATAAAATCTGCATCTCTTTTTCCATCAGCGTTCGTAAATGTTCTATTTACTGCTACTGAAAAACGTAAGAATGCTGTATTTGCATTTGTATATCTTAGTTCTGGTTTAGCGGTTATTCTACCTACTAATAATACTTTATTCATAGGAACCTTCTTTCTTAATCTTCTTTTCTAATAATTAAGTGTCTAACGATATCAGAACTAATTCCTGCTAAACGATCAAATTCTTTAATTCCAGTGTCATTACTTGCTTCTACTTGGAATACGAAATAATATCCACTTTTGAATACTTCTGATCCTTTTTTGATATCGTATGCTAAAGCTCTTTGTCCCCATGCATCAACACCAGTTACTTTACTACCGTTTGATTCTAAAGTAGCTTTGAAACTATCTGAAACTTTTGTAATCTCTGCTTCTGCTAATGTTGGTTTAACGATAAACATAATTTCATAATTTCTCATTTTCTACACCTCCTTATGGTTCATAGCCTTCATCAGGCAAGGAGTAAATTCATACTCGCAGTTAATTATAACAGATAAATATCTTTTTGTAAACAAAAAAGTCTAAAAAACTTAGACTTTTAAATGCATAAGAAAGGAAGTACTACTAACATCTAACCATATTAGCAGAACTATCAATAGAATAATAATAATCGCTAATTTAAAAATTTGTATATTTTCCATCATCAATCGTATTTACTATCTATTCCTAGGTATTCTTCTAAAGTAATCCAATTTCCATTATTATATAATTCCTTTGCTTCATTACCTATATAGCGAAAATGCCATGGTTCATACATATATCCTGTAATATTTTCTTTTCCTTTTGGATATCTTAAAATAAATCCATATTTATAACAATTCTCACTTAACCACTTTCCTGTCTTTGTATTTCCAAAAGATTGCTCTAAGCTATTAACATCAAATGCTAAACCAGTTTGATGCTCACTATGTCCTGGACGTGCTGAATATCTGTCTGCTTCTTTCTTTCCATCCCTATTAACATAACGATTATAAGTAGATTGCTGCTTTGTATAAGAACGATACCCACTAATAATGTTTAAATTGATTCCTTCTTTTTTAGCAGCTGCTTTCATTTTATCAAATGCTGCTGTTGTCTCTTTTGTTAGTCCTCCTGGAGTATACGTATTTGGTAGTGCATAAGACTTATTCGCAATAATAAACCCTTTTATATAATAAACTCCATTCTTTTTTGTAATATCATATCCTTTAGTAGTTTTCATAATTGTTGTAGAAGAATTAGAAGGAAGCGGCTTTTCTACCTTTTTCTTAACAATTAATTGAAAATTAGCTGTTGATATATTTCCCGAAAAATCTCTTGCTTCATAAATTAAGGGATATATCCCTTCCTTATGAAAGGAATAATCGCCTTTTACAATTAACTCAATATCTTCTTTCGAATTATCTGCTACTGTAACTTTACTTTTTAAATCTACTTCTTCTCCTATAAAAGTCGTAATATTTTCTACATTTTGAATAACAGGCGGCTGAGTGTCTATAACAGATAAAGTAATAAATATCGGAGTATGACCAAAAGAAATAATTCCTTGATACTTACCAGCTTTCATTATTTTTTCTTCTATATCTTTATCTAGCCATAAAATAGGATTAGTGAATTGTGTCCCATAATCCTTAGAAGTGGGCAGTTTTTCTCCTAATGATATCTCTATATTTTTTTTATAAATATTAGTAGCCATCGGTACTCTTTCCCAAGAAAAACTCTCTTTCTTCATTTGTAATAAGAAAAAGCTACCTACTATAAAAAAAACTATAACTGGTACTAAAAATAGGATTATCTTTTTATTCTTCATATCTAACTTCACCAATATTATTATAACACTTTTTTCTTTAAAATTTAAACTTTCCCTTTTTGCATTTTTATGATATAATCGAGCGTACAGGTGATTTTTATGGAAAAAAGGCAAATATTTGCAGAAAGCGATCCACTTAGATTGTTTAAAGAAGATGCACAAAAAAAACATCCAAATTGTGCTTTCTTTAATCATGAAATTAATGGAAGAGAATTTGACATCAATAGAGGCTTTTGTAAGGGAGAGTCCGTCAATGAAACTATTATTACAGATGGTAATATTTCTTTACAAAAGAAAAATCTTTATAGTCCTACTATTGTATGGAAAGAACATCTTGTCACTCTAGAAAATGGTACTTCTATTTGTATTACTATTGAAAATGCTACTTTTATGATAGTCATTACAAATCATTCAGGAAAAAAGCAAGTAGATATTCATGTTCCTGTAGAAGATATTCAAAACTTAACTAACATTCTAAATTTTTTCTATGGTAATAAATCAGGATTATTTCAAACAAGTTCTATTCGCTTTACTTCACCTACTATTTTAACATTACAAAATGTTATAAGAGGAAATCAAAAAATACAAACTTTTGATTTTTCTGCGGGAAAAGAAAAAGAAAAATTTTATCGTAAAAGACACGGTAAACGACACTAAAAAAGATTCATTAATTGTATGAATCTTTTTTTATACATTAAACCGAAAGTAACAGATATCTCCATCTTGCATTAAATAGTCTTTTCCTTCCAGACGCATTTTTCCTGCCTCTTTGACAGCCTTCTCATTACCACAAGATTCTAAATCTTCATAACTCATTACTTCTGCTTTAATAAAGCCTTTCTCAAAATCAGTATGAATAATTCCTGCACATTGAGGAGCCTTCATTCCTTTTTTAAAAGTCCAAGCACGAACTTCATCTGTTCCTGACGTAAAGAAGGTCTCTAATCCTAATAAGGAATAAGTTGCTTTAATAAGTTGGTCTAAACCACTTTCTTCTACTCCAAGTTCTTCTAAAAAGTTCTTCTTTTCTTCTAATGATAACTCACTTAAATCAGACTCTATTTTAGCACATACAACAATTACCTCTGAAGATGAATTAGAAGCATATTCTTTTACTTTTTCAACATATTCATTACCACCTGATAACAAATCATCTTCGGATACATTTGCCATATAAATGATTGGTTTAGCAGTTAATAAATTAAATGCCTTAATAGCTTTTAAATCTTCTTCCTCCAAAGATAAACTACGAATCGTTTGATTAGCTTCTAACGCTTCTTTCAAACGAGTTAATAATTCTGCTTCTTTCTTTACTTCTTTATCTTTCGACAAAGCTGCTTTCTTTCCTATTTTATTGATTCTATTTTCAATAATTTCTAAATCCGCTAAAATTAATTCTAACTCAATAATTTCAATATCACGAATAGGATCAACACTATCCTCTACATGAATAATATTTTTATCATCAAAGCATCTTACTACTTCTACTATAGCATCTACCTCTCTAATATGAGAAAGGAATTTATTTCCAAGACCCTCTCCATTAGACGCTCCTTTTACTAATCCCGCAATATCTGTAAATTCAAAAGTAGTTGGAACTAAACTAGCTGGATGATATAAATTCTCTAAAAACTCTAAACGTTTATCCGGAACTACTACCACTCCTACATTTGGATCTATTGTTGCAAAAGGATAATTAGCTGCTAATATATTCTTTTTTGTAATCGCATTAAATAATGTAGACTTTCCTACATTTGGAAGTCCAACAATGCCCGCTGTTAAACTCATCTTTATCACCTCAATATCCAGTGTACTATAATCATTTTTAAAAATCAAGAAATGTTTTATTGAGAATTATACCGAATATAATATTGTAAACTAGTATTTGATTTTAATCTTAAATCTTCTACCTGATATTCTTCTGATTCTAACATTTTATAAAAACGGATTCTATTATCATCTACAAAATTTGGATAAGTAACCCCATCTGAAAGAGAATACTCTTCATATAATTCTTTTAATGCTTTAAAATCCATTTGATATTTACTCCCCAAATATCGAAGCATTCCCAATGCTCGTTCATGATGAACACCTTCACAATTCGCAGAACTAATATCCACTCCTTGCATAGAAGACACAATGTCAAAAGCCATCTTCATTCTTTTTTCAAAAAGTCTCATTAAATAGAAGTTATAGTTTAAAGTCATTTCTGGCTTCTCTTCATTCATGATAATTAAATCTGTAAAAAATAATCTAGATAATTCTAACTGTGCATAATTAACGCAAGAAGAATAAACTTCTTTTTTTACAGATATATCGTTTAGACATCCTGGACAGCCTTTCCTTTTTTCTACCTCCGATATAAAAGAAGGATTATTCTCTAAACAGGCATTAAACGCTGCTAACATTTTTAAATTATCAACAAAAAAATAAGTTTGCCCATCTATTACAGGAAATTGCTGTACCATAGATAAAGGATTTCGAAGAAGAGAATATTTTAAAAAACCATCTTCCTCATAATCATCTTGCATACTAAGAACCATTCTTAAATTGTTAACTATTCCGATTTTATCATGATAAGTTACCGGAAAAAGATTATTTCTAAAAGCCGAAAATTCTTCTGCTGTCGCTTCCTCAATAAAAGAAAAATTTAAAGATTGATTTCCTTCATAAACAACTCCAGAAGGAACAATATAATAATTACTAACTTTTTCTTCATCTATACAGCATTGACATAAAAAATGTTTGAACTCATGCTCATTCACTCCAAGAGAAGTTTTTAAAATTGGGGTTTCTCCTTTTTCATTTAAAAACCATTCGATATTATAACTATTGGTACTTGCTAAAGTTCCATCCCCTTTATTCATACCATATGTTAAAGATAAGGTTGAAAGTTGACAAGCTAAATGTTCTAAGTCAAATTCTGGAAATTGTTTTTTTACATCATCGCTAAATTGGTGTAATTGTTTCAACACAGTGCGAATGTCTCCTGCAGATAAAGAAATCATATTATTTTCTTCCGCATATTTAATACTATTTCTTAAGATAGCATTTTCTAGTTCCTTCCACGAAATAGTATCTATTAATTTATTATAATAAGAAGACCCTTGATGACCTTTAACCCCTGTTGCTGAATTAATATAGACTTCTTTATAAAAGCTTTCTACCCTAAAAAGTTCTACCCAAGAAAGGTCAAGTTTACTAGTATCGCAAAAAGAAATAGATTTTATTGCCTGTTTCGCAGTTTCAGATAGTTCTTTTACGCCTTTTTCTTCCATCGTTAAAATCATATCATCATAATCTTTAGCGGAATTACTATCGCTTATTGTAGTAACAATATCACTAACTTCTTCTATTGGTTTTTCTATCAAATTCACTAAATTAGCTGCCACTTCAGAATTAGAAATATGAACACAACCTGTTAATAAAATCGCAAAAGCTGCTGCATAAACATGAAAATGCTTTTTTTTCTCCATACTAGTTTCCCCCTCAAAATTGAAGTCTATTTTACCACAAAAAAAAGAAAAGTTCAATTGCTTTTCTTAAAGGGTTGAAGATACACCTATTCCTATTTTAATACCAAGTAAACTCCAACCTATGATAATAACTATCCATGCCAATGTTAACCATAAAGTAACTGGCATCATCTTCTTCATAGTACCAAACAAAGTAATATCTTCATCTTGCGTATCATACTTATATAAAAATCCAATCATAATAATAAAGAAAACATAAAAAGGGGTAAAACATTTTCCAATAGAATCAGCTGCTTTAAAAGCCATTAAGGAAAATGATGGAGCAATATTCGCACGTACTAAAAGAGGTACTAACGTAGGAGCAAATAAAGTAAAATTATGAATGGTTGACGGATTCAAAATAGTCATTATAATTCCTAAAAGAAGTACTAAAACAATTAAGAATATCCCACTCATCTGTGTTTGACTAATAGAATTAATCATTCGTAAAGATATTACTTCACTAATATTTGTCCATTCTAAAATATTAATAATAATAGAGAAGAAAAATAATCCAGCAAAGATAAAACCTGTATTTTGGAAAGTAAGTGAAATTGCTTTATTATATTCTTTACTACTTTTAATATTTCTAGAAATATTTCCATAAATATATCCACATATTAATGCTATTCCAAGGAATATTACCAAGATACCTTCACGGAACGGAGCATTATTTCCAAATAATTTTTCCATATAAGTAGAAGCACCTAAATCTAATAGCCAACCAGAAAGTGGTAAGCCTGGAATAATAGAATAAATAATAAGAGTCATAAAAAACACAAAAACACCAATCGTAGTTGCCAAAGCTTTGGGAGAATGTATATATTCTTTTTCTTCTACTCGTTTATATTTTTTAGAAAATGTTTTTTCAATTAAAATTGTTCCTAAAATCGCAATAACAAGAGCAGATACTACTTCAATAAAAATCATTGACCATGGTTCAAACAAATAAGTTTCTAATACATCAGAAGCAGTCTCTTGAGCAATGTTTCCAAGTAATATATCTTGATAGTTATAAACAAAGCCAGCTCCATAACCCATCGTAATACCAATGAATGCAGTCATAATTCCTACTTTAGGATCACGATTCGCATTTTTATAAACCATCGCTACTAAAGGAAATAAAATAGCATAACTATAATCTCCCACTATTGTAGAAAAAACACTAACTAGCAAAGTAAAGAAAGTAAGTGTTGCAGGTCTTACATTTTTAATTCCTTTGCAAAGAGAACTCAAAAGCCCACTTACTTCTAAAATAGTGACTGCAATTAAAGAAACAACAATAACAGCAAATGGTTCTAACACTCTAAAATTACTAATAGAACTTCCAAAAATATAACGAATTCCTTCGCGGCTAAAAATATTCTTAACAGTTACAATCGTTGTTTCAAATGTCTCTGGATCCGTTATATAACTTTGAAAACCAAATTTATTTAGAAGAAAACTAAGTAAGGCTATCCCTATACCTATAAATATCATAATAGTGATAGGGCCAAAATTCATTTTATTTTTATTCCGTTTGACCATATTTCCTCCTATAAACTAACTACTTTTTTTAACTTTTTATTAAACTCTATTCTAGGTAGCATAATACTTCTACCACAATTTTCACATTTTATTTTTATATCAGCACCCACTCTAGTAACAATCCATGAGTTAGTTCCACAAGGATGCTCCTTTTTCATAACAACAATACTGCCTACTTTATATTCTTTATCCATTATGTACCACCACCTGTGGATAAGGTATTTTAATCCCTTTTTCTTCAAAAATATTTTTTACTTGTTCCCTAAATTTACGCGCTAATGCAAACTTATCGGAATAAGAAGTGGGAATAGAAACACGAATTGTAATGCCACTATCTCCTAAATCTTCTACACCAAGACACTCTGCAGGATGAGAAAGGGAATTTTCTTTCGAAAAACTTTCACAAATTTCGTTTAAAGTTTCTCTTACTTCTTGTAAATTAGAAGTGTAATCAACAGTAATATCTACTAAAGCATTATTTTCAACAACAGTATGATTAATAATCTCTGTGATATTTCTATTGGAAAGAATCTTTACTTCTCCGCTATAAGCCTTTATTCTAGTTGTTTTTAATCCTAAATCAATTACTGTACCAGTAAATCCATTAATCGTAATAGTATCACCAACAGAAAATTGGTCTTCTAAAATAATACTACATCCCACAATAATATCCTTTAAAATATCTTGAAGAGCCAAACCAGCCACTAAACTAAGTACTCCTAAAGAAGCCACAAGTGATTTGGTATCAATTCCATATACTTCTAAAATCATCATAATAGCAATAGCGATAATAAAATAACGTATACAATTATTAATTAAGCCAATAAAAGTCTTTTGTCTTTTTTCATTAATTCTTTTTGTTTTTACACGAAATACTTTTTTAGTAATTCTACTAATAACCATATAAAAAAGAACACTAGAAGTAATAATAATAACTGGCGCTACTATTTCTTTTACTAAAATCTTTTCTAACATAATTATCCTCTAATATGAATCATATCCAATATACGATTTAAATCTGCTACATTCGTAAAGCTAATTTCAATTTTGTTTTCTTTAATACACACTTTCGTATCCAATTTCTCACGTAATAATTCTTCTGCATATTTAAATTCTATTTGTTTTTCGGATGGTTTCTTTTCTACTTTATTCTTTTTTACTTCAGTTCCTGTCTGATATTCTACTTTTCTAACAGAAACTTTATTATCTATAATATCATGTGCTAAATGAATAATTTTATCTTCATCTTCCAATTTTGATAAAGCTCTAGCATGACCCATAGTAAGTTGATTAGAAGTAACCATACTCTGCACTTCTTGAGGAAGTCTTAAAAGGCCTAGCATATTTGTAATGTGGCTTCTACTTTTTCCTACTTTTGTACTTAACTCTTCTTGTGTTAAATTTAACTTTTCAATCATTGTTTTATATGCTACTGCTTCTTCAATAGCACTTAAATTTTCTCTTTGTAAATTTTCTAAAAGAGCAATTTCCATCATTTGGGTATCATCTAAATTACGAACAATTGCTGGAATGGTATCTCTTCCTGCTATCTTACTAGCACGAACTCTTCTCTCACCAGCAATAATTTCATAGCCTTTAATACTCTTTTTTACAATGATTGGTTGAAAAACGCCATGTTCTTTAATAGAATTAGCTAGTTCTTGAAGTGCTTCATCATCAAAATTTTTCCTTGGTTGATAAGGATTTGCCCTTAATTCATCAAGAGATATTTCAATAATTTCTTCTTTGGTTGCCGTTTCATATACACTCTGCTCAAAACTTCCCAAATCTAAATTCTCAGTATTAAATAATTGTTCTAATCCTTTTCCTAAAGCTCTTTTTTTATTTTCCATTTCTCTCAATCACCTCTTTGGCTAAATTTAAGTAAGCTTCTGTACCTCTACTTTTTGGATCATAAGCATGAATTGGTTTTCCATGACTTGGAGCCTCTGAAAGTCTTACTAATCTAGGAATGATAGTATCATATACTTTTTCTTTAAAATAGCTTTTAATATCTTCCACTACTTCTAAGCCTAAATTTGTACGATTATCTAACATTGTTAGTAATACCCCTTCAATATCTAATTCTGGATTTAGTTTCTTCTGCGCTATCATAATTGAATTTAATAATTGCATAATTCCTTCTAATGCAAAAAACTCACATTGTACTGGAATAATTACAGAATTTGCAGCCGCTAAAGCATTTGTAGTAATTAAACCCAATGAAGGTGGGCAATCTAAAATAATATAATCAAAAATATCTGACACTTCACTTAAATATTTTTTTAATTGAAGTTGAGCAACAAAGTCTTTATTTCCTTTAGACATTTCCATTAATTCCATATCTACACCTGCTAAATTAATAGATGCTGGAATAGTATATAAATTTTTAAACTTCGTTTTTACAACAACTTCTTTTGTTTCTGCTCGATCTGTTAATAATTCATACAAACTTTTTTTAAGTTCACTTTTATTAATTCCTACACCTGTCGTACTGTTTCCTTGTGGATCTAAATCAACAAGTAACGTCTTCTTACCAAGCAGTCCTAAAGAAGCTGCCAAATTTATACTAGATGTCGTTTTTCCTACGCCACCTTTTTGATTGACAAATGCGATTATTTTTCCCATTTTATCACCTTTTTCTAATTCTTTCACATTACTATTCTATCACATTTTATACTATAAATCTATCAAAAAAGGATAATCTTTTTTCTACCAAAGTTCAGACTATCCTTTTTCTGGTATATCTCTTGGATATAACTTCTGTTTTACCTTTGGAGAGGTTTCTAATTTTTCTTGATAGCTTAACGAATATTCTGTTTTAGATTCCATCGCCAAATAACGGCTAAGCATCTCTTTCAAGAGTGCTTCATTTTCTAATAATTGATGTAAATATTCCTTTATATCGCCTTCTCCTTCTATCAATCTAAATATGGATAAGGATAAAGGGTCTTGTAGATTTCCTTCTTTCGCATAATAGTAATCAGATACTAGCAATTCTTTTAAATAATCTATTACGGTTTCTTTTTCTATCTTAGCTAAATGTTTCAAATAAGAAATCGTTGTTTGTTCTCCATTTACTTCCAAAATAGAATAAAATTCACTTTCCTGCAATGCCTTACGATAAACTGAGTCGGTTACACATGAAGAGTCTAATTTAACTATGTTAGGAAGCAAACCATTAGAGCGTAATCTTCTAATAATGCATTTTTCATGTGGAATACTTTTTCCTAATAATTCATAATAAGCAGGAATCATAAAATAATATCCCATATCAAATAAAAGTTTCATATTATTCGGAGTAACTTCAATATGCATTAACCCTTGATAAACATAAAGCTCACCTAAATCAAATGAAGAGATTGGTTTAAAACTAATGAATTCTACATATTTACGAGCCAAATAGCGCATCATTAAAACTCGATAATATTCTAAATTTCTTAAATCTAATCCATATTCCTTAAAAATAGAACAATCGAAATCAGGATCTCTTAATAACTGCCATATCTCTCCAACATAATCTGTTGGATTTTTTTCATAAATATCCGCTAGGATAGATTGAAAAACTTCTATGATAGGACTACCAATATAGATAATCTCATAATCTAATTCAGGTCCTTCATAATAAGAGTCTAATAAATTAAAACGCTCATTATCCACTTTACCAGAAAATTTTTCACGAATTCCAAAAATATCCCCTTTAGCGCTGTAATATTCTTCAGCAAATAAATCTACACTATTAAAAACATAATCTTTAGAAGCATAAAAGCTTTCTACTACTAACTCAAACGATAATTTTTTCTGACTAAGCAATTTTAGCATTTCTTCATCTTCAATAGCCATTGGTCCTTCTTGTCTTTCTTTTAATAAGAAAGCATAAACATAACTCATAAAGTATCCAACAAAATCATCCATGTCAAATTTATCTTCAAAATATTCCTCTAATAATTTCATTATTCTAGCAAATATTTCTTCTTTTTCTCTTTCTAATTTTTTCATTTGAATCATCAATTCATAAGGGTCTTCTTCCTCATCATATTCAGATTCATAATCTACTGGTTTCATCTCCAAAACAGAACCTTCATAAGATTCTTCATAATCTTCTTCTTCTGATTCTTCCTCATCATCAAAAAGCTCATATTCATCAAAATCTTCTGATTCATATTTCTTAGTTACTTCATCATGAATAATAGCAATAAAATCCATTAATTCTACATACCGTATTAATTTTTGAATTCTTTCATAAAACTCTGGAAATTCATTAAAAAGGTATTCCTGACAGCCCAAAATAAAATTATCATCTTGTGTTCGATATACAAAATAGTCAATAAGAAGTTCTTTCATCTTCTCTTTCTGTAAAGGATTTTTAAAATAGTCTACTAATGCCTCAACTGAAAAGGAAAGGGATTCTAAATCTGATAAAATTGCTTCTTCTATTTCTGGTATCTTACAAAAAGTTTTTACATATCTTAAATACCCATAACCACTTGATAAAATCTCTAATATCATATCATTTTTATTCATTCGCAATTGTTCTTCATCTATGTCATATTTTCTACATAAATCTTGTGTTAAAGGATTATTTTCTGATACTAAAAAAGAATGGAATAATTCACTTATCTTTCCATCATCTAGATAACTATATTTACTATATAATTCTGATAATAACCTATTACTAATTTCAATACGGCTTAAATTTTCCATAATCAACCTCTTTTTTGAAAATACGACTATTATAATATAATCGTTTTAAAAAGTAAAGTTGAAGAATAAAAGAACACAAAAAAAAGTAATGTTGACTAGACATCACTTTTTTAGTTTAGAACCAATTTTTACTTAGTCGTGTAAAAACTGCTTATTCGAAGTTTTCTTTCTTCATATAGCTATATACTTAATAGATATAAATAAGTCCTCTTTTGAAGGGTGTTCTTGAATATTGATATTTTTGATATCAATAAAGAGCTAAGTATTATTATCGTAATACCCATTAGAAGTAACATCTTACCAGTTCACGCAAAACGTGATTTCAAAGAAAAGACATCTCTTGTTTCACCGATAAGATATTACTAATTGCTCTACTCTTCTATTAAGTATCTACAATATACCATATATTTTTTAAATTTACAACCTTTTTTGACACATTTTACAAAAAAACAGTAGAAATTTTACTTTCTACTATCTAACTTTTTTCTCTCCGATGTATTTAATATTTTCTTACGCATACGAAAACTTAATGGAGTTACTTCTACTAATTCATCATCATTAATATAATCTAAGCATTCTTCTAAACTCATTTGTTTTGGTCTTTTTAAAACAACAGTATGGTCTTTACTAGAACTACGTGTATTGGTAAGATTCTTTCCTTTTACTACATTAACGGCTAAATCATTTTCATGATTATTCTCTCCTACAACCATACCTTCATAAACATCGACACCTGGTTCTATAAACATAACACCACGGTCTTCTAATCCACCTAAAGCATATGCTGTAGACTTTCCGTTTTCCATAGAAACTAAAACACCACATTTACGATATCCAATTGTAGAACCTGCTTGTTTTCTATATTCCTTATAAGTATGGTTCATAATACCATAACCTTTTGTCATCGTCATAAATTCTGTCATAAACCCAATAAGGCCACGAGTTGGAACTGTATATCTTAATTTTACTTGCCCCTCATTAGATTCCATATTTTCCATAATTCCTTCACGATTTCCTAAAGCTTCAATAACAGAACCTACATATTCTTCAGGAACATCAATTTGAACATCTTCAAAAGGCTCACATACGACACCATCTATTTCTTTTTTTATAATCTGTGGTTTAGATACTTGTAATTCAAATCCTTCACGACGCATATTTTCAATTAAAATAGATAAATGAAGTTCTCCTCTACCAGAAACAATATATGACTCAGAATCATTTTGAACTACTTTTAATGAAACATCTCTTTCTGTTTCTTTCATTAATCTTTCTTCAATTTTTCGTGCTGTTACAATTTTTCCCTCACGACCACAGAATGGGCTTGTATTAACTCCAAATGTCATCTGCAAAGTAGGTTCATCAATGTGAAGTACTGGTAAAGCATCTTCTTTTCCAATATCACAAACAGTTTCTCCAACAGAGATATCTGGTAAACCTGCTATGGCGACAATATCTCCTGCCTCCGCAGAATCTATCTCCACTCTTTTTAAACCTAAAAAACCATAAATTTTTGCTACTCTAAATTGTTTAATAGAACCATCTATTCTAACACAGCTAACCATTTCATTTACTTTGATTTTTCCACGCTTTACTAATCCTATACCAATTCTACCAACAAAATCATTATAGTCTAAAAGAGCTGGTTGAAATTGTAAAGAATCTTCTATATCTACTACTGGTTCTGGAATATGTTCAATAATTAAATCTAATATTTTTTGCATTCCCTCTTCTTGAGTAGAAAGTTCTGGGCTTAAAGAAGAAGTTCCATTAATAGCCGAACAATAGGCAATTGGGAAATCTAAATCTTCTATATCTGCCCCTAAATCAATAAATAAATCCATTACTTCATCGACTACTTCTTTAGGACGAGCCGAATCTTTATCAATTTTATTAACAACAACAATTGGTTTTACTCCAGCTTCCATTGCTTTCTTTAAAACGAATCTTGTTTGAGGCATAGTTCCCTCATAGGCATCTACTACTAACAATACTCCATCTACCATATTCATAATACGCTCTACTTCGCCACCAAAGTCAGCATGTCCTGGAGTATCTAGAATATTAATACGATAATCCTTATAATTAATTGCTGTTGTTTTCGCTAAAATGGTAATGCCACGCTCACGCTCAATATCATTAGAGTCCATTGCTCTTTCTTTTACATCTTCATTCTCCCTAAAAGTACCAGAAGATTGTAATAACTTATCCACAAGAGTTGTTTTTCCATGGTCAACATGGGCAATAATAGCAATATTTCTCTTTTTCATAATAAAAACTCCTTTTTTCACACTTTATGGATTATATCACTAATGTTTTCCAATGTAAAGTTTTATTTTCACAAAAAAATAATCATCGTAAAATGATTATCCTTTATATTTTTTCATAATAGTTTTATATTCTTTTTTATGAGCAGATACTAATTCTTTATAACTGTGACTGCTTCTTTGATAAGCAAAGAAATCATAAGTACCTTCACTTTTAACATCAATGCCGATAATAAAATCATAAATATTTTCGTTTAAATCTTGATATACACACAAAATACGATGCTCTTCTGTCTGAATTACATCTTTTTCTACAGACGGCAAAATACACATTTGAACTCTCTTTTTAGTATCTTTAGATATATCAAAAGTAGTAAACCTTTTTTGATTTAATTCCTCTGACCTTTCTTGAACACCCAAAATATTTTTAGACGTACATAAATCATAGAATTTTACATTACTCGCAACCCCATAACCAATGTTTTTAAGTGTTAAAGATATCAAAATATTAGGTTCTGTTCTACTTTTTAAAACAACGGTCTTTTTACTTTTCTTTTGGTAATGTTTTCCAAACACAATAAAAAAGTAAGAATATCGGTCTAGATTTTTTAATGTTTCAATCTGTCCTAAAGATAAGTATGGTTTATGTTCTTCCCTATTTTCATTGTGAATTCGAATATATCCTGTATAGATGGTAGCAAATACAGGTATCACTATTGTTGCTATAGTAAGAAGTAACGTAATAGGTTCATTCATATTATCACTCTCTAAAAAAATTATAGCAAAATTTATATTTTTTGTCTATTCTAAAATATCTAAAGGAACCACATCTTGATTATCCTGGTAAACAATTAATTTTCCTGTTTGGTCAAGAGTCGCTAAAAGTATTTGTTTACGATTTTGAAAACCCTTATCGTGGAGTTGTTTTTCTAACCATTCTTTATTCTTTCCTAATTTCTCAAGATTATTTTTCATAATAATACCATCTATAATTACATTTCCCGTCAAATAATTTTTAGAAACCTTTTGATTCATCACTTTAGGTGTTAAAGGTTGATAATCTGCAAAAGGCATAAAACTCATTTCTCCATTGGCTTCTAAAATTCCAAATTGAATTTGTGATAAATCAAAATAACCTTTAATTCTAGCCTCTTCTAATAAATCATTCATATCTAATCTAGCTTTCTTCATATTATTTCTAAGCAGTTTACCATCCTGAATAATCATAGTAGGTGTACCAATAAAAAATCTTCTAAGCGAAATACTATGAAGAGTTAAATAAGAAACAATATATGCGATTGCCCCAAAAATTAATACAGCAATAATACCGTCTACTTCTGGAGAATCCATGTTAATAGTCATTTCTGCTGCAAAGTTTCCAATAGAAATTCCAATAACATAATCAAAAATACTAAGTTCTGAAACTTGTTTCTTACCAATTATTTTTGTAACAATAAATAAAGTAGCTAAAGAGATAAGGGAACGAAATAATACTGCATAAAAATTTGTAAATTCCATGCTATCACCATTTTTAATATGTTACAAAATCACTGAAATATAACAAAAAAAGTACTTTTCAGTACTTTCTACTTTTCACTTGTTAAACCATATTTACGATTGAACTTTTCTACACGACCAGCACGTGATGCTCCCATTCCTTCTTTACTTCCGTTAAAGAAAGGATGACATTTGTCGCATACTTCTATATGTAACTCTTCTTTATTAGACATAACTGTAAAAGAATTTCCACAAGAACAAGTTACTTTTGTTTCAACGTATTTTGGATGAATATCTTTTTTCATGTTTCTACGCTCCTTCCGCCATGACTAAATTTCAGTCATAGTAAATTTAATACTCCCATATTGTAACAGATATTAAAAACAAATGCAACTAGGTATTTATTTTTACAAGAAATTAATTATTCAATATTTTGATAAAAAGACTAGATAAAATCTAGTCTCTACTTTTTCCAAATAATCTTAAAAGATCTAAGAAAATATTAATAAAATCTAAATATAATTGAAAAGCTCCATAAATTGCCATACTATTTTCATTTTCAATACCATATAAATTTCTTTTAATAATTTGAATATCATAAGCAATAAATCCTAAGAAAACAATAATACTAATAACAGCAAGTGCTATATCAATAGTTTCACTTCCTATAAACATATTTACTAAACATACTAGTAAAATTCCTATAAGTCCCATAAGTAAAAAGGTACTAATCTTAGTAAGATCTAATTTTGTAAAATAACCAATAAGACCAAAAATTAAAAATAAACCAGCTGCTACTGCAAATACCCAAACAATAGAAGTTATTGTATAGACAATAAAAATAGAAGATAATGTTAACCCTGTTAATCCTGAATAAAGTAAAAATAATATAGTAGAAGTCATTGAACTCATTTTTCTAATTCTAAAACTTAATACAAATACTACCACTAATTCAGCAATCCATACAAATAAGTATTTACCATCTGAAAACAAATTATAAACCATTGTTTCATTATTAGAAACTGTATATGCTATTCCAAATGTAAGAGCTAATCCTATAAATAGCCACATAAATACTTTTGAAAAGACTTTATCCATAAACTCACCTCAATATTATTATATCATATTTTTTACAGAGTATAGATATTTTTTTATTGGTATAGGATACTTTATCGCCAGTACCTTTTAAAAGAATAAATTCTATTTTCTCTTTACAATATTTTCTTAAAATTTTAAATAATTCTTCTAAATCCTCTAATTGTTCCAATATTCCTTGATAAGATGATAATGAAAAAAAAGCATTTCCATCTATTTGAATTTGAGAGGATTTTACTAAAATTTGTTGAATAGGAGTTTTTTTTATCTCTTCATTTTGATAGATACTCATTTTAATTTCTGTTATTTTTAGATTTTCTTTATTGTAAGAAAAATCCCCTCTTTCATTTCCAATGGAAAAGAAAATATTTTCTTTTTTTAAAGTGAAACGGTAAAGAAAAAATATACAGATACACAAAAGAATTAAAAATAAAATTTTTTTCATATTTTATCACCAAAAAAAGTAGTTATTAACTACTTTTATTATATTTCTTCTAATGTAATTTTAGCACCTACATTTGTTAGTTTTTCTATAATATTTTCATAACCTCTAAGAACATGCTCTACATTATCTATTCTTGTTTCTCCTTTTGCTTTTAATCCCGCCAAAACAAGACAAGCTCCTGCCCTTAAATCTGTTGCTACAACTTCACAACCAATTAATTCACGTGGTCCATGAATATGAATTTTCTTCCCATCAATATCAATAGAAGCTCCCATATTAACTAAATGTGGTACATTTTGAAATCTATTTTCATAAATTGTTTCTTCTAGTACAGAATTTCCTGTACACTGTGTTAATAAAGTAGTAAGTGGTTGTTGCAAATCCGTAGGAAACCCTGGATATCCTAACGTCTTTATGCTTACTCCTTTCATCTTTTCTGCTGCACTAATAGTAACAGCATCCCTTTCTTCTTTTATGGAAACGCCCATTTCCTTTAATTTATTAATAAGAGAGTCCACATGCTCAGGAATAATATTCTCAATCCTTAGATTTTCTCCTACTAAAGCTCCCGCTATCATATAAGTACCAGCTTCAATACGATCTGGTATTACTTCTGTAAAACAACTACCTAAATAGTCCACTCCAGTAATGCGAATAGTACTCGTTCCTGCACCAGTAATTTTTGCGCCCATATTATTTAGGAAAGTGGCTACATTTACAATCTCTGGTTCCTTAGCAGCATTTTCTATAATCGTTTCTCCTTTTGCCTTTACCGCCACTAAAATAGTATTAATAGTAGCGCCTACACTAGGCATATCTAAATAAACTTCTGCACCTTTTAATTCATCAGCATCAATAGTAAAACGGTTACCTTCTTCAATTACAGTAGCACCCAATGCACGATATCCTTTTAATGTCTGGTCAATTGGTCTAGCACCTATTGCACATCCTCCTGGAAAATACATTTCTACATGCTTATATTTTCCAAGCAAAGAAGACATAAAATAATACGATGCTCGCAGTTTTTTAGAAATTTCTTCTGGTATTTCCTTATTGACAATACTTGAAGAATCTATCTCCATAATCTCTCCATTTCGTGTTACTTTTGCTCCTAAATAAATTAAAATTTCATTTAAAGCATCAATATCTGAAATATTTGGAATATTATCTATTTTTACTATTTCATCAGATAAAAGAGAAGCGGGCACTAAAGCTACAGCACTATTTTTAGCACCACTAATGCGAATAGTACCTTGTAACTTATGTTCTCCCTCTATTCGTATTCTTTTCATATTTCCCTCCATTTACTATACTATATGATAAATACCTAGATGTGTTCTTTATATTTTAAAAGCCATTCCAATCGAACCTAATAATTCTAATTTTTGTTTAATTGCTTCTTTCATAAGCAATTCTCCAGCCTTAATCACTTTTCTTGGATCATATACTTCACTATCATTAGATAATTTTTCTCTTACTCCTTTTGTCCAAGCTTGTTGTAATTCTGTATTAATATTTAACTTACAAATACCACAAGAGATTGCTTTGCGAATTTGCTCATCATAAATTCCACTTCCACCATGAAGCACCAAAGGAAGATTTGTCTTTTCTTTAATGTCTTCCATTCTATCAAAGGCTAGAACTGGATCTCCATGATAAGGTCCATGAACACTTCCTAAAGCAGGAGCCAAAAAGTCTAAACCAGTTTCTCTACAGTAACGAATACAATCTTCTACTTCTGCATACAAAATACCTCCTACTACCCCATCTTCTTGTCCGCCTACATGTCCAACTTCTCCTTCAACAGTAACATTTCTAGCATGAGCATATTCTACTACTTTTTTAGAAATCTCAATATTTGTCTCTAAGTTTTCTTTAGATGCATCAATCATAACAGAAGTAAAACCAGCATCTATTGCTTCCTTACAAGATTCATAACTACTAGCGTGATCTAAATGAATAGCAACTGGTACAGTAATAGAAAGATATTCCATTAAATTTTTAACCATATCTACTACCGTTTGATATCCCCCCATATATTTAGCAGCTCCTTCACTTACTCCTAAAATAACTGGGCTTTCATTCTTCTCACATTCTTCTAAAACAAACCTTGTCCACTCTAAGTTATTAATGTTAAATTGTGCGATTGCAAACTTTCCCTCTTTAGCAGAGTTTAACATTCTTCCCATATTCTCTAACATATCATCACCTATTTATAGTATAGTATTAAATATCTATGATTGCAAGAAAATCAAAAAAATACTGTCAAGTATTTGACAGTATTTATAAATGAAAAAAACCTAATATTAGAAAAAATATTCCTCCTATTATAACCGCTGTTTTTCCAAACATAGAATTTAATTTTTTTCCCAATTTCAATCCTATTAACGTAAAAAAGAAACTAAAAATAGCAAAAGTAATAGGAGAAATTATTGTCAAATTTAATTGTGCTAAACCGACCGAAAAACTATCCAAACTAACAGCTAAACTAAAAAGAAAAATATCTTTCATAGAACACATTTTTGACACTTTTCTTTTCTCTCTTGATTCTAGTAAGAAATTTATTCCTAAGTAAAAATATATAATGGAGGTAATAAAATCGAAGGACATAGAAGAATATTCCATTAAATAATATTTGACACTCATCCCAAGTAAAGGCATGAAGAAATGAAATACACCTACTGAACTAGAAATTTTAAAAGAAAAGATATTAGATAATCCTAATGTTCCATAAGCAAGCGCTAAAGAAAAAGCATCCATACTTAATGAGAATGCTAACAAGATAATGGAAACAAATTCCATACAATCACCTATAATAGTTTACTATTAATAGGAGAACTTTATACTAAAAATATTTATCAACAGTATCTGCTATAAAAGAACGATATTCTACTTCCTCCATATCATTATTTTCAAGCAAACAAAGTGGAGGAAATAATACACACCACCAATTTTTTCCAGACCCACTTCCTAAAGTCACTACCAAGGATTGATAGTCACCTTCTTCATAAATCACACCCTTATATTCTTTTTCGGGAAAATGATTCATACCATAATGAATGTTAAAATCATTATTTTTTAAAACAGACGAAACAATTTTTTCTGTATCTGGAATGCTCTTTTGAATAAGAAAAGAAGCACTTTCTACTCCTTTTACATCCTTTAATAAATCAAAATAATAATTCTCTAATTGTTTTTTTATTTCTAACTTTAATTTTTGATCTTCATACTGATTGCTATTCGCAATCACACGGATTCGAATAGCTTCATCGGGAATTAAATTCGTATCCGCTGTCACTTTTCCTACTATAAAATAAAAACTAATTATTCCTACAATTAATAAAACTTTTTTCATTTTATCACCTACTCTAATATTGAGTAGATATTTTCTTTTTTATACATTATTTTTTAAATTTCTCCAATTATAGAAGAAAATAAAAAGCTATACGTTAAAATGGAAATAACAATACCAAAAATAAATCCTAGTATTCCAGCTATTCCTGTTGCTTTAGCCGTCTTAGGTTTTTCTTTAGACCAAACTGCAAATAAAATTAAACCAGCTATTGGAATAAGAAATCCTAATATTACAAAACCAATCTCTACTTTTTCTTCTTGTACAGAGGTAGGTTGTTGATAAGATTGCATATATGGGTAAACTCCTTGCTGCATTCCACAATAAGGGCAAATATTAAATTGTTCTTCTAATTTGCCACCACAATTTGTACAAAATTTTGCCATAATTACCTCCTATTTATGATAAGATTCATGATTCATTATCTTAAATGAACGATAAACTTGTTCTAATAAAATCACTCTAAATAATTGATGTGGAAACGTTAGTTTTGAAAAAGACAACGAATAATTTGCTCTATTTTTAACATCCAAATGGAGTCCATAAGAGCCACCTATAATAAAAGTAATAGTAGAAGAATTTAAAAAGGATTGCTCTATTTTCTTAGCTAACGAAAGAGAATCTAATTCACAGCCTTCTATATCTAAAGTAATCACATAATCTCTTTCTTGTACATACTTTAAAATTTCTTCTTTCTCACGTTCTAAAATCACAGATATTTCTAAATTGCTATAATCTGGACATTCTATTATTTGCAATTTTGTATATTTTGAAAGTCTTTTCTCATATTCTTTGATTGCTTCTTTTAAATAATTTTCTTTAATTTTTCCTACACAAATAATCTTTATCATATCTCAAACAACTCCGTTGCTTCTTTTTGGCTTGCTATTACAATGTTAGAAAATGTCTTTTGATGCTCTTCTAATTCTCTCTTCAAACAAGATAAAGCAAGTTCTGGGTCATTATTCTGTTCACTTAAATGGGCTAATACTATTTTTTTTGTTTTAGAGCCAATAAATTTTGTCAAATAATAGGCAGAAGACTCATTAGATAAATGCCCCCTATCACTTAATATACGAATTTTTGTCTGATGTGGATAATTCGGATTATTCATTAATTTTTCTACATCATGATTGCTCTCAAATACATAAGCGCTTCGATTAGAAAGTAGCTTATGATATCTTTCATTTACATAGCCTGTATCTGTAATATATACGAAAGATGAATTTCCTTCTTCCAAAATATAGCCATTAGAATCATCTACATCATGGGAAGTTTTTAATACTATTATCTTTAAATCTCCTAATTTCAAATCTTTATCAATGTAAAAAGGATTTGATAGTTTTAAATGGGCTTCTTTTTCTATCTTTTCCGTAATATAAACTTGTGGACTATATTTTTTTAAAAATACAGGTAATCCAGAAATATGATCTGTATGAGCATGCGTTACTAACACCATATCGATAGAAGAAGGATGAATATCCTTCTCCTTCAATTTTCTTTCAATATTTAAACAAGTTGTTCCAATATCAATTAAAATTCTATGGTCCTTAGTTTCTACATAAGTACAATTTCCTTTACTACCACTTGCAAGTACACAAAATCTCATAGTTATTTCCTCAAGAATGGAAGTGGATTTAAGAAACATCCATAATATTTTCCACAATCACGAATTTCAAAATGTAAGTGAGGACCTGTCGCCGCTCCTGTATCGCCTACATAACCAATGATTTGTCCACGAGAAACAGTTGCACCTTCTCTAATTCCTTTTGCAAATCTACTCATATGGCCATATAGCGTATAATATCCATTATTATGATTAATAATGATATGTTTACCATAACTATAATTAAGAGATTTAACCGTCATTACTACACCATTGTTACTAGCATAGACAGGGGAACCATAACCAGTTCCTGCAATATCTAATCCAGTATGTAACTCACGTCCAGAACCAAATGGGTTTTTACGATAACCAAAATAAGATGAAATTCGATATCCTTGGTTTGTTGGCCAATACCAAGAACCTAAACTACCAACTGTTGGCACTTCTTTTGTACCCACTAAAGTAATTTCATTTTGTGCTTTTTTAAGAATCACTGTATTAACAGGAACAGCAGAAGAAATAGCTCCATTTACTTTTCGAACATCTTGTGATACTCGCTGTAAACCTTTCTTTCCTTTTTGGTCAACATATTTTGTTCCAATCGTTAACTTAGAATCATATTTTTCTTCTTTTTGATAATTAATTTCCATATCCTCCACAATATATTGCTCTACCACTACATTTAATTTTGGATTCGTTTGAGCAATAACAATTGGTTGATTATTATAGAAAATATTATTAACACTTGTAAAAGTTGGATTCGATAAGAAAAACTCTTCTACACTAATACCATTTTTATAAGAAAGAGATAAAATATCGTCTGTAACAGAAGCATAAACTGTTTTTACAGATTTATTTTCTCCATATAATAAATAACTTGATAATTCATCAGCATCATTATATATCTTTTCACCAATAGAAATACTTGTTTTCTTAAAAGTAATATCATCTTCAATATATACATCTTTAATAAGTGTTCCCGTATCTACTATTTCTTTTTGACTATTATTTTTATAAGCTTCAAAGTTCTCTGTACCAGTAAATACAATTTCTAATTTTTCTACTGCTTCATTAAATACAGATTCATCCGTTACATAAACAATAATATCGCCAGTTGTCGTTGTTAATATTTTTTCCTTATCTTCTAATAATAAAGCACCAACAGAAGATAATTTTGATAGTGCTTTTCCTTCTGTTTTTTTAATACGGAATTGATATCCTTCCACTGTACAAGGTTTCTCTTTAATTATTTTTTGATAAACATCATCTACGTTTGATAATTCAGCATAATAAGTATTTATTTTTTCTACACTAATACCAATTGGGCTATAAACATTATCAGCATATAAATAGGCTTCATTTTCTTTTATATAATTTTTTCTCTCAAATTGTTTTATATAAGAAATATCTTCTAACTTCTTTGAAGCATAAGTAGTTAAATAGTGTTTTTCCGATTCTGTTAATGATAAATTTTCTTTTTCTTGTTCCAAGTATTGTACAATAGCCTTTTTCTGAGCTATCATTTCCTCTTCTATAGAGTCTAAAACTTTATGATAATCTCTAATTTTATCATCTAATATCTCTTCCTCAGAAATATTTAGAATTTCTAATTGCTCTTGTACTTTATCATAATGATTGCTTGAAAAAGTACCATTAGCATCTACTACTTTTACTAATTCATCATAAGCCTTTGTCATTTTCTGATAAGTAGCTTTATTTACATTCTTTTTTACCTTTTTAGAAATTAGCGTATCCATTCCTACTAAAATATCTAACTCTTCTTGATATTCTAATACCTGGTTTTTAATTAATTCCCCTTGTTTACTAATATAATCTTCTAATTGTTTTTTAGATTCGATTATCCCAATTACTTTATCATCTAAATATACTTGATAATAAGTATGGGGATGATATGTTTTCTTATATTGAAACTGTAAAACAAATATGATGGCACTAACAAAAACAATTATTATTATACCTATATTCTTTTTCACGAAATCACCTATTCCTCCGTAATTCCACTGTTAGCAACATTGACAAATGTACCTGTTGCCCGTTTAAAAATAAGCGGAATATCTTTTAATGGACCATTACGATGTTTTCTAATAACAAATTCCATCAAACTATCTTCTTTTTCTCTTTCTTCATCTGAGCAATGAAGGAATGCAACTATATCTGCATCCTGTTCGATAGCGCCTGATTCTCTTAGGTCACTCAACATTGGTTTCTTATCTGTTCTTTGCTCAATTCCTCTGGATAACTGGGATAGAGCAATAACAGGAACATCTAATTCCATTGCCATTGTTTTAAGCGCTCTTGATATTTCAGATACTTCTTGTTGCCTATTTTGACCACCACCGCCACCTTTATTAGCACTTTGTATTAAGGTTAAGTAGTCAATTACGACGATATCTAATCCATTAGGTGAACTTTTTAAACGCCTGCATTTTGAGCGAATCTCAGCAACTGATTGTCCTGCATTATCATCAATAAAAATCTTCGTATCCGATAACCTACTAATAGCTTCATTGATACGTTTCCAATCCATGTGTTCTAAAGCACCTGTTTTTAGCTTTCCAGATTCTATTTGCCCCACAGAAGAAAGCATTCTATTCACTAATTGCTCAGCACCCATTTCCATGTTAAATAAAGCTACTGTCTTTTTAGAATGAATAGCCATATTCGTAACCATATTTAAAGCAATTGCTGTTTTTCCCATACCTGGACGCGCTGCTATAATAATTAATTCATGGGGGTGGAATCCTGAAGTAATTTTATCTAAATCATAAAATCCACTTGGTATCCCTGTAATATCCCCTTTATTAGCAGCTAGAATCTCTAAATCTGATTGTGCTTTTGTTAATACAGTTTGAATATCTTTAAATTCTGAACCTCTCAATCCCTGTGAAACATCTGCTATTTTCTTTTGTGATTGATATAAGAAGTCCCCAATATTAGAACCTACCTGATAGCTATCTTTTACAATAGCAGTCGCTTCATCAATTAATTTTCGAAGAAGCGATTTTTCAGATACAATTTTAATATATTCATCCATATTTGCTGTAGTTGGAACATTATTAATAATCTCGGCAAGATATTCTATGTCCCCAACTTGCTTTAACCAACCACGATGATTTAATTCTTCTGAAATAGTGGTTAAATCAACAGGCCTTTTAGCATCATCTAAAGCTTTAATACTTGTAAATATTTTAACATGTGAATCTAAATAAAAATCTTCTGCTACTAAAAGTTCTAATCCTTTTTGCAATGCTTTTTTCGTTAAAAACATAGAGCCAATAACAGATTGTTCAGCCTCAATATTATGAGGTATTGTTTTCTCAGGCATTTAATCCCCTCATTTCATTAGATGTACTTTTACTTTTGCAGTTACTTTCTTATGCAATTCAATTTCTACTTCATGATATCCTAAAGTAGATAACGCCTCTTTTTCTTTTATTTGTTTTTTATCAATAGAAAATCCTTTTTCTTTTAGAGCATCGGCTACTTGTTTTGGGCTAACACTACCAAAAACTTTATCTCCTGCTCCTGTCTTTACTGTAAAAGATATCTCTATCTTACCCAATTGTTCTTTTACTTTTTCTGCATTTTTTATATCTTGCGCTTCCATTGCTTTCTTTTCATCATTTTCTTTTTGAAGACGATTGAGTCCTGCTTGTGAAGCAACAACCGCTTGTTTATTCTTAATTAAGAAATTTCCATAACCATCTTTTACTTCTAAAACTTCGCCTTTTTTTCCTTGTTTTCTTACATCTTCTAATAAAATTATTTTCATAATGATTCCCCCAATACTTTTTTAATCATGTGTTCTACCTCTTTTACCGTTTTATCTGGAATTTGACTAGCGGCATTGGTTACATGGCCGCCACCGCCTAATCTTTTCATGATAGCGCACACATCAATATCTCCCATGGATCTAGCACTTACCCCCACTAATCCGCCTTGCAATTGCCCAATTGCGAAAGAAGCAGCTACAGATTCAAATTTTAATAATTCTTCTGCTACTTCTGCTAGTTCTTCTTTTTGACAAAGAGGAGTAGTTAAAATACACATACCAATATTTTTAAATATAACAAAGCTACTTTTCAAAAAATCAGCACGTCTTAAATATTCATCTTTACTTTCCTTTAATAAAGTCTGCTTTAAAACACTATCAGCACCCATACTGGTTAAATAAGCTGCGGTTTCAAAGGTATGTTCTGTTGTTTTCAAGTTATATCCATTCGTATCAATTTCCATACCTGCTAACATAACAGTAGAAACTACGATTCCTAAATTGACACCCGAATACTTTGCATAATTCGAAATAAACTCAACCATGCTAGACATTGTTGAATCAATATAAAACAATTCGGTTTCTTTAATATAGGAATTATTTTTAATATGGTGATCCAATACAACAACATTACTAATTGTATCCAGTATTTTTGGATACTCTATTCTTTCTTGTTGATGAACATCCAATATAATTAAAACAGTATCTTCATCTATTTTTTCTTGATAAGTGTCTGGATAAAGATACTCTACATTCTTTACTTTTTCTAGAGCTTGCCTAACAGAACTATTGTAGTCATCTAGGTTGTTAGAGCTTAAAAAGATATAATTTTCTTTTCCCATTTGATTTAAAATACAACTCAATCCCATAGAAGAACCAATAGCATCTAAATCTGGATTTTGATGGGACATGATAATCATTCTTTTATACTTTGATAAAATCTCAGTTAATTTTTGAAATAACATTTCCAATTTATCACCCCTAAACATTTAATATTATACTATAAAAACGTCTAATTGTCTTTAGTTATACTAAAAAAAGGAAAAGTTATTCCTTTTCTTTTTGTCTTATTCTGTTTGCCAAATCTTTAATTTTATGAAATCTATGATAAATACCAGATTTCGTAATTTTTTCATTTGTTTCCAAACTAATTATTTCACTAAGCTCTAATAGAGAAGCTTCTTTATATTTTAATCGATAAATAGCAACAATTCTCTCTTTATCACTCAATAAATCTAATCCTCCATAGGATTCAATTAGTTCGATATCTTCTACCTGTTTCATTCCTGTTTCAACAATTTTATCTACATTAGCCTGCTCACAGTTGTTAAGCCTATTCGTCATATTTTTATGATCCCTATAAATGCGAATATCCTCATAGTAAAATAATGCTTGAATAGCTTGTATCATCCTTAAAAAATCACCTATTTTTTCAGCCTCTTTTACATAAATCATATACTTATTTTCACGTTTTAAAACTTTACTATTTAAACCATATTCATTAATCATCGAAGAGGCAAAATTAGCATATTCTAAACTATCGACTAAAAACTCCAAATGATATCTAGATTTCTTAGGATCATTAATACTTCCACAGGATAAGAAAAGTCCGCGTAAATATGCTCGCTTAGAAGCATCATCATCTATTAGATACTTGCTTGGTATTTCCTTATTTAAACATAAATCTCCAATGATTTCTTCTACTTTTTTAGTAACTTCTAAAATATAGATATATCCTTTTGTATAATTGTATCCATGACGAACTGTTATTTTAGATACTATCCCGTATAAATCTTTTAAAAGATTAAATATATGTCGTGCGACAGAAGCATTTTCCGTTGTTATCCTAATATCTTCTTTCACAGAAGAACTATTTTTAAGAAAAGCTGATAATTCAGCTATATTTTCTATTTTTTCATAAGTTAATTTGCTTACTTCATTTTTAACAGTACTAGTAAATGACATACAACACCTATAATTGCATTAAATAAGCGAAAATATGAAAACCTAATTTAGTAACATTATGACGAATCATATTATTAGAAATCATTACTAAATCATCGCCAATTACCTGATTATCCATTTTACTGAAATTAGAAGCATCATAAACAACAGCATCTTTTTGTTCTAATGTCTCATATTTTTTTGATAACTCATCATCTATTTTACCATTATTAGCAATCACAACATCTACTTTTCTTTTGCCTAAATAACGATTAAGCATAGCAACGTGGTCAGTAACTGTAAAACCATCTGTTTCTCCTGGTTGTGTCATCATATTACATACATACATAATTTTAGCGTTACTCTTTTCAAGAGCAGTTACAATCTTGTCACAGATTAAATTGGGAATAACACTAGTAAATAAACTTCCCATACTAAGAACAATTAAATCCGCTTCTTGTAAAGCTTTTAATGCCTCTGTAGTAGGAGTTGGTTCTTCTTTATAATAAACCCTTTTAATATTTCGTTTATCTACTGTAATATGATGTTCCCCTTCCACAATTTCTCCATCTTCCATTTCTGCCATAAGAACAACATTATCTTCTGTCAAAGGGACTACTTTTCCTTTTAAGTTTAATACTTTACTTAAAGACTCTATACCATCTGATAAATTTCCTGTTATTTCTGTCATAGCAGTAAGTAGTAAATTTCCAACAGTATGACCATCTAAATCACTGGTAGTATGAAAACGATAATTAAATAGTTCTTGAACTAAAGGCTCTGTCTCTGATAAAGATACAATTACTCTTCTAATATCTCCTACAGCGGGAATATTAAATTCCTCTCTTAAAATACCTGTACTTTGTCCATCATCACATACTGATACAATTGCTGTTATATCAATAGGGAATTGTTTTAATCCACGAAGAAGAGTAGATAACCCTGTACCTCCGCCTAAAACTACTACTTTTTTATTCATGCTTATTTTCCTTTCCATGATAATAATCGCATTTTTTTATAGAATAAATCATTAAAATAACACCTGATAAAACCATAACAATTGAGACCAGTTGTGCGACTTTTAATCCTAAAAACATTAAACTATCCTGACGCAACGCTTCTATAAAAAATCTAGTAATACCATATACTATAAAATAAATAGCTGATTGCATTCCAATCTTTGTTTTTTTTCTTGAACGAATCACTAAAATAAGAATAAATCCCAACAAACAACCTAATGACTCGTAAAGAAAGGTTGGGTGCCAATAAGTATAGTTTCCAAAATCTGAAAAATGCATTCCTTCAATGATAAAATCTGGTAAATGAAGGCTCTGTAAAAAAGATAAGGTGGTTTCTGGACCATGAGCTTCCTGATTAAAAAAGTTTCCCCATCTTCCAATAGCTTGACCAATGATAAGGTAAGGTGCAATGACATCAAAAAGTTTTAAAGTATTTACTTTTTCTTTTTTAGTATAGAAAACTGTAAAAATTAAACCAGCTAAAATACCACCATGAATAGCAAGACCACCATTCCAAACAGCAAAAATTTCTGTTAAATGATGACTATAGTATTGCCATTCAAAAATAACATAATAAACTCTAGCTCCTAAAATAACAATAGGAACTAAATAGAAAAAATAATTAGAAAGAAATTCTAACGGCATACTTTCTTTTTTCATTTCATGAGTAACCATAAAATAGCCTAATACAAAGGCAGTTAATATTAATATAGAATACCAATAAATGGTTAAAGGGCCAATATGTAAAAAGATAGGACTCATTTCTTAAATCCTTTCAAAAAGGTATCTATAATAATATTATCCATAATCGCATTCATAATAGAAATAATAATAGATACTAAAAATACCATAAAAAAGCCATGAATTTCAAAATGATCTAACAATATCCAATCTGTTATTTTTAGTACAAATACATTTACTATTGGATAAAAAAGTCCTAAAGTAAGCGCTGTAAGTGGTAATGTTAACCAAAAAAGTAATGGCTTAACTGTCCTATTTAATACAAAAATAATAATAACTGCTAAAATTCCCCAAAATCCAAAAAATTGATTATCAATATACACTGTTTTTTTAAACAAAATAGATACTGTAATTAATACTAAAGTATATCCTAATATATGAATAAACCAATCTAAGAACTTATTTATTTTTGGACTTTTCTTATGATTTTCTTCTATGATTTTCTTTGCCAAAAAATCATCCCCATTCCATTAATATTATATCATTATTCACTCTTTAATTCAAATAAAGCATCCCTTAGTTCCATTGCTCTTTCAAAGTCTAAATTCTTAGCTGCCTCTTTCATTTCAGTTTCAATTTTAAGTGCTAAAGACTGCTTTTCTTGCTTACTCATTTTTGGTTTTTCTTTCTTATCTTGTTGAACATTTGCAATGGCCTCTCTAATTTCTTTTATGATTGTTTTTGGTGTAATATGATGCTCCTTATTGTATTTTTCTTGAATTTCACGACGTCTTTCAGTTTCTGATATTGCCTTTGACATAGATTCACTAATTTCATCTGCATACATGATAACTCGTCCATCCTGGTTACGAGCAGCACGACCTATCGTTTGAATTAAACTTCTCTCACTACGTAAGAAACCTTGTTTATCCGCATCCATAATAGCTACTAATTCTACTTCTGGAATATCAATTCCTTCACGTAATAAGTTTATTCCAACTAATACATCATATTTTCCTAAACGTAAATCTCTTATAATCTGCATTCTTTCTAACGTCTTTACTTCTGAGTGCAAATAAGCAACTTTAATATCTAATTTCTTCAAATAATTAGTTAGCTCTTCTGCCATACGAATAGTTAATGTAGTAATTAATACTCTTGCATTTTTCTCTTTGCAAATATAGATTTGTTCTACTAAATCATCTATTTGACCCTTTGTTGGACGAACTTCTATCTTTGGGTCTAATAGCCCTGTTGGACGAATAATTTGCTCTACTATTTCTTTACTACGTTCTAATTCATAATCACCAGGAGTTGCAGATACATAAATAACTTGATTTAATTTTTTCTCAAATTCATCAAATTTTAAAGGTCTGTTATCTAAGGCACTAGGTAATCTAAACCCATAATCCACTAACACTTCTTTACGAGCCCTATCTCCGTTATACATTCCTCTTACCTGAGGCACTGTAACATGAGACTCATCTATAACTAATAAATAATCATCTCCAAAGAAATCAATCAAAGTAGACGGAGTTTCTCCAGACCCTTTTAATGCAATATGTCTAGAATAGTTTTCAATGCCACGACAAAAACCAGTCTCTTCTAACATTTCCATATCATAATTGGTACGCTCTTCTAAGCGCTGATGTTCCAAGAGTTTATTTTCTTTTTTAAATTTTTCTAATTGTTCACCCAATTCTATACGAATATTTTCAATTGCTTTTTTTAATTTCCAATCAGCCGTTACAAAGTGACTTGCTGGAAATAAACTTATTGTTTTCTTATTTGTTAAAATAGCACCTGTTATCGCATCGAATTCGCTAATACGGTCTATTTCATCTCCAAAAAACTCAATTCGAATTCCTTTATTATGTTCATTAGCAGGAATAATTTCTAAAACATCTCCTTTAACACGAAATGTTCCTCTTTTAAAATCCATATTATTACGCTCATATAACATAGCAATTAATTTTTCAATAATGTCATCACGCTCTACTGTTTCCCCAACATTAACTGTTAACATTTTATCTTGATAATCTTCTTTATCCCCAATACCGTAAATGCAAGAAACTGAAGCAACTACAATAACATCTTTTCTTTTCAATAATGCACTAGTAGCAGAATGTCTAAGCTCATCAATCTCATCATTAATAGAAGCATCTTTTTCAATATAAGTATCCGTTTTAGCAACATATGCTTCTGGCTGATAATAGTCATAATAGGAAACAAAATATTCGACGTGATTTTCGGGGAATAGTTCACGGAATTCAGAGTATAATTGTCCAGCCAATGTTTTATTATGGGCTAAAACAAGTGTAGGTTTGTTTACTCTAGCAATTACATTTGCCATTGTAAATGTTTTACCAGTTCCTGTTGCACCTAATAAAACTTGATGTTTCTTACCCTCTTGAAGTCCTTTTACTAATTTTTCTATTGCTTGTGGTTGGTCACCACTTGGTTGATAAGGTGATACTAATTTGAACATTTTTAACCTCGTTTCTGTTAATTTTTGATAACTAATTCGTGTATTATTCGTGTAATATTTAATTTTATTCGTGTAATTTTCTTCTTATATTATACTCAAAAATGCTTATACACACATTTCCACGAGCAAAAGTCACAAACTTAATTTTTTGGACTAGAAAATACTAAATAATACTACACGAAATTTCTCTATATATTTTAACATTTTTATAGCAAATAAACAATATATCTACCCGAATTAAACTATGCAAAATCTTCTTTTAACAAAGGACTAAAATGACTTTCTAAATCAATATCTGCATAATTAAATACATATCCATATTGATACTCTCTATCTATTATTGTATCCATATACATTTCTACTGCATAACTATATTGTTCTTCTTCATTAGTATAATCAAATATATGTCCATATTCATATTCTTTTTCTACTATTGAATCTATATAGTCATCTAACACATCTAAACAGTCATATACTATCTCATCTTTATCAATATATACATCATAAGTAATTATTTCTGAAGCGTGTCCTAATAATTCTGAAATCGCCTTTAAATTAAAGTTTGCTTTCAATAATAATGTTCCATAAGTGTGTCTTAAATCGTGAAACTTTATATCTGGCAAATTCAAATCTTTTTTTAACTTCTTCCAATATTTATTGTGGGAAGTTCTACATCTAGGCTTTCCTTTTTTAGAACAAATAACAAACTGCTCATCATTAAAGTCTTTACCATATTTTTCTTTATTTAAGGAATACTCATTTCGTGCATTAAGTATTTCTTCAAACAATATATCAGTTATTCCTACACATCTGTTACCAGATGGAGTTTTTGTATCAATCTCTTGTGTTGACCTCCTACCTACTGTTTCTTCTTCTGGCTTATTAGGATCAACACCTAGTTGTCTTTGAATATATAATTTTCTATTAGTATAATCAAAATCAGTATATTTAATGCCTAAAACTTCGCTTGTTCTCATACCAGTTAATATAGCAAATAATATCTGCATATAAATTGGTGTTTCTTTACTTGCTTTGATTAGTTCAATACATTGTCTTATAGATAATGTTTTTGATTTATCTATTACAATTTTTCTATACTCTTTAGGTTTAACGCATTTTGGTAAATTTACATCTGTTGCTGCATTAACGCTTACAACACCTTTATCTTTTGCATATCCTAATGAGCAATTCATTATAGTTTTAACTAATCTTGCTACTGATTGATATTGTTGGGCTACTTTATTATATAACTTTTGAATATGTCCCTTATTTAAAGTTGCCATCTTATAACCACCTATTATTGGAATAATATAGTTATAAATTGCATTTCTATAAGCCATATAAGAGCCATATTTTAAATCCGGTTTCTTATATTCTTCTAGCCAATACTCATAAAAATCTTCAACTTTAACATTTGGATATACTATATAGGTTTTATTAAATAATTGAGCAATAGTAGTTTCTCTTTCTTTTTTTGCTAAAGTCTTTGTTTTAAAGCCAGACCTTTGTTGTATTGTTTCGCTTTCATCATCAAATATCAATTTGACTCTAAATCCATACCCAGACTTAATTGGTGTTACTGAATAAACTATATAATCTACATATTGCTTTTTATCTATTTTAAACGCCATATACTTCCTCAAAATTGAAGATATTATTCATAAATGCTAAAATTTGTTCTTTATCATCCATTACCTCACAATAGTATTCATAAGTTGTGTGAATTGAAGTATGACCTAATAAACCAGATATTTTTTCTAATGGAACTCCTTGTTCCAATAAAATTGTTGCACACATATGCCTTAATGCGTGGCAAGTAATCTTTGGCAAACTACATCTCTGACATAGTTTATTAAGATAATTATTTATTGAGCCAAGTCCTCTAGGTAGCCCATTTTCTTGACAACTAATAAAATCATTATCTATAAATTCTTCTCCAAGATATTCTTTGTAGCGATTAACTAATGCTTGTCTTTTCTTTAATTCTTTTATAATAATTCTTGGAACTCTTATTTTTCTAAAACTGTTAGGAGTCTTTGGATCTTTTTCAACTATTACTTGGTCTAGTATTTTCCAAGTACCTTTTTCTATTTCTGATTTATAACCTAGTTGTCTTTCAATTACTACTGTTCTTTCTTCTAAATCAAAATCGCTAAATTTTAACCCTAATATTTCTCCTTTTCTTAATCCACAGAAAACACCTAATAATATTTCTAAATACCAATTTTCCTTTTTCGCAAATCCCAAGAAGCGTTTTAATTGTTTCTTATTAAAGATTATTATTTTAGGTTTTTTCCTATCATATATTTTAGTATTTTTAGTTGGATTTTCAGAAATAAAGCCATTTACTACTGCGTCTTTGAGAGCAATATATATAATTGATCTGGCTGTCATACCAGAATATTCTGTTATTTTTGCTACTCTATCAAATAAGTCCTGCAAATATTCTGATGTTACAAATCTTAATTTTACTTCATAATCCATATTAGGAATAATTAAATCTCTAATGGCATAACTTGCTACTAATATGGAAGAATCTTCTGCCCTTTCTCTATATACATTTTCAAGCCAAAAGTATAAGTAATCCTTAAACATTATCTCCTTATCTACTGTTGTCGCATTAAACTTTCTTACACTCTCATTAAATAACTCTAAATATTTCCAATAACTTTCTTCTGCTTCTTCTGGAGTTTTAAATCCCCCTTTTTTACCATACTTTGTTTTTCCATTTTCTAATAATTCTTTTGTTCTATGATGCCAAGAGCCTCTTTCCCAAAAAGCAACAGAATTACCACGAGATGGCTTTTTTTCGCAAACTTCATTACTCATAGTCATCACCCATTATTTTCTTTAGAATATTGATTCGATTATTGAGCCAATGATTTTTTGCTTCATCACGAGTATTAAAACCACCAAAGTTAAAGCAAATAGTTTTACCTCTTTCGCTTTTTGTACGAATACGGTAAGAAAACTTATTTTTTCTTTCATAAAATACTGGTCTAGTTGCAACAATGTCTAGTAGCATAATTCTATGTCTAAATTCTCTAAACTTTTTATTAAAGTTTCTTCTCATAATTGTATATTCTTCTAATGCCATATCTAATGTTTCGTATTCTTTTGAAAGACTTGTTTTTAATAACCCAAATTCAGTTAAATCTCTAATAACAAAATAATAACTATCGCCAATATGAAGAATCACATTTTTATCAATAAGTAATTGCTTATATCTTTCACTATTCATCATCCTCATCATCTTCTTCACCTCCTTCTTCATAATCTTCTTCCGAATAATCTTCTATATCTTCATCATAAAAACTTTGTTGTAATGCTTCAGCATTTTCTTGTAATTCTTTTAACTTTGCTCTATATTCATCTAAATATTTCCAAAAACTATCATTTGCTTCTTCTTCAGTATCAAATCCTGTTATTGATCCATACTCTTTTTGACCATTATCATAAATTTTTGCATATCTGTGATTCCAACAACCGTGCCTAAAATAGACACTTGTTTTTGTTGCTTTTCTTGCTTCCATAAAATTTCCTCCTTAACTTTCGCAGTTCCCATCAATCCATTTATCAAAAGAATCTTTTGGAATTTTATATAACTTTCCTATTTTGATAACTCTAAATGGAAATTTTGCTTTATATACTTCTTCCAACCACAAATAAACTTTACTTCTGCTCAAACCGAGTATTTTTTGAATATCGGTTACATCATAAACTAATTGATTTTCATTATTCATTTTTCTCTCCTTTGCTTAAACAAAAAAGAGGAACTGCATTACGAAAACATAATACTAATTCCTCTAATTTTTTACGAATGTGTAAATTCACTTATTTTATAACTTTTACAGACTTGATTTTATTCTTTTACAAACAAGACTAAAATCATCTCTTGATACAAAAGGAAATAACTCGCATTTTGTCAGTACATCTGAAACGATATTAGCAGCCTCTTTTTTATTTTTGGCTTTAACTTGAACAAACTCTATTTGATTATTGCTAGTTATTCCTACGATATAATCTTTACTTTTATTGAAAAATTTTTTCATCTTTATCCTCTTTCTATATAATTTATTTCAAAAGCATTTATCAAAGCCTTATCTACTTTTTGCATTTGAATATCATTTAATTTTCCTAAATAAGTTATTATTCTACTTTTATCAATTACTCTAACTTGTTCTACTAAAATTGTAGAATCTTTTTTGAGAAAGTTATTTTTGTATATCACTATATGTGTTGGTAAATATGTTTTTTTAATGACTGTTGTTATTGGTGCAACTATTACTGTTGGACTATGCTTATTCGCAAGATTATTTTGGACTACCACCACTGGTCTTTTTCCATCTTGCTCACTTCCTATTACTGGATCGAGCATAGCATAGTAAATATCTCCCTTTTTAATTTCAAAGTTCTTCATTTATTTTTTCAACCTTATATATAATGTGTGGTGGCTCATTAAATAAATTTAATACATTCATTTTCTTGCCTTTTAAATAATTAGTTAAAACTCTATCAACATCTGCTTTGGCTTTTTCCATACTTGTTTGTTCGTGATTCATAGCAGTTTCAAATATCAGTTTTACTCTCACTTTATAATTCTTTCTTTTCATTAAAATTTTTCCTCCTTATATGTAAAAAAGCCAAAATATCTAATGATACTCTGACTTTTATATTTCAATTTTTCTTATTTTCATTTTTCTTTGTAACTGATATTTTTCTTAATACCCTCAGTCTAGGATTTCATCAAACGAACAATGTGCTACATTATTCTCACGGAAATTCCATCCTCTTGTGGATCTCACAAGACTGCCCCGATTGCTTGAGTCTGTCGCTAGGCAGGAGTATCTTTAATTCTACTATTTGTCATTGCAGATTAGGTGCTACCTAATTTTATAGCCAAGTATTTATCGACAAGCGTACTTGCTAAAGTGCTATCAATAGTAGGAATGTATTTGATGAATGTATATCAAATTTTCAAAGAACATCCTGCTTCAAAAAAAAGAAACAGGCGAAAGGGAGTAACTTACCCTCTCACCTGTTTCCTAACTAATCATCAAAAATATACCCACCTAATTAAATTTTTTTAAAATTTCTTTTAAATTTATTCTCGCAACTGCTAAACTTTTAGATACATTCTTTTGAGATACTTTTTCTTCTAAAGCAATTTCTACTTCACTTTTATCTTCAAAATAGTATTTTTTTATTCTTCTTTTTTGTACTTCTGGAAGCAAGTTAATTGCTCTTTTCAGTTCGTTAAATGTAGATTCTTGTATAATTACATCTTCTAATAGCATAGGCTTGTCCTTTGCTCTAATTTCAAGATTATTTTCATATATTTCTGAATGTTCAATATGATTATCGTATTCATTTAACTCTGATAAATCATCTAGTTCAAATCTATCAAATGTTTTGTAAATTTCTTCATTTACTTCTACTTTTTGAATAATACCTTTACCATCTTTAAAACTTATAATATAAATATTCTTTTCTTCTATATAACTTAAAGTATAGGGATTATCCCTATGTTTTCTTCTTTTTGGGCGATCTGCCATCTTTCTTTCCTCCGTTCAATTTGTTTTTTTAAATCAAATTGAACAAGGGTGGACTACGGCTTTTCGCCAATTTTCGACACACAAATAAAAAACCGAATATAGTCCATTTTTCATTAGAACTACATTCGGTTTTAAACCTATATTTATTCAAAATTTTAATTTTTATCAGATAAATTGTATAATAGTATTTCTCTTTTACCATTTTAAAAGGCACTCTCTTTCTCGTAGAGTCAATGCCTTAATAGATAGTACAAATGGAAATACTACTGAATTTGCACTTATTTTATTCCTATATAATTAGCCAGTAATATCCTAATAAATTAGAAAATTTACTGCTTAATCATTTCTAAATTACTTTTATTATCACAACTCTTTCTATATCTTGTATTACATAGCCTTTTGACATTGATATTTTACAAGACAAGTATAAATAACTAACATCAAACAAATATCAAATAGAGTTTATATTTGTTTGCATATTATATTTTTTAGGAATAATTATATAAGTATTATCATAAAAAAAGAAAATGTATTATTACAAAAGTTTAAAATTACAATGTATATATTTCATTTATTTACAAATAATATGTAAGAACAGTTCATATTACTTTGCATTTTCGTTTTTCCACCCTTTTTTTAAGTAAAATTTAAACGATAAACAGGGAGGAAATTATGGATTATAGGTTTAGAGAAATAAGAGATGAATATGAATTAAAGCAGATAGATATTGCAAAAAAAATAAATATTAGTAGAGGTGCTTATGCTAATATAGAAGCAGAAACTGCTAATATCAAACTTAAAGATTTCCTTACATATTGTAACGAACTTAATTTTACTATGGATTATGTTGCTAATTTAGATGACTTAAACAGAATGTTATTTATAAAAAAAATTGATTCTATTGATAAAAATATTCTAGCAGAAAGGCTTAATATTTTAGAAAAAGAAAATCACAAACAAGCCAAAGATATTGCCACAGAATTAGATGTTCAAAAAAGCACATATTCTGAATATAAAAATCCCAACTCTCCTAATATGATTCAAACTTTAATGCTTAAACAACTTGCTAGAGATTATGACTATTCGATAGACTGGCTTGTTGGCAGAAGCGAACAAAAATACATTAAGAAGCAAAAATAGTAAATGCCCAAAAGCAATTACTATTTTCTTATAATTCCTTTATACCCTATTCCACGAACTGTAATAATATCAAGTTCTGGAATATCATCTATTTTTCTTCTGATAGAATTTATGTATGTTCTTATTGTATTTTGATTTATATAATCTTCATTGTTACAAATAATTTCTACTAGACACTCCTTTGAAAATATCCTATTGGGATATGAAAACAGATGATATAGAATTTGAAATTCTTTATTGAAAAACTCAATATTGTCGTCATTATAGATTATACTATTAGTTTCACAATTTATAATTAAATTATCGTTTCTAATAAGTTTTTCGTACTGATAACTTTGCTTCTTTAATAACTTTTCAATTCTGAATTGTAATTTTATCATATCTAATGGCTTTTCCATATAATCATCAATATTATTCTTTAGCAAGTTCTTTTCTTCAGTTTCATTTAACGGATTGGATATTATCATCAGTAGTATATGTCTGTTTATATCTCTTATTTTATCAATGAATCGTTTTAATTCTATACTAATTATCGAATAATCAAAAATAATTAAATTTATATTTGTCTGATTTAAAATACTATATACTTCTTTTTCTTTTTTAGTTATATATACTTCATAGCCTGCTTTTAAATAATCATATATTCCATACCTAACATCCGGATCATCATCTAATACAAGTACTCTAATCATCTTTTTTCCTTTTTATCTACGGTTGTATATATAACCTCATCACTATATTTATCAGACAAATCAAATAACAATTTCATACTTTCATCATCCCTTTTTACTCTTAATTATTTACTAATACCATCCCATTTATAAACTAGATATTTCATTCTTAATAATATTAACTACATTTAAGTTTCCCTTATCTAAAAATATTCCATTTAATTTTTTCATTTTCAACACCACTAATTTTCAAGTAATTGTTTCCACCAATTTTTATTTTTAAATAAGTTATTAGCAACTATAAAGATTCCATAGCCTATTACTCCACCCAATAAATTTGTAATAATATCATTTATATCAGATGATCGCCCTATAAAATATTGTACAAATTCAACACTAAATGTTACTGCTAATACCATAACTAAGGTTTTTAAAATATTTCTTTTGTTTTTTAAGATTACTGGAATAAAAATTCCTAAAGGTATAAACATCATTATATTGGGAACTACTTCTACTATAAAATGATTTATGACATCTTCTTCCTCAAAAATCCAATTAAATGGTATAAAGTTCAAAATATATTGCTCTGGATGTAAAGTTATAGGTACAAACAAAATTGTTGCAAATATTATAAGAAATAACGAACAAAATAAACCTAAATAACCACATTGTCTAATTATGCTCTTACCTTTTCTTTTTAATTTTGCCATTATCGGCAAATATAAAATAGTTATTCCAATAACAAATATAATTGCTAATGTAATGTGTGCTTGTATTCTGTGCATAATCTTCCTCCTTTATTTTTTTACTTTATAATTCTTTTTAATCTACTACCTAATCTACATAATAATTCATTTGTAATCGTATCTGCTTTATCTGAAACTTCTTCAGCAGATATTTTCTTATCTTTATCAATTATTGTTACAATATCTCCAACTTTAATACTAGCCAGATTAGTTATGTCTATAAGCATTTGATCCATACAAATTCTCCCTATAACTATTCCATATTCTTCATTTACTTTAACAAGCATATTTTTGTTTGATAAATTACGAGGAATTCCATCTGCATATCCCAGTGATATAGCAGCAATTCTTCTTTTTTTCTCTGCAATATATGTTCTTCCATAACTAACGCTGTCATTTATTTCTATTTCCCTAATGCTAGTAATTCTTGCTTTAACTGATAACACAGGTTTTAAATTTAATTTATTTAATTGATAAGAGTTTTTGGAACTATTCACTCCATACATAAGAATTCCTATTCTTACATAATCATAATTTAAACCAAGATAATTTATTGTTCCATAACTACTTTGTAAATGTATTGTCCCTGTATCATAACCTTTATCCTTTAATATTCTTATACACTCATCAAATCTTTTAATCTGCATTTTTGAAAATTCTATATCTTCTAATTTTTCAGAGTCTGCAACACACAAATGACTGAAAGTTCCAAGAATATTTAATTTTTTATTTTCATATATTTTAGATATTTCATCTATATTGTCATATTTTTCTCCAATACGATTCATTCCTGTATTGATTTTAATATGACATTTTAATCTATCTACTAATTCTAATTCCTTTATTTTTTCAGAATAGTTATAATCTACTATTGTCTGAATTAAATCATATTTGATAACATATTTTAAATCTGCAAAATTTGTGTATCCAAGTATTAAAATATTACCACTTATGTTATTTTTTCGTAGATATATTCCCTCATCTAATGTAGCAACTGCAAAGTCGTTAATACCAATCTCTAATAATTTTTTTGATATAAGTAATGCACCGTGTCCATAGGCATTTGCTTTTACTACTGCCATCACTTTAGTTTTAGGTAAAATTACTTTTTTTAGTTCATTTATGTTATTTTCTAAATTGTCTAAATCAATTTCAATCCACGCTCTATCTTTTTTTAGATCAATGTTTTCCATTTTGCAATAATCCCTTAATTTTTTCAAATATAATCATAAATATTAGTGTTCCAAAAGACACAATTAAATATAAAATCAAATTATTTTCAACCAATATTTCATATAATCCTAGAGTTCCAGATACAAATCTAACTGCTACAATAAAGAGTGGATGAAGAATATAGATTCCTGTTGCAATTCCCCTTAAATTTTTATTAGCATTTTTACTTTTACTTATCAAATATTTAAACAAGAAATACATAAGTGGTATTAAAAAGATATACATACTATCGTGTCTTTGTAAGTTAAAATAATGAAGAATTATTCCCTCTATTGTCATAAAAATAAAGAAAATTACTCCTAGATATAAATCTAAATTGCTATGATTTTTATGTGTTTTTATTATATATCCCATACACAAGAATATCGGTGCTAAAAAAAGTCCATTTCTTGTATAATCACATATACTGAAGATAACATCATATATATTAGTAAGTGTACTATTCATTACTGTTATCCCATAATAACTATCGCCCAAAAGCCCTATTAAATACAAAATAATAGTAATTATAAATGCCTTATTATGCCCTATCTCTTTTATTAAAAAATATGTAATCCATATACCAAGTATAAGTGCAGGGAAATACCATAAATGATATAAAGTTCCGTTAATTAAAACATCTTTTACAATTTGAATAATATTTATATTAGAAAACTTTCCCATATAAATATTTATTGGTATATATAGTAAAATACAAAATAAATATAACTTCAGTATCTTTTTAGTATAGTCTTTAAGTCTTTGTATATTCTCAAATGATTTATCTAATATATAATAACCTGTTATCATTAAAAATAGTGGTACTGCTATTCTTCCAAATATTCTTGTGAAGAAAAAATCAAATTCTGGACTAATTTTATCAAATGGGGAAATATGAATAGCAACTATTAAAAATGATACTATAAATCTCCAAACATCAATATTATTTTTTTTAATCATTATCGTTCCCCCTTTGTTGTTAATATAAATCCATCTACATTGTTACCGGAAATTAGGTAATCATCATTTAATTCTATATAATGATTGTCTTTATATGGTACATAAAATATCTTATATTCATTATAAATGAGAGGGTTATTTGGATAAGTAAATGTTTTAATGTAATCTATATATTCTTCTAAACAAAAGTCTAAATTATTTATTATCTCTGAATGTGGATAACCTACATAACGAAAATGCCATTCCTCTTTTGATATTTTTGTTATCTTCTTTTTATCATTTTTATATCTTTCAATAAAACCAAATTTTGGTGCAACATTTCTAAATTCTTGACAAATACCGTGATAAGGAAAACTTGGACAAATAAAATCTATTTTTCCCTCATTTAATGCTAAATCTATTGCAAGTCCTGTTTGATGTTCACTAGCATTTGGTAGAGCAACAAATTTTTTAGTAAATTCTTCGCCATTATCTTTTAAAGAAGATTCATAAATATCAATTTGTTCTTCTAGTGTTCTATAACCACTTACAGGCACGATTCTATTATTTGACTTAATTGTATCTAATGCTAAATGTAACTGATTATTTGCTTCTTGTTCTAATTCAATATTCTTAAATTCCTCATTATAAAAAATTAAATTCATAGTATTTTTTTGCAACAAATGATCTGGATTGATAAGTATAAGATACCCTTTGCTTATATCTTCTTTTTTTAATTTAACTTTCATAATCTCCCCCTAATTCAATTAGGCGATTTATTACTTCTTCAAAAGATATTCCTATTTCTTTTAACATACTAGGGTATCTCGAATGAGAAGTACATCCCGGTATAGTATTTACTTCGTTAAATACTATTTTTTTATCTGGGGTATAAAACATATCTACTCTAGCAAAACCAGAACAACCCAATATCTTATATATTTCAAGTGCAGTTTTCTTTATTTTTTCTCTTTCATCTTCACTTATTCGTGCAGGTAAATGTATTTTACTTGTCTTTAAATTATATTTTTCAAAATAATCAAAGAATCCATCTTCTAATTCTATTTCATCAACTTCACCTATGATTAAATTGTCATTGCCAAGTATTGCACACCCTACTTCAAATCCATCAACATTTTCTTCGATAATTATCTTATTATCATATTTGAATGCTTCTTCTGTCGCTTCTCTTAGTTCATTTATAGATGATATTTTAGTAATACCAAATGATGATCCAGCCTTTAAAGGTTTTACAAACAATGGATATTTTAAATGAGATATTTTGCTTTTTATTTTTTCATAATTATCAGATTTATCAAATAAATATGAAACTGGAGATAACAAACCGCTTGAAGAAACAAGTTCGTGGGCTAAATATTTATCCATACAAATTGCAGATGATATCATATTACAACCTACATATTTTATTCCGGCTAATTCTAGTAATCCCTGTAATCTTCCATCTTCTCCATTTTGTCCGTGTAATACTGGGAAAACAATATCAAGTTTTATAATTTCATTTGTATCTAATATTATAATTCCGTGATCACTTCTGTTTGTAGAAATTGTTATCTTTTTACAAACATTATTATCTAACCATTCATTTTGTTCGATTCTATCTATATCTCCATTGTATAAATAGAAATCTCCGTTTTTTGTAATTCCTATCATCACAACATCATATCTATCTTTTTTTATATTTCTTATTACTGAAGTTGCAGACACAAGTGAAACTTCGTATTCACTTGAACAACCACCAAATATAATTGCTACTTTCTTTTTAGACATAATTTCATCTCCTCTACTTCTACATCTTTTGGAAGTTCATATTCAATTAAAACTTTTTCATCATATAATTTTTCTGTTTGAATTTCAGTTTTAGTTTCTATATCAATTTCTTTTCTTACTATTGATACAAATTCATATATTTTTTCATCTTGTTTAACATATTTTGAATCCTCATTGCGTATTTCATAATAGATAGTTGGCTCTTTATCAGATAAGATTCGACCATACATATAATCATCATCAAAAGAAATGTCTATTTGATAAATATTATTTGTTTCATTTTTTACTCTTAAATCTAACCAACCACTACTTATTGTTGCGTCTATTCCTTGAATAGATGATTTATCTGGATCGGGAAAAGATTTAATTTTATGTCCGTGTCGTTCTGTTACCGTAAGTGGACTCATTAAGAAAATATAGTGTAGTAAATTACTTAAATGGCAAAGTCCTCCTCCTTTTTTAGCAACGATTTTATCATCAACTAATACTAATCCTTCTTTGTACTTTCCATATTTCTTACTATTTTTCGATAAATAACAAAATGAAAATGTTTCTCCGGGATATATTAAGATGTGATTCATAGTTTGACTTGCAATTTTTAGATTTTCCACTTTATTTTTTTGGAAAACAATATCGTGTCCACTATTTTCATTTATCATTAAGGTCTTGGCATTACATACTTCATAAGGAAGTTTGTACCCAAATGTTTTAGAATATTTATTCCCATCAAATTTCATTCCTATCATATAAAATAGATTTCTTTGCCATACTCGAATTGGTAACAAAAATGGAAATATTTGCGTAAGTCTTTTTCTTGCCATATTTATCATTCCTCTTTCTGTATTAGATTCCCAACAAAAAAAACAATCATTAAAATCTAGTACAAATAAATTATACTGATTTATAAATGATTGTTCTTTAATTTCACCTTAATTAAATCTTAAATTCTTCTTAAATTTTTGTGGGTAACTTAACACGGAAAATAGTTTCATTTTCATTACTTTCTGCAGTTATTTTTCCATTATGTAATTCTACTATATCTTTAGCAATAGCAAGACCTAGTCCACTTCCACCTGTTTTTGATGTTCGTGATGAATCTGCTCTATAAAATTTTTCAAATAACTTATCTAGTTTTTCTTTAGGAATCTGCTTACCTTTATTTGCAACTTCTACTATAATGTAATTATCATTTTTTCTAATATCAATTCTAATATCACTTTCTTCCACACTATAACTTATTGCATTTTTAACTAGATTTCCAAATACTCTGCTCAATTTATCTGGATCAGCAAACAATTTCATATTATCTTCTGTATTTAACTTTATTTGCTTATTGAAGTCTTTTAAAATAGGATAAAAATCATCTACGATTTGTTCTATCATTAAGTTAAGATTTACTTCTTCTTTTTCCAAAATTATTTTTTCAGTATTAAATCTGGCTATATCAAACAATTCATTGATAAGTTCTTCTAGTCTATAAGATTTATCTAGTGCTACTCCAATATATTTTTTTTGATTTTTTTTAGGCATATCATCTATTTCATCTAAAAGTGATAAATAACCTATCATAGATGTTAGTGGAGTTTTTAAATCGTGGGCTAAATAAGCAATTAAATCATTTCGGCGTGTTGTTTCTTCTTTTAATATTTGTTCATTATGTAGTAGTTTAGATTTTATCTCTGTTATTTGTGCTGCAATTTCTGCTTGTTCTGATTCAAATATATCATTTACATCTGATGTTCCATTCATATAAATACGAAGTTTTTTACCAATATCTGTAATAACTTTTTTTTCCTTTTTCTTTGAAGAAATATATGAAACTGCAAACATAATCGCAATCCAGAATAAACTTCCTACAATAAGAACACCTAATAATAGAGGTTTAATCTTCCACCACATTGGTGAATGAATATAAGTTTCTGCACCCACTTCTGGCAGATAACGAGATTCTGTAATCATATAATTATTATCAAACCAGTCAACAAATGCTCCATTCCAAATAAAATCAATAAGAATATAAATACCTAAGCAAAGAAGAATAACGACAATTATTGTTAAAATTATTGTAATTATTGTTTTAATATTATTATTTTTCAATTTTATACCCCACTCCATAAACCGTTTTTATATATTTTGGATTTTTTCCAGTATCGTTCATTTTTTCTCTTAAATGTCTAATATGTACCATTATTGTATTGTTATCTTTTTCAAAGTATTTTTCTCCCCAAACTTTTTCAAACAACTCATCATTTTTGATTACATTGCCTCTATTTTCGCACAATAGCCAAAGAATAGAAAATTCAATTTTTGTTAAATTCACTTTCTTTTCGTTAAAGAAAAACTCGTGCGTATCATCATTTATTAAAATACCTCTAAAATCAATTATATTTTCTCGTCTTTTAGAATTATCATATTTTTGACATCTTCGTAACTGTGCTTTAACTCTTGCTATCAATTCCAAAGGTTGGAAAGGTTTTGTAACATAATCATCAGCACCTATTGTTAATCCGTTTATTTTATCTATATCTTCAACTTTTGCAGTAGCAAATATAATTGGAAAAGTATGTCCTAAATCTCTTAATTCTTTACATAGTGCAAAGCCGTCCATTTCAGGCATCATAACATCTAATATTGCTAAATCAATGTCTAAATTATTTATATTATTTAAAACTTCTTTGCTTGAATAATATTTTATGACATTATAATTTTCATTTTGTAAGTATATTTCAACTAAATCTGCTATTTCTTTTTCATCATCAACAATTAAAATCTTACTCATAAATTCTCCTTTCTTTTTATAATCATTTTTATTAGATTATACTATTACTTCTTCTTTACTTAATATTTCATTTATATATTTTAGTGATTCAAACAAATTATCAAAAGATATGTTACTAGAATATGGTGCAGTCTGTTGATAATTTTTCCATAATCTAATAAGTTGTTCACTTGATTTCATATTTTCTAATTGTTCTTTTATATCTTTAATATTTAACTCTGTTTCTCTATTTTTAAATGTATTTTTTATGGCTAAAATTAAATTATCAAAATCTATTTTTTCTTTGTTATCTTTAATTAAAATATAAATGTCGTAAAAATCTTTCATTCTCGTATTATAAATATCTCGATCTATTATTGTTTGATATTTCTCTGCTATAACTGTTTCGAGTGTGTACGCAAGAATAGGTATTTTTTTATCTTCAAATATACAGTTGTAATTGTACTCTATTTCTCTGGGTGTAATCTTATCTCCAGTTGTAAGTTCTATCGCAAGATAAACTTTTAAAGTTGTCATTGTAGCAAGTATATTTATCTTAAATCCTCCATACTCACTTTCTTGTCTAATATCTTTTATATCTACAATTTCATAGGTTATTCCATCATCTACATATACATTTAATATATCACTAATAATAGTTTCTACATTTTCTCTTTCTAATGGTAAACTTTTTAATGTAGCGTCCATATCCTTTGTAGTTCTTTCATCATCTCCAATAATTGATGATAAAAGAAGTCCACCTTTTAGAATAATATTGTGTTTATATTTACTTTTAGATAGTCTATCTAAAATATGCTCAAAAAAATACATTTGGTAAAGTTGTGCCGATAGATTATTATTACCTGCTGCTTTTTTAGAAATAATGTTTTTTAATTTATCTTTATTCATTTATAGTAAAACCTCCATATATTCGCTTACTTTTTTTTCAATATTCATTGCTTTAGCATATTTCGTAAGTTTACTCAAATTTTTATTTTTACTTTTAGCATATTCTTTTAATGCTTTAGAAAAAATTTCAGCGTCCATTTTATTTTTGCTTTTGATAATATCACAGATTGTTCTTTCAACATCATAAACCTTAATTTTCATTCCAAAAGGAGAAGTCATTTCTATCATACCTAAATCTAAAATCTTCCTATTTACAAAATTAAGAATAACTTTTTTTTCTTTTTGTAATGCACCATTATATCCAAAAGGAAGTGTAATATTATAAACAAGTGGTGTACGATCCGATAAATTGTGTAAATAAAGTGCAGTTGCTAATGAAAATCTGGCATTTTTACTTTTAGAAGAAATTTTATAGTATTCATCTTCTATATAATCTGGTAATCCATAATATCCTTTTGATATTCTAACTAATTTTCCATTTCTAACCATATTTGTTAAAAATATTTTGTTAATTCCATTTTCTACTACTTCTTTTGTAGTAACATAACCATTATTTTTTTCAATAAGTTTTAAAATTTTATCATAAAAGTTCATTTTTCTCATTTCCTTTCTAACGAAAATTTTATCATTTTTTCGTTTAAAAGTAAATATGATTACAAAAATTTTTTTGAAATTTTTAATATGTATTAAGGCTATTTCTTAATTTTAGAAATAACCTTTTTGATTTTTAAATATAGAAACATTATTCCTATAAACAACTTAACCAATGCTAATACCATATTAATCTGCCTTAAAATAGTTGAACTGTGATGATTTGCTCCATTCGTAAGCACTCCATAAGTCAGTTTTATCACTTGCAGGATCAACTATATTAACATTATTACCATCAACTCCAAGTATTGCTACCCAATGCTGATTTCCCGGTGTTGCACCTTTTACTTCGATAGTTAGATAAAAACCTAAATTAAGATATTGTTTTATTGATTCTAGTTTTTCGGCTCTAGTTTTTCCTCTTAAATTAACATTGCCAACATATCTAAAGTTTGGAACTACTTTATTTATTGGTGCATATATCAAGTTTCCTTTTCCATCAAAGCCACCATTACTATTTAATGCTTCTACAAAAGTACCTGGATTAAATGGAACGATAGTTGTATTTGCTCCAGACTTTTCAATTAGAATCGCTATCGAAGTTATCAAGCAACCTATATTACCTATGGTACTACTCGTGTTACCTATTCTTATATTAGACCAACTTTGTCCTGCTTGTCGCCAGTTGATAAAATCTCCAGTATTATTTAATCCATAGATAACTCCACCCCAAAGCGAATTATATTCACTACTAGATAATTCATTATATTGCCTTATTTGTGCAGGACTAAAATGATATTCATTTTTCATTTGTTCTGCATTTTTAGAAGTTATAGTTATATGCAAAACTCGTTTTTCTACTTCTTTTGGCATTTCATCAGTATTAACACCCTGTTCTGTTACTTTTTCTGTTTTTACTTCTGAAGATAAACTATTCATTTCCCAGAATATTTGCTTAACTACTGCCTTTTTATTGTCATCCATTGTTATAACTTCTTGTCCATCAAAACCATTTGCTTGTTTTACAGTATAGATAATTAACATATCTTTCCAAGAAGCCATATTACCATCAAGAACATAGTCGTCGTGTGGATTCTGATCTTGTATTGTTTGCAACTTATCTGAAAATTCTTGATTACACTCTGCAATTACATCTTTCATAGTAATAGCATTTGGGCTTGTCTTTTCACTACTGAAGAATATGCCAAAAATAGAGCCAACAAGTAGCCCTATTAGACATATTATAATGATTACAACCATAGCAACCCAACCACCTGCAATAAGCAAAGATATAAGTGCTTTCGTTGCAGCAATTATACCTTTTATTGCAGATATAGTGGCTTTTACTACTGCCTTTGTTGCTCTTGCAGTTTGTTTTGCAGTTTCTCTTGCAAGTTTTAATGCTCTTTGAGAAGCCTTAACAGATTCTTTCGCTGCTTTCTCTGCTTTTTTTGCAACACTTTTTCCAGTTTTTATAGTAGTTTTAGTTCCTTTAGTTGCTACCTTTTTACTTTTTTGAGCCAGTAGTTTATCTTTTATATTCTTTATTTTCACTTTTGTTTTAATGACATTGTCTTTTGTTTCCACTACTGCTTTTTTACCATATTTATTGAAATGATAAAGTGTTTCATCAACTGTACGATTTGCAACAAAAGTTATTTTATTGCTTCCATCTTCTACTATATTATTGTCATTTGACTGGGTATTTTCTGCTTTTTCTTTTGTATGAACAATAGTGTCTTTTAATCGTTCTGTTGCTATTGCTCCTTTGTCTAGTGTCTTTATCGTTTTTTTACCAACTTCTTTCACTTTTATATCTGCCATTTTAGACACCCCCTAGACTAATCACTTTCGCCCGGTTTTGTAGTCATTAGTTTATAAAGTTTTGTATTAGTCGGGAATTTACTTATAAATGGTACAAGCGAACTTCCTACTTTTAGTAGTCCCTGTCCTGCTCCAACATTTGTTATATAATTCATTTGTAAGTCTGATATACCTAGTAACTTCGCAAGTTCTAATCTATCGGTACTTGCTTGATTAAGCATTACTATAAACTCACTATTGGCTAACATAGTTCTAGCAGTATGGCTTTGTAAAAGGTCATCTACATTTTGTGTTATACCAGTACAATATGCTCCATATTTACGAACTCTTTTCCATAAAGTAAATAAGAAGTTTGCTGAATATTCGTGTTGAAATAGCAGATAGATTTCATCAATAAAAATAAAGGTATTTCTACCTTTTGCCCTATTCATTGTTATTCTATTTAAAATATTATCAAGCACTACTAACATTCCGATAGGTTGTAATTGTTTACCTAAATCTAGTATGTCGTAGCAAATTAACCTACTATTTGTATCAACATTCGTTTGTTTAGCAAAAGTATTCAAACTTCCATCTGTAAACAACTCAATGGCAAGTGCTATTTCTTTTGCTTCTGGCTCTGTTTGTTTTAGTAATTCTTCTCTGAAGTCTTGTAAAGTTGGTGGTGTTCCTTGATAATTTCCCTGTTGATAGTGTCTATAAACTTGTGCAGTACATCTATCAATAATAGACTTTTGCTTTGGTCCGAGATTATTTCCACCTATCAACTGTTCACAAAGTGAAAGTATAAACTCTGATTTTAATATTACAGGATTTGCTCCATCTCCATACTCGCTATTCATATCCATAGCATTTATATGATTATCACTTGTTGCTGATATATGGATTACTTCTCCCCCTAATGCTTTTACAAGCCTAGATTCTTCTCGTTCGGGATCGACCACAATAACATCTGCATTTGGATCACGAAGTATTACAGATACTATCTCATTTTTAGCAGTAAATGATTTACCAGAGCCACTTACCCCAAGAATAAAACTATTTCCATTTAATAATTGTCGCCTATCTGCAATAATCATATTTTTACTAATCACATTTTGTCCATAGTAAATACCATTCTCGTGATTTATCTCTTGAACTCTAAAAGGAATAAAAACACCTAGACTTTCGGTCGTAAGTGTTCTTAAAGTATCTATCTTTCTAACACCGTGTGGCATAGCAGTATTTAGTCCATCCATTTGTTGAAACTTCAATATTGCAAACTGACAAAGGTGTTTTCTTGCAGTAGTTAATAAACTCTCTGTATCATTATCAAGTTGTTCTTTTGTGTCTGCCGTATGCACCATAGTTAAAACAGACAAAAACATTCTTTGGTCACGAGTAGTTAAATCATCTAAAAACTCTTTACTTTCATTTCTTTGTTGTTCTAGGTCGTATGGAATAACAGCACTAAAGTTTTGATTCGCATTTTGTCTGCGTTGCCAATTTGTGATATTTGTTTCTACACCAAGCCTACGATTTTCTACTTCTCGTACTGCTTCATCCATAGCAATAGGCACAACATCAATAGACATCATCATATTTCTATTAAGGTCAGTAAGTTCTGCTACCATAGTATCTTTAATATAGGAAGCATATTCTTTTAAAAATAATACTCTGCCGTATCGATTACCCATTTTAAAATAATCTTTTTCAAACTCTATTGTATCTGGGCAAACATAATCTTTAAAACTGTGTCCTTTCTTCATATTAGATAACATATCAAAATTGAAAGAAGTTTCTTCTCCAACTCTATAAAAATCGTGACATATACGAAGTCTATCTACTGCGTCTAGTTCAATACACTTTGATCCAAGTTGTGAGAAGTGATTACTTAAATCTGCTCCAATACGAGCAAAGTAATTTCTTGCTTCTTCGATATTCTTTTTATTTACTGAAATAGTAATAAACTTTTCTTGTGTGATTCCATTAGCACCAGTTGCTTGGTCTAATAGCATTTTATTATATTCTTTTCTATATTCATCAAGACTATCATCATTCATAGGAAGTAGTATAGTCTTTTCAAAATCAACTTTATTTAATCTACGATTAGATATTGTTATTTTAGTAGTTGCTCCACAGTCAAAACTATTTAATAGTTCTGAATATTCTAAAAACATAGCCTCTTTATCATTACGACTTGCTACTGCATAATTTATATCTGTGAATTTAAAAGTCTTTGAATACTTATTCTTTCCAACTAAAAAGACACCATCTTCCCAGATTCTTTGTACTGGTATGGTGTCTTGAACTCCTTTAGGAGCAACAAATTTTTCTTTATCATTTTTAAATAATGTTTTTAATGTTTTCATTATTCTTTAATTCCTCCTTTTGTTTATTTTCAATATTATTTTTTAGCAATTCATAATAAAAGTTTGTAGGCTTAAAAGTTAATTGTTTAGGTACTAAAAACTCTGATTTTAACCAAGCCCATATAAATTTCTCGGCTGTCATACCATTGTAAGTAAGAAAGCCTAACGCTGCAAAAGGTGCAGCACCTAAAATACATACCCAAGAAAGCGTTTCTATTCCAAACTTGCCTTTCAATAAAAAGTAAAGTAATACTGCTATACCACAGGCAAAGATAGAAAAAATGAACTGCCTTAAAGACAGTCCAAAGAAAATACTTTCGGTATAATTCCTAATTTCTCGATTTATTTTAACTTCCACTTATTATCTACTCCTTTCTTGATTTTTTAACTTTTTTTCTTGTTCTTTTTTGCACTTTTCTTCATCATAGATATATTCACAAAGTTCTTTTGTATCTAACTTTGACATATCTCTAGCAAGTTTTAATGATTCTAAAGCATAACCATTTGTAAAAATACTTCCTTTATCATCATTTTCCTTAATATTATCTTGTAAGTTTTGATAATAAACATCATCAAGCAAATTATCTCTACCATTTAATAATAAATACTCTAATGCTAAAGCATTTTGTACTGGATCACCTTTATTTATAATTTCTTCGTATTTTTTCATACACAATTACCTTTCCCTTTCTGTATCTCTATACTTTGAATTATAAGTATCATAGAAAGAAGATACATATTTTGTAATATCTTCTTTTGCTATTATACTCTCTTTGTTCGCTAACTCTTTGTCATTTTCTTTTTTAGCAGATAAAGATTTCATAAAAGCCTTATCTTCATTATCTTTTAATTCTCTAAATCCTTTATCTTCCCATAATAAATTAGCAACATAATTTAATCTTCGTAATATCTTATTACTACCATTTAATACTTCAATATTTCCTGTCATTAGTCCATTAGTAATAAACCATTTTTCAAAATCTATTTGTCCTAATTTATTGTATATTTTAGTTAAACCAGTATTTTCTTCACTATAATAGTCTTTTGGATAAACATTATTACTGCATTGCCTAGTATAAACTTTCCCATCTTTATAAATCATACTTTTAAAAAGTTCTCTACTCATAATTGCCTACCTTTCTTGTCCTTTATCAAAGGTATGTGTTAAATTACCACCATTGATTACTTTTTCATAAGCACTTTTACCAGAATTTTTATCATAATAATATTTACCATATCCCCAAGACAAACTACTATTTTCTTTATCAATAATATAATCAAAAGCAACAATATATTCTTTTCTTCCACCTTTAGTCCATTCTACGAGTGCTACTGGCTGATTTTTTCTAGCACCAACTGCTAAAAGTTTTTTATTGCCTTTAAAATATATATTTTCTTCACCAATAAACTTTTCATATTCTTTTAATATTTGAAATCTATTGTCTGTTATATATTTTTCAAACATCTCATAGCCAGTATAATTTGTATTTTTAAAATATTCACTTTTCAAGTAATCACTTGCAACTTTATTACAAAATTCATAAGTTACATCACACTCTGGAGAAGAAGAATCTTTAAATATATCATTCCAAAAATCGTAACCTAATACAAAGGCATAATAATTTTGCGTATCTAATTCCATAATATAACCTACCTTTCTTTATCTTTATTTTTGCTTTTGTTAAAATCTCTATTATCATTAAAACATAATGCCAAATTACCCCAACCAAGAATCTTATACTCTCCATCATTAAAAGTTATTACATTATCAATTTTTAATTTTTTTACTTCTTCTTTTAGTTTTTCTATATCTTTTCTATCAAACTGATTTGAAAATAACTCTTTCCAATCATCATTAGTAACATAGCACATTTCATTATCAGAATTACAAACTTCATCATATACTTTTTGCAACAATTTAGAGCATTTAGATATTTTAGGTAATTCAGAATACTCTTTGAATTTACTATATATAATTGATTTAAAAACTTTGTTGTAATCAATATTGCTATTTGTACCAACAACACTCATAACATCACATTCATTTATATTGATAATTATATTAGCAATTAACTTGTTATTTTGATATAAATTTGCATTACATCTCATATCATCATAAGTGCTTTCCCAAATATTTAATATTTCTACTTTTCTATGAAGATAATCTTCGTTGTACCACTTATCGAACTTATCCCATTCTTCCTTTTTGTAAAGAACATCACTCAATAGAATAATATTCATTTTTGTTGCTAATTGCCTTTGCAGAAGTAACTGTTTTTCTATTGGTAAATTGAGATTTTTATTTAATTCTTTAAAATATTCATCACATTTTTCTTGTGGACATACTATATCAAGATATTTTTCGATAGCATTATATTTATCTAATCCTATCATTTCTTTTGCATCTTCATAATCTTGCATTATACTCATAATAAGACCTCCTTTATCTTTTATTATTTTAATAATTCTCGATTATCTTTCTTTTGCTTTATTATCTTTTTCCATTTGATTAGCAAGATTCATATACTTTGAAACAACACCTCTAAAACTCCCATATTGAAAATCGCCTTTCATTTCTTTATCCATAAACGATATTATTTCTTTTATCTGCTTTGTTTTTAATGGTTTTTCATATACTCTTTTCAATTCTTCTTGTTGTTCTTCAGTACCTAAAGATAAATTCAAAGGCGAATCACTTACATATTTTAGTTCCATTAAACTATGTGCTAATGCTTCCCTATATTCTGTATCTAAATCAAATAAATCATTTTCTATATCATTTATTGTAACTTTAATCTTTTTCATGACTTTCCTCCTATAATCCCATCATTTCTCTTACAACACGATCTGCCAGTTTTATTGTTCCAACTAACACTAACATATTGAAAACTAACTCTCCAATATACTTCCAGACTTGTGTCACGGCTGCTGCATTTGTGTCCACTACTGGTGGACTAGAAGCAAATAATGAGAAGATAATACAAGCAAGAACTATAATTGCACCCTCTAAACATACAGAACAATATGATTTCAAGAAACTTTTACCAACATTTTGTACTGGCTCTCCTGCGAATGTCGAAAGTGGTATCGGAGCAATGGCAGTATATAAATATAATTTAAAGAATCTTCCATATACAGTCATTATCATTATGAAACTCAATACTGTTATGAATAAACCACCGATAAGAGTAACTGCCCATAATGGTATTGATTCAAAAAAACCACAACTTTCTATTGCACTAATTACTTGTTGTGGAAGTGTTGTTTGTGTCGCTCCACCTAGTCCTGCTGCTGTCATAATAGTAGATATTGCTCCCTGTACTATTTTAAATATTGAAAGCATTAGATTAAGTCCATAAGTCACAACTATCTTTGCAATAGCAAACCTTATGAATAATTTAAGTGCGTGTTCTGGCTTCTTTACTTCTGCAAATGAGCCACAAGTTTTCATCACACCTATAACAAAGAATAATACTAATAGTGCCAAGCCTATCGCTTGTAATGCACCGTGAATATTCACAATAACATTCCATATTGTGCCACCTTTAAATTGTTCTGGTGACTGTGTAATAAGTTGCCATATTTCTGACAATTTACTGTTCCAAGTTTCCAAAGCATTTTGCAAATTCTGTACTACCCAATTTCCAGACATTTAATGCACCTCCTTATAAATAAAATTAAGGAGTAAGATTTTCTCTTACCCCTTTGCTTCTTCAACATATTAACTACCTGTAATCATATTTAGGATTTCTTTTGCGAAAGTAATGATAATACCACCTGCCACAGTTAAGAATCCGTTGGCTCTTTGGCTAGGATCGTGACTCTTTAAAGCAAGACCAACTTGCACAATTCCCCAACCAAGTAAAATCATTCCTATTGCTCTAATCAAACCAAAGATAAAGTTTGATAAATTGTTTACTACTGCTAGAGGATCATCTGCTGCAAAAACTTGCATACTTGTTCCAACAGTTAGTGCAAATGCACATACTCCTAAAGCATATACTTTAAATAACTTCTTTCCTTTTTTTCCTAATTTTAATTTATTGTTTTTCATTTTTCCTATTCTCCTTTTCTTTAAAATATTCTTCTATCTCATCTGAAGATAAAATTTCATAATTGTTTTCTATTTCTTCAATTTCTGTAAATTCATAATTGCTTATATCTTCATCTACAATAATTGAAGCAACTGCATTTTCTATTCCACCGTGAATATAAGGCTTTTCTTTCCCATCTGTTGTTTTTGATACATTTGGGTGTTTTAATATGTCATACTTTAAATCCATAATTGGTCTTTCTCCTCTTATGAATAAAAGAGCATATTGATTATCTAAAAGTCTTACTTCATCTGGTGTCAAAAGTTCTCTACCACTAATTTGATAATTAGTAGAGTAATTTCCAGAGTGTCCTGTACTCTTACCGTGTGTATCTAAATCTATTGTTTCTTTTCCGAGCAATTCACTAACATACTTATGTGTACTTTGTTCGTTACCACCCAAGTAAAGGAACTCATCACAGTTACCGACTATTGATTCCCATTGTTTCTCGAATAAAGCCTTTAACTGTGCTAAATTTTGTAAAATAATGCTTACTGATACTTCTCTACTTCTCATTACTGAAAGTATCTTGTCGAAGTCATCTGGCAAACTTACATTGGCGAACTCATCCATCACAAAATGGACTGGTACTGGTAAACTTCCACCATACTTATGGTCTGCCAAAAAAAACAACTGTTGAAACAGTTGCGTATATAAAATGCTGACTAGAAAATTAAAACTCGTGTCATTGTCTGGTATAAGTGCAAATAATGCTACTTTCTTTTCTCCTAGTGATGGCAAATCTAACTCATCTACCATTGTAAGAGAAGCCAAACTTTCCAAGTTAAACTTTTCTAGTCTTGAAGCAAGTGTAATTTGAATTGACTTTAGTGTTTTAGCCGAGCCACTTCGATAATCACGATAATATTTGACTGCTATGTGTTCTGGCTCTCTGCTTTCCAAACGATTAAATAGTACATCAAGTGGACTTAAATAAGAATCATCATCTTCGTGAACTTCTCCTGCCCTTAATAACTCCATAACCATTGGGAAATTTTGTTCTTCTTCTGGTGCTTCATATTTTAAATAAAAGACAAGTGCTAAAAGTAACATACTTGCAGCAGTATCCCAGAACGGATCATTACTTGATGAGCCTTTTGGTGTCGTTGCCTTAAAGAGGTTCGTTACAAGTTTTTGAACATCATTGTCTGATTTTAAATAAACAAAAGGATTATAACAATGGCTTCTTTCCATATTGATTAAATCCAATACCTTTACTTCGTAACCAGACTTTTCTAAAAGGTGTCCCAAATCTCTTACGATTTCTCCTTTCGGATCAAGCACTACAAAAGAAGTATTTGTCTGCATAATATTTGGCTTACAATAAAATCTTGTTTTACCTGCACCACTACCACCACATACTAAAACATTCAAATTTCTTCTGTGTTTTTTGGCATTTATACCAACTCCTACATTTTGGGTTAGTATTTTATTATTTGAAAATGGCTTTTGCATATACTTTTTATTTACTTGACTTGCAATGCCCCACTTTGCAGAGCCGTGTTCTTCACGCCTACGGTAGTTTTTCTTATTAGATAAACAAATACCAATTCCCATAATATAAACTACTATAAAAATCAGTATTGTTCTTGCACTATCATTACACCAAGATAGGTTAAAAGGCTCATTTATTGCATTTGGAAATTCCTTTATAATCATAGGAAAACCACCATTTATATATGGAGCAATTAAAAGAGCCAACCATATCGTAGGAATAATTCCTAGAATACAAAGCCATTTTGTAGTTCTAGTAGTATCTTCTCTCATCTCTCGTTAAACACTTTACAAGAGGTCTTTTTTTTTCTGGAGCGTCTATTGCTTTTAGCAATATTTCATCAACAGGCTCGGTATCTTCTTTAGCATTTAATAATCTATTTCTTAAATCATTAAGTGCATTGATAATAATGCCTATTTCGTATTTATCTAATTCTAATACTTTCATAGTTTCTCTCATTTTGTATCCTCCTATCTTTCGTATGCCTTATTCTTTTGTTCTCTAGCAATTTGTTCAAAACAACTACTCATACGAGCATTCATATCTTCCATAGCCCCTCTAATATCTCCAAGCATATTTTTAATATCACTTGATTCCATATCTTTTAATGTTTCTGGAAGATTATCAAAGTTATATGATGAAACATCAATACCATATTTCTTACATACTAAATAAGAAGCACAATAACTTTTAAAGTTATCTAGTTCTTGATTTCCACTTTCTTCTAATCCTACTTTAGCAAGTTCCACAGATAGTGCATTAAAAATAGCAGGAGATTCAAGTCCTTTACGAATATATAAGACATTATCTTCTTTATTCCATTCTGCACCTTTGCCATCTGGTAGATTATCTACACTAGAAACATCAACAGGACATTCGTGTAAAAATGCTTTTAATAAATCTCGATCACTATAATTTCTAGTATTTTCTCTAGGTCTTGCATTAGTTTGTGAAATATCAAGCATTCTTTTTGGATTATAGAAAGTTCTTGTAGTATTATCTGTTTTATTATAACTTTCGCTTGGCTCTAGTATTTTAATAAAGACTGGATTCTTATGCACAAATGCTCCTGCTTTTCTCCAGTCATCATACTCTTTTATTTGCGTAGCACTTGGCATTTGAGCAGAAATTAAAAGAGCATTATTAACAGAATACACATTGAACTGTGCTTGAATATCAAGATACTGTTTGAATTTTAAAGAATCACTCTTTATTTCTTCAGCAGTTTTATCTGCTAAATCATATAACTCTTGTCGTTCTGCTTGTTTTTTCTTTGCCCATTCATCTTTGTTGAACGGCATATTATTTTGTTCTTGTTTATTAGAACTTGTAATAATATCATCAAAATTCATTTTTATTTCCCTCTTTCTTTAGATTTTTTCTTTTTATTTTTAGGTTGTTCGTGTTTAGTTTCTTTGTTTGGAACATCCTTTTTTAAGTCAGATTTTTCTAGTTCTGCTTTTTGCTTCTGTTCTTCTTTGATACTTTTAATTTCTTCTCTCACAGATGGCTTTTTATCAGAATTAGTACCCACCTCTGGCTTGTTTTTGCTCGTTGATGAACGCTCGGACAGAGGGCTTTTTTCTGTCTTTGCTAACTCCGGGTTTGACATTGTATTTTCTTCCTTTTGAACTGGCTTTGATAAAATATCATCTACCAAGTCATCAAGATTTTTAGTTTCAATACCCTTATCGTTTGCTTCTTTACTATCACGAGATTTCATAATGTCACTCTTAATAGATACTTCATCATAAGATGATAATTTGAAACGATTAACAATTCTATTGATTTTAGCAGCGTCCTCTGCTCTACACATAATATCTACTTTCCCATCTGGATTTTTCTTATCAAATAGTGCAGTAAATAAAACACCATATCTTTTGGCTTCTTGTTGGAATAGTTTTAAATCATCTTTTTTTATAGTAAAGATTTTTAACTCTTTTCCAGACTTCAACATTTTATTCAATGTTGTTTTACCCTTTGATTTCTTTTGGTCTTTAGATAAAGCATAAAGTCCTGCTATACAGTTTTTTGTTAATGATCCAGTAATCTTTAAAGCAAATTCTGTTCCCTGCAAACTCATTCTTACAATACTTTCAGCAGCGTCACTTGATGAGTTCATTGTTCTTCACCTCCTTATCTTTCTTTTCTTCAAAATCACTTACATTTTGCTCCATTTTAGGAGTTCTTTCTTCTATACCATCACATAAAACCACCTCCTCTCGTAATGGGTTAATTTCTTTATTTAAAAGGTCTATTTCATTTCTTATAGATTCCTTTTCACTTGGATTTTTAGATTTCTTGTGTTTGTACCACAACTTACTTCTCTTATCGAGCAGACTATCTAACTCTTTTGTTTTTTGTGTCTTAAACGCAAAAAATTGCTCGTAAGTATCTAGTTTATTACTCACGAGCAATTCAGTTTGTTTCGATATTTTATCTAACTCTTTTAAGTCGGCACGAATTTCTGGCGACAACCTTTTATTCGGATATTCTGTTGGAAACACTTTTAATAGATAGCAATAATGCAAATATAAAGCATAAAGTCCTGTGTGCTTTTGTTTCTTAAATGGTGTATAAGTTTTAGGTCTTTTTTTATTTCCATATTCTTCAATAAAAGGTACTCTAGGAGCCTGTTCTACTTCGATTCGTTCTTTTATTCTATCAATGCTATAATCATAGCCAAAACTTCTCTCTATACGAATATGCTTTTTATATGGATCACGCCTTACACTTAATCTGCTACCACGATAAATTAGTTCATAGTCCATTGCTTTCATTAAGCACTCAAAGTCTTTATAAGAATAGGCTTGTGCAATGGCTCTATCGACATCTTCTTTTGTAGTAGTATAGTAATTGTTCTTTTCAACATAACCTTTATAATAGTTCGCATAGTTTATTTTACTATTTCTACACGGTTTTTCTTCTAATACAGACAAGCCATATTCTTCACAAAGTGAATCAGATAGTTGTCTTAATCTAGCATAAGTTTCTCTTTTATCATAATATCTCTTACCATCTTTAAAACTAACAGAATTGATAACAAAGTGATTATGATAATGCTTCGTATTAAGATGGGTACTAACAATTACCTCAAAACGGTCTCCCCACATTTCTTGAGCAAGTTTAACCCCAATAGCGTGTGCTTGTTCTGGAGTAACTTCTCCCTCTTTAAAAGACTGGAATGCGTGAAAACCTAAAATACCACCTGTCTTATTATATTGTTGCTTTGTGATAAGCATTTCTTCGTATGCACTCTCAACTGAACAATTAAGACCAGTAACATAGTATTGATTCTCTGTTTTAAAATCTGCTTCAGCATATTCGATAACATTATGAAGTTCTTTGTATGCTTCTTTTCCATAATCACTATTAAGAGTCTTTTCAATGTTCGTTGTATAATCTATAACGTGGTCTAATCTCTTTTCAATTTTCCATATACCAGTAGTAGCCATTGTTTCTCCTTTCTTTCCAATAAAAAAAGAGCCTATCATTTTATTGATAAGCCCTACATAATCTAATCGTTAAATTGTAATTTATCTTTTAAAATAACCTATAATCGTACCTTTTTGTAATATGTGTCCTTCTATTGCTTTTAACAATTTCTTTTTCATAATATTAGAAGATAAACTCAAAGTATCATCTAATGAATATATAGTAAATCTATAATTGTGTTTTTGAAATCTGGGTGGCTTTGCTCCTGCGTATTTGTGAAATCCATAAGCAATTCCTTGTTTAACATTTTCCATAATTCCAACATTTTCTGGAATAATGGATTCTGCTTTTATATTCCAAGCAATCCAATGTGTAAAATTTTTTATAGGATGACTTAAATCTTCTAATATTACTACTAGACTTTTGGCTTTAATTGATAAATTTTTAATTTTAAATTTCGGAGATACATTTTTTCCATACCCAGTATATTCTATTGGAATAATATCTCCATCTTTAAAAACTGTTTCAATTTCTAATTTATCATAATCCATAATTTCACTCCTAAATTGTAATTTCTCGCTAACCTAATTTTTCATTATCTTTAAGAAAAAATCTTAAACACATAGTTGTTACTGCAAGTTTGTATTTATCTTCAATAGAAATCTTATTATTTTTTAAAGATAAAAACTTGTTTATTTCTTTTACATCTACTCCAGATATTTTAGATATTGTTTTTTTAGATATATTTAGATATATTATGATAAGAAATCAATACTTTTAAAAAAGCATCTAATTTCAAGTCTTTTTCGCTTATTGCACTATCATAAAGGAAAGATATTTTATTAAATAAATTAAACCTATATTCATTATCACTTTTCAAAAAACTTATATTTCCATTTGACAATTCTTGTATTTCTTGATTATTCAATTTTAAATATTTTGATAAAGTGTCTATATTAAAATCATATTCTTCAATTAAACATTTTAATTGTTCTGATATATCAATATCTTTATTCATATCTAATTCCTTTCAAAATTGTAATTTGTTATTCTGGATAAAATCCATTTTTATTAAATTGATACCAACCATCTATTTCTTCATTAGATTTTAACTGTAAATTTTTCATAATATCACGAGTAAATTCTAATGTCGATGTACCATTTGCTGTTATAAATTCATTATTACTTACAGATTGCTTATTTATATATTTATTCTTTCCTTTATAGTTAGGGCAAGTAGAAATAATATATTCCACAGAATTACCTGTATGTTCTACATTATCTAAAAAATTATTATATGCAAGATAAGTTGTTGCATCACATATTGCTGATATAGTCAAATGATTTTCTTTAAATAAATCAATAAGTTTTTTTACTTTATCATTTGTAAAATTATTTTTCTTCCAAAAATCTCCACCACATAATATTAGCATTTTATAATTATCCATATTGCTATTCAAAACTTCATCTATACTATAATCAGGCATAACATTTAGTCCACACATTGAGATAATGTTACTTTTTTCATCTGATACTACTTTTATTGCATACTTGTTTGAACTTTTAACTTGTAATCCAATATAGCCGATTTCCCAATCTGCATATTCATTTGATAAATAAATTAACACTTCTTTCATAATTACCTCCGTTAAACAAATTACTATTTATCTGTGAGATAATTATATCATTTAACAAGAAAATAATCTATCTTTCATAGGAATCTTTTTTATAATTTTTTTCAGTAAGACTTGAATTTTTTTCGTTCAATTTTGACTTCATATCTTTTTTATAATTATTTATTTGTTCTAAAGTTAACCACTCTGGCTTTTCCTCAAGTTTATTATAAATTTCTTTCATTGCTGATATTTGATTATCGACTGTGGAAGCCCATAAATGTTTCTCATAACCATTTCCATTACCTAAAAAATATTTGCAGTCTGATTCAAGCCTACTTAACATTTGATATAAAAACTCTGGATCATTGTACTCTTTAAAATATTCCTTATTCATTCTCTACTCTCCTTTACTTTGTGGTAATAAAAACTCTTTTTTTATCTTTATCATAAATTGATTCCACTTATCTGCTTCTTTTTGATATAACGGATAATCGACTAAATTAAGCGAATTTGCTTTTTTTGCAATTTGATTAAGATTATTACCAATGGCTCTCATTTGATTTAATGCTTCATAAAATCTTTCATCTGGTTTTTCTCTAGGCTCAAATCCTACAATTAAATTTCTTAATAGTTCTGATTCATTAAAGCCAACTCTCTTGGCTTTCTTTTTTAGAAGTGTTGCTTCTTCTCTATTAAGCCAAACTTGTTTTTTGATATTTCTAGTCCTCATCTTGCACCTCCGACTTTTCCTTTTCTAACTTCAAACATCTTGCTTCCATTTCATTTATTCTATTGATTTGTAAACAAGCCATTAAAGTAGTCATTGCAAGACCACCAACTATCATACCTAATATAAAAAATAATAATTCTTTCAATTTTAAATCTCCTTTCTAAAGTCATAAAAGATTAGTACAATGTTGCACTAATCTTTTAATCGTTTTATTATTTTTATTCTTAATAAGGGGTTTGGGGTTTTCCCCACAATCGAAAACTTACGGGAGTAGGTTTTCAGTGCTGGCTAGGACATAGTGTCCTAGTAAGAATCTAGTGTTCTAAAGTACATCTGCCACATTCTGAACAAAAATATTCACAAGTTTCACAGTTACTTTTATTACTTTTTTCTTCAAATTCTTCTTCATTTTCTTCGATTTCTACTGCTTCTATATTGGCAAATTCTCTTAAATTTGGATTGATTTTTTTATCAAATAAATCTATTTCATCAAGTACATCTTCCACAATTTCTATTGCTTTTTCTTCATTGTCTGCATATACAATGAACTCTAATTCTTTTTGTTTTTGTGAACTAACTTTGTATTTTTTCATATCATAATTTCCTTTCATCATTAAATTTTTTCTATCAACATAGCCTGTAATTTTTAATAAATTTATAAAATCCAAGCCTAAAATTTCACACATATAAATAAGTGTAATTATATTCGGAACTGTTCTAGTTCCGTTCTCAATTCTTGTAACTTCTGGCTGACTTATTCCAACATATTGGGCTAATTTATTTTTAGAAAGTCCTTTTTCTATTCTTCTTTCTTTTAAAATTTCCCCTAATAAATAATAATTAAATCTCATATTTTATCTCTCTCTTTCTTTTGCATTTTTAGTTTTAATTCCTAATTTGGTACATAAAAAATCATTGACATCCTTACCTATTGGAACTGGATTATCAATGACTTCGTATCTATCTTTTAATAAATATTTTATTGCTTCAGTTGATTCTCTACCTGCCTTATCATTATCTAAATGCAAGTAGATTCTTTTAACATTTGGGTGTTGATTCAAGTAATAATTTAAAGCAAGTGGCAACTTACTATCTTCAATATTAGTAGCCGGTTTGTAAACTCCTGCAAGTGAAAGTAGTGATTCATTATACCATTCTTTATCTTCTAATTTCATTAGAGTTGCATAAGAAAGTAAATCAATAGCACTCTCAAATAAATGAACACTATCTCTACTTTCTATTGCTTCTAACTGAAAAGAAAATGCCTTATGACTTCCATATATTTCTTGTTTGAAATTACTTTCATTCGTTCCTCTGCACATTGCATATCTTGCTTTTTTATTAGGATCATACCCAATAAATACTACATTGTTATTAGGAAATTGTTGATAAATTAAATCATTATCAATACACTCTTGTATGATAGCCTCATCAATTCCCCTGCCAATAAGATAAGATTTTACTTTATCATTATTAGGTGCTTTCTTTGGTAACATTAGTCTATCTGGTATCGTTTTTTTAACTGCTTTATATATTTTAGGTGGTGCTGCTACAACACTTCCTACAATAGTTTCTACTGCTTGTAAAAAAGAATAATCTCGTACTTTTATCAAATATTCTAATGCACTTTTGCCACCAATACTTTGTGAAAACCAATACCACATACCATTTGATATTTTCAAACTATCGTGTGTTCTAGTCACATAAGTATCTCTACTAAAATGAACTAACTCATCTGGCTCATAATTTTTTAGATAAGTTAATAAGTCCATTTGCTTTGCTTTTTGTATCACTTCTGGTGGATAATATGCCATAATATCATCTACCTTTCTCTATCTTTTTTCTTTGCTTCTTTGATTTTTTCTTTTTGTTCTTCAACTATATCTTCTAAAGTATCACGAACACTATCTTCTAGTAATTGACAAATATTTAAGTCGCAGTCCATCCACCCTCTATATAAACTATCTAGTGAATTTTCTTCTTGTTTTAATGCTCTTATTTCTTTAATATCAAATTGTTTTGAATCTGGATAAAAGAAATATATCATTTCTTCTTTAATAGCAGTTTCATAAGATTTGTCTATTACTTCTTTATTAGATAATTCTAATAAGGATTTTTTATATGAATCAAGTTCATTTTCTAACTTGTCATATAACTCTTGTCTTATTTTTTCTTCCATAATATACCTACCTTTCTTTTAAAATGAAAAAAGAGCAACTCTAGTTTTAATTACTAAAATTGCTCCTTATGACAATGTTTTATCAAAAAATCTAGCAGTTGGAACTTTTAAAATTCTTGCTATATCATCAAGCAAAACAACTGTTAAGAATCTTCTATACATTCCTTTATCTTCTAATTTCTCTATAAAATCCTTTTTTTTGCCAAGTTTTAATGATAAATCTTCTTGGCTTATCTTCGCTTGTTCTCTATAATATTTAATATTACAAACAACAATATCTCGAAGTCTTTTACTTCCTTTTTGCATTATGCCTCCTGTAATAAACTTTCAATATAATTATCTTTTGTTAAATCATCTATTCCGACTTTTAATACAAAACTTATTGCTATAATAACATATAAAGCCGGTATTTGTTTTAATTCCTGTCGTTCTAATTTATCAATAAAATCTGGAGGTTTTCCTACCATTCTTGATAACTTTTTAGCAGATAAGTTTGCTTTTGTTCTGTAAATAGCAACATTTCTCGCTAAATTTGTCATCAGTTCTAAATCGTTTTTATCCATAATAAATTCCTTTCTGGCACAAATTATAAAAGATAAGAGAACTAAAAACCAATGTGTAAATTTTTATTTTATATATTTGACAAAACGATAAAAAAGCGATCAAGATTAAACTTAATCGCTCTCATTATTTTCTTTTAGTAGTCCCATTTTCTTTAATAGAAAATAATTGCTTCTGCAACCTGCACATATCAGTTGTTTCTTTTCTAGTGTATTTCTATCAGAAGATTTTTTTATATATTCTATTAAGCCAGATACTTCTTTTTTAGATAAAGCAACTGGAGTATCATCTTCTAATACTGTTTTTAAATTAGGATATTCTTCTATAATATCGGAACATCTATATGCAGAATTTTTATATTCTTTGCTTGTTTTCATAAGATGTGATGTTACAAAATTAACTATATCCCAGTAATTTTCTTCACACTCTTGATCAAACATTTTATTGAAGTCCACTTCTTGCTCCTCCTTACAACCAGTTTTTAATCAATAATCATTTTAGTAAATCTAATTTTTTAAATAAGAAATAAGATTCTCTCATACCTTGTATGAATATTTCTTTTTCTTCGATTTCTCTGCTATCATCTTTCAATAATAAATACTTTTTCAATGCCTTTACTTCATTTTTTGATAAAGAATATAAGCAATGATTTTCAAGTACATCTGCTAATCTATCGTATTTATTCATTAGATTACTTTGATTTTTTAAGAGCAAATTATATTCAGGGTTACTCTTTTTCAAACGCACAAGTATATCAGAAAGATATTCTGCAAAATTATCATCACAATAGTCTTTGATAAATGTTTCATCAAAATTTTCCACCTTTCGCACCTCCTGTTGAGATTTTACAATAGGAAGTTCTTAATTGCGAATGTGCAAATTATCTTTCATAGTCTTTATTACACCTTTGACTTTCTACTTCGACATTATCATCAAAATCTATAACTTCTTTGTCCTTTTCATTCATATTAAGCAGAACATTTACTTCATCTAATCGCTTTGATTTTTCTTTTAACTCTTGTTCTTGTTTAAATGGTCTTTTACATTCTTCTTTAGCATTTTCAAATTGAATTTTGGTATTCTCTAACTCTGTTTGTTCTCTTTCTAAATCAAAAGAGAAACCATCTATTTCATTGTTGATACGGGTAATATTACCTAGATTATCATTACCAAGAATTACAGAGTGTGATAACTCATTTTTCAAATATATATGAAAACTACCATACTCATAATCAAGTTCCATCTTGAAACCTCTATAACTTCCTATCTCTTGTTTTTCAGTTTTTTCAATGTTTTTACATAACTCAAGTATCTTATCTCCTGCTTGTTTTTTATCAGTATAAGTTACACCTTTAATGATCATACTTTGGAATTTTTCATCACTATTTGGAGTATTTTTTTCGGCTAGTTCTATATCTTTTTTATAACCCTCTATTCGTGATTCTAGTCTTTTTATTTCACTAGGATAATACTTTGCCACCTTATCTTCCATAGCATATATTTGGCTCAAATGATTTTGTTTTAAGAGTTTTAATTTAGCAACTTGTGTATCTAAATCAGTCTTTTCCATTATCAAAGGATTACCTGCTGCAAGTGCTTTTATCTGTGCATAATTAAGTGCTGCTTCATCTATATCTTCAGCAAATCTTACTGGAGTTTTAGAAGTCATTATCTGTGAAATGAATCGTTGTTTATTCTCTACTAATTGATAAAGGTATGCGTCAAAAGTTCCCTCTGTAACATAGTTATAAATATAAACTTCTTTATTTTTGTTTCCCTGTCTTAATATTCTTCCAATTCTTTGTATAAGGTCAGCAGGTCGCCACGGACAGTCTAGGTTATGAATTGCAATTAGTTTGTCTTGACAGTTTGTTCCTGCACCCATTTTTGAAGTGCTACCAAACAATATTCTTTTTATTCCACTTCTTACTTGGGAAAATAAAGTTTTCTTTTGTATATCGGTATTGGCATTATGAATAAACTCGACTTCATCTTCTGGAACACCTAACTCTTGCAACTTTCTTTTTAACTCATCATATACATTAAATTTATCTTCACTCGGTGTAGATAAATCACAGAAAACTAATTGTGTTAAGTGTTCTTCTTTATGCTCTTGCCATATTCTATAAATATTATTTGCACATAATGATACTTTGCTTTCTGGATCATCTGGCAACATATCATTCATAAGTCTTTGGTCAAGTGCAAGTTTTCTCCCATCATTTGTTATTTTAAGCATATTGTCTGTTGATGGATCAACCTTTTTATTTCTAACCATATCTGCTCTATTAGAAAGTTCTTTTACCATTTCTTTTTGTATTTCAGTAGGCTTTGCTACTATTGTTTCATAATGGGCTTCTGGAAGTGGTAAATTAAGCATATCTGCCGTTTGAATATCGGCAACTTCCTTAAACATAGCCATCAGTTCTGGTAAGTTATAAAACTTGGCAAATCGTGTCTTTGCTCTATAACCAGTTCCCTCCGGAGCAAGTTCAATAGCAGTTACAGTTTCGCCAAAAGTAGAAGCCCAAGCGTCAAAGTGTTGTAGGTTTCTTTTCTCTAACTCTGCATATTGTAAATATCTTTGCATAGTATAAAGTTCTACCATACTATTTGATACTGGTGTACCAGTTGCAAATACAACACCTCTACCACCAGTCAATTCATCAAGATACCTACATTTCATAAATAAATCACTAGACTTTTGTGCTTCTGTTTGTGCTATACCACCAACATTACGCATTTTTGTATAAAGAAAAAGATTTTTATAGTAATGGGCTTCATCTACGAATATTCTATCAATACCTAATTCCTCGAAAGTTACAACATCATCTTTTCGGCTTGTATCATTTAACTTTGCTAATTTTGCTTCAAGGCTTTTTTGTAATCTTACTAATTGTTTTATAGTAAAATTCTCGCCATTATGGTCTTTTAAATCTTGTACTCCCATACTTATATCATCAATTTGATTTTGTAAGATAGTTCTTTGTCTTTCAGCAGACATTGGTATCTTTTCAAATTGACTATGAGAAATAATTACTGCATCATAATCTCCAGTCGCTATTCGAGAACAGAACTTTTTACGATTTGCCGTTTCAAAATCTTTCTTCGTGGTAACGAGAATATTAGCACTTGGGTAAAGTTGCAAGAACTCCGAACTAAATTGTTCTACAATGTGATTCGGCACTACAAACATACTTTTATTACATAGCCCTAATCTTTTAGATTCCATTGCAGCAGCGACCATTTCAAAAGTTTTACCTGCTCCTACTTCGTGTGCTAACAAAGTATTTGAATTTCCATAAAGTATTCTTGCTATTGCATTTACTTGGTGTGGTCGTAAAGTTATTTCTGGATTCATACCGTGAAAATTGATATGAGAGCCATCATACTCACGAGGTCTATTAGAATTAAATTTCTCGTTATAGATTTTACTTAATCTTTCCCTACGGTCTATATCACTCCATATCCACTCATCAAAAGCAGTTTTAATTTGCTCTTGTTTTGCCTGTGCAATAGCAGTTTCTTTTTTATTTAACTCTGGTACTTTTTTACCATCTTTTTCGATATAGTCATATATTCTAACATCTTTTAAATTAAGTGTTTCTTCTATTATTTTATAAGCATTGATTCTTCCTGTTCCATAAGTAGAATATGCTTTTACATTTCTTCTATCATAGTTTTTACCCTCGACATTCCATTGGGCTGTACTCTCCATAAAATGCACTTTTATACTGTCTTTAATGCTATTAGATGGCGATAATAGATAATCTATAAAATCATCTATAACATCTGTTGGAAGCCAAGTTGCACCAAGTCTAACACTTATTTCTTGTGGCTCTAAATCTTTTGGCATTACTTCTTCAAGACATTTTACATTGATATTGAATCTATGGTCATCTTCTGCAAACTCTTTCGCTATCTTTAATTTTTCACGAATATTACCAGATAAATATTCATCAGCAGTTACCCATATATTAGGATCTCCATATTCTGGTACATTGAAAATAACACCCTCTAGGTCAGTTAGCATTTTGTCCATATCAAGCCCACATAGTTTCTGCATAAACTCTAAATCAACTCTAGCCTTTTCAGATATTGAAATAATTAAGGCTTCATTGGCAGTATCTACACTCGTTACTTCCTTATGGGGAAGTATTGTTCTTTTGGTAAACATATCTGCTTTTTTAAGAAGTTCTTTGTTTTCATCTAGTATCTCTAAAGAACATAATAAATAAAAACTGTTATCATTAGAAAAAGCAGAGGTATTCGCTCTGCTATTGATAAGTCCATATTTTTTTGTAAAACTATCATACAGTTTATTAAGTTTTACTTGTTCTTGTTTTATATCTTCATCTGGAAAGTCCTCTGTTTGTAGTTCCAATAGATTTCTTACACACTCTCGTATTTCAATTAAGCCTTTAATACGATTTTCAGTAGTAAGTGGTAATTCTTGTGGATACATTCTACTATTCTCACGATAATAGATTTTATTATCAACAATGGTATATGAGAAGTTCTTAACATTATAATCAGCAGGAATAGATAAATCTTCTTCATCTTCTCCTATATCATCTATCTCATATTCTTTTATTTCAGCGTGTATATTTGAAATAGCATTGTTAAGTTGTTCTTCTAGTGATATATCCTCTCTTGCTTCACAAGTAGAGTCCATACCAAATCTCGTAGATTCCATTTTCATATTGCCACATATCATATCTGGGTTATCAATAAAATATCTATTCATTTTAATACCATTTTCATCAGTATCTAAATAAACCCAGTCTGGCTCTATATCAGTTATTGAATCTCGTTTTTGTAAGAAGATAATATCAGAAGTAACTTTCGTTCCTGCATTGTCTTTAAAGGTATTATTCGGAAGTCTTATTGCTCCTAACAAGTCGGCTCTTTGTGCAATATACTTTCTAACACTTGGATTTTCTTTATCTAAAGTACCTTTACTTGTTATGAAAGCAACAATTCCACCCGGTCTTACTTTATCAAGAGTTTTTGCAAAGAAGTAGTCGTGAATTAAGAAATTATGCTTATCATATCTCTTATCTAATAATTTAAGACTATCAAATGGAACATTACCAATAGCACCATCAAAGAAAGAATCTGGAAGTTCTGTATTTTCATAACCCTGTACTGCAATAGAACTCTTTTGATATAGTTGTCTAGCAATTCTACCACTTATTGAATCGACTTCTATACCATACAACTTACAGTCTTTTAAAGTATCTGGTATCATACCTAAGAAGTTCCCTACACCGCAACTAGGCTCTAGTATATTACCATCTCTCATTCCCATACTTTCTAATGCTTTATACATTGTACGAATGACTACTGGAGGAGTATAGAATGATGTTCTTGTAGATTCAATAGCAGACCTATATTCTTCTTCATCAAGAATATTTTTTAGTTCTAAATGCTCATTAGCCCACGAACTTGTTTCTTCAAAGGCTTGTGATAAACCACCCCAACCGATATATTGTGATAATACCTTTTGTTCTTCTGGAGTAGCAAATCGATTTTCTTCTTCACATTTCTTTAAGACTTTAATTGCTGCAACATTACGATTAAATTTTTCACGATCACTACCAACGCCTAACATATCATCAGTAATATGGAAGTTATTTCTATCTTCATTTTTAATTTCTGGGTGTGTATCAAAAGTAGTAACTCTGTTTCTTCTCTTTTTAGCGATATTTGGTATTATTGTTTCCTTTTTCTGTTCTTCTTTCTTTTCAGCAAGTATAGATAATACATTACTTAATTCTTCATCACGGAAAATAGGAAAACCTACACCATTTTGGAAAGTTACATCTTTTAGCGATACTATATCATTAGTAATACTATCAATGATATATTCTCTATCGCCAATGGTGATATTTTTACCAATTAAATCTTCTTCTAATTTTTCTTGGTCGGCAACTTTTGTTTCGTATTTTTTACGATATTCTTTTAGTCTTTCTAAATCGTGATTATCAACTAAATCAACTGTACCATCTTCGTTATATTCAAATAATTGATTTAAAAGAAAGTCATATACTTCTATACCCTCTAAATCCATATCATCTGCATAAGCAACTATATTCTCATTAGAATTAAAGTTGACTGCTATGTCACTCATATTATAAAGTGATAATATATGCTCTACTAAATCTACTTCATCATTAAATTCGCCATATTCGTTTGGTTGTGTTATTTCTTCTCTTTGAGCAAAATAATCACTTGCTTCATTTCCAAATACTTCTGTTATAGAATCAACATATCCTGTAAAGTTTATACTATCTTTAGTAACTATTGCTAGTACATTTTTAGATAAATCATCTTCAAAAACATAATTACTTAAATCTCTAACAGTAACATACGCTTTCTCAAAATTAGTCTTTTTAAATGCTTCTTGAAACTTATAAAGATCACTTTCTGTAAATAATTCTTGCGTTACCCAATATAAATTATTTTCTATTACAGAAGTTTCTTTAAAACGCATATTATGAGGGAATTGTTTTTCAAATTCTACTGCACTAAAACTATCATTTTTTTCTTCAGTAACAACTATCTCTACTTTTAGATGGTCATTACACGGATTTTCTCTTACTTTTCTATCAAACTCATCAAATGATAATTCTTGATTAAATAAAGGATATTGATAGTCATATAATCTAACAATATCATTATCTAGTGCTATTATCTCAAATTTATCTGCACCAATATATACTTGGTCGCCCACTTTATATCTATAATCAAAAACAACATCTTCTGGAGTTTCTATAACTTCTTCAATTTGATTTTCTTGTTCCATTAACTCTATGCGTTGTTTTTCTTTTTCTAGCCAAGTAGGATATTCTTGTAACTCTTTAGGATTAAGGTATCTATCAATTTTAATTAGTTCCTTTATTCTTTTTTCTACATAGTTCCATTTTAATAAAGTTTCTTTTCTTCCATCAAAATAGCCACGATATAAAGTAATACCTTTAGAGTCGTGTTCTTCTCCTATTCCAGAGCCACGAATTGTATGAGAACTACCACCTATTCCATATAAATCTTTCAAAAAATTGACATTTTCAGTAGTAGATAAACTACTTTGAAATTGCTGATATATTCTATACTTTGTTTCAGTATGACACTCTTGAAAGAATTTATCAACAAATTCCTGCGAAAACTCTAACTCTGGCAAATCTTTTTCTTCATCAAGTAAAGACATTTGCTCTTTTACTGATGGAAGTCTTTTTACTCTATCATTAAGTTGGTGTAAAAGTATCATTGAATCATAGTGATCCGTTAAATCTTCCCAACTAACTAATATTTCAGTATCTTTTGTTAAAAAATTACCTTTCCAAAAAAGCAGACCATTATCAAATGCTTTATATCCATACATTTCTTCATTTACAAGAACTCCTGTATAGGTATTATCATAAGCATTTTTTATAAAGTCTGCTCTTTTACTTCTATCTTTTTCAATTTCAAAGTATTTCTTAATTTCACTATTAGATACTTTTAATTGGGCTTGTGCTAGGATTTGATTTATCTTATTATCTGGAACAATATAATGTCCCTCGCTTGTTTCTTCATAAATCCCTAACTGTAAATTAGTTCTTTCGCTACTATCTCCTCTGCTGACATCTTCAAGTTGTTCATTAAGCCTATCCAGTTCATTGGATTCTTGGCTTTCATTTCCTCTGTAATGTTCTCTTTCTTCGCCATCTCCTCTACCATTTGTTCCACTCTCATCTCGGCTGTCGCTTGAATTTCCATCAAGTGGTCTGGTAATTTGCCCTGCATTAGTAGGCTCGTGTATAAGGCTTTGTCGTTCTTCTTCAAGTGGCTTAACCTCATCAATGCGTATTTCCCATTTACTTGTTGTTCTTGTGGTGGTACTAGGTCTGGTATTTGATAATCTCCTACTGTTTGATATGTTATTTGATTCATCTAAATCACTCCTTTCGGCAATATTTCTGCCATCATCTATATCATAATTGTTTTGACTTATATTATCAAATGTGTGAATTTTATCAATTTCACTCATTCGCACATTTTTAATTGTGCTATAAATTTCACGAAGTCCAGATTCTGCAATATCACTTGTCGCTATACCTAATCTAGTAATCGTATCATAGGTATTAAAATTTAGTAATATACTAAAATCTTCTTTATCGAAGTAATCGTTAGGATTTATACCACAACGCTTTAACATAACATAGGCAACACTTTTCTGTAATGCCTCTTTGTATATAGTTCTAACATTTAACTCATCTAGTTCTTCTAAAAAACTATTATTACGGAAGTACATCAAATTTGATAAGTAATCTGGCAAGTTATCTTCTACCATATTATTAGCACTAGAAATAATTGCTTGAGCGATATTTGAATTATCTTCTAACTCGCCATATCTATTTTCTAATGCTTCTATGACATATTCTTCATAAGGCTTTGTAACAGACCACAAAACAATATTTTTTCCGTGCCTACTATTAGTGTCTGATACATCAAAAACATACCTTAAATAGGTATTACCATTATTTTCGGAAAGAAGTGCAATTCCTGTTGCTCCTTTATTTACCCATCTTTTTAATGACTTGTTCCAAGTTTCTATCTCTGCACAAGCACTTGCATTTGGCTTTTGTGCATATATAAGAACTTGATCGGAGAAAGAATATTTATAGTTCATTGCAGCACACTCTAAAAATGATAACCATTCATTTGGATTCGTGCTAATATCTTTTAAAGTATCAGAATAAAGTTCAGTTATATTTCTTAATTTATTTGCCACGCTCTCACCTCCTTATCTTTTATTTGCTTACTTTAATCATTATTTTGACTTGCTTCTTTTTGCTTTTCTCTAACCTTTAAAAGCACTTCATAATAGTTAGTTTCAATTTGTATATCTTCTGCATTAGCAACTAACATATAAATAATTTCAGACGCTTCATTTGGATAAAAGCGAACATCAACAAATTCTTCTTGTTCTTCAGTAACACGAGGAATACTGTATCTCAACAATTTTTCTTTCAGTTTAGTAGCAAGTTCTTTAATTCGCTCATTATCAGTAGTTTCATATCTAGTTAGCATTTCAACTAGATAATTAAATTTTTCTATACTTAAATCCACCTTAACTGGTGGTATTCTTTTTTGATATGGCATTTTAAAATCCTCCTATCTTTCTCTTTCTTTTACTTCGTTAATTTTAGTTTCTAAAGTCATACTATCTTTATATTTTTCTAATGCTTGTTTTACAGTAGTATCCGAAAGTAAATCATCTACTTGCTTTTGTGCTTCTGCTTGACTTTCTGCTTTTACTTCAAAAAACATACTACCGTTTATATTTGCTCTTACTTTAAATGTTTTCATTTTTCATCTTTTCCTTTCTCTTTGTAGCCACTTAAAAACTCAATTACTTTCTTATTTTTAACGGCATTTTTAAATTCAATAATTATCATAGTTTCATTATTTTGAAGATTTGGTATTTTCATTAAATCTTCTAATTTTAAAGCAAGGATTTTCTTATCTGTATTGAATCCGGCTTCAAATAGTTTTTCTAAAGTCTTTGTTATTTGACTTAAATTATATTTAGTTTCCAAGTAAATCCCTCCTAAACTTTCTCTACTAATTCACAAATATAAATAATCTGCTTATTTGTATTGTGTCTGCAAGTAATTAAAGTTAAGGTACTTTTTTCAGCATTTCTAACAATGTTTGCAGTTCCAGTTTTTTCAATATCGTATTGATTAACGACTTTGTACTTATACTCGTATCCATTATAGAAAATACTCACTTCATCATCTGCTTGTAATTTATGAAGATTCTTAAAATATGCAGTTCTTCCACTTCCAGAGTGTCCTGCAAGTATCATATTTCCTTTATCCTTATCTGGCATATCAGATTCATTAAGAACAAGTATATTTCTATTAACATTGTTATAATAACTGCCTTTATTTGCTAGTCCTTTTTCTAACCCAATTTTAGGTATTTTAATTACTGCAAAATAATCTATTTTACTTTTAGTAGTTTGTGGTGTTTCACTTTCTACTTTTTCTTCTGGTGTTTCTGGAGTGGTATCTTCGATTATTTCTTTTTGTTCTTCAAAGAAAGTATCAATTAACTGTTCTTCATTTTTTGTTTGAAGATAATTATATAAATACTTACCACCAATTACTCCAATACCTAGAATGATAAGTAAAGAGCCAACTATAATTAGTTGACTCTTACTACCTTTCTTATTCTTGATTTGATTTTTTCTTTTTAACATAAACGATCACTCCTATTCCACCTAGAGTAAGTAATGCTCCAATAATTTCAATAAAGTGTGAATCAGTAATTCCTGTACTTGGTACATCAACGATTACTTTTTCATCAGTCATTGTTGCTTTTACAATTTCTCCATCTTCAAGAATTTCAAAATACATTCTTTCTGGATTAAGTGTATAGCCCTCTGGTGCTTCCTTTTCTAAAATATAGTATTTTCCAAAGCGAATTTCTGGAATAGTGATTTTACCGTTTTCATCTGTTCTTCCACTAAAGATTAACTCATCTTTATCATTGTAGATTTCAATAAGTGTATTTGGAAGTGGCTCTCCTGTACTTACATCTGTTTTTGTAAATTCAAGAGTTCCAGTTACTGGTTTATTTTTCATTTCAGCCTTAACGATTTCTCCGTTTTCTTTTAATTCAAAATAAACTTTTTCATCAGTAATTACATAGCCTGTACTTGGCTCTTTTTCTAAAATATAGTATTTTCCAACTTTTAAATCAGTAATAACAATTTTTCCATCTTTATCAGTTTTTCCAGTAAAGATTAGTTCATCTTTTTCTGTGTAGATTTCAATGATAGTGTCTGCTATAACATCTCCATTTACTAGATCATTTTTAGTAAATTCGATAGTAGCCTTTTTAAGATAATTTAAAGCACTATATGATTCATAAACTACTGGAGTTTCATCATCTACTTGTTTTAAAGTGAAATAATGCTTATTACCATCAAGAATATAGTCATCTTGTGTTTTTACTTCGATTAGATAGTATTTTCCAAGTGGCAATTTCTTTGTAATAGCATAACCGTTCTCATTTGTAACGATAGTATCTACTAAATCTCCCTTATTGTAATATAAATGGTTTCCATCAGCAGATAAAATATCTTCTTCAGCGTAGATTTCAAAAGTTACACCACTTAATTTTTTCTTTTCATAAACATATTCGCTATCTTTTATAACTAAATCTTCTCCAGTTTTTTGAATTTCTAATTGTCCTTTAATTGGAGTGTTTTTATAAGTTACTGTAATAAATGCTCCATAAGTTGTGTAATTATAGTGTGTATCATTTCCGATAGTAAATTTTAAACCATTTTTATCTTTTAAGTAGCCATTTGGTGCAGATACCTCAATTAGTTTGTAATTTCCTGCAACTAATTTTAATGGTGTTACTAAAATACCATTTTCATCTGTCTTAAATTCACTAATAACTTTACCACCAACAAATTGTGATACATATTGATTAGTGTCTGTATTGAAGATTTTGAAAGTAGTATCTGCAATAGCGATAGTCTTTCCAGTTTCTTCATCTACTTTGATTACTTGTAGATATGCAGTCAAAGAATTATTTAATACATTGTAATATTGTTCTTTTTCACTTGTTTCACTTACTGTTATATAGAAGTCATAAATCTTCTCATAACCTGTTGTAGTATTTACTTGATGGAATTTCCAAACTCCATAAGGTAAATTGATAGAAGCATAACCGTTTTTATCTGTTGTTATTTCATCAAATTTATTTCCATTTGGATAATAAATCTCAAAAGTAATACCTTTTTCTGCATTTAAGAATTTTGTTTCTCCCTCTACATATTCATATTGTTTTAAGATAGAAATATAGTTTTTAATAACTTTTTCTACTACATCAACTCTTGCAGAGTCTTTTCCTTTTACATCTACATTATAACGAGTTTTGTCTAATTCATAACCCTCACTTGGTTTAATTTCTTGTAAATAGTAATCGTTCCAATCTAATACTGCGTCACTTTTGAAATAACCGTTTTCATCAGTAACTACTGTTGTTACTAATCTTCCTGTGGCAGTTTCATATACGCCATATTCGGCACCCTTTAAAGTTGCCTGTCCCTGTGCAGTTCCAGTTTCAACATCTTGCTTATATCCCTCTACTGGTGTTGTATAACTATTTACTCTAACTCTTGCCATAACTGGATCAGTAGTTCCCGGAACAAACATATTTTGAATTTCATTTCCAACAAATAACTTATATCCACTTGCATAAGGCATATTCTTTGTTAAAGTTAAATCTATCTTTCCATCTCTTGTAGGCTTAATTGTTAGTGTATTTCCATTAACACTATATTCAGCACCACTAACGCTTACACTATATTGTGATAATACATTGTTAGTATCTGTTAGTGTAATTGTTTCTCCTACTTGTGCTTTATATACACTACCATCAAAACTTGGTCTATCATAATGGTGTTCGATAAGTCTATTGATTTCTGCTTTCTCTGCTGATACATCAAAACTTGCACCTGCTCCCCATCTTTCTGTTGAGAAAGTGGTATTTGCTCCGTGACCAATGATAATGTCCCATATCATTCCTTGTGTTGCTGCACGATATTGTAGTGTTTGGTGTCCCGGATAAGTGTATCCATAGTAGCCAATTAACAATAATCTTTCTTTTATTTCATTTGGAAGTCCTGTTGCTTCCCAACTTCCGGGATTGTAAATTGTTCCCTCTGGTACATTTGGCTCTATACAGTATGAAACTTCTCCATCCATTTCATATTGCATATAGTGCCAAGAATGGTGGTCACTTCCATCTGCTCTTGCTCTGTCATAATAATATCCAGAGTCTGTTTTCTTTAAAGTCGCTGCACTTACTGCTTGAGCATTAACAGTAAATCCGACTAAAAGACCTAGCGTTAAGGCTAGGCACATTCCAATTTTTTTCATTTTCTAATTTCTCCTTTCTTGCTCTTAAAAATAGAGCATAAAAAAATGACTCTTTGATAGAGCCACTAATACATACTTTTTAATTTTGCGTCATTTCCCTCGCCACTTGCACAAAAGAAGTGTAAATAATACCAATACTGACCATTCTCATCTATTACAGATGGATATACCCTAAAATAGTTTATATCTGGTTTTATTGGTGCTTCTGGGTGTTCTTCGTTATAATCTAAAACATAATCTAGTTCTTTACTTTTAATTTCTTCGCCACGAGCATTTGCTGCACTTTCAGAAGAAAACTCTTTCTTTCCTCCAGTTATTGATTCATAAAATTTCGTAGTTGCTCCACCTGTTTGTGGTTGACTACTTGTATTGTTTTGACTAGGGGTAGGATTATTTTCCTTTGATGGTTGTGTAGTTGTACTATTAGAACTTGGTTTAGAATTATTTTCTTTTGGTGTTTCCTTTGGCACTTCTTTTGAAACAGAATTACTTTGCTTATTTTCTGTTTTAGTTTCAGATTTACTACTTGCCGAAGAAACATTCTTGTTTTCTGGTTTAGGATCAGACTTTACTTCTTTTTGAACTTCCTTAACTTCCTCTTGTTTTGGTAGCACTTCTTTTTCTACCGTTTCATCTTCTTTGCTCTCAACATCATCTGCCACTTTTTCTTCTGCTTTTTTCTCGCTAACATTAACCTGTTCTAGTTTTGGTGTGTCTTGTTTATTGTGCGAATAGAAGATGATACCTCCTGTCATTGAAATTAAAACGCTAATTAAAAGCAATATTTTTTTCATACAAATCACCCTTTCTTGCTTTGTTGGTTTTAGTATAAACTAAAATATTTCCTTTTGCATTTGTGTAAAAATACTAAATATATTTTTTTTCAGTTAGTAATAACAGTTAGTATATAAATACTAGGGGTAGGTTGTAGGAAGGGGAACAATGGAACAACTACTCCCATTATCTTGCTCCCATTGATTTTTGTTTTTCCAAATACTTGTTGTAGAAGTCCAATGCTTTGAAGATATGCTCTGTATATTTTGTTGATGGCATACCTTTTGGCATTTTAGGTGCTAGTGTCTTAAAATCTAATTTTAGTTTTTCCACTTGATTAGGTTTTTCACGGCTCATTATTTCTTCGATTTTATCTTCATCTAAATTCCCACTTTGACTTAATCGTTTCATTTCTTGGGCTTGTGATAAAGTTGGTGTAGCAATATTACATTCAATACTATTAAGAAGCCATTTTTGTTCTTCTTTAGTAAGATATGATATTTCTACTGCCGGACTAAATGCAATGACTTCTTCATCTACCATATCAAGCAAACTTTTTGTTAGTTCAGTAAGTCTTATAAATCTTTGTATTTGTGATTTACTATCTGGACTATTAGCAGATAATTTTTCTACTGATGTCAACTTCTCCCCAATTTGGTCAGAAGTTAAATCTGTTCTAAATCCCTGCTTTTTCATTGCTTCCAATTTCATTTTATAAGCAAATGCTTTTTCACTAAATAGTATTTTTTGTCTTTGTTGTAAATTACTATCTACCATTATAATCGCTGCTTGTTCATCTGTTAAATCTCGAACAAGACAAGGCATAGTTTCTTTATTAGCAATTTCACTTGCTTTTTTTCTTCTATGACCAGAAATCATTTCATATTTACCATTTGGAAGTGGTCTAACTAACGCAGGTTCTTGGACACCATCTTTTTTAATACTGTTTGCCATTTCTTGCAATTCATCATTTACAATAACTCTAAAAGGGTGTTCTGGAAAATCTTGAATATCTGTTAGTGATATATTTTTAACTTTTTCTAATTCTGCTTCTTGTCGCTCGGTTTCTGTTGTAAATAAATCATCTAACTTTGGCAACGGCATTCTTTGTTCGCTCTTTGCCATCTTCAAGCACCTCCTTTGCAAACGAAGAATATGCTTCTGCCACTTTACTGCTCTTATCATAAGTAAATATACTCTTACCCTGTTGTGTAGATTCAGCAGTTTTTATTGCAAGAGGTATTTGTGTATTATAGATTTTTAATGCACTTCCATAATCTTCTCTTAATTGCTTCTCTATATTTCTTGATAGATTAGTTCTTTTATCTACCAAAGTAAGTAAAACACCATCAATCTTTAAATCTGGATTGATTTGTTTTTTTACTTTCTTTATAGACTGCAATAACTGTGTCATACCTTTTGCAGCAAAATATTGGCTTTGTACTGGAATAATTACACTATCTGCACAGGCTAAAGCATTTATTGTTATCATTCCTAAACTCGGCATACAGTCTAATATGACATAATCATAATCCTTTTTTACTTCTGATAAACAATTTCTCATAGTGTACTCTCTACTCATTGCATTTACTAATGACATTTCTAATACAGATAAATCCAAATTAGATGGAATTAAATCAATATTTTCTTTATGGTGTAAAATGGTTTCTTCTGCTTTTATTGGCTCATCATTTATTGATTGTTCCATTAAAGTAGATAAAGTTTTCTGTATTTTGTCTTGCTCATACCAACCTGCATAAGTAGTTAAATCACCCTGTGGATCAGTATCAACTAATAACACTTTTTTACCTAGATTTGATAATGCGATTCCTAGATTAAAAGCCGTAGTGGTTTTGCCCACACCACCTTTTTGATTAGCCACTGCAATTACTTTGCATTGCGACATATACATTTTCCTCCTTTCTTTAAACTCTAGCCACTCTATAAATATAAAATGGCTATGTATGGGCATAAAAAAAGAACTGACTATTTCTAATCAGTTCAAAATATGTTTTATCTAACTTCTGCTTTATCTTTAAAAATTACTGTATTATTCTCTAAATCCATATCTCCCCATTTTATGTTTTTTATATCTTGCCACGATACTTCTGCTTCTTCTTTAAATTGTTTTAATGTTTTATATAATTCAACATTATTGCCAAAGCATTTATAAAATTGGAAGTAATCATTTGCTTCAATATCTTTTTCGTTTTCTATACCAAATAATTTCAATATATCTTCATTTGTTGGTAATGAATTATCTTCTCTTATCATTTTTCTATTTTTCTTTATAGTATCTAAAAGTGTTCCATCTATTTTTATTCTTTCTTGATTCATTATAAATCCTCCTTTTTTTATCATTTTTTTATATGCACGAATTTACACGAATAAAAGTCACAAAGTGTATTTGTTTTTTTAGTATTTTTTAGTGTTTTTTAGTCTATTTTTATGGATTAAACACTACTAAAAACCCCTAAAAATAAGGCTTTTTCAATCCATATCATACTACGAAACAAAATACTCTACTGCATTATTTGGAAATAACTCTTTTAACTCTCCATATAATTGTCCTGCTAATGTTTTATTATGCGCTAAAACAAGTGTAGGTTTATTTACTTCTTTAATAACGTTTGCAATTGTAAAAGTTTTCCCTGTACCTGTTGCACCTAATAATACTTGATGTTTTTCTCCATTTTTTATACCACTCACTAATTTTTCAATAGCTTGTGGTTGGTCTCCATTAGGAGTATATTTTGATACTAATTCAAACATTTATTTATCTCCTTTTTTATTTTATAATCAAATCTTTATACTCACTTATCTTCTTTGCTTTTACAGCCATAAAACCATTGGCGATTCTTTCATCATCAGAAATGTTTTCGCCAATCCAATCTGGTAATTTAAAAGTGTTCGCTATTTCCTCATTTGGAAACTCTATTTCTGCAATGCATACACCATCAAAAAAATCTTCAAATAAATCAAGTTCTACTTTTAATTCTTGAGCTAAAGGAATGATGTATCTTCTTTTTCTTAAAACACGTCCATCAATCTTCATCATTAAATGAGTATAGGCATCTTTAGATAAAGGTATCTCATACTCCTCACATACTTGAAAACCGTTTGCATTATCTTTTTTGCTTTTACAATACAAAAAGCAATCAATCCCATTTATCATTCTTATTCGAACTGCTGGCTTACTACCAAAATTTAAATATGCTTGCTCTATGTCTTCACGTTCATAGTTATCCAAAAGATCTGGCAAATATTTTAATTTATATTTTCTTTCTACTTCCAGCATCTAATCACCTCATATCAATATTTTATCCTGTTTAATGTATAAAAACAATAACTTTACCTAACGAAGTGATTTTCTCTAAACACTTTTTTTGCAACATAAATCATGATATAATATTAACGAATTATTAAGAAAGGAATAGTTATGGATACATTAAACAAATTATTAGAATATAAAAAGAAAATGTCTAACCTTGAATACACGATTAATTTGCTAAAATGGGAATTAAAAATTAATGCCCCTAAAGATTCACAATCAGATTTAATCAAATTGATTATAGGCTATGAAGAAAAAGTGTTTGAGCTTCTAACTTCTAAAGAATATGAGATTTTATTATCTAGTGTAATCAATGATTCCGATTTTGGCAGTATAGAAGAAGCTGAGCGCAGATATATTCAAAATTTATGGAAACGTTATCAAGATAACAAAAAAATTCCTATTGAATTTTATACAAAGTATAGTGAACTTAAGAAAAGAACTAATATAGCATGGAGAGAAGCAAAAGAACAAAATAATTATGAATTATTCAAACCTTATTTAAAAGAGCTCATTGAAATGACTAAGCAATATTATAGATTTTTAGATAGTAAAACTTCTAATTTATATGATGTAATGTTAAACCATTATGAGGTAGGAATGACTTGTGAAATAATTGATCCTTTATTTGAACAATTGAAAAAAAGACTTTTACCACTCATTCCAACAACAGTACATTCTTTAGGCACTGTGCCTAATACTCTTTTTAGTAAACAGGAGTTATTAGATTGCGCAGAATATTTATTAAATTATATCGGATTTAATATGAATAGAGGAGCACTTGGAATCTATCCTCATGGGTTCACTGGAACAATGGGTCCAAATGATATCAGGATAGCTTTTAAACATGGAGACAGTCCTTATGATTTTTGCACTACCATTATCCATGAAGGTGGTCACGGAATATTTGAACAAAATATTAGACCTAGTTTAACTAGATATGGAAATGATGTTTGTGGTTTTTACGGATTGCATGAAAGCCAATCTAGATTTTATGAAAATATCTTAGGCAGAAACACTAACTTTTGGATACCAATCTATGAAGATATCAAGAAAATGCTACATCTAGATATTCCATTAGATGAGTTTATAGCAAGACTAAATACACCGACTCTTAACTTAATTAGAACAGAAGCCGATGAATTAACATATTGCATGCATATTATTTTAAGATATGAAATAGAAAGAGATATCTTTAATGGCAATATGGATATTGATAATTTACCAGATATTTGGAACCAAAAAGTTAAAGATTATCTTCATTTAACAGTAGATTCTCCTGCTAATGGCGTTTTACAAGATGTTCACTGGTCAGAAGGTGAGTTTGGATACTTTCCATCCTATTTATTAGGTACTATTTATGATGGTATGTTTATGCAAGCAATCGAACGAGATTTGGGTAGTATTGATGAATTATTAAAAAATGGAAAAATTAAAGAAATAACAAATTATTTAATTCATTCCATCTATCAAAATGGTGGAGCCTTTTCTTCGTTAGAAATTATACAAAAAATGTGTCAATCAGATATTTCTGTCGAACCAATTGCTCAATACTTTGAGAAAAAATATTCTCTAAAACACTAAACCACCAGATATTCTGGTGGTTTTCTATATACAATAATCCCTTATTTACTTTTCTCACTATAACTACTTTGCTCTAAAAAACTATTTACAACAGAAATGGGAATTCTTTCTACTGAAATATTCTGTGGTAATTCTAAAGTTTCATCTTTCCTTACGATACATTGTGGATTAAAATATGGACAATATTCTTGACTACCTAAACCTGCACAACACAAAACAAGCTCCTGAGCTTGATTATCCCTACGAATTTCACCTTCAAGAGTAGTATCAAAATAATACCATTCTCCATGTAATAGAACTATATTTGCCATATGAAATCCACCTGAATCAACCGTTAATCCAATACACTCTACTGGAATTCCTAATTTACTCAAAATACTTTGAAACATTAAAGAATTGGATGTGCAAACGCCACTTTTTTCAACTAATGCATTATGTAAATCTATATCTGTAATAAATTCATCAGAATAATTTCCTTTTTCTGCCATTACATTGCTATTGTAACTATTATTTTCTGCCATATAAGCCTGTAGTCTACAACAATTTTTTAATTGCTCTATGGAATCTTCAGAACTTTTTAAACCTAAGCTATTTATAATTTGTTCTATTGCCTCTTCATTCTCTTGCCTTATCTTTTCTATATAATCACTATCTTTTTCAGCTACTATGCCAGCTTGATTTGGCAATATTCCCATCGCAATTAAAGTCTCCTCATCATCAAACAAAGTTTCACATACATCATGTATTACTCCTTCTTCATCAACAATTTGATATATTGGATATCCAGTTTCATTTACTGCATCATATACTTTAGATATAATTGCAGTTTTATTTCCTGGAAGAAAAAATCCAAAAACTTTATTGCCCTCTTTATACTTTGGCAGTCTTTTTTCAACATCCATTTCTGCTAGAATACCTATTTCAGCATCTAAATCCGCTTGAATATCCGCATCGTCTAGAATAATTTCACTTTCATATAAGTCCAATTTTATTCACCTACTCATATCATATTTATTAAACTCATTATATAATATAAATACATCCGTCACAAGCCGTTTATAAAACCAATATACAAAATTTTACAAAAAAATATTAGCCTATTCGACTAATATTTTTATTTTAAATCTTACCATTAATTAAATTATCAAAATTTAATCTTTTTAGTGCTACTTTATTTGCTGCTGAATCTCCTACAATTCCATCTGCTATTTCTCTTTCTGCTTCATCCCCTTGCCAGAAACTTGCTAAAAAGCTTTTAGAATACTTCTCTATTATCTTCCCCTCTAAATTTTGTAATAACTCTAAAAAAGAATGATAATCCAAGCCTCTTTCTGGTATGATACCTCCTGAACTATCAAAGAAAAAAGAAAGAACAAAAGAAAAGTTGATATACCTAGAACACCCCATTAATTTTTCTATTTGTTTAGAATAAGAATTATTTACTTTATCTAAGTCATCAGAAAGTAGCGCCATTAACATAAAAATAGTATAAGAGCGTAGAAAAGAATATTTTTTCTTTTTTACAGTTACTATCCAAGGTAAATAATCCTCTATCTTTTGTTTTTCTATAACTGCTGAAAGATGTAAAAAGAATATATGATTTTCTATACTAATCCCTTCTTGATTTTCTTCTTCTATTTTATCTTCTTCTACTAACTTTTTATATTCTGTTTCTTCAGAAAAAACAAGTTCTTCCAAATATTTTTCAAGTAGAGATAAGTATTTTGCCCTATCTTTTTCCTTTATTGAAAATTCTATTTTATAAATTGTTTCATTATCACTGCCTAAATAATAAGTATCCATAATTTTTCCTCCTTTTTAGTAGATTAATACTAAAAGAGGAACTATTTATGTCATATTAAAATTTTATATTAATTTCATTAGGATCAAATTTACAATCTAATATTTCACAATCTCTTATTCTTTTTAAGTGGAACTGTCTCATATCCTCTTTTTCTTCCCAATAAGCAGAAACCCACCATTCATTTTGAAATAAATATAACCCAAGAGGATAAATAGTTCTTATAGACTCTCCATGTTGTAAATTGTAATATTTAATTTTTAATTTCAAATTATTTTTATAAGCATTATTTACTTTATTAAATACATTTAATTCTAAATTTTCTGAAAATATAGGTTTACGATTATTCTTTTTATTATTTAAATTTAAAGTAATTTTAGAATAAATATCTGTCAATCCCTGCTTCATATTAGAATCCTTCATCAATTGACAAGACTCACGAATAATATCTAAATCATCATTAGTAAAATTCAAATATGGAATATTGAAATCTTTATTTAATACATAGCCACCATAAGGACCTTTTATTGTATCTACTAGTATCCCAGCATATTCTAATTCTTCTTTATATTTTCTAATCATTCTTTCTGACACTTCTAATTTTTCTGCTAATTCCTTAATACTATATTTTCTTCCATTTTGTAAAAACTGCAGCATTAATAGTATATTAGATAATTTAGACATACACTTTTACCACCTTTAATATAGCTTTTGATTCTTTGTTGCATTCAACAACTCTTGCCATTCTGGATAAGAAAAATAATTTTTATCATTCAAGCTTTTTACTATCCCCTGATAATCATTACCTGAATCGATAAAATAATAATTTGGTTAGGATGCGATAATTTAGTTCTAACAACTGAAAAATTTTGTAATTTATCACAAATTTAAAATACTGTTACTGATTCCCTATCCATAAATAATGAAAGCAGAGCTTCTACATCTACATTTTCAAAATTTCTACCATTATATTGATTCTTTTTATTCATAGAATTCAACAAATAATATTTATATAACATATCATATTCGAAGCCCATATTAATCACCTGTTTCATTATGTATTATACCATATTTTTTATTGAAAATTTAATACGATTATGCTATTATAAAAATAGAAAGAAGAATTTTATATGAACGATAAATTATTACGTTTTGGAGAAAAAGAATCATATGAAGTAGAAGATAATCCAATAAGCTTAGTTATTTCTGATGTTCCTAGTAAAGTTGCATACGAGCTTTTAACTACTGCGCTTGCAACAGGAGAATCTATTTCAGAAGAAGAAATACGAAGAAAAGTAGAAGCCAGAGTAAATGGAAATAATGTAGCAATTTCTTTTCCTGAACTAACAAAAATGGATTTAACTAAAATTTTAAATACAAGAGGTGAAGAATATCTAACTAGTTTTAAACCAACACACCAACATGTTTTTGACAGAAATGGTGTATGTGTATGCGGTCTTAGACGTCCAGTAATGGAAGAAAGTATTGGACCTACTACTCCAGACCATCAAGATTTACCATCAGTGGAGATAGATGATGATAGATATATGGAAAGCCCAAGCAGACCAGACTATATAGAAAATGGTGGTATGGAGCCTGAAGAAGGTGGAAAGCATTTATAATTTTTAAATAACAAAGAAAAGAGAATGGTTTAAAAACCATTCCCTTTTTTCTATTACTTAAAAAATATCTTCCTTATTCTAATATATATTGTTTAACTTTCTCTGAAGGATTTTTTATAAAAGAGTAAAAATCAAAAATTTTATTACTATCTATACCACTTTCTTCACACCATCTTTTTACTTGAGCAATATTTTCTGGTGTGGTTATAATTGCAATTAGTACTTCTGGATTTTGGGCAAAATCCACCTTTTTCATTTGAAAGTTTTTTACTACTCCATCTTCTTGCTGAGGAAGTAAAACAAATAAGCATCCTGCTGGCATACAAAAATCAGTCAAGCTCATATAGTTATGAATACTAACTCCTACATTTTCTATAGTACATACAGAAATATGACCAGATAAATCATGACTTGTTTGAAAACCAAATCTATCTTGGTTACAAGAAATTTCTCTACTTTGGATAATTTCACGAGCAAAATAAATTGGAGTACCATGGAATCGAAAAGGCAAATCAGCTTCTAACGCTTTAACAAAATCTGATGAGGAAGAAGAATAGATAGACATTCGATAATCTATATCCTCTCTGGTTGGGCATCTTAAAAACTCTAATTCTTTTTCTAAAATTGCTAAAAATCTTTCTTTTTTTAAAATAGCACTTTCTCTTTGTCCGCTAAAACCTTGAGAATATTTTAAAGTTATTAATTCTTCCTGATAACTTTCTATTTGCTCTTTAGCAATTGCTAATTGTTTTTTATATTCTTTCTCACAATCATACATGAGCACACCTCTATTCAAATATTTTATCAAATTCAGGCCATGAAGTCTATGTTTCCTTTTTTCCAAATTACCAATTTTAAATAGATTGTGATATAATAGCACCATTTCTTAGGAGGGTTATTATGAAAGTCTTTTTCGATACTCGTTGTTGTGACATTTCTAGAAGTTATATCTCTGCTTTAAAACTTTCTAATAGTTTTGAAATCACTAGAGAAAGAGAAAAAGCAGATATCATTTGTTATATAGGATGTGCCTATACTTCTGATAGAATTGAAACATCTGCTGAAGATATATCTGAATTAATCGCATCTAAAAAAGGAAATCAGTCTCTAGCTGTTTTTGGATGCTCTACTGCTTATCCTGGATTTTATCAGTATTTTGAAAATAACCCTAATATTGACTTTCTTGGAAAACATACTGGACAAGGAATGCAATTAGAAATTGTAGAATATTTAGAAAATAAACAAACAGAAGAATTGAACTTTCCGGGTTTGGGAGTTGAATTTCGATTTCCGCACCGCTTAAATGTTGTTGTAGAAGATGGTTGTAATAAAAGATGTACTTTTTGTAAAAGTAATTATCTAAACCTCCATTTAAAAAGTATACCTATGGATAGTATTGTAAAAACAATAGAATTCTTTGCTATCGAAGATGGGGTTAGTGAAGTTTTATTAACTGGTCTTAATGTTTCTTCTTATGGAAAGGATTTAGGCCCTAATGATAGCTTAATAGAATTAATTAGAAAAGTAAGTTCTATTAAAGAAATTGATACCATTCTTTTAGACTCTTTAAGTCCTGATGAAATTTCAAATGAACTATTAAAAGAAATTATTAGAAATCAAAAAATCAAAAGAGTTATGATACCAATTCAATGTATGAGTAATGATTTATTAAAAAAAATGGGAAGAGGTAATACAGCAGAAAGAGCATTTGAAATATTAAATACTATTTCTATGTTTAGACCAGATATTTTTATAGAAACTATTTTCCTTATTTGTTATCCAACAGAAACTATAGATGATATTAAAGGAAATATAGAATTATTAGAAAGAGTAAGAATACATAATCCTAATTTATCTGTTTATTGTTATGGAAGAAATGTTCCTACTTTAAAATCAGAAACAGAATTTTTTATGAGTGATGAAGAACATCAAAAAAATGGAATTTATTATCAAGAGCACATGATTCCATTAATAGAGGCGCAAAGAAAAGACTTCTTATCAAAACCTCTTATAGGAAAGCTTTTCTATAAAGATGATATGCATAGTTATTTTTCTACTATATGCCGTTTTACTACGAATGAATTTATGGTAAAGTGTCCAAATAAAAAACAAATCGAAGAACAAGATAAAGCTTTATTACAATCTGCATATTTAGAATCTGTTCCTGAGGTAGTTTATAGAACTAAAAATGAACCAGGAATAGGGAAAATAAAAAGAAAAATTTAAAAAAGCAAGATGACATTATCTTGCTTTTATTATCTAAAAATTATAAATCAAAGAGACATTCCGCCATCCATTTCAGAAGAAGGTATTTGAAGACCAAAATCTAACTCCATTTTAACTCCATCTTGATCTTCGTCAGCAGCTGCGACCTTATATCTTTTCTTTTCTTCTTCTGTTAGATAACTAATATGGTATCTTCCTCCAGGAGTCAATACCATTCCTCTTTCTTGTGCTAATCTCAAACTATCCTCAGCACTTAAATATTCATCATCTGGTAAAGATTTCCAATCTATTTTTTGTGCTACTCCATATCTTTTCTTCTCTTCTTTTGTTAAATAACTGATATGGTATCTTCCTCCAGTGATTAATGCCATTCCTCTTTCTTGTGCTAATTTTAAACTATCTTCTGCGCTTAAATATTCATCATCTGGTAAGGACTCCCAATCTATTTTTTGGACTATATGATATCTTTTCTTTTCTTCATCTGTTAAGTAATTAATGTGATATCTTCCACCAGAGACTAATGCCATTCCTCTTTCTTGTGCTAATTTTAAACTATCTTCTGCACTTAAATATTCATCGTCTGGTAAGGACTCCCAATCATATACAAAAGAATTTGCAGGAGAGATTTCCTCAAAATCTGCCACCAGAATTGGTTCTTCTATAGTTATATCTTCTTTTTTATTAAAGTCTTCAATGTTTAGAGTTTCTTCGAAATCATAAATACATGGAACTTGTTCTAATTCGGGAACACCCATAATATGAGCTTTTAATGGTTTATGTGGCAAATGATTTAAATCTCTGTTTATTTTCATCTTAGAAACAAGACTTTGTATAATTATAGGAAGCCTTTTTGGATGCTCTGTTTCTATAACTTTCTTATAAGCCTCTCCTATAGTTTCACTTTGTACTCTATTAAATATTGAAGTTTTATTTAAACTTCTTAAAAATTCTTTATATTCTTCCGGTGATGATATCTTAGATAAATCAAATCCCATAAGCTCTAACATAGTACTTGCATACCCCTCAGGGAAATAAATAGGGTCCCGATAAACTTCAATTGGATCTCTAGATACCGCACTAAAGTATCTTGGAAGTAATTTATAACAATCTGAATATGGAAAAGAATCAATTTGAGCATCATTATCGATTACTAAGCTATACGGAATTGTTACATAACTGTCTAATCTATCTATTTGCTTAGGAGAAAACATAAAATAGTTAAAGTTATCCTTTTCAACAAATCTTCCATTTTCGAAAGAGGAGCAATCCCAAGTGGGGTCAATAACACCAATCGCATCAATACCATATTTTGGATCAACTAATCTACCTATATTTCTAACATGCTCATCTGTTGCATATCTAAATACTGGTAAACCACATCTTCTCATTAAAGCAGAATACAAAGTAGCATAACCCACACAAACTATGGTTTTTCTATTAGCTACAGCATCTAATTGCCTATTCGTCAAATAACTAATCGCATCTGTTTCATCAATATTAGGATCATAGGCATAATTTTGTTGTAGATAACGATATCCATACACCATAGTCTCTAAAGGACTGTAATCTTTTTCTTTAATATGCCTTTCTTGCTCACTTAGCATTTTTATTGTATGAAAATAAGAGTCAAATGTAGTAGTTCCTCCACCTTCTAACTCCGAGCAATGGGAATTATCTACAGTGAAAGGTTCTGTTTGATACTGATCAATCATATCACTACAAGTGTCATATATAATACTAATCGGATTATTAGAAAGAGCATCTAATCCTTTATAATCTTCTTCTTTATCATAAAGAGGGTTTCCTAAAAACTGAATAGTTACATTGTCATTCAATCCTGCCATTTGAAGACGAGATATAAAATTTTTATATTTTTTAGGATCATATACTCTTAAACTAACAATTGCAGAATAATATTCTGCTACTTTATTTACCTCAGAAACAAAGGTATTTAATTCTGAATCTGTTAACTCTCTATCAATAAAAAAGCCATAATTACTGTTACCACGGAAAAGATTAAATTCTCTTTTATAAATTCCTTTTTGAAGATGAAGATTATATAATAATCCTTTTCTAATCTCTTCTTCTAAATCTTCTGATGCTTCATCACAAACAATTGCTATATTTTTATTACGAAATTGATTAAAAACATCACGAGTTATTTTATATCCTTCATTAATAATTCTAATCTCTCTTATAGTATCAGAATTTTTTATTGCTTCCATAACTTCTGGATTATTTAAATATATGGCATCTATACTAAGGCAAGGAGAAAAACTACATGACTTTAATATTTCTAAAAAAGCCTGTTTTTCTTCTTCTGTATGAATGTTTGCATAATTTAAATAAAAGCCAAGTTCCCCATAAACATCCGCTTGGTTCATTTCATTTCTAACTTCTGAGCAAGCTCTAAAATCACCATAATATTTACCACTATTATTAATTAAACTGACTATTTCTCTTACATTATTCATACAGTTCCTCCTATTTTTATTTATTATACCATAAATTTCATCAAAAAAGGATAATTTCAATATAATAAAATTACTTTACAAAAAAAGACCCTAACTAGTCTTTTTATTGAGCTTTCTTAATATATTCTTTTCCTTTATTATTAAGCTTATTTACTAAAATTTGTAAATCAGCAGGATAATATCCATCCCTAACGGAATCTTCTAATCCATTTTCTGCTAAAACATCATGGAAAGTTGATATCCCCTTTAATTCTCCGTCCATCTTATAAACATAGTAAAAATCATGACCAAGAGTATCTATTCTTAAGTATCCTTCTTCTACCGATAAACCACATAATGCACTATGGTCAAAAACTTCATAGTACTTTCTATTAGGATATTGCTGTTGTATTTCCTCTGACATCTCATAAGGTACTAATACATAATATCTTTGCTCACTTCCAACAAGTACATAATCACTATCTTCTTTAGTAGTATCTACTACTATGATATCTTCTGCATTTATTTTTGTACGAGATTCTGTTAATGGTTGCTTATCTCCTAAATCTAATTCTTTTTCTCTTAATTTTACAAGTAATAAAGTAAGTTCTTCATCTGTATAAGTTTCTTTTTCGTAATGAGATAAACCATTTTTCGTAAGACATTCCTGTAAAGGCATCATCCTTCCATCATATTCTCCTGCTGTTGTTAATTTAAAAGAACCATTCTTAGCAATTCCTAAATGAGCTCCATCATAAGCGCCAGCAACTGATACAAATTCTTCTTCCCCCAAAACCTGATATCTATAAGTATCTCCACTAACATACTTTTCACGCATAACAATATAGTAATCTTCAAATACATCATCTCCTTCAAGGTTTTTAGTTGAGATAACTTTTAAAGATTCTATAGGATAAGATTCTGTTAAAGATGGAAAAAACCGATTTCTAATTTCTCCTACTGTGATTTTAGAAACAATTCCTTTTTTACTAATAATATTACAACTAGAAACTTCTACAAAAGTTCCAGATGAAATATCATAAACATAGTTATATCCATTATCATTTTTATTAGTGCTTCCAAAGTAACCAACTAACGTTTTCTCTCCCTCTTCTGATGCTATTGTAATCTCCTGCATTTGATTATGATAGTAAGAAGTTTCACCTCTAAAGCCTGCAAAAAAGCCCCAAGTAACTATACCAAATCCATCCGTATATCTTAACGGAATAAAATAATAATCTTCTTTTGGCATAGATACTAATCCATCATACAAATAATTTTCTACATAACTAGTAGTAAGTAAGGTATTTGTTAACAATACATCTATTTGCTCTTTACTTAATCTAGTATCAGAAATCACAGAAGAAGCATTAATAACCGCTTCTGGCACAATATTCTTTCCATAACCATATTCCCCATCAAAATAATTATTATCTAATAGTTCCGAAGAAACGGTGGCACTATATACTTTTGGTTTTCCACCCTTAGGAACAACTTGCTCAATATTAGAAGTTGCTCTAGCATACCAATTTATAGCCAAAGTTTGCCCTAAAAATTTACCTGTAGCTAATTCGTAATATTTTGAAATAATATTATTCTCATTCTTATCAACTAATTTAGTTGCTAAATAAATATTTCCATTTATTCTTACAAAAAATAACTGATTTGTATTTATCCCATTTTCATAAGAAACTGGAGTATATTCATTCGTAACATATTCTGTAGATGGATCATGCGCTATAGCATAAACATGACCTTTATAAGTGACAGACTCTCCACTTGCATCAAAAGTAGGTTCATCCTCGTACACATTTTGAAATTCTCCTGTTTCTATAACTGCTGTTTTTGGAATATCTGATTCTTTCTCTTGACATCCTGATGTTACTGTTATAATTGCTGTCGCAGCAAGTCCTAATGCAACTTTTTTTATAAGTTTATATTTCATATTAATCCCCCAAATCGTCTATACTATACCAAAAAAGAAAAAATATGTCAATTTATTTCATCATAAAAAAGGAAGGAAATTTACTTCCTTCTCTTTTTAAAAGAATATCCTAACTGATTAAGATAATGTTCTAGTGCCTGTTTCATCTTTAAATATCCTTCTTCGCTCATATTGTTTCTAACAAATTCATCATGTGGATAAACACCATTTCTATCCGTAAAATGATTTTCTCCAAAATCCCAAATACTATAATGGGCTTTAAATTCTTGAAAAGTTTTTCCTTCTGATGCTTCTAAAAAACTACTAGCAGCATCTAAAAAAGAGCCACCATTTTGTAGAATCCAATTTTCTATTCCTACTCCTCCTAAACCACCTTGCGCGACTTCGCCACGATTTGGTTTATAAACACTAGCTTCTTTCAATACCTTTTTAGCAAGCAAAAGATTGGCAAGAACCAAAGAGTACTTGCTTTTATCTTGCTTTTTTATACTAAATAGTCTATCTCTTAAAGCCATATCAGTAGAATAAGATATCTTATCAGTCTTCTCAATAAAAGTTATATCAATATCGATAGCTTGTTCTAAACCTTCTAATTGAACACCCTTTAATCTAAAATCGCCACTATTCGTTATCATATTAAAATTATTTTTTCCCAATTTCTGCAATATTTTTTCTTTTAATATTTTCGTTTTGTGAGTGTCAGCTATTATTTTTTTATCTAATCTCATAATGAAATCAAAATCTCCAGATTGAGGTAAATTAGTACCACGACCAGTTGAGCCAGTATCGATTAGTTCAACAGTACCTTCTTTTAAGTTTCCATCAATAACAGTTTTAAGACCCAAACCCACTTCATCAATTGCCTCTAAAACCTTTTGATTTATGACTTCTCTTTTCATTTGAGCCTCTTCTTCATTTCTAGAAAGAGATTCCACTACTTCTTCTATTCCATCAAAATGCAGATTTTGAGAAAATATATATTCTTTCTCTCCAAAATAAGATAAACCTGACATTTTTTTCCTTAAAGAATCGTAATCCTCTGGAGCAAATATCAAATTACCAGAAGTATCTACAACAGGAATATAAAAACCATTCATGGCAATCTCTAACCCTATTCTTTCATCATATTCTTTTGTCATAATATAATCAATTTCAGAAGAAGCAAATCCAGTGCGAATTCCGTAATGATCTTTTCCTGTAGCGCCTGTATAAAATGCCTCTATCTTGTTAATATCTACTTCATCTATACCCTGTTCTTCAGAAGAACTTCTTCTAGTAATACAGAATCTATCATCATTTTTAAGTATTAAATAAATAGAGCCATAACCTGATGCTTCTGTTTTAGAAACTGTTTCACTAATCGAATTTTCTACTTTTAATATACGTGATAAATCTGTATCTAATGGTGTGCTATCCTTATCAGCAGAAGCTCCTAAAAATTCTACAGCTAAAGAACCATTTTGTAATATGCTCTTTAAATATTTAATATCTCTTATTCCTTTAATAAAATCACCTTGCGTTAACTGAAAACTATTTCTAGAAGACTTTCTATTTCTTTGATCTGCTAAAATAGGTTTTTGAGTAGCATACGCCTTTGCCTTTTCAAAACTATCAAAACCGGCAAAATGGCAAAACATCTTAATAATTCTATCTGGTAAATCATAATCTATCAACTCTTTACTTGCATAAAGAGATACAAAATCATTAACATCTCTTTTTATATCATTAGATAATTTATGAGGCTCTTTTTTTCCTTTCTCTGTATTATTATATAAAGTATTTAAATGGGTTAAAAAAATAGATAAAGTAGTTCTTTCACTTTCTTCTAACTCCTCTAAAGAAATTCGATCATTTTGAATTTGTAAAAATGTCCTATAGCCATTTTCAATATTTTCTAAATAAGATTTGATAGACCTATTATTAGAGCCAAATGCTATTTTTAATAAATCTGAAAAAATAATAACTTCTCTACTTCGGTTTGTTTTACTTTTTAAAATTGGAGATACTTTAGAATCTTCACTAAAATCAAATCCCCTAAAATCAGGATATAAAGTTTGAAATACTAAAAATACTTTACCAACCGTTGGAAGATTATTTGCCAAAAAAATATCTTCGATTCTTTCCAACTTCTCTTTTGGATTCTCTAGATTGATTAACTGATTAGCCAGCTCTGCTCTACATTTTCTAATTTCACCAGAATTAGAATAAGAAAGTGTAACTAATAAATCAGCTAAATTATCTATTCTATCAAAATTAAGAGTACTAATATTTTCTAATACAATTTTTTTAAATATTTCTTGAAGATCTTTCGTATGAATTTTTCCATAGAAGGCTGCAATTTTTAATTTTTCTTTATTATTTTGCAATTCTTTTCCTACTAGCCAAAGATATTCCTCTTTGAGATAACAAGCAATATCTAGATTTTCAAAATAAGAAAATAGAAAATCATTTTCTTCAAAATCTAAAGGAGTTAATTCTCTGCTATAAAATTTTGTTCTTAATTCCTCGCTAATCGTTTCTGGTAAAAAAAGATGTGGGTACTTTTCTTTAAAAGAAATAGGCATATCGTCATCATAAGGGATGCGGTAAAGATAGATACGATTATAAATTTTATCCTCTATCTCTTTTAAAATTTCTTCTACTGACATATCTTTAAAATGATAAGAAAAAAAATACATATCTGAAATAACTGTTCCGTAACCTTGGCATAACATCAAGAAATTCTCTTTTCCAACAGCAGTATATAAATCTCGGTGAAGATATTGTAAAGCTGTAAAAAGCTCCTTATCTTTCATTAAATGAATCCATTTTTGGTTTTTTTTTAATAGAATAGGAGTTAATTCTCCACTATAAAAAAGCTCTCTTAATTCTTTTGGAAAACTATTATCCAAAAAATAATTAGGTATTTTAGAAGTAATACTTTCTACCTCTTCTAAGTCTTGATACTTACATTTTCCTTGTACAATACTATCGATAATCTCTTGTTCTAATCTTTCCTCATAAGTCTGATTTTCATTTTCTAAAGTAACAGGAACCAAATGAGAACCATATTTTAAACAAAACTTAAAAAACTTATCATTTCCAATAGCTTTAATGAATGTTACCAGATCCTGCTCCTTAAATCCGAGAAAAACTTTTTTATCTTTTAAAAGTTCAACATAAACTGGTCTTTTTTGAATCATTTCTGGAGTTAATTTTTTTCGGTAAAAATCATCTGCTAAATTGTAATCGGATGTAATAAAAAGTTCTGGATATAATTCCTTAAATTTTTCTGGTAAAGTTCCATCATATTCCAAATTAAATTCTAGTATTAAGTAAGCAACATAAGCTTCTATACTATCATAATCGGAAATAGAAGAAGTAAACTTCAAAGTCCCATTTAAAAACTGTGAAAAAATAACTCGATACTCAGGATATTGATCTACTAATGATAAAGAGTCATAATCGATACTCTGCCCAAAAGAAAACTTGTGCTCTTTTCCCATATTATACTTACTAATATAGTAAGAATTTGGTTTTAGCCAATGTTGTTCTTTTATTCTTTGCAAACAAGCTTTTTCTAAAAAATCATGAGCACTTATTCCGGGATTAAAATTTAATATTTCTAAATATTTTTCGTATTCATAATGATATCTACTACTAAAAACAAGTTGAACCAATAATTTTTCTTCTTCATAAGTATTCCCGCTTTTTAAATAAGGATTTAAAAATTGATATAACCTAACATCTACATCACTTTGAAAAGCATCTTTAACAATATCCTCTGGAGCTTTCACATAATCTTTAAAATGCTCTATATAGTCATTAATCATAAATCTTTTAGAAAACAAATCACTAGCTGCCTCTTTACTAGTTGCATAGAAAAGTTCTGGCACTGCTTTTTCAAACTTTTCTCCTAATCTTTCAAAATGGAAATCAGAATAACTATCTTTTAGTTTAAAAATCAGCATATCATAAGAGCTAACTCCATCTAAAAGATTTTTAAAATACTCTTCTTTAATAGTTTTATATAATAAGTTATTCCAATCTAATGCTCTAGAAGCACTATTGTTTCTAAACCAATTTAATAACTGATAAGATTGAAGTGGTAAAATCGTATCCCAATCTAAAGCTACTGCTACTTCCATTCCAACAATAGCAGAAATCTCACTATACTTATAGTCTAAACAATCTGTAGGCACTTTATCTTTTAAATCATATTGAATAATATCTTCTATAGTTGCTTTTCTATTATAAATACGTTTTAATACTTCTTTTGGTACAGGTAACTTTTTTCTAAATATTTGATATCTTCGATACCGATAAGCCATGAACTTCACCTCATTTTCATAACAGATACTCTATTTTCTTTATTATAACATTTTAATGTTTAGGTGAAAACTATTTTCTAGGCGCTATTTCTTTTAAATATTTTTTAGGAGTCTCATACATAAAACTGTAATCTGCTAACTCCATGGGAACTCTTAAATCTTTAATCATAAAATTTCTATACGGGTCATCAAGAGTGGGGTCAATAATTTGTTGGGATATCTGTCCTTCTTTTCTAACAAGGACAAAACCCTGTCTTTCTCCTAATCCCTTTGACATAGAGCCATGCTCTGATATTCTAAAATAACAATAATCGCTATTATTAGGCGCAAGAGCTTGGCAAAAATTTAATCCATAATAAACCAAATTAGTGCAGACATGAAGCTGATTACTACTAGCATGATTACTTCTATATTTGGGCAAAGTAGCCAAACCATGAATATACCAGGTAGAATCTGTTGAGCAAGATGGAAGTGGTATAAAAGGAACATGTGCCTCTAAAAACTCATGAATAAATTCTGCTATTCCCATTAATTCTCCACTCATAGTAAAAGCTCCTAAAATAAATCCATTTTTTGTGCAATGCTCAAATTCTTCTAAAACTTCCTCATCCGTTAATTTTTCATCCCAAGGTGGTAGGCTAAATACTTCTTTAATAATATCAGAAAAGGCTTTATAATCACTTTGATTTAAACACCTTACTTGATAACAGGTATTTCCTGCCGTTATAGATATTTGTGGTTTCTCATTTGATAATAAATAATTCATAATATTCCTTCTTTCTATTTTGTAAATTATTTCTAAAAAGATATTCTATTTCCCCAAGTGGTATTGACTTCTACATATTTTTTAAAAAGTTGATATAAATTTCATAAAGCTTAAGAAGTGACTCTTTTTCTACATACTCATTTGGAGAATGAGCAAAACCTCCTGTTGGATTCATCAATACTGTTGGAATTCCATTTTCAGTAAAATAAATTCCATCACAAGTACTATTAGAATGCGTTATAACAGTTTCTTTTTTTAATACGGTTTTTACAGATTGTAAAAATTTTTTTACCATTTCATTTTCTATATTTGTTAAATATGGAGTCTCACTTGCTAATACTTTTATTTTCAATCTAGAGTCTATCTTCTTTAATGCATTTATAAATTCTATTTTAAAATCACTTGCTATCCTTCTAATATCTAAAATCATTTCTGCATAATCAGGAACTTGATTAAAAGCTTTTCCTCCTTCTAAACGAGTAAGGCAAATAGATGATTTCCATTCCTTATCAGAAGTAGGATTTGGATATTTTTCTAATAATTTCTGATAAACAGAGAAAAGTGTTGCAATAGCATTCTCACCCTTATATAATTCTGCTGCATGAGAAGAAGTTGTGGAAATAGAAACTTGCAATAAAAGTCTTCCTTTTTCTTCCTTAACTAATTGAAAATCATTACCTCCATCTGGAATAATTCCAAACTTAGGATGATAAATGTTTAATAGTTCTTTAACGCAGTTTCCACCTACTTCTTCATCACTCGTTAAAAATATCCCTATCTTTTTAGTAGTCTCTTGATTTAATAAAGCGAGTAAGGAAACTACTGTCCCTCCCTTCATATCAAAAGTGCCTCTCCCATAAAGTAAATTATCTTTTTCAACTAATTCATACTTTTCATGGGGTACTACATCAATATGAGTACAAAAAACAATATCTAACTCTTTAGAATCTGTATTAGAGATTACTAATACTGGTTTAGTCTGAAATAAATATTCCTTCACTATAAAATTTGTAGGTACTAATGTTTTTACATACTCTAACAATTTCTTCATTTCTTCTTCATTTCCATCTATTGTTGGAAATGAAACAAACTTTTTTAATACAGAAAATATTTCTTTTTCTATTTTTTTCATATCTTTTTTCCTTTCTATAAAAATAAGACCTATGCTTGTAACATAGGTCTTTTCATATTCTAAACCTTAGATACAAGCACGACGAATAGTACTTGTATCCACGAAATCACTTTTCGCTTAAACAAGTACTAGATGATGCGTCTACGGTTATTTATATATACTAGTTTTTTCATACAATTCTTCCTTTCCATAAAAATAAGACCCATGCTTGTACACATAGGTCTTTTCATATTACAAACCTTAGATACAAGCACGACGAATAGTACTTGTATCCACGAAATCACTTTTCGCTTAAACAAGTACTAGATGCTACGTCTACGGTTATTAGCACATATTACTAGGTTCATAATATTCCTCCTTCGTTTAAATGTAAATGTATTCTAACATAGTTTTTTATTTATTGCAACTCTTCTTTAATCACATATTTATCGTATCCCATAGATACTAATTCTTCATAGGCACTCCATACAGTAATTGGAATATCTTGTTCAATTTGCCATCCTTTAGAAGGATATACTTTCATTCTTTGTAAATCTCCTACCATCACACATAGTAATTCTTTAATACTGCCATTACTGTCTTCATATTCTTTAAAATAAGATTCAAAAGAAATATCTGGGGAAGTAACACTACATTCTTCAGTTGGTAAAATTGCTTTAAAAGCAGCATAAGCTCTTCTTTCCATATAAGGTTTTTGAACAATCAAATAAGAATGGACATTAAGTCTCTTTTCTTCTATTAATGCTTTTGTAAAACGAAAATTATCGCCTGTATTTGTCGACTTATTTTCAATTAAAATTTTATCTTTTGGCACACCTAAATTAATAGCAATATCTCTAAAAACTTCCGCTTCTGATTTTTTAAAAACACCATTTGTACACTTTCCTAGCCCACCTGTAAAAATAATGAAGCTTCCATAACCATCATGATAAAGTTGTGCACATTTTTCTGGAATGTGCAAATCATAACATCCAAGCCCTAAAATACAATCACACTTTCTTATTTCTTCACCTAAATATAAATAATTCCATAAAATCTTCGCTAATTCTAATTCTTTCACTTTATTCCCCTTTTATGCACATAGTTGTGCATTATTTCAAACTTCTTCTAACATTTTGCAATACCTTTGGTTTTAAAACATTATCATAATATTCTAAAATTCTTTCTTCATCTTCTGGGCTTTTATCCATTGCTGCTCTTCCAAGTAAACATTTTGACTCCCAACTTTTAGAAGAAAATCCAGCTTTAATTAATTCTTGTTTTTCTTTCTCATCATCTTCTAAATCTAGTACTGGAAATAGCATTTGGAAGCCAAGTTCACTGCCCATTTCTTTTAATCTCTCTATCATAGGTACCTGCTCTAACATAAACTTTTGACTAATTCTGGCGCCTTCTGCTAATATCTTATAATTTCCCTTTTTAACAATTTCAAAAGCTTTCGTATACATAGCCATACGACAAGATAGACACCTAATTTCAGAATGAATAGTGCCTCCTTCTAAAATATCTCCATATTGTTTTTTCCATGTACTAAAATAATCCCCAAAATAGTCTTTAACAGAAACATCACTAAATTCGTAAGGAAAATGATATCCGTCAAGTTTTCGAAAAGTTCTATCAAATGTTAAATAAGGTTTATCTGTATCTCTCATATAACCATTATTAAAATGAAGAAAATCTACATAGTATCCCATCTTTCTAAGGCGTAATGCCGATAAAGTACTATCCTTCCCACCAGAATATAAAAGTAATGCTGTATGGTCAGTCACCGTATTATGTCTTTCTCGAATAGATGCTAATAAATCAGGGGAAACTCTTGGTACATAACCAAAACCATAGGGATTCTCTGGAATATCCATATTATCCAACTCCTGATTATATTTTATCCATCCTGTTTCAATTTTTTCTATCTCCTCAAAAGATACTAAAGCTAATCGATTAGATAATCTTTCTAAAGTATCTTCAAAAACTTCTAATGGTAGAGTATCTATCTTTAAAAACTCATCAATATCATATAAGCATATATTTTCACCTATTGGGTGCAAACAATCAAAATCACAAAAGATAAACGAATCTTCCCAATCAAAATGCAGGTGGGGAACCATAGATTCATAATTATTAGTAATATTTCCACTTAATAGTAAAGAAACAAAAATGCTAATATTTGACCATTCACTAGCTGCATCCACTGCATAAGAATAATTTGGTACTTGTATAAAATCGTACTCATTTTCATCTTTTGCGCATATGTATTTATCTTTATATTTTAACAAAAGTTGATGTTTAATCATAAAACCTCCTAAACAAATTTATTATAACACCCCAACTTTTAGAAGTAAATAAAAGATAAGAACTTATTATTCTTATCTTTCAAAAGATACATCGTCTTTCATTAATCTTTTTATATCTCTTTTTGATGGCACTTGGTCATCAATAATTCGGTTAATACATGTATAAAGTAAACGAAGCCTAACTTTATCCTCTGCTTGTGTAGCTAAAAAGTGAAAATGAACTGGAACACCACAATGCAATACCATATTTAAATCCGCACTATCTTGACTAAAAGTCACCGAAAGTGTTTCTATCGCACTATAAGGAATTGTATTAATTTGCTTTTGACCACCATATTTTCTAAAACTATCAAATAATACTATTTTTTTATCCGTAAAAACACCATGGTCTCTTTCCGTTTTATATACTACTAATACCTGCTCATCATCTAAAATATAATGTTTAATATAACCTGGAAGATCCTCCCTATTTAATGCATTTGAAAAATTAAATGTCTTTGTTAACTCTTTGTATTTTACGTACAACATTACTATCACCTAACCTCATTATAGCATAGTTCAAATAGATTTTAGCCAATAAAATAACAGTTTTTTACCTTTTTTCTATGTTTTTTCACAAAAAAAGAAAGAATTCATCCTTTTCTTTCTTTTTTAATCCTAATACAACAGCAAAAATAAACTTCTTTATTTTTTTCTTAAATTATGTGTTACATATATAATTGTCTCTTCACCACTAGATAACCTTATCTTAATTATTTAAATTAACAAATTTATTACTAACACTTGCCCATCCAAAAGTTTTTTTATTTTCTTTATGAGAAAATAAAAGAAATAAAAATACGATAATAGTAATAATAAGTACTACCAATCCTATTGCGATAAATTTACCTTTATTGCTATTCATATAACTCCTCCTATTATTTTTTATATTATACCACAATATCCCTCTATTTAATAGATTCCATATTAAATAGTTGTTCTTTTTTTATTTTCCCCTCTCGCAAGATTTTTATTTCTCCATTTTCTACCTTTACAATAGTAGAGGGGGTTTCATCCTTAATATCACCATTATCTAAAATATAGTCTACTTGCTCCCCCAAATCAGAAATAATTTCTTTTATTTTAGTAGCACTAGAAGAACCAGACAGGTTGGCGCTTGGTGCAACAATAGGAACACCACTTTTCGCTATTAACTTTTTTATAATTTCATTATCACTCATCCGAACTGCTATTGTATCTTTTCTTGCTGTAACATTTTCAGGAAGGCAACTAATATTCTTTTTTTGAAAAATAATTGTTAATGGGCCAGGCCAAAATTTCTTCATCAAATTTCTTTCTATATCTGTAGTAATAGAAGCAATAAGCTCTAACATTTGATAGTCATTAATTAATACAATCAAAGCTTTTTGTTCTGGTCTTCCTTTTATCTTATAAATTCTTTCTACAGCACTCTCATCAAAAGCATTAGTACCTATTCCATAGATAGTCTCTGTTGGAAAAATTACTACCTTTCCTTGTTGGACCGCTAAAGCTACTTCTTCTAATATTCTATCATCTAACTCTTTCATAGAAATTAATTTCATAAATCTTCTCCTAATCCGTTATTACAATATCAACTTGTTTATCATATTTATCTATTTTTATATTATCTACTATACACTCTTGATAAATAATCCCTATTTTATACCCATCATAAGTACTAAGAAATTTATCGTAGTATCCTCCGCCATACCCTATTCTAAAATTGTTTTTATCAAAACAAATACCAGGTACAATACAAATGCTATTAGAATAGTCTGTTATTTCCTGATTGCTTATCGGTTCAAAAATATTATATTTCCCCAACTTTACATCTTCCTTATTTTTTAATAAATAAAAAGTAATCTTTTGCTCTTGCGTTTTTGGAAGACCAACTACTTTCCCAATAGATAGGAAATAATCAATGAAAGGAAGTGTTTCTACCTCCTCTTCTTTCGCATAATAAAGTAATATGGTATCCGCTTTTATCACTTTAGAATGACGAATTACTTTTGAAAATATAGCCTTATCTTTTTCCTTTTTATTCTCAATATTTCTTCTCTTTATTTTATAAATCTCTCTTAATTGTTCTTTAGAATTTTCCATAATACCTCTTCTAACAACTTCATAATAGCACAAAATACAAAAAGAAAAAAGCCTCTAAGAAGCTTTCTGCTCTATTAAATCGTAAGGATAACCTTTTTTATCTATATGATCTAAATTTAATTCAAATGATTTGGCTACTTTTAATAAAGCATCATATTCTTCCATAACAGAAGATTGATAATTTTTTATTTCAATTTCTACAAAATATCCTAAATCTTTTACTTTGTCTAATGCGAATTCATATTTATTTTGATAAAAATATGTTTTCCTTACTTTATCTACTATCGCTACTTTTTCTAATTGTAAAGCATGAAATATTTTATCTAAATTAATAGAATCATTAATTTCAACTTCATATTCATCACAATGTACATCATACCAATGTTTATAATTTAATATTTTCTTACTACCTCGCTCGCCAATACGTAACCAATCTACAATTTTATCCTGATTTAAAAAAGATTCATGTTTCGGAGAATAGTAAGTATCTACATGATGAATTTCTTTTAAATATTCTGCTTCTCTTTTTAGTAAAAAATCTAAGTGTTTAAATTCCTGCTCCGTCAATTTGATTTTTACCTCTGTTTCAATATCTAGTTTTTCTATATCCCCATACATTAAATAAGAAACAGAGCAGTCTAATATTTCACTTAAATTCATTAAAATATCTAAACTAGGTTCTGTTCTATCAGACTCCCAACTAGATATTGTTTTATCTGTTACATATAATCTATGCGCTAAAGCAGATTGTGTTAAGTTCTTCTTTTTTCTCATACAAGAAATTCTTTTTCCAATACTCATTTTTATCACCAACTAAAGTATACCATAAGGAATATTTCTAATTCCTCTACATTTTGTAGAGTATCTATTGATGCTTTAAAATATTTTCTAATTCTTTTAATGACTTTTGAATATATTTACGATTAATTCCTATTATGGGGATTTCTAAGTATTTTATTTTATCACACAATTTCTCCATATACAAACCTTTTCTATTTTCTGTCCCTTTATTGGTATAAATATAATTTACACAACAAGACGGTGATTGTTCTATTCCTAAAATTGCTAATACTTGATAGCCACTTTCTACTAATTGTATGACTTCTTTAGATACGCTATCTGCTAATAATTCGCAATGATTATTAAATTCTTTTGTATTATATTTACTAAGTCCTTTTGGTTCTCTTATCAAGGAATGATTAAAACTACTTTCTGCACATGGCATTTGAATAATATTAATATCATAATCAAGTAACAATTGCATAAATGGTTTAATGGAAGATTTCCATTCATATTTTACAATTCCTTGGGCTTGATACGCTTGAGCCATTAGGCAAAAAGGTATAAAAACAAATTTTTTACTTCTATTATCCATATATTTTCCTCACTTTATTTATTATACAAAAAAATACTACATAATTCTATGTAGTATTATTCAAATACATAAGGATTATTAATCGTTCCATCCCCAGATTTCAGAAAAGTTTCTGCTTTAATATTGATAACTGGTCGATAATATCTATATTTATCATCTGTTACAGGAGCTCCTAAACTAATCCATCCTTGATGAATCATACCACCCATATAGGCAGTAGTATTATAAAATCCAGGAGACATTGCCCAATATCTATATCCAGTATATAGATAGTTTCTATTGTCCTCTACTAATCTAGCAGAACCAGCAAATATTGCTTCATCTATAGTAATTAACCCAATTGGATAAGTTAAATCTCCATTTCCATTTACTGTATCTGATACTGTAAATGAGTCATTTTTATTTATACATTTTAAAGTAGGATAATGTGTTGCTACTGTTGGTAGAGATTCAAATCTCATACGATAATAAGTTCCATAAAAAGTAACATTTTTTCCATACCCTTTTCCTGTATCTGCAGGGAAATTTTCTGCTCCACTAGCATGTACAGGCAATTGCTTTATTCCACCAGACATGTTTGATAAAGTTTCACTATAAACACTTCTATCGTTGCAGAATAAATTATCTGCTAAATATTTCTTATTGGAATCATTATTTAAACCACTACTAAGAAACCAACTATCTAATTTTCTCTTTGCTGTACTAGAATTAGTATTGGCATGTGCATCTTGATAACTAGTAGCATTAACCATCCCATACATATAGCCCATATAAGCATTGTCACGACCATCTGGATTAAAAATACCCAAACCTATATTAGTATAATTTGTAGAAGAATCATCTGTTCCATTTTCTAATGGTTTTGATAATTGACTTACTTTGCCATTATAAATCATCCTAACAGTATTATCTCCATTTATTCTTATTATCTTCCAATAATAACCTCCAAATTTTACATTATTATTTTTTACTGCGCCACGATAGTAATAACTATCCCCATAATTATCAGTCGTTTTACAAAAAGAAGCTCCTTGCCCTTTACCTGTTGTTATAGGTAAACTAGGGCAATCAGAAGATAGTGGATTTCTATTCAAAATTTCTTCATAAAATCTGAATACTCTATCTACAGTTAAATCTTCTTTTACATTGTTAACAGATAATATATTAGTATTATAAGTATATGAATTACTACCAGTAAGTTTTACTTTTCCAGGAATATCTGTAGCAAATGCAATTTCTAAATTATCCCCATCCATTACTTCTTTTGGATAATTTGTAGTATTTTTAATATTTATATATACAATCTTATGAAATCCTCTAAAATCCACATTTAAATTAAAATCATAATTCAATTTTGAAGAATCATAACCATTCTCTTTATATTTAATCGTTAAATAAAAATCTTTTTCAGAACCTAATGTACATTTCTTATTGATATCACAAAGCTTTTCTTTTAGATTATATTCTTGTATTTCGTAAGTTAAATTACTTGGTAAACCTGTAATATCAAAAATTCCCATTTCTATATTTCCAAAATTAGTAGTTTTTATTTTATAAGTAATAGAGGAATCCTTATTTGGTAAATAAATGCCAGCTTTTAAATTGTGTATATTATAATCTTCATAATTAGAAACTACCCCAGCAGTAGAAGCATTTACTTGAATGCCGGTTATGCGCATATCTTCCAAAAATCGAACAGTAACACCTACATTGTCAATCAATAGAGGTTCCTGAAAAGCAGAGAACCCAATGCTTAAAAAACAAATAGTAATAAGTATTAAAGAAGCTGATAAATAGTGTGCTTTATTATTTTTCATATCCTACTTCTCCAAATCAACTGCTTTAACAGTTAAAAGGAAAATATCATTATTATGTTTAATATAGAAATAAGCTTTATGATGCTTTACTAATAAGTAATACATTATTGGCAATTTTAAATTATCTCTTACATCTAATAATTCTTCAAACTTCTTAATTTTAATTACATTATTATCCGTTAAATTTGGACAAGAAACTGTTTCTACCACTAATCTATCATATTCTGATAAAATTTTATTAATATATTTATCAAAATTAGAACTTCTAACTTTTAATAAAGATAATAATCTAATTATTTTAATAAAACTAATAATACTAACAAGGAATAAAATAATAGAAATTACTAATACTGTCATATCCTCTACTGCTACTTCTGGTTGCGCTAAAACCTGATTAGTTTCATTAAGATTCATATAATCCATTTTAATTTGAATAGCCTTCTCTGATAATGGGATAGTAATAGCTAACTCGTCTGTATCATTTAAATCAAATTTTGTTTCTTTTTCTGCGTTCTTTTTATCAATTTTTAAATATACTTTTAAATAACTAGTCGTATCTATTGCATAAGACATTTTAAAATCATTTGCTAAACGATTATAATAACCATAATCAATAGAAATATTTTCCTTAATTTCCTGTGATTTAGATTCTACCATATTTACTTGCTTATTATTTAATAAGTTATATTCTTTCTCAAAATAAGTATTTTCCCCAGATTCATCAGCAATAATTAAATTTCCATAAATGCCATAAGAAAAATCCATATTAGAAATTGTATCTATCGAAAATAAATAATTAAAGTCTATATTAATCGTATCAATTAAACTAGCAATATAAGCCATATCTTTTGTTAAATAAGGAGTATCATAAAAATCATTTTCTTTTAAATATACTTTATAATCTAAACTACTATTCTCTTTATAACGAATACTTTCTTCCTTGCTAAAATTAATAGACTCTATTAAATAAAAAATTCCAAGTCCTAAAAAAGAAATACATATTAAAATATTTAATAGTAATCTTGTATTATATCCAAAATAAACTGTTTTCTTTAGTTCATGTGGCTCCAAAGTTTGGGTTACTTCTACTTTAAATTCCTCTTCTTTTTTCTTTCTCATACCATTTACCTCCTATAACTCATTCAACCAGACAGTTGGAAGCCCAATATAAGATATTTTATGATTAACAGTCCCTATAATCATATCCTCTTCTACTGTCCAATTATCCTCTTTTGAATTGGCATCTCCTTTTGTATAAAAATAATATTTACCATCCTGTTTTAAAATACGCTCTAATCTATGTACAATAATAATACCATCGTATTTATAAGCAATTACTTGACCTTCTTCTAATAAATCATAATTTTTATCTATTTTTTCAATAATTACAACATCACCTCGATAAATTTTTGGTGACATACTATTACTTGCTACTGCTACTGCATAATAATGAAAGTACCCTGAAACAAAATAAATAAGAATCATGATAACAATAGTTGGAATAATTAATGGCAATATTCTTCTTTTATTATAATCTCTAGAAACTTCTTTATCCTTTTCTTTTTCATAGAAAGAATAAACTCTATAGCCTAAAGCTATTGGTAATAAAAATTGGACCATAGAACTTATATATTCGCTTGGATTAGGAATAATTGGCATTAAATAACTATATATATTAACAATAATTAAATAAAATATGACAGGTTTATAACCCACTTTTTTGCTAATGTAAGTACACGCAATATTAGTACTTATAGCTGGCAATAAAGAAAGTGCTACAAATAGAAACGAATCATATTTAGATGAAAAATTATTATAATAGATTGCATTACTAACATCTAAAAATATAAATAAAATACATGTGGTTATTAATAAGAAATTATTCCCTTCAGCTTTTTGTAAAATCATATATCTAGCAATTTCTTTTAAAATAATTGTCAATATAATTGGAATAATAAAATTAGAGAATCCATACCATGTTAAATAATTTTCTGTTTTTGCAAAAGTAATAATCAATCCTGATAAATAATATAAAAGAAAAAATACTAATAAGAAAATAGCTATTTCAAAAATAATATCTCTTACATAACGATATCTATCTTTTTCAAAACCAAAAAATAATTTAAAAATACCTAAAACGGCTATTAATGCTAAAATTAAATTATATCTACTTAATATACTTGATACAAAACTATTTAAGATTAAAACGAAGAATAAAATAATTTCTAATATTAATAATTTTTTATAACCCCTTTTCATTTTTACCTCCAAAATAGTCTTGTGCAAATATAGGAAAGGCACAAAGCAATATTGTGCCTCTCACTATAAATATTATTAATTTGCTGAACTATAATCTAAGATTATATTTCCAAAATCAACAGAAAAATCTCCATCTGCTCTTGCTCCATCAGCCGCATATTCAATTGTTACAACTACTGGTTCGAAAGCACCTTTATTTAAAGAATGACCAGTAATTCCTGTAATAGAAGAATTAGTTGCTAACCCTTCTCCAACTTTTACAGTTAATATAATACTACTACAAGCTTCTTGAACTAATGAATTAGTAGTACCCTCTTTAGCAGTACAAACTCTATGAGAACTTCCTTTACCTGAATTCTCAAAAGTGATATTTCTTAAAAAGGCATTATATTCACCTATATTTGCTGCATAAAAAGTATATTCAACCTTTTGACCTGGTGCTGAAAATTCTGCACCTAAACCTGTAATTTTAGGATCACCTGCATTCACAATAGAACCAGGATTTGTTTTTTCATTAAGAGTACTTGGAGTAGCAACTGCTATAACAGGATTTGTTTCAACTACTGTTCCGCTTGATGAAAAAACTACTTTAAAGTCTGACTCATTTGGTTTTACAGTAGCACTAGATCTGATTGTTAATGTTTGCGAAAATGCTGCAAAACCTACCGATAAACCGATTGCTGATACTAAAAGAGCAATAATGGCAAGAATTTTTGAACTTCTATTTTTTTCCACAACTTCACCTCCTTCTTTTCCAGTGTATAACTATCATCTCTCTATCTTAATTATCATACACTATTCATATATCATTATAAATTCTTTCTCATAAAACTATAAGAGTCTTACAAGATACTTACATAAAAAAACAATAGAGAAATTCTATTGTTTTTGACTTGGTAATGTACCTAATTTTTTCTGTTTTGGTATATCTGGAGTGAGTGTTAAATTAATAGCTCCCATATTTGGTAGTCCTGGTGCTTGTGGTGTCTCTACATTTACTTGGTCAATATCTAAACATTCTATACGCTCTTCAATATGCCCTGCTTGATTTAAACCTTGCAAATATACTTGAATATCCCTATTTAATGATTCAAATATTCCAGAAGATAGATTAGAGCGTCTAAGTTGTTCCATATTTTCTACAGCACTGTCAACATTCCTATCCAATAAAGACTGGAATAATTGCATAACATTTTGAGATAATTCTAAAGATTGATTTTCTGTACTTCTACCTTGTCCTAAAGCAAGCTCAGAACCTACTAATGGAAGTAAATCATCTCTTGCCATTTCAAGAGCATTAATCGTAATAAAATGATTAACAATAGCTTGATTTACTTTTAATAATTCTTGTTGCATTAAATGATTCGTAGTTGCAAAACGATTAGACTTATCTGTCATAATTTGAAGTCTAGAACTTGCCGTTAAGAACCTTTCATATTCTTCATCTTTATGTGGATCTAAGGTTCCTAATTCTTCTTGAATTTTAGCAACTGTATCGGTTGCTACCATGTAATGTGTTCTATTTTTTCTTCTATAAACTTCAATATATTTACGAATAGCATCATATCCTAATAATTCCTTTGATAAAGTAGAAATGTTCGTATCGATAGCTACTTTTAATTCTTCTACTGCTCCTGGATTTAATACATACTTTGGTGAAGAAGGTTCATCTACAGAAACAGAGAATAATCTAGCAAACCATCCTTTCTTTTGTGATACTTGATTTTCTTCCTTTTCACAAACCCTATTAATAATACCATTAATAGTATCAATAGAAGCTTGATGTACATCACTTAACATTAATTTTGGAAGCTCATCATGAATGTATTTAGAATGGACAGATAAAGAATTACCAAAATGCAATACACTTTTAATATCACTTAAATCCAAAGTATCTACTGCTTCTCCTGATAATAAAGCAATTCTATCATCTATAGTAAGTGATAATTCATAATCTTTTCCTGTTTCTACTTCTTCTTTTAATATGTCATAGTTAGCACCTAATTGTACCGCTAAATTCTCTAAAAGCATACTTTCATTAATACTTGTATCAAAAATTCTTTTAGCAAAGTCATCTTCTGTTCTTCTTCCTCTATAATTAGGAGAATCTTTTTCTAAGTATTTACCAAATGCTTCTTTTCCTTCTAAAAAGTCTATGTTAGCATGATATAGATTTTTTAATAAATCACAATCAGAAAGAGCACAAGCTTTTAAAACAGCCTCTAATGTTATATTATTTTTAGCAAAAAATTTATTGGAAGAATTAGAACCATAAAGTATTCCAAGAAGCATACTTAACTCTTTAATATCATCTTCACTTGTTATAAGAGTTGTGCGAATTCTTCCTTCTTCTAACTCTATTTTTAATCTTTGATAAATTTTAAATACATTGAATAAATAAGAATCTGCTGAAGAGTAAGAACGAATAACTTGTTCTGCTTCTTCTTTTCGTTTTCTTTCTTTCGTTTTTTCTAAGTACACTTGATAGTTTTCATCAAAATTTGAATATTCACTATAGCTTTGATTAAAATGCGCTAAAAATTTACTAATGGCAACACTATTATTAATTTCTTTTGCAAAAATATTTTTAGCAAGTGCGGAAGGAGATAATTCTTCTCTTTTTTTATCTTTATTATTTCCACCAAAAATATAGTTTCCATATTCTTTTGATAATAAATCTATATCAATAGGGAAATTTAATAGACCATTACTATTAATGTTTAAATAAGAACTAACACTAGATACACTAAATCCTAAATATTGTAAATAAGCTTTCGCATCTGTATTAGAAGATAATAAAGTTCCTAACAATAAAGATAATGATTTTATATCTTCTTCTGACCAACCTTTTAACTGTTTTAATAAATATGTATGTACTCTAGAAGAATTCTCTAGAATTTCTACTGTTTCAACAGGCATATCACGGAATAATCTTTGTGTTAATTTCATTTTACGGTTTTGTTCTTTTTGCTCTAAGTGTGTTTGTAATTGTCCTAAGAAATCACTTTCTAAATCCATCTCATCTGTTAATTCAGAGAAAATAGATTCCATAATCATACTACGATTAAAGTTTCTATTACAAAGATTATGAGCAATGTCATTAATGGTAAGATTTTTTGCACCCTTACCTCTATTAACACCTTCATAGAAGAATCTTCTATAACGGTCCACTAATACTTTTTGATTTAATTCTACTGTTTCTATCTCTTCTTTTGTAAGAGTTATATTTAAAAGAGTAAGTAATTTATCTAAAGTAATACCATAATCTTTAAAAAATTCACTAACATCACCATCAAAATAATAAGTGGCTATTAAAAGCGCTAAAGTATCTGCATCATCCTCTGCAAATAACAATTTAGAATTATGCTTATTATCCTTCATTTTCTGTAATAATAAAAGATAAATCTTAGCAGTAAAATCTGCAAATTCACGAGCTTCTTTTGATAAATCTCCATAAAAGCTTTTAACATACTCAGCAGAATAATTACGTCTTTGTGTTTCTATATATTGTGTAATATTTTGATCAAAATGCTCAAACATTCCGATATAGCAATTCATTTTAGCAAATAATTTCTCTACTGCTACACTATCTGTAAATTCACGGTTAAAAACATTCTCTAATATTCCACGAACAGAGACACTAGCCTGCTCTTTTCCATGAAAATAACCTTCACTACAATATTCTTGATATAAATTTTTAATAGCAATTAAGTTCCTTGAAGTTTCAGACACTTCTCTTACTCCCATACTAATAGATAAATTTTGAAGAATCTTGTCTAAAGTAATTCCTTTTGTTGATAAAAATTCTTTAATAGCGGTTTGTTCACTTACATTTTCTTCTACATAAATTGGAGTATCTTTATAATAATAAGTAGCTAAAACTAAAGATATAGGAACAATATCTTCTTCTAATTTTTTTAAAATTTCGTTTTGCGTACTATTTACTTTTTGAAATAATAAACTTCTTATCTTAGAAGCTGTTTCTAAATAAGAAATAACTGTAATTGGTAAATTTCCATATATTCCTTGTTCTAAAAATCTTTCTTGTTCTGCCTTAATACCTTGATTATAACTAACTAACTCATTTTTAAAGTTTCCAAATTGACATCTTGGAAATAAACTATCATAAATACTTTGACCACAACGATTCCAATAGCCATCTAATATCGGTATAAAGATATCAATAGGTGTCAAAGACTCATATTTAGTAGTATCATCAAAGTTTGGAATAATTGCTCCTGCTAAAGTAAATAATTCCTCTTTTGTTTTATTAGAAGTCATACTTTCTTTTTCTACTTTTACACGCTCTTTTTCAAAACCGAATTTACTAAAAAAAGTTTCATATTCTGGGTTTTGAGCCATCGCATAAAGTAATAAGAAAAAGTACTTACTATAATAACTATTTGTGCTAGAATCTAGCCTTCTAAAGTTTAAAGTTCTACTATCTCTTGCATAATAATCCAAATATGGAAGCGCAAAATCTACAAATTGTACAGTTTCACTTGGTGCTAATTTTTTAAATTCTTCATAACTTAACATAAAATCCCCCTCAAATGGTTCTTATTATATTATAAAAACAGTTTTTAAGCAAGTTAAAAAGGCTTTTATAGCCTTTCTATTTTTTGAAAATTTAAAATCTCTAAATTTAAAATTTCTAAAAATTTAGAAATATGAAATCCATCTACAAAACCATGATGTGCTAAAATCATTAAATTTATTGTATATCTATCATCTTTTTCTTGATATTGATCCCAAATAAATTGAGGAGTTGTATTATTTTTATCAAAGGGGGGTACAAAAGATTGAAATGAAACCCAAGGTAAACAAGAAAGCCAAATAGAACCTTTTTCCCCTAATAAACTACTTTCTTGTGATTGATAAAATTTCATTTGTATTTTTTGAAAACCTTCTATAAATAATTCATAGTTTTCATGATAAGGACAATCAAAATATCCAATTTTATTATCATTTATTTTTTGAGTAAAATTTGGAAATACTTGATTATAAAAATGAAACTGATTATCTTCATATCTCCACCTAAAAGCATCTATTTTATTTACCGATTTTGTTATCAAATAGCCCATAGTTGCATAAAAGTTTTTGTGCTCTTTACAATAACGAACTACATTTGTAATATCAATAGAAACAGTTATGATAAAAAAAGGATTTGTATTTTCTTGATAATGCCAGAATAATTCTTCTCTTTCAAAACGCATAGTTTCCTCCTAACAAAAAAGGTGTTTTTAACACCTAATTTTTATTAATTTTAAAGATTACTTGATATTCATTTTCTAAATCTACTTCTTCTGTTTCTACTGTATATCCACATTTTTCAATCGTATCATTTACATCTCTTATTAAACTAATAATTTGTTTAAAATCAATTCTTTCAACAGGCTGTTGTGATGGTGGTAAAACAGGATCATACTGTTTTGAATAATCAGTAATAATAATTGGTTGAATATCTACTTTCTCTTCTTTTAAAGAATCTCCTGTGGCAGGATCACGTGGTGTTGCCATCTGAGACATTTGCATATTTTCATTATTTCCTTCAGAAAGTCCAAAATCATTCCTTTTAGTAGTGTCTAAGAAAGTATCTGGCAATTGTTGGCTTGCGATTGGATTTGTAGGTACTTCTGGAGAATTTACAAAATCTGTCATCATAGAATTATTATGTTGAGCTTCTCTTTGTGAATTAGTGGCTAATAAATCATTAAAACTAAATGGTTTCTCTTCAGGCTCTGAACTTGGCATAACTTCTGGTGCGACTGGTGTCTCTGGAACATTTAAACCAAATGTAGAATTTTCTGAAGAAGTATTCATCATAGATTCTGAAGCAATTGTTGTATTTTCAATAATTGGCGTTGTTGGCATAGCACTCATAGAAGTATTACTATTCTCCCCTACAACTCCCCCATTTGTATCAAATTGAAATGATGGCTGTGGTGTGACTGGTGTTGGAGTCATACTTGGAACTTGTGGCTCACTTACTACCATACCATTAGCATCAAACTGATATCCTGTTTGTGGTACGACTGGTGCTGGAGTTATATTTGGAACTTGTGGCTCACTTACTACCATACCATTAGCATCAAATTGATATCCTGTTTGTGGCGCTACTGGTGTTGGA
>CAJTZU010000002.1:0-141037 GCA_910584165.1 uncultured Bacilli bacterium | reverse complement strand
GCATCAAATTGATATCCTGTTTGTGGCGCTACTGGTGTTGGATTCATAGGAGCTATTTCTTTTGCTACTGCACCATTTGTGTCAAATTGATAATTTGATTTTTCAGGCTCTACATAAGACTTATTCTCTGATGGAATAGTATTATAATTATTAAACTGATAAGAAGGCTGAGAAGTATTTTCCCCTATAACTACTCCGTTGGCATCAAACTGATATCCTGTTTGTGGCATTGCTGGAGATGGATTCATAGAAGTTGGTTCTCCTGTTACTACTCCATTGGCATCAAATTGATATCCTGCTGATGAGGAAGAATTATTCATACCATTAGTAGACTTTGCAGATTCACTCATTAATAATGCACTGAAATCTACAGAAGAATTTGTATTTTGAGGTTGGTTATTAGCAGCAAGTCCTGGATTAACTGTTGAAAAACCACCCTGGTTGTTATTCATACTCATATCATTCATTGGTTCTGAAATATAGTTATTCATTTTTTCTATCTCCTCTTCTGTTTTTCTAACTGTTAACCTTTCATCGATGATTCTTTCTAACATTTCTTTTTGTTTACTGGATTCTTTAATTTTTAAAAGGGATCTTGCATGACGTTCTGAAATTTTTTCTTCCATTAAAGCTTCTTGAACTTCATCACATAAATTTAAAAGTCTTATCTTATTAGCAACTGCAGACTGACTTTTTCCTAATCTTACCGCTAGTTGCTCTTGTGTTAAATATCCCATATCTAATATTTTCTTATAGGAAATGGCCTCCTCTATTGCTGTTAAGTCTTTTCTTTGTACATTTTCTATTAATGCTATTTCAGCACATTCCTTATCTTTTATATCAGATATAATAGCAGGAATAGTATCTTTTCCTGCTAAGACACTAGCTTTGTAGCGTCTCTCCCCGGCTATAATTTCATATTTGTCACCTATTGGTCGAACTATAATTGGCTGTATGACACCATGTTCTTTAATAGATTCTGAAAGCTCAATAATCGAGTCTTCACTAAATTTTATACGTGGTTGAAAACGATTTGGTAATACATCATTTAGGTCCAAATCGATAACTTTCGCTCTCATATCATCCATGATAATCCCCTTTTCTATTATCGTATTTCTATTATAATATAATTTGGGAAATAATACAATAAATTTTGGGAAATATTTATGAATTAAAAAAATTATGAAAATGTAAGAAAATGTAAAGGCGACAAATTTCCCAGAATTTTTCTACTACAAATATGATATAATAAATCTAATAATAAGGAGGAATTTATGGATAGAAAAATTCGTGTCGCACAATATGGTGCAGGTAAAATGTCAGTATACTCAATGAGATATGTATATGAGAAAGGTGCTGAAATTGTTTGTGCCATTGATATTAATCCTAACGTAATTGGAAAAGATATCGGAGAAATTATAGGAACAGAAAATAAAGGTGTTGTTGTTTCATCTGTAGAACAAGCAGAACAAGTATTAAGAGAAACCATGCCTGATATTTGCATTGTTACTACTATGAGCTTATTAAGTGATGTAGAGGATGCATTAATGTTATGTGCTCGTCTTGGAATTAATGCTATTACGACTTGTGAAGAAGCATTCTTCTCATATAACTCAAACCCTATGTTAACAAATAAAATAAATGAATTAGCCATTCAAAATAACTGTACAATTGCTGGATCTGGTTACCAAGATATTTACTGGGGAGAGCTTATTAGTGCAATAGCAGCTTCTAGTCATTCTTTAAAGAAAATAAAGGGTAGCTCTTCTTATAATGTAGAGGACTATGGAATTGCTTTAGCAGAAGCACATGGCGCTGGTCTTACTATGGAAGAATTCGATGAAAAAATTGCTAGCGTAGATAGAATGAGTGACGAAGAAAGAAATCATTTAATTAATAGTGGAAGTTATTCTCCATCTTATATGTGGAATGTAAATGGATGGTTAGCTAGAAAATTGGGGCTAGAAGTAACTAGTCAAACACAAAAGTGTGTTCCAACAACTTATCCTACTGATATTGACTCATCTACTTTAAATATGACAGTAAAAGCTGGAAATGCTACTGGTATGAGTGCGGTTGTAACAACTACTACCAAAGAAGGTATTATTATTGAATCAGAATGTATTGGAAAAGTATATGGACCAGATGAATTTGATAAAAATGAATGGACAGTTATAGGAGAACCAGACACTACTATTACTGTTAATAGACCTGCTACAGTAGAACTTACTTGTGCAACTATCGTCAATAGATTACCAGATGTCATTAACGCTAAACCAGGTTTCTTAGCAACTTGTGATATGGATGAATTAATGTATCGAGTAAAACCATTAAATGAATATATAAAATAAAAAGTTAAACAGTTTGTTTAACTTTTTTTCTTTGTATTATTATTAAAACGATAAATATAAGCAGTAAACTAATAACTTGATTTACACAAATAAATTTTCCGATATTTTCATATCTCAAATACTCTAATAAAAATTTTGCACAAGCACTTAACAAAATAATAATTTCTAAAATATATTTCTTTTTGTGATAAAATATTCCTACTAAAAAAATAAGAAAAAATACTATACTTTCTACTAACTGAACAGGGAATAAAGAAATATTTAGTCCTTGTAAATAAGTCACATTAAAGAGTCCTTTATACGGAATTCCATAGCAACAGCCTACAAAAAAGCATCCTAATTTAGAAATAGAATACATCAATGGTAAAGATAATATACTACTTTTTAATATAAAAAAATTAGAAATCATTTTTGAAAATAAATAAGAACTTAATAAAATTCCTATTGCTCCACCATAGCTACTAAAACCAGCTGTTAATAAGGTTAAAGCCATCTTCTTATTTGTATAAAGATTTAAAATTTTTGCTCCTATTATACAAAAAATAAAATTCATAAAGATAGATAAAAACAAATAATCGTTAGATAGTTTTTTCTTTTTTAAATAAACTATATGAAAGATAATATGAAAAAGAAAAGACAAAAATATAAAAGTAGCATAAATAGGGAAATTTATTTTACCAATAATCATATTACCCCATATTCTGACAATCTCTTAATGCCAGACTACAACTAATAAAAAAGATTAGCATAGCAATGGCACCAAGGATACCTAAAACAATGACTATCCACATTAATACTTTAGCAAAAATATTTTTTGGATATTTAACTCTTGTATAAATTAGTAAAGTTAAAGCTCCTAAATAAGATATTCCATTTAAACCATAATAGCCTAAACTATTAAAGAAAAAAGGTACTGGAAAAAATAATATAATAGCAATTAAAGTTAATAAATTAGCGGTTTCTTGGTCTTCTGACTGTTGATTATTTTCTATAATAATCCCATTCGTATTAATAGGATTACCACATTTTTCACAAAACCTATCTCCATTTTTACATTGATTTCCACAATTGCTACAATACATATTAACACCTACCTTATAATAAGTATACCATTTTCTTTTAAAAATACCAATGAATTTATTTTCTAAAAAAGAAGATAAAATTATCTTCTATTCCTTTTTTCTTATAACGGTTTCTTCTTTATATCCGCAAATTTTCTAGGATATTTAGAAGATGTTTTTTCTAATTTTTTTATTATGTATAGTGTACGCATACTTTTCTCTTTTGGAAGAGAAAAACTATCTACTTTTTCTATTTGACAACTTAATAAATCCAATGCTCTTCTCGATTCCTCCTCTTCCCTTTTACTGCCCTTCATTGAAATAAAATATCCATCTACTTTGACAAGTGGAATACTATATTCTAAAAGCATCGGAAGAGAGGCTACTGCTCGACATGTTACTATATCAAAACATTCACGATTTTTTATTGCATATTCTTCTGCCCTAGAAGAAATAAACTCAATATTATATATCCCCAACTTTTCTGCTACCACCTTTAAAAAATCTATTCTTTTATTTAAAGAATCTACTAAAGTTACTCTTAAATTGGGAAACACTATTTTTAGTACCATTCCTGGAAAACCTGCGCCTGTTCCAATATCACATAAAGATATTTCCTTTGTCAAGTCACAAACACGTGCTAATGTCAAACTATCATAAAAATGCTTCAAATAGACTTCATCATGCTCTGTAATTCCTGTTAAATTCATCACTTTATTATATTCTACTAAAAGTTCATAATAACTCTCTAATTGTTCTTTCTGAATATTTGTTAAATGAATTCCTAACTCTTCCAAATATTTTTCAAATTCACTTTGACTCATGATGATACTCCTTTTTTAAATATACCATAATTAAAGAGATATCGGCTGGATTTACACCACTAATACGTAATGCTTGACCAATAGAAGTAGGCATTATCTTCTTTAGTTTCTGTTTTGCCTCACTTGCTAAATTATGAATAGCATCATAGTTAATATCTTCTGGAATTTTTTTATTATCTAAATCTACCATTTTTAAAGCTTCCTTATTTGCTTTGGCAATATATCCTTCATATTTAATAGATACTGTTACTTGTTCCTCTATTTCAGGAGTAATATCTAATTCTATGAAATGTTTAATATGTTCAAAATTAACTTCCGGTCTCTTTAAAAAGTCATATAGCGTAATTCCATCTTTTAATGGAGTTGTTGGGATTGTATTTAAATATTCTTGTGTAACTGAAGTAGGAGTTATTTTAACAGTTTTTAAAGTTTCAATAGTCTCTTCTATTTTTTTCTTTTTTTCTAAAAAGAGCTGATACCTTTTTTCTGAAACTAACCCTACTTGATATCCATATTCTCTTAAACGCATATCCGCATTATCATGTCTAAGTAGTAATCTATATTCTGCACGAGAAGTTAATAACCTATATGGATCAATGATTCCTTTTGTTACTAAGTCATCTATTAGTACTCCAATATAAGCTTCATTTCTTTTTAAAATCAACGGTTCTTTTCCTTCTAATTTTAAAGAAGCATTAATACCTGCTATTAATCCTTGACAAGCAGCCTCTTCATATCCACTAGTTCCATTTATCTGTCCTGCTGTATATAAATTTTCAATTACTTTTGTCTCTAAAGATTGTTTTAATTGTTTTGCATCAATGGCATCATATTCGATTGCATAAGCATATTTTAATATTTTAGCGTTTTCTAATCCTGGCAAACTATGAACCATTTGTTCTTGAACATCTTTAGGCATACTAGTAGAAAAACCTTGAATATAAATGTCATCATAATATAAACTTTCTGGTTCTAAAAATAACTGATGCCTTTCTTTATCGGCAAATCGTACAATTTTATCTTCAATGGAAGGACAATATCTAGGCCCAACTCCTTTAATATCATTTAATCCACCATACATACTCGATTTATTTAAATTATCCCGAATAATTTGATGAGTTTCTGGTTGGGTATAAATAAGATGACATGGTACTTGCTCTTCCAATTTATAATATACTTCATTATCAAAACTAAATGTGTGATAATAAGAATCTCCTTGTTCTACTTGTGTCTTTGAAAAATCAATACTATTTTTATCAATACGCTGAGGAGTTCCTGTTTTAAGACGAATAACTTCAAAACCATAGTCTCTTAATTTATCACTTAAATGATTACTAGGTCTTTCTCCATGTGGACCTTGTCTAGTACGAGTATCTCCTATTAAAATATCTGCTTTTAAATATGTACCAGTAGTTAAAATAACGCTAGTACATGTTATTTTTTCTCCATCTTCTAAAACTACTCCTTTTATTTTATTATCCTCTACAATTAAGTCTTCTACTAAAGATTCTCTAATTTCTAAATTAGAAGTAGATTCTAATGTTTGAAGCATATTTTTAGGATACGTAATTTTATCAGCTTGTGCTCGTAAGGCTTGGACTGCCGGTCCTTTTGCACTATTTAACATTTTTATTTGAAGTAGACTTTTATCGGCATTTCTGCCCATTTCTCCGCCTAAAGCATCAATTTCACGAACAACAATTCCCTTCGCACTTCCACCAATTGATGGATTACAAGGCATATCTGCTATATTCTTAATATTTCCTGTTATTAATAATGTCTTATGTCCTTTTCTTGAGCATGCAAGTGCGGCTTCACAACCAGCATGCCCCCCTCCTACTACAATAACTTCATACATAAATCTCACCACACATTTCTATCTCACCTATTATAATACAGAATTATCATTTTCACAACTAAAAAAGAGACAATGTCTCTTAAAGCGCTGTGGGACTTAAAAATGAAAATATTTCTAAATTTCTTAAAACTCCATAAGTAAGCAAAAGAATTAAAAAACAACTTAGAATAATCAATTTATTCCTATTACTAATTTTAATAGGAATAAATAAAGATATTAGAAAATATATGATAAATAAATTTATAGATATAAAAAGAAAGGAATTATAGCGAAAAGCTTGATAGAAATTTCCTTCTAAGATGGATTGAAACATTCTAGTAATTCCACATCCCGGACAATAATACCCTGTTATTTTATAAAAAATACAATCAATATTTATTTCTAATTTAATATAAAGATAAATACATACGAAAAATAGTAAGAAACTTACTATTTTTTTTATAAAATTAATCTCTAAGTGGTCTTCCCTGTGCATCTCGATTAATGCTTCCAGTAAGAATCATAATTCCTTCAATAAATCCCCAAAGTCCACCAATACCACAAGTTACAATAGTAACAATGATTTGTGTAACACCTTTACTACTATTTCCTAAATAGAAATTATGGATTCCCCATGCTCCAAGAAAAATTCCTAATAAGCCTGCAGCCATTTTTGATTTTAAAGTTGGATCCATATATTGTTGTTGCATGTTTGGTTGGTTATACATTGGTTGACCATTATTCATTTGTTGTTGTCCATTATTTACTTGAGCTTGTTGTGGTTGTCCTAATGGAGAACCACAATTTGGACAGTTCAAATACGAATCTTCCACTTGATTCCCACAACTTGTACAAAACTTTGCCATATTCTACATCTCCCTCTATTTCTTTATCAGTATATCATAAAAATGTTATTACGAAAAGGTATTTTTTTATTTTCCTAAACAAAACTTACTAAACATATCATTAATTAACTCTTCACTATAGTTTTCCCCAATAATTTCTCCTAATAAATTCCAAATAAATTTTAAATCTATCTCAATCATATCTATTGGTAAATTTTGTTTTATTCCTAATTGAATAGAGTCTACTCCCTGTAAGCATTGCTTTAATAAAGAAATACTACGTGCACTACTTAGATAAGTGTAATCATCTTGCTCTATCTCCTCTAAATGGAAAAGATTTTTTATTTCTTGTCTTAATTCTTCTATTCCTTTATTTTCAACGGTAGACATATAAATAATTGGCATATTTACTTCTGGTAATTCTAAATGAGTATCTAAATCTATTTTATTAATAATAAGAATAGATGGCTTAGTTTGTACTTTCTTTAAAATTGCTTTTTCTTCTTCTGTCATTTCTTCATTGTTATTTAATACATATAAAACCAATTCAGCTTTTTCAATCCACTCTAAGCTCTTTTTCACACCAATGCTTTCTACTGTATCATCGGTATCGCGAATTCCTGCCGTATCTATCATATGAAGCAAAATACCATCTAAAGAAACTTCCCCTTCTACGATATCACGAGTTGTTCCTGCAATATCTGTTACGATTGCTTTTTCTTCTTCCAATAATTTATTTAAAATACTACTTTTACCTACGTTTGGTTTTCCGACGATTGCAGTCTTAATACCATCCTTAATAAGAGCGCCTGTCTCAGAACGACTTAAAATTCTTTTTACTTCTTCTTCTATATAAGAAATATTTTCTTTTATCTTTTCAATAGTCACTACTTCTATATCTTCATATTCAGGATAATCAATATTTACCTCAATATTAGAAATAATATCTACTAACCTTTTTCTTAAATCATGAATCATAGAAGATACCTTCCCTGTCATCTGGGAAAGTGCGAGAGTTCGAGATTTTTCTGTTTTAGCAGATATTAAATCCATTACACCCTCTGCTTCTATTAAATCTATTCTACCGTTTAGAAAAGCTCTCTTCGTAAATTCTCCTGGTTCTGCTAAACGACAACCACAAGTAAGAAGTAGTTCTAATACACGATTAGTAGTTGCAATCCCACCATGAGAATTAATCTCTATTACATCTTCTTTGGTAAATGTTTTTGGAGCTTTCATAATAGAAACTAATACCTCATCTATTTTTTCTTCTCCATCTTTAATAAAACCATAATGAATAGTATGGGATGGAACAGTACTTAAATCTTTCCCACTCCATATTTTATTTACAATTTCAATTGCCTCTTTACCACTTACACGAATAATAGAAATAGCTCCTACTCCAAGAGCTGTAGAAATGGCTGCTATTGTATCTTCCATGATATCACCTCGCTGTCATTGATTTTAACATAACTTGAAACAAAAAGAAATAACTAGTTGTTATTTCTGTGCTTGAACTGCTGTTATAGCAATTACCCCTACTATATCTTCTTTTGAGCATCCTCGAGATAAATCATTAATTGGAGCAGCAATTCCTTGCGTAATTGGACCATAAGCTTCTGCTTTAGCAAGTCTTTGAACTAATTTATAACCAATATTCCCAGCATCTAAATCTGGAAATACTAACACATTCGCATGTCCTGCTACCTCACTATTAGGAGCTTTTGAACTTGCAACACTTGGAACAATTGCTGCATCTAATTGTAATTCTCCATCTATTTTATATTGAGGATAATTTTCTTTAGCAATCCTTGTTGCCTCCACTACCTTATCAACATCAGCATGACTAGCACTTCCCATCGTAGAATGAGAAAGCATTGCAACCATTGGTTCTTCTTGTACTAATAACGCAAAAGATTCTGCACTACTAGCAGCAATTGCTGCTAACTTTTCTGAATCTGGATTTTGTTCTAAACCAGAATCTGCAAATACAAAAGTTCCATGTGCGCCATATTCACAATTAGGAACTACCATTAAAAAGAAAGCAGATACCAATTTAACTCCTGGCTTTGTTTTAATAATTTGTAATGATGGTCTTAAAGTATTAGCAGTTGAATGACAGGCACCACTTACTACCCCATCAGCATAACCTAATTTTACTAACATACAAGCATAATACATATAGTCTGTTAATAATAATTCTTTGGCTTTTTCTAATGTCATTCCCTTTTCTTTACGAAGCTCATATAAAGCATTTGCTAATTCCTCTGTTTTAGAATCTGTTTCTGGAATAATAACTTCTATTTCTTCTAGCGAAATATCCTTAATTGGTTTTCCAACTAGAATTATATCAGCAATACCTTCTTTTTTTGCCATAACTGCTGCTTCTATTACTCTTTCATCCATCGTTTCTGGTAATACAATTTTCTTTTTTTGTGACCTAGCACGCTCTTTAATACTATCTATAAAGTTCATTTTTTCACCTTCCTCAAATATTTTATCAAAAATAAAAAGAAAAATCATCACCGAATTTTCTTTTATTTTAAAATGATTCTTATTTTTTATTTATTTTTTGCAAGGGCATTTCAATAAGTCTTTGACTTTTAATATACCTCGACATCTCATTACCAGTAAATTCAATATCTTTTTCATCCCCTATTTCTGTTAAAATAACATCTATTGGTAGACTTAATAAATAACTTAGATATTCTAATAACTGAGGATGTCTTTTTATTAATTCTTCTAGGCTTGCTCTATTCTTCTTAATAAAAATAAGAGAAGAGCGATAAATAGTAGAAGAATCTCCCATTAAATAGGATTCACTATAATCATAAATAGGCGCTAAAGATACTTCCTTATCATCATATTTTACCTGCAAATTACCACTATGTCTATCTACTTGAGCCATTTTTAAATCTATAGCAATTAATTTTAATGCGGATTCATACATTTTTGTACCCTTAATAATATCTAATCCTTCTGTTCTACAAAAAGAAGAAAAAGGATTAATATAAGTTAAAATATCTCTTCTAGGAAAATTAGATAAATGAAAATAATCTTTAAAAAAATCATATTGATAACCTTCTTCATAAAAAGGCTTGGATAACGCATGAAATCCAGTAGAAGTTTTTCCTATCTCATAATCTACAGTATCTAAATCTAATTTATGAGCTAAATGAGAACCAATTAATTCATTAATCATCCGATAATTTCCTAATGCTTTTGTATAAAATATAGAGTTATCTACATTTACTACTAATTTCCTAACCCTTGGATTTTCATCTGGGATATGATATTTCCTACATTCATCCAAAGAAGGTTCATTGTATTGAAAAGAAATTACTTTACTATTATTATTAAAAATCATTTAATTACCCTTTCTAAAAAATCTTTTTATTTTTATTTTATCTAATAATCCATCTATTTCTAGCTGTTTATTCCGATAATATTCTATCTCATCATCCTCAAAATTAATTAATTTTTGACTTTCAATATCCCCTAATATTTCTTCCATAGAGATAGAATGCAAAAATTGAATATAATCCCATAACTTAGGGAATCTACGAACAAGCCTTCCTAAATGAAAAGGATTCCTTCTTACTAATACAAAAGGATTAACATAATCTCTATAATGAACACTATTCCTATCTTCCATATAAGAACAACCATAATCGTAGATTGGAGCTAAAGAAATAGTTCCTACCTTATCTATTCTAACTTGAAGATTTCCATCATGACGGTCACATTGTCCCATCTTTAAATCTACAGCAGTTAATTTCAAAATATCATCAAAAATAGATTCCCCTCTAACAGATTTTAAATTACCAATTTTTAAACCAGTAAATTTAGATACTCCACTTATATAACTACTTCTTTCTTTATTTGCTAAAAAAGATTTTGAAGAAAAATACTGATAACCTTCTTCATAAAATATTTTTGATAAAGCAACATAACTTTCTTTTAATAATCCTATCTCATAATCTACAGTATCTAAATTTATTCTCTTTGCTAGATAGCTTCCTATTAATTCATTTATCATAAATCTCTCAGAAGGAAATTTAAAATGATAAAACGTTCCATTTAATCTAGTTATATTTGCTATAAGATTAGTATATCTTTTAGGTATATATAAAGATGAAATTTCATCTTCAGTAAGAAAAGATTGAGAAAACGAAATTGGATATACCTTACTTTTCTCTGTAATAATCATACAACCCCCTCCAACATATCAAATATATCTTTTTACTCTTACTTTATCCATTAAAGAGTCGATATTTTGTTGTTCTATACAATATTCTTTTTTTTCTTGAGAAGTAAAATGGAGTTTCTTTTCTTCCTCTATAGCACTTAATATTTCTTCCATAGTTATTTTACTTAAAAAGAAAACATAATCCCTTAATTCTGGATAACGCCTAAATAATAAATCTAAACTAGCTTCTGTATATCGAATAAACGCAAATGGATTGGCATAAGCTAAATCAAAATTAACAGAATAAGCTCTTCCATAGTCATAGATAGGCGCTAAATCTATTGTTCCTATAGAATCTATCTTAATTTGAATATTTTTCCTATGTCTATCATGTTGTGCCATCTTCAAATCTACTGCTATTAATTTCATGCAAGAATCATAAAAAGGAGTTCCTCTATATAATCTTAATGTTTTTAAATGATAATAGCATGGTAACATTAATTTCATAGGATTTCCTAGCATATTAAAACAATTTTTATGCTCCCTATCTTTTATAAATTGGTCTGCATATTGATACTGATAACCCTCTTCATAAAATACTTTTGATAGAGCAAATAATGCTTTATCACTTTCTCTTCTTCCTATTTCATAATCTACACTATCTAACCCAATGCGTTTGGCTAAATAACTTCCTATTAATTCATTTATCATAGATTTTGTAGTAGCACTTTTATAATAATAAACAGTTTTTCCTATTTTTGTTAAATGAGAATTAATAAAACAAAAAGAATCAGGAATATATAAAGAACTTAAATCTTGTTCTTCTATATCGTGGTGTTCAAATGAAATTACTTTACTTCTCCCTGTAATAATCATAAATTTTTCCCCCTTTTTCTTTTAATAATATGTCTTTATTTTCACCTTATTTATTACTTCTTCACTAAGTCCTTGAGCCTTTCAATAATCTTGACGCATTTCTTCTTTAAAAGATACTCTCTTTTCTTTTTCAATAGCAGTTAAAATTTCATCTATCGATATCTTTCTTAAGAATTCTACATAAGATCTTAAATCTGGATATCTTCTAAATAGAAGCTCTAAACTAACTTTATTAAACCTAATAAATGCAAATGGATTTACATAAGCATTATTCTCATAAAAATAGGAATATGATCTTCCATAATCATAAATAGGTGCTAAATCTACTTTTCCTCTAGAATCTATTTGAATAATAACATTTTTGTCATGTCGGTCACGTTGTACCATTTTTAAATCTACTACTATTAATTTCATGCAAGAATCATAAAAAGGAGTTCCTTTATATGCCTTTAATGTCCTCAAATGATAATAACAAAGAGCTGTCTTTTTAAAACTACTTTGTACCATACCAAAGCAATTTTTATAATGATGCTCTCTTAAAAATTCTAAAGCTGACTGATATTGGTAACCATCCTCATAAAATAGCTTTGATAAGGCAAAAATTTGACCGTCACATTGTCTTTTTCCAATTTGATAATCGACTGTATCTAACTCTAACTTTTTTGCTAAATAACTTCCTATCAATTCATTTGTCATACAATAAATAGAATTTGGTTTACTATAATAAATAGTATCCCCTATTTTGGTTAATTGAGGAATAATATCTGAAAACTCAGAAGGAATATACAAAGAATCTAAATCAGCTTGTTTTAAACCATAATGTGCAAACGGTAATACCTCACTTTTCTCTGTAATAATCATACAACCCCTCCAAAATAAGTCATATTATAGCAAAAAAAAGAAAGTTTGTCACTTTCTCCTATTCTCCTATATATTTAATAACTACACAACGATTTGGTTCTTCTCCCACACTTTCTGTTGTTACATTACTAAAATCGCTAAGTAAGGCATGTACAATTCTTCTTTGATAAGAGTTCATTGGATCTAATTTAGCATCCGTCTTTGTTTTTTGTACTTCTCTTACAATATTTTTAATTTCATATTCAAATCTTCTAACTTTTTTAGCCCTATAATTAGAAGCATCTAAATTAATTTTAACAATCATTCCAGTTTGATTTTGAATAGATTGCCTTAGAAGAAATTGAATAGCATTCATAGTTCTACCTTCTTTTCCTATTAAAATAGGATTATTATTAGATACCATAGTAACTGTAAAAATATCTTCATCTTCTCTTACTTCTAATTGAATATCTACATTCATTCCGCTTCCAATAGATTTTATATATTCTTTTATATATTCTATTACATCTTCTTTTTTAATAACATTCATTTTATAAGAATCTTCTAATTCTTCTGCTTCTACTAATATATCAGATGCATATACATCTAAATCTTCAATACACTTTTCATAACATGTATCTTCATCTATTGCTTCATATTTATACAACTTTATCATTTTTCGTACTCCTTTTAACTATTAAATTTTGAATAATTGTGAATGTATTATTAGTTATCCAGTAAAAAATAATGGCACTAGACATTGTAAATGACATAAAAGTAATGACAACATTCATGATATTCATAGTCATCTTCATTTGTTTTGCTTGCTCTCCACTCATTCCTGCCCCACTATTCAATTTAAATGAAAAGTAAGTTGCAAAGAATACTAAAACGGGAAGGATTACATATAACCAATTACCTGCTCCTATTCCTTTTGCTGGAGATACAGACATTTGAAAACTTAATAATTCATCTTCAAATAATACTGGTAATCTGTATAAAGCTTCATAGAAAGCAAAGAATAAAGGAATCTGAAGAAGACTATATAAACATCCTGAGAAAGGATTAATATTATATTTTTTATATAATATCATCTGCTCTTGCGCTTTTTTAGTCATACTCTCTTGGTCTGTTTTATTCTTATATTTTTTCTCTATCTTATCCATTTCTGGTTTTGCTTTTTTCAAATTTTCTGATTGTTTTGCAGTTTTTAAAGTAATAGGATACATAATTAAACGTATTAAAAGTGTCGTGAAAATAATAGCTAAACCATAATTTCCTAAAAACTTCCCTACTTTAATTAACACCCATGATAATGGACTTACAAATAAAGATGTCCAAATACCATCACCTTCACCAAGAACTTTAAAGTCATCACAAGATGTATATTCATCTATATCCATTAAAGCTTCTACTTTTTTCTTATATTCTTTTTCTCCAATATCTCCATCTTCTAATTCTTTTGCATATTTTTCTTCCAATGCTTTGGTGTTTTCACGATATAAATTTAAAATATCTTCATCTGTTGGGGCACATAGAATATTAGACGGCAATACTTGTCCAGTCTCTTCATTCATTACTACTTTTCCATCTGGTCCTTTTAACTGTTTTGTACACCCAGTTAAACATAATAAAGCAAGTATTAGAAAAGTAATTCCTAATTTCTTTTTTTGCATTTCTTCCTCCTAACGATAAACGTTTAAACGTTTTAGGGCTTCCAATAAATTTTCTTCCATTTCTTGATAAGTTCTGCTCAGAATTCCCTTGCCTAATATTATAATACAATTAAAGTTTTTTTGATAGTCTTTTTCTTGAATAATAGAACGTATCTGCCTTTTCAACTTATTTCTCATAACAGCATTTCCTAATTTTTTAGAAACAGAGATTCCAAAATGGTAATCCCCCTCCTCTGCTCTTTCTAAGTAGATAATATAATCTTTATATTTATATGGCTTATTATTATGAATAATACGCTGAAAGTCTCGATTATTTTTCACAATATTTTTCTTTTTCATGTAATCACACCACTTCTATATATTATAAAGAAAAAATCCACTGACGATTCAGTGGATTCTTAATGAGATAAAACTTTACGCCCTTTTTTTCTTCTATTATTAATAATTTTAGTTTCCATACGAGCGAAAAAACCCATTTTTTTACTTTTTTTACGATTATTTGGTTGATAAGTTCTCTTCATTTTTAACACCTCCAATATATATATTCCCTGTCTGCTTTATCAATTATATATATTTTTTCCCTATTTGTCAAACATTTCTTTATTATCTTCGTTTATTTTCATATTATTTATTTTATAAAAAAGAGAACTTTATGAGTTATGCACATTTTTTGAACATTCAAAATAGGGGTTTTTACCCATTTTTCCACACTTATGCACATAATTGTGCACAATTTTGTACACCGAATAGATGTTTTTGTTAATAAAAAAGGCACAAAAATGTGCATAACTCTCTTTTTTATGATTTTTTATAGAAAAAAAGATGTGTATAAAAAAGTTTGTCTAAAAATTATCCACATTTTCCTTTCCTTTCTATTTTAAATAGTGTAGAATATAGGTAGAAATGGTGTAGAGTGGGGTGATTGTATGGATTTAGAAAATATTTGGACGGGATTTCTTGGAAAAATTAAAAATCAACTTTCTGATATTTCTTATGAAACATGGTTTTCAGAAACCAAGCTAATGTCTTTAGATAATGGTGTAGCAAAAGTTTTAGTTCCTTCACATGTTCATAAAAAGAATTTGAAAGAGCATTATATTGATTTAATCGATGAAAAATTTGCGGAATGTACGGGAACGAATTTTCAATTTGAATTTTATATTGAAGAAGAAATAGAAAATGAAATTATAGTCAACACTGATGAAATAGGGATACCATCCAATAATTTCGAATCTAATTTGGATTCAAAATATCAATTTAGTAACTTTGTATTAGGAAACAGTAATAAATTTGCAGCAACTAGTGCCTTAGCGGTAGCTGAGCAACCTGGAAATATGTATAATCCTTTATTTATATATGGTTCAAGTGGGCTAGGGAAGACACATTTAATGCAAGCAATAGGGAACTTTATTACAGAAAATAATAAAAAAATGAGAGTTCTTTATATTCCTTGCGATAAATTTGTTTCTGACTTCGTCGAAATTTGTAGAAAAAATTCTATTGAAAATAATACAGAAGCAACGAAACAATTTAAAAATAAGTATCGGGATATTGATGTTTTAATTATTGACGATATTCATAACTTAGTAGGGGCTACTAGTGCACAACAAGAATTCTTTAATACGTTTAACGAACTTTATAATAATAAGAAACAAATTATTATTTCCTCTGATAGATCTCCTGAAGATATCAAAAAATTGGAAGAAAGATTAAAGACAAGATTCAATTGGGGATTACAAGTAGATATTCAACCACCAGAATTTGAACTTAGAATGAATATTATTAATAAAAAAATAGAAATGCAAGAATTAGAAAATAAATTTCCAGAGGAAGTAAAAGAATATATTGCTAGTAATTGTGTAGGGGATATCAGAAAATTAGAAGGGGCTATTACTAGAGTATATGCCTATGCTACTATTATGAATGGTTCTGCTATTACGTTAGATTTAGCAATTGAAGCATTAAAAGATTTCTTTGTTATAACGATTGTTGCTAAAAATAAAATTGATCAAGTTATCCAAATTGTTAGTGAAAACTATAATATTAGTCCAGAAGATTTAAAAAGTAAAAAGAAAACCAATAATATAGCAATACCAAGACAAATAGCTATGTACATTTGTAGAATTTACTTAGAAGAGAATTTAACAAAAATAGGAATAGAATTTGGTGGAAAGAATCATACAACAGTTATGCACGCTGTTGATAAAATTAAAAATGAGATTTTAAAAGATGAAGCTTTGAATAATGAGATTCAAAAACTTATCAACAAAATTCATTAAAAATGTGTATAGAATGTTCATAAAAAAAAATTATACACATTCATTTTTTCCTTTTAAATGAATAAAAAATGGGGTTATGCACATCTATGCACATCTATAATAAAAATAATATATTAAATAAAAAGAAAAGAGGATTTTATGAAACTTAAAATTAAACAAAAAATATTAATGGAACATTTAAATTATGTTATTAAAGGAATCTCATCTAAAAACTTAATTCCTATATTAAACTGTATTAAATTTGATTTAAAAACAGAAGGTCTTTATTTAATGAGTACAGATAATGAAATAGCGATTAAAACTTTTATTGATGCAAAAGATATAGAAGAGATAGAGGAAAAAGGGGATATTGTTGTATCTGGTAAATATATTTATGATATTATTAGAAAATTATCAAATGAAATTATTAATTTAGAAGAAATTATGTCTTCTCAATTATTAATTACAACTGCAACATCTTCTTTTAAATTGAATTGTAATAATGTATCAGAATTCCCTAATTTAGATTTAGAATTTAGTAAAAATCCAATTACTATTAATCAACAATCCTTTAAAACAATTATTAATCAAACTATATTTGCTACATCTACACAAGAATCTCGTCCAGTATTAACAGGTATTAATTTTAATATTCAAGGAAATAATTTAGAATGCACAGCTACTGATTCTTATCGTTTAGCTCGTAAAAAAATAGAATTAACGGAGTCTATTGATCAAGATATTAATATTATTGTACCTGCTAAAAACTTAATTGAAGTAACTCGTTTATTAAATAACGATGAAGAAACATTAGAATTACATATTTTTAATAATAAAATTATTTTCAATTTTAATAGTCTAATTATTATGTCAAGACTAATTAATGGAAATTATCCAGATACAAATCAATTAATTCCGGAGGAATTTTTAACAACAATTAAAGTAAATTTAAACGCATTTTATAATGCAATTGATAGAGCTTCTTTACTTACTAATGAAGAGGAAAAGAATATTATCAGATTAGAAAATAAAGGAGATTATTTATTGATTTCTTCTAATATTCCAGAAATTGGAAATGTAGAAGAAAAAGTAGAAATCCCAGAAAAAATAGAAGATGCTGTAAAAATAGCATTTAGTTCTAAATTTATGATGGATGCTATTAAAGTTTTTGATAGTGAAGAGATAGAAATTAAATACAATGGGGAAATCAAACCAATTATTATTACGGATGGACAAAGTGAAAACTTAATTCAATTAATTTTACCAATTAGGACATATTAACAAAAAATATGTTCTTTTTTTTATTTTTTCCACATATATGTGCAAAAAACGACAAAGTAGGGGAGTATAAGAGAAGTATTCAAAAAGGAAGGAGATAGTATGTTAGACGAATATGAAATAAATTCTTCTACTTTAGCGATTATTCCTATTAATGATAATAGCTCAAAAGTTTATGAAGAAGAAACAGAATATGTTGTAAACAAGAATGTGCATAAAATTATTGATTTTAATTGTAAATTTTATGGAAGTAGTTATGCTGGGAGATGTGAGGGAACTAAATACTTATTAGGTATTAAATCAAAATATCCGATTATTATTGAAGAGAGTAGAAATTTAATATTTTTTCCAACAAGTTCTACTAGAAAATTAGATAATGCATGGATTTCCTTAAATAAAATAAAAAATTATCATGCAAAGGAAGGAGGGACTGTAATTCACTTTGAAAATGAATCAAAAGTAGAAATACCAATCTCTTATTATTCAATAGAAAATCAAGTTTGTAGAGCTACTATGTTAAAAGCAAAGTTATATGAGTTAAAAAGTGAAAAAAAAAAGCAAAAAAACGCTATTTTTTTATTTTTTAGTCCTTATTTGTGATATAATAGTATATGTGTATAGGAGTATTAGTTGAGGATAATTTTGAATTAGGGGACGTTTTATGCTAAAAATGAGGTATTGAGATGATTTTGAAGAAAATAGAATTACGAAGTTTTCGTAATTATGAGAAATTGACAACTAGATTTTATAAAGGTATCAATATTATCTATGGAGATAACGCTCAAGGAAAGACTAATTTACTAGAAAGTATTTATGTTTTAGGTCTTACCAAGTCACATCGTTCTTTCATTGATAATAATTTAATCAAAAAAGATACAGAATCCTTACATATTACAGGAACCATTAGTGGGGGAGTACTAGATAAAAAATTAGAAATAACAATTGATAATCGTAATAAATATTTAAAAATAGACGATAGTTCTATTAAAAAGGTAAGCGATTATATATCGAGTATGAATATTATTATTTTTTATCCTGATGATTTAGAAATACTGAAAGGTTCTCCACAACTTCGTAGAAAATACTTAAATGTAGAATTATCTCAACTATATAATAGTTATTATATTGTAATGAATGATTATAATAAATTATTAAAAATCCGAAATGATTATTTAAAAAAGTGGGGGAAAGGTAAGACAATTGATCAAAATTATTTTGATATTGTAACTTCTTATCTAATTGATAAAGCTATTTTAATTTATCAAATGCGAACAAAATATATTGAGAAAATTAATGAGAATTGTCCTAAAATTTATAAAGATATTATGGATGTTGATGATTTTCATATTAGGTATGTTCCTAATATGGATATTCCAAATATTAAAGATGATAAATTAAAAGAGCATTTATTACAACAATTTGAGAAAAAATTAGAATATGATAAGAGAATGATGACTACTACACTAGGTCCTCATAAAGATGATTTAGAGTTTTTTATTGGGGATAAAAACTTAAAATTATATGGTTCCCAAGGACAACAGAGAATAGCAGTCCTTGCTCTTAAACTATCAGAGATCCCTATTTTTAAAAAATATAAAGATACCACTCCTATTTTATTATTAGATGATGTATTTAGTGAACTATCTGATGATAAAAAGAATAATCTAATGAAATATATAGAAAAAGATATTCAAACGATTATTACAACAACTGAATTAAATAATTTAGATCCAAAACTAATTAAGAGATCGAAGTTATTTAAAATAGAAAATGGAAAGCTAATCAAAATCAAAGAGGTGAAAGAAAATGAATGAAGAACATTATGATGCTTCGGATATACAGGTCCTAGAAGGGTTAGAAGCAGTAAGAAAAAGACCTGGTATGTACATAGGAACAACGGATGTAAAAGGATTACATCACCTTGTATGGGAAATTGTAGATAATGCGATAGATGAATCTTTAGCAGGATATTGTAACAATATTGAAGTAATTATCAATAAAGATAACTCTATTACTGTTAAGGATGATGGACGTGGAATTCCCGTTGAAATACACCCAAAAACGAAGTTATCTACAGTAGAAACTGTATATACAGTACTTCATGCAGGTGGAAAATTTGGCGGTGGAGGATACAAAGTATCTGGTGGACTTCATGGTGTAGGTGCATCTGTTGTTAATGCCTTATCAAAATGGGTAGAAGTAAAAGTTTATAAAGATGGACAAGTAAACTATATTCGTTTTGAAAATGGTGGACATACGGTAGCACCACTTAAAGTGATTGATACTTGTGAGCCACACCGTACTGGAACAGTTGTAACTTTTAAACCAGATCCAGAGATATTTGATACCGATATTTATGATTTTAACACTTTGAAAGTAAGAATACGTGAATTAGCATTCTTAAATAAAGGTTTAAAAATAACGATTCGCGATGATAGAGATGATGAGGATACTACAGGTGAAACATTTATGTATGAAGGGGGAATCTCTGAATATGTAAGATTTATCAATCAGGGTAAAACACCAATTCATGAAAATATCATCCATTTAGAAGGTGCTGAAGATAACGTTATGTTTGAAGTAGCGCTTCAGTACAATACTGGATACAATGAAAATATTTATTCTTTCGTTAATAATATCAATACCCATGATGGTGGAACTCATGAAGAGGGTGTTAAAAGAGCTTTAACAAGGGTTATCAACAATTATGCTAGGAAGAATAATTTATTAAAAGAAAAAGATGAATCTTTAACAGGAGATGACGTTAAAGAAGGTTTAACCATGATTATCTCTTGTAAGCATCCAAATCCACAATTTGAAGGGCAAACAAAAGGGCGTCTTGGAAATTCAGAGGTAAGAAAACTAGCTGATAACGTATTTAGTGAAGGTTTTGAAAAGTTTTTACTTGAAAATCCTAATGAAGCACGTGTTATTGTCGATAAAGCAATGCTTGCATGTCGTGCTCGTAATGCAGCTAAAAAGGCAAGAGAAATTACTCGTAAAAGTGACCTCGCTATGACAAATTTCTTTGGAAAATTATCTGATTGTAAGAGTAAAGATCCAAAAGTATCTGAAATATTCATAGTCGAGGGAGATTCTGCCGGTGGGTCTGCTAAAAAGGGAAGAGATTCCATGACGCAGGCAATCTTACCACTTAGAGGTAAAATTTTAAATGTAGAAAAAGCTCGTCTTGATAGAGCCCTTGGAAATGAAGAAATTAGAACTATTATTACAGCCTTTGGTACGGGAATAGGGGAAGACTTTAATTTAGAGAAGCTAAGATACGATAAAATCATTATCATGACCGATGCCGATGTCGATGGATCGCACATTCGTGTATTATTATTAACTCTTTTCTATCGTTTCTTTAAACCAATCGTAGAAGCAGGGCATATCTATGCGGCACAGCCACCATTATTTAGGATTATGCATGGAAAAACAAGAAAATATGTATTAGATGAAAAAGAAAAAGACGCATATCTTGCAAGTCTACCTGAAAACGTTCGTGCACGTGCAGAAATTGCTCGTATGAAAGGTTTAGGAGAGATGGATGCTGAAGAGTTAAATGAAACAACAATGGATATCAACAAACGTACTCTTCGTAAGATTACTGTAGATGATTGTGTAGCAGCAGATGCTATCTTTGAAAAATTAATGGGTGATGAAGTAGAACCTAGAAGACAATTTATTGAAGAAAACGCAATAAATGTTAAGAATCTAGATATATAGGAGGTTATTATGGAAAACAATGAAGAAAAAGAACTACAACCAACAGAAGAATTTAGTGATACATTCCATGAGAGAGATAGTTTATCAGAAAATAATATTGTAAATGAAGTTCAAGACTCCTTTCTAGATTACTCTATGAGTGTTATTACCTCTCGTGCTATTCCAGACTTAAGAGATGGTTTAAAACCAGTTCATAGAAGAATTTTATGGTCTATGTATGAAGAAGGAAATACTCCTGATAAACCACATAAGAAATCAGCTACAACGGTTGGTTACGTTATGGGACATTATCATCCACACGGAGACTCTTCTATCTATGATGCCATGGTTCGTTTAGCGCAAGATTTCGCACAACGTTACATGCTAGTAGATGGACATGGTAACTTTGGTAACATCGAAGGAGATGGGGCTGCTGCTTACCGTTATACTGAAGCAAGATTAGCTAAAATTTCCTTAGAATTATTAAGAGATATCAATAAAGAAACGGTTGATATGGATGATAACTTTGATGAGACTAGTAAAGAACCTAAAGTATTACCAAGTAGATTTCCTAACGTATTAGTAAATGGATCTATGGGTATTGCTGTTGGTATGGCAACGAATATCCCTCCTCATAATTTAGGGGAAGTAATCGATGGATGTGTTGCTTATATTGACAATCCAGATATTGATACCATGGGGCTTATGGAACATATCAAAGGGCCGGATTTCCCAACTGGTGGTATTATATTAGGAAATTCGGGCATTAAAAGGGCCTATGAGACCGGAAAAGGGTCTATTACGATAAGAAGTAGGGCATCAATAGAAGAGCACGGAAATCACACGCAAATCATCATTACAGAGGTGCCTTATGGAGTCAATACTTTAGATTTGAAAAATAAGGTAGCAGAACTCGTTCATAATAAAATTATAGAAGGAATCTCTGATTACCATACCGATTTAAAAGATGGTGTAAAAATCACGATTACCCTTAAAAAAGAAGTAAATCCACAGGTAGTATTAAACAATTTATATAAACATACTTCTTTCCAAGTAAGTTATGGTATTAACTTCTTAATGTTAGATGGACTAACACCTAAGACATTACCTTTAAAGGATATTATTTCAAAATATATTGACCATCAAAAAGAAGTTATTATTAGAAGAACAAGATTCGATTTAAAGAAATCTGAAAATCGTGTGCATATCTTAGAAGGATATAAGATTGCTCTAGATAACATTGATGAAGTAATTAAGATTATTAAAGAATCTGAAACAGATCAAATTGCACGTGAATCTTTAATGACTAGATTTGCTTTAAGTCAGATTCAAGCAGATAGCATTCTAGAGTTGAAGTTAAGAAGATTAACTGGTTTAGAGCGTTCTAAGATTGAAGAAGAACTTGCTAACTTATTAAAATTAATTGAAGAATTAAAGAGCATTTTAGCTAGCGAAGAAAAAGTACTTCAAATTATTAAGACTGAAATGTTAGAAATTAAGAATAAATATGCGGATGAAAGAAGAACATCTATCGATATGACAGCGATTGATTATATTGATGATGAATCACTAATTCCAGTAGAAGATATCATTGTTACCTTAACAAATAAAGGATATATTAAGAGAGTTGCATCTGATACTTACAAGACTCAAAATAGAGGTGGAGTAGGTATTAAGGGAATGACAACAAATGAAGAAGATTTTGTTGAGAATATTCTTTCTATGACGACTCATGATTACATTATGTTCTTTACAAATAAAGGTAAAGTATATCGTATGAAAGGTTATGAAGTTCCTTTATTTGCAAGACAATCTAAGGGATTACCAATTATTAACTTACTTCCAATCGAGAAAGAAGAACGAGTTAATGTTATGCTAAAAGCAACTCCTAGTGATGTGCCAGCGTATGTTGTACTATGTACACAAAATGGAGTTATTAAGAGAACAAATATTGCAGAATTTGAAAATATTAGGACCAGTGGTAAGCTTGCTATTACCTTAAGAGAAGACGATGAACTTATCTCTGCTAAGATAACAGAAGGTAATGCTGAGATATTAATAGCATCTACAAATGGTAGACTTATTAGATTTAATGAGCAAGAAGTTCGTATGATGGGAAGAACAGCCTCTGGCGTAAGAGGAATTGATGTTGGTGATGGTAAAGTTGTTGGTATGGAAATATCTTCAGAGCATGCTGATGTACTTGTCGTAACCGAAAAAGGTTATGGAAAGAAAACTCCAATAGATCAATATAGAATGACTCATAGAGGCAGCAAAGGTGTTAAAGCTTTAAATGTAACTGAAAAGAATGGAAATATTGTTTCTTTCAAGATTGTAAGTGGCAATGAGGACTTAATGATTATCACAGAAGGTGGAATTATTATTCGTTTAGATGTTGAAAAGATTAGTTCTACAGGAAGAGTTGCTCAAGGTGTTAAATTAATTAATCTAAAAGATGAACAAAAAGTAAGTACTGTAGCGCTTGTACAAAAAGTTGAAGAGGACGAAACTCAAGAAGAATCAGAAGTAACAGAAACAATAGAAAATAGTGAAGCAGCTGATAATCAATCATCTGAAGTGGAACAATTATTAGAAGTTGCAAATACTGAAGAAGTGCAAGAAGAGAATGCTGAATAAGCATTCTTTTTATGTTTCACGTGAAACAAACTAATTTCATTGCATTTTTATACCAAATACTGTATATTATGTAGTAGCACAACGTTTATATTCGAATCAGGTCAGGACAGGAATGTAGCAGCCTTAAGAATCTCTAAACGTGTGTGCTTTTTTTGTATAAATATGTTTCACGTGAAACAAGGGAGTGATTATGGATAGAAAATATATGGAAGAAGCTTTAATAGAAGCAAGAAAGTCATTAGAATTAGATGAAGTGCCTATTGGTGCAGTAATTGTTTATAATGGAGAGATTATTGCACGTGCTCATAATTTAAAAGAGCATAACAAAAGTGCAATTGCGCATGCTGAAATTATTGCAATAGAAGAAGCTTGCAAAGTAATAGGAGATTGGCGATTAAGTGAATGTACGCTTTATGTGACCGTAGAGCCATGTTTAATGTGTTGCGGAGCAATTATTCAATCTAGAATAAAAAGACTCGTATATGCCGCTTCTAATGCAAAATTTGGTTATGTGGAGAGTATTGGACAAGTATTAAGTGATGAAAGAAATAATCATACTGTAATGGTAGAAAAAAAGGAAAATGAAGAGGCAGCAGAATTATTACAGGTTTTCTTTCAAAAGAAAAGAAAATCACCTTTAAATTCTAACTTAAAAAGTGTATAATAAAGACAGCAAAGAAGGTGGAAAATGTATCAAGCTTTATATCGAAAGTATCGACCTAAAAACTTTGATGATGTAGTAGGGCAAGAAGTTATTATTAAGACTTTATCTAATGCAATCAGCAACAATAAAGTAAGCCATGCTTATCTATTTACTGGCCCTAGAGGTACTGGAAAGACAAGTATTGCAAAGATTTATGCTAAAATTTTAAATTGTGAACATTTAGAAAATTTAAATCCTTGTGAAGAATGTGTTTCTTGTACTCAAATAAATAACAATCAAAATATTGATGTTATAGAAATAGATGCCGCATCTAATAATGGGGTAGATGAAATAAGGGAAATTCGCAATAAAGTAGGACTAGTTCCATCAAATAGTAAATATAAGATTTACATCATTGATGAAGTACATATGCTTACAACACAAGCCTTCAATGCTTTATTAAAAACATTAGAAGAACCACCCGCACATATTATTTTTATATTTGCAACAACAGAGCCCCATAAGATACCAAGAACGATATTATCTCGTTGTCAAAAATTTGATTTTAAAAAGATTAGTAATAAAAATATTGTAAGTAGGTTAAGGCATATAGCGAATATTGAATCTATTGATATTACTGATGAGGCCTTAAATGAGATTGCTGTTTTAGCAGATGGCGGACTTAGGGACTCTATCGGTATGCTAGATCAAGCGGTATCTTATTCTAGTGATACTATTACCTTACAAGATGTGCATGATATTAATGGTACAGTTGATAAGGAAGAAATTCGCTCCTTTATTAGTTGTATTTTAGAAAAAGATATGGTTTCTTTATTAGAAAAAATTGAAGCATATGAAGAACAAGGTAGAAATATTGTAAAAATTACTCAAGAATTAATTGATGAATTAAAAAATATCATTCTATATAGTAATGTTCCAGAATATTTTGAAGAAAAAGAAGAATATTATGAAACTATCAAACAAAAGATAACAAATAGTCAAATTTATAATTATATTCATTCTTTGTCAGAATTAATTGGAAATATGAAAAATTCCAGCAATAATAAGATATTGTTAGAGATTGAAATTATAAAAATGGTTGATGAACCAGAATCTGTAGTAGTGGTACAACAATCTGTTAAATCTGTCAGTCAACTGAAAACAGAAATCAAACAAAACGAAAGTAAAGTGGAAACTGTAAAAGCAGTAAATGCTCCAATTGATATGCCAGTAATGGAAGAATCTGTTGTAGAAATAGAAATGAAACCAAAAAAGAAGGAAATTGATGTTTCTTCTTCGCTATCAGAAGAAGCTAGAAATAGCTTAGAAGAAATAAAAAAAGTTAGAATTAATAATGCTTTAGTTTCTGTATCTCAAAAAAATAGAAACCTGTTTAAAGAAAAATTAGAAGAATTAAAAGAATTATTGATGAATCCAGATTATAGTAAATTAATATCTTTGCTATTTGATGGAGAATTAAAAGCTATTAGTGAAAAGTATATGATATTTGTTTATAAAACTAGTTTAATGGCAGAAGCTTTTAATTTAGAAATATTATCTTTTGAAAAGATATTTTCTGAGTATCTACATGATGAATATCATATGATAGCAGTAGATGAAGCGGAATGGGATACAATAAAAAAAGAATTTAATGCTAAGAAGAATCAGTATGTATTTCAAGAGGAAACAGTGGATATCCACAAAGTTTTTGAGCAAGAAAATATTTGTGTACATAAGACAAATATTATTGATGAATTGTTTGAAAACATAGTAGAGTATGAATAGAAAGAAGGAATAAATATGAATATGCAAGCTATGATGAAACAAGCACAAAAATTACAGAGAGATATGATGGAGACACAAAAACAAATAGATGAAATGGTGTTTGAAGGAAAGTCTTCTTTAGTAACAGTAACGATGAATGGACAGAAAGAATTATTATCTGTAAATATTGAAGCAGAATCTTTAGATAAAGAGGATATTGAAATGTTACAAGATATGATTATGGTAGCCATGAATGATGCCATGAAACAAGTTAATAAGGTAGTAGAAGAAAAAATGGGTGCTTATACGAAAGGTATGCCAGGATTATTCTAATGAAATATCCAACGACAATTCAAAATTTAATTGAATGTTTTCAGAAACTACCAGGAATAGGGGAAAAGACTGCGGAGCGTTTAGCGCTTTCTACTTTAAACTTTGAAGAAGAGACGATAAATGTATTTGCAGAGTCTTTAAAAAATACTAAAACTAAAATTAAGAAGTGTTCTAGGTGTAATAATTTAGCAGAAGATGACTTATGTGAAATCTGTAAGGATGATTCTAGGGATAAAAAATTATTATGTGTAGTGGAAAGTCCTAAGAATATTATGTTATTTGAAAAACTTGGAACATTTCATGGTTATTACCATGTAATAGATGGATTGATATCTCCTTTGGAAGGAATTAATCCAGAGGATATCCATATTCCAGAAATGGTTAATCGTATAAAAGAAGAAAATATAGAAGAAGTAATTCTAGCACTCAAACCAAGTGTAGAAGGAGAAACTACATCTCTTTATATTTCTAAGATTTTAGATAAATCTAATATTTTAGTATCTAAAATAGCTCATGGTGTACCACTTGGTGCAGATATGGATTATGTAGATTCTTTAACCCTTGAATTAGCGCTAGAAAATAGAAAAAAAATATCTAATGATGATTAGTTCTTAATAATCCTTATTTGAATACATTTTATTAGGTGAAATGTATGAAGAAATTGTTGAAATGGATTCGAAAAATCATTATTAGTTCTTTTTTGCTTTATGGATATAATTTATTAGTACAACCATTAAATTTAATGATTCCTATTAATGCAATCACAGTACTTTCTGTTGCTATCTTAGGAGTACCAGCATTAATTTCTATGGTTTTAATATTAATTTATATTTATTAGTTAGTAGGAGGTAAGTATGTTAGACGAATATAAACAAGAACAGCCAATCATTTATCAAACATTATTAAATGCTATTAAAAAGAATACTGTAACTCATGCTTACCTAGTAGAATTAAATGGGTATTCGAAAGGATACGATTTCGCATTATCTTTTGCAAAATACTTATTATGCCCACATCATTATACAAATGTGGAAAAGTGTAATGGATGCAATCAATGTAAGGTAATTGATGATGGTAACTTTCTAGAAATAAAAATGATTCATCCAGATGGGCAATGGATTAAGAAAGAGCAGTTAGAGGAACTACAACAAGAATTTAATAGAAAAGCTTTAGTAGGTAATCAAAAAATCTATATTATTGATGGGGCAGATAAATTAAATACATCCTCTGCCAATTCTATTTTAAAATTTTTAGAAGAACCAGTACCAGGTATAACTGCTATTCTTTTAGTGGATAATGCTTATCAGGTAATGAATACGATTGTTTCACGTTGTCAGGTATTATCTTTAAAAAAAGAGAATAGACTAAAAAATGAAAATTTAGATACAAAAACAAGACTAGCTTATTATTCTTTTCACAATCAAGAAGAAATTGATAATTTCTTAAATAACGACGATACAGAGGAGAAAATAGCCTCTATGGTAGAATATATCAATTTTTTTGAAAAAAACGGTTACCAGGCGATTATATATAAAAATAAGCCGTTTCTAGAAAAGTTTAATGATAAGAAAATGTTATATCTTGTTTTTCAGTGGTTTATACTGTATTATAAAGATGTTTTGAACCACTTATTAGGAAAAGATTTAGAGTTTTTTAAAGAGTATGCGGATGATATACACAAAATATCTGAGAGCAATTCTACCTTATTTATTTGTAAGAAATTAGAGATACTTTTAGAACTCAGTGAAAAGATAAAATTTAATGTAAATGCTACCATGTTAATGGACAAGCTAGTAATAGATTTAATGGAGGTGAAATAGTGATTCGTGTAATTGGTGTAAATTATAAAGAAAATGGTAAGGTTTATCACTTTTCTCCAGGAGATGAAGAATATACTTTAAAAGAACCTGTTGTCGTAGAAACAGAAAGAGGAGAACAATTAGGCTATATTGCAACAGAACCATTTGAAATGGAAGATGAAAAATTAAAATCAGCACTTTCTAGAATTATTAGGAAAGCTACAGATAAAGATTTAAAGAAAAACGAAAAGAATAGGGAAGACGCTAAAAAGGCATTGAAAAAATGTAGAGATTTAATTGATAAATACAAATTAAAGATGTATATTATTGATGCTAGTTATACATTAGATAGATCTCAATTGTTCTTCCGTTTTATGGCTGATGAAAGAGTTGACTTCCGTTCTTTAGCTAAGGATTTAGCGACTATCTATAAAACTAGAATAGAATTAAGACAAATTGGTGTTCGTGATAAAGCCAAAGAAGTAGGTGGCTATGGAAGTTGTGGAAGACCTCTTTGTTGTGCAAAGTATTTATCAGACTTTGATTCTGTTTCTATCAATATGGCTAAAAATCAAAATATTGCTTTAAATCCAACGAAAATCAATGGGGTGTGTGGAAGACTTTTATGTTGCTTAAAATATGAGGATGAATGTTATAAAGACTTACGTCAAGGTATGCCTAAAGTAGGAAAGAAAGTCCAAACAGAACAAGGGGAAGGAAAAGTAATTAGTATTGATATTTTAAAAGGTACTTATCGTGTAAATATTCCTGACGTTGGAATTGTAGAATTGGAAAAAGAGAAGAATGAAGGTTAAAAACTACTTATTAGGGTATAAAGACCTATATATTTATCAAGATACAAGTATGTTTCATTTTTCGTTAGATTCGGTATTATTACCGAATTTTATTACAATTTCAAAGAAAGCTAAAAAGATATTAGATATTGGATGTGGAAATGCTCCAATACCCCTTATTTTATCTACAAAAACAGGTGCTTCTATCATAGGAGTTGAGCTACAATCTGAAGTAGCTTCTCTAGCTATCGATTCTGTTAGTTGTAATCATTTAGAAGATAGAATAGAAATTATGGAAGGAGATATCAACGAAGTATCCAAAACTTTTAAAGATAACTCATTTGATATTATTACTTGTAATCCTCCTTATTTTAAATATAAGGAGGATTCTAATGTAAATGAAAGTACTTATAAAACCATCGCAAGGCATGAAGTATATTTGAATTTAGAACAATTAATGCAAATTAGTAGTAGACTTCTTACTTTTAATGGTGTTTTAGGAATTGTCCATAGACCAGAGCGTTTAGTAGAAATCTTAGAATTGATGAGAAAATATCATATAGAACCTAAAAGAATACAGTTTGTTTATCCCCATCCAGATGAAGAAGCCAATATTTTATTAATTGAAGGAAGAAAATTAGGAAAAACTGGTCTTAAAGTATTGAATCCTTTGTATAGTCATACGAAAGATGGAGAATATACAGAAGAAGTAAAAAAGTTTTTTGAAGAGAATTAGAGGTGATTTTATGTCACAGAAAAGTTATGATGGTAGTCCAACCCTTTATTTAATACCAACTCCTATTGGAAATATGGATGATATTACTTACAGGACAGTCAAAGTATTAGAGGAAGTAGAAGTTGTTTTTTGTGAAGATACACGTGAAACAGGTCTATTTTTAAATTATTTAGGATTAAAAAAGAAGTTGATTCCGAATCATGAGCATAATGAAACTCATAATCATGAAAAGGTATTAGAGTATTTAAAACAAGGAAAAAGTGTTGGTTTAGTAAGTGATAGGGGAACACCTGTTATTAGTGATCCTGGATATGAACTTGCTCGATATGTTATAGAAGAAGGGTATAATGTCGTTGGCTTGCCAGGTGCAACAGCATTAATACCTGCTCTTATTATGTCAGGTTTAGCGCCTATGCCATTTTTATTTTATGGTTTTTTAAATAGTAAGGAATCTAAAAGAGAAAAAGAATTAGAAGCTTTAAAAAATGAAAAAGCAACGATGATTTTTTATGAGGCTCCGCACCGTTTACAAGAGACTTTAGAAAGTCTCTCAAAAGTTTTGGGAAATAATAGAAAAATGACTATTTCCCGGGAAATAACAAAAAAATACGAAGAAATTTATCGTGGAACGATTTCCACTTTTCTCAATCAATCCCTTGATTTAAAAGGGGAGATGGTGTTGGTAGTTGAGGGAAATAAAGAAAATGAAGATTTTTCTAATTTATCACTTATTGAACATGTTAATCTCTATTTAGAAGATGGAATGAGTAAGATGGATGCGATGAAACAAGTCGCAAAAGAGCGTAATATGAAAAAAAGTGAAGTTTATGAGGAGTACTTAAAAGTAGGAGGTACTAAATGAAATTAATAGTAGGTTTAGGTAATCCTGGTAAAGAATATGAAAATACAAGACATAATGTAGGATTTATGGCTTTGGATAGAATTGCTAAATTTTTAAATGTTGAATTTCAAAAAGAGAAATTTCAAGGAATTTATGCAGAAGGGTATTATGAAGGAGAAAAATATATTCTTTTAAAACCTCAGAAATATATGAATTTATCAGGAGAAGTGATTAAAGATTATGTTCAGTTCTTTAAAATACCAATATCTGACATCCTAATCATTTATGATGATTTAGATACGAGTGTAGGAACTTATAGATTAAGGTATCAGGGTAGTAGTGGTGGTCATAATGGTATTAAAAATATTGAGCAACACTTACAAACTAAGGAATATAAACGTATTAAATTTGGAATCTCTAATGATAAAACAAGAGATACTAAAGATTATGTACTAGGTCATTTCTCTGGGGAAGAGAAAAATCTTATGGATAAAACTTTAGATAAAATAGTAGATATTTTTAAAGATTATCCAAAAATGACATTTGAGAATTTAATGAATAAATATAATGGTAAATGATAAATTTATCATTTTTGGCGTTTAAGGAGGAACTTATGAGCATGTTTTCTATATTTACAAAAGAAGAAGTCTTAAAGGAAAAAGACAGTATTACTGGTTTAACACCAGAATTAAAAGTACAATATATTACGAAACAGTTTGAAAGTAAAGAGCAATCTGTTCTTTTCGTGTGCTCTTCTTTATACGAAGCAAATCTTTATTATCAAAAGTTCCTAAATTACACAAAGTCAGTTTATTTCTTTCCAATGGATGATTTTTTAACGAGCGAGGCTTTAGCAATCTCTCCAGAATTAAAAATATCTAGATTAGAAACGTTAAAAAAAATAACAGAAGAAAAATGTATTATTGTAACAAATTTAATGGGATACCTCCGCTTTTTACCTCCTAAAGAGATTTATAAAGATAGTTATATTACATTAAAAGTAAATGAAGATTATGCTGTTAAAAGTCTTGTAGATAAATTGTTTTCTATTGGTTATACAAGAGAAACTTTAGTTAATAAGACAGGAGAAATAGCTGTTCGTGGATATGTTATTGATATTTTCCCAATAGGTGCAGATAATCCGATTCGTATTGAATATTGGGGAGATACAATTGAAAGTATTCGTGAGTTTAATGTAGAAACGCAATTGACAATTGTACCTAAAAAGGAAGTTTCTATTTCCCCTAATACAGAGTTTTTAATTGGTAAGCCTTTAGAAATAGAGGAGAAGCAGAAGAACTTACCAAATTATATAACTCCTGCTCATTTATGGGAATACGTAGATAATCCATTAGTAGTCTTCAATGATTATCAGTCTATAGAAGCGAGTGCTACTATTCTCTTTGAAGAAGTAGAAGAATATAAGAAAAATAATGAAGAACCAGCTTCTACCACATATATGTTTCCTTTTACTGTACCTGCATATGTTCTTTATCTTATTAATTTTGATAATGAAGTAAAAACAGCTAAAAAAGTAGAAAAGTATGAATCTTATCCAGTTGAGAATTTTAAAGGAAATGCAGCTGAAATTAATAAACGATTAAATCAATATTTAAAAGATAAAAATACAGTTGTTATTTGTTTAGGTAGCAGGTATTTAGCAAATAAATTAATAGATTATTTAGAAAATGACAAAATCATTTTAACCAACGAAAATGAAATCTTTGAAAATAAAATTAATATTATTTTAGTAAAAATATCAGAAGGATATATTTATAAAAAATATGTTGTTATTAGTGAAAAAGAAATATTTAATCAAAAAGAATCTAGTAATGCTTATAAAACAAACTTTAAGATGGGTAGTAAGGTTCGTGATATTAATAAATTAGAAATAGGAGATTATATTGTTCATAATGTCCATGGTATTGGTAGATACTGTGGTATTAAGACATTGATGAAGAATGGATTAAAAAAAGACTATTTGATGTTGGAATATAAAGCAGGAGATAAATTATATATTCCAGTTGAGAAATTAGAACTCATCAGTAAGTATTCGACATCCGATGGCGTAGCCCCTAAATTAAACAAATTAGGTGGCGTAGAATGGCAAAAAACAAAGTTAAGAGTAAAGAATAAGATAGAAAGTATTGCTGCGGATTTACTACAGTTATATGCATTAAGGGAAAGTACAGTAGGATTTGCTTTTCAAAAAGATGAGGAAGAACAAATTCAATTTGAAAAAGAGTTTATTTATGATGAGACAGTCGACCAATTAAGGGTTATTGAAGAAATAAAAAAAGATATGGAAAGCACGCATCCTATGGATAGATTATTATGCGGAGATGTAGGATATGGAAAAACAGAAGTTGCCTTTCGTGCTATTTTTAAAGCCATATTATCTGGAAAGCAAGTAGCCTTTCTTTGTCCTACGACTATTTTATCAAGTCAACATTATCATAATGCTATGGATAGATTTAAGAATTTTCCCGTAGAAATAGAGTTATTAAATCGTTTTGTAACTCCTAAAAAACAAAAACAAGTATTGGAGAGATTAAAAGAGGGAAAAGTAGATTTATTAATTGGTACCCATAGAATTTTAAGTGAAGATATTGAGTTTAAGAATTTAGGACTTTTAGTTATAGATGAAGAGCAAAGGTTTGGCGTGAAACATAAAGAGAAAATTAAGCAATATAAGGCGAATATTGATGTTTTAACGCTTTCAGCAACCCCAATTCCAAGAACTCTTCAAATGTCTATGACAGGGGTTAGAAGTCTATCTTTAATTGAGACTCCACCAACGAATAGGTATCCTGTTCAAACTTATGTATTAGAAGAAAATAAGCAGATTATTAAGGACGCTATTTATAAAGAAATGGCTCGTAATGGTCAAGTATTTATTCTTTATAATCATATTGATGATATGGAAACTAAAGCTAGAGAGATTGCGTCTTTAGTACCAGAAGCAAGAATTGTATGTGCTCATGGTCAAATGGATAAGAAAGAATTAGAAGATGTTATGATTCATTTTATGGAAAGAGAGTATGATATTCTTCTTTGTACAACCATTATTGAAACTGGTATTGATATTCCAAGCGTTAATACGTTAATTATTATAGATGCGGATAGATTTGGCTTATCTCAGCTATATCAAATTCGTGGTAGAGTAGGCAGAAGTAATAAAATTGCTTACTGTTATCTCATGTATAATAAAGGAAAAGTATTATCTGACATAGCAACAAAAAGACTAAGTGTTATTAAGGAATTTACCGAATTAGGTAGTGGCTTTAGTATTGCGATGAGAGATTTATCGATTCGTGGAGCAGGGGATATTTTAGGTAGTGAACAAGCAGGATTTGTAGATTCTGTGGGGGTAGAATTATTTATTCGAATGCTTAATGACGAAGTAAATAAATTAAAGGGCAAAAAGGTGGAAGAAGAGGAGTCTGTAGCAGAACAACCATTATTAGAAGTTGCTACCTCTATTGATGATGATTATGTTGCTGAAGAGGATTTGAAAATAGAAATTCATAAGATGATTAATAAGATTCAAAATGAAGAAGATTTTGAAAGAATCAAGCAAGAATTAGAAGATAGATTTGGTACTTTAAGTGAAGATATTTTAATTTATATGCGTGAAGAATTGTTTGAAAATAAAGCGAAAGAATTATCTATCAACAGAATTGTTCAGACAAAGAATTTTATTGAAGTTCATATACCAAGAGAATTAACGGAAAAAGTAAATGGAGACGAGTTATTCCTACGTGTTTGTTCCTTAACTCGTAAATTCCGCTTTGGTATGAAAAATAAGGAACTAATTATTACATTAGATACGGTAAACCTAGATAAACATTATATTTATTATTTAATGGATTTACTAAAGATTTTAAAGGAATCTTTAAAATTATAATAAAACAGATATTCAATTGAATATCTGTTTTTTATTATTGTTTATTCTCGCTTAAAATATCATCCATAGTATAACTTTTCTCTTTTTTATAAGAACCATTAATACGGTTTAATAAGGAATCTGTATCACTACTAGAAGCAGTTACTGTTATGCTATCATTTGTAAAAGTAATATTAATTTTTTCAATATCTCCAAAACTTTCTTGTTCTATGCTTAATGCACCATTAACGATAGGAATAGACATCGAATAAACAGAGAATTTTTGTGATATTAAAATTTCGGCTTGGCTTTCTTTTGTTTGATAAATAGTAATTGTACTATCATCCTTTTTAAAGACTCCATTAATAGAACTATTTAAGTAACTAGGATCCCCATAATTATCTTTATAATATTGCTCTTTGCTATAGTCTTCTTTTTTTGTAAAAGAACCAGCTTTTAAATCTTCATCATTCGTGGTAAATTCAATTTTTCCATTATTCCATGTAAAGGTATAAGTAGAAAATATTTTTCCTTCAGCAACATTTTCAGATATATTAGCAGAACCGCTGGCATTTCCTCCATTTAAAGCTAAATCAAAATGGAGAAGCTCTTCGTTGATTTGATAAATAGTAATCGTGCCTTCATTGTTTTCATAGATACCACTCCAATTTGTTTTTATATTGGAGTTGGTATTAGAGTTTGTATTCATATTTGTATTACTTTCTTTTCTTTTTGGAGATTCCTTCTTATCAGAATTATTTAAAAGTAAGAAAGCAACAATTGTAATTACAGCTATTAAAATGATTCCAATGAGTACAATTACAAGTATTGGACTTTTCTTTTTTGGAGGATATCCATTTTGATTAGGTACAAGATTTATATTATTATTTTCATTCATATTCTCACCAATTTAAAAGTAGCATATAAGGAAAAAAGTATCAACCTTAAATTAATTAACAATGATTAATTAGACAAAATTTTACAAAAATAAATAACCTCTATGAAGTTATTTATTTTCTAAAATATCTAAAATAATAGGCATAATTTGTTTTTTACGTGAAACAATATTAGGTAAGAAGTAACCCTGTGATAAGTTTTCTACACCAAATGCTTTCATAATCATATTTTTACTTGCTTCATTATAATAGATATAAGAACCCTCTTTAATGATATCTGTTGCCAGTAATAATAGATTTTGATAATTCTGTTCTTTTGAAGTTTGCTCAATCAGAGAACATAATTCTTCTTTTTGTTTTTCAATTTCTTCAATATTTAATGTATTAATTTGAGCAACTCCACATTTAGAATCATCTAATGCATAGGTTTTTAAATCAGTAAATAAAATGTCCTCAATAGATTTGCCTTCTAAAGAAGAGCCACTTTTTAGCATTTCATAACCATATTCTTCAAGATTTACTTCTGCAATTTGTGATAAATTGAAAGCTATTTCTTTATCTAATTCCGTAGCAGTAGGAGAACGAAATAATAAAGTATCAGAAATGATAGCAGATAACATAAGACCTGCAATATTTTTAGGAATATCTACTTTGTTTTCTTTAAATAGAAGGTAAATGATACTGGCCGTACAACCAACTGTCATATTTCTAAAATTAATTGGTTGAGTAGTACCAATTGTACCAATTTTATGATGGTCAACAATTTCTACAATTTCCGCTTCTTCTAATCCGTCAACACTTTGTTCTCTTTCATTATGGTCAACTAAAATAACTTTTTTTCGATGCTTATTTACTAAATCTGCTAATTGAATAACCCCTAAACAAGTTTTATCTTGATCCAATACTGGGAAAACTTTATATCGAAGTTTATTAGTTAAGTCTGAAAAAGTATTTACATAATCTTTTTCTTGAACAGATACAATATTTTTTTCACACATTAAAGTTTCTGCATAATTACACATACCAACAACTTTAACAACGTTAAAAGTTCTTAAGAATGTTTTAATAATATTAACATGATTTTTTCTGGCAATTTCAACATGCTCTGGTTTAATGTCATTACTTCCTGTTACTATCAGCATTTTTACGCCTCTTTCAACAGCGTATTCAATAATACTATGTCTATCTCCAACAATTAAAATAGAATTACTATCTAATTCAATATCTTTAATAAAGGTAGTACTTCTGAAGGATGCAACCATAACATTTCCTGTTATTTCTTCATCAAATTTTAAAACAATTTCTGCTTCTAATGTATGTAATATATTATCAAAGGAAGTATTGATAACATCATAGTCCCAACTAATTAATTCATTTGTAATATCCTTCATAGAAAGAAGCCCTAAAAATTTTCTTTTATCATCTACGATAGGAATAGAGCTTAAATGATTTTTTCTCATGTAGGAAATTGTATTATATAGAGATTCATGCCTATCACAATAAAGATTTCTACCATAATCAATATCTCTAATTTGTAATTTAACATCATTCAAATATCTAGGCTCTTTTTCTTGAAAATATTTTAAAACAAATTTGGTTTCCGTATTTAAAGTTCCTAAAATGGTAGGAATAGATTTAGTGCCCAATGCATTTTTTAAGTAAGCAAGAGAGATTGCGCTGCAAACACTATCTGTATCAGGTTTTTTATGACCAAATACATAGGTAGGTTGTTCTTTCATTGATTTCATATAATCACTCCTCTTTTTGTGCATTATACGATTATAACATACAATTCTTCTATTTTCAAAGTATAATTCAAATTGAAAGAAACAAACTACTATTAGAAGGGAGCTTTTATGCAGAAAGGTAAAAATACAATTATTAGAAAAATAGACGAATTGGGAAGATTAGTGCTTCCCAAAGATGTAAGAAAGCAAATGGATATTCATAATGGAGATTTATTAGAACTATCCTGTGATTCAGACAATATTTCTATCTCTAAGTACTCTAGTATTCGAGAAATTGGCTTTTTAGCAGAAGTATTATTAAATTCTCTTTATGAATGTTATCACATGGAAGGTTTACTATTAGAAGATTATGAAATATTGAGATATCCAACAGCTCTTTCTAAAAAGAAATTAGAAAAAAAATTAAAAGAGGAAGAATGTATTTCTTTACCAATTTTATTGGATGATAGAGAAGTAGGAAGATTTGTTTTATTTTCGAAAGAAGAGAAAGCTAGAGAATTTCTTTCTTTTATAACTTCTTTTTTAAGAATGTATCTTGAAGAAAGTTAGATAGTGTGTTATAATGAAGCCATTCAAAGGCGAAGAAGGAAAGAAAAATAATGGATATTTTAAAGAGACCTTGGTTAGGTGAGAGCAAGGAAATGGAAGTTATTTCGAATGGGTCTGGAGCTTTTTATAGGAAAGTATAAAACGTGTGCCGCGTTAAGGCTTTGAGTGTATAAATATTAATTTATAAATTAAGGTGGTACCGCGTGAATCACGTCCTTATAGTAGGATGTGATTTTTTTATTACTAAAAGGAGTGATAGTATGAGAAAGTTTGAAAAAATTACATTTGAGCAATTCAAGAAAGATATAGCTGATGATAAAGAGTTATATGAAGAATATTCTTTGCCCAAAAGAGAAACAAAATATGCAGCAGCGTATGATTTTTATGCATTATTTGATTATACTTTGAAACCTGGAGAAATAAAAAAAATTCCAACAGGGGTAAAGGCTGCAATGGAACCAGATGATGCTTTATTACTGGTAGATAGAAGTAGCATGGGATTTAAGTATAACGTTCGAATGTGCAACCAAGTAGGGGTAATTGATGCCGACTATTATAATAACAAGAATAATAATGGACACATGTGGATATGTATTCAAAATGAAGGAACAGAAGATTATATCGTTAAAAAAGGAGATGGCATGTGTCAGGGAATATTCATAAAATATTTAGTAGTAGATAATGAAGAAAATGATTTTATAGATAGAGAATCAGATTATTAGGAGGAGATATTATGAAAGAAAAATATTATATATCAACAGCAATTGCTTATACATCAGGAAAACCACATATTGGAAATACTTATGAAATTATTTTAGCAGACGCGATAGCACGTTTTAAAAGAGCACAAGGATACGATGTTTATTTCCAAACAGGAACAGATGAGCATGGTGAAAAGATTGAATTAAAGGCTAAAGATGCAGGGGTAAGCCCAAAAGAATATGTTGATAAAGTAGCAACTCAAATCAAAGAGATTTGGGATAAAATGAATACAAGTTATGATTATTTTATTAGAACAACTAATAAAGAACATGAAGAAAAAGTTCAAAAGATATTTAAGAAAATGTATGATAAAGGAGATATTTATAAGGGAGAATATAAAGGTTTATATTGTACCCCTTGTGAGTCTTTTTGGACAGAATCTCAACTAGTAGATGGAAAATGTCCAGATTGTGGAAGAGAAGTAGAAGAAAAAAGTGAGGAAGCTTATTTCTTTAAACTATCAAAATATCAAGATAGATTAGTAGAATATATAGAAGCTCATCCAGAATTTATTCAACCAGAATCTCGTAAGAACGAAATGCTTAATAATTTTATTAAACCAGGATTACAAGATTTATGTGTATCTAGAACATCATTTAGTTGGGGAATTCCAGTAGATTTTGATCCTAAACATGTTGTTTATGTATGGTTAGATGCTCTAACAAATTATATTACTGAGATAGGTTACGATACAGAAAATCCAACTGATAATTTTAAAAAGTATTGGCCAGCAGACTTACATTTAATTGGAAAAGATATTATTCGTTTCCATACCATTTATTGGCCATGTTTCCTATGGTCATTAGATTTAGAGTTACCAAAGCAAGTATTTGGTCATCCATGGTTACTTACCAATAATGATAAGATAGGAAAAAGTAGGGGTAATGCCGTATACGCCGATGATTTAGCAGAGCTTTTTGGAGTAGATGCAGTGCGTTTCTATGTGCTTCATGAAATTCCTTTTGCGAATGATGGAAACTTAACTTATGAATTAATGATTGAAAGATATAATTCTGATTTAGCAAACATCTTAGGAAATTTAGTTAATAGAACAATTTCAATGGCTAAAAAATATTTTGATGGTATTGTTCCATCTATCGGTACTGAAGAAGAATTAGATGTAGATTTAAAAAATGTTGTGAAAGAATCTATTTATGCTACTAGTAATGCTATGGAATCTTTAAAAGTAGCAGAAGCAATTGACCACGTGTTTGAAATATTTAGAAGAAGCAATAAATATATTGATGAGACTTGCCCTTGGACACTTGCTAAAGAAGGAAATACAGAAAGATTAAAGACCGTTATTTATAACTTGTTAGAATCTATTAGAATAGGTGCAGTATTACTTCATTCATTCTTACCAGAAACAGCAGAAAAGATTTATAGCCAATTAAATACAGATAAAATTGATTTTGAAAGTATAAAAGAATTCGGTGGACTAGAAAGTGGAAAAGAATTAAATAACCCAGAAGCATTATTTGCTCGTATTGATAAAGAAAAATTTTTAGAAGAGCTACAAAAGTAGTTCTTTTTTTTGAAAATTTTGTGTGATATAATAAATTTATAGTAGGAGGAGTTTATGAAATTAGTACAAAAAAAATGCCCAAGTTGTGGAGCGAGTTTATCGATTGATTCACAAGCAACTGAAGTGACTTGTGAATATTGTAAACAGAAATTATTGATTGAAAGGGAAGAAAATAATAAAGATTTTGATAGTACCGATTTTTGTTTGCATGTATCAAAATATTATGATAATAAATCAAAGATGAGTAGTAAAAATATTGCAATTATTGTTTCTGTTTTAATAGCAGTTCTTTTTATTGGTGGTTTAATTATCTCAGTAAGTGGTGATATTGTAAAAAAAATAGAGAAAAGTAATAGTAATTCTACTTCTAATATCCCAGAAAAAACGTATGTAACAGATATTTCACAAATAGATGATAAATCATTAGAATTATTTCACAAAGAAACAGAGAAAAAACTTAATAGTGAAAAAACATATTTACCGCAAGGTTCTACTGAAACAGAATGGGAATATGTAGGAATGTATCTATTAAGTTCTAAAGATTCTAATAGAAATGAATATGAGGGTATTAATAAACTTTATGATGTTTACAAAAAATCTTATACAGTTGAAAATAAAAAAATAGAAGGTTATGCTTTTTTAGAATATATGAATTTAGAATTATCAAGTGATAATATCGTTTTAAATTCCTTTTCAGGAAAAGTTAATGCACCGTTTACTTATATTGACAATAAACCTGGTTATTATTTAAAAGGGTATGAATCAGACGAAGAAATTTATAATAAAGTTCTTAGAAAGCAACAAGATAAGTATATAATTTCTGGTACAACAGGATTATACTTAGAAAAATAAGTAGGTGGTAAACATGAAAATTATTCAAAAAAGTTGTCCTCATTGTGGAGCCCCTTTGAAGTTTTCTGAGGAGGATAAAAAAACTATTTGTCAATATTGTAAACAGGAAATATCTATAGCAAGAAAAAATAAAAATAAAGCCAATGAAGATTACATATTAAGTGTAGAAAATTATTATAAAGGAAAATATTATCAAACAACAGTAAGTAAGTTAATAGGAATCTTTTTTGCTTTAGTTGTAGTGGGAATTATTATTCTTTTCTTAATAATAAGTATGAATCATTCAAAACAAAAAGAGGATTTTTTTATCCCAGAAAAACAATATATTACAGAGTTATCCCAGATTGATAAAGAATCTCAAAAACAAATTTCTAATAAATCATTAGAAGAATTAAGTAAGATGAAGAAGGAAAATGTTGAGCAAACTGAATGGCAATTTATTGGACAATATTTTTTAAGACATAAAGAGAATAATAATCAAAATAAAATTTATGATATGTATGTAAAAGAATATATAATAGAAGGAGCAGTCGTAAAAGGTTATGCAGGGGTAGAATATTCTCCTTTAGAATTGACAGATGAAAAAATACTATTGATTCCTTATCGTGGAAAGGTATTTTGTCCTCATACTTCTGTTTTAGGATATGAGAGTAATGAAGACTTTTATAATAAAGTTATTCGTAATGAAACGAATCAATATATTGTTTCAAGTACAGAAAATCTTTATATAGAAAAAACAAATCGTTAGGATTAAGGTGAATATATGAAAATTATAAGTAAAAAATGTCCAAATTGTGGGGCAAGTTTATCGGTATCAGAGGGAGATAAAAAAATAACTTGTGAATATTGTAAACAAGAAATGTTAGTAGAAAAAGATAATCTAAGTAGTGATGAAATTCAATTACATATAGTAAAAAGCGGTATAAAAATATTTAATAGTGTTTTGTTTTTTATTTTATTAGTAGGTATTATAGTTATGTTAATGTTTACGCTTATATTTTTTAAAATTTTGAATTTTGGAAAAGAAACTATTTCTTCCATTGACAATGAAGCTATTGATTTTCCTGTTGAAATGCCAGAAGATAAAAGTATAAAAGATTTATCAGAAATTACGAAGGCTCAACTAGAAGAAATTCATAAGGCTTCTCTTAATAAATTAGAAGAACAGCCAATTCTTTCTATTAGTGATATAAAATCACCAGAATGGAAATATTATGGAACTTATTTTTTAAAGCATAAAAATTTAGATACTAACCAATTACACGATGTTTTTACAGCAACTTATATTGTGAATGGAAAAAACATTTCTGTTTATGCTTCTGTAATGTATAGTAATTTAGAGTTAATAGATAATGACGTTATTTCTAATATTCCAGGTTTTGTAAGAGTTCCAACAGGTTGTGCTTATGGTGATAGGAATAATTGTATTCTTGGTTATGAAAATGTGGAAAAACTTTATGATGATTTAATTCGCAATAAAAAAGGAGATTATACAATTTCTGCTACAGAAGGAGTTTATTTAAAATAAAAGTATTTTTGTAAAATACCGTAAAATGACTAACTTTGTCGATAACTTTTTATAACAAAGAGGATATCTATATGATATACTCTTTTTTGTGAGGAGAAAGAATATGAAAACAAAAGAACAAAATGTATCAAAAGAAACAGTTTTATTACTATCTTTTGTATCGATTTTAGTATTTTGTAGTTTTGTAGTTAGTTATCAAATTACAGATATTTTATATTTTTTAGTAGTAATTTCTTATATTCTTTATTATAAATTGGGAAGAAAAAATAAAGAGGAATAGTTAGAATCTTTATCTTGTGGTATAATGTTTTTTGGTGATTATATGCTTATAGATACACATTGTCATTTAGAAAAACAATATTATGAAAATATGGACGAAGTTATTCAAAGAATGCCTGGTATTATGATAACAGCAGGATGTGATAGAGATTCTAATAAGGAAGTATTAGAAATAATAAATAAAAATAAATCTATTTATGGAGTAATTGGAATTCATCCTGAGTTTGTTGATAACTATCAGGAAGAAGATTTAAAATGGATAGAAGAACATATTCAAGATTCTAAAATAGTAGGAATAGGAGAAGTAGGTCTTGATTATCATTATGATGAATCCTCTAAAGAAAAACAAAAAGAACTATTTGAAAAACAGATAGTTCTTGCAAAAAAATATAATAAGGCTGTCGTTGTACATAGTAGAGATGCTATTTTAGATACCTATGAATTAATGATGAAATATCCAGATGTAAAATATATTTTGCATTGCTATGGCTCTAGTATAGAAATGGCAAGACGTTTTCTTTCTTTAAATATTAAATTTGGAATAGGTGGCGTTGTAACTTTTAAAAATGGTGAAAAATTAAAGGAGGTAGTACGTGAGATTCCACTATCTTATCTATTATTAGAAACAGATAGTCCTTATTTAACTCCAGAACCTTTTAGAGGTAAGAAAAATGAACCTAGTTATACAGAAATAGTAGCTTCAAAAATAGCAGAAATAAAGAAAATTAGTAAAGAAAAAGTAATAGAAGAGACCGCACAGAATGCTATCTCTCAATTTGACTTGCCTATTTCTTTATGATACAATTTCGTTAGCTTTAGAGCATTAATGAGGTGACCTTATGGAAATCTATTTGCTGAAGTTAATTGGTAATTGGTTGTCTGTTTTAGCAGTATCTTTAGTATCTTTTTTAGGACTAGGTGCTTATCAAGAAAAAGAAATAGATGTAGAAAATACAAGTTATACCAAGACTGTTTCAGTAGTAAATGAAGTAATTCCTTATCCAATAGAATATGTGTATAATTCTTCTAAATCTAAGAATGCTGAACAAGTTACCTTAGTAGAAGGAGAAGATGGTTTAAGTTATACTTATGATAATGGATTAAAGAAAATATTACGAAATCCTGTTACAAAGGTAGTAGAAGTAGGAACAGCAAGAAATGGTGAATATGTTGGAAGGCTTACTACTTATGGTTCTGACTGTGCAGGATGTAGTAAAACAGGAACTGTTGCTTGTAAGACAGAATCAGGAGCGAAATTTAGTTTAGTAAAAAATGGTATGTACTATCAAGATTCTGATTATGGAAAAGTACGTATTTTAGCAGCGGATTTAAGTGGCTTTCCTTGTGGAACAATGATATTAGTAGATAATGGTCAAATCGATCCTTTTTATGCTGTTGTATTAGATACAGGTGGCTCTATGCGAAAGGCATATAGACAAGGACAAATATGGATGGATTTAGCGTTCGTATATCAAGATGATTCCAAAGGAACAAAAACGGGTAGTAAAAATACAAAATTTAGTGTACAAAGATGGGGTTGGTAATTCCATCTTTTTTCTTGTATAATAATATTGGTGATTTTATGGAATATTCTCCTAAAAAAATGCAGGATAAGTTAGAACAAAATAATTTTAAATTAAAAAAGAAGTTTGGTCAAAACTTTATAGTAGATGAAAATATTATTAATAATATAGTAGATAAATCTAGAATTGATAAAGATACTTTAGTAATAGAAATAGGTCCAGGTGCTGGCTCTTTAACCTATAAATTAGCCTTATCTGCTAATCAAGTATTATGTTATGAAATAGATACTACTTTAAAAGATGTATTAGAATCAAATTTATCATCTATTCATAATGTAGATATTATTTATAAAGATTTTTTAGAAGCAGATGTATTAAAAGATTTAAAACAGTATCATTATGAGAAATTATATGTAATTGCTAATTTACCATACTATATAACAACACCTATTATTATGAAAATAATTAGTGATAAAATTCCTGTTGATAAAATAGTAGTAATGGTACAAAAAGAAGTAGGAGACCGCTTTAAAGCAAAACCAGGTTCTAAAGATTATAATTCCTTAACTGTTTTTCTAAATTGTTATTTTGAGATATCAAAGCTAATGGACGTTAGCCGAAATGTTTTTTTACCAAAACCTAATGTAGATAGTATTATTGTAGAATTTAAAAAGAAAGAAAAAGAAATATGTGTAAAAGATAAAGATTTATTTTTTAAATTAGTAAGAGATAGTTTTGTTCAAAAAAGAAAAAATTTGCGTAATAATTTAAAAAATTATCCATTAGAAAAAGTAGAGAGGGTGTTGAGTAGACATCAAATGGATTTGAATGTAAGAGCGGAAGCATTATCTTTAGAACTTTTCATAGAGATTGCAAATGAGTTAGGAGAGTTATCATGAAAAAAGTATTAATTCTTTGCTATTGTCTTTTAATATTAGGATGCAGTGAGAAAAAAGAACCTTTAAAAGAGACGACAGATACGATAAAAGAAAGTAAAAAAGCTACAATTAAATTACAAGTTTCTAAAATGCTAGAGGAGGCAGAAATAAGGTGGACTATGGGGTATGAAAATAATTGTATCCCTGCTTCTGATATAGAAAGTAGTGCGATTGGCTCTATTTGTATTGGGGCGGATAATATGGTTTATGCAGATGATATAGAGTATAAAAACTATATTTGTAATGGAAGAAAAGATAAATTAGAATGTATAGGAGAGAACGATGATTAATAAAAAATGGGATGAAGTATTAGCGTCCGAAATGAAAAAAGAATATTTTAAAAATTTAGGGATATTTGTAAAAAAGGAGTATCAAATGAAAACTATTTTTCCTCCTTATAAAAACATTTTTGATGCCTTAAGATTTACAGATTATGATGAAGTAAAAGTCGTTATTTTAGGGCAAGATCCTTATCATGGTTTAGGAGAAGCAAATGGACTTTCATTTTCTGTTCATAATAATGTTAGAAGGCCGCCTTCTTTACAAAATATATTTAAAGAATTAGAAAGTGATTTAGGTATTGTAAGAGAAGAAAGTGACTTAACAGATTGGGCTAAACAAGGTGTTTTATTATTAAATTCTATTATGACAGTAGAAAAGGATAAGCCTTTATCTCATAAAAATAGAGGATGGGAAAATTTTACAGATGCTATTATTACCTTATTAAATGAAAGAGAAAAACCAGTAATTTTTGTATTATGGGGAAGTTTTGCACGTAGTAAAAAGGAATTAATTACAAATAAAAGGCATCCTATTATAGAGTCTGTTCATCCTTCTCCTCTATCAGCAAATAGAGGCTTTTTTGGAAGTAAACCGTTTAGTAAAATCAATTATTTTTTAGAGCAAAATCATATTGAAAAAATCAATTGGTAAGTAGGTGCTTCGTTGACTTTCGCATACTTCTATGATATTATGTACATAGTAAAAATGGGTGATGGCTATGCGAAAAAATATATTTTATTCTGTTATATTTTTCTTGATGACTTTAGTAGGTGGTTTTATATTTTATATTTACTACCAAGAAGCATATATTGTCTTGAAAACAGACTTAATTTCCATTACATTGGATAATGAATATTGGACATCAGAAGATGTTGTGGTGTCTGTAGATTATCAAAATAAAGATATTAAAATTGATAGTTATTCTTTTGATGGTGGAAAAAATTGGCAGTCTAGTAATCAATTTACAGCTTCCGATAATCAAGAATTACAAATTATGTTGAAAACAAATAATGGTAGAAAATCGAAAGTAGTACCATATCGTGTTGAAAATATAGATAAAGATAATCCAGAAATCGAAGTAGATGATATCTTTTATGTAGCACAGGGAACTCCTTTTACTTTTGATAATAAATATAAGGTAAAGGACAGTACTTCTGGAATTAGAGGAAAAGTTCAATTTGAACCAAGCTTTATTGATACCACTGAAATAGGAAGTTATCAAGTTAGAGTTTCAGTAGTAGATAAAGCTTTAAATAGCGATAGTAAAAGATTTACGGTGGAAGTATTAGATCCTAAAGACCCTCATTTAAAAGATTTGACAGAGGGTGGAACAATTCCTGTAACTGGATTAACATTAAGTGCTACTAGATTAAGTTTGGTAAAGGGAAGTACTACCAAAGTAGAAGCAATTGTAAAACCGAGTCGTGCTTCCAATAAAAAGGTAACTTGGTTAAGTACGAATGAAAATGTTGCCACTGTAAAAGATGGTGTAATAACGGCTCTTAAGCCAGGTTCATCAACTATTCGTGCTACAACAGTTGATGGAGAAAAATCTTCTGATATCCGTTTAATCGTAACAGATCAAAAAGTAGAAGTAACAAAAATCGAATTAGATAGAGATTCCGATACTGTAACAACTGCGTATGGCTCTATTACTTTAGTGGCTACTATTAGCCCAGAGAATGCCACAGATACAAGTGTTAGATGGAGTAGTACTAATCCGAATGTAGCAATTGTAGATGCAAAAGGAACTATTACAATTCGTGGAGAAGGTGTGACTGAAATTCGTGCTACTACTTCTAATAATAAAGTTGCATCCTACTTCTTAACAGTAACAGATAACTATACATTCCAAGTAAAAGAATTCCGTACAGAGACTGGTGAATTAATGGGATACACTATTAAAATTTACCAAAACGGTGTAGACATTACAAATCAAGTTACAGCTATTATGGAACCATTTACTGCACAAAATAATGGTAGGGAAAATGAAATTTCCATTACAATGGGTAATTATGCATTATTAAAAGACTCTATTGTTTTCATGAAAGGAAAAAAATATACAGCAACAAGATAAAAGTAAGATTTTGTATCTTACTTTTTCTTGTATAAAAAGCTTTTTTATATTACAATAGCATTGGTGGTTATATGAATGAAGTTTATTCATTTTTTAAAGAGAATATTGATTTAGAAAATAATTCTTATTTGGTAATTGGAGTTTCTGGTGGTGCAGACTCTATGGCCTTATTACAGATGTTAAAGAATTATTGTCAAAATTCCTCTTGTCAAATTGTCTGCGTTCATATTCACCACAATCTTAGAAAAGAGAGTGATTCAGAGCAAATTTTTGTAAAAAAATATTGTGAAGAAAATCATCTTTTATTTGAAACTACTAAGCTAATTTATGAAGATAAATTTACAGAAAGTATTGCTCGTGAAAAAAGATACCAGTTTTTTGAGCATATTTTAGAAAAATATCAATCTTCTTATTTATTTACAGCACATCATGGTGATGATTTAATTGAAACAATGATGATGAGAATAGTAAGAGGATCTTCTTTAAAAGGAATTAGTGGAATATCTAAAAGTAGTAAAAGAAGTTTTTATACTATTGTAAGGCCTCTTTTGTATGCCACAAAAGAAGATATTTATCAATATGTAAAAGATAATCATATACCTTTTGTAGAAGATAGTAGTAACCAAGATAATCATTATACAAGAAATCGTTATAGAAAAAATTTATTGCCTTTTTTAAAAGCAGAAAATAAAAAGGTTCATTTAAAATTTTTAGAATGTAGCGAAGAATTACAAGAAGTATTGAATTATATTGAAAAAGTAGTAGAAAAAAAATATAATCAAATTGTCATAGATGGAAAATTAAATTGGATTGCTTTATTGAAGGAAGAAGAATTTCTTCAAAAAGAAATATTAAAAAGATATTTATTTCAAATTTATCAAGAGAACATTATGAAAATTACCAAGAATCATCTATATATTTTATGGAATTTTATAAAGGATGGAGTAGTAAATACTTCTCTTGATTTTCCTGATAATTATAAAGTGATTAAAGGTTATAATGAAATTCTATTTGAAAATCAGGAGGAAAATAATTCTTATCAATATCCTATTGAAAAAGTAGTAGAACTACCAAATACTCATCGTTTAGAAATGGTAAAAGAAAGTGATGATACTAGTAATTTTGTAACTTATTTGGATAGTTCGATGTTATCTTTACCGCTATTTGTTAGAAATTATTGTTCTGGTGATAAAATGACTATTAAAAATATGCAAGGGCATAAAAAAATAGGGGATATTTTTACAAATGAAAAAATTCCATTATTAGAGCGTAATACTTGGCCTGTGGTTGTCGATAATAGCGGACAAATAATTTGGCTTCCAGGCCTAAAAAAATCGCAATTTGATAGGAAAAAAACTGGAATTTATGATATAATACTAAAGTACTATTAAAGAAGGGAGTTTTTTATGAATAAAAAAGCAGTTAAAAGAAGTGCATTATCATATTTATTTTTATTCATTGTAATTATAGGGGTTATGTATTTTATTAATGTATTAAATACGAAAGTAAATACATTATCCTACAGTGAATTTATTCAAGTAATGGAAGAAGGTAAAGTAAAGGATGTTACTATTACACCTTCTAGCAGTGCTAGTGTTTATGAATTAACTGGGCAGTTAGAGGGATATAATAAGAACGAGTCTTATTATGTAAAAGCACCTTTAACAGATTCTACTATTAAAGAATTATATGCTGGTAGAGATGAATATGGATTTAACGTAGCAACTACTAAAGATCCAGAATCTAGTTTATTACTTGCATTATTAGTAAATGTTTTGCCAATTGTATTATTGGTAGGTGTTGGAATTTATTTCCTTTCTAAACAAATGGGAAGCGCTAATAAATCTATGGATTTTGGAAAAAGTAGAGCCCGTTTGAATGATGATAGAAAGAAAGTTACTTTTAACGATGTTGCTGGACTAACAGAAGAAAAAGAAGAAGTAGCAGAGTTAATTGAATTCTTAAAGTCACCAAAGAAGTTTCAAAAGATGGGGGCTAGAATTCCAAAAGGTGTATTGCTTGTAGGTCCTCCAGGAACTGGTAAGACATTATTAGCAAGAGCTGTAGCCGGAGAAGCTAATGTACCATTCTACTATATTAGTGGTTCTGATTTCGTAGAATTATTTGTTGGTGTAGGTGCTTCCCGTGTAAGAGATATGTTTAAACAAGCAAAACACAATGCACCATGTTTAATCTTTATTGATGAAATCGATGCCGTTGGACGTCAAAGAGGTGCTGGTTTAGGGGGAGGACACGATGAGCGTGAACAAACATTAAATCAATTACTTACTGAGATGGATGGTTTTGGAGAAAACGAAGGAATCATTGTTATAGCAGCAACAAATAGACCTGATGTATTAGACCCAGCATTATTACGTCCAGGACGTTTTGATAGACAAGTTACTGTTAATTTACCAGATGTAAAAGGAAGAGAAGAAATATTAGCTGTTCATGCTAAGGGAAAAACTTTTGCAAAAGGTATTAAATTGGAAAATATAGCAAAACGTACTGTAGGTTTTAGTGGAGCAGATTTAGAAAACTTATTAAATGAAGCAGCATTACTTACTGTAAGAAGAAATAAGGAAGCAATTACAATGGCTGAAATTGATGAAGCACATGACCGTGTGTTAATGGGGCCAGCTAAAATTACTAAAAAGTATACAGAAAAAGAAAAAAGAGTGGTTGCTTATCATGAAGCAGGTCATGCTGTTGTTGGAATTAAGTTAGAGGGTGCTAATGAAGTACAGAAAATAACGATTATTCCAAGAGGAACAGCTGGTGGATATAATTTAATGTTACCAAGAGAGGAAACTTTCTTATCTACAAAGAATGAATTATTAGAAACAATTAGTGGTTTACTTGGTGGACGTGTAGCAGAAGAATTAATCTTTAATGAAGTAACAACAGGTGCTCATAATGACTTTGAAAAGGCTACGAAAATCGCCCGTGCGATGGTTACAGAATATGGTATGAGTGATTTAGGACCTGTTCAATTTGAACATCAAGAATCTAGTGTATTCTTGGGAAGAGATTATAATAAGAGTAGAAATTTCTCAAGTCAAGTTGCTTTTGAAATTGACCAAGAGCAACGTAAAATTATTAATGAATGTTATGAAAAAACGAAACAAATTATTTCTGATAATAAAGATTTACTAGATTTAATTGCTAATACTTTATTGGAGTATGAGACAATTACAAAAGAGCAAATTGAGTATTTAGTGGAGCATGGATGCATGCCAGATTTAGATAATGAAGTTGATAAAAGTGATTTTAAAGAAGCTTCTATAGACGATTTATCTTTAGAGGATTTAAGAGAATTAGCAAAAGAAAAGAAAATTAAAGGCTATGCAAAAATGGAAAGAGAAGAATTGCTTGATGAACTAAAAGAAAAAGAGGATGAATAAATCCTCTTTTTATAATGTTAAAAAATATTCTAATATGATATCTTGTGTTAAAGGAAATGCGTTGTTTTTAGAATTTTGAAAAAATAATTTGTGAATTCCTTTATTTAGTAGTTCTTCTTTTAGTTTTTGAAAAAATAGATTTTTCCTTTTTTCCTGTAATAAAGTAGAATATTCCTCTAATTCAATTAGTTGAGCTTCTTCTTCATTAAAAAATTCTATACTCGCACTTTCTAAAATAATGCTATCGCCATTTTCTTCCATAATTTTTTCAATTAATTTTTTTTCTACTAGATCTTTTAAGGTATCTAAGTAAGCATATAAGTCTAATTGTAAAGTAAAGAATGTAACATTGTTAAACAAAAATAAATCATTATTATTTCTTTTAATTTCTTTTAGCTTTCTTCTTTTCCGCTCAGAATTCATTTCTACAATTTTTAAGTAAGTAGGTAGACTGTAAGCTTTTTCTTTTTTTAATGGTAAATAAGAATCTCCACTTTTTTTAGTCAATTTAAATCCAATTTCTAATAAATTTTCGTTTTCTTGGGAATACACTTTAATAATTTGTGCATGATATTTCTTAGCCGTAATGATTAAATATTTTTTCACAAAAAGATAAAAATCGCTATCTTCTATAATGGTTTGAATTCCAAGTGGTATGTAAAGAATTCTTTTTTGATTTTCTATTAAAATGAATATTCTTGCACATGCAATTAGTTTTTTATCTTTGGCAAAACCAATATAAAAACAATCTTTGTTTGTATTTCTTTTCTGATTTAATTTTTTTTCTTGAACAAATTTTTTATATTGAGATTCTTTTAAATCTTCTACAAATTGATACATATACCAACACCCCACATTAGTATACATGAAAATGATAAGAAAGGGAAGAAACTTGTTTTATTTTTCTATTAATAGTATAATTGATACGATAGAAAGGGATGAAAAGCATGAAGAAAGATAATTTTTTACGTGGTGCTTTTGTAGCGACTTTCTGTCTTATTATAACGAAAATATTGGGAGTATTATATGTTATTCCTTTTTATTCTATTATAGGCCCAAATGGTAGTGTTATTTATGGTTCTTCATATAATATTTATGCATTATTTTTAAATTTATCTACCATAGGACTTCCATTAGCTATTAGTAAAATGGTTAGTGAATATCATACCTTAGGGTATGAATATACGAAAAGAAGAGTTTATCAATTGGCTGGAAGGGTCATGATTATTTCTTCTATTATTACAACCTTTTTGTTAATTTTATTTGCACCTATTTTAGCGAAATATATTATCAATTTTTATGATTATACTCCTATTGCCCGTACTTTAGGAGCAGAGCTGATTGCTTACGGAAATGTTTTAAATGGGCAATATTTAATTTGTGAGATTGCTTTTGTTATCCGTATTTCTGCCTCTGCCATTTTCTTTGTAACGTTAATTAGCATGATTCGTGGATATTTACAAGGAATGAAATATATTCAAGCTTCTTCTATTTCCCAAGTAGTAGAACAAGTTGCGAGAGTAATTGTTATTTTAGTAGGCTCTTATTTATGTATGGAAGTTTTTCATACTTCTCTAGGAGTTGCTGTTGGTGTTTCTGTATTTGGAGCAACTATAAGTGCGATAGCAGCACTCTTCTATTTGCGAAAGAAAAAAAATCAAATAGAAGAGGTATCTACTCCTAAACATGAGGAAGAAAAAGAGATTACGAATAAATATTTATTTAAGAAAATTATTCGTTATACCATTCCCTTAATTGTTATGGAAATAGTAGGTTCTTCTTTTCAATTAGTAGATATGTTTACAGTTGTAAATACACTTACGAATGTAGCGAATTATACGTTAACAGACGCTTCGGTTATTATGAATATTGTAACTACTTTAGGAACTAAATTAAATGTTATTGTTATGGCTATTGCGAATGGTATTATTATTAGTTTATTACCAAGTTTAACCAGTGATGTAGTTGCAAAAAATACAGAAGAAGTAAAAAGAAAAATTAATAAAACTTTACAAATTATTTTATATATTACTATTCCCATGGCTGTTGGATTATCTTTTTTAGCAGAACCTGTTTGGACTATTTTTTATGGAAAATCCTTTTATGGCCCAAAGGTGTTTACAGTTAGTATCTTTGTAGCGGTTTTCTGTAGCGTTTTTACGAATGTAAATGTTATTATGCAATCTCTTAATAGATATAAAAAAATGTATATTGCGCTTTTAGTAGGATTTTTCTTTAATACTGCACTAAATGTACCATTTATGATTTTATTTCATAAAATAGGACTTCCTATTTACTATGGTAACTTAGTAGCTACGATGTTAGGCTATTCTATTACAATTTGTATTAGTTTATGTGATATTAAGAAAACAATCCATATTTCTTATAAGAAAACATTTAAACATTTAGGTTATATTCTTTTATGTTGTTTCTTGATGTTTTTAGTGCTTTCTGGATTAAGTTATTTTATTCCAATTACAGGATATGGTAGAGGAATGTCTATTGTAATAACGATTATTTATGCGATTGTAGGTGCCATTATTTATTTTGGTTCTACTTATTTGACACATACATTTCAAACTGTTATTGGAAAAGAATTATTACAATCTATATGGAGACGTAAAAAATGATGTTATAATAAATAAAGAGGTGAAATATGAAAATAGGAATTGCAACAGACCATAGAGGAGTAGAAATCAAACAAGAATTGACAAAATATTTAGAAGAATTAGGATATACTGTAATTAATTATGGAACAGATAGTTCAGAATCTGTAGATTATCCTAATTATGCATTTAAAGTAGGAGAAGCAGTAGTAAATAAAGAAGTAGATTTTGGTGTTTTAATTTGTGGTAGTGGAATTGGAATGAGTATTGCATGCAATAAAGTGCCAGGTATTAGATGTGCGAAAGTAAATGATACATGGGAAGCAAAAGTAACTAGAATTGATAATGATGCTAATGTAATCGCAGTAGGTTCTAGACTTCCAATGGGTGAATTAAAAGAGATTTTAAAAGTATTTTTAGAAACAGAGCATCCAAAAGAAGAAAGACATGATCGTAGAATTGGGTTAATTGACCATTATCATGTTTAAATTAGCGTTATATATTGTTACACTACCAATTGTTATATGGTCTTTAGAAGCTGTAAAAATAGAACAATTATTTAGACAAGGAAGAGTTTTACAAATAAGAATATTCTATTTAATTGTCAGCTTTTCTCTTGACTATTTAGTAGTAAACTTTTTCTATGATTTTGTACTTCAAACAAGATTAATATAGTAGTATGTTTCAAAAGGAGGAAATCCATGAAGAAAGTACTACTTTTTTCTTTTTTATTTGTTGTTATACCGACTGTTATTATCTTTTATTTTTTTGAATTAGAAGAAAAGGAGTTCCTTTTTACTTCTAATACTATGGTTAGAATAAAACGTTCTGAGTCGGGAAAAATAGATATAGTTCCTTTAGAGGATTATATTATAGGTGTAGTAGCAGGAGAAATGCCTGTTAGTTTTGAAGAAGAAGCATTAAAAGCACAAGCTGTAGTGTCTAGAAGCTATGTTATGTATCAAATAACAAAAAATGCTAAGAAGGAATATGATGTTGTAGATACTGTTTTAAACCAGGTATATATAGATAGTGATTCGCTAAAAACAAAATGGAAAGATAAATATGAAGAATATTATAATAAAGTAATGAATGCTGTAAAAAATACAGCTTATCAATATATTGTATATGATGGTAAGATTGCGGAGACTTTATTTTTTTCAACTAGTGCAGGATATACTGAAAATAGTGAGGATGTATTTATATCAAAAGTACCTTATTTAAGAAGTGTTGAAAGTAAATGGGATAGTGTAGCGCCAACTTTTCAAAGAGTAGTAAAATATTCCCATGATGACTTTTTAGGTTTATTAAAACTACCTTCCTCAAAAGAAATTATTGTTAAAGTACTTGCCAAAACAAAAGCGGGAAGAATTAATAGTATTCAAATCAATGGTAAGACTTATACAGGAAAAGAAGTAGTCTCTCTTTTGAAATTAAAATCTACTAACTTTACTATAAAAGAAGCCGATAACATAGTAACAATTACAACAAAAGGTTATGGTCATGGTGTTGGAATGAGTCAATATGGTGCGGAAGGTATGGCAAAGGAAGGTTATACCTATGATCAAATTATTAAACATTATTATACTGGTGTAGAAATAAAAAAAATAAAAAATTAGTATAAAAGAAAAAAATTAGCTCACACTTTTAATAGAGGTGAGAAATTATGAAGTTTTTAACAAAGCCAGTTATCTATTCGCTTTATGGTTTGAGTGTAGCACTTATTATTTTAGGATTAGTAATCATGGGAAGAGGGACAAAGCTTTCAAACGTTATAGAGCCAAATCATGCTTACGATATCTTAAATAAAGTTACCTTGCCAGTAGTAAAAGAGCAAGATGATAAGATTGGTAGACCTTATACAGATATGAATGTTACAATTGCTCAAAATTATTATGATTATAGAGCGTCAGAAGAAGATCAGAAGAAATCTCTAATATACTATCAAGATACATATATCCAAAGTACTGGAATTAGTTATCAATTAGAAGGAACTTCTTTTGACGCCATTGCTATATTAGATGGCGAGGTAGTAGAAGTAAAGGAAGATGCTTTGCTAGGGAACACAGTTACGATTAAACATTCTTCTAGTGTTACAAGCGTTTATCAAAGCATTACTGACATAACTGTTCAGAAGGGAGAAACCGTCCAAAAAGGTATGAAAATAGGAACGTCAGGGAAATCAAATATTAATGCAGATTTAGGAAATCATTTATATTTTGAACTAATTATTGATAATATATCTGTAAATCCAGAAGAGTATTATGATAAAACATTATAATACTCTTTCTTTTTACATATATTGATATTAGAGGTGATATATGAATTCTAAAATAGCAAAAAGAGTACTCTTAGAAGCTAAACATATTTTAGAAACTAAAGACACAATCAGAACCATTTCTAATATCTTTCATGTATCTAAAAGCACAGTTCATAAAGACTTACATGAGCGTCTTTTAGAGATAGATCAATACCAATATCAACAAGTAGATGAAATTTTAAAATATCATACTGATGTTAGACACATCCGTGGTGGAGAATCTACACGAAAAAAGTATGAAAAATTAGACACAAACTAAAGGAGTTATGATATAATAGAAACCATTGTGGGTGGTTTTATGGTTGATAAGGTTATTGGAATTGATTTAGGAACAACAAATATACGTATTTATAAAAGAAAAAAAGGCATTATTTTAAAAGAACCAAGTGTAGTAGCTTTAGATAAAGAAACAAACGAACCAATTGCATTTGGTTATGATGCAAAAATTATGTTTGGAAGAACTCCTGATAAAATTGAAATAATAAGACCAATACAAAAAGGAGTTATTGCTGACTTTGAAATGGCAGAGCAATTATTAAGTTACTGTATCCATAAAGCAAAAGTAAGAAATTTATTTTTTAAATCTAAGATGATTATAGGATGCCCATTACGTATTACGAAAGTAGAGGAAAACGCTGTAAGAGAAGCAGCCGATCATCTTGGTTCTAGAAAAGTATATCTAGTGGATGCTATTAAAGCGGCTTCATTAGGTGCTGGAGTAGATATCTCTAGACCTGATGGAAATATGATTATTGATATGGGTGGTGGAGTAACCGACTTAGCAATATTATCTTTAAATAGTATTATTAAAGGAAGAACAATTGATATAACAGGAGAGTTATTTGATAAAAGAATTGTTTCTTATTTAAAAAATAAATATAAATTATTAATAGGCGAAAAAACAGCAGAAGAAGTAAAAATAGAAGCCGCCTCTTTATTTGGGGAAGAGATAAAATCAGAAGTAAGAGGTAGAGATTTAATCACAAATTTGCCACATACAATAGAAATTACATCTAATGATATTACGGATGCTTTGCAAGAAGATATTTACGAATTCATTGAAATTATCAAAGATATGCTTGGAGATGTCCATCCAGAAATAGCCGCTGATATTGCTAAAAAAGGTATTATCTTAACAGGAGGTTGTTCCTCTTTAAGAGGATTAGCAGAACTTTTATCTTTTGAATTAGATATTCCTGTTAGAGTAGTCAATGATAGTGTAAATGCAGTAGTGGAAGGATTAGGAATTTTATCTGAAAATGTACACTCTCTTCAAGAAAAATAAAAAGTATGAACGATTAGTCCATACTTTTTCTATTATATTTTTGTTCATAATATTCTTTTAGTTCTTTAAATCTAGCATAATGAACAACCTCTCTTTGTCTTAAAAAGGAAAGAGGCCCAAGTAAATCAGGATCATTTGTAATATTCATTAAGTTTTCATAAGTTACTCTTGCGCGTTGCTCTGCAGCCATATCACTAACTAAGTCTGCTAAATAATCACCTGTTGCCTCAATATAGGCAGAAGTGAAAGGAACCCCTTCATCATCAACAGGGAATAAAGCGTGGTCATATTGGACATAGTGACTAGTTAATCCAGCTGCTTCTAATTCTTCTACAGAAGCCCCATCCATTAGTTGATATACCATAGCGGCTATAATTTCAATATGAGCAAGTTCTTCTGTTCCAATATCTGTAAGTAAAGCTTTGCCTCTTTCGTCTGGCATAGTAAACCTTTGATTTAAATATCTCATAGCTGCTGCAAATTCTCCATTAGGCCCACCATATTGTGCTAATAAATATTTAGCCATTTTTAAATCTTTTTTTTGAATATTGACTGGATATTCTAATTTTTTAACATATTTCCACATACTCTAAGCCTCCCATGGCCATGGATTGCAATCCCAATTCCAAGGCATTACTTTTAATGCACTACTATCCATAGTAAGTGCTCCATAGTTTTCTTCATATTTTTTTAAAATACTTTTCTTTTCTTCTAAGAAATTATTATAAAGTTCAATCATTTTTTGATTATCAGGATGGACATCTAAATATAAACCAATATCAATAAGAGCGAAATCAAAAATATCAATATAAGTTAGCAATTCTGCTTGCTCATTCATAGGTTTTATGTCATAAATGCGTCCATATTGGTCAAATAATTCAGGAAACATATTACCACGAATAAACCCTTGATATGGTTCATATAATTCGATTTGTTTATTATACATTCTATACACCTCAATATAGTTTATGATAAAACTAATGATATGACATGCTTAAAATGCTTTAAATTTTAGAAAAATAGGTTATAATGTTAGTAGGTGAATAATATGTATTGTAGAAATTGTGGTTGTAAAAATGCTGTACAAAATCACTTTTGTGTAAGATGTGGGAATTCTATGGCACTTCCAAAGAAAAAAGATCCATATTTGAAAATAGCGCTTACTATTATTGCTGCAGTAGTAGCTGTAGGTATTTTTTTTCTTGTTTTGATAACTTTGGCATTTCAAAATGTGATTACACATTTTTCCTCTCCTAAAAGGCAAGAAATGCATTCTAGTGAGGAACTTCTTGCAGTACTAGATAATTTAAATTGTAGCAAATCTAATAATGGTTACTATGGGTATGAAGTAGATAATGCCTCTTCTACCAAAAATCAATTGGAGAGTTGTAACTTAAAAGATAAATATGAAGTGATAAAAGAAGAAATTATTATAGATGAAAATGGTAATGAGGAAAGAAAAATTGAATTAAAATTAAAAGATTATGATGTAAAATTTAGTATTACTTCTTCTAAGAAATGTACGGGTTCCTTTTCTGCTAGTTGTATAAAAACAGAATATGTTATTACTACAGATTATCAAGAAAAAACAACAGAATATTTTTTTAAACAATATACAAATCGAAATAAAAGTAATGTTTGTAATGATTCTTTTGATAGAGGTGTTTGCGCAATTATAAAAGAAGAAGATGTAAAGATAGCGGCTCAATATATTTTTAATTATGCTCAATATTTAAATAGTTTAGATTTTAAATTTTTAGATAAGCGTTACACAATGCTTATAGAGTTTCCTAATAAAAAGTGGGAAAATGGGGTTAATTATTGGCAAAGTGCTGAAATTGTTCTTCAAAATGGGAAATATGTTGTTAATGTGGAAGAAAATAAAGAATATAAAATAGTAAATGAAGAAGAATTTACCAACTTTTTATTAAACTATGCTCATGACGAAGGAATATTTTAAAAAGTTTCTGTGATAATATTACAGAAATTTTCTTTTATAAATGAATGGAAATACTTGATTTTTTTACTTTTTATGGTATAATTTAATATGTACTTTTGTACATGGCGTGATTGGTGAAGTGGTTAACACGGCGGATTGTGGTTCCGTTATGCAAGGGTTCGATCCCCTTATCGCGCCCCACTTAGAAATCAACAGCTTCGGCTGTTTTTTCTTGAATTTTTTTGACAGGAGTGTAGTATGACGAATCAGGAGCTATATAATAAAATTCAAAGAGATGCTTCAAATTTTCAAATTGGTTTTCATCAAATTAGTTTATATAAATATTTTGATATTGTAGAGCGAGGAGGAGCAAGAGCAGTAGATTTCAAAGTAGATGGGGAAAATGTTACTGAAAAAGAAGTTGCCAATCGCATTTTACAAAAAGGTTTTCAAGTATGGGATAGAGGAATCGGCTTAACTTCCACATCTTTTTTTCCAAAATCTTTGACACCAGACTCTTTTAATTATAAGTATTATAGTAAAGATATCCATGTCTTTAATGTTGTTTTTGCAGTTCCTTATTGTATAGAATATGAAAGAAAACCATATTTTATTGGCAATTTAAGTATGTCATTTAGTTTTGGCAATCGCCTTTTATTAAATGATGGAATTATACCAGAATTTATTTATGGGTATTATGAAAAATCCACACCTGTTACTTATACTCCTTTTGCTAAATACCATTTTTCAGATGAATTAGAATTTTATCAAAATGAGCGTTTTTGGCTAAATTTAAGTGTTGCAGAACAAAAACAAGTTTTGCAAAAATTATTTTCTGAAAAGAAAAAGGCGTATCAAACACTTCGATTAATAAATAGTCATAGACAAATTCCTTTATTAATGTATAATGGTTTAGATAGATTAATTATTAGGGAAACTCGTAAGCAAAAGAAAATTTATCAAAAAGAAATGAAACAACCTAATATCTTTTTATAATATAATAAAACAATAAGTATACAGTATATTTATTATTTTATTTTTCATACTAAAGATAGAAGGAAATGATAAAATGAGAAAAAATAAGAAAAAAATATTTATGATTGCTAGTACTTGCCTTTGTATAATATTAGCATTTTTAGCATTTGTAACAATTACTAATCAATCTAAAATGTCTTCTATCAATAAGAACAATTCTAATTTTATCCATTCTTCTATTAATGATAGTAAATCTAATATAGAAGAAAGTAATACGAATTTTACTAATACGAATAGTGATTCTAACAGTTTATCAAATTCTAATATAGTTACTAATACGAATTCTAGTTCTTTATCTAGCAGTAATAAACCTAGTGTTTCAAATAAACCAACAACGAGTAACAAGCCTACAACAAGTAATAAACCTACAACTAGTAATAAGCCTAGTACTTCAAATAAACCATCTACGAATGTAACAAAACCACTAACAGCAGCTGAAAAAACAGAGGAAGCATTGAAAAAGATGACATTAGATGAAAAAATAGGGCAGATGCTAATTGTCTCTGTTAGTGGAAAGAGTATGACTAGCAATATTCAAAATATGATAAAAAAGTATAAGCCAGGGGGAATTATTTTATTTGCAGATAATCTTGGTAATTATCAAACTACGATTAATTTTATTTCAGATATGAAAAAGAATAGCTCAATCCCTCTTATTGTGTCTGTTGACCAAGAAGGAGGAAGAGTTCAAAGACTAACTTCTATTACTGGAAAAAAAGTAACCAATATTCCAGCAATGTCGGATGTTGGTAAAATGGAAGATGAAAATTTAGCCTATAGTATTGGAACAGTGATAGCGGAGGAACTTCTTGCACTTGGTTTTAATATGGATTTTGCTCCTGTTTTAGATGTTGCAGTTCCCAATGCCTATATCAGTTCTAGAAGTTTTAGTACAGACCCACAAATAGTATCTAAAATAGCGATTTCTCTTTCGAAAGGAATTTCTAGTAAGGGTGTTATTCCTGTTTATAAACATTTTCCAGGGCATGGAAGTACAGTAGCAGATTCTCATTATGAATTACCACTATTATCTAAAACAAAAGCAGAACTTTATGATGTAGATTTAGTTCCTTTTCAGTATGCAATTCAAAATGATGCAAAAGTCATTATGATAGGACATTTAGCAGCACCTAAAATTACCAATGATAATTTACCTGCCTCTCTATCCAAAACTTTGATTACAGGATTATTAAAGCAAGAGATGGGGTATAAAGGATTAGTTATTACAGATTCTTTGCAAATGAAAGGAATTACTAACCATTATTCACAAAAAGAGATTTATGAAATGGCTATTAATGCAGGAGTAGACTTTCTTTTAATGCCTGAAAGTGCAGAAAAAGCTATTAATAATATAAAGGCTAGTATTAAGGAAGGAAAAATTAAAGAAAGTAAAATTAATGAGTCTGTTAGAAAAATATTAATGTTAAAATATTCAAGTATGAAAACAGATAACATTTCTATAAATTATCTAGGCAGTCAAGCTCATCAAAATATTGTAGATAAGGTGAAGTAAAGAAACAACATAAATTGTTTCTTTTTTCTATCCTTCAATGATATAATGATAAAAAGGAAGTGGAAATGTGAAGAATAATTATATGCTTATTCATGGAAGTTTTGGAAGCCCATTTTCTAATTGGATTCCATGGCTTAGAAGGAAAATAGAAGAAAAAGAGTTAGATGTTTATACTCCAGATTTACCAACGGGTGTAACATATCAAAATTATACAAATTGGTCTAACGTAATGGATGGATATGTAAGTGCGGGTGTTTTAAATGAAAATACAGTTATTTATGCCCATTCTATTGCTCCTGTTTTTATTTGTAAATTTTTAGTAGAGAGAAAAATAAAAGTAAAAAGAATTGTTAGTGTCTGTGGATTTAATAATTATTTTGGAATTGATAAAGATTATGATACCGTTAATAGAACTATGTATTTTGATAATTTAAAAGATATCAAAAACTATTGTAATGATATTATTTGTTTTTACACTGAAAATGATCCTTATGTAAAACAGGAAGTGGAGAAAAAATTTTCAGACACAATAGCCACTAAAGTAGTAATCATTAAAGATGGTGGACATTTAAATGCAGAATCAAATTACATAGAGTTTAATGAATTATTAGAATATCTATAGGAGGTATCATGTATATTAATTTTAATGAAAAAGTTGTATTAGTAACTGGTTCTACTTCAGGTATTGGAAGACAGATTGCGAAACAATTAGTAGAAAGCGGTGCAACTGTCATTATTCATTATGGTCATAATGATTCTATGGCAGAAGAAACTATAAAGGAATTGGAAAACTATAAGGATAATATTTTATTAATAAAAGCAGATTTAGCAGATAGTCAAGCAGTTGATAAGATGTTTGAAGAAATTGCTTTAAAATATGGAAGATTAGATGGATTAGTAAATTGTGCAGCTTATGATAAGATTTTTTCTATAGAAGATTTAACAGTAGAAGAATATAAACATGAATTGAATGTGGATGTAGTGGCGCGTTTTCAATGCATTAAAAATGCTATTCCTCTCATGAAGAATGCAAGATTTCCAAGAATTATTAATATTGCTTCTAGATTAGGAACAAGACCAATGGAGGATAGTCTTGCATATTGTACATCAGAAGCAGCAACTATTATGATGACAAAGTGTGCAGCTTTAGAACTTGCAAAATATAATATTAAAGTAAATACGGTAAGTCCATCACTTACTTTAACGCCTCTTGCAAGACAAAGTTATACAGAGGAAGAAATAGAAGCAACGGCAACTAAAAATCCTAGTAAAAGGCTAGGTACTACAGAAGATACAGCTAATTTAGTGCTATTTTTGCTAAGTGAACAAGCTGATTATATCAATGGAGAAAATGTAAATGTTAATGGTGGCATTTTACTAAAGTAGAAATTATGAAGAATAGATTTCAAAATGAAGAATATGAAAGTATTATTCCAATTGCTGTTGTTACTAGTTATCCACGTACATTTACAGATATTCCTTATGAAAATGAAATTTTTTCTAAAATATCAGAAAAAAATGTCAAGAATATCTTCTTAGACAAGATGCTAGCACCCGAATTAGAAGCAAGATATAAACTTGCTAATAAATTACTAAATGCTACTAATATTAAACAAGTATTAGAATTAGCTTCAGGATATTCTTCTAGAGGATTAGATTATTCTAACAAGGGGTATATTTATGTAGAGATGGATTTACCCTTAATGATAAAAGAAAAGGTACGAGTTTTAAAAGAAATCTCTTCTATTCCTTCTTCTTTACATTTAATAAGTGGAAATGCTTTACAGAAAAAGGATTATAAACAAGTATTACCTTATTTTGATGAGAATCAAGAATTAGTTATAATAAATGAAGGTTTACTTCGCTATTTAACTTTTGAGGAAAAGGAAATTGTTGCTAAAAATATTTATGATATATTATCGAAATTTGGAGGCTATTGGATTACTTGTGATGTCACTCCTAAAAAATTTATAGAGCATCAAAATGCTAATTTACCAAAAGTTAATGCAAATTTAAGTGGAATAACCTCTAGAAATAGTCTAAATGATAGATTTGAAGATATAACTCATATTAGAGATTTTTTTACACATATTGGTTTTCAAGACATTGAAATTCATCCATTTAATGAGGTTAGAGACGAATTATCGTCTCCTAGTATCTAGGACTAGACAATAGTGAATTTTTGCTTAAAGAGGCCATTGTAGCTGTTATGAGGGTGAATAAGAATGATAAATAAAAAATATTTAATAATTACTTTTTTTTGTTTCATACTATCTCTTTTAACCGGTCTTTTAACAAATGACTTATTACTGGGTGGAACTAACTTATTAACTGCTTTATTATGTGCTTATTTTGCTAGTGAAGGAAAAAGAAGTAATTATATTTTAGGACTTATTAATTATTTAATAAGTGGCTATATATCTTATCAAAATCAATTATATGGGTTATTCTTTTTTTATATCTTTGTTTTTTCACCTTTACAAGTACAAGGATTTTTTTCTTGGAGAAAAAATTTAGATAAAGAAGATTCTGTAAAAGTACGTGAATTTACATTTAAAAATTCTATTATCATAACATTATCTTGTGTGATTGGTAGTTTTGTTTTAGGATATTTATTAAGTTTAATTCCAAGTCAGCGATTAGCATTTATGGATGCTACTTCTAATTGTATTAATTTATGTGGTATTATTTTAATGATTTTAAGATTTAAAGAAGCTTGGTGGCTTTGGCTAATTAATAATATAATTGATTTAGGTATATGGATATTAACTGTTATAAATGGAGGAACTGGTTCTATTATGATGTTACTAGTATCTATTGGATATTTACTAATTAATATTTATGGAATTGTCAAATGGAATATAGAGGCTAAAAAAAATAGATGATATCATCTATTTTTTTGTTTCTTCTTCTATCCAATCTAGGTAGCATTGAATACCATTATTCATATCAACAGAAAATATTTCTGGAACTTCATAGGTATGAAGTCTCTCTATTTCTGCTTCTACTTCTTTGTAAAGAGATTTTTTTGTTTTCATTTGTAAAAGAAATTCTTTACTTTTTTTTATTTTTCCATTCCACCAATAAGAGGATATAATTTCCCTTTTTTGAATACTACTTACTAGTCTTTTCTTTAGTAACTCATCAATCATTTTTTGCGCTACAAACTCATTATCAATAGCAGTTGTAATAACACAATATTTATTCATAATTCCACACTCCTAAATGTCCTTTTGTTGGGATGGGTTCTTTCAGTACCTCTATATTTTCTAAAATCCAAGCATATCTTCCAATTTCATAGATTCCACAAATATATTCTTGATGATTGTTTTTAATATTTTTAATAAATTCGGGTGTCATCTTAATACAATTTGTTAGTTCACATTTACAAATAATATTTCCATAATTAAGAGGAAAATCATTCACTAAATTCATCAGTTCTTTATTTTCTCTCCATTCTTTTGGAATTTTAGTAGAACTAGCATGGATATAAAGTTCTCCACGGTAATTTGTTTTCCAACTTCTAGTTTCTATCAATTTCTTTTTTTCTTTTATTAAAGTAGCACAAGGTTCTGTTAAACTAAGAACTTTCATAAAATCACCTAATTTTATTATACTATAAAAAATGATTTAATTCTCGTTTTAAATAAGATATAATAGAAATAGGTGAAATTTATGAAATTATTAAATTTAAATATTTGCATTAAATTAGATAATACAAAAGAAGTAAAAGATTTTTTTATAAAAGAAAAGGCAGATATTATTACGATTCAAGAAGCGATGCATGGAATAGAAGATACATGCTTTTCAATGTATCAGTCAGAAAATGAATTAATAACTTTAGAAGAATATCCCAATTTTGCTTTTGCTCCTTTATTTGTTGCGAAAGGTGTTACTAAAAATGGAGAAGTAACTAGAGATTTTGGTGGGAAAGCAGAGCAGGGAACTTTATTATTATCAAAATATCCAATTAAGGAACATACAAATGATTTTTATTACCGAGAATATAGATATGAATATGATGCGACTAATTTTAGGAAAGAAGATTGGTGTCGCTCTATTCAAAATGCGACAATAAAAATAGGTGGGAAAGAACTTCAAATTATTAATGTTCATGGTATATGGAATGAAGGAAAAATAGGTGATGAAAGAACAATTGCACAATCTAAATTTATTCTTTCAAAAGTGAGGAAAGATATTCCTGCTATTGTTGTTGGAGATTTTAACTTACTTCCAGAAACAGAAAGCATTGGATTACTAAATAAAGAATTGATAAACCTAATTGATAAGTATAAAATAAAATCCACTAGGCCTCATTTTGATGATGGATTAGATAAAGGTAATTTGGTTTGTGATTATATCTTTATTAATGATTTAGTGACTATAAATAATTTCCAAATTTTAGAAAGTAATGTATCAGACCATTTACCACTTCTAATAGATTTTGAGATATAATATGAAAGAATTAATAGAAATAGATACTCTTGTTCATCAATGTGATAAATGTAAAAACTTAGTAGAAAAATTTCCTAATGAAAAAACTGTTTTTTTAGGAAGGGATAATGAAATTGTTTTGATAGGGGAAGCTCCCGCAAATAATGGCTGGCGCAAAAGTCATTTATTATGGAGAGATGGTAATGGAAAAATGCTTCCTAGTGGAGTTGTTTTACAAAAATTATTTGATATAATTGATAGAAATATTTTAGAAACAACATTTTTAGAGGCCGTAAAATGTTATCCATTGGAAAGAAAAAATTTAAAAACGTGCTCTTTAAATTGTAAAGAGGTTATGATGAGGCAATTAAAAATCTTAAAACCAAAGTTAATTATTTCATTAGGAGAGTTTCCAACCAGAGTATTATTAGATTTTTCATTTAAAAAATTTAGCGATGTAGTTGGAAATATTTATGAAGTAAATGGCTATCAAATATTGCCAATTTATCACCCAAGTCCAGTTTCTCCCAAAAGTTATAAAGGAAATCTTCCTATATTTGAAAAACTGAAAGGAATGTGAAAATGTGGAAAAATTGACATCAGCAAAAGCATTATCTTTATTAACAGAAGAGATTATAGTAGAGGCGTCTGACTATCAAAAACGAGAAAATAGATGGATCCTGCATTGCATTCGAGTTGGTCATGCTGCTAGAAGGATTGCAGAAAGATTAGGATTAGATGCTGATTATGCCGAAGCTTTAGGCTATATTCATGATATTGGTAGAAGAATTAATCATCCTACTCATCCAATAGAGGGATATTATTATATGCAATCAAAAGGTTATGTTGTAGAGTCAGGGATTTGTTTAACACACTCTTTTATTAATAATGATATTTGTATGACTGCAGGAGTTGGCCCGAAAGGGGAAATAAATGCTTTTTTAGATCAATATTTAAGAAATCATCCAGTTACAGTTTATGATAATATTATCCAATTATGTGACCTTTTTTGTGAATGGAACGGTTATTTAACCATTGAAAAAAGATTATTAGATATTACAAAACGGAAAGGCGTTACAGAACACTCTAAACAACATTTTTTATTAGCACTTCAATTACAAAAAGAAATAGAGACAAAAATGGGATGTACAATGCCTGACTTATTTCCAGAAATTGCTAATGAAGATTTAGAAAACAAAGAGAAAGATTACGATACTTTACTTTCTATTATTGAAGAGACAAATAAGAATAAAGTAAAAAAAGTAGTAGAAGGTTAGTAAAAAATATAATGAATTTGGTGATAAAATGAAAATATATGTAGCACATTCTAAACAATTAAATTATTTAGAAAATTTATATAGGCCAATTAGGGAAGATAAAGAGTTACAAGAGCATACAATTCTACTTCCACATGAGGAAAGTAATGATAGTTATAATAGTAGAGAATTTTATAAAGACTTATCTATTATGATAGCAGAAGTTAGTTATCCTGCAACTGGTATGGGAATTGAATTAGGTTGGGCTTATGATGATAATGTACCTATTTATTGTTTATTTCAAAAAAATATGAAAGTATCTAATTCTTTAAAATCAATTACAAAAAATATTATAGAATATGAAAATGAAAAAGATTTATTAAATATTATTAAAGAAATTATCAAAAGGGAGAAACAGTAGTTTCTTTTTTTGATGTATAAATGGTAGTAAAATAAATTTAAATAATTATAGAATTTATTTGCTTGTCTTTTGGAGACGTGTTATAATGATAATAATAGAAGGAGGTTATCAAATGGAAAGAGATCCTAGAGATTTGGAATTACAAAGAACTGTAGAAAGTCTTTTTATTGCAGAAGCAAAAAAGCAAGATGTTGCACAGCCTCATGTTTTAGCAGCTATGATAACAGCAGCATCAGCTATGTCTATACCATCAGGTATTACAACTCCAGAATTAACAACAGAAGAATTATTAGATTTATATGGTAAAAAAGAAGATGGTAAAGTAACTAGTTTGTTAGGAATGAGTTCATCTTATATTAAATTAAATACAGGATATAGTGTAGAAGTAGAAGATATGGGTTCTGCTTATGCTAATTATAGTGCTCAAAAAGAAGAATATGATAGACTTTATACAAGTATTTCTGAGCGAGCAAAGAGTCATGAAAAAGAAGAAGGAAAAGCATTATAAGTGGTAATAAACCACTTTTTTTCTTGTATAATTATTTTTTTCATGCTAAAATGAATACATATTTGAAATGACTTTAAAACTACTAATTTTTAGTAGTTTTCTTTAGGAGGTGTAAGATGAAAAAGAAACAAAAATCTTTTCGTTTAATTTTTCAATATTTAAAGGATGATAAAGGAAAATTATTATTATTTCTATTATTAACAGTAATAACTTATATCCCAACTTTGCTTTCTTCTTTTTTTTGGGGATATGCTATTCAAGGATTAATTGAAAATTCTCTTCGTACTTTTTTAATATTTTTATTGTTAAGAGAAGGATTACATATTTTATTTCATTGCTTTTTATCGGTTCCGAGAGATTTAATTTATAATTATTTAGAGATAAAGTTTTCTAAAGCAGTTATTAAAGATTTATATCATAAAATTACAGAAATGCCAGCTATTGCTTTTGAAAATATAGGTGTGGGGGAATTTATTAATAGAATGACAACAGACCCAGATAGGGTTATGGACTTACTAGGAAGATTGATTAAAATGACTTGCCGTGCAGTTGTTGTTCTTATTGTTTTAGTTTTAGCTTTTGCGAATTCTATTTTATTAGGAATGGAAATTATTATTTTTAGTATTGTTATGGGATTTATTTCGGCAAAATTTTTTCCTAAGATAAAAAAGACACAAGAGAAGATTAAAAAAGATTCTGATATGCAAATAAAAATGGCAACAGAAAATTTAACTGGTATTCGTGAAATAAAGGCTTTAGGGATTAAAAAGAATATTGAAAATAGAATGCATTATAATATAGATGTTCATTTTCAAGATCAAAGAAAGATGAGAAAATATGAAGTTGCTTATTTTAATTTAAATGCATTAGTTTATTTTCTTTTACAAACAATTATATTAATAACAGCAGGAAGTTTAGTTGTAAACGGTCAAATGACGTATGCTTTATTTATTGTTTTAGAATCTTATATATGGAAAATAGATGATGTTGTTGAAAGCATTAGTGATTTTGGAATTAATTATAATAAAGTAAAAGTATCTTTAAATCGGATTGATGAGATTATTAACAATAGACTTTATTCTGATGAAAAATTTGGGGATAAAGTTTTGATAGATTCTGAAGGAAAGATTGAATTTAAGGATGTTTATTTCCGCTATAGAGAGGAAGAGCAGGATACCTTAAAAGGATTAAATCTTACAATAGAGCCTCATAAAAAGGTAGCAATTGTAGGAAAAAGCGGTAATGGAAAAAGTACTATTTTTAATTTATTGTTAAGGTATTTTGATGCTACTAAAGGAGAAATAAAAATTGATGGTATTGACATTAAAGAATTAACAGAAGAATCTTTAAGAAAAAATATTTCTGTTATTCGTCAGGCTCCATTCCTTTTCAATCTAACGATTATGGATAACTTTCAAATTGTGAAAGAAGATGTTACGTTAGAGGAAGTAAGAGAGGTTTGTAAAAAAGCTTATATTGATGATTACGTTATGTCTTTACCAAATCAGTATAATACTATTATTGGAGAAGGGGGAGTAAACTTATCTGGTGGTCAAAAGCAAAGACTTGCGATTGCGCGAACTTTATTAAGTAACACAAAGATTATTTTATTTGATGAAGCAACAAGTGCTCTTGATAATGAAAGTCAAGAATATATTAAGCAGACCATTGATAATTTAATTCTAAATCATACTGTTATTATTGTTGCTCATCGCTTATCTACTATTATGGATGCTGATATTATTCATATCATTGATAATGGTAAACTAGTTTCTTCAGGGACTCATAAAGAATTATTAAATAATTCTACAATTTATAGAAGTTTATATACAACAGAATCTTCTATTACATTGGAATAGGTGATATATGAAAGTATTATTTGTTTGTCTTGGAAATATTTGTAGGTCTCCTATGGCAGAGATGATATTAAAAGAAATGGTGAGACAAGAAAATATAGAAGGAAACTTTATTATTTCTTCTTGCGCCATTAGTAATGAAGAAGAGGGAAATGATATTTATCCATTTGCAAAAAAGATATTATTAGAGCATGGTATTCCAGTAGAAAAGAGAAAAGCTAGGCAAATTACTCAGTCAGATATTGAATATTATGATTATATTATTGTGATGGAGCAATATCAAAAAAATAAGATTTTAAAGGATTTCTTTGTTATTGATGAATTAAAGGTGAGAAAATTAAATGAAAAAGATGTGATAGATCCTTGGTATAGTAGGAACTTTGATAAGGCTTATCAGGAAATATATGATGGGTGTAAAAATTTATTAATAGCAATAAAAAAAAGTTATGAACTTTAGTGTGCATAACTTTTTATTTGACTACAAATTCTTTTACTTTAGGTTTATCTATTTCTTCTAATCCACAATCATTTATTAGTAGTTGGTAATCATTATCTCCAGCAATATGATTTCCTGTAAAAACAATACTTCCACCTACTTTTTTTAAGCTATTAGCAATAATAGAATTTACTTGCTTAGGATAATAGAAAACTTGTACTTTTCTATAGTTTGGAGTATTCTCACTACGTTCTTTTTCTTGTAGTTGGAAATGATATTCTTGCTGATTAGCCATATCTTCAAAAAACTTTTCTATAATTAGAATCATTTCACAAAATTGTTCTGTTTCTTTAGAAAAATGTTTGACAGCGTACTGCCTAGTAAGGTGAATTAATATTCTTTTCGAGATTTCTGCTAATTTTCTAGCACTATTTTGTAATTCTTCAGTACTGTGCCAATGAAGACCTCTTTCACAAGTACTTAATTCTTCAAAAAAATGTTGTAATTCGTTAAAATGTCTATTTTCTATATAACTATATTCTGTTCTATTTAATAGTTGTTTTGCTCTAGAAAAGCAATTGCATATATAGTCATAACTCATAATTTGCTGATAACTATCTCTAATATTATTGGTAAAAGAATCTGCTTCATCAATAATGATAATATCACTTTCACCATGTGTACGACTATTTTGTAAGAATCTTCTGTTTCCTATTAAAGTAGCATGACTAATAATAGAGCATCCTTTTTGACTAATAGAAGTATAAGCAAGTGCATATTTACATTTTTTGAAAAAACTACAACTTGATAACGTGCAAGTTCTTACTTGAATTTTTCTCCATTCCTCTTTTTTAATGGAGTTAGGTTTTGAAGAAGATAACTTTTTTTTTCTTTTTTGATTATATCCTTTTAATCTTTTTAAGCAGATATACTTTCTTTCATTTTCTAATACATGAATAGGAATATCTACTCCTAAAAGTTTAGAAATTTGTTGTAATTTTTGAATAATGTTTTCCCTAGCTGTACTAGATGCTGTAGCAATAATAAATCTATTAAAGAAAGTCGTATTTTGATAAGCTAACAAAAGGGGAATTAAATAGGCCTCTTCACGGCCTTTTTTTGCCTCTACTAAAAGAATTTGGCTTTCTTTAATAGCATCACTAATATCGTAAAGAAGAAGTTCTAAGTCACTATCTAAATGACAAGTTTTTATTCCTTTTTCTAAAAGACTAGTAAAATCTAAACTTTCCATTTCTCTTTTTCTTATTTCTTCTTCGTTTTCTTTAAATATTGACGACATGATGAATAGCCTCCTGATAAAAATATTATATCATATTTTCCAGTTAAAAAAAATAAAAAGAAACCATCATAAATTTAAATGTATTGGTTCTTTTTAAAGTAAAGGGCAACGGTTGCATTATCTTTTCCATTGAGAGGACGATAGAAATCTTTCCCTTTTGGAACTTTTTTTGTCGGTTTTCCGTAGACTGCCTCTTTAATAATAATTTGTGCTAAATTTTCTTTTTTCCGTTGAATTAGCTTTTCAATTTTAGAATCTGATAAACAGTCTGTAACTCCATCTGTAAATAATAGAAGTCCATCATAACTGTTATTTTTTAAAATGGTAATATTTGGCTTTGTTCCATAATCAGGGCCAATACATTTTGTAATTAGCGTATTTTGCTTATGAAATCGTAATTCTTCTTTAGTCAAATCCCCGTGCTCATAATAATACCAAACTACAGAATCATCTTTTGTAATTTGTTTAATTGTATTTTTCTTTACAATATAAGCTCTAGAGTCTCCAACATTAGCAATGACTGTTTTTTCTTCATTAACAACTGCACAGGTAAGAGTGGTCGCACAGCCAGTATGATAAGACTTTAGTAAATAAAGGCAATCATTAATACAACGTATCATTTTATTTAATTTTCTTGAAAGTTCTTTTGTATTTTGAATTTTTTCTTCAGATAATTTTAAAAACCATCTTTCTAATGCGATAATAGCAAAGTTAGAAGCTACTTCCCCAGAAGTTCTTCCGCCCACTCCATCTGCTACCGCAAGTAGTTTTAAATTAGGGTTATCAGGATGAGTAATGGTGATTACACAATCTTCATTATTACTTCTAGATAGCCCTGTATCACTTAAAGAATCTAAAATATCGTTACTGAAAATATTTGTCTTTTGTGTTGGTTTTCTTGATGTTTTATTAAGGAAAGCAAACATATTCTCATATCCTTTCTTAAAAAACACGATATTTATCGTATCATTTTCTGCAAATTTTGTCAAATAAAAAAATTACAAGAAAATAAAATCAAATATTGTTTTATTTTCTATTAATTGATATACTATTATATAGAATAAAGGGAATAGATAGGGGTAATAGTATGGAACAAGCCTTAACAAATATATTAGAAAAGTTGCAGAAACTACATCAGGTGAAATCTGTCCACCATGACCATGTTCAGGAAGAGTTAGCAATTAGAAGAACAGCTTCTAAAGTAGCACATGAAAAAGATGTATCTAAAATTGCAAAAATGGATAAAGAGGAATTAAAGAAATTTTTAGATGCTGCATCTACAGATTCTGATATGTCTGCAGAAAGTGTTATGATTGCTAGTTCTGTTATTAATATGGCTACTCATCCAAAAGTTAAAACAGGAAAAAGATATTTAGATGCAGTTGCTACTATTGATAAGGCAAAAGAAGCAGCCGCGGCTTATGAAGAATTAAAAAGTGGATTAATAGATGAAAATTTAAAAGTAGAAGAAGAATTAAAATTAATGAGCAATTTATCTAGCTCTATTGTAGACGGGCAACTAGTAGATACAGATATTTATATTCCGTTCTTTAAAGAGTTTTTATATCCTGATGATATTTCTAGCTGTTTAGTTGCTGTTAATGCAATTGTTAGAAAAAATGCTGAATTAATTGAGAATGATGAAATTGATGAAGAATTACCATATCGTCTATTTCCAGAGCAGGCTCAAAAAGTAGAACAATTTGAAGTTGCTATAAAGGGATATGCTTTAAATTATATTGATAAAAAAATAGAAAATAGTGATAACCTTTATCTTGAAAATATTTTAGGACTATTAGAAAAAGATAAAGTTTCTTTAGAAGAAGCAAAAAAACTGCTAACAGCTTATCCAGGTATGTATGAGTATTTATTGTATCGATGGATGGAAATTTTATTAAAGAAAGCAAAGGGAAGCACTTCTTTGTTTAACTTATTAGAAATGATGGAAAAGCTTGAAAAAATAGATAGAATTTATCAAGATATTTTAAAGAAAGAAGCTTCTAATAAAGCCCTTTCTGCTAGTTTAGAAAAACCAATTCCTAAAACATTAATTTATAATGCATGGGTTGATCCTAGGGTTCCGACTTTTGCTTATCAAAATGTTACAGAAGATTCTTTATCATTATTAAATCAATTACGAGAAGGAAAAGATACTAAAAATATTGATAATGTCACTCTATATGATGGAAATGTAGGAGTAATTACGGGAAAAGAAACTTTTGTATTATTTAGAAAATTTCCAAAGGATAATACTTTCGTAGTTACAAGTGAGAAACTTGAAAAGAAAGATAAGATTGTAACTAGAGAATTACTTGCTCTTATCGCAAAATCTTATTCAGAGATGAATAATTGGATTTTAACAGATAGTAGTGAATATTCTAGTATGCTTGCGATTACTCAACAAGTAGAAGATTATTGGAAAAGCAATATAAAGGGGGATAAATAATGATGGAAGACGATATTAAAAGAAAACTTCTATCTATGTTTGATACAAAGGCAATAGAAGAGAAAAAGTTAAGAGAAAAAGCAGCCATTAAGACAGAACAATTAAGTGTTTTATCAGGTTTTATATCTTCTTTGGAAGAATCTACAGATAATTTAAAAAAGTATTCTAGAGAATGGATTGAGAAAGTATTAGAACAATATTATAGTAAGGAAGATTTGAAAGAATTATTAGATAAATTAGAGATTCCTACTTTAGCGATTTTAATGCGTTCACAAGGAATTTCTATTGATTTTAATGAAGAAGAAAATACGATTTTAGAAACGTTTCAAAGTGATTTACAAACTTTATACAATCATGAAGCAAAGAAATTTAGCGAAGAGATTGTAGGAGGGGTAAAAGCAGTTGATAAAAGAATATCAGATTTGAATACTCTCTATGCGAAGTTAAATGCAGGAGGAACTGGAAAAGATATTGTGAAAAAGTCTGAAATTGATTATGTTATGAAGTTAACCACTCAAGAAAATACTAGTATGGATACTCAAATTGAAATACTAGGAATGATTAATAGAATCAATTTACAAATTTATAAAAATAATTTAAATGGATAAAGTCCCTTATGGGATTTTTCTTTTGTAATAAGAAAAAATGTGATATAATAAAATTGATTGTAGAATCTAGAAAGGATAGAAGTTATGAAAAGAATAGGTAAGTTATTTATAATGTTATTAACGGTTTTATTAGTAACAGGTTGTGTAAAAGAAAGTATTTCAATGAATATTAAGTCAAATGGGAATGTAGAATTATCTATCATTATGGCTTTTGCAGAGTCTATGTCTGAAGATATGACAATTACTGATGAAGATAAAAAAGAATTTGCTGACAAAGGTTTTAAAGTGGAAGAATATGTAGAAGATGATATGAAAGGTATCAAAGCTACAAAAACTTTTAAATTAGCAGACATTAGTACTGATAAAGAAGTTGTAGTATCGCTTGATGAATATTTAAATGATCCAAAATCTGATATAAAGTTTTTTCAAAAAGTAGGAAAGAATAAATATAAAGCTAATTTTACAATTGACACTAGATCAGAAGATTTTGATAGTGAAACAGCCTCTCTTTATGATTCTAATATTGATATTTCTTATTCTGTAACATTACCTTCTAAAGCTATTTCTCACAATGCTACTAAGGTAGAAGGAAATACATTAACATGGAAAGTTAAGTTTAATACGTTAACTAATATTAATTATGAATTTTCTATGGGAAGAAATAATACCTTATTAATTATTGCAGGTATTATTGGTGTTGCAATTGTTGCAATTGTAATTGTAGTAGTGGTAATGACTAGAAAAAATAAAAATAATTCAAATGGAATACCAATGACTGATATGCCTACTGGTATGCCACAGCAACCTACTGGCATGGTAGAGCAACCAATTATGAATCCAGAAGTTTCACAAAATGTTCCGATGGTCGAACAACCATCAGTTGGAATATCTGTATCAGAACCAGTGGTTGAGCAACCAAAAGTGGATGTACTGGTAACAGAATCAGCTTCAATTCCAGTAGTGGAAGAGTCTGCTGTTCAAGCTCCAGTGGATGCTTTTCAAACTGTATCAGAACCAGTAGAAAATACAGTTACAACGGAATCAGCTATTTCTAATGAAACAGAAGAAAATAAAGATTTGCAATAAAAAAAGATTGGTTTTCCAATCTTTTTATTTTTCAAAAAATGATTTGATAGAAGAAAAAGGCTTTTTTCTAGTATTTTTTTCAGTATTTTTATTTTCTTCTTGTTTCTTATAATTTTCTAGTTGCTCCACAAGAGTGGTAATTTTATCGTGTTTTCTATATCTATTATCAAATCGTAAAAAGTCTGTTTGCCATAAATATTTTCCTATATCAGAATAGTCTTGAATATTTTTGTTATGTTTCTTTTTAAATTCTATACGAAAACTATTCCAATTTTGGTAAAAAACTCCTTTTGTTCGTATAATTCTTTCAATATATTCTTTTACACATAGGAAGCAAGCTTCATCAAAAATATTGCTAGAATCTTCATTTGGCTTTTCATTTAATACCTGTTTAAAGTAAATTTCGAAAGAATTAATAACGTCTTCAGAAACCTCCATTGTAGCGATTCTATAACTTTTGGAATCTAGTGACATTCTAATAATAATAACATCAAATTCTGGTAAATCTTTTTTGATATACTGAAATTCATAGGGAATAATAGCAAGAGAATCTGATAATTTTTGTGATTTAGAATCGGTATATAGTTTTAATGAAAATGGAAGAATATCTTCCTTTTTTGGCAGATTAATAGGCTTAAAAAAATTAGCATCCAAAAACCATTTTTTACTTTTTAAAGTATTGACATAATCATATACTTTCTGATACTCCTCCTGTTTCATAAAGGTACTAATAGGAGAAAGTTCATCTAGCATTTGATCTACTAAAGATGCGTGTAATAATAGTTTATCTGTTTTTAAGTCCATAAATTCACCCCATTCTATTCACAATCAGTATATAAATAAAATTTTAATCTGTCAATATCTTTTTATAAATATTATTTTAATAGGCAGGTAACAGTTGTTAAAAACGGAAATAAATTAGTACCATAACAAGTTTCTATTTCAGACAAAATAACTCTTTTTACGTCCCCATATGCATGGATAACCTGGGTATTAGAAATTCCTAATAAAATGTGTCCTTCTTTATGAAAGATTGCAGGGTAATCAAGTGTTTTTAAAATTTCTTTTTTCTCTATTTCTGTTTTTCCTTTTAAATCTATTTTTTTCAAGCCAATAACTCTTTCTTGTTCTTTTGTGTTTCTTGGAAATTGAAAACCAAAAGTTTTAAATAGGGTGAAGATGAAAAAAGAGCAATCGACTCCATACTTTTTTCCACCCCAAGAATAAGGTATTCCAATATAGGATTTAGCAAGGTTTATAATATTTTCTTTGGTATATGGTAAGTAACCTAATGTACAAGAACCTTTATAAAATGGTTCAATTTTTATTTTCTCCTTATCAGGTATAAAGATTTCAAAGTAGTTTTCATGAACCCCTAAAACGGGTAGAGTAACCCCTAAATCTAAGTAAGTATTATGGAATGGTAGTAATGGTTTTGTAATAGTAATAAACTTTTCAGGATTTAAAAATAGTGAAAATTCTTGCTCAGTTATACATAAGATATCCTCTTTTAAAAGCCATCCTTTATAAAAAGAACATTGAATAAATAACCACTTTTGGTCTTCACTTTGATGAATGATTAGAAGTGGGGTAGCATAAGGTAATTCAGTTGCTGTATTCTCCGATACGATGTTTGATGAATAGAAATCTTCTATTGTTGGTAAGTATTTTAAAGTGCAGCGTTTTGTTGTAATTCCATAAGTAATAGTCGTTTCCTCAGGTATTTTTTTAATATTTCTATTTTCTAAAATTTCTTTTGGAATATCCATTTTAGTAACAGAAGAACTTGTAATTTCTTCTATTATTTCCTGCCTAGTTTTTGTTTTTGGATAAGAACTTAAAGAGATGAGAGAATCTTCCTCTAATCGCATTCTTATATTTTCATTTTCAATTTCATCCTTTGAAAGAATAATTTGATTCATATTTCCTCTTTTCTATTAAAAAATATGAAAAAATCATAGAAAAAATGTTTATTTTAGGGAGAAATCATGTATAATTAATTTAAGAAGGTGAGAGTATGCCAGAATCGGGAATAAATATGGAAGAAATGGGAAAGCTAAAAGAACTTTCAGATTTGATAATAGAGTTTATTAGGCAGTTTATTCGGACAAAAGATGAACTTATGAGAACTACCTTACAAGTTCAAATAGAGTTGTTGTCAGCACGTTTAAAACGTTTAAAAGTATCTATTGGAGAGGTGAAGTCCCAAATTGATGAAGTTTGTATTCCAGAAGAAGCAAAGAGTATTGAAACTATTTCAGGCATTCCAGTAGTACCTTATACTGGAGCTTCTATAGATTCTGACAATAATGTTCAAGAGTTTTCTTGGAAATCCTCTAAAGTTTTGGAGGAAGAAAAAAGTGCAGTAATAGAAAAAGCGCCAAATGTTCAAACGAAGATTGAGAAAATTTATAATTTTTATTTAGGGCTTTCTATGTATTTATATCAAAAACCAGAAGAAAAAAGTTTGCTAAGGTAGCAAACTATTTTTTTTATAAACTTTTTCTTTAGAATTAGGGATAGAAAATAAAATTTTTCTATCTTCTAAACTTGTTTGTTTTAAAACAACTTCTATTAAATCTCCGATTCGTAAATGTTTTTTCGTTTTTGGATCAAATAAAGTAGTCCCTTGGTCAATTAGTTTATATCCTCTATCTAATAATTCGTTTGTTTCAATGGTACCAATTACATAGTTAGTAGTTCTTACAATAATATGATGTTTACTAATATAAGTAATCATACCAGTAAAAGTTTGCCCAATTTTATTTTCCATATATTGAACAAATTGATATCCTGTAATATCTCTATCGGTGACATCTGCTATTTTTTCTACCTTGGTAGTGTGTTTACAAATCTGGATGATTTTATCAGCTTGCTCTTCCATATCAATTCTAGATAAATCTTGTTCTGTATATTTATCCATATTATATTGTGTTTGTAAATCAGAATATCTTCTGATAGGAGAAGTTGAGTGTGTATAATAGCCGAGCGCTAAACCATAGTGCCCAATGTTATTTACACTATATTTTGCTTTGGATAGTCCTCGAATAAGAACATCAGAAATAGCCGGAAAAGCAGGAAGTGTTGCTAATGATTTTAAAAGTAATTGAAATTCTTTTGGGTCATGATAATCTTTTTCTTCAATATAAAAACCGCTATTTTTTAAGTAAGTAATAATTTCTGCTATTCGTTTTTCATCAGGATACCCATGAACACGATAAATAAATGGTAATTCTTGATTTAAAAATTGCATATTTTGCTGATAAATGGCAGTGATTTCATTGGCTAATAGCATAAAGTTTTCGATTAATTTTTCAGCCATCCCTCTTTTTCTAGGGAGAATCTCTTTTGGCTTTCCATTTTCATCAGTAGTAATGAAGAAATCCTCTGTTCCAAAATTAATATACCCACGTTGTTCTTTCTTTTTTTCAAGAATACTAGATAGTTGAAACATATTTCTTAAAGTTGGAATAAATGTTTGATATTCTTCTAAGGAAATGCCTTCCTCAAAGATTTGATTAATACTTTCATAAGTCATTTTTTTCTTAGAATGAATAATACTTTTATACTGTTTGAAATTTAAAATTTCTCCCATTGGATTAATTTCTATTTCCGTTGTTCTAGTGAAACGGTCTTGGTTAGGATTTAAGGAACAAATCCCGTTAGATAAAGTAGGGGGAAGCATTGGAATTACTAGAGTACTAAAGTAGTAACTAGTTCCTCTTAAAGCGGCCTCTTTTTGGATAGCAGTTCCTTCTTTAACATAGTATGCAACATCTGCAATATGAACCCCTAATACATAATTTCCTTTGTCGTTGATTTCTAGACTAACTGCATCATCTAAATCTTTAGAATGTTCTCCATCAATAGTAAAAATTATTTTTTTTCTTAAGTCAACGCGACCATTTCTAATTTCTTCTTCTATTTTCTCTTCTCTAATAGTAGTAGGAATTTCCTCAGCTTCTAAATTTACTTCTTCTGGAAAATCGATTCTAATTCCATGGGAAGCAGCAATTGTTTTTAGCGGTAAAAAAGGATCGTTTTTACTACCTATTTTAAAACTTATATCTCCATGAAAGATTCCATTATGATTAACTTTATCTACTTGTACACCAAATCTATCGCCTACTGAAATTGAGTCCCAATCCTTTTTGCTTAAGGAAATATGACATTTAAAAGGACTATTATATGGTCTAACCCTTTTTTTCCCTTGGTTTTTATAACATTCAAAGATAATAAAATGATGTTGTCTATTTAGGATTTTAGTAACGACTGTTTTTGTTTCTCCCATACCTACAAAATTATTTCTTCTAATTAAGACAGTATCTCCTTTAATAGCACCATTTAGATGATTCTCAGGAATAAAGACCATACTATGACCAATTAAGACAAATGGATTGCGACGTTTATCAAATCGTAATTGTCCGATTGCTAAATTTTGATCTTTTGGAAACGGTATGTATTCTTGAGAATCATTTAAATAGATTTCTCCACCTAGTTCTAATTCATTTAAAGCGAGTTTTAGAACTTCCAATTCATCTCCTCTTAATGTTAAAACTTCGGCAAGTTCCTTTAATGAGAAACGAGCTCCTTTTGTTTTAAAAAGCTTTCTAACACTTTCAATTAAATTTAACATTTGCTCACACTCCCTCTACTATTTTCATTATACGGAAAATAGGAAAGGAAGTAAATAGTGGATTTGACAGTATCCTTTTTTTTTGATAAAATACCAATCGTGTCTTGTGAAAAAGACATGTGGAGTTAAGTAGTATAAGAACAGGAAAATGTGGAAAAAAGAAAAAATCCCTGTTCTTTTAATTTGTGTCAAGAACTAGATTGGAATGAAAAAATGGAAAAAAAAGAAAAGAAATCTGCCTCGGAACAGTTATCTTTTGAGGGGATTATTCAATATGCATTAGATAAGAAACTTACTTTAATGGAACTTCAGAAAATAAAAGAATATTTATGGAAAGAAATTTCTTTAGATGTAGTTGAAGAAAATTTCTCACTTTTATTTTGTAATTTAGAGTATGTTGATTCTATACTTTCAGAAGAAGAATATGCGAAATTTTTACAGAGTGCTAGAATACACTTTTATATGGAACTCATGAAAAATCCTTCCTTAGTATCTGCTTATTATGAATTATTTAAAATTGAAGTTTTAGAAGGGGAATATGATGAGGCCTATCGTTTATTAAATAAATGTCAGGAAAAAATACCTAGTAAATCATCTGATTTTTCTTTAGAATATAGGCTTTTGAATGTAATGACAGGTCAAAATGTATCTATTCCAAATAGAAATAAAAATTATATACAATTATCAGAAGTAGATTATATGCCTTTACTAAGAAATTATCGTTTAGCAGAGCAAGCTCTTTCTAAAAAAGATTATCAAAAAGTAATAAGACATTTGGAAGTATGCGCAAAACTGGCTAATATAAAGGGGTTTAAAATAGATTTTCAACCAGTAATATTATTGGCTAAAAAAGCTGCTGAAATGCAACTAAATACTATTAAAACTAGCGTGCGAATAGCGTTAGAAACTAAAAGAGATAATAATATCCTTGCATTAAGAGATGGTGGAATTATGTCTTTAACTTCTTTAGGTTCTAGTGAAGTTGGAACAAGAATGGTTTTAGCTTTTCAACTATTAAATTTAGATAAAACAGATATTGAAAGCTATTTCATATTAATTGACGCATATATCGATTTAAAAGCGTATACACCAATTCCCGAATTATTAGAAGAAATATCCAAATTAAACCCAACAAAAGAGCAAGAATCTATGATGGAAAATTATCAAAAATTGATTTCTGAAAAACAAATAGAAGCAAAACAAGCAAGAGAAATTAGTTTATTTCTTTCCCATATAGAAAGACTTATGTCAGAAGGAAAATATGAAGAAGTTATTTCTAGTTGTGCGAAAAGATATGAGGAATGCGCACTCCCTTATTTCAAGGTAAAAATAGCAGTAGCTTGTTATCATTTAGGCTTTTTTAAAGAAGCAGAAGAAAACGCCTTAGCTTATTTACAAGAAGGATATATTGCTACAATGGAAGCCAGTACTTTATTATATAAAATTTATATGAGAAAAAAAGATGTTAAAAGTGCTATAGAAATATCTTTAAGTTGCTATCGAAAGTGTAGATTAAAATCAAGAGGATTCCATTTAGATGAATGGGCTTTAGTGCAGCAAAGCGAATATTTATCTGATAAGGACATTTTAGAGCAAGATAGGGAAAAGATTGAGCATAAAATCAAATTTATAGAGTCTAATGGTGCTTGTTAAAAAAAGAGAATTACTTCTCTTTTTTTAGTTCCATTTCCAATTTTTAATTTCTGGTAAATCTTCTCCTACCTCTCGAATATATTGTCTATGCTCAATAATCTTTTCTTGCATCTCTTGTACAATATATGCGCATTCGCCACTTAATCTAGGGACTCTTCTAATGATATCCATTACTAAGTGATAACGATCGATATGATTTTGAACGCGCATATCGAAAGGAGTCGTAATCGTTCCTTCTTCTTTATATCCGCGTACGTGCAAATCTCTATTATTACGGTAGTAAAGAAGTTCATGGATTAAAGATGGATAGCCATGATAAGCAAAAACAATTGGTTTATCTTTTGTAAATAATTCGTCATATTGTTGATCACTTAAACCATGCGGGTGCTTTGTTTTTGGTTGTAATTTCATTAAATCTACAACATTAATAAAGCGAACTTTAATATCTATTTTCATTTCTTTTAAAATAGAGATAGCTGCTAAACATTCTAAAGTTGGAGTATCCCCAGCGCAAGCTAAAACAACGTCAGGTTCTCCATCAAAATCGTTACTTGCCCATTTCCAAATACTAATACCTTGGGTGCAATGTTTAATGGCTTCTTCCATTGTTAGCCATTGTGGTCTTGGATGTTTTGAAGCCACAATGACATTGATGTAATCCTTACTACGTATACAATGGTCAAATACAGATAATAAGCAGTTAGTATCAGGTGGCAAATAAATCCTTGTAATATCTGCTTTTTTCGTTGCCATGTGGTCTAGAAAACCAGGGTCTTGATGAGTAAAACCATTGTGATCTTGTTGCCATACATTAGAAGTTAAAATATAATTTAAAGAAGCAATACTTTGTCTCCATGGTAATTCTGAACAAACTTTTAGCCATTTAGCATGTTGACTGGCCATAGAATCTATAATTCTAATAAAGGCTTCATAACTCGCAAAAACACCATGTCTACCAGTTAGTAAGTATCCTTCTAGCCATCCTTCACACATGTGCTCACTAAGCATAGAATCCATTACTCTACCATTAGAAGATAAAAATTCATCATTATGAAGAGTTTCTGCACTCCAGGCCCTATTTGTTACTTCAAAAACTTTAGAAAGTCTATTAGACATTGTTTCATCAGGACCAAACAGTCTGAAATTTCGATTTTCTTCATTTAATTTAATAATGTCTCTAACGAAATTTCCTAATTCTAACATATCTTGTGCTTCTAACTCGCCAGGATGTTTGAAAGAAAGTGCATAGTTTTTGAAATCTGGTAAGCGTAGGTCTTTTAGTAATAATCCTCCATTTGCATGTGGATTGGCACTCATACGCTTTTCGCCAGTAGGCGCCAAATCTTGTAATTCTGGAATTAATTTTCCTTCTGGTGTAAATAATTTTTCTGGATGATAACTTTTTAACCATTCTTCTAATAGAGGAATGTGTTCTTCTTTTTCCATAGATAGTGGAACTTGATGAGCTCTAAAGGTTCCCTCAATTTCTTTATTATCCACTATTTTTGGTCCTGTCCATCCTTTTTTTGATTCAAAAATAATCATAGGATAAAAAGGTCTTCGAGTTGCTTTATTTTCTCTAGCATTCCTCCAAATAATTTGAATTTCTCTTACTACACAATCTAGTGTATTAGCCATTTGCTCATGCATCTGCATAACATCATTATTACTAACAAAGTAAGGGTGCCAACCACAACCTTCAAAGAATCTGGTAATTTCTTCTCTAGAAATTCTTGAAAAAATAGTAGGATTGCTAATTTTATAACCGTTTAAATGTAAAATAGGTAAAACAATACCATCTGTTTTTGGATTTAAAAATTTATTAGAGTGCCATGCAGTGGCTAAAGGGCCAGTTTCTGCCTCACCATCTCCAATTACGCAAGTAGCTATTAAATTTGGATTATCAAATACAGCTCCAAAAGCATGAGCTAAAGAATATCCTAATTCTCCGCCTTCATTAATAGAGCCTGGTGTTTCTGGTGCCACATGACTAGAAATTCCTCCAGGGAAGGAGAATTGCTTAAATAGTTTTTTTAATCCTTCTTTATCTTGACTAATATTTGGATAAACTTCACTATAAGTACCTTCTAAATAAGTGTTCGCAACTAGGGCATTACCACCATGACCTGGACCAGAAATATAAATCATATTTAAGTCATACTGTTTAATAATTCTATTTAAATGAGCATAAATAAAATTTTGGCCTGGAACAGTTCCCCAATGCCCTACAATTTTTTTCTTAATGTGCTTTCTTTCTAGTGGTTGCTCTAGTAATGGATTATCTAATAAATATAATTGTCCTAGTGCTAAATAATTAGCAGCATTCCAATAATTATGGATTCTTTCTAATTCTAATGTCTGCATAACATCGCCCCTTTATTCTATATACTATTCTACTATAAAAGAGAGTATATATCAATTTCTAAATGAGAAGAATTTTTAAGAATTTAAGGCATATATTGGAATAGGTGATGATATGGAGTATTGTTCTTGTAAACCCTATCCTAAAATTGAAGTAGAAAGAGAAAATATAGAATACGCTAAGATTTTATTAGAAGATTATGCAGGAGAAAATGGAGAAGATACTGCAATCCATACTTATTTTTATCAAAGTCTTGTTGTAGAAGAGGAAAAAGAGATATTAGAGGGTATTTCTAAAGTAGAGATGCATCATTTAGAAATTTTAGGAAAATTGATTTATCAATTAGGTAATTTACCATCTTTTTATACAGTAGATAGTAATATTGAATGTGTAATTCCATGGACTAGTAAAAATGTAAATTATGCTACTAATTTATCTACTATTTTATTAGATAATATTGCTAGAGAAATGAAAGCTATTAAAACATATCAAAAACACATTCAAGAAATAAATGATCCTTATATAAAAAAAATATTAGAACGAATTATAGAAGATGAGGAAGTTCATATTCATTGTTTTGAACAAATTTACCATAATCATTTTGGAAAAATTTGCGAGTAAATTAAATTTGTGTTAGAATAATTCACCGTAAAAAGGGGGATTATTATGAATGCTTATCAAGTTTACAATGAAACAAAAGGTCAACATAAAGAGGTATTAGAAATTGCAGACACTGTATTAAATGAATTTCAAAAGCGCTATGGATATGTTACTTTTCCATCTAATATGGATTCTATTACAAAGCTTTATTCTTTAATACAGAGTGGATATAGTAACTTATTATGGCCACTATTAAAAGATTTGAATTATAGTTATGAATTTGAAATACCTTATATTTTAGCTAATATGGATGCAAGAATACGATGTGGTATACCACCAGAATTGTGTTCAGAATGGAAATTTTTCTATTCTATGAATGCGATTACTAGAATTCAAAATAATTATGTATTAGATACTAAAGTAGGAACTTTAGTGACCACTCCATTAGTACTTTATTTACAAGATTTAACAATACAGGATTATGCAGCTAGAAGATTTTATTATGGCTTTTGTCACGATGCTTCCGAAAGATTTATAAAAGAAAATCCAGAATATGAAGCAGTAACTGGTTTAATTCCTCATCAATTTGGAAGAAAACAATATCATAGTTATGTAAGACAAAATGGAAAAGTATTTGATTTTGCTAATGGTACTTGTATTGCAGAAGAAGAATATAATCAAGTGATAAAACCAATTGTTCTTAATACTGTCCATGGATATGAATTAGAGGAAGCAGAAGCAAAATTAGATGGTAATGAGATAGGCCCAGAAAAATGCTTATTATTACGTTTAGCAGTATCAAAACAAAGAAAGATGTAACAGTCTTTCTTTTTATGTTATAATGAATTAGGTGATACTATGGAGTTAGAAAAATTGTATAAAAAGTATGACAAATTACAAAAGCAATATGGTGCAAAAGAATTACATGCTATTTATCACGGAGGCTGTTTTTCTAATCCAAAAGTATGTTTTGTTTTTATGAATCCAACGGGTAGAAATGTAGCGTCAGATTCTTCTTGGCCAGGAATTCGTGCTCCATGGATAGGCACAAAAATAGTATGGCAATTATTTTATCAAATAGGATTATTAGATGAAGAAATTTTTCAAGAGATACAAAATATAAAACCAAAAGATTGGACACCGGAGTTTTCTCAAAAGGTATATGATGAAGTAGCTTCTAAAGGATACTTTATTACCAATTTAGGAAAATGTACGCAAATAGATGCTAGACCGTTACCAGATAGTGTCTATCTAGAATATCTTCATCTATTAAAAGAAGAAATAAGATATATAAACCCTGATATTATTGTTACTTTTGGTAATCAAGTAAGTAGTATTCTATTAGATGAAAAAGTATCCGTAACAGAGTGGCGTAAAAAGTATAAATATTTAAAAATTAAAGATAAAGAATATAAAGTATATCCTATTTTTTATCCTGTTGGAAATGGAAGATTTAATATGCCAAAATCGATTGAAGATTTAGGATATATTTTTAGAGAAAATCATCTTTTTGAAGAAAAAGTTAGATGAAAAAAATCTATCTTTTTTTTGTATAAATTTCACTTTCCTAGTACATTATATGGATAGAAAGGATGGATTATATGAATACAGTACCAGCAATGGTTTCAACCAAAGATTTAGCGTATTTAGAAGATATGATGAATTGGAATTATACAATGTCTAAAAAAGCATATCATTTCAGTACAGAAGTAACAGATGAGGCGTTAAGGGATGCATTTCTTTCTTTAGCGAATACTTGTAAGGAACACTATGAAAAGCTTTTGCAAGCACTTAGTATAGGAGGTTCTAATGAATAATCAAAATAAAGTTACGAACCCAAAAGTAGAAGTACCACAAACAACAGATATGAATGATGAAAATTATTTAAATGATTTATTGGAAAGTTTAAAAAATATGGTAAATAATTACTCTTATGCTTTAAATGAAGCAAGTAATAGACCACTTTATGACGTTATTAAAACTATTTTTGATGAAACATCTAATTTACAAAGATTATTTTTTGATTATGCTTTTCAAAGAGGTTGGTATTGCTTAGAAAGAGCAGAACAGCAAAAACTAGATGAAACAAGTGGGAAGTATAGTCCTAAAGTAAATGAGATGATGTAAGGATATGACTTTATATCCTTTTTTTGTTATACTAAAAATAGGATGTGTGTTGTATGGAAGAAAAAGTGTTTGCGAAAGGGTACTGTTTTACTAAACTATTTATCTTTTTTGTATTAGGTTGTCTAATTGGTACTTATTATGAAGAGGTATTATGGTTTATTAAGTATGGAGAAATTACTACTAGACAAGGTTTAATTTATGGACCATTTAGTCCTATTTATGGAGTAGGAGTATTGGCATTTGTCCTTTTATTAGGAAAAAAGAATGATGCTAGAAGTATTTTAAAAACATTTCTTTATGCCTGTTTAATAGGTGGCATTACAGAATATATAACTGGTTTTATAGCAGATACTTTTTTTGAAGTAAAATTTTGGGATTACTCAGATCATTTTTTAAATATACAAGGAAGAACTAGTGTCCCCTTTATGCTAGGTTGGGGGATACTTGGAACCATATTAATGAAATTAATTTATCCTAAAGTATCTAATTGGATAGAAAAAATTCCATATAAAATAGGACAACCAATTTATAAGATTGTCTTAGTATTCCTTTTATTAGATATTTTTATTACGTATAGTGCATTTGCTAGAATGGCATGGCGTAATAATGGTCAAAAGCCATTTACTGTTTCAGGGGAATTTTATGATAAAGTGTATGATGATGAATTTATGTATCAAAAATTTCCTATTATGAGACCAAAAGACGCTTAAGCGTCTTTTTTTATTGGAAAAGTAATGGGCATTGATATTCAGAGAGTAGAGAATTTACTTCTATAACATTATATATTTTTTCCATGATACAAAATCGAATAATTAAGTCTGAAACATTATTTTTAGGTAGTGAATAAGATGCACTTTCCAGTAATTTTTCAAATTCTTCAATAGATAGTTCTAAGGAAAGTCCTAGGGCAATTACAGTTTCTTTTTTGGGGTGATAAAATTCATTGCTTCTAATTTTAGAAAATAGACGTCTATCTATATTTGCTTTATGATAGATATCAGAATCTTTTAATCCTTTTTTATCAATATAAGAAAGGAGTAGAGAAGTGAATGTATTATCATTTATTTCATTTTCTACGTAGTCATTGATAGAACCTACCTTACACATTCTTTTAGGAAATGCCATATCACATTCAAAGCATTGTGCGGATTGAAAAGAAACTTCTTCTAAATTTGTATCAAGATAAATTTTTAATTTTTCTAAAGTATTCATAAATGTCCCCTCCAAGGCGACCAAATCATTGTTTGGATTTAGTATTATTATAGCATGAAACGGAGGGATATTATGAAAAAAACAGAAATAGTCTTTTTATTAGACAAGAGTGGTTCCATGGCAGGCTTAGAAAGTGATACGATAGGTGGGTATAATAGTTTCTTGGAAAAACAGAAAAGATTAAAAGGAGAAGTAAAAATAACGACAGTATTATTTGATTCTTCGTTAGAATTTTTACATGATGGAAAAGATATTTCAGATGTAAAATCTTTAACAGAAAAAGATTATTATGTTGGCAGTACAACTTCTTTAATGGATGCGATTGGTTTTACTATTCAAAAAATTAGTAAAAGAGCAAAAAACAGTAAAGTAATATTTGTTATTACCACAGATGGTATGGAAAATTCTAGTCGCGAATTTACTCGTGATAAAGTCAAAAAATTAATTACATCTAAAAAAGATTGGAAATTTATCTATTTAGGCGCTAATATAGATGCTTATCAAGAAGGAATGTCAATTGGTATTTCTAAAAAACATATTTCAAATTATCAAGCAACAGGTAAAAGTACAAGAGCAATGTATAGTTGTTTAAGTGCTGCTGTTTCTAAACTTGCTAATGAAGAAGAACTAGATACTTGTTGGAATCAAGATTTAGAATAAAGTAATAACTAATAAAATAGGACACAATTATGTGTCCTATTTATTTTATAAATCTATCCCAATGAGCATCTGTTGTTACTGATGGAAAATAAGTTTTTATTTGTTTACTAATAATAATTGCTTTTTTTCGAATAATTTCCTCTTTTTCAAAACATCCAATAGGAGCATATGCTCTAGCTGTCATATATTTAAAAATTTCAGCTCTATCTTCTGCAACATTACTAGCTCCATATTTGGAAATAAAATAAGCCCCTCTAGGATTATTTGCCATATTATATATTTGAGAACTAGATGCTTTTCCATATTGAAATTCTTTTGGATTTAATGCTTCAAATTCTTCATAAGGAGTTTTGGGGTACATAACAATATTTAGATAGCAATCGATATAATGCATTATTTCATGATGAAAAGTATATTCAAATTCAAAATCTGTTGTTAAAGTTAGTTTAATATCATTCATAAATTGATAATCAGTAAACCCAGAAAAAGCACCATTCGCACTTTTAATTAAATAAATGGTAAGTGGCATTCCTTTTTTATTGAAATCTTGAAAGAAGTTTTTAGGATATTTTGCTAATTCTGTATTGAGACGATTTAGATAATTTTCAATATCATTATCGTTAGTTAATTTTGTAGGAGTTATTCCTTTAGGTTTGTAGGAACCTATTTCATTCCCATATAATATTTTAACCCCATATGCCTTTTCAATAGATTTTCTTTTACTATTATTTTTATCTTCATTTTTAGGTGGCTCTACTGGCTTATTAGAGCTTGTATTAGAATTGGTATTGGAGTTGCTTGTTGTGTTAGAATTTGTAGGCTTATTAGAATTGGTATTGGAATTACTTGCTGTATTTGAAGGTTTACTTTGATTAGAATTACTAGTTTTTATATTATTGGTAACTTTACTAGATGATGATTGGGAATTACTAGACTTATTTGTGTTAGAATTCTCCTTTTTAGAATCTTGATTATTTTGAGAATTTGTATTTGTGTTGTCATTTGTAAATTTATCAGAGTTTCCATTGTTACTTATACTAGTAGAGTTAGGTTTTCTAACTGGATAATTTTCTTTCTTCTTTGGCTTATCTAAAATGATAGCTATCGAAATACTTCCTAAAAATAGGATAATAGTAAAAATAGTTACATAAAATCTTTTTTTATTGTTTTGAAACGATGACATAAATACTTCCTTCCTTCTTTGTAGTTGTATTATACTGAATTTTTTTAAAATATGCTACTAAAAGATTAGAAAAATGTCATTTTATAGAAATAGACTTTGTAGAAAGGAACTGCTATAATGATTTTGGAAGAGATGTGGAAACACACTTGTAGGGGATTCAGTATATCATGTATGATGTTTTGCAAGTGACTTTGATATATATAATCCAGTCATTAATCAATATATTGATTATTCAATTTTTTCTCTTCCATGGTGGTGAAAATAGTGTCTGTGTTAGACGGTTTAATAAATCATGATAAATGGCTTCAATTTTTAGAAGAAAAAAATCTAAAGAAAAGAGAATATCAAAAATTAAAACAATATATAGAAGAAAAAAGATATTTACCCATTTCTCAAAAGATAGTAGAAGAAGCATATACTTTTTCGATTCCTCAAAAAAAGTTAATTAATAAAAATCATTCTTCTAAAAAAAGAGTTATTTATCAATTTAGAGAAGAAGAGAATATTATTTTAAAGATGATTCATTTTCTTTTTTCAGAGTATGAATTCCTTTTGTGTGATAATTGTTATTCTTTTAGGAGAAAAGTAGGACCAAAACAAGCATTTTTATCAATTCAAAAGTCTTTTTCTGGTTATGGTTATAAGGTGGATATTCAAAATTACTTTAATAGTATACCGATAGATTCTTTACTAGAAATATTAAATGGAAAAATAGATGAAAAAAGTTATCGGTTATTAGAGAAAATATTATTGGATGATAGAGTTCTGTATGATGGAAAAATCTTATATGAGAAAAAAGGAGTAATGGCAGGAACTCCCATTTCTTGCTTTTTATCTAATATATATTTATCACCATTAGATTTTCAAATGAAGGATAGTAATTATGCTAGATATGCAGATGATATTATTTTATTTGCTAGTACAAAAGAAGAGCTAGAAAAGAAAGTCTTTTTTATAAAGCAATATTTTAAAGAAGCAAGCTTAGAAATCAATCTTTCTAAAGAAAAATACTATACTCCTAATGAGAAACTTGAATTTTTGGGATTTTCTTACTTTCAAGGAACCATAGATTTATCAAATCATGCAAAAGAGAAAATGAAGACTAAAATAAAAAGAAAAGCTAAAGCACTTAGAAGATGGGCAATTAGAAAAAATATTCCATTAGAAAAAGCTTTAAAATCTATGAATACTATTTTCAATTATAAATTTTTTTATGAGAAAAAAGGGAAAGAATTAAATTGGAGTATTTGGTATTTTCCTGTTATTAATAGTGTTTCTGGGTTACGCGAGATTGATAATTATTTTCAAAAAAATTTAAGATATATTATGACTGGTAATTATCATGAAAGTAATCAGTGGAAAGTTCCTTATCAATTATTAAAAGAAAATGGTTATAAAAGCCTTGTAAATGCTTATTATAAATTTAAAGAGTTTTGACAACTCTTTTTTCTTATGTTAGAATAACTACTCATAAAAAGGGGATTTTTTATGTCTAGAATAAGTGAAATAGATAAAATTGTTTATTTAAAAATGCTATCTCATTATTTAAAAATTTATCAAGATAAATATCCTGATTTAGCAGTTCAATTTATTGAAGAACATTTTTTAGAGAGAATGCCAATTAGTGATACGACAGATTTATTAAAACAAATTTATGCTTTATTTGGTATTTTAAATGAGGATGAAAACTGTTACTTAGGATTTGCTAATATGATAGGGGAAAGATATGGATGGAATTCTCATATTTTAGAAATAGGTGGAGGTTTTTTTCCAATGTTTTCAAAATATGTAGATGAATTTCAACAAGAAAATGGAAGTAAAGGAACGATTACTGTTTATGATCCAGATTTAATTGTGGATAGATTAGGAAATATTGCATTGCATAAAGAATGCTTTACAGAAGAAATGTCAGTAGAGTCTTATGATTTAGTGGTAGGAATTATGCCATGTGAAGCAACTCGTATGATTATTAGAAAAGCAACAAAAGAGCATAAGGAATTCTTTTTAGCAATGTGCGGTTGTGTACATTCTAGTAATCTAGCAATTCCTAGTGCTCTTATTAGTTATGGTAGTTATGTAGATGAGATTTATGCTTTAGCAAAACTGCAAGAGAAAGATGGTTTTGAGGTAACCAAAGAGTCTGGATGGCAGTATTCTTTCAAATATCCAATTATTAGTAGTAAAAGAAAAAAGTAGAATATCTACTTTTTTTTATGATAAGCAATTTTATATTGTACGAAACCTTCTTTTTCAATAATAATATAATTATCATTAAATTGATTTTGAAATTTTACTTCTGACTTTTGACTATATCCATAATTATTTAAAACTTGTTTATATTCTTCTATTCCTCCTTTTACATAATAGGAGATTCTAGAGTACTCTGTTTTATCAATTAAAATTGGTCCTTTTTTTATAATTCCAGTATAGGCAGGAAAATCCTGAAATTCAGAAGGAAGTACGATATTTTCTGGCTTTTTAAAAAATGAAAACATATCATCAACTACTTTCTACATGCTAACTATACCATAACTAGTAAGTAAATACTAGTTGTGATAGACTTTGTGTATGAAAATTGTTATAATGAATAAGAAATATTTAGGAGGATTTTATGAATAGAGTTGTATTAATAACAGGCGCAAGCCGTGGGATTGGCTCTGCCATAACATTTGCTTTTGCTAAAGAAAAAGATACTGTCATTATTAATTATCGTAGTAGTGAAGAAAGAGCATTAGAGGTAAAAAATAAAATAGAAGAAATGGGAAATTCTTCTATGATAGTTAAGGCAGATATATCGAATGAAGATGAAGTAAGAGAAATGGTAAAAAAAGTAGTAGATACTTATGGAAAAATAGACGTTTTAGTAAATAATGCAGGAATTGCTATTGATACATTGGTGGAAGATAAAACAGTAATAGATTTTGAAAGAACACTGAAAGTAAATTTAATTGGTGCATTTTTATGTGCAAGAGAATGTAAAAAGTATATGAATGAGGGAAGTTCTATTATTAATATTACGTCTACAAATGGAATAGATACTTATTATCCCTATAGCTTAGATTATGATGCTTCTAAGGCTGGATTAATTTCTTTAACTCATAATTTAGCAGTTGAATATTCTCCTAATGTTAGAGTAAATGCAGTAGCGCCAGGATGGGTTAATACAGAAATGATTAAAGAATTAGATGAAGAGTATATTAAGGAAGAATGTGAAAAAATACTAGTTCGTCGATTTGCTGAGCCAGAAGAAATTGCTAATGTTGTTGTCTTTTTAGCAAGCCCTCAAGCAAAATATATCAATAATGAAGTAATTCGCGTAGATGGAGGAATTTTATGAGTTATGAGGAATTAAAAGAATTAGTAGAAGAAAGTGAAAAAGAAGTACAAGATGAATTTAAAAAGATAGAAGAATTAGAATTTGCTAATTCTAAAAGGGTAATAGATGCTTTTCAAAAATATAATTTTTCAGATGCTCATTTTGGTTCCACTACAGGATATGGATATGATGATATCGGAAGAGATACAATTGAAAAAGTATTTGCGCAAGTACTAGGAGCAGAAGATGCATTAGTTAGAAGTCAGTTTATTTCAGGTAGTCATGCCTTAACTGTTGCATTATTTGCCTATCTTCGTCCAGGCGATTTAATGCTTAGTATTACAGGTACACCATATGATACATTACATGAAGTAATAGGGATAGAAGAGAATGCTAGTTCTTTAAAATCTTTTGGAATAAAATATGACCAAATAGAGTTGAAAGAAAATGATTTTGATACAGATGCAATTTTACAATATTTAAACAATAATACTGTAAAGTTGATAGAAATTCAACGCTCTAAAGGATACTCTAGTCGTAAAAGTATAACAATTGACAAGGTAGAGAAAATTATAAAAGATATTAGAACAATTGATAAAAATGTAATAATTATGATAGATAACTGCTATTGTGAGTTTGTATCTGAAAAAGAGCCTACAATGGTAGGAGCTGATGTTATTGTGGGTTCTTTAATTAAAAATTTAGGAGGAGGCATTGCTCCTAATGGTGCTTATATTGCAGGACGTAAAGAGTTAGTAGAATTAGCTTCAGAAAGATTAACTTTACCTGGAGAAGGAAGAGAAGTAGGCCCAAGTTTAGGAATTAATAAGTCTATTGCACAGGGATTATTTTTATCTCCTAGTGTAGTAGCAAGTAGCTTAAAAACAGCGGTTTTGACTAGTAAAGTATTAGAAAAATTAGGTTATGAAGTAGAACCTAAATGGAATGAAACAAGAGCTGATATTGTTCAAAATATATGTTTTCATGACCCAAATAAGTTAATTAAATATTGCCAAGGTATTCAAAAAGGCTCTCCAATAGATGCTTTTGCAGTTCCAGAACCATGGGATATGCCAGGTTATACGGATAAAGTGATTATGGCAGCAGGAACATTCACACAAGGTTCTTCTATTGAACTATCTTGTGATGGACCAATTCGAGAGCCTTACATTGCTTATCAACAAGGTGGACTTACTTATGAATATGGAAAATTAGGAGTATTATCAGCTATTTATGAATTAGAAAAATGTAAAGACAATGAATAATTGTCTTTTTTTTAAAAATCTTATGGTATAATGAAGATAATAAGGTGGGGTAATATGAGGATAAATAGAAGAGGAAAGATTCCTAGTCGTATCACATTGGTAAAATCATTATCAGTTTTATTATTAACAACTACAATATTATTGCCTTCAAGTGAGGCAAATATAGTAGAAGTTCCAATAGATACTTATGTAGAAACTACAGTGCCACAGGAATTAGAAATATTATTACGGGATTGTCAAGAATTAGAAGAGATGAATCGTAATACTACTAGTGTAGAAAAGCAGATTTCTGCTCGTATTATTTTATTGAAGGAGGAATTACGCAAATTTATTGAGCAATCTTTAGATATTCCTGTTGTTTTAGACGGAGAATTACTAACGTATGAAGTTATTAGTAAAGAAAGAAAATATATTGATGAAGAAATTGAAATAACAGATCCTAATTGGCCAAAAGAAATTGGTATGCAAGTAGAAGATGGAATATCTTTTTATTACTATACTAGTAGGACTATTTATCAGCTTGATGTAGATGAAGAAGCTCTTATGACGTTAATTCGTTTTATTAATTTAAAAAAGACTCCAACCCCACAAGAAATATTAGAGGTATTAAAATGTTATGAAGAGGCAAAAGAAACTAGTTATGGGTATAGAACCGCTTATTTAACTTGTATTGATGAAAAAGCAGAGATTGGAAAAAATAGGGAAACTACTGTTTATACAGGTACTATATTTAATAATACTCAATATTCTAAGCGTACTACAGATTTAATTCAAAAAATTTATCTGAAAGTAAAAACAGATTATGTTAACCGAACAAAAAGTACGTATACTGCTTCAGAATATGTATTAGAGTGTATTGAAGGAAGATGGCTAATTATTCATGAGGTAACAGGCGCTACAGATTTACTTAGTAGCGATGAATCTAATCTTTGTAACGCTGCTAGAGCAGTAGAGAATTGCTTAGATGAAAATGGTATTCTGGCAAATGAAAAACAGGTAGATATGCGTATTGAAACGTTACAATACACTTTAGAAGATTATTTAACAAAAAAGTCAGAGAAACAAAAATAGTTATGTACATATATGTGCATAATTTTTTGACTTAGTAGATAAAATATGTTATGATGTCATAATTGTGTTTAGAGGTGATTTATGAAATACTTAGAAGATTTTAGTCTTTGGGTAGAAGAAAGTACAGGTATTGATAATGAAATCTTTTTATCGATTCTTTTAACATTGTTATCCTTTTTAATATTTAAAATTGTTAAGGTTTGTTTAAAAAATATTTTAATGATTTTTGAACAGAAGAAAGCTTATCATTATTATCAGATTTGTAATATTGTTTTAACAAGTATGAATGTTATTATTATCTTTATTTTATGGGATAAATTTTTGGATAATATTATTACAATTATCAGTTTTATATCAGCTGCTTTAACACTAGCTTTAAGAGAACTTATTTTTAACTTTTTTGCAGGTATTTATATTAAAATAAAAAAACCGTTTGTTATTGAAGATAGAATTGAAGTAAATGGCATTAAGGGTGATGTTATTAATATTAGTACTCTTAATTTTGAATTATTAGAAGTAAATAATAATGAAAATGGTTCTCAAAGCACTGGTATTGCTATTAATGTACCAAATTCATTTGCTCTTACAACACCTATTAAAAATGAGGATAAGAATTTTAAATATATTTGGACAGAAATCATTGTTAAAACTACTTTAGATGCTGATGTGGGAGAAACAAAGAAGAAGTTATTAGAAATCATCAATCAAAATGAAGTAGTTAAAAGAATTCCTAAAAAAATGCAGAGTGAAATGGAAGAGATTAGTTTAGATTATAGAATTTATTATAATAAATTAGATCCAATTGTTTATATGAAGGTAGTGGATAGTCACATGGAATTCTTTATTCGTTATTTAGTTCATCCTAAAAAAAATCGTTATGTAGAAGATGATGTATGGACTAAAATTTTAGAACTTCATAGAGAGGGAATCATTACACTTTATACGGAGTAAAATATGGAAGAAATAGATTTTGAAAAAAAATTTTTAAAAGAAAGAAATCATGGTATTTGGTTATCGGATGAGGAAGTATCTATTTTAGATAGATATGAAATTCCTTATCAAAATTGTTTTCAATTAACTGAAATCTTATATTATATTGATAGAATATTAGAAGAGGAAGAAATAGAGGAATTAGAAAATATATCTATTCAAATTTCGGAGAGAAACTATTATCAGAATACCAATAAGTAGGGATTATTATGTATACAGGAAAATTATATGAATATGAAGGAAAATTATTATCAGTAAAGACAATTGCAGGTATTGTTGAATTAGCACCATCCACTCTTTATAAATATTTAAATAAGGGATTTAGTCTTTATGATGCAATTGAAGAAGGTAAGAAGAAATCTGGAATTGTTTTTAAGACTAGACCGAAAACTAATAATAGAGTTTCTATTAAATATCCTTATCAAGAAGGTATGTATACAGTAGCAGAAATTGCTTCTATGGAGGGCATTTCTGAAGAACCTATTTATCGTAGATTAAAAAGTGGTATGTCTGTTAAAGATGCTGTAGAGACTATCAAAAAAAATATTTCTAAGAAATACCCCTATAGAAAAGGGCTTTATAGTATTTATAAAATTTCTCTTTTAACAGGAGTTCCTAGGACTTTTTTATCCACTCATTTAAATCCAGATAAAGAGTATCAGGAGAAAGAAATAGAAAAACTAGTATCTTCCTATCAACGAAAAGTTTTAATGATAGGTAATATTACTTTATTTCGTTATTGTTTAGAAAATCAATATAATTACAGTGCTATTTTTAGTTATCTAAAAAGAACAGGTGTTACACCAGAGGAAGCTGTAGAGCATTATATTAATAGTGAACCAAGAATTAAAAATGAAACGATTATGATGGGAGATACTACCTTAGCGCAGTATTGCTTAGAGAATCAGTATAATTATGAATCTATATTTTATTCTATTAGAAAGGGATATAGTCCAGAAGAAGCGGTTGAAATTTATATAAAAGAAGGGCAACGTGATTTTACTTCTTATACTTTTTCTCTTGGAAATATATTATTATCTCATTTTTATATTAAGGAAAAATTACCAGGACGATATATTTCTGACAAGATTAGAAAAGGATATTGTGTAGAAGATGCTATTATAGCAGGTATTTTCCTATCTGGAGAAGATTATGCTAGTAGGGATGTTAGAAATGCACTTCATGACAAATATCAAGAGTTAGGATATGAAGAATTGATGAGACAAGATATAGATGAGGAGCATAAAGCTTATATTGCAAAAAAACACGCTAGGGTATTGGAGGTTTTAAAAAAATATCATTTATACCAAGCAATTGCTGTTTTATCATCTGATTTGTCTAAGGAGGATAGAGCTTTAGTATTAGAGAAACTTTCTTTAACAGAGGAAGATTTGTGGAATTGTGAAGATGAACTTTTCGAAGGCTTTGAAAAAAGAAATTTATTATCTAATTCTGGAAGTTCTGTATCTTATATTTGGAGAGGACCTGGAAAGACTTATTAAAAGACCAAAAATTGGTCTTTTTTTATATTTTAATCCTTATTAGAATACTTCTTTTTTTGTTTCATTTCTGTTATAATAAAATTAGTAGAATGGATGGAGGAATGCTATGAAAAGATACAGAAAGAATTTTAATAAAAACATGAAAACATTATCTTCCTATTATGCATATTTAACACAACTAACTAAGAATCATTGCTATATTGGAACAACTAATGAGTGGATAATAGATAACTATTATTTAATAGTTGAACAAAAAAAGACTACTAAAAACTTTTTAAAAGATAGAAAAGCTTATAAATATGCTTTTGAAAATAGTTTAGATCTCTACCAAGTAATGAAAAAAATTTTAAAGAGAAATAAGTACAAAATAGATGTTTCTATTCTAATTAAAGAATTAAATCGCTATCAAGATAACTTTAGTTATCGTTTTACTTATCATGAAATTAATTCTATAGGGGTAGTAGCCTATTTAGTATTAGTGAATGAATTAGTTACTTTGTGTGAAAGAGAAAAGAAAAAATTAGATGATGAATTTGAAGTAAAAGAGTTAATCGAAACGATTGAAAGTGATGTTAATAAATATCATGAAGTAAATTTAAAAGATTATATTACGTTAACAGAAGATATTATTCAAAGACCTGTTTATTTAGAAAAATTAAATGCTGGATTAAAAGAATTAGGTACTATTTCTAATGATGTATTTAAACAATTAAATGAAATCTTAGATAGAAAATCTATTAAATTGAATAATATTATTGAAAGTGTATATCAATCTGCTGCTGATGAAAATATGCTAGTAGCCAATATTTTTAATAGTATTGTTAAAATCAATCGCATGAAAATAGAAGAATTATATCGAAAAGTTAGTAAAACTGAATATATTCTATTAATGGATTCTTATTATGGTCAAATGACGATAGAAACAAAACAAACTTATCGTGGTTTAATTATTAAAAATGCGAAAAAAAGGAAACAATGTGAATATGATTATGCGAAGAGTGTAATTGCTATAGCAACAAAAGAAAATAAGCATATTGGAGAATATTTACAAAAAAAGGAATTATTAAAATTGCGCTCTTTTTTATATGTTTCTTTAGTAGTTGTTTTAAGTTTTTTATTAGCATTCCTTGCTTCTAAATATTTTATTAGACCAAGATTTTTAGGCTTATTAATTTTACTAGTTCCAATGAGTGAAATTGTAATGCAAATAGCTAGTAGAGTTTACTTGAAAATTTATAAACCAGAACCAATTCCCAAATTAGACTTTAGTGATGGAATACCGAAAAGTTCCGCTACAATGACAGTAATTGTTACTATTTTAAAAAATACTGAAAAAGTAAATACTATGTTTGACTCTTTGGAATCTTATTATTTAGCAAACAAAAGCGACAATTTGTATTTTACTTTACTAGGGGATTGTTCTTCTAGCGAGCATCAAATAGAGCCTTTTGATGATGAAATATTGGAAGCTGGATTAAAAAAGGCAGAGATGTTAAATAAAAAATATGGAAAAGAAATTTTCTATTTTGCGTATCGTAAAAGAGTATATAATGAATCAGAAGAAGAATGGTTAGGATATGAGAGAAAAAGAGGTGCTTTAGGGCATTTCAATAAATTATTATTAGGAAAATTATCTTTAGAAGACCAACAAAAATATTATATGGGCCATAATTTTACAGACTTTAAGAAAAAAATTAAATATGTGATTACTTTAGACCAAGACACTCAATTAGTATTAGGTTCTGCATTCCAATTAGTAGGAGCTATGGCACATCCTCTTAACAAGCCAGTTTTTAATCAAAACCATACTAAGATAGTAAAAGGTTATGGAATTATGCAACCAAAAGTAAGTGTAGATGTAGAATCCACTAACCAATCATTTTTTACACAGATTTATGCTGGTATAGGTGGATATGACATCTATAGTAAAGTAATTGCTAATTTTTATCAGGATGTATTTAAAGAAGGAAGTTTCTGGGGAAAAGGAATTTATGATTTATCTGTTTTTGACGAAACATTATCTGGAATATTTCCTGAAAATAGGATTTTAAGTCACGATTTATTAGAAGGGAATTATATTCGATGCGGATTTGTATCTGATGTAGAAGTAATAGACGATTTTCCATCTAACTTTTTAGCAGATGCTAATAGAAGACACAGATGGGCTAGAGGAGATATGCAAGTTTTATCCTATATGAGTAGTAAAAAAGCTCCTCTAAATTTAATAGAAAAATGGAAGCTATTTGATAATATTAGACGTGGATTAGTAGACTTATTTTTATTAGCAACTATATTTGCAGCATTTCTACTTGGTGTATATAATCCTGCGTGGTGGATTTTATTTGTAACTTTGGTTTTAATTTTACCAATTATTTTCTATATTCAAGATAAGCTAAAAATTCAGAAAGAAAGGACATTAAAAATTAAGCATTACCGTAATATTGCTTATGGTTTTGAATCTGTATTTATTAGAACCTTATCTACTTTTAGTGCTCTTCCATATAATGCTAAATTATATGCTGATGCTTTTATTCGTGCTATTTATCGTTTACATATTAGTCATAAACATTTACTTGCTTGGGTAACAGCAGATGAAGCATCTAAGAAAACAAAGAATAATTTTTTATCTTATTTATCTAATTTTAAAATTAATTATTTAGTTTCTTTATTATTATTAGTTTTAGTATATTTTTTACAAAGAAATTATTTTACTTTAGCTTTAGGAGTCAGTCTTATTTTCTTTGTAAGTAATAGTGTTTTCTATTTAATCAGTAAGCCTATTCGCCAAGAGGCCAAAAAATTAACTAAAAAAGAAATGGATTCATTAAATGTTTTAGCGCATGATACATGGAAGTTTTATGATAGATTTTTAGTGTCAGAAAATAATTATTTAATTGTAGACAATTACCAATTAAATAGAGAGATTAAAGAAGATATTAAAACTTCTCCTACTAATATAGGATTTTCTTTAATGTCCCTTATTAGTGCAGCAGAATTAAAATTTACTTCTTACGAAGATGCCGTTTATCGAATTGAAAAAGTGATTGAAACAGTAGAGAAATTAGAAAAATGGCATGGCCATTTATACAATTGGTACAATATTAAAACTTTACAAAAGATGAACCCACCAACAATTTCTACAGTAGATAGTGGGAACTTTGTTGCTTCTTTAATGGTGACAAAATCTTTTGTAAAAAAATATGGTAGTAAAAATTTAAAAAATAGAATTGAAAATTTAATTCAACAAACAAATTTTAAATATTTATTTAATAGAGAAGAAATGGTATTTAGCTGTGGATATGATGCTTATAATGAACAATTAATTCCGTTCCACTACAATAAATTTGCAAGTGAAGCAAGGCTTACTAGCTTTATTGCTATTGCAAAAGGGGATGTAAAAAAACAACATTGGTTTTTGTTAGATAAGACTTTGACGACATTCCAAGGAAGAAAAGGTCTACTTTCTTGGTCTGGAACTTCTTTCGAATATTATATGCCTCTTATTTGGATGAAAGATTATCAGAATACTTTGATGGATGAAAGTTATTATTTTGCACATTATTGTCAAAAAGAATATATGCGTACTATTGATAATGATATGCCATGGGGAATTAGTGAAACAGCTTATAATTTATTAGATGATTCTCAAAACTATAAATATAAAGCATTTGGAACTCCTTATTTAAAATTTAGGGATAATGTAGAGGAAAGAATTGTACTATCTCCTTATAGTTCTGCTTTAGCAGTTTCTAAATTTCCAAAAGATGTTTATAATAATTTGCAGAAATTTAAAAAGTTAAAAATGTATGGTGATTATGGTTTCTTTGAATCTTATGATTATGAAGATAAAACACCGATATTTTCTTATTTTGCGCATCATCAAGGAATGATTCTTTGCTCTTTAGCAAATTATCTTTGTAATAATACACTTCAAAATTATTTCTATGATGATATTCGTGTACAATCTTTTGATGTATTGAATAAAGAAAAAGTTCAAATAGAACCAATGATAGATTTAAAAATTGTAAAATATAAAAAATATGATTATGAAAAAGAATCCTTTGAAAATGATATTAGAGAATATTCTTATATTTCATTACGACCAGAAGTTTCTGTTTTATCAAATTCTAGATATTGTGTTTTATTAAATGATAGAGGTTCTGGATTTAGCCGATATAAAACTATTCAGTTAAATCGTTCTAGAAAAATTACAGAACAAGAGTATGGAAATTTCTTATACATTAGGGATTTAGAGAATAATCAGGTTTGGAGTAATACGTATGCTCCAACAAATATAAAACCAGAAAGATATAATGTCGTATTCTCTTTAGATCGTATTAAATATATGAGAGTGGATAATGATATTGTAACAAATTCAGAAATTATTGTTACCAAAGGACATAATGCTGAAATAAGAAAAATTACGATTCGAAATGTTTCACCAAAAGCAAAAAAATTAGAGTTGACAACTTATACGGAACCTATTCTTTGTGAAGTGGAAGCAGATATTGGTCATCGCGTGTTTAATAATATGTTTATAAAATCTAGTTATCATGAAGAAACGAATTCTTTAATTTTAAATAGAAGAATTCGTGGAACTAGGGATAAATATTATATGATTAGTAGATTATTAATAGATAATCCTATAGATTCTTACAGTTATGAAACAGAGAGAAGTCATTTTATTGCGAATGGTACAAACTATCATAATCCAAGTGGTCTTCATACCAAATTAACAAACTATGTAGGAGAAAACCTAGATCCTATTAGCAGTATTCGCAACCGTATTGAAATTCCATCTGGAGAAGAGATAACTGTTTATATGATTAACGGATTTGGAAAATCAGAAGAGCAGGTTTTAGCAATTGTGAATGCCTATGGCAATGAAGAATTGATTGAAGAGGCTTTTGAGCTTACAACAATGATGACAAATTCTGCTACTAAAAAATTAGGTGTAACAGGAGCAGATGTACATTTATATAACATGATGCTTAATTATTTATATCAAACTAGTCGTATTAATTTAAATGAAACAAGAAAACAATTATTGACAGATAACTCTTTAGGTCAAGATACTTTATGGAGCTTTGGTGTAAGTGGAGATAGGCCAATTATACTAGTAGAAATTAATGATATAGGTTCTGTTAGTTTAGTTCAGGAACTATTAAAAACGTTTGAGTATTATAAAAGTAAATGTATCTTTGTTGATTTAGTTATTATAAATAGTTCTGATGAAAAGAATGCAAAAACAATTTCTAAGGTTGTTTCCGATGAATTATATCGTATGTATGCTATAAATAGTTTTTCTAATACTCCAGGTCGTGTTATTTTATTAGATAAAAATAAGATGAGCGAAGAACAAATTAATTTATTTAGAAGTATTGCTAGATTAACATTTAATACAGTTTATAATAATTCATTAAGAGAACAGATTGATAGATTACAAAAAGAAAATAAAATTAATGATTATATAGAGCAGCAAGTCTTAAATAGTGATAATACAAATGATGATGAAGAATTGGTATATCAAAATGAATTTGGTGGATTTACTCGTGATGGTAGTGAATATCACGTTACAAATCCTAATACGCCAATGCCTTGGTCAAATGTTTTAACCAATGGTAATTTTGGTACAGTTATTACTAATAAAGATAATAGTTTTACTTATTCTGACAACAGTAGGGAATATAAGCTAACATCTTGGACAAATGATACCATTATTGATGATAAATCAGAAGGAATCAGTGTCAATAATCAATTAATTAATTGGTATGACTGTATTCATGGAATAGGATATAGTAAATTTAAATTTAAAAATAAAGATTATAAAATAGATGTTACTTATTTTGTACCGCCAGAGGATAATGTTAAAGTAGCTTTATTCACATTAAAAAATGTATCTTCTAAAGATTTAGACTTAGACATTCGTTATTGGATTAATCCAATTCTTGGTGTATCTGAAGAAAAAACAGTAAGGCATTTAGTATGCAATTACTATGAGCTAAATAATTTCTTAACGATTCAGAATAAGTATGCTCTTGCTTTTAAAGAAAATATTGTATATATGAGTAGTACAGAAGAGATTACAAGCGTTGATACGGATGCAGTTTTATCTAAAAGTATTCATATTTCTAAGAATTTAGAGAAAAAAGATTCTATAACATTTGCGTTTTTATTGGGTTGTGAAAAAAATAAAGATTCTATTCAATCACAAGTAGAAAAATATAATAATATTGTTTATGTTCAAAATAAATTAGAAGAAACAAAGGAATGGTGGAAGAAAAAACTTGGTGTTATTCAAGTAAAAACTTCTGAAGATTCTTTTGACTTTATGATTAATCATTGGTATTTATATCAAACATTCGCATCTCGTATTATGGCAAAATCTGGTTTTTATCAGGTTGGAGGGGCATTTGGTTTCCGCGATCAATTACAGGATTCTATGAATGTATGCATTGTAGATAGCGAAGCAGCTCGTAAACAAATTTTAATATGTGCGAAACACCAATTTAAAGAAGGGGATGTACTTCATTGGTGGCATGTTGAAAATCATTTTGGATTACGCTCACGATACAAAGACGACTATTTATGGTTAATTTATGCGACTATGGAATATTTAAGAATAACAAATGATTCTTCTATTTTGGAAGAGCTTGTTCCATTTGTAGAAGGAGATTTGCTATATCCAGATGAAGAAGAAAGAGGAATGTCATTTAGTTATAGTGAAACGAAAGTATCTTTATATGAGCATTTGGTTCTTGTTATAGATAAACTTTTCCACGAAATGGGGGAGAATGGAATCCCATTAATGGGTGGTGGAGATTGGAATGACGGAATGAACCATGTTGGTATCAAAGGAAAAGGTACAAGTGTATGGTTAGGTTTTTTTGCCTATGAAGTTGTTAATCGTTTTATGGAAATCGCCTCTACATATAAAAATGAAGATGTTTCTAAATATGAAAAATTTAATGAAGATTTAAAACAGGCTTTACGAGAAAATGCTTGGGATGGAGAACATTATTTACGTGCTTATTTTGATAATGGCGATAAACTTGGAAGTAAGGAAAATGAGGAATGTAAAATTGACTTAATTTCTCAAAGTTGGGCTATTTTAACGGATATTGCATTAGAAAAGCAAATAAAATCTATTGTTATGGCAGTAGAAGATAATTTAGTAAATCAAGAGCATGGCTTTATCAAATTGCTAACACCAGCTTTTTCAAACCCTAAAAATAATCCTGGATATATTAAAGATTATGCTAGTGGTATACGCGAGAATGGTGGTCAATATACCCATTCTGTCGCATGGTGGATTATGGCTCTTTTAAAACTTGGTTTAAATGATAGAGCTTATCATTGTTACCAAATGATTAACCCTGTTCATCATACCATGACAAAAAGTCAAGTAGAAGAGTATCAAGTTGAACCATATGTTATAGCTGCTGATATTTATAGTAATCCGCATTTTATTGGACATGGGGGATGGACTTGGTATACTGGTTCTAGTGGTTGGTTTTACAGAGTTGCTATTTCCAATATTTTAGGATTCAATAAGATAGGAAATAAACTTTATATTTTGCCATCTATTCCAAGTAAATGGGAAGGATATAAAATTACTTATCAATTTGAAGATACAACATATATTATTAATGTCAATAATAATAGAGATAACGATGAAATTAGACTAGATGGAAAAATTGTAAAAGAAATAGAATTAGTTAATGATAAACAAACTCATAATGTAAATGTAAATATTAAGAGAGGGGTGTAAAATGATAACTTTTGATTTTAAAAAGTATCATTATAATGAAATAGAGGATACTGACTTATCTGATATAAAAGAAAGATTTTTGAAAGATAAGAAGATGAGCGGTTGGTATGAGCTTGACCAATCTTGTGTAGAAGCAATTTCATCAGCAGCAAGTTATATTCGAAATAATTGCGATGTGTTTTTAGTAATAGGAATAGGTGGCTCTTATATGGGTGCTAAAGCAGTAATTGATGCTTTATCTCCATACTATGGGGAAAAGAAACTGGAGATTTTATTTGCAGGATATCAATTGTCTAGTGATTATATGGCTGATTTAATTGACTATCTACAAGATAAAGAAGTAATGGTTAATGTTATTTCTAAAAGTGGAACTACTTTAGAACCTGCTATTGCTTTTGATCTCATCTTAGAATTTATGGAGCAAAAATATGGAGAGGATGAAAGCTCTAAAAGAATTTTTGTAACAACAGATGAAAAGAGTGGAGAACTGTTACCTCTTGCAAATCAAAAAGGTTTTCAAAGATTTGTTGTTCCTGATAATATTGGGGGAAGATTTTCTGTACTTACACCAGTAGGACTTCTTCCTATTGCAGTAGCAGACCTTTCTATTAAATCTTTATTTGCTGGTGCTTTACAGGCAAAAGAAAATTTGGAAGAGTGTTATTATTACACTATGTTAAGACATGAATTATATAATAGAAATAAGGTAATAGAGTCTTTTGATATTTATGAGCCTAAATTAGCTTCCTTTGTTGAATGGTTAAAACAATTATTTGGAGAATCCCAAGGAAAAGAAGGAAAGGGTATTTTTCCTGTTTCTACAATCAATACAAGAGATTTGCACTCTTTAGGACAATACTATCAAGATGGAATTGATATGATATTCTCAACAACATTTTTTGTACATTCGGATGAAGATATCTATCTTGAAAAGTATGGTAAAACTTTAGACACTGTTAATAAATTGGCAATGGAAAGCGTCGCACAAGCACATTTTGAAGGTCATATTCCAACCTCTATTATTACATTAGATACAATTTCAGAAGAAAACTTAGGATATTTGATTTTCTTCTTTGAAATGAGTGCTATGTTAGGTAGCTATTTATTAAAAATTAATTATTATGATCAGCCAGGTGTAAATGGTTATAAAGATATTCTCCATAGACGTATCAAAGAAGATGAATAATCATCTTCTTTTTTGTGATATAATAAAGAAAAGTAGGTGAGTTATGGCAACAGAGTCAAGTTTAGAACTTTTAAAAAAGTATTTCGATCAATTTTCAGATTTTGAAGATTTTGAGAAAAGATATTTAAATGTTTATAATCCTCAAAATAGAGAGGCCCTCATTCAATTTTTTAATGACATTAAATCTTCTTGTTGGGATTTTGCTAAGTTACGAAGATCTAGTGAAACATTTAGAATAGATAAAGCACAGAAAAATGGAACTATTACAACTATTCCCCAAATTTTGGAATATGCGAAAAGTCAGGATTTAAGTAAATATAAAAAAGCTATTATTTGTTTAGAGAATAAAGATTATGAAAATCTTGAGGATTTACGCCAACTTAACTTAGATATTTTTATTCAGGTTACCAATGATTCAGGAATATGTACTTTAGATGAATTCCAATATATGCGTCAAATATTGAAACAATTTCGAGATTATTATTCAACTTTTCATTTATCCCCTTTAGAAAAAGTGACAATTGCTTATGATTGTGTTAAATTTTATCAATATAATGAAACAGAAGCATCTGCTTATTATAGTCGAACAGTTGCTAAGATATTAGATACAGGAAGCATTGTATGCGCAGGATATAGTCGCTTTTTTTGCCAATTGCTAAAAGAATTAGGGATGAATGCTTATTTATTATTTGTAGGTCAAACGGATTCAGACCATGTTAGAGTAATGGTAAATATTCAAGATGAAAAATATGGTGTATCAGATTTATTTGTTTTTGACCCTACATGGGATTCTAATAAGAATATTAAATTGGTAAAGAAAGCTAATGGTACAGTTGATTATAAATTTGAAATTAATGTAAAAGAAGATGATACGATAGTAGAGGGCATGATAAGTGATATATCGTATATGTTTTATATGGTTCCTCTAATGGAATATAAAAAATATTTTTCTGATAATATATTTAAAGCTATTTCTTATAAGACACAAGAATCGATGGAATTAGATAGTTTGAAAAAATTATCAAGGGTTAATAATCAGCAACCTAGAGAGGATAGTGTATTAGATTTATTACCTAAAGTATTATTACGTACAAAAAAAATGGAAGGGTATAATCAAGAACAAATTGACTGGTTGATAGAACATTCTGTTAATTTCTTGAAGGCTACTAGATTTGGATACATGGATAAATATAGAAAAGATAATCAAACTCATAAATAATAAAAGGAGAAAATAGTATGGAATTAAAAGAAGCAATAGAATTAAGAAGAAGTATTCGTAAATATGAGGAAAGAGATGTTTCTGATGAGATATTATTAGATTTGATTGAATGTGCTACCAAAGCCCCTTCTGGACATAATAGGCAGCCGTGGAAGTTTCAAATTGTAAGAGGAGAATTAAAGAATACAATTGCTGATACGCTCTATCAAAAAACAATAGGCATAGAAGGGTCTACCGCTCCTCATACGTCAGGAATTATAAAAGAGGCTCCAGTACTCATTATTATTTATTTAACAGAATATAATAAAGAGAATTATTTATATGATATTTTATCAATAGGTGGAGCTATTGAGAATATGTTACTTAGGGCAACAGATAAGAATTTAGGAAGTCTTTGGATAGGAAATACTAGTTTGATTGAAGAGGAACTAAAAGAACTATTACATACAGATTTAAGAGTGGTATCTACTGTTGCAATAGGTTATAAAGCCCAAGAACCTCATGCAAGGCCTAGAAAGCCTTTAGAAGATGTTATAAGAAAAAGTTAATTTATAAAAATATTACTTTATTTAGTTATAAAATAATAAACATATGTAAATAAATGTAAAGTAAGTTTGACAGGACTAAAAGGAATATGTTACGATAATTTTGCTTTCCTAAAAAGGAAATAGAATGAGGTGACTTATAGTGAAAGCAAGCCTGAAAACGATATTACTAGTCACATTGGCTGTAATAGATTGTATCGTTGGAGGATATATTGTAGTTCAAAATAATCAAGAAAGTGTGAAAGAAAAGCCTGTTAAAATTTTAGAGTTTGGTCAAATATTAGAGATTGATGAAGAAAGATTAATGGCAATGGTAATAGAAGAGGAAAAAGCAAAAATTGTTTTTGAAGATATGACCTTAGAAGAGCTTTCTAATAAATTAGATAAATCTTTAAATGATGATTTAGCTGGAAAAGGAAGTTTAATTGCTTCCTATTCTTTAGAAAAAGGAGTAGATCCTTATATAGCTACTGCTATTATGTTACAAGAAACTGGTTGTAAATGGAAATGTAGTCGTATTGTGAAGACTTGTAACAATGTTGGAGGACAAAAAGGGAAAGGTTGTGGCTCTTATAAAGCTTATTCTAATTTAGAGGAAGGAATTAAAGCTTTTATTAATGGATTATCAAAAAACTATTTTTCGAAGGGAATAACCTCAACTAAAGAGATTAACAAAAGATATGCTACATCGAAATCATGGTATAAAAAAGTAGATGCCTATATTCAGGAAATACGAAAGAAATAAAAGGAATGATAATTGAAGTCATTCCTTTTTTTTGTTATAATAGATATGGTGAATAATATGAGTTGGTTTAAAATGAAGCAAGAATTAAATTCTATAAAGATGGAAGGTTTAATTTATGGTACAGTAAAAGTTAGAAATTCAGAAATAGAACCAATTTTAGATAGAGCAGGAGCTATTTATGATGCGACTGAAAATCAGTTAGTAGTAATGGCTGTTAATTTTGAAATTATGCATTGGGTATTAAAAAAAGGAAATTCAAAAGAAATAGTGGAACCAATTATTGGAAATTGCTATCAAAGATTTTTTAATTCTTTATATGTTAATGCGAATGTAAGAGCTAATTATGAAAGAATTATGAGTCAAACAAAACAAAAAGCTGATGAAATTTTATTTGCGAGATTTCATCAAAAGGTACCAAAATATATATTGATATATAAATTAATATTAGAACTAGAGGATATTAAGGAAGTAATTATTGAAGCTTCTCTTCGTAAAGAATTAGAGTTATTAGTAGAAGGATGGTTTAAAGTAGCAGAAGCTATTAATAATGAATATAAAATTGTTGATAATAAAGAAGATTTAGAAAAAATTAAACCAATTGATTTTGATTTTTAAAAAAAGTATTTATTCCTTTGAAATTTATGCTATAATGTAGGTAATAATGGAGGTTAAGCATGACAGATGAAAATTTAAAAAATGTAGACTTTGAAATTTTATGGGAAGGAAAACCATCTGGATTATGGCAAAGGTTTTTAACCTCTATACACATGAATTTTACAACTTATCAGATAACAAAGGATGAATTGATTGTTACAACAGGTTTTTTTCATAAAAAAACAAATTCTGTTGAGTTATATGTATTAAAAGATCCAGATACAACGGAAAGTTTATATCAAAGAATGCTAAAGATTGGTAATGTTTCAGTAGTAATAGATACACATGGCGCTGCCGAAAGGATTGGCTCAAAAGTTATTTTAAAAAATATTGAAAATCCAGCGCAAGTAAGAAAGCTATTACGTGATGCGATTGAAGCAGATGTTATGGAGAGAAAGATAACATATTTTGATAAAGTATAGATAGTTGGTGATGATGATGAATAGAAAGGCAGAAGCAGTAGAATTAATAAATAAAAAATTGGCTGGAAACAGTTTTTTGTCTTATCAAGAAATTGCCACTATTACAGGTTATCATCCTAAATATATATTAAAATTGAAAAAAGAAATTTTAAATAATGAGATTCGTTTAGAGCATGGAAATAAAAATAGAAAACCAATTAATACAATCTCAGAACAAGAAAAAAAATATATTATTGATTTATATAGAAGGTCAAATGTAAGTATTCGCAAATTTTGTAAATTTTATGGTAAAAGAAGTTATTCATGTATTTATAATGTATTAAAAGAAGCTGATTTAATTAATAAAAGTTAAAAAGATATATTATAACAAGATATATCTTTTTTATTAGAGAGGGGAGAAAATATGTATTGTAAAAATTGTGGCGCAAAAATGCCAAAGGATAAAGATTATTGTATTAGATGTGGAGGAAAAAATCAGTTAGGGCCAGCAAAAGTGTCTGAAGATTTGGATGTAGGAAATTTTCAGCCAGCTCTTCCTATGAATTTTCATTATTTTTATTTGGTACTAATTTTTTGAGTATAATTTTATCATTATATGAGATGGTTACTGAGGGCTTTACTATTGCAGGAGTTTTTGGGTTACTATTTACTTTAGTTACTTTTGTTACATTAGGACAGCAGCAAAAAGTTGGTTATATTTTATTTATGGTAACAAATACTTTAGCAATTGTATTTATTTCTTTAATTTATGGAATGTTTTTCTTGGCTTTGTTCGGAATTACTTTGTTTGAAAAAATTAATCCATTTCGATTTATGGCTAGAATGCATGGTTCTATTAATTATATAGAACTTGCTAAGTTTACAGGAATTATAGTGGTTTTAATTCTTATTCTATTAGCCATTAGAGTTTACTATAAAAAAAGAAAAGGAATGTTTAATTAAAAGATAACTGTTAGTTATCTTTTTTAGGTTGTCCAATTTTGTAGTATAAAAAACAAAATCTTTTTTGTATATCTGAATATATTTTTGTTAGGAGGATATACTATGAAGAAGGAAAACGGTTTAACTGAAGAAGAAGTAATAAAAAATAGAGAAAAATATGGAACGAATGATATAGGAAATTACAAAAAAAATAGTTTTCTTCATTTAGTTTTACAATCTTTAGGAGATCCTATTATTCGAATTTTATTGATAGCTTTAGCAATTAAAACTATTTTTTTAATGAAAAATTTTGATTGGTATGAAACATTGGGCATTCTTTTAGCGATTTTTATGGCTTCCTTTATTTCTAGTATTTCTGAGTATGGAAGTGATAAAGCATTTGCTAAATTAATGGAAGAAGCTTCTAAGATTAAATGTCGTGTAAAAAGAGAAAAAAAGAAGATAGAAATATCTGTTGGAGAAGTAGTAGTTGAGGATATTGTCTTTTTAGAAAGTGGAGATAAAATTCCTGCCGATGGTAAGGTTATCGAAGGTTCTATTTCTGTTGATGAGTCTAGTTTAAATGGGGAAAGCAAAGAAGTAAAAAAGAATGTTTCTTCAACTATATTACGAGGGAGTGTAGTTACTTCTGGAGAAGCTTTAATGCAAGTAGAAAAAGTGGGAATTCATACATTTTATGGAAAGATGGCAGAAGAATTAAAAATAGAACAACCAGTTAGTCCTTTGAAGCAGCGATTAGCAGGATTAGCGGATTTAATTAGTAAAATTGGATATATTAGTGCTTTTCTAATTTTTATTTCCTATTTATTTTTAAATGGAATTTCATTTTCTAATGTTCTTTATGCTCTTACTTTAGCAGTTACAATTATTATTGTGTGTGTCCCAGAAGGTCTACCTATGATGGTAACTTTAGTACTTTCTTCTAATATGAAGAAAATGCTAAAAGATAATGTATTAGTTAGAAAATTAGTAGGAATAGAAACAGCAGGTAGCTTAAATATTCTGTTTACAGATAAAACAGGTACTTTAACAAAAGGAGAATTAGAAGTAATTCAATATGTAGACGGAAACTTAAAAGAATATTCTTACCAGGAATTAATTCAAACAAAGCTATCCAAAATTGTAAAAATATCGTGTACAGTAAATAATGCTAGTTCGTTTGACGGGGAAAATGTTATTGGTGGAAATATAACAGATAAGGCTATTTTAAAATTTGTTAAAAAAAATAATATTTCTTATGCAAAAGAAAAAGTAATTCCTTTTACTAGTCAAAATAAATATGCGATTACCACTATATATGATGAGGAAAGAATCCATTTAATAAAAGGAGCACCAGAAAAGATTCTTCCATTTTGTAAATATTATTATAATGAATTTGGAAAAAAAGAATATTTAAAGAAAGAGAAAATAACAGAATATATTGGCAAAAAAGCAAAAGAAGGAATTCGCATATTATTATTAGCAACCAGTACACAAAAGGAAGCCTTGCCATTTCATAATTTAAATTTAGTAGGACTTCTTTTAATTAAAGATGATATTCGTCCAAATGTTATAGAAGGTATTGAACTAGTAAAATCTGCACATATTAATACTGTTATGCTAACAGGCGATAATAAAGAAACTGCTTGTGCAATTGCTAAAGAACTCCACTTATTAGAGCCAGATTCTGTCATTTTAACAAGTGAAGAATTAAATTGTCTGAGTGATATTGAATTAAAAAAAGTAATTCCTAAATTAAGGGTAGTTGCTAGAATGTTACCACATGATAAAAGTAGATTAATTAGAATCTGTCAAGAATTAAATTTAGTAGTAGGAATGACAGGAGATGGTGTAAATGATGCTCCTGCTTTAAAAAGAGCTGATGTAGGGTTTAGTATGGGGAGTGGAACAGAAGTTGCTAAAGAAGCAAGTGATATTGTTATTTTAGATAATAATTTTTTATCTATTAGTAAAGCTATTTTGTATGGACGAACTATTTTTAAAAGTATCCGAAAGTTTATTATTTTACAATTGACTATTAATTTATGTGCTTTAAGTTTAAGTATTATTGGTCCATTTGTAGGCATAGATACTCCAGTAACTGTTATTCAAATGCTTTGGATTAATATGGTTATGGATACTTTAGCAGGGTTAGCATTTGCCTTTGAACCTCCTTTATTAGAGTATATGAAGGAAAAACCAAAAAGAAAAAATGAACCAATTATGAACTATTATATGTATAGTCAAATCTTATGGACAGGACTGCTTTCTTCTTTCCTTTGTTTCTTTTTCTTAAAATCTTCTTGGATTAAATCTTTTTATCAAAGTGAAGAAGCTTTACTTTCAGCTTTCTTTGGTCTATTTATTTTTATTGATATTTTTAATAGTTTTAATGCTAGAACTAATCGCTTAAACTTATTTGCAAATATCAAACAGAATAAAGTTTTTATTGTCATTATCAGTTTTATTGTTATTGTACAATTGCTTTTAATTTATTTTGGTGGAAGTGTATTTCGAACCACTATTTTAAGTTTTCAGGAATTACAATTAATGATATTCTTTGCCCTTTTAGTAATACCAATTGATTGGCTTAGAAAATATTATTTGCGATTAAAAAATAAAAATCAGGGAGTATAATTTTAAAACTCTTGCCCAAACTATTAGGGGAGGGGAAAAAATGAAAAAGTTGTTTATAGCTTGTCTATGTATGCTTTCTTTAGTAGGATGCTCTATTGGTAAAGATATGACTAATACACCAACTAAAAGAGTAGAAGCTTACATGGATGGCTATCAAAAACTAGATTCATCTGTATTAAATGATTTAGATACTCTACTTCATGATGTAGAATATACAGTAGAACAAAAATCTCGTTATAAAGAATTAATGAAAAAACATTATAAAGATATGAAATATGAAATAAAAGAAGAAAAAATTAATGGAGATAAAGCAACTGTAGAAGTAGAAGTAGAAGTAAAAGATTATAGTAAAGTTCTTTCTTCAAAAGAGGTACCAGATGATATTAAAGATGAAGAAGGTAACTATACAGATGAAGCTTATTATAATTATCAGTTAAATGAGATGGAAAAAGTAGAAGACAAAGTAAAATATACAGTAACTTTCTATTTGACAAAAAAAGATAAAGAATGGCAAATAGATGATTTAAATGAATCTACTTTACAAAAAATACACGGTATATACATATACTAATGTGTATTTTTTTTATATATAAAAAATGATATAATAAAAATAGGATATGGGGCGAATGATATGAACTATGATATTGGAAAGATTGTTATGTTTGATGACTACTGTGGAAGAATTGTATCTGAAAAAGAAGAATATCTATTTTTAAAAGAAGATATTAGTACACAAAAAGAATTAATGGTTGGAGATTTAGTGGCGTTTCGTGGGGAAACTATCTGTAATCAAAATAGAGCTTATTTTATTAAAGCATTAGAAGAAGTTATGGAAAAGCCAAAACAAAAGATGATAGAGAATAGATAGAGTAGGGTTTAATTATGAAATTTTTAATGAATTTGGATGATAAAAAAAGACAATTACTTGATAAAGTGCGTAGGGGAACTGAAAAATTTACTAGAGAAGATGAATTTTTATTTACTACAGATTTTGAGCTTAGAAAAGAAGTTTTTCAGATATTATCTTCTGGAAGAGAAATCTGGACACCATCCATTAGTGATTTTTTTTATAATAATACAAAAGAGGAAGACGTAGAATTTTTAAATGAGGATATCTTTAATTATTGCTGCTTATCAAAGATAGATAGTGGAAAATTAGATGAAGTAGAAGAACTGACGGAATATGTAGATAAAGATATCATTTATCAATATTTACTTGAAAAATTAAAAGAGCCAAATTATACATTTTCTACTAATTTTGGCAATCTTGTTGCAACTGCTTTAATAGAAACAGAAAGATATTCTCTTTTTTCTAATTTAAAAAGAGGATATGTTCATAGCCCTCGTTTAGATAATGATACTTTAAAAAAGGTATTACAAAATTATCCTTATTCTTTTAAGAACTTAGGTTTAGATATTCCTAAAGAAATATTGGAAGAAGTACAAGAAAATTATGAAGATTTAAATGTCTATGTATTATTAGAAATATTTTTAAGAGATATTGAGCATATATTTCCAATTTTAAGGAGAAAAATGTTTGACTCTACTACTGATATGTCAAAATCGATTAATCCTTTTTCATTAGGAAGGGACTTTTATAGCCGGAAAGATGCTGTTGAACAATTTTATGAGTTATTATCTCCTGAAGAAAAATTAGAATTTGAAAAGAAAATGATTTTAGTATATCCAGAGTGGTATTTAAAAACAGTTTCTGAGGAATCTATTAGAGAAAATATTTCTCTTCTTGCCCAATCTCTTGAAAATAGATATCAGGAAAATGCTTATGCCTTTGAAGGTATCGAAAAAATGCTAGAAGGTCATTATTTTTTATATTCTTGTCCTGAGATAGTAGAAACTTTTTTAAGAAATGGTGATTTTAGAAATTTATTTCGAAGCCCTATTGTAGAACAATATATTTTTGAAATTATGGATGCCATGAAAACGATGAAAAAGAATTCTTTAAATTCTGATAGAGTTGTATCAATCTGTGAGAGGTATCCAGAATTTTGGCGGGAAGGAATTAGAAATAATGTTTTCCCAATAGAGATTCTTCCCTATGCACTACAATATCCTCATTTGAATCAGATATATGAAGAAGAAATGTATCAATATAATACTGTTGTAGATTTAGTAGAGCTAGATGTAGCTACTTTTAAAAAACTTATTTTATGTGGTAATATTGAGACTATTATTAAAAATTTAAGAAAAATAGATAGATTAGATTGTAGGAAAAAATCATTTCCTCTTTCTTCAGAAGAATCTCAGAAATTAGTAGAATTATTAAGCGAGAACTTAGAACTACAAGAAAGATTTTTTAATTATGCAACTGCCTTTGTTTTTGATAACCCTATTTTATTTCAATTTTATAAGCAATCAAACTTTATTATGTTAGAAAAAGTAATTGATTATATTAATCACCATGAAGAGTTGAGTAGATGTTATACATCAGAATTATATCAGGATATCAAAGAATATTATGCACAAAAATATCATTTAAATATTACAAATCTTGATAAAATAGAATTTACTTTTGGACCTAGTGTTATTCGTTATTTTGATAATTCTAATATTATAAGGATGACACAATTATCTCCAGATAAATTAGATAAATTAATTGCTTTGTTTCCAAAAACAGATTATAACGTGATTAATATAGAAGCAATGTATGATTCTTTAAAGCAGTATGCTTTTAGTAGAGAAAACCCAGATATCATTAATATTTTCACGCATATTAGACATTCTATTGAGGATAATGACAAGGCGTATTTAAAGGATATAGAAGAATTAGTTGCTATGATGGATGATAAATTTTTTGCCTATATGGCAAAAGAAGCCCCAAATGCTTTAGGGGAATGCAAATCTTCCCCTATCTCTTTTATGAGAACTTTGGTTTTAAAAATACAAAGCACGATTCCAGAGGAAAAAGAAGAGGCAATAAATTTTCTTCATATTATAACAAATTATTATATTTCTCAAAAAAGAGAAGAGTATCATAATCATTATGAAATGGAAAAAGATTTAAATTTACCGTATACTTTAGATTCTAAAGATTTAGAAAAAAAATTAATGCCTTATATTATACATAAGGATGTTAGAATATTAAGAAAAGAAAATGGCACTAAGAGAATGTATTCTATGTTAGAATTAGTGATTCAAGAATTAGAAAAAAAAGGTATGGAAAATTCTCTTGCTATCGATGTATTGGCCTATTATGCTAAACAGGATCACATTTATAGAAATGATATAGAAGTAGTGAAGAAAAATATTCGTTTTGCTATCCCTGCAATAAAAAAGATAATGGGTGAAGTATCAGATGATTATATTCATTTTTATACACAAAAGTTAGATGAGGCAGGGATGATTAAAAGAATTTATCATGTGCCAGAATGTACTTTGGATATTTACCAAATATTATCCACTTTAAGAATCGATGTAATTGAGAAAAAAATACTAGAAGATGATTGTACACAAATTTATCAATCTTTAAAAAATACGATGGAGAAATATAAGTTGCACAGAATGCCTTCCTGTTTTCAAAATTTATTGGAATCAGAGAGTATTCAAATTTCTAGTGATTTAGGTAATTTATCAGGATTCATTTCTTATTATCATCAAGTTTATGAAACAGAAAAAAAGCGACTAGAGAGTCAAGGAAAAGATACTACAAATATCCAGTTAAATGCCGTTAATATTTTGCTAAATGCAGATGTACTTTCTAGTGTATCTAATGTCTATAGCCAGTTTTTAGGAATAGAAGATGCAAAACTAGTTAAAGCTAATCCTGGTCCTAACCAAGCTATAAAGAAAACTACTGGAAATGAAAGATTAGAAGAAGCCTTAAATTGGACTATTCAGAATTTTAGACGTATGAAAGTAACTATTCCTACTTTTTCTGAGCAGGTGAGTTGTAGTGATTTTTCAAAAAAGTTACAAGCTACAGTTGGAAACTTTACTCATCCTTCTAATATTACGCATGGAGAAAGAACTGGTGCTTGTATGCGAATTGGTGGTGTAGGAGATACTCTGTTTAACTTTTGTTTAGAAGATGTAAATGGTTTTCACATTCGATTTGAGGATCCACAAACAGGAGAATATATTTCTAGAGTATCTGGCTTTCGAAATGGCAATACGGTTTTTTTAAATGAGTTAAGAAATAGCTGTAATAAATCTTTATATTCTGATTTAGATGTTGTTGAAGCTTGTAAAAGAGTAGCTGAAATGTTAATAGAAAAGAGTAAAGGCAGTACTTGTCCAATAGAAAACGTTGTAGTTGCAAAAGCCTATGCTACTGCTGATATGAAAGATGTTTATTTAGGAATTACAGATAATAAAAAGGGATTAAAAAGGTTTTATTCCGATATTCAGAGTAGTGGAATCATACTTGCTTCAACAGAAACTTCCTTTGCACCTGTTAATTTTGATAAGTCTAATGTCCCTACTTACTTACCAGCCCGTGAAAAAGCATATATGGGTAGTAATATAGAATATTTAGCGAGTATGATTAATCGTGTTCACTCTGTTAATTCAGTATTGTCTGGAGAAGATTATCAATATGTAGAACCCATGCCATTTGAAAACAGTATTTCTTACGGAATTGCTAATCAAGATTGGTATATTTATGTTGATTGTTTGGGAAATATCCATGAAGAAATTATTGCTCTTGATAAACGAGCTTTAAAAGAAATAGAGGTAGCTCGTGCCATGATAGTAGGGCATATACCTAAAAAAGAGGAAGTAGAAGCTTATCAAATGTAGATAAAAGGACTAAACTAGTCCTTTTTTTCATATAGTAAAATAGGTGATTTTATGAAAAAATTAGCTGTATTTCTTTTTTTATTATGGTTATTACCTAATACAGTATTAGCAGTGGAAACGAGCGCTCAAAGTGCAATTTTAATGGATATAGATTCTAATCGTATTTTATATGCAAAAAATATCCATGAAGTTAGAAGTGTAGCAAGTATTTCTAAAATTATGACAGCTGTATTGGCAGTAGAATCTGGTAAATTAGATGATATAGTAGTAGTAGGGGAAGAGATTAAAAAGAGCTACGGCTCTGCTATTTATATTCAGGTAGGAGAAGAAATAACTCTTAGAGATTTAGTATATGGATTAATGCTTAGAAGTGGAAATGATGCTTCTTATGCAATTGCAGAATATTTGTGGAAGGATAAGTTTGTAGATAAAATGAACGAAAAAGCAAAAGAAATAGGAATGTTGGAAACAACCTTTCATAATCCTAATGGATTAGATGAAGAAGAAGGAAATTATTCTAGCGCATATGATATGGCTATATTAACTAGTTATGCGATGAGTTTAGATGAATATAAAACAATAGTAGGTACAAAGTTTCATAAAGTAAAAACAAATAAAAATTCTTATTATTGGGTCAATAAGCATAAATTATTATTTCAATATGAATATATGACAGGAGGAAAAACAGGTTTTACTAGAAAGGCTAAAAGAACGTTAGTATCTACTGCTAGTAAAGATAATTTGAATTTGGTAACTGTTACTTTAAATGATGGAAATGATTTTTTAGATCACAAAAATTTATTTGAATATGGCTTTTCCAATTATCAAAGTGTTCCTATTTTGCAAAAAGGAAAATTATCTATCTATGATAAATTATATTATGGAAATTATTATTTATCTCTTTCTAACAATTATTCCTATCCAATTAAAGAGGGAGAAAATATAATGATTAAGTTCGAACTATCAGATACACCAAAAGAGGGGGAAGTAGGTTATGCAAAAGTTTATTTAGACAATGAAGAGATTTATAAAGAAGTTATTCAATCTAGAAGAATAGAAGAATATCATAAGAATTTTATGGAATGGTTGAAAAGTTTATGGTAAATAAAATTTGGGGTTATTTTATTATAATAGGAATTGTGTTTAGTCTTTTCTCAGGAAATACATTAAAAATAAATGAGACTATTTTAACTAGTACTACTTCTAGTTTAGAATTATTATTACAAATCTTTCCAGTTATTGCTTTATGGTTAGGAATTGCTAATATCGCAACAGCAAGTGGTTTATTAGACCGTTTGTCAAAATCTCTTACTAAAATATTGGGGCCTTTATTTCCTGAAATTCCTAAAAATCATATTTCTTTAAGTTATATCGCCAGTAATATCATTGCCAATTTGTTTGGTTTAGGAAATGCTGCAACGCCCTTTGGATTAAAAGCGATGAGTAGTTTACAGGAATTAAATAAAGACAAAAAAAAGGCAAGTCGGAGTATGATAACTTTCACAACTATAAATACTAGTGGTGTTACGATTGTTCCAACAACTATTATTGCTTTACGTATTTTATATGGAAGTGCGAGCCCTACTATGACAGTTATGTCAACTTTAATAGCTACTTCTCTTGCTACGATAGCAGGTTTAATTTTTGATTATTTATTTGCAAGGAGGTATCATGAGTAATTATATCTTGCCTTTAATGGTATTAGGAATTGTAATATATGGAATTATTAAAAAAGTAGATTTATATGATGTATTTTTAGAAGGTAGCAAAGAAAGTTTTAAAATGGCTTATACGATATTTCCAAACTTGCTTGCTATGATTGTAAGTGTTAATCTCTTAATAGATAGTGGTATTTTAGAATTTCTAATAGAGTTAGTATTGCCATTTTTAAAAATACCTATTGAGGTTATATCATTAGCCTTTATGCGACCTATTAGTGGCAATGCAACTTTAGCGCTTTTAAATACTATTTATACAAAATATGGAGTAGACCATTTTTATAGTTTATTAGGCTCTACAATCCAAGGTTGTACAGATACAACTTTATATGTTATTGCGCTTTATTATGGGAGTATTGGTATTAAAAATACAAGATATGCCTTAAAGGCTAGTTTACTAGCCGATGTGGTAGGAATTACTGCAAGTATTCTTGTTTGCCATTTTCTCTTTAGTTGAATTTTGAGGGGATATTTGTTATAATGACACAGGAGGTTCCTATGAAAAAAAATATATTATTAGTGCTTCTTAGTTTATTTTTATTAACAGGTTGTGGGGAAAATAGATTAGTGTGTAGTGCACAAGATGAAGATGAAAATTATAAAATTGAAGTAAAATATACTTTTATTTATAATCAAGGTAAAGTGAAAAAGGCCACTATGAAATCTACAGCGACTTTATTAGGCGATTATAATAATGATACGATTATAGCAGAAAGGGAAAATGCAGCTAGAAGTTCTGCTGAAAACTATAATAAAGTAGATGGAATCGAAGCAGTTGTTTCTACAAAAGGGAATAAAGTAACTCTTACGGTTGATATTTTAGCGGCAGCTTTGAGCGAAGAAAATAAAGAACTTTATAGTATGAATATGAAGAAGGAAGAATTAAAACAAGTGATGACAGAAGAAGGATATACTTGTAAGTAGTATCCTTTTTTTAGAGTAGGTGAATTATGGAAAGATTACAAAAAGTGATTGCCCAATCAGGATATTGTTCTAGAAGAAAAGCAGAAGAATTAATTTCTATGGGAAAAGTAAAAGTAAATGGAGAACTAGTAACAGAATTAGGAACAAAGGTAAACTATACTGATACTATTGTAGTAAATGGAAAAACGTTAAATCAAAAAGAAGAAAAGATTTATTATCTTTTAAATAAACCACGTGGAGTAATTACTAGTGCAAAAGATGAAAAGGGGAGAAAAACAGTTTTAGACTTAATTCCTGATGATAAAAGAGTATATCCTGTAGGAAGATTGGATTATGATACAACAGGAGTTTTGCTGCTTACCAATGATGGCGAATTGACAAATTTATTGATTCATCCAAGCAATCATGTGGAAAAAACATACATTGCGAAAGTAAAAGGTCTTGTCATGAAACAAGATATTGAAAAGCTTTGTAAGGGCATTATTATTGATGGTAAAAGAACAAGTAAAGCAAAGGCAAAAGTGAAAAAAAAGGATAAAAAGGCAAACACTACTTTAATTCAACTTACTATTTATGAGGGAAGAAATCACCAAGTAAAAAAGATGTTTGAAGCAGTTGGCTATGAAGTTTTAAAATTAAAAAGGGAAAGATTTAGTTTTTTAACAACAACAGGGTTAAAATCAGGAGAATATAGGTTATTAAGTGTAAAAGAGGTAAAAACTCTTTATAGTGAGGTTCAAAAATAAAAGGGTTGTATTAAACAACTCTTTTTATTTATGTTAAAATAATAAAAAAACAATATCTTTTGATATTGTTAAGCAGCCATTTCATCTACTTCTTCATCTGGCTCATAAATGGCATTTACTGGGCATCCTTCTTTTGCATCTGATGCTTCTTCTACTAATTCTTCTTTTACATCTTCCATAAGTTCTTGAGCAATACCGTCATCATTGATTTCAAATACTTCAGGAGCGATAGATTGACAAGCACCACATCCGATACAAACATCTGGATTTACTTTTACTTTCATAAATTATACCTCCTTTAAAAATTATAAAGAAAAGTTTCGAAAAATGCAACCAAATTATTTAAAAAAGTGCTTTTTATGATATAATGAATACTAGGTGATACTATGGCAAGTAGAATGGAACGCTATCATAATAGTGAGGGAAGAAGTTCTAGAAATAAGAATCTTTATAAGAGTATTGAAAACCTAGATAATTATTCTAATATTGAGGGCGTTATTGCTATTGATAAAACAAATGAAATAGATATTACAAAAGTAAAAAGGATGATTCAAAATAGAGAAGGGTATCAAAAAAATAAGCAATATCAAGAAATTGTTCCAAAAGAAGAAGTAGAAGAAAGCCGAGAATTGATAGAAGATACAGAGGATAGAACTTATGATATTCGAGATGTATTAAGTAAAGCAAAAGAGACCAGAGTAGAGCCAGACGAAAAGTATCGTACTTTAAAAAACGTGAATTATGATGTTATTAAAAGATTAAATTTAAAATCATCAGAGGATGATGACGTTAAGAAAGAATTAGTTAGTACAGTTACCTTGCACACTAATGTTGGAAGCAAGACACGTACTAGTAAGAAAGCAACATTAGATGATGATTTAGGTTTATTAGATAATTTAAAATCAGATAATAATTTAGAAGAATCTGCTTCTATTAAGAAATTAATTGAAGAAGCACGTGAAGAACAGAAGGAATTAGAAGAAAATGCGAAAGAAGAAAATGTTTCATCTGAATTAGAAAATATTGATAAATCTTTCTATACTTCTAGTTTAGGCTTTACAGATAGTGATTTTGAAGATTTAAAAAGTTTAGGAGAAGATATAAAAAAACATAATGGACTATTAAAAATATTAATTGTTAGCATTATTGTAATAGTTATCATAATTGTTATTTTTCTTTGTTTTCAACTTTTGAATAAATAGGAGTTTTACTCCTTTTTTTCATAAAAATTTTAAATACTAAGAGAAGAATAATAATTGTGAAGAAAAGTGGCACTAAATAATATAAATATTTGTTAATTAATGTATTTGCAATAATATTATCTTTAAAAAGATGAGCAGACAAAAAAGTCATGCCAATTGGAAGAAAGGACATTTTAATTCCTTTTTCAAAATGAAGTAGTTGGTTGCATCCTTTTAAACTAACGACACAATAGATAAAAATATCAAATATCCATTGAATAGACAAAGCATTTTCTAATCGATAGGTCAATACCCCTTGATAAGCTCTTTTTAAAATATGAAATTCTGGGTATTGATAGATGGTAGCTAGTTCTACTCCAAGCACTCCTATTATTAGTAAAATTTGTATAAAAAGAATAATAGAGGATAGAATATATCCTTTTTTTATACTATTTTGAATTTCACTATTTGGGAAAAATAAAATTAAAAAGATTGGAAAAATTTGAAAACCTATATAAGCAATAATTGGTTTAATTGGAAAATAAAGCATCGAAGGTGTAAAGTTATCTAGTTCGAATTGAAATACTAATCCGCAAAAACTAATTATGAAAAGGAAAAAACTTAGATAAAAAAGAATAGTAGAAACGCGGGGAATTACTTTTTCGTTTTTACTAAGAATTAGTAATATAGGAATTAGAAAAGATATTCCTACCACAATTTTAGGTGTTTTATTTAAAAATTGGCTTGTAATTAAATTACATAGATTCCAAAAAGATAGTGTGGTTAGTAGAAATATACCAATAACCGTAAATAGAATAAGAAGTTTATTTGTATAAGGAAATAATTCTTGATACTTGTCTTTTAAGGATAGAGTAGGTTTATAAGAAGCTATATATTGTATAAGAAATATAGGTATGAAACCAAGAATAAAAGCTAGTAATACAGAAATCCAAGAATCTTGCTTTGCTTCTTTTATTAGAATTGAAAATGTTATTCCAATAAAAAGAGTACGACATAAAAAATAACTGATAGTAGTATAAGCTAATTTTTTATTCATTGTTCCTCTCTTTCTAGACTTTGTTCTAATGAGCCTTTCCTAGTATATTGAAATTTTGCTTCTACTTCAATAGGCAGTGTTACAAAATAATCGTTCCAATTTTGAATACGATGGTAATCATAAGGATATTTTTTATAATATTTGGCTCCAAAACCAAAAACATCAGTTTTATTATTTTTTGCTAATTGAATAGCATCTACCATGTATTTTCTCATGATATCTTCAGCAGATTTTTCCAATTGTTTAATGTCTTCTTCTTTTTCTAAATCAATTTTACAATCTACCTCTCTTAATGTTCCTTCTGCTTCTGCAGACACTTTTATTTTATTTTTTTCAATTGTATATTTTACTTTATAATCATTAGAAAGTGTTACAGCAAAACTATTTTCACAAGGAACATTTAGATAAAAATTATTAATTTCTCCTAATATTAAATCAATTCCAATACTTTCTTCCTGTGTAGCCCAAGTAACAAATTTATCTTTTTGAAAAATGGCTAGAGAATCTAATTTAGTATAGGCATCTTGCTTGGTCTTATCTTTGCTATCAGAAGATTGACCTTCCTTTACATTTCCTATTATTGTAATACTATTCATAACAGGTTCGAATCCTGTACTTAAATATTTTTCCATAAATAAATTGAAACTAGCATCACTTATTTTCCCTTGAAGTTTTGCAGTATTAGAAATATTTGAGGCAATATTTTGTGAGGGATAATCTGATAATGGAGAAAGAATAGATAAGATATTAGATGCCTCTGTATCTTTAGAGATTAGTAAATAAAAGTTCTGATGGGCCTGAGGTTCTCTTAATAAATAATCTAACAAATTAGAAATTCCATTTTTAGCAATTTCTTCAGAAATAATAACTACTGATAGGTGACTGACGTATAATTCTTTAGGGCTTGCTAAACTGATATCTTTAATAGCATTGTAAATAGTTTCTCCTTCTCCTGAAATTAAACTTGTTTTTGTTTGCTCTTGTTCACTTTTATTGCCGTTTGCAATTAAGAAAGAAACCTCATACTTATCATCTTTATAATCTACTGCCATTCCTGTAACAATAGCATATTCATTTAATTCTTGATAGTTCCAACAACCAGTGAGTAGAAAGAATAAACAAAATAATAATAGTTTTTTCATATTTTATTACCTCTCTTTTCATTTTTAGTAAGATAATTTGGTCTTTTAAATCTTTTATTAGGTGGAAATAGAATGATATTATCTTTCATGCCAGATAGATTAAATGGACTGAAAGGAATTAAATAAGGAGTATTTAAAGGTTCCAAACTAGCCAGTTTGATAATTAAAATTAATCCAGCTACTACAATTCCAACAATTCCTGTAAAAATTGTTGAGAAAATGAATAATAATCGCCAGTGTCTAATAGCGTTAATAAAATCCATATCCGTAAATACTAATTCACAGATTGAAGTAATGGCAACTACGATAATAACGAATGGTGAAACAATATTAGCCGCAACTGCAGCATCTCCTAAAATGAGTGCTCCTACAATACTCATACTGGCACCACTCATGCTGGGGGCCTTCATGTCTGCTTCTCTTAAAATTTCAAATATGATGACAAAAATAATGACCTCCATGAAGGTAGGAAAAGGTACTTGGCTTCTTTGGGTAGCTAAAGAAATAATAAGTTGGTCAGGAATCATCTCCTGATTAAATGTCATAAGTGCAATATAAAGAGCAGGTGTTAAAATAGTAATTAGAAAAGCAATAAATTTAATGATTCTACTAAAAGTACTACTAGTAAATTTTAAATAATAATCTTCGGGGTTTTTAAAAAAGTCGGTTAGAATAGCTGGCATTATTAAAGCATATGGACTATTTTCTACTAAAATGGTTATTTTACCATTTAAAATACTTTGACAGCATAAATCAGGACGCTCTGTACTAATCATTTTTGGAAATAAAGATTTCTGCTTGGTTTCTAAATAATCTCTAATATATCCTGTATCTAGTACAGCATCAATATCAATCTTATTTAGGGCTTCTTTAATGGTGTTTACATTTTTTTCTTCTGCAATATCGTTGATATAGATAATAGAAACTTTGCTGCTTGTTCTTGTTCCAATTTTTAATTCATCAATGCGTAAATTTGGGTCTTTAATACGTTTTCTAATAAGTCCTAGATTAGAGGCATTATTTTCTGTAAAACTATCTTTAGGTCCTCTAATTAACGGTTCAGAAGTAGATTCTGCAATACTTCTATTTAAATCTGCTTTGGTTTCAATTACAATATAACTATTTTTATTATTAATGAATAAGCAAGTATATCCAGAAGCAAGATAATAATAACAGTCTTCCAATTTATCTAATTTCTCAATATGACTATTAAAAATATTTTCCTGTAATAATTTTAAAATGTCTTCTACTTTTTTGTAAGATACGATGCTTTTTAAAAGAAAGTTACTAATTTTGTCATCACTACTAACACTTTCTAAATAAAGATAAGTTAAGGTTTCATTGACTTCTCTAACAACAATATCTGAACTATTTCCCAATTTTTCTTTGATTGTTTTAATACGCTCTTTATTTTGCATATACATCACCATTTTTAGTATTGGAAAAACAAGGAATTTTATACGAGAACAAAGTAAATTGCAATTCTAAAAATATATGTTATAATATTTCGGTCGGAGGATAACTATGCAGTTAAATAAAAAAGGGCGAGAAGAATTAAGATTACTAGTAGAAAAAGAATTAAAGAATATTCCAGAAGGAACTAGAATAAAATTAGAGAATGACATTTTAGAACTTTTACTATTTGAAAAAATAGCTTATAGAAGAAATCCTGATTTATTTGTAAAATTACCTATATGGTCAGGTTCTTTTCTTAGAAAGCTGGATTTAGGTAGTGTGTCTTTTGAAGATGTCTCTTGGTCACTTTTAGAAGATACGAAGGATTCTACATTAGGGGAAGAAGCTTTTGATGAAGAGTGTTGGAAAAGCTTTTTAATTGAATATGGTGATAAACCTAAAAAAAGAGTAGATTATAGTAAGACAAATATTAGTTTGGACTTTAATATTTCCTGGGAAATGAAAGCTAGAAAGTTATTAGAACAGGAATTTGGTGTTTACATTTCAAATTGTGATTTCTCTTATGTAGATTTATCAACTATAGATACATCTTATTTTAGGAAGATTAAAAAAAGTAATTTTTCGCATACCAATTTAGTGCTTCCTTCTTCTTTGGGAAATATTCAAAGCCCAATCTTTACCTATACAGATTTAACGGGAAATAATTTAGAAGGAATTACTATTAAATTAATTGATATTGTAACTACAGGAGGCTCACTAATTGGATTAGGATGCAATTTAGCAGGTACAAGAATTAGTCTTATTTTAGATGGAAGCGCTTTTCAAAATAAGCAAGTACAAGATAATCTTAGAACTATATTAGCTAGTGGAGATTTAGATGGATGCTTTATCAATGATAAAATTGTTTTTTCTAGAGAAGAGAAGCAAGAACGTGCTCAACATAAATTACAAGAATATGAAGAATTTAAACAAAAGAAATTTAGTGAGATAAGTAAATTAATACAAAGTCAGGCGAAACCAAAATAACTTAAGGATATTAGCAGAGCAAAATGAAAATTTAAAATATTACTATCAAGAGGGTCAAGAAATATTATCAGACTCTCATAAAGCAAAATAGATAGAAATTACTTCTATCTTTTTTTATTCCTTGACTTTACAACTATCTTTATGGTATCATATATCACTAAAGAATGGTAATAGAGACTAGAGAGAAGGTATTTGTATGAGTGCACAAACATCAAGATTTTTTATTAATAGTATTAATGAAAAATTATTAAGTTGTAAAAAGAGAAAATTTACGTTAAAGTCATTTTTGACTAGAAAATTATATAATATTGATGAAATTTATGGATTGTTTTCTGATGATTATACGTTTCAATTTGTAAGAGAAAGTTCTATTCCTTTTGAAACGTGGGAAGAAGTAAAAGATAAGAGCCCATTTACTTATTATGAACTTGTTCATAAAAGACAATTTCAATTATTTAATATGGAAAATGGTTCTTATGTAACAGAACCTTATATAGATGATATTCCATGGCATAGTGGAGATTCTGTTGATTTAAATGGCCATATAGCGCTTCCTATTAGAGCTAGAACTTTAATTCCTAAAGATTTTATTAGACATAATAGAATTGATGAGGCCGATTTAGAGCGTTTTTCTAATTTTGTTACTAGAATTATGGCGACAGATCCAACACTATTAGAAAGTTATTTTCCAAAAGCAGTAGAACCTCAAAAAACTTTTTAGTGATAAAGGCAAACTATATTTGTCTTTTTTAGTAGATTTTAATTTCGTGATTTTTTTCATAAAAAATGGTATGATTAATAATAGGTGATAGTATGAAAAAGAAAAATAGTGCAAGTTATTATTTTGAACAAATTTTAGAAATTCCTAGACCTTCAGGGCATGAAGATAAAATTGCAGGATTTTTAGTCCATTTTGCGCAGTTACAAGGGTTAGAATATGATGTAGATGAGCATTCTAATGTTATTATAAAAAAGAAGGGGACACTCCCTTATCAGTGTGAGCCAGTTATTCTACAGGCACATACAGATATGGTATGTACAAGTAATGCTCCATATGACTTTTTAAAGAATGGGATAGAGTGGTATCAAGAAAAGGGATATTATAAGGCTAAAAATAGTAGTTTAGGAGCTGACAATGGAGCAGGAATGGCAATCATTTTAGCGTTATTAAGCGATAATTCATTGGAGCATCCTCCAATTGAAGCAGTTTTTACAACAGAAGAAGAAACTACTATGAATGGAGCAAAATATTTAGATTATAAAAAATTAAAAGGAAAGCGTTTAATTAGTTTAGATGGTACTGAAGAAGGGAAAATAGAAGTCTCTTGTGCAGGAATGGCTAGTATTAAAGTAAGTACTCCTTTGGAACCTATTGTTAGTAATAAAAATACTTATCAACTTTCGATTAGTGGACTTTTGGGAGGACATTCCGGTGTGGATATAGATTGTAATCGTGGTAATTCTATTAAGATTTTAGCTAATATGTTAAAAGATATAGAAGACATTGAGATTGTTTCTATAGAAGGTGGAACAAAAGAAAATGTTATTCCAAGCGAAGCAAAATGTATTTTTAATACAAACTTAGACTTTAGTGGAGACTTTCATTTCTTTAAAACCTTTTACCAAGAGGAATATCCTACTATTAAAATGGATTTTCGAAGAATTAAGAAAAGAGAATTTTCCATGGAGAATAATAAAAGTAGGAATCTTATTAAATTTCTAAATACGATTGAAAATGGAGTTTTAAAAAGAAATGATGTTTATTTCCCATTAACTTCTAGTAATTTAGGTGTTATTTCTTATAAGGATAATAAAATTATTGTAGAAATAAGTATTCGAAGCAGTATTGTAGGATTTGAAGATTTTTATGTAAGTCGCGCTGAAAGAATCGCTAAACAATATCAGTTAGATTATGTATTAGAAGATAAAAAACCATTTTTTACTTTTAGAGAGGATTCTCCCTTACGTCAATTACTAGTAGATGTTTATCAGAGTATGTTTTCTAAAAATATTACTTTAGAAGACGTTCATGCTGGCCTTGAAGGAGGAGTTTTTGCCCGAGAAATTAAAGATTTAGATATTTGTGTACTTGGTGTTAATTTATATGATATTCATTCTGTAAATGAAAAAGTAGAAATAGAGTCTATGGAAAGAGTATTATCTTGGTTAAAAGAAACATTACGAAATATGGAATAAAAAATCCCTTTGAGGATTTTTTTAATTTGTTGTCTTTTTTATTTTATGATAAAATATAACGACATTTTAAGGGGGATTTATATGGGAAGTGAGTCATTAGCTGAAGTAGAAGATTTTGACTATTATAATGTAGATAACTTGTCAGAATTTATTACTATTATGAAATCTTATCCTAGTGCAACAGATGCTTCTAATATGGAATTATTACGAAAGTATCGTCAGGGAGATGAAGCTGCTAGAGATTTATTAATTAAAACCAATTTACGTCTTATTGTATATCAAGCAAAAAAGTACATAACGCATAGTTATGAACTTTTAGATGTTATTAATGAAGGTGTTATTGGGTTTATTGCTGCTATTGACGCATTTGATGAGACAAAGGGAATTGCTAAATTTTCTACTTTTGCAGTAACTGTTATGAATTATACAATATCAAAAGCTTTAGCGAAGTATGACCATGATATTAGAAGACCTATGGATTTTATGTACAAAGTTAGAGAGTATTATAGGATTAGAAAATTATTTCTAGAAGAAGGAAAAGAATTACCAACGGATGAAGAGTTTCGAAAATTATTAGGAGTTAGTACAGAAAGATTTAAATTGATTAAAGCGAATTTTCAATTGAATCCAAGTAGTTTAAACGAAAAACTTGGAGAAGATGAAAACTCTGAAATAACAGACTTTATTGCTTACGAAGAAACTGGTTTTGAAAATGTTTTAGATATTATGGGAGATAAGAGATTAATGCTCTCTATTAAATTATTACTTCCACCTTTTTATTACTATATTTTTTATAATAGAGTTTTTAACCAAGCAGAAGAGTCAAGAAAAGAAATAGCGAAAAGGCTTTCTATTTCAGTAGTCTATGTCGGTATGATAGAAAAACGTTGTATACAAATTTTAAGAGATGCGATTGAAAAATATGGCAGTATTTATGACTTAGAATTACCAGCTGAATTAGAAAATAATTATAATGATGCCATTATTGAGCCTATGAATATAGACGCTATTATCCAATATTTCTTTTTTAAAGATATTTTAAATGAGGAAGAAAAGAATATTTTTAAACTTTTACTAACGAGTGTTTATCCTTCTACTGATTTTCGTTTTCTAAAAAAACTAGGAATGAGTAAAGAGCATTATCAATCAGTTTGTCAGTCTTTAAGAGAAAAAATTACTATTCAAGATAGTAGGACAGGAACTCTTTACGGAGAATTTAAAAAGAATATAATGAATCAATATGGTGCTAAAATATTTTCATTGGATTTAGATACAGAATTAGAAAATAAGATTACTGGCGCAGATTGTGTTGCGAATGTCTGGGAGCAATTTACTTTAGAAGAAGTCATGGATATTATAGTCGAAAATAATATTTTACTAACACCTCGTATGAAAAAATTACTAGTTACTTATTTTGATGGTGGAAGAGAAAAATTTACATTAAATGCAGTTTCTAAAAGAAAAGCAGAAAGAGAAGTAAATGCACTATTATTTGGTTTTCATAAAAAGAATGAAATAACGATTACGGGATTATATGATGCTCTTATACGTAATCAGCACAGATTTACTCTTAACCAGTATGATTATTTAATGTCTCGTAAATTTGGTCAAGATAATTTACTAGATAGAGGTGTAGTCAAAGTAAGTGGATTCGGTAGTTTAGGAGAATTATCTAGAAAATTAGAAAAAATTCATTATGGTATTTCTCGTTATAGGGAGTTAAATTTTACCAAAGAAAAATATGAATCGATTAGATGGAGATGTCTTAAGGTTTTATCTAGTGATAAAATTTCTATTTTAGATAAATATTATGGGGTGGATTCCCCTAAATATTCTATTAGTGAGATGGCAGAAGAACAAAAAGTTTCTTATGAGGAAGTTCGTTCTAAATTACAGGAAGCAAAACGGTGCGCTTTAAGAGTTTATTTAGGAAGAAATAATAAAAAGGTAATAGATGCAGAACTTTATATTCCATATATTTTAGATGATTCGATTGATTTAGCTGATGAGACAAGAACAATGTTAAAACAATTTTTAATAGAGAAGAAAAGTTATGAAGAAATTGAAAATATGCGTGTTATCAATAAGAAAAAGAAGAAAACTCATAGAAAAGTTGCTGCTATAATTGCAAGTGGCCTTTTAAAAATAGATTATTATCGTTTTGGAATATTTTCTACAGATAGAAATTATGCAACAGATGATTTCAAAAAATTATTAGGAAGATTATTTTTAACAGCAGAAGAGAAAAAAGTTATTCGAATGAAGATGAAAGGAAAAACAAAAGAGGCCATTATGAAAAAAATGGGTTTAACTTTTATCAGAGTTTCGTATATTTTGAATAAGTTTTATCGGCTTTGTGATGAATATAAAGTAGCTTCTGTAACTTTAACAGAGGAAGATATTAGAAGAGAAGTAGAAGCTCATATTTCAGAAATGGTTTTGAATGAAAAAGAACGTTTAATATTGTCCAAATTATATGGAATAAAAAATGAACTAAATCCTACAGGAAAAAGATATACTGAGGAAGAATTTAGGCTTTCCCATCCAGATATGTCTAAACAATATAATAGAACATTAAAAAATGCTTTAGATACAGTTCGTTCTAAAAAGGTAGGGTTTACTAGAGCAAGCCTTGCTTATATGCCAAGAAATGATTTAAAACTTAGTTTAAAGGATCCAAGAATTCCTATTAGTTTTCAAGATAGAGAACTCTTATATTATTCTTTTGAATTAGAAGGATATCCTTATAAAACCTTAAAAGAATTAGAGCGTATATTTGATGAGAAAGCAGGAAGTTTAAAAAATAGAATAGAGCGAATTTTTGTAACGATTTACAAATATGAAAACGACGAAATACCATTTTCTATTTCTTATGAATATGATGTCGCTCCTTATTTAAAATATTTTTCTAAATCAGATCAAGAAGTATTAAAAGATTTCTATGCGAATGATTTAACGTTTGAAGAAATTGCACAAAAGCAAGGAATAACAAAAGGACAAGTAGAAAATTTAACACTTAGTTTAGATGCTTATTTAAGAGATTTAATAGAAGAAGAAGTTTCAGGCTATGATTTTGATTATTTTTGGTCAGTTGTTAGTAGAGAGAATATTCCTTTTTATGGTGATAAAAAGAAAGTGCAGAAAATTATTTATTACTATTATGAAAAGAGAATGTCTGTAGAAGAAATCATCTCTTACTTAACATTAGATTGCTCACGAAGTGTAGTAGTAAGAGCAATGGCAGACTTAATGATTGCCGTTTCTAAATATAGGGAAGGGATAAAGAAAGTAAATGTACCTAGTCAAAGTGAAATAAAAAAATATTATGAAAGAAATCAAGATGAGATGGATTTTGAGCATAGAGAAATGTATCAGCAATATTTTGCTCGTAAAAAGAAAGAAAGAAAACAATCAAGTTTAAATGCATTTTCACAACCTAATGTACCAGCAGGAATTCTTTTGGACATTATTAGTGAGCAACATGAAAATATTTTTTCATTTGAAAACACTAGTAGAAATGAGGCTATTGCGATTATTAAAAAACATAGAGAATTAACCAATTCTACAATTTATACCATTCTGAGGGCTTATCATATTAGCCAAAGAGAGTTTATGAGTGGCAGCGATAAAATGAAAGTGTTAAGATTTTTATCAGAATTAGATGTGAAAAGTAAAGTATTAGTACGTAAAAGCGCATGAAAAAAGGAGAAGAAATTCTCCTTTTAAAATAGCCCTGTAATAATATTTTTTTCGTCAATATCCATATTTTCGTAAGCTGGAGTCTTTGATAATCCTGGCATAGTCATGATATTACCCATATATACGACAATAAACCCTGCTCCAGAGCATAATTTTAAATCTCTAACAGTAACAGAAAAATCTTTTGGATGTCCTAATTTTTTAGGATCATCAGATAGAGAATATTGTGTTTTAGCAATACAGATTGGTAAGTTTTTATCAGCAATTTTCTTAATCTTTTTAAGACTTTCTTTTGCTTCATTGGAGTAAATAACAGCATCTGCCCTATAAATTTCTGTAGCTACTTTCTTAATTTTTTCTTCTATAGAATCAGAAAGAGAATAGATTGGTTTAAAAGTAGACTTTTCTTGACACATAGAGACGATTTCTTCAGCTATAGTTATTGCACCATTGCCACCTTTTTCAAATGCATAACATACGTGGAATGGTACTTTTAAATTTTCTATTGTTTCTTTTACAAATTGAACTTCTTTTTTTGTATCTGTATAAAAGTGATTAAGACATACAATGACGTGGTTAGAGATTTTCTTCATATTTTCGATATGAACTAATAGATTTTCAATTCCTTTTTCTAAATATTCTAAGTTTTCAGAAGTTAACTCTTCTTTAGAACAACCACCATTATGTTTCATACTTCGAATAGTTGCATTTACGACAATTACATCTGGTTTTAGATTTCCTAGCTGGCATTTTAAGTCTAGGAATTTTTCAGCTCCTAAGTCACTACCAAATCCGGCTTCTGTAACGACATAATCTGCCAAAGATAAAGATAATTTTGTAGCAATTAAAGAATTACAACCATGAGCTATATTAGCAAAAGGGCCTCCATGAATAATGGCTGGATTTCCCTCAAGTGTTTGTACTAAATTGGGTTTAATAGCATCTTTTAAAAGAAGTGTCATAGCACCTTCGATTTTTAAATCTTTTGCATAAACTGGTTTTCCTTTTTTATTATAAGCGATTAAAATATTTCCTAAACGATATTTTAAATCTTTTAAATCTTTGGCAAGACAGAAAATAGCCATAATCTCAGAAGCAACAGTAATAACAAAAGAATCATTTCTTTCAAAATTATTTTTTCCTTTGCCAATTGTAATATTTCGTAAAGCTCTATCATTCATGTCCATTGCCCTTGGGAAGATAATCGTATTTTCATCAATTTCTAATGCATTTCCCTGAAATAGGTGATTATCAATTGCTGCACACAATAAGTTATTACAAGTTGTAATAGCATGGATATCTCCAGTAAAATGTAAATTAATATCTTCCATTGGAATTACTTGGGAATATCCACCGCCAGTAGCACCACCTTTGGTTCCAAAAACTGGCCCTAAAGAAGGTTCCCTAAGAGTAACAAGAGTCTTTTTTCCAAGTTTCCATAAAGCATCAGAAATACCAATGCTCATAGTTGTTTTTCCTTCTCCGTAAGGAGTGGGATTAATCGATGTTACTAGGATTAATTTTCCTTTTTGTTTTTTTCCTTTGGTATTTTGAATTTTTGCTTTTCCCTTCCCGTAATATTCTAAGTCCTTTTCTGATATTCCTATTTTTTTAGCAATTTCACTAATAGGAATTAGCTTCTTTTTTCTAGCAATTTCAATATCTGTTTTCATGTTATCACCTCTATTTAGATTATAACATATCTTTTAAATGCAAAACAGCAAAATGAATATTCTTTTTAATTTTTAAAGGAAACTAGCTTTAACCTTTACTTTTTGCTATTATCTTATTATAATAATATCTTGTGGTGAAAAAAATGGGGAAAATTGTTGAAATTAGAGATTTATCGTTCTCGTATGGAAATGTTTCTGTTTTTAAAAATTTAAATTTGGAGATAAAAACGGGAACTTTTTGTACCATTTTAGGTTCATCTGGTTCTGGAAAAAGTACCTTGGCTCGTATCTTATATCGTTTAGAGCCGATATCAGGTTATGTAAAGATTTTTGATTTATTCTCGAATTCTAAAAATGCATTAGAAATTTGTAAAAGTATAGGCTTTTTATCAGAACAGTCTATACAACAATTTGTAGCAGATACTGTTTTTAAAGAAATCTCTTTTTCTTTACTAGAATATCGTAAAATGAAAACAGTAGAAAAAGAGGTAAGAAAGATTGCTTCTTCTTTAGAAATAGAAGATTTATTGTTTAGAAATCCTAAGACATTGAGTGTTGGAGAAAAGCAAATCGTTTCTCTTGCTTCCATTTTAGTAAGAAACCCATCACTTCTCATTTTAGATGATTCCTTCTCTATGATAGATTCTTATCGAAAAAAACATATTTTTACAGTTATAAGAAACTATTGTGAAGAAAAAAAGGTAACTGTTCTTCATTTTACTAGCTGTACAGAAGATGTTTTATGGGGAAAAGAAATTGTAATATTGGGAGAAGAAAAAGTAATTTTCCATAAAAAATTAGAAGAAGCTTTACAATGTGAAAGAGAATTTTCTTCTAATCATTTGGAATTGCCTTTTTTGAGTAATCTTTCAAATAAGTTACTTTATTATAAAATAATTACAGACTATTATATTGATGAAAATAAGTTGGTGAATGCTTTATGGAAATAATATTAGAGCAAGTAGAGTATACTTATGACAAGAAAATGAAAAAAGTTTTAGATGGTATTGACACAATTTTTTCTAGTGGTAAAATTATTGGAATAATTGGTTTAAATGGTTCTGGAAAAACTACTTTATTAGAGCTTGTGAATGGAAAAAAATTGCCAAGTAATGGCAGTATTAAGATGAACCATATAACTATTTCTAAAAAAGGAATATCTGGAAATTTGAATTCTCTTGTTGGGATGGTACCGCAAGTACCAGAGGAATCTATTCTTTTTGATACGATAGAAAAAGAAATGCTTTCTATTTTAGAAAGCCATGAGTATCCACCTGAAAAAAGACAAAAACATATTTTAGAAGCCTTAGCGTTAGTTGGTCTTTCTTCAGATTATCTATTAAAAGATCCACTGACTTTGAGTAGTGGAGAGCTTAGAAAGTTTGCTTTAGCGTGCACTTTATCTTATAATCCCAAGATATTATTATTAGATGAGCCTTTTATAGGTTTAGATATTCAAGATAGAAAATTATTGACATCTCTTCTTATTACGATAAAAACAAGATATCATAAAACAATTCTAATTGCTAGTAATGATATTAATTTTTTACATAAAATAGTAGATGATGTGATAGTATTAAGTGATGGTAAAATTGTGTTATCAGGGTCTAAAAAGGAAGTATTTCAGAATAAAGATATATGGGAGAGTTGTAATATAGAATTACCAAATATTACGAAATTTGAAAATGCTGCTTTAGAAGAAAAAAATGTTCACTTAAATCAAAGAACAGAAATAAATGATTTAGTAAAAGATATTTTACGTAGTATACAGTAGGGGGGATAATATGCGATATTTTCTTACATTTTCATATGATGGATCTAAATATAAAGGATATCAAAAACAACCAAAAGAAAAAACAGTACAAGGGGAAATTGAAAAAGCATTAAAAAAGATTAATAGCGGAAATGATATTAGTATTCATGCATCTGGTCGTACAGATGCAGGAGTACATGCTTATAATCAAAAAGCTCACTTTGATACGGACAAAAAGTTAGACTTATTTAAATTAAAAGGAAGTTTAAATAGTTTATTGCCAGAAGATATTTATGTAAAGAATGTAGAAATTGTGGAAGATGATTTTCATGCTAGATTTTCGGTTACAGGAAAAGAATATCTTTATAAAATAAATATGGGTGAATATAATCCGATTGAAAAGGATTATGTTTATCAATACAATGATTATTTAAAAATAGCAGAGATGGAAAGAGCGCTTCATTATATTGAAGGAACACATAATTTTAAATCCTTTACAAAAACGGATGAAGAAAAAGATGATTATTATAGAACCATTATTAAGACTTCTATTATTCGTGATAAAAAAGATTTAGATAAAATTACTATTTCTATTGTAGGAACAGGTTTTATGCGTTATATGGTTAGAAATATTGTTGGAGTTCTAATAGAAATTGGGGAAGGAAAAAGAAAAAGTGAAGATATTCTAAAAATATTACGGGCAGAAGATAGAACGGTTGCAGGAAAGACAGCTCCTGCTAATGGATTATACTTAAATGATGTTTTTTATTAAAATAAGCATAGCTTATTTTTTTTGTAATAAAATAAAGTATGAAGAATGCCATTCGATATTATTATCAGATTGAAGTTTCTAATTTAAAATATGAAAATCATAGCTATTTATTTGATTCCTATGTTTTATTAGAAGTATACAAGCAATTTGATTTTTCTATTTATCAGTATTTGCAAGAAAATGGATATCCTGTTTATCAAATTATTTTTAATAAAGATTATCAGTATATAACAACAATCGATGAAAAGAATTATGTTTTATTATATGTTCCTAGTGTTTCTAAAGTGGATTTTTATACTTTAGAGAATTTTCAAGTTCCAGTATATCATCAGAAAATCCTTCCCTGGAATGAACTTTGGATGGAGAAAGTAGATTTTTATGAAAAACATGTTACTACTATGAATTCTGAAAAAATAAAACAAAGCTTTTTTTATTATATAGGAATGGCGGAAAACTCTATTTCTTTTTATCAACTTATTAAAAGAGAAAATGAGTTATTTCTCACTCATAACCGTATAGATAATGATTTTCAATATTGGGATCCTACTAATTTTATGGTAGATTATAGAGCTAGAGATATTGCTGAATATACAAAGAAATTATTTTTTGATAATCAATTGCAATATTCTGATTTATTTTTGTATTTTTCTAGAATGCAATTTACAGATATTGATTATTTATTATTTTATACAAGGATGCTTTATCCGTCTTATTATTTTGATTGTTACGATAAGATAGTAAATGGAGATAGCGAAGAATGCTTAACTAAATATTTCGAAAAAAGGGAAGCTTACGAAGAGTTATTACGAAGTTTATATATTTCCTTTAGCCAGTTTCTTTTTATGCCTAAAATAGATTGGATTGTAGACAAATAAAAAAATGCTTTTAGGCATTTTACATATCATCCATATCAAAATCATAAGAAGCTAAGTTTACGACTTCTTTTACTTCTGGTATTTCTTCTTGAATGGCTGCTTCAATTCCATCTTTTAAAGTGAAATCAATCATTTGACAGTTAACACAAGCACCCATCATTCTTATATAAACAATATTATCTTCATATTTTACGTATTCAATATCTCCGCCATCACTAATTAAGAAAGGTCTAAGTTTCTCTAAAATTTCTTTTATTTGTTCTTCCACTTTCATTTTATCACCGATTGTTATTATAAAGGAATATGTTAGGAAAGTAAAGGCTTTTTTTCTTTAATAAGTTGTGATATAATGACGTTGGTGGTTGGATGACAAAATATAAGAAAGGAAAAATCATTCGCGGAACAGTAACAGGAATTGAATCTTATGGAGTATTTGTTTCATGTGATGAATATTATAGTGGTTTAATTCATATTTCAGAGATTTCTCATGGATTTGTAAAGAATGTTGCTGATTACGTAAATATTGGAGATGTCATCAATGTAGAAATATTAGATGTCGACGAAAGTTTAGGTCAACTTAAACTAAGTATCAAAAATATTGATTATAAAAGGAGTAGTGCTTCTAGGAGAAAGAAAATTCAAGAAACTAGCTTAGGTTTTACGACTTTGAGTTATCATCTTCCAATTTGGATAGAAGAAGGCATTAAAAAAATAAAAAATCCTTCGAATAGTATTGACAAATAAGCACTGCTATGATATATTTTATACTGTCAATGTTTTTTCCGGGCGATTAGCTCAGTTGGTTAGAGCACCTGCCTTACAAGCAGGGGGTCATAGGT
>CAJTZU010000001.1 GCA_910584165.1 uncultured Bacilli bacterium | reverse complement strand
ATGACCATGAACAAGCAATAATAGATACAGCAAAAGAATTGGGATTTGAAGAAGGGATGAAGAATGGAATAGAACAAACACAAAAGGAAATGATACAAACTATGTATGGGGAAGGAATGGGCGAGAAAGAAATAGCTAGAATAACTCATATTCCATTAGAAAAAGTAGAAGAAATATTAAAAAAGAAAAAAGGAAGTTAGTCTTCCTTTTTTTGCATAGATAAAATTAATTGTTTTATTCCTTTCGTAGCAATTGCCTCTCTAACTAGAGTAATTGTTGCATTCATTTCTTTTGCTGCTCTTTCATCATAAGTTAAGCATTTATTATAAATTAAATGTTGAGTAGTTACTATTACATACCAATCTTCTTTGAAGAAAACACATTCAATTCCCCTAGGTGGTTCTCTTTTAAAAGTTTTTCTTTCTTCTTCAGATAATAGCTCATAATTAATACCATTAATAATATTTAAAGCCATTTGCTGATTTAAGTAATCATCTTCATTTTTAAAATCGCATGCTTGTACTTTTCCTCTTGGGTCTTGATAGTGAATTTTACTTTTTCCATATACTAATGATTGTAGAGAACAATTTGGTTCTTGATAAATAATATTTAGTTGTTTATGATATTCATCTGTTTCACTATAGCATGGATCTTTTTTCTCTAAAATAGTTGGAGTAGGAATGTAAGAAGGCCACATTGTACTTTCTGGTTTGTTATAAGAATTTCTTCCTATAGTTGCTACTTTAATATATTCCTTTTCTTCCTCTTCTTTGCTATGTGCAATAATAGCTTTAATACCTGCCATAAAAGCTTCTTTTATGGCATCCACACTTTGATAAAATTGTTCTTGCTCAGAGAAATGTTGTAATTTAGCAATTATTTCAATGCTATTGGCAATCAATAATTCTCCATTTCTTTTAAGTGGACTAAATGCTGCGGGATTGTTATCTGGGTCATAGATGATTAGAATTCTTCCACTTTCACAAAGTAGTGCATGTAAAAGATGATTATGAGCAATATCTAAAACTCTAATACAACAACTAGCACGATATCCTAATACAAACCCTATAACATTGTGTAATTTCATAGTTTCAAAACGATATCCATTTCCTAATCTTCCTTCTACATAAGGAATAGAGGAAGTAGTTCTTTTTAATTGTTGTTCTAATATTCTAATAGCTTCTGCATATATTTCATTATTAGGGTGTTTGGTTTTATTACCAATACCTACTTCTCCAATGACATTTTCTAAAGAATGACAATTAGGAGGAATTGGATAATTTACAGTATTTAATTTTTCTTTTAAAATAATTTCTACTTTTGGAAAAGTAAGATGTCCATGACATAATTCTTTTAATTCATCAAATTGATTATAAAGATAATACCAACTTTTAGACATATTAGAATCTTCAGCAAAAATGTGTTTTATTTGTCCACTTTGAAATAAGAAAGTAGAAAATCCTTGATGTGGAATTGGTTCATATTTTTTACCATTTTGTTTTAGTTCTGTCTCTTTTACGATTAATTTACTTATATTATCTAAAAATTTTTTGGTAATTTTTCCATATTCTCCATTTAATATACTAACGGCTCTTTCCAATCCAACAGCACAATATAATTTAATTGCTTTAGAATATATATCAGATATTTCATCTTGTGTTTCATCTTTTAGATAGTTTGCTAATTTATTAATATGTTTTACATTTAATCTTAAAATCTGAATAGGTAAGATTCCATTTAAATAGTCCATATATCTAGAAGAAAGATTATATCTTACAAAGAACATACTTTTTAAATCAGTAGGTCTAAAGAATAATGAAACAGCAGTTCCTTTATCAATATTTAAAAGACAATTTTTTAATAAAGGATAGATTTCTTGTTTTTCTTCCTCTGTATAATGTTCTTGAAATAGTTTACTGAATATATAAGAAAGAAATTCTTCACATTTTTCTCCACTAGTCATTACTTTTACAATTGTTTGAAAAATAGAGAAATAAGCATCACTTTCTAACCATTCAAAATCTATAAATTTTGATGATAGAATACTTCCATCTTGAATAGCATTCCCTATAAATTCTATTAAAATGGCATTTAATTTTTCTTTATCAACAACGGTTTCATCAGACTCTAGTAAAACGATAAATTCTCGGATGGTTAATGTACAAAGATAAGAAGAAATCTCTAATTGTTTCTTTTCCTTTTTTAAAAAATAGATTTTGCTTTTTAGTAAATTCCCAATTGATTTTTTGTTTTGAGAACCATAGTGATAGAACATTTCTGTTTCTGTAAAAATTTGTAAATAATCGTGAGGCAATAAAAGACTAGGTTCATGTCCATTTAAAAAATGACAAAAATCTGCTTTTAATCTAGGGGTAGCGTATTGATAAAGTGGTCCTTCCACAGTGCTTTGAAAAAATTTAGGAATATCTATATTCTTTAGAACTTTTTCAGGTACTTTTTTAGAAAATAAAATAATCATTTGATAATAGGGATTAGTAGGCAGAGAATCTAAGATGGTTTGACTTCTAATTGTTCTCATAAAAAGTTCAAATATTCTCATTCTTTCTTTTGAAAAGTAAAACTTTCCAGCTTTTTTCTTTTTTTCTAGCTCTGTAGAATGATAGAATTTATTCGCCTGAATTGTTTCTAAAAGCGTTTCATCTTTAATGAATCCTATGCCTAATAATCTTTTTTGGTTATCAGGATTTTGCCAAATTCTTTCTTGGGTAGAACTGCCACTATAACGAAAGACCATAGCAAGAATGTTATGATCTTTAGCACGTACTATTTTTTCTAGAATTTCATCATCATCTAATAGTTTATCTACTTCTTCAGGCGTCGCATTTTTTAAAAATGGATAAAGTTTTTTTCTTTCTATATAGGGAAATCTTTTTAATTTTTCTTTTTCACTTTCTATTGTAATTGTTTCCATAGCATTCCTCCAAAACGATTAATATTATAATAGAAAAGAAAAAATAATTCAATACACTTGACTTTCCTATAGTGTTTGTTATATAATGAAATAATTTTGCGAAGGAGGTTGAAATATGGAAAGAGAAGTAAAATTAAGCGCGGCAAATTATTGCTACAAAACAGAGTATACAGATGTTTATCATGTTGGGAAATCTAAGATTCATATATTTTCTTCCTTAGAAGGTTTTATAACAGAAGAGGACTGTTTTAAACTTTCTAAAGTAGAAACGTCAAGAATTTTATTACCAACACCTGTTTATCAAAATGGAAGATATGTAGGGTGTAGAACAAAGTGGCAAGAGAAAGATTGGATTTATGCTTTCTATAATAGTGGAATGTCTTTAAAAAGAAATTTAATAGAAATGAAAGAAGAACTTGAGTTACTCTCTATGTTAGGGTATGATATTGTAGATATGCCATTTTATTATTCTCATTATGATAGAAGTATTTTAACGTTTGATGGTACTTTTCGAATTAGAAAAAGCGATTTAGAAAAAGAAGAATTAGAAAGAAGAAATAAAATTGCTTATCAGGAGTATCTCAGAAATTTAGTTTATAATGGGATGAGTGAATTTGAAGCAGATCCAAATGATGTTGTAGAATATTTATATTCTCAAGAAGAGTCAGTTGAAAAACGTTTAGAAAAAGCATTACATAGTAAAAGACCAGCAGGAAATTTAATTCGTGATGATATTATACGAAGAAAATAAAGAGGTGTTGTATGCCAGAATTACCAGAAGTAGAAACTGTGAAAAGAACATTAGAAAGATATTTAGTAGGAAAAAAAATAATAGACATTTATGTGTATTATTCTAAAATTCTAGCTAATGAAAAAGAAAAAGAGTTTCGAAAAAAATTAATAGGTCAAACGATTACAGGAATGAATAGAAGAGGGAAATGGTTAATTTTTGAAATGGATGATTATGATTTGGTTAGTCATTTGCGAATGGAAGGAAAGTATTTCTTAAAGAGCCCTAGTGAAGAAGTAACTAAACATGAGCATGTAACATTTACTTTAGATAATGAAAAAGAATTAAGATATCAAGATACTAGGAAGTTTGGAAGGATGTATTTATTTAAAAAAGATACACTATTTCACGAATTACCTCTTTCCGAAATAGGAAAGGAACCATGGGATGAGGAATTAACCGAGGCTTATTTAAAAGACAAGTTAAAAGATAAAAGGATTCCGATTAAGACTTCTTTATTAGACCAAACGATTATAGCAGGAATTGGAAATATTTATGCAGATGAAATATTATTTTTATCAGGTATTCATCCATTAAAGAGTTCTTGTAAGTTGACTAAGAAGAATAGACAAGATATTATTGATTCTACTAGAGAAATATTAGGTAGTGCGATTAAAATGGGAGGAACTACTATTAGAAGTTATGAATCTGATAAAGGCGTACATGGTAGATTTCAGCAAAATCTATTAGTCCATACGTTAACTACCTGTAGTAAGTGTAATGGAAAGGTAGAAAAAATCGTAGTAGGGGGAAGAGGTACCTATTTTTGTAAAAATTGTCAAAAATATAGATAAGAATATTCTAATAAAAAAGAGTATTCTTATTTTTTATTGAAAAGGTGTGATAAAAAACGTTTGTTTGTACTTATTTTATAACAAATGTGCATAACTAAAAAGCATAAAAAATGAAAAAACATAAAAAAGTAAAAAAATGAAAAATTAAAAAAATGGAAAAAATTTTCCAAAGAAAAAAATACATAACTTTTGCAAAAAGTCTTGAAAAAACAATGAAAATGTGCTTTAATGTGTTAAAAATACGCCATCGAAGAAAAATCAAAAAAGTCAAAAAATAAAAAATGTAAATTTTTTGAAAATGAAATTTTTATAAATAAATAGCAAAAGGGAATATATTGCAAAAACCACTAAAAAAGTGACAAAAAGGTATTGCAAAATGATATCTGATAAGCGTATAATTTCATGTAGAGGGTAGGAGGAATTACGATGTCAGATGCATATACAAAGATTACATTAGATGTTATAAAGCGTAATGGTAAAAAAGTAAGTTTTGATGCTAGTAAAATAGCACTTGCTATAAAAAAAGGATTTGATAACCTAGTAGTTACATCTAATGATACAGAAGAAGAAAATAAAATTTATACAGAAAAAGATGTAAATAAGGTTTATTTAGGAGTAATCAAAGCAATTGAAAAAAAATATAAAGATGAAACTAGAATTAAGATTGAAGAAATTCAAGATTTAATAGAAGCAGAACTTGAGAAACAGGGATATAATGATGTAAAAGCGTCTTTCTCTGAATATAGAGAGATGAGAAATCGTTCTAGAGAATTATTCTCAGAGGATAAGCATTTACATAAATTCTTAAAAACATTAGAGGGATTAGGGTTAAAATCTGCTAATGAAGATGATACGAAAAGAGAAAATGCTAATATTGATGGAGATAGTGCTATGGGTACGATGCTTCAATATGGTAGTACAGTATCTAAAGAATTTGCAAAAACTTATTTAATGAAGAAGAGATTTTCTCAAGCGCATGATGAAGGGGATATCCACGTTCATGATATGGATTTCTTGGCAATGGGTACTACAACTTGTATGCAAATAGAATTAGATAGATTATTTAAGCATGGTTTTTCAACAGGACATGGACATTTAAGAACACCAGCTTCTATTGGTTCTTATAGTGCGCTAGCAGCAATTGCCATTCAATCTAATCAAAATGACCAACATGGTGGTCAATCTATTCCAGCATTTGACTATTATATGGCTCCTGGAGTATTAAAAACATTTAAAAAAGAGTTTAAACAACAAGTTTATGATTTATTAGATTATGAAGATTTTCTATCTTTTGTTAATATGGATAGAATTGCGAAAGAAATTGATAAATTAAATAGCATAGAAGTAGATATTGAAAGATTTGAATTTGCTTATGGAGAATCTGGTAAGATTAAAAGATTGTTTGAAAAATGCTATGAAAGAGCATTAGCAAAGACAAATCGTCAAACTTATCAAGCAATGGAAGCTTTTGTTCACAATTTAAATACAATGCATTCTCGTGCTGGAGCACAAGTACCATTTTCATCTATTAATTTTGGTACAGATGTTACTCCAGAAGGAAGAATGGTTATTAAAAATTTCTTAGAGGCAACAGAAGCAGGATTAGGAAAAGGAGAAACTCCAATATTCCCAGTATCTATATTCAAAGTAAAAGAGGGAGTTAACTATAATCCAGAAGATCCTAACTATGATTTATTTAAATTAGCATGTAAGGTATCAGCTAAAAGATTATTCCCAAATTTCTCATTCTTAGATGCTCCATTTAACTTAGAGTATTATAAAGAAGGAGATTATAGAACAGAAGTTGGATATATGGGTTGTAGAACTCGTGTTATGGCTGATGTTACTGATTTAAATAATCAAACAACAGGTGGACGTGGTAATTTATCATTTACATCTATTAACTTACCAAGACTTGGTATTAAGCATGGTATCTGTTTAAAAGAAAGAGAGAAAGCAGATATGAAAGCTTTTTATGAAGATTTAGGTGAAATGATGGATTTAGTAAGAGACCAATTACTAGAAAGATTTGAAATTCAATGTAATAAGAGAGTTTATAATTTCCCATTCTTACTTGCATCAGGTGTTTGGACAGATGGTGAGAAATTAAAACCAACAGATAGATTAAGAAAAATATTAAAGCATGGAACATTAACATTAGGATTTATCGGTTTAGCAGAAACTTTAAAGGCACTAATTGGAAAGCATCATGGGGAAAGTGAAGAGGCTCAAAAATTAGGACTTGAAATTATTACATTTATGAGAAATAGATGCAATGAATATTGTGAAAAATACAATTTAAACTTTACTTTAATTGCAACTCCAGCAGAGGGATTATCAGGAAGATTTATTGGTATTGATAAAGCAATTTATGGAAGAATTAAAGGAGTAACAGATAGAGCATACTATACAAATTCATTCCATATTCCAGTTTATTACAATATTAGTATAAAAGATAAAATTACAAAAGAAGCTCCATATCATGCACTTACAAATGGAGGACACATATCTTATATAGAATTAGACGGAGATACAGTTCAAAATGTAGAAGCATTTGAGAAAGTTATCCGTTTAATGAAGGAAGCTGGTATTGGATATGGTGCAATTAACCATCCAGTAGATAGAGATCCAGTTTGTGGTTATGTAGGAGTAATAGGCGATTGCTGTCCAGGTTGTGGACGTAAAGAGTTCGATAGTGTACCACTTGAGACAATTAAATCACTAAGTTGTGATTGTTAATATAAATAATATAATAGAAAGAAGGAGAAAATATGGAAAAATTAGTTGGTGAAGGTGTAGGTTTTGAAAGAATTAGAAGGGTAACAGGATACCTTTCAGGAGATGTTAAAAGATTTAACAATGGAAAAAGAGCAGAGGAAAAAGATAGAGTAAAACATACTGGCATTAAAGATATCAAATGTTCTTTAAAAGAAGAAAAAGCTGCCTAATGAAAATTCGTTTAGCGAGTGATTTACAATTAGATAGTGTAGTAGATGGAACTGGTATCAGGACAGTTTTATGGACACAGGGATGTGGGCATAATTGTCCTGGATGCCATAATCCACAGACACATGATTTTAATGGTGGATTCGAAGAAGAAGTAGAAGAAATTGTAGAAGAAATTGGTTATTTAGAGGCTCAAACAGGAGTAACTTTTAGTGGAGGAGATCCTTTTTATCAACCAGAAGCTTGTGCAATTATCGCAAAAAGTGTTCATGAAAATAATATGGATGTTTGGTGTTATACTGGTTTTACTTTTGAACAATTAATGATTATGAGTAAAAAAAAGAAATCTGTTATGGATTTCTTAAAACAAATTGATGTCTTAGTAGATGGAAAATTTATTATGGCTAGACATAGTTATAGTTTAAAATTTAGAGGTTCTAGTAATCAAAGAATTATTGATGTAAAAAAGAGCTTAGAACAAAATGCAGTTGTTCTTCATAATTTTGATGAAGCAGAAGAACAAACTAGTTATGGTAGATATCATGAAGCAGGTTTGTATGTATAAGAATGAGAAATCATTCTTTTTTTTGTAAAGAGACCATTTCAGACACGATTTTGGGCATTTCGAGCACAAACTATTGACATCTTCTTTTGATAGATTATAATGAGGGTGAAAGTAGGGTAGTGTAGTATGAGAAGTATATTTAAAAAGATAATCATTTATATATGGATAATATCTATCCTAATAAATGCTTGTCCAGTAGTCGTTTTAGCGAATTTATTAAAACAGGAAGAAGTTTCTTCTACTGTAGAATTAGGAACAAAACTAACAGAAGAAATAGAAGTAATAGGAGAAATTAAAGAAAAAAGAACACTAAATGAAAAACATTATTTATTAAGTGATGGTAGTATGAAAGCTGTCATTTATCCAGAAAATGTTCATTATGAAGAAAATGGTGAATTAGTAGATATTGATAATACCTTAGTATTAAAAGATTCTACTTATATTACGAAAAACAATCAAGTGAAATCTCAATTCGCAAAAGAAAATAGTAAAGTAGATATGTCTTATCAAAATCATAATATTTCATGGAAAATGTTAGATATTCAAGAAGTAAATGGAAAAGTATCGAATTCTTTATGGTCTAGAAGGATTCCCTCTATTGAATCTAAAATTACTTATTCAGATGTATTAGAAAATATTAAACTAGAATATGAAGTAGTTTCTAATAGAATAGAAGAAAATATTATTATTTCTTCTAAAGAATCTTTAAGAAATACTTTTACTTATTTTTTAGAAACTGATTTAGAATTAAAAAAAGAAAAAGATAATGAATTAATATTATTAGATAATAAGAAAAAAGAAATCTTTTACATTACTGCTCCAGTTATGTATGATTCTAATTTAGAATTTAGTTCTGATTTAAATTTTACTTATCAAAAAGTGAAAAATGGTTATAACATAACTTTAACAGCTGATTTAAAATGGTTAGAAGATGAAGAAAGAATTTATCCCATTACCATAGATCCCATTATCGCAACAGATCTTAGCCGTGAGCAAATTGTGGATACGTATATTTATCCAAATGATGCCTCTAATACTGGGAAAGGAAATGCCCATATTTTAAGAGTAGGTAGTACTTCTTATAGTGATATTAATACCAATAGAAATCCTTTTAGAAGTCTTATTAAATTTTCTTTACCTAATTTAACTAGTGGAGACCAAATTATTAGTGCAGAACTTCATTTATTTAATTATCAAGATACAGATTCTTGGAATCCTCCAAGTGGGAATATTCAAATAGATATTCATGCAGTTACAAAAGATTGGAATGAATCAAATGCCTTTTGGAACAATATGAAGAGTGCTTATAATAGTGAAATTGTAGATTATATCAAGTATTCTTATGATAGTAAAAATGCGAATAAAGAGAATACTGCGGATATTACTAGTTTAGTAAAGAATTGGTATGTTAGTGGGAACAACTATGGTCTTTTATTAAAAGAACATGTAGAAAAGAAAGTAAGTGGTAGAAATGATGTATCTTTTATATCTAGTGATACTTCTAGTGCCTATACTTTAAAAAGACCATATATTATTATTCAATACCGAAATCAGACTGGTTTAGAAAATTATTTAACAACGCATCAACAAAATATTGGTAGAACTACTACCTATACGAATGATTATAATGGAAATTTAACTCTTATTCATCAAGATACAGAAACTCCTGGTAATCGATTACCAGCTAGTATTTATCATGTTTATAATACGAATGATAAAGATATTAATATCGGTTATGGAAATGGATTCCGATTAAATTTAAATCAAACCTTAGAAAGTGTCACAATATCTGGTATTTCTTATTTAAGGTATATAGATGAAGATGGAACAAGACATTATTTTTATAAAGAATCTAATATTTGGAAAGATGAAGATGGATTAGATTTAGAAATTACGGCTAGTAATACCAATTATATTATGAAAGATAAAGGTGGTAATACCTCAACATTTATTAAAAATGGAAATAAATGGTATTTAAAAGAGATAAAAGATACCAATAATAATACTATAACCATTAATTATTCTACGAATTATAATCTTATTACGAGTGTAGTAGATGCAGTAGGAGATACTTTAACTTTACAATATACAAACAATTTATTGACAACGATAACAGATAAAGCAAATAGAACCTATTCTTATCAATATAGTTCTAATCAATTAATAGGAATTACTTATCCAGATTCTTTAAAAACAGGATATACATATACCAATAAACTATTAACGAAAATAAAGAATATCGATAATAGTTCTATTACTTATGAATATTATAATGTTTCGCCTTATCGTATTAAAAAAGTAACAGAATATGGTAGTAATAATACTTTAGGAAATTCTATTACTATAACTTATGGTAGTACTACTACTACTTTTAAAGATAATAAAGGAAACGTAGAAAGTTATGTTTTTAATAATCTAGGTCAGACTACTAGTATTAATAGTTTAGATAAAAATAGCTCTTTAAAAGGTGCTTATGGAGTCTCTTATCAATATGGTACTAGTAAAACAGATAAAAATAAATTATTATTAGAAACAAAAATGGCAAAGACAACGCAAAACTTACTATTAAATAGTAGTGCGGAAAAAGAATTAGAAAATTGGAATTTAGTGAATTTAGGAACTAATCAAGGTACTATTTCTTCTATTCAAGGTGGATATCTTGGAACAAACAGTTTTAAAATAGAGTCTACTTTAGAAAATTCTATTCCAATTTTATGTCAAGATGTTTCTTTAGGTGCTAATAAAACTTATACTTTATCTGCTTATTTGAAAGGAAATAAAAATGCTTATTTCTTCTTTGAATATAAAGATTCTAATGGTACTTTTCATCGTGATTCTTTTACACCATTAGAATTAACTGATTCTTTTGAAAGATATCATGTTACTTTTACAGTTCCTAGTAATTCTAGTAATACAAGAATTGGAATAATGATTAATGAAGTAGGGGAAGTATTCGCTGATAATATTCAGTTAGAAGAAGGAAATAGTGTTAATCCTTATAATATCTTAGATAATGGTTCTTTTCATAAAGATACTTCTATGTGGACAAGAACTGGATTAACTGCTTCTGATAAAATAGTTTCTATTAATGGTATTTCTGCTATGAACTTTAAAGGGGATATGGCTAGTACAAAATATCTTTATCAAATGATTCCTATGAATGGTAAAAAGGGAGACTCTTATCGAATTAGTTTTTGGGCTAAAAATGAAGGAGTACCACTTGCTCCTTTAAAGAAAGCAAGAGTTTTACTAGAATTTCATAAAGATGGTAAATTAGTTCAACAGTTAGAATTAAATGTACCATCCGATAGTAAAACATGGCAATATATTAGTAATGAAATGGTAGCAAAAGAAGATTATACTCATGTAAAAGTATTATTAACTTATCATTATAATGCTAGTAATATTTATTATACGAATATAGGCCTTTATAAAGATGATTTAGGCAGTAGTTATACTTATGATTCCAGAGGAAATGTTATTAGTTCTAAGGATTTAGCTAATCAAAATACAACTTATGCTTATGATAAACAAAATGAATTAGTAAAAGCTACTTCTCCAAAAGGAAGAAACTTCTACTATGAATATGACTATCATCATACGAATCGATTATTACAAGCATTTAATCAAAAAGGATTAACTTCTAGTTATCAATATGATGACTATGGAAATATCATTCATAATAAAATAGAAGAACCATCTATGATAAGAGATATTGCTTCTATAGAAGAAAATACGAATTACATTATTAGACCAGTAGCCACTAATTTAGTATTAGGTATTGTCAATAATAATGTAGAATTAGTAGATACTAATGAAACATGGACTTTCCAAAAAAGTGGGGATGACTATATTATTCGTTCTAATAATAATGCCATAACCGTAAAAGATTCTAATACCGCTAATAGTACTAATTTATTAGTTACTACAGTTAGTAACAATAATAATCAAAAATATAAAATTGTGAATAATGAAGATGGAACATTTACTTTTCAAACGAAAGTAACGGATTATAAAAGCTGTATGGATATTTATGATGGTAATTATAAAAAAGGAAGTAATACCCAGCAACACCAATGTAATCAAACACCAGCTCAAAAATTTATGATACTTCCAACAACATATCAAGTAAAATATATAGAAAGTAGTGCAGAATATACAGAAAATGGAAATTATCAAACAAAAGTAATTGACCAAAGAGGAAAAGAGACAACAACTACTTATGATGAGACAAAAGGAACTATTACGAATATAACAGACCCAAAAGGATATCTAACAGAATATACTTATGATACTATGGATAATATTTCTTCTATCAAAAAAGGAAATACAATTAATTCATATACCTATGAGAAAGATTCTTTAAAGAAAATTACTCATAATGGATTTGATTACCAATTTAACTATGATGAATATGGAAATACTACTTCTATTAAAGTAGGAAATACTCCATTAATAACCCATCAATATGAGCCTAATAATGGTTACTTATTAAAAAGTATTTATGCCAATAATAATACATTAGAATATTCTTATGATACTTTTGGAAGAATCAATAAAAAGATAAATATGACAGGTACTGCAACCTATACTTACAATAATAACGGATTATTATCTTCCTTACATTATTTAAATAATAATATTCAATATACTTATGATTTAAGTGGTAGAATTACCAATATAAAACAAAATAACTTTCATACAAAATATCAATATGATAACTATAATAATCTAAATAAAGTAAATTATAATTATAAAAATAATTCTAAAGAAATCAAATATACATATGACTTAGATGATAAACTAAAAACAATAGATTATGGTACTTATCAAATAAACTATACTTATGATAATTTAGATAGATTAATCAAAAAGGAAATTGTTAAAGGTGAAAAAACATATACAACAACCTATGAATATTATGATATAGATGAATATAAAACTACTACTTTATTAAAAAGTATTACTAATGGAACAGATAAATATGAGTATTCTTATGATAATAATGGAAATATTACAAAAGTAATAAAAAATGGTAGTACTCAGAAAAGATATTCTTATGATTCTCTTAATCAATTAACAAAAGTATACAATGGTAATTATAATAGTCATACTTTATATACTTATGATACTGGTGGTAATAGGATAAAAACCTCTAAAGTTACTTATAAGTTAGATGGATTACTTCCAATTTATCCGCCTAATTTTATTACTACAGAAGTATTAAATACCTATACTTATGATACTGATTGGAAAGACCAATTAATACAAGTAGATGATAATAATATTACCTATGATGAATTAGGTAATATGAAAAGTTATAATGAATATAACTTTTCATGGACAAATGGAAATGAATTAAAAAATATTACAAAAGAAAATGATACATATGAATATCAATACAATATAGATGGAATAAGAACAAAGAAAATAATAAATGGAAAAGAAACAAATTATTATTTAGAAGGAAGTAATATTCTCTATGAAGAAAGAGATGGAGAAGTAATAAGTTATCTATATGATGAAAGTGGAATAACAGGATTTATAAAAGATAATAAAAACTATTACTTTATAAAAAATATCCAAGGTGATATAATAGAAGTATTAGATGAGGAATTTAATAAAGTAGCAGAATATACCTATGATTCATGGGGAGTAGTAACAGTAAATAATCTAACAGAAGAAAATATTGGAGATAGTAATCCATTTAGATATAGAGGATATTATTATGATAGTGAAACAGGATTATATTATTTAAATAGTAGATATTATAATCCAATACTAGGAAGATTTATAAGTGCAGATAGTATATTAGGCGCTAATGGAGATATCTTAGAATATAACCTATATACTTATTGTAGTAATAATCCTATTATGTATAGTGACCCTAGTGGAAACTTTATACAATATGCGCCTTATGTTATACCACTTATTATCCCTTTTATAGGACCTTTGATTCAAGAGGGCGAAAAAGCTATGGAGAAAGGAATTTCAGCGATAGCTGGAGCTGCTAGAGACCTAGATATTTCGTTAAAATCAAAAGGTAAAAAAAATAAAGGTTCTAAAAGAGACCCCGAAAAAGAAAAGAAACAATACTATGTTTATTTGTTGACTGATGGTAAAAAAATTCAATATGTTGGCAGAACAAAAGATATAAAGACTACAAAAAGACGACATGAAAATAATCCAAATCGTGCTCATTTAGATATGGTAGAACCTGCATTTGGACCAATGAATTGGTATCAAGCAAGAGGGTTAGAAGAAATGATGATATATAGACATAAAACGTTAAATAAAAATAACAAAACGAATAATCAAATTCATGGAATTTCATTGGAAAATCCAAATAGATTGACATATATCAATATGGGTGCTAGATGGTATGCAGATGAACATGAAGAATATGTAGGAGGATAAGTATGGGAGCATGGGGAGTAAAAATATATCAAGATGATGTAGCATGTGATGTAAGAGATGAATATAAAGAAGCCTTAAAAAAAGGAATTAGTAATGAAGAAATAAGTGAAAAATTAATAGAAGAATATACAGGATATGAAGACGATGAAGAAGAAGCAATCTTTTGGTTTGCATTAGCAGATACTCAATGGAAGTTAGGAAGACTATTAGAAGAAGTAAAAGAAAACGCAATAAAATATATAGATAGTAAAAAAGATTTAGAAAGATGGGAAGAAGACCCTAAATTAAGAGAAAAAAGAAAGAAAGTATTATTAGAATTAAAAGAACAATTAGAAAGACCTCAACCAGAAGAGAAGAAAATAAGAAAATATGAAAAACCATATAAATGTGAATGGAAAATAGGAGATGTATTTGCGTATCCAATAAAAAGTAAAGAAGCAAAAGAAATAGGACTAGAAGGACAATATTTTATTATAATAAAAACAGGAGAAACAAGTTGGTATCCAGAGCACATTATACCAGTAGTAAAAATAAAAGTAACAAAGAATGGAAAAATCCCAAAAACAGTAGAAGAGATAAATGAATTAGAGTATATTCAAAGTCGTTTTTATACATATTATCATGGCCTCCCTGTAACATTAGACCAATTTAAATTTCCAAAAGATGAATATGGATTAATTTCTTACTATGATATGGGAATCATAACAACTTCAAAAAGAGTAATACCAAAAGAATTACAATATATAGGAAATTTTGCTAATAAAATAGAGCCACCAAAGATAGAATTTAGAGATTCAAAAAAATCCTCCTATGAGTTATCGAGCGGAAAATGTGTTTTATGGAAAGAATTAGAAAAAATAGGATTAATAGCATATAAAAGATATAATTTAAAACAGGATGAAATTTATCAACCAGATTATTGGGAGAAGCAGGGAATAGATAGAGAAGCAAAGGATAAGAAAATAGAAGAATATTTTAAAAAGAAAGGATTATTATAAAAAGAAACTGAATAACCAGTTTCTTTTTTCAAAACTATTACTTTATAAAAAATCTCCAAGGTGATATAATAGAAGTATTAGATGAGGAATTTAATAAAGTAGCAGAATATACCTATGATTCATGGGGAGTAGTAACAGTAAATAATCTAACAGAAGAAAATATTGGAGATAGTAATCCATTTAGATATAGAGGATATTATTATGATAGTGAAACAGGATTATATTATTTAAATAGTAGATATTATAATCCAATACTAGGAAGATTTATAAGTGCAGATAGTGTAAATGTTTTGGGAGTTAGTGATGACCATATATTAGAAAATAATTTGTATATTTATAGCTTTAATAATACAGTTAATATGGTAGATGACTTAGGGCAATGGCCGAAGTGGATAGAAAATGCAGTTAAAGTGGGAGTAGGAATTGTTGCAATTGGTATTGGAGTAGGTGTTTCAGCAGTAAGTGGTGGCTCAGCAACACCAGTACTAGTAACTTCGTTAAAAATCGCTTTAGCAAGCACAGCAGTAGGGGCAACTACTAGTGCAGGAGTTAGTGCAATTAAGCATCGAACATCAACGGGAAGTTGGAAAGGTGCAGGAAATGCCGCTTTAAGTGGAGCGATAGATGGAGCAGCAAATGGTTTTATGTGGGGAGGAATATCTACTGGAGGAGCTTTTTCTGTAATAGCTTCTACTGGAGCACAAGTAAGAGAAATTGGAAGATTAAAGCCAACTAATAAAAAAGGAAAAGGCTACTATGGAATTAAATATGATATAAAAAAGCCAAATGGAAATTATACTACAAAATCATTTGAGCTTCATTCTCCTCATAGCTGTGGGCCACATAATAGATGGCATTGGCAACAAAATACATGGAATAATAAAACTGGTACTATTTCAAGTAAAAAATCAAAACATTGGACATTGTGGGGGAAGGAATTTTAATGAAATTTAAATATAGTAAAGCTAAAGAGGAAATAATAAAATGCCATGAGAACAAAATGTTAGAAAGATATCATGAACTTATACAAAAATATGCTTCTTTAATTAAATCTTATAATTGTGAAATATCATTAGGATTGTATTGGCTGAATTCTAATACAAAAGAATATTCTGAGAGTAAAATTCCAATCAATCAAGATTCTAGAATTAAAATTCAAAATGGTTATGTTTGTTATGTATTTTGCAGTGTGATTAGAGATGGGGAGATAGTAAAAATTGAAAGTGACGACGGAGAGGTAGATTATTATTTACTATCCGAAACATGGCAGGTAACGTCCGTCTTTAAACCCTTTTTCACAGGTACAAATGGATATTTAATTGATTTTAATTTTAAAGAAGCAAAAAAAGATATAGAATGGTTTTTAGAGTGTTTAGAGAACGAAAAAAGATTGGAGAAATGACTAAAACTTTTCCAATCCTTTTCATTTATTAAAAAAGAAGTAACTTTATAAAAAATATCTAAGGTGATATAATAGAAGTATTAGATAGAATATTTAATAAAGTGGTAGTAAATAATCGATATGAATTGGAATGATTAAATTGTATATTAAAATTATTAGAGAGAAAAAGAAATTCGTTGGAAGGATAATACCATATTATTGTATTATTAATTATGAATTAAAAGATTTTAAAAAGTATATTAATTTGAGGAATTATGCACTTAATGAAAATGTAAATGAAAATATAAATTGTAGTTTCTTTAGTTTTAAAATATATAAAAATGTGCCTAGGGGATTTGATATAGATGATTTTATTAACTATATAGATAACAATAGAGAAATCGGTATTATTCCTTTATCAAATGGTTCATCAGAAGAATTAATTGTTGAAAATAAAACCATGCCAATGTTTGTAGTATTATTCACTTCTACAGGTGTAGTTTTTAGTAATCAAATTTATATAGTTCCGAATCTAAAGGAAAATACATTTTTAATAAAAACAGAATATAACTTTAAATCAGGTAGCGAAGTAATTATAAAAAAATTAAAGGATACATTTTATGAAAAATGAAAAGACATGATTAGTAAGTTTTCATGTCTTTTTTTGTGTCTAATAAATTAGGTCTATTAGTAAGAATTTCTTTTAATTCTTTAAATGTAGTATGTGGTGGGATAGCTGGATATTCTACTAGAGATAATTTTTTTCTATTTCTAATTTTATGTTGTTTAATGAAGTTACTTAAGACAAATTCTAAAGCTTCTTGCTCTGTTAAAAAATGATAGATTCCTCTATTTGGATAAGAGGAATATTCAAAGTAAGTAATTACTCCATCTTTTTCTAAAAGTAAGAAAGCATGGAATATGTGAGAGGTAATAATAGCAAAGGATTTAGTTTGGTAATGACTAGAAAGTAGGAATCTTTCTAATTCTACATCATCTATGCAAATACCACATCTTGTATCTATTAATTCTTCTATACTTTGTGTTTGATATAGTTTTTGGAATCCTTTAATAGTATTTTTTCTAATGTTGCCATCTATTCCCATCCATCCATAATTAATACAATTTATAAATTCCATTACTTTTTCTGGAGTATTTAAGCTTTCAAAATTCATAGTATCACCATCAATATTATATCACGGAGATAATTTAAGAAAAAGGATTTTGTAGGAAAATCAATAATAATAGAGTAGAGATATAAAATGGAGAGGAAATTAGATTATGATAAAGGAAATAATTAGGACTAATGATAAAGTAATAAATGATATGTATAAGCAAATAGCTGATATTATTACTAAAAATAAAAACAAAATGGTTTATCAAATTAATAATACTTTAGTAGAAACAAATTTTATTATTGGTAAAATTATTGTAGAAAATGAACAAAGTGGAAACATTAGAGCTGAATATGGTAAAGATATATTAAATAAATTATCTAGAAAATTAACGAAAAAATTTGGAAGTGGGTTTAGTAGATCAGGGCTTCAAAATATGAGATTATTTTATATTAAGTATAAGAATTGCCAACCACTGGCTGGCAATTTAAGTTGGAGTCATTATTGTTATTTAATCTATATAGAAGATGATGATGAAAGAAGTTTTTATGAAAAAGAGTGTATTAATTCAAAATGGTCAAAAAGAGAACTAAAGAGGCAAATTGATCCCTCATTATTTCAAAGATTATTACTTTCTGAAGGTAAAAATAATAAGAGAAAAATATTAGAATTATCTAAAAAGGGTCAAGTCATAAACACTCCAGCGGATATATTAAAAGAACCATATGTCTTTGAATTCTTAGGTATTAAAGAAAATAAACCATTCCTTGAAAGTGATTTAGAAAAAAGTTTAATAAATCATCTTTCTTCTTTTTTAATGGAATTGGGGAAAGGTTTTATGTATGTAGGAAATCATGTTAGAATTACTCTTGATAACAATACCCATTATTATGTTGATCTTGTCTTTTATAACAAGATTTTAAGAGCATATGTTTTAATTGATTTAAAAATGGATGATATGAAGCCAGAATATGCAGGACAAATGAATATGTATATAAACTATTATAACAAAGAAGTGAAAGATCAATTTGATAAGAAGACAATCGGTGTTATTCTTTGCACTGGAAAAAAAGGAATAACGATGGAATATGCTTTAGGTGGTTTATCCAATAATATTTTTGCTTCTACTTATACATACTATATACCAAATAAAGAAGAATTAATTCAAGAAGTAGAAAAAGTATTAGGTGAGACAGATAGATTAATATTCAATAAGAATGGAGATGATTAAAAATGGATGAGTTAGAAAAGTATACTGAAAAAATATTTGATGATATTAAACATATAGATGAATACGGAAATGAATTTTGGTATGCTAGAGAATTAATGCCTATACTTGAATATTCAGAATGGAGAAACTTTGTAAAGGTACTTAATAATGCCAAAAGGGCTTGTAAAAATAGTAACAATGATATAGATAATCATTTTGTTGAGGTCAACAAAATGATAGAAATTGCTAAAGGAGCTAAAAGTTAAAAAGAGAGGATATTCAAGGAGAAAATAATGCTAATAAAACACATTATAAAATGGGGAAAGATATTAGAAAATTTATAAAGAATCAGGGAGGTATAATGCCAGAACATTTTCCTACACCTGCTAGAAGTTTAAAGCAAATAGAAAAAGAAAGAAGAAATAGTTTCATTAAAAAATAAAATAGAGAAAATGATAGTAGAATTCTTTTTTTTATAATTATAGATTGGCAAAAATAGTAAAAACATATTATAATGGAGTTGGTGATAGTATGAATAAAGAAATCCGTGTAGTATTTATGGGAACTCCTGATTTTAGTGTTCCGGTGTTAGAGATGTTAATTGAAAATTATGAAGTAGTAGGAATTGTATCACAACCTGATAAACCAATTGGTAGAAGTGGTAAAATGAGTACTTCTCCTGTTAAGGAAGTTGCTTTACGAGAAAATATTCCTCTTTTTCAACCTGTAAAAATTAGAAAAGAGTATGAAGAAATTTTAAATAAGAAACCAGATATGATTGTAACTTGTGCTTATGGACAAATTATTCCAAAAGAAATATTAGATTATCCTAAATATGGTTGTATTAATGTTCATGCTTCTTTACTACCTAAACATCGCGGTGGAGCGCCTATTCATCGTGCGATTATAGAAGGAGATTCTACTAGTGGTGTAACTATTATGAAAATGGGAATTGGTATGGATGATGGGGATATTATGAAACAAAAAGAAATACCAATTTTAGATAGTGATACGGCTGAATCTTTATTTGATAAATTAAGTGTTTTAGGAAGTGAGCTATTAAAAGAAACCATGCCTAGTATTTTAGATGGTACGGCTAATTATATTCCTCAAAAAGAAGAAGAGGCAACTTTTTCTTACAACATTAAACCAGAAGATGAAAAAATCGATTTTATGAAAACTAGAAGAGAGATTTATAATCAAATTCGTGGATTAAATAGTTTTCCAGTCGCATACACTATGTTAGATGGAAAACGTATGAAAGTATGGGAGTCTAGAATAGGTATTGAAAGAAATTATTCAGAATATGGAAGAATTGTATCATTAGAAAAAGATGGTATTTGTATTTCTTCTAAAGATGGTGAAATTATTTTTACAATGATTCAACCAGAAGGAAAAAAGAAAATGCCTGCTCGGGACTTTTTAAATGGATATCCTAATAAAGAAGAATTGCTTGGAAAAGTTTTTAAATAGGTGTTGTATGAAGAAAAAGAATAAAAAAAGTTTTAAAGAAAAAAGAAAAGAATTTAAAGAAAAAATGAAAAATCCACGAAAAAAGGCTTTATTTCAATTAGGTTGTTGGATGTGTTTTTTTCTTATTTCTTATATCATTATTATTTTATTACCACATCCAACTCCTACTTATCGAAGTTCTAGTAGTAATGTAAATAAAAAGCCTTTATCTAATTTTCAAGAAATGAAAAGTTTTGAATATGTTTATACTTTCCATTATGATGGAAAAGAAGAGGAAATAAAAGGAACTTATTTTGAAGAGCAATATTATTTTACTTATTTGAATCAAGAATATTATGCTAATAAAGAAAATATTTATTTAGTAGATTCTCTTCAAAAAAAATTATTACCTGTAGATAATTTCATTATTTTAACTTCTTTAAAGGAATTACGAAAAGAAAATCTTGTAAATTTCTTAGAAGAAAAATATTTAATAGAAAAAAAAGAATATAAAGATGGTAAAAAAATAAATACTTATCAGTTTCCAATAGAAGAAACTAAGTTTATTGATTTGGTGGTAACTTTTAAGGATAAGTATATTGAAGAAATAGATATAAATTTAAAAGATTATTTAGAATCAAAACAGATTCTTTATTCTCAATTTCAAGTGAATTTAAAGTATTTTGAAATCAATAATTTAAGTTCTTATAGTAAGAATTATTCTGATTATATGGTGGAGGGTGTATAGGATGTTTTCAATTAAAACAGATTCTAGAAAAGTAAAAAATGGCGATACTTTTGTAGCTCTGAGAGGGCTTTCTAGTGATGGACATGATTATATAGAAAAAGCAATTCAAAATGGAGCAACCACGATTGTTGCAGAAGAAGGCTCTTATTCTGTTGAAACAAAAATAGTGGAAGATACAACAAAGTATTTAGAAGATTTGCTATATGAGAAATATCATACTTATTTAGAAGAAATGGTTATTGTAGGAGTAACAGGAACAAATGGGAAAACGACTACTTCTTATTTACTCTATGAAGCTTTAAATAAGTTAAATAAAAAGGCAGCTTATATTGGTACAGTTGGTTTTTATAAACAATCTAAAGTATGTGATTTACCAAATACTTCTCCAGCTCTTTGTGATATGTATGAGATGTTAGTGGATTGTTATGAAACTGGATATCGTTATGTTGTTATGGAAGTCAGTAGTCAAGGATTATCGTATGGAAGAATGAATACTATTTTATTTGATTATGCCATATTTACGAATTTAACGCAGGATCATTTAGATTATCATAAGACAATGGAAAATTATGCTTTAGCAAAACAAAAATTATTTCATCAGTTAAAAGAAAATGGAATATCCATTGTTAATATAGATGATGAATATCATTCTTATTATGAAATAGGAAATGTAATTACTTATGGTTGCAATGTTAGTAATTATCAATTAAAAGATATGCATTTAAATAGTTTTAATAGTGAGTTTTCTGTAAATGATTTATCTATTCATACGTCTTTAATAGGAAAGTATAATGTTTACAATGTATTATGTGCGGTTATTGTTTTAGATTTAATGAAAATAGAAAAAAAAGAAATAGAAAGAGTGATTCCTACTTTAAGTGCTCCCCCAGGAAGAATGGATATGATTCCATTTCATAAGAATACAATTATTATTGATTATGCCCATACACCTGATGCGATGGAAAATATTATTCATACTGTAGAGGAGTTACCTCATAAACATATTTATATTGTTTTTGGATGTACTGGTAGTAGAGATGCAAAGAAAAGACCAATTATGATGAGAATTGCCTTAGAGTATGCTTCTTTTGTAGTAGTAACGAGTGATGATTTACACGAAGAAGAATTTGATGATATTGTAAAAGATATGTTAGAGGGTAATGATAAGAGTCATTATAAAGTATTAAAAAATCGGTATGAAGCAGTAAAGTATGGAATGAGTTTATTGCATGAAGAAGATTTATTATTAATTTTGGGAAAAGGTCATGAGGAATTTATTATTGTTCATGAAGATAAAATACCTTTTAATGATAGAAAAGCTGTAGAGGAATTGATAGCAAAGGAATCCCATAAGATTGAGAGTTGACGATGTCGACTCTTTTTTAGCACATAAGAATAAAATACCCATAGACTATAGTGAGGTGTTCTTATGCTAAGATGTAATTCTAAAAAAGTATGTAATGGGGATACTTTTTTAGCTATTAAAGGAACAACGATTGATGGACATGATTATATTGAGGAAGCAATTCAAAGAGGTGCTACGAAGGTTATTGCAGAAAGAGGAGACTATCCTGTAGAGACTGTTATTGTTCCTTCCACAAAAAAATATTTAAATAATTATTTAAAAAAGAGAAGCTTACCAATAAAAGTAATTGGAGTAACAGGAACAAATGGTAAAACTACTACTTGTTTTTTAATATGGCAATTATTTAGAAAATTATCAATTCCTTGTAGTTATATCGGAACTTTAGGCTTCTATTTAGAAGAGAAAGTTTGTGATTTAAAAAATACTACACCAGGTTCTTTAGAACTTTATAAGTTACTAAAAAAAAGTGTAGATGAAAAATGTGAATATGTGGTAATGGAAGTCAGTAGTCAGGCTCTAGACCAAGAAAGAGTAGATTTTTTAGAATTTGATTATGCTATATTTACCAATTTAACACAAGACCATTTGGATTACCATAAGTCTATGGAAAATTATTTAAAGGCAAAGCAAAAATTGTTTTATCTATTAAAGGATGATGGAATTGCTATTATCAATAGTGATGACCCATGTGCTAATTATTTTGAAATAGGAAATTATGTAACTTATGGCTATTCTAATTCGGATTATCAAATAAGTAGTAATCAAACTTCTTTTCAAATTAATGAAGAAGAGTATCAGATGAAACTTTTGGGGAATTATAATATTTATAATATGACTTCTGCGATTTGTCTACTTTATCAGTTGGGATATAATTCTAGTGATTTAAAAGAAAAAGTGAAAGAATGTCTTCCACCTGAGGGAAGAATGGATATTATTCCTTATAATACTAATAAGATTATTGTGGATTACGCACATACACCTGATGCTTTAGAAAATATCTTAGATTGTGTACATGAATTAAATCCTCATAAAGTGATTACAGTAGTAGGATGTGGAGGAGATAGGGATAAAGGAAAAAGACCAATTATGGGGGAATTAGCAACTAGAAAATCTGATTATGTCATTTTTACTAGTGATAATCCTAGAAGCGAAAATCCTAAACTTATTTTAAAAGATATTGTCAAAGAACTTGACAATGTGAATTATGAAATAGAAGTAAACAGAGAAGTTGCGATTAAAAAGGGTATACAATTTCTAACAAAAGATGATATACTATTAGTGCTTGGGAAAGGTCATGAAAAATTTCAAATCATTGGAGAAGAAAAAATATTTTTTGACGATAAAAAAGTAATTTTAGATAATATATAGGGGATGATGCCATGCTTGTACTAACCAAAGCAATATTAGCCATTATGATTGGATTTATCATTGCAGTTATTTTTGGATTAATCGCAATACCATTACTTAGAAAATTGGCAAAACAAAAAGTAAGTACCTATTTAGAAAAGAAACATCATGATAAAGATGGAACACCAACTATGGGAGGAATTATCTTTATTATTCCAACTATTGTTGCTACCATTATTTTACTTTTTATGGGGAAAATAAGAATTTCACCTAATCTTTTAATTGTTATGTTTGTTTTTTTATCCTATGCTTTTTTAGGGTTTATTGATGATTTTTTAATTATTAAAAGAAAAAATAATGTAGGATTAACAGAATTTCAAAAATTAGCAGGACAATTATTAATTGCTTTAATTTTCTTTGCTATTTATATGCATGGTGGAGCTGAACCTGTTTTAGATGCTTATACCTTAGGTTTTAAAATTGATATGGGATGGTTCTATGGAATCTTCTTACTATTTGTTTTAGTAGCTAGTAGTAATGCTGTTAATATTACAGATGGTTTAGATGGACTTGCTGGTGGCTTATCGGTTATGGCTTTTCTAGCTTTTGCGTTAATCAGTTGGAATAGTGGCGCGATAGCAGGTACTGAAGATATTGCTATATTTTGTTTTGTATTAGTTGGTTCCTTACTTGGCTTTTTAGTTTATAATACTCATCCTGCTAAAGTATTTATGGGAGATACAGGTTCGTTATCTTTAGGGGCAACATTAGCGAGTGTTGCCATTATTTCTAAACATGAGATAACTTTTATTGTTGTAGCAGGGGTATTTATTTTTGAAACCGTTGTATGTCTTATTCAAATTATAAGTATGGTTTATTTTCATAAAAAAGTATTTTTAATGACACCATTTCATCATCATCTAGAGAAGTTAGGTTGGGATGAAAGAGATATTGTAAAATTATTTTGGGTAATTGGTTTATTACTTAGTATGTCAGCAATTATCTTTGGTGTATGGATTTAAGAAGGAAACTTCTTTTTTCTTTGTCCTCTTATTGTAAATTTCTATTATTATGATATAATTGATAATAGGTGAATAGTATGTTAAATAAGACTAAGGTTGTAGTTACTATTGGTCCATCAACGATGGAAAAAGAACAGATTAAAAGACTAATGTTAGGCGGTATGGATGTTGCTCGTTTAAATATGAGTCATTCTAATTATAGTTTTTGTACAGATATTATTGAAAAGATAAATGAATTAAATGAGGAACTTCATCTAAGTATAGCTATTATGTTAGACTTAGAAGGACCAGAAGTTCGAACGGGAAAATTTTTAAATGGACAAGCTTATTTTCGACAAGGAGATAAAATTCGCATCTATATGGATGAGGTAATCGGTGATAGTACTAAATTTTCTGTTAATTATAGTAATTTAATTAAAGAAGTAACTCATAATAGTATTATTAAGGTAAAAGATGGAATGATGTCTTTTGAAGTCATTGATATTAAAAATGATTGTATTATATGTGAAGTTTTAACGGATGGTGTGATTGAGAATCATCAAACGGTAAAGGTAGAGGGAGTAAAATTAAAATTACCAAAAATGTCTACAAAGGATGAGACTGATGTTGTTTTTGCCCATAAGTTGAATGTTGATTTTATTGCTTTATCTTATGTTTGTTCTCAGGAAGATGTTTTAGCTGTTAGTGATATTTTAATTCGTTTAAAAAATGATCATATTGGACTTATTTCTAAAATAGAGACAGAAGAGGCTGTTAATAACTTAGATGAGATTGTTAGAGTTAGTGATGGAATTATGGTAGCACGGGGAGATTTAGGTGTGGATATTCCTATTGAAAGAGTTCCAGGAGTTCAAAAAAAGATTATTGATAAATGCCATAAAGCAGGTATTATTAGTATTGTAGCAACCGAACTTTTATCTTCTATGGAAAGAACAAATAGACCAACTCGTGCAGAGGTATCCGATGTTGCAAATGCTGTATTAGATGGTGCGGATGCTGTTATGTTAAGTAATGAAACGACTATTGGAAAATATCCAATAGAGACTTTAACAATGATGGAAAAAATTATTAATTCAGCAGAAAAAGATATTGATTATATTGAATTTATTAAAAATAAAGAAGATAGAGAAAATAATATTACTGGTATGATTTCCCATAGTGTTGTAGAATGCGCTAGTAAATTAGATTGTTGTGCTATTATCGCACCAACAATGAGTGGTTATACTGCTCGTATGATGAGTAATTGTAGACCAAGTTGTCCGATTATTGCTGTTAGTCCCAGTGAGGCTACTGTGAAATCTTTGCAATTACATTTTGCTGTTAATCCAGTACTTATTGATGAAATAAAAGATTTTGATAAAATTATTGAAGTATCTAAGAAAGTTACTTTTGAATTGATTTCAACACAACCTGGAGATAGAATTATTATTACAGGTGGCTATCCATTTAATGAGGTAAAAAGTACTAACTTTATGAAAATAGAAGAATTATAGAAAAAGGGTGAGAATATGTATGATTTAGGAGATCAATTTGCCTTAGATTTAAGTAAATCCAGAGCAAATCCTTATAGTGTCTTAGTAGGAGAAAAGTTTCGTATTTCCATCTTAACAGAGCGTTTGATTCGTTTAGAATATAGTGAGAATGGTGTATTTGAAGATAGACCTACAGAACTGGTACTTTGTAGAAATTTTCCACAAGTAGAATTTAATGTTGTAGATAATGGAACTTCTATTGTTGTTACGACAAAATATTTTACTTTAACGTATGTTAAAAATGCTCCTTTTAAAGGTACTAATGTTAATAAAGCAGTAAATTTAAAAGTACAGTTAAACAATACTGATCGTGTTTGGTATTATGGTCATCCTGAAGTTAGGAATTATATGGCACCCGTATTACAAGTAACCGATAGTAAAGAGGAAGATAATCGCTACAATATGAAAGGATTATACTCTATAGATGGTTTTGCTTCTATAGATGATTCTGGTTCTAAAGTATTTAATGCGAGAGGAAATTGTCTACAAAGGGAAATGCCAGAAATAGATCTTTATTTGTTTATGTATTTTCAAGATTTTACTTTAGCGCTTAAAGATTACTTTATGTTAACTGGATATCCTGCTTTAATTCCTAGATATGCTTTAGGAAACTGGTGGAGTAGAAATGATAGTTATACTGAAGAAGGATTAGAAGAATTAATTAAAAATTTTGATACGAACGAAATTCCAATGTCTATTATTATGTTAGATAAAGATTGGCACATTCGTTTAAGAGAAGGAAATAACCATTTAAAAACAGGTTTTACCTTTAATGGAGAATTAATTCAAAATCCTGCTAAAGTAGTAGAATTAATGCATTCTAAGGGAATTCGGATTGGTTTAAATATTAATCCAGTAGAAGGTTTTTATCCAATTGATGCTTATTATGAAGAGGCTAAGAAATATTTACAACCTCTTCCAAATGGAGTTATTCCTTTTAATGTATATGATGCGAAAACAATTGACGTTTATTTGAAAATCTTTATTCATCCCCTTGACAACTTTGGTGTAGACTTCTTCTGGGTAGATTGGTATGATCAAACTAAAATAGAAGAATTAATGCTTTTAAAACATTATCATTTCTATGATATGATGAGAGATTATAAACGTCGTCCAATGGTATATGGTTATAATGCTACAATAGCGGCTCATAGATATCCGGTTCTTTATGCTGGAAAATCAACAGTTAGTTGGGAGACGCTAAAAGCTATTCCATTCTTTAATGGAAAAGCAACAAATTTAGGAGTTAGCTGGTGGAGTCATGATATTGGTGGCTTCTTCTATGGAACAGAAGATAATGAACTTTATACTAGATATGTTCAATTAGGAACATTTTCACCAATTTTAAAGTTAAGTGCTGATGTTGGAAGATTCTATAAAAGGGAACCATGGCGTTGGGATATGCGAACTTATGCTATCGCTAAAGATTATCTACAATTACGTCATAGATTAATTCCTTATTTATATTCAGAAGCTTATAAGTATTATAAGTATGGAATTCCTCTTATTCAACCAATTTACTATCGTTATCCAGAATTATATGATGATGGACTTTATCGTAGTGAATATTACTTTGGTAGTCAATTCTTTGTATGTCCAATTACAAAGAAAAAAGAATTGGTTATGAATCGTGTTATTCAAAAGTTCTTCTTACCAGATGGTATTTGGTATGACTTTGTAACTGGAAAGAAATTCCCTGGTGGACAAAAATATGTATCCTTCTTTAGGGATCAGGATTATCCTGTATTTGCGAAAGCAGGAGCGATTATTCCAATGTCTAATAATCCAAATTTAAATGATACAACGCCACCAAAAGATTTAGAAATTCAAATATTCCCAGGACAAAGCAATAACTATCGTATGTATGAAGATGATGGTACAACAGACCTTTATTTAAAGGGATACTATTTATTAAGTTTGATTGAGTATAATTATTTACCAAATAACTATACCGTTATTGTTAGACCAGTAGAAGGTAAGAGTGGAATTATTCCAGATGAAAGAAATTATAAATTCCGTTTTAGAAATACGAAGAAGTCTGAAGATGTAACTGCTTTTGTAAGAGATGTTAAAATTGAATGTGAAATGTATGTAGAAGGACCAGATTTTATTGTAGAAGTAAAAGATGTTCCAACTACTCAACAGTTAACAATTAACTGTAAAGGAAAAGATATTGAAATAGATGCAGTACGTATTGTTATGGAAGAAATTGAATCTATTATTAGTGATATACCAATTCCTACTAAGACGAAAGAACAAATTTATGAATTATTTACAAGCCCAGATCCAATTAATAAGAAAAGGATAGCTATGAGAAAAATGGGACAAGGAAGAAATGGGTTAGAAACAAAATATGTTCAATTATTTATAAAATTACTTGAATATATTGGACAGTTGTAATATAATATTAGTCATAAAGCGATGAAAAAGAGTAGTAATAGTTTTGAAATCTATAGAGAGAAAGTGGTTGGTGTAAACTTTTGATGGATGACTATGAACTTGCTTGGGAGCTTCTCAAAAGAGACGTTATCTGCGTTAAAGATTAAGTGCATAATAAAAGTATTATGAAGAAGGGTGGTACCGCGAATATTCGTCCCTTCATCATGATACTTTTTTATTAGGAGGTAAAATGATAGAACTACTATTATGGTTAGGGATGTTTGTCCTGATTTATCTATTCTATGAACTATTTGTTATTAGAAAAGAAAAAGTATTAGAAAATATGAAAGAAGGGAAAGAATTATCTTTGCTTTCTAAAAAGTATAAATTAGATTATAGTAAAATTAATATGAAGTCTTTGGTAAGATTAATTGCCTTATCTAATGCATTTATTATATCAACAGTAGTAGCAGTTGTTTGTTTATTACAAAATTGGATATCTAATTTTTTCCTTTGGATGATTGCTGTATTAGTTGTTGGCATTTTGCTATTAATTCCATTCATATTAATTGTCTATACGAGAATAGGTAAATATTACCAAAAGAAACAAGGAGGAGAAAAATAATGCAATATGATTTTAAAAAGATAGAAGAAAAATGGCAAAAGTATTGGGAAGAAAATAAAACATTTGAAGCGAAAAATGGAAGTGAGAAAGACCCATACTACGTATTAGTAGAGTTTCCATATCCATCAGGATCTGGATTACATGTAGGACATGTTAGAAGTTATACGGCTCAAGATGCTTTAGCACGTATGAAAAGAATGCAGGGAATGAATGTACTTTATCCAATGGGATGGGATGCTTTTGGAGCACCTGCAGAACAATATGCGATTAAGAACCATATTCATCCAAAAGATGCAGTACGTGAAAATATTAAGACTTTTAAAGGGCAGATGCAAAAGTTAGGATTCTCTTTTGATTGGAGTAGAGAATTTTCAACAACAGATCCAGAATACTATAAATGGACACAGTGGCAGTTCTTACAATTCTATAAACATGGAATGGCTTATAAGGATACCATTCCAGTAAACTGGTGTCCAACTTGTAAATCTGTATTATCCAATGAAGATGCAGCAGGAGGAGTATGTGAAAGATGTGGTTCCTCTGTTGTTCAAAAAGAAAAATCACAGTGGATGTTAAGAATGGGTGACTATGCTGAAGATTTACTTCAAGGATTAGAAGATACAAACTTTGCTGAAAAAGTAAAATTAGGACAAATTAACTGGATTGGTAAATCCGTAGGAGCTCATGTTAACTTTAAAATAGATGGACATGAGGATAAAGAATTTACAGTATTTACTACACGTTGTGATACATTATATGGTGCAACATACTGTGTACTTGCTCCAGAACATGCTTATGTGGATGAGATTACAACACCAGATAAAAAAGAAGAAGTTGAAAACTATAAAAAAGCATGTGCTTTAAAAAACGATATGGAAAGAACAGAATTAAACAAAGAAAAGACTGGTGTATTTACTGGTGCTTATGCTATTAATCCTGTAAATGGAGTTAAAATTCCTATCTATATCAGTGATTACGTTTTAGCAAGTTATGGAACAGGAGCTATTATGGCAGTACCTGCCCATGATGATAGAGATTATGAATTTGCTAAAAAGTTTAATATTCCAATTATTCAAGTTATCGCTAAAAACTTTGTAGGTAGTGGAGATTCTACAATCCGTCCAGATAAGAAAATGACAGAAAGAAAAGTCGTAAATGCTCTTATTAAACATCCAACAGAAGATAAATATTTATGTGTACATAATAAGAAATTTAATTGGATTAACTTTGTCATGGGTGGTATTGAAGGAGAGGAAACTCCTACTGAAGCAGGTATTCGTGAAGTAATAGAAGAAACAGGATATACCGATATTACCATTGATAAAGAAATGGAATTTGTATACTTTGATAACTTCTATGCCGCTCATAAAGATGTCAATCGTCATATCACTTGTCACACAATTGTTGGTAAATTAAATAGTTTAGCTGTTGAAGAGCGTGCAGAAGAAGAAAAAGAAATTGCCGATGTTATGTGGATTCCTAAAGAAGAATTATTAACGAAATTAACAAGTGAAGCTCATAAATATGATGCTACTAGGTTAATTGAAGGAGAAGGTGCTTTAACAGATGATGGTGTTCATATCCATTCAGATGTATTAGATGGCATGAATAAAGAAGATGCGATTAGTACAATGCTTACTTGGTTAGAAGAACATCACTGTGGAGAAAAGAAAGTAAACTATAAGATGAGAGATTGGATTTTCTCAAGACAGAGATTCTGGGGAGAACCAATTCCTATGATAGACTGTCCAAAATGCGGATGGGTTCCAATGAAAGAAGAAGATTTACCACTTCTATTACCTGATGTAGCTGAATATGAGCCAACGGAAAATGGAGAAAGTCCACTTGCTAATATTACAGATTGGGTAAATACGACTTGTCCATGTTGTGGAGGTAAGGCTAGAAGAGAGACTGATACCATGCCTAACTGGGCTGGTTCTAGTTGGTATTTCTTAAGATTTATGGACCCACATAATGATTCCGAATTTACTGGTATGGATGCTATGAAATACTGGAAACGAGTAGACTGGTATAATGGTGGTATGGAACATACAGCAAGACATTTACTATATGCTAGATTCTGGGTACAATTCTTATATAATATTGGTTTAGTTCCTAGTAAAGAGATGATATGGACTCGTGTAAGTCATGGTATGATTTTAGGTTCTAATGGCGAGAAAATGAGTAAATCAAAAGGAAATGTTATTAATCCAGATGATATTGTAAAAGAAATGGGTGCTGATGCTCTTCGTACTTATGAGATGTTTATAGGAGATTATGAGCATGAAGCTTCATGGTCTACAAATGGACTTAAAGGATGTAAGAAATTCTTAGACCGTATTTGGAGATTACAAGATAAATTAAATGATAAAGAAGGGTTTACAAAAGAGACTTTAGTACATCAAACAATTAAGAAAGTAACCAATGATTTAACTAGTTTAAAATATAATACGGCAGTATCTGCTTTAATGATTTTCTTAAATGAAATAGAAAAAGAAGAAAGTATTACAAAAGCAGATTTACGAGTATTAATTCATTTACTAAATCCTATTGCTCCTCATATGACAGAAGAAATTAATGAAAACTGTAAGCTTGGAGATATGTTAGCAATCTCACCATGGCCAACTTATGAGGAAGAAAAAACAGTAGAAGATAGCTATGAATTAGTTGTTCAGGTAAATGGAAAAGTAAGAGGAAAAATAACAGTATCTACAAATACTACGGAAGAAGAAATGAAGGAACATGCAAAATCTATTGAAAATGTTAAGACATATCTTGATGGACATGAAGTAGTAAAAATGATTGTTATTCCTAAAAAATTAGTAAATATTGTAATTAAATAAAAAAAGAAGGACAATTTGTCCTTTTTTTAATTACTTTTTAAAAAAAGTATGATAAACTAATAATAGGTGATAGTATGAGTAAGGATAACGAAAAAGAGTTAAAAGAAAAGAAAGAAGAAAAAAAAGAAACTCCTAAAAAAGTTGAGGAGACAAAAAAAGTAGAGAAAAAAGAAACTAAAAAAGTAAAAAAGAAAAAAATAGTGAAAAAGACTCCTAAAAAAGAAGAGGTAGAAGTGGTAACAGAGGATAGTCAAATTCGTAAAAATGTAATGATATTAGGCAGTTATCTTTGGGAAAAAATAAAAGATTATCGTTATGTAATGGGATTAGATTTAGCGATATTTTTATTACTATTCTTTTTCATTCCAACTGTTATTTTTGATGTGAAACCATTTGTATGGATGATTGGCTTTGTTGTATTTTGTATTCTTCCAACCATTGGTATTTATGGTATGAATAAATTTAGAGAAAAACAGATTATTTTTGGTTTCTTCTTTATTTATTTTCTAATATTTTTTAGTATTAAAAGATTTACTATTATTGAATTATATGGAATTACTTCGCAAGGAAATCTAGATCATACACCTGCTTGGTTAGATGCTGTATTTGTTACTTGCATTATTGTATTTTTCCAATATATTGGAATATTAATTGTAAATTTAGTAAAAAAATTAAAGAAAAAGAATAAAAAAAGAAAAAAATAAAAGGAAATAGAATAGAAAACAATAACAATTATAGTAGAGGAGGAAATACTATGAAAAAGTTATTGTTTTTATTTTTCTGTTTTATCATAATGATAGAACCAGTATTAGCAGATGATAATTTAAGATTTTATAACACGAAAGAGAAAGTAGATGGTATGTGGATTACAAGAATTGATGGAGATAAATCAGACTATAATAGTCCATTTGTTTTAAGAAGAAAAAGTGATTCTTCTTATGTATACTGTTTAGAACCAATTGTCCCATTAAATCAAACAGAGGATTATCTTGCTTATGATACCAATAAAGAAGTTTTAAATATTAGTGATGAGGATTTTGAAAGAATCTCTAATTTAGCCTATTTTGGATATTTATATCCAGGACATGAAGATATTAAATGGTATGGTATTACACAGTACTTGATTTGGAAAACAGCTGCGAAAAATATGACTATTTATTTTGCAGATGGTAAGAAAGGTAAAAAAATAGAACCTTATCAAAAAGAAATAGAAGAAATAGAAAGTTTAATTGATAATTATCAAGAATTAAAGAATGGACCTAAAAAATTAATTTTTAAAAATAGGAAAGAATGGAATCAGTGGATTCATAATAATATTGTTTTAAAGAATGCTATTATGCCATTACAAGATGCTTATTCTTTTGAATTGCCTAGTAATGAGACTGCCTTAGAAACTGGTCTTTTCTATTATCATAAAAGTGGCCAAAATGTTTATCATCCAGGATTACTTACACCTATGAATTTTTCTTTTGAAGTAGAATTTTTAAAAGGAAGAATTTCTTTAAAAAAGAAAAATATAGAAAATGTTTTTATTTCTAATAAGAATACTTTAAAAGGTGCTACTTATGGAATTTATCAAGATGGTGTTTTAGTAGAAGAAATCAAAACTGATGAAAAGGGAGAGGCTACTAGTTCTTTATTAGAATATGGAATTTATGTTGTAAAGGAAAAGGAAGCAAGTGAAGGATATTTGGTAGATGAGAATTCTTATACAATATCTGTTGATAAGGAAAATATTTTTTTAGAGGTATATGAGGAACAAGAAGAAAAGGATATTACAATTGAAAAGTGGTATGGAAGTGGTACTTACAAATTAGAAAGTGATGCTATTTTTGAGATATATCAAGAAGAGAAACTTGTTATGACAGTAACGACTGATGAGAATGGAATTGCTAAATTTAAATTACCAAAAGGGGATTATATTCTTCATCAAGTAAAAGGAAAAGAAGGATATCAAAATATTAAAGATTTGTCATTTACTATTGATGATAAATTTGAAGGAATATTAAAACTCTATAATAAAGAGATTATTCCAGATGTTCCAGATACTGGTAGGATATATCCATTAGGATGGATGAGTTTTATAAATTCTATTTGGAGAAAAGTTTTTGTTTACTAAGATACTTACCTTTATTCAGTTTTTACTAACTATTATTTCTTTTCATTATCAAAAATGGCAACCTAAAAATGAGAATAATATTTTGTTAACAATTCCAAGGATATCTTTAAATCAAGTACTATATGAAAAAGGGGATGAAAAGAATAATTTAGATGAAAGACTTATCTTTTTAAAAAGTAGTTCTTTACCAGAAGAAAAAGGTGGTAATGTAATTATTGCTGGTCATAGTGGTTTTGGAAATATTGCTTACTTTAAAGATTTATATAAAGTAAAAGTAGGTGACAATATCTTTTTAAACTACTATGGAAAGAAGTATTCTTATGAGGTAACTAGAAAATATAAAGTGCCAAAAACAGGAGAAGTAGAAGTAATTAGAGACCCAAATGATTCTAGTATTACTCTCATTACTTGTTACGGTAGTAAGGAGCAATTAGTAGTAATTGGAAAACAAAAAAAGTAACCTAGGTTACTTTTTAATATCCATAATGACAGGGAGAATAATTGGGTTTCTGCCTGTTTTTTCATAGATATAATTTGATAACTGATTGGTTATCTCACTTTTTATTTCGCTATAATTAACATGCTTATCAATTTTAGAAGTAATTGCTTTTGTACTGATAGTTTCAAGTTCTTTAATTAAGTCTAGATTTTCTTGAATTAAAACAAAACCTCTAGTGGTAATATTAGGATTTCCTAATAATTTATTTTTGTTAGTATCAATGTTGGCAATAACCACTACAATTCCATCACTAGACATAATCTTTCTATCTTTCATAACAGCTGAACCGATTTCCCCAATACGATTTCCATCAATATAGACATCTCCTGCAGGAACAGTACCTTCTCTTTTGATTTTACCTTTATACATGGAAAGTACATCTCCATTGCTTAAAACGAATGTATTTTCTTTTGGAATATCACATTCAACCGCTAAATCAGCATGAGTTTTAAGCATTCTATATTCTCCATGAAAAGGCATAAAATATTTTGGCATAAATAATCGTAGCATTAATTTTAATTCTTCCTGATTACCATGTCCAGAAGTGTGAACTTCACTAAGAGAAGAATTGGTACACACTTTTACACCTTGTAAATAAAGTTTGTTAATAGTTTTAGAAATACTTAAAGCATTTCCTGGAATAGCAGAAGAACTTAAAACGACTAAGTCATCTTGTTGTAATTTTATTTGTCTATGACTACCATTTGCAATTCTAGATAGAGCAGCAAGTGGTTCTCCTTGTGTTCCTGTACAAAGCAAACATACTTTGTTTGGCTCTAATTGATTAGCTTCTTCTGGGGTAATAAAGATTTCACGATGTTTGATATATCCTTCATTTAAAGATATTTCAATATTATTTTCCATACTTCTACCAAAAATGGCAATCTTTCTATTATTTCTTTTACAAGTATCTACGATATGTTTTAAACGATAAATATTAGAAGCAAATGTCGCAATAATAATTCTACCATGATGTTCCAAAAACATCTCCGATAAAGCTTCATCTACTTTTGATTCACTTACACTAAATCCTTCATTCAATGCATTCGTACTATCACTTAATAATAAGGTAACACCTTTTTCTCCAATGCTAGCCATTTTTTGTAAATTAGCCATAGGTCCAATAGGTGTTAAGTCAAATTTGAAATCTCCTGTCGTAACGATAGTACCATTTGGAGTTGTAACAACAATTCCATGCGAATCTGGTATAGAGTGAGTGGTTCTAAAGAATTCTACACTCATCGTTTTAAATTTTACTTTTGTTTTTTCCGTATATACATATACATGCTCATATTTAATTTCTCTATCTTCTAATTTTTTACGAATAAGACCAGCTGCCTGATTAGGCGCATAGATTGCTGGAATTTGTAATGTCTGAAGTAAATAGGGAATACCTCCTATATGATCTTCGTGCCCGTGTGTAATAAAAAGTGCTTTTATTTTATTTTCATTTTTCTTTAAAAATGTAAAATCTGGAATAATATAATCTATTCCAGGTAGTTCATTGGACGGAAAAGTAATTCCTACATCGGTAATAATAATTTCATTTCCTGTCATAATACAGTACATGTTTTTACCGACTTCTCCAAGTCCACCTAATGCGAATATTTTAGTATCTCCGCCATCAAAAAATTTCAAAACTTTCTCTCCTTTCTTTTTTCTTCAAATTCAACTATATCATTATACCTTTTTTTGTATCATTTGTCTAGTTTGACTTGACTTAATTGAAAAAATATACTATTATAATATCGCTAAATAAAGGAGGAGTAATATGAGGGATAAGCGTTCTAAGATTTATCAAATGGATGATACTTTGCGCCTCCTTTTTGCTTTTTATTCTTGTATTTCTGATAATCCTAATTGGATTTTAGAAAGTAGTTTTTCAAGACAAAATCATAAAATAGAAAAAAAGATATATCCAGCTTTAAAATTCTCAGATTATTATTTTACATTGAATGATTACTTTTATGGATTTACTTTTGAAAGAGAAGGGGAAGAAAGTATTTTTTGCACAATTGATGAATATAATACTTTCTATGATTTTGAAGAGGGACATGTCAGTATGGACTTTACTTACCATATTCCATCTAAAACAATAGTGAATTTAGGAGAAGTAAAAAGAATTCAAGAAGAAGAGGAAAAACAGTATAAAAAAGTAGCATAGTTTAGTAAAACTTTAAAGAACTTCATAAAGTAAGTTCTTTTTTTATTGCTTATTATGAAAAAAAATAGTATCATAAATATAAAGAATAAGGTGAAATAATATGAATAATGAAAATAAAGAATTAGAAGTCTCATCATCAAAATCTCCAGAAACATTAGAAAACTCTATGTTAAATGTTATGCCAACAGTATCTTCAAATACAACGGTTACTAATGCATCAACATTACAAGGTAATGATTCTGTATCAGATGGGCCACAAACACCAATACCCCAAACACCAGTTACTCCAATAACAAATCCAATGCCAATGGCTAGTGATGGTACAGGAGTAGAAAAGAAAAAAGGTGGATTTAAAATAGGAATGGTGCTTGTACTTATTTTGTTACTTGTGATAATTGCAGTAGGTGTTTATTTCTTCTTTTTTAGAGATAAAGAGAATAATTCTAATAGTGCTAGTAATGTAGCAACAAATACTAATAATGAAACTAGTAATTCAAATACGAATCCAAATGTTTCCGATAACGTGATGTCATTAGAAGAACTTAGTCAATCATTTAATAGTTTAGATTCTATCAAAAAGTACAATGAAGTAGAAGGATATTCCATAGCAAGTTCTGTTGAAGGAAATAAATTTGTTATTACAATTAGTCTTTCTGAAAAGTTAGCTAATGGTGGTCCAACAGAAATAAGAACAGAGGGAATTTTGGAAGGAAATATCTTGGTATTTAAGTCATCTGGTGATACCAATACAGTAATGACAACTGCTATGATGAGTGTATTGGTTTTAACATCAAAAGCGGTAAAAGATGGAATCTTGGAGCATGAAGCAACTACTGTTTTAAGTGGTACCCCTGTTGGTAATTTAAAAGAAAATGGTTATGAAATTACTAGTACACAAACTAGTATAGAATGTAAAGTCGATTTAAGTAAAAAAATGGTTTTACCAAATTTAAGTGATGCCTATATTACAGAAAATGACTTGGATATTCTAGATGGTATTTTGGAATATAAGAGTGGTTCTGCAAATGGACATGTTGGAATGATGTATTATTATGTTAATATAAGTCAAATAAACAATGAAACTACGATAGTGGTTGCTGAGAAGAAAGAATTTACGGAGAAAAGTTATCAATCAATTTTATCTTTTATAAAGAAAATTTATGGAGAAACTGAATTAAATAATTTCAAAACTCAATATACAAAAATTGAAAATAAAACTTTTGGTAAGTATAAGGTTACTTTGAATCCACAATTAGATGATTATAAAACTTATTATGATGAAGGATATGTAGTAGTACAAATTATTGTAAAAGACTAACGGAAAGAACAAAATGTTCTTTTCTTTTTATATCTTTTTATGATAAAATAATAATGGAACATTCTAAGGAGGAATCATCATGGGATTATTTGATAAGTTTAAGAGTATTTTTAGTACAAATAAACAAGAAAAAGAAGAAGTAGAAGTTTATGACAAAGGATTAGAAAAAACTAGAAAAGAATTTGTTTCTAAAATTAGTTTATTAAACTCAAAATATAAAAAAGTAAGTCCAGAATATTTTGAAGAATTAGAAGAAATATTAATTATGGCAGATATTGGTGTCAATACAGTAATGGAATTTATTGACAGATTAAAGAAGAGAGTTAAAAAAGAAAATATTGAAGATAGTGAAGATTTAAGAGAAATTATTGTCGATGAAATGTTTATTATTTATGTTGATAACTCTATTATGGTTAATAAGATTAACTATGCAGAAACTGGTCCTACTGTTGTTTTATTTGTTGGCGTAAATGGAGTAGGAAAGACTACTACGATTGGAAAAATTGCTTATAAATTAAAAGAAGAGGGAAAAAAAGTATTATTGGTAGCAGGAGATACTTTTAGAGCAGGAGCTGTAGAACAAATTATAGAGTGGGGAGAAAGAACGGATTGCCCAGTTATTTATAAAGAAAACGCTGATCCTGCTAGTGTTATTTATGATGGTGTATCTAAAGCTAAAAATGAGAACTATGATGTTGTATTAATTGATACTGCAGGTAGACTTCAAAATAAAGCTAATTTAATGAATGAATTAGAAAAAATGAATAAAGTAATTGGAAAAATTATTCCAGAAGCACCTCATGAGACTTTGTTAGTGGTAGATGCTACAACTGGTCAAAATGGAATTAGTCAAGCAAAAGAATTTCAAAAGATTACAAATATTACAGGAATTGTTCTTACGAAGTTAGATGGTACTGCTAAAGGTGGAATTGTTTTGGCGATTAAAGAAGCGCTAAATATTCCTGTTAAATTTGTAGGAATGGGAGAGCAAGCAAAAGATTTAAGAACATTTGATATTGAAAAATATATCTATGGATTATTTAAAGATATGTGAGGATACTATGAATAGTGTAGAAATTATTGAATTAAAACCTAAGAGACAACCTCTTAGTATAACATTACAAATTATTTTTGTACTTGGTGTTTTAGCATCAGGAATTGCCTCTTTCTTTTGGAAAGAGATAATGCCTCTTTTTTATGCTATGTTATCTTTTACTTTATTTGTAATGGCATGGAATCAATATAAATTATCAAATCGTAAAAAAATTGCTATCTTATATGTTGTTTTTGCAATGATTACTTTGGTGTCTGCTATATTAGAATTATTGGAGTTACTATGATAGATAATACCATTTTTCTAGGAATTCTTTATGATTATTATGGAGAATTATTAACAGATAAACAAAAAGATTTTTTTGAATCCTATTATTTTGAAAATTTAACACTTCAAGAAATAGCTGATATGAATCAAGTTAGTAAAAATGCAGTTCATAAAACCTTGGTAGCAATCGAAGAAAAATTAAAGTATTATGAAGAAAAATTATCATTTTATAAGAAAACAGAAAAAATAAAAGAATGTATAAAAGATGAAACCATATTAAAACAAATATTGGAAATACTATAAGAAGGGTGAGGATTTATGTTTGGTAAAATAGTGTATATTAGTGATAATGTAGCGCATGTATCTATTCCATCAGATGCACCAGTTATTATGAATTTAATGAATATGCATGTAGTTTTTGAAGATGAAGAAAAGAAAATTTTAGGGGAAGTAGAAGATGTTTCTGATACTGTCATTAAGATTCGTTTTCTAGGGGAGCTTGCAGATGGTAAATTCATTGGAGGAGTTTTAAGAAAGCCTAATTTAACTGCATCTACTAGAATTATTGAACCAGATGAACTAAAAATTATTATGGGTGAAAAGAAAGAAGGGGCTTTACTACTTGGTATGAGTCCTTTATATGAAGATATGCCTGTAATGGTAGATATTAATGATTTATGTAGTAATCATATGGCTATTTTTGGTAATACTGGTAGTGGTAAATCTTACGGAGTAGCAAGATTTATTCAGAGTATTTTTTATAATCCAGAATTTGTTCCTTATAAATCTAATTTTATGATTTTTGATGCTTATGGAGAGTACCATAATGCTTTTAAAAATATTAATCAAATTAATCCAAACTATAACTTTAAATTTTATACGACTAATCAAGCTCAATTAAATGAAGATGGAGAAATGCTAAGAATTCCATTATGGTTACTTAGTATTGATGATTTTGCACTTCTTTTAAACGCTGAGAAACATTCCCAATTACCAATTATTGAGAGAATGGTAAAATTAGTTCGTGTATTTGCAACAGATGGCGATATTAGTACTCGCTATAAAAATCATTTGATAGCAAAAGCAATTATGGATATTATGTATACGAATCAAACAGCAGCTAGTAAGCGAAATGATATCTTTTCTATTATTGCTAGTTGCTCAACAGAACAGTTTAATCTAGAGGCACCTGTTCAAGGATTAGGATATGTAAGAAAATTTAGAGAATGTTTTTTAATTGATACCTCAGGACAATTTACAGAAAGTATATTAATTACACAATACATTACTTCCTTTATAGATGAAAATCTAGAGAAGTATGAACCAACTGCAGATCATTTCTTTACTTTAGATGATATGGAAAAAGCTTTACAATTTACTCTTATTTCAGAAGGATTACTTCGAAATGAAAGACTTTATGATGAAGCAATTACTTTAAAAGTAAGACTTCATTCTATTGCTATTGGGGAAGCAAAAGAGTTTTTCTCTTATCCACAATATATTAATATGGAAAATTATGTTGCTTCTTTAGTTACTAAGAATGGAAGAAAAGCTCAATTAGTTAACTTTAATCTAGAGGATGCTGATGATAGAATTGCTAAAACAATTGTTAAAATCTATTCAAAATTATTATTTGATTTTACGAAGAGATTAAATGAAAGAGCATCTATTCCATTTCATCTTGTACTAGAAGAGTCTCACCGTTATGTTCAAAATGATACAGATAATTTCTTGCTGGGCTATAATATCTTTGAAAGAATTGCTAAGGAAGGTCGTAAATTTGGTTTACTTTTAATTTTAATTTCACAGCGACCAGTAGAGTTATCAGAAACAGTTATCTCACAGTTAACGAATTTCTTAATATTTAAAATGACCCATCCAAAAGATTTGGAATATATTAGGCAGATGCTTCCTAATATGAGTGCTGAAATTATGGAGAAACAAAAGAGCTTACAGCCAGGTACTTGTGTAGCATTTGGTCGTGCTCTTAGAATACCAATGATTGTAAGAATGCCACTTCCAAATCCAGAACCATATAGTAGTAATGCTGATATTGTTGGTAGATGGACACAATAAAAAAAGATAGAAATATCTTTTTTTTCATATACTAAATTGGTGATAGTATGAAATTAATCGCACATCGAGGGAACGATTCTCATTCTTTTAAAGAAAATACCAAAGAAGCATTACTTTGGTGTTTAAAGCAAGATTATATAGATGGTGTAGAATTAGATATTCGTTTAACAAAAGATAAAAAGTTTATTATCTATCATAATACCTCTTTTTTAGAATTAGGAATAAAAAGAAGATTTATAAAAAATGAAACTTTAGAAACTTTAAAAAAAATAAACTTAGGAACTATTGAGAATCCTTCTTATCTATCTTCTTTAGATAACTTTTTAAAAGATGTAAATTCTAATAAAATGATATTATTAGATGTAAAAAATGAAATAGGAGATAGTAAGGAAGTGGTAGATGCTCTAAGAAGTGTGTGCATAACTTTTTCTCATTTAAACATTTATTTATGCAGTTTTTGTCAAAATATAGTAAAATTATCGACAAATATGTGCAAATTTCCAGTTGGTTTACTAATAAGTGACTTTATCAACAAAAATAAAGATTATTCAAATGTTGATTTTTTATCAGTTTCAAAAGGGGCTTTTCCTGATATTTCTTCTAAAAAGAAGAAAATGGTATGGACAATTAATAAGAAAAGTGAATTAAAGTCAGCTTATAAAGATATGTATATTATTACAGATAAAGCTTATAAATTAGTGTCTGAATAGGCATTGTCAACAATGATGATAGCTTTTTTATCCATTCTTTTGATAAAATGAATGAGTTTTCTTTTCTTTTTTCTTGTAGTAGGAATTAGTAAAATATTTTTTTCATCTTCCAAATCTTTTCCTTCTAGTTCAATCACTGAAAAAGAAAGTTCTCTAAGTTTATTAGTTAGACTTTCTTTTTCTTTACTAGTAATGCCAATAATCATATTACTTCCTAGAGCTAATTTTTCTTCAATGATAGAGCCTATATAAGAACCAATAAAAGTACCTAAACAGAAAGAAAAAATATGTAGTATATTATCTTGAATATTTTTTAATACTAGAGAAGTAGAAAAAATCCAAGTAAGCGCCATTAGAAAATTTAAAGTGGCGCCTAATCCTTTCTTTCCATTAGCGATTACAATAATTCTAAGAGTGGCAAGAGCATTTTCAATAATTTTTAAAATAAATATAAGGAAACAAGTAATAGTATCACCCTAGTATTATTGTGGGAAAATAGTAGAAAAACTATACAACTTCATGATATAATAATAACTGGTGATGAAAATGTTTGAAAGCTTAGGAGATAGATTACAAAATGCCGTAAATAAAATTAAGGGTTATGGAAAAATATCGGAAGAAAATATTAGTGAAGTAACAAGAGAAATCCGTTTAGCTCTTTTAGAAGCTGATGTTAACTATAAAGTAGTAAAAGAATTTATTAATAATGTAAAAGAAAAAGCACTAGGAGAAGAAGTAGCGAAATCTTTAAAACCTGGTGAAATGTTTGTTAAAATCTTAAAAGATGAATTAGTAGAATTATTAGGCGGAGAAAAAGCAGATATTTATACTTCAGGAAATCCAAGTGTATTAATGTTAGTCGGTTTACAAGGTAGTGGTAAAACAACAACGATTGGAAAACTTGCACGGATGTTACGTAAAAAATATAAAAAGAATCCATTATTGGTTGCTTGTGATGTTTATAGACCAGCTGCGATTGAGCAGTTAAAACAAATTGGAAAAGAATTAAATATTGATGTTTATTCTGAAGGAAAAGGAAATCCTGTTGAGATTTCTAAACATGCGATTGAATATGCGAAAGAAAATCATTATAATTATGTTTTAATTGATACAGCAGGACGGTTACACATTGATGAAGAATTAATGGAAGAATTAGATAATATTCAAAAAGAAGTAAATCCACATGAAGTAATGTTAGTAGTAGATAGTATGACAGGACAAGATGCTATTAACGTTATTGAAGGATTTAATGAAAGATTATCTTTAACAGGTGCTATTTTAACGAAATTAGATGGAGATACTCGTGGTGGTGCAGCACTCTCTATTAGACATTTAACAAATGTACCAATTAAATTTATTGGTATTAGTGAAAAGATGGACGGCTTAGATGAATTCTATCCAGAAAGAATGGCGACTCGTATTCTAGGTATGGGAGATTTAATGACCATGATAGAAAAAGCTGAAGAAGTAATTGATCAAGATGAAGCCATGAAATCTGCGAAAAGAATGCAAGAAGGTAAATTTGATTTAGAAGATTTCTTAAGTACAATGAAACAAATTAAAAAATTAGGCCCTCTAGAGAATTTGATAAAAATGATTCCTGGTCTTCCAAAAGAAGCTAAGAATGTTAAAATAGATCCTAAAGATATGGCTCATATTGAAGCAATTGTTCTTTCTATGACTCCTTATGAAAGAAGACATCCAGATTGTTTAAAAGCTACTCGTAAACAGAGGATTGCAACTGGTTCTGGAAGATCTGTTGAAGAGGTAAATAGATTATTAAAACAATTTGAGCAAATGAAAGTTATGATGAAACAAGTAAAAAATGGAAAAATGCCTTTTTAGGCATTTTTTATTTTTTAATTAATATATAAGAATTTGGAAAAACAGCAAAAAAATAAGTGACTTGATCACTTTTTATTTTTTTTCTTCCCAATAGTTCATCTATTGAAAATTTATCATAGACTTTTGTTAAATTAAAAAGAAAAGTAGTAGTTATTAAATTAGTAGCAGTTTCATAATGAGAATAAGCTGATTGAGAAGTATTGATTCTTTTGGCTACATAAGCTTGGTTCATATTATTATTCTTTCTAATTCTTTTTAAGTTTTTAGCAATTACTTCTAAATTGATTGTTAATGGTTCATAAGCTATATTTTCTTTACTAATTCCAAATAAGTAGTCTAGACTATAATTAAAATAATTAGCGTAATCAATTAATTTTCTTAATGGTATCATATCTTTTCCTGTTTCCCAACCAGATACAGTAGAAATATCTACTTTAAATAATTTGGCAACATCTTTTTGTTTAATATCTAGTTTTTTTCTGCTTTCTTTTAAATTTTTTATTAACATCACACTATACACATCCCTATAATATTATTCCATGTTTTTATCCTAATTTCTATAAACTAGGGGGAATAGAATATTTTCTTTCTATAAAAAACATTCCCTATATGATATTATAAATTTAATTTCAAAATAGTAAAATTGGCTCTTTAGCAATGGTAGTGTGATGTAAAATATGAATTTAGATAAAATTGGGAAACTAATTTCTGTGCTTAGGAAGCAAAAAGGCTTAACTCAAGTACAGTTAGGAGATATGTTAGGAATTAGTGATAAGTCGGTTTCTAAATGGGAAAGAGGGATAAATGCTCCTGATATTTCTCTTTTAAATCCTTTAAGTGATATCTTAGATATTAGTGTAACAGAATTATTAAATGGAGAAAAAAATGAAAAAGAGATAGATATTGAGATTTTGAAATTTTACAATAACTTGACAAAAAAACAGTATCTAAAAAGAACTATTTTAGTATTTTTTATAATCGTAATTCTTTTTTCAGTAATTTTTCTAATTAATAATTATAATCGTTTTCAAGTATATAGTATTAGTAGTTCAAGAGAAGATTTTGTCATAAATGGTTATATTGTTTTTAATAAAGAAAAGAATATTCTCATGATTAGTAAAATAGAATATATCGATAAGTATATTGGCACAGATAAAGAAGTTTTTGTCAAAGAATTAGATATTTCTTTAAAATGTAATGATTATGTGATGCATTCTCAAAAGATAGAAATGGAAAATGAATTTTATTCTCTAATAGAACTATTGCAAAGAACTTATTTACAATTTGATGAAATTGTAAATAGAAAGGAAGAAGTGTTAATTTGTAATAAAAATGATTTAATAGTAGAAATTGATTACTTAGATGTAAAAAATAATATAGAAAAAATATTAATTCCTTTAAATAGTAAAAAAGAAATATCTAATAACAAGTTGTTTTATAAATAATTGTACTTATTTTAGAAAGGAAATTTATGAAAAAAATATTGAATTATTTCTTGCTTTTTATGTTTATGATGTTCCCAGTAAGTATTTTTGCTTTAGAGAATGATGATAATGTAGTAGCAATGACTGAGAAATATTATAAAACAACTACTTTAATAGGAACTAAACAAAATAATACTTTAGATAATATAGATAATTATTATACGTATACGGAGGAAGTAACCAAAGAAGAATATGATGCTTATAAAACTAATATGATAGAACCACAAGCAATAGTAACTGTAGAAACTACTTATAAAAAGTTAAAATCTTATATTACTCAAAGAAATACTTACTATAGGTATAATGCAGTATTAGAATGGAAATCATTTCCTAAAGTTAGAAGTCATGATGTTATTGCAATAGGACATTTTGCTAGTGTAAAACTAAAAGGAAATGTCCATTTTGAGCAAGAATATTGTGATAAAGATAATAATTGTAGAACATTAAGTGCTTACCAACCAAGGACATTTACCGCAGGTTCATCTGCCTCTTTTAAATTACCAGCAGGAGATTTAACTTCTTTGAAACAAACTATTTATTTTGATGTAGAAAAAGCTGTGGATGCTACTGTTATTAAGCAAAATGCATCAGGAGATTATGCACATGCTATTAAGAGTATTAATCTTATGGAGGCTATTAGTCACACTGTAAGTAATTCAGGAATCCAACATATTGATTCTTGTAAAGACAGTTTTGATAGTATGACAGAAGCAACGGCAACTTGGCAAGGCTCATGGTAGAAGACGAATAGTCTTCTTTTTTTATTCTACTTTTAGGCTACCTTAAGTGACCGAATAAGTAGTGTTTATTTTTAATACTCAACGGTAACTTTGACCATAGGAGTTGAAGTTATTGTGAGTAGTAGTCGTAGTCCTCCTACTAATAAATAAAAAATTTATTAGATAGGAGAGAGTATGGAAAAAGTAAAAAGAAGAAAAAAGAAATATAATCCTTATACGTTAGAAATGAATCATATGATTAGTTTTATAGATAGTAAAGGAGTAAAACAAAATATTTCATTGAATGAAGAATTATACCAAGAATTTAATGCTTTTGAATTAGAAGATTTAAAAGAATTAAATGAATATGATAGACATATAGAGCATTTAGAATTAACAGAAGATAATTTATATCATTATACTAAGAATAAATATGTATCTTTAGAAGAATTTGTTTTTGAAAAGTTACTTTATGAAAAATTACATCAAGAAATCAATAAGTTACCTGAAATTCAAAAAAGAAGATTAAAGATGTATTATTTAGAAGGAAAGAATTTAAGAGAAATTGCTTTAATAGAACATTGTAGTCCAAGAGCAGTAAAATATAGTATTGATATAGCATTACAAAAACTTTCTAAAAAAATATCAATTTAGACTTCAAAAATAACTTGTTAGTGAGGAATATAGTGAGAGGGTAACTCTCTATATTCCTTTTTTTGATGGAATATATTGTTCTTTGACAATTTAATAACATAATTAAATACGTTCCTACTATTCTAGCACGTTAATTAGTACGCTTGCGAATAATACTAGATTATAAATAGAAAGTTGCTGTTTCTAATGCGATAACAAATAGTAGGTATAATGATACTTCTAGAGATAGTCTTGTGAAATTCAAGAAGGTGAAATTCCTATGAACTGTTTAGCACACAGTTGTTTAATTATGGTTGAAAACTTTTTAAATTCAAAAAAAGAAAGGAATGATGATATGAATTTAGAAAATGAAATAATGCCTTTATCAGGTGTTGGAGCAGAGGTAGATTTTGATTATGCTTTAGCGCCTTCGTATGTTGCTGATGCATTTACAAAAACAGAGGATAAAGTAAATTTAGAAGTGGATAATGCTTCTATTAATTGTTTAACTTCTAAAAATAATAAGTTTAGTTTAGATGAAGAGGGTAATTTAACAGTAAATAGTTTTACTTGTAATAACGCTAATTTTAGTGTATTAAATGCTTATCCAATTGGTAGTATTTATTTATCAGTTAATAATACTAATCCAAGCTCTTTATTTGGTGGTGTTTGGGAAGCCTGGGGAGCAGGAAGATGCTTAGTAGGGGTAGACACTACTCAAGTAGAATTTAATGCTGTAGAGAAGACTGGAGGGGAAAAAGAGCATACTTTAACAGTAGAGGAGATGCCTACTCATACTCATGCCATTGGTGCCTCTGGTGCTCATACTCATACCTATACAGGATTTTTAAAAATTACACTTTCTAATTCTTCTTATGAAGCAATAGCGCATAAAAGATATACTGCAGATGGAACTAAAGTACCACCATCAATGAATTCATCAGGAGGACATACCCATACTCCAGCTAATACTGGTGAAGGACAGGCTCATAATAACTTACAACCATATATTACTTGTTATATGTGGAAAAGAGTAGCATAAGAGGTGAATTATGGATGGTATTGAATTAGTAAAATTAAGAAAAAATCGTGAAAAACATTTTTTACAAGAAAATGGAGATATTATAGCCCAAGTTTATAATGAAGATATTCATTACTTGAAAAATGGTGAATATAAAGAAATAGATAATACTTTGATTAAAGAAAATAGTTTTTATAGAAATAAGGAAAATGGTTATCAAGTTTATTTTAAAGATAGAAATAGTAATGAGTTTATGAATTTGGAATATAAGGATAATTATTTCAGATTAACTTTAGAAGATGGTAATAATGTTGGACCTATAGTTAATAAAAATAGTATTAAATATCCAAATATAAAGGAAGGTATTGATTTTGAATATTTATTAACTTCTAATAAAGTAAAGGAAAATATTATTATTAAAAGTAAAGAATCTATTAAACAGAAACTTCTATTTCTTATTCAAACCAATTTAGAATTAAAAATAGTAAATTATCAAATCCATGCTATGAAAGATGATAAATTAATTTTTACTATTGAGAATCCTTTTATGATTGATAGTGATAATTATAGAAATGATAATGTTTATTATAATCTAGAAAAAACAGAATTAGGATATCAGTTAGAATTAGTTCTAGATAAGGGGTGGTTAGAAAATGCTTCTTATCCAGTAGTAATTGACCCTACTATTAATACAATAGATGAGAAAAAGGATGTTTATGATACTTATATCTATCCAGGAGATACGAATGTAGATAGAAATAGTCAAGATATTTTAAAAGCTGGAGTTGAAAAAGTAAATGGAAAAGAAGTAGTAAATAGAGCGCTTATTAAGTTTGATTTACCAACTATTGGGACAGGTAGTCAAGTAATAGGTGCCTATTTAAATTTAATTGGATATGGAGAAAGTTATACAGAATCTTCATTACCACCTTCAGAAGTTATTAATATTCATGAGGTTACTGAAAATTGGACAGAAAATAGTGCTAACTGGAATACTATGAATAATAAGTACAATGAGAGAATAGAAGCATCTTTTGAAGGATATAGAAGTCGTTTAGAAGGAATTTTAAATGAGGATGGCTATGTAACTAGCTTTCAATTGCACCCTGTTATCAATGAAGCAGATATTACTTCTTTAGTAAAGAAATGGTATGCTGATAAACCTAATTATGGAATTTTATTAAAAGCAAATAAGGAAACTTATAAAAGTGAAGTAGTCCCTGCCTTTTATTCTAAAAATAATACTATAACAGGAGATAGTCCTAAACCTGTTTTAATTATTCAATACCGTAATCAAAATGGTATTGAGAATTATATGGATTATTTAAATCAATCTTTTACAGAGGGAAGTACTTATTTTAATACTTATAACGGAAATTTAACAGGAATATTTTCTATTGGGAATACTATTGGTGGAAAGTTACCAACAAGTTTAAATCTAATTTATAATACAAATGATGTTATTTTAAATAAAAATATTGGAATAGGGATAGGAAATCAATTTAATTTCAACCAAACTATCAAAGAAAGTGAAGCGGATAATTATCTAGAGTATGTAGATGGTGATGGTACTATTCATTATTTTAATGAATTAAAAGATGAAAATGGTAATTTAGTAAATTATCAAGATGAAGATGGTTTAAACCTTACGATTGAAAAAAATAATGAAGAATATATTTTAAAAGATAAAGAAGATAATCAAATGAAGTTTGTTATTGAAAATCATGTAGGTTATTTAAAAGAAATTATAAATTTAAGTAATTATAAAAATACTATTCATTATGATAGTAATCATAGAATTATAAAAATAGTAGATGCAAATGATAGTGAAATTAATATTACTTATGATACAAATAAAATAATGGTAATAAGCCCAAATGAAACAGTTATTTTAAATTATAGTAATAATAAGCTAGTTAGTATAGTTTCTAAATTAGGCACTACATTATTCTCTTATAATTCTAATAATTTGATAGAATTTATTACAGATATTAATGGTCAAAAGATGAAATATGAATATTTTGAACAATCTCCATTTAGAATTAAGAAGATTTCTCAATATGGATTAAATGATACTGTTGGTCAATATTTTAATGTTTTATATGGTTTTAATTCTACAACAATTATAGATAACAAAAGTCGTTCTACTATTATGACTTATAATAATATAGGTAATTTAATTTCTGTGAGCAATTTAAAAACATTAGGGGATTTAAAGAATGCTTATGGTATAGTTCAAGAATATGGATTTTCTGTTCAAACAGAAGAAGGTGAGCAAAGTTTTCATAAAAATAAATTACTTTCCAGTGGTATACCTTTAAAATATGTAAAAAATTATATTAGTAATTCTAGTTTTGAAGAAGAAAATTTAGGATTTATTATAGAAAGTGATAGTGAAGATTTTACTATCAGTAACTCTATGGAATATTCTACAAGTGGAACCCATTGTTTAAAAGCTTCTTGTAGAAATCAGCATGGTGGAAATTGTTATAAGATAGTATCTGTGCCAAAAGGACACTATTATACCTTAAGTATTTATAGTTGTGGTATAGGAGAGTTTTCTATGAGTATAGGATATCTTGGTATTGATGGTTGGGAACGTAAGGTAGTTTCTTTATCTAATATTGAAGAAAAATTTGTTAGAAATGAAGTTACTATTTTTTATCCAGAAGATGCTATCGGAGATTTACAAATAGAATTAGACTTTTATATGGATGGCACCTACTATTTAGATGATATCCAATTAGAACAAGGAGAAGTAGCTAACAAATATAATTTACTGGATAATTCTGACTTTTCTAATGGATTAGTTGGTTGGGATATAGGCGCTACTACTAATGATTTAGTAGATATTACTAATCAAGTATTTGAAGTAGTTGAAATAAATGATTTAGGAGATAAAGCATTAAAAGTAAGAATGAATCCAGAAGAAGAATCTTACTTTTCAAAAACTTATCAAGTAAATGGTAAAAAAGGAGAAACTTATTGCATTAATTTTTGGTATAAGAATGAAGGTTTTCAAACGACTGGTATCATGGGAGAACCTATTAGAAATGAAGTTACTATTACTTATAATTATGTAGATAGTACTGAAGAGGATGGTCATTGTACTATATCAGCTCCTACTTTTAATCCCAATGATACCAATTGGCAATATTATTCTACTAGCTTTGTTGCGGAGAAAAATTTTACTTCTTTAACATTATATTTTGACCAAAGTTGTAATGCTAATAATTTTTATATCACTAATTTATATTTGTTTAAAGATTTAAGAGAAAATTATTTTGATTATGATAATAATGATAATTTAAAAGCAGTATATGGATTAGATAAAGAAAAAACAAAATATAATTATGATAGTAATAATCAATTAATACAAATGGTTAATCCAAAGGGTGATAAATTTACTTATGAATATGATAATAACATTACAGATAGAGTAATTGGTGGTATTTCTGAAAGTGGATTATTTAATAGTATAAAATATGATTCTTTTGGCAATCCAATTGTTTCAAAAGTGAAAAGTATTGGCAATTTTATAAGAGAAGGCAGTTATTACCAAATTAGGGCTAAAGGAACTAATAAATATTTAAAATGTATTCAAGAATCTATTTTTTTAAAGCCAGATGATTGTGGACATACAAAATGGCTGTTAGAAAAAGTGGATGATAATTTTTATAGAATAAAGTATAGTCTTTTAGAAAATAAGTATTTAAAAGAATTTGGTAATACACTTATAATAGAAAATGATTTGGAACAAGCTTCTCTTTTTAGATTTGTTAGAAATTCTAATGGTAGTTATTCAATTCGTTTAAAAGAAGAAAATTCTAAACCAGAAGTTTCTAGAAGCACTATAGAAGCTTTATTAACAACTTCTATACAGAGTGGATATACTGTAGCAGATTTCTTTCAAGAAATTGTTGATAGTAACTATACAACCCAATTAATAATGGATAGATATATGAAATCTGCTTTAGAAAATGATGTAATAAAAGAAGAAATGTTAGTAAAAACATTATCTGATATCTTTAAAGAGAATGAGTTATATAAAATTACTTTAGTAGGAATTGCTTATGAAGCAGCTAATGATTGCGAATATCCAAAATATATAAGTGCTTTAGAAAATACTGTAAGTATTAAAACGTTAGTAGAAGATGAACCTTCTTTTGAATTTTACTTAGAAAATACAGATAGTAAGTTATTTTTAGAGAGTAGTTCTACCTATACAGAAGATGGAAAATTTATTACTAGTACAACAGACACTAATTTTAATGTAATAACTTATGATATTGATTCTAATACAGGGTTATTAAACTCCGTTACTGATGCGAAAGGAAATACTACATTTACTACTTACGATGATAAAGAAAGACCAATAGAAGTCGTAAAAGGTGGAAAAAAGATAAAATATATTTATACTGAACAAAATCAATTATCTAAAATAATAGAAGAGAATAAAGAATATAATTTTATTTATGATGAATTTGGAAATAGAAAACAAGTTAAAGTAGGAAATAGTATTACTTTATCTACTAATAGTTATGAGGAAAATAATGGTAATTTAAAGCAAACTACTTATGGTAATTATGATGTTATTAGTTATGAATATGATGAATTTGATAGAATAAAAAGAGTAGTAAAAGAAGATGATTCCTATAACTATAAATATGATAATAACGGTTCTTTAACGAAAATAGAATCTGATAATAACAATATTACTTATAATTATGATTTATCTATGAAATTAAATGAATATCAATATAATGATTTAAAAATAAATTATGCTTATGATAAAAATAATAATCTTATTCATAAAATCTGTAAATTTAATGATTTCCATAATGAAATTATGAATACTTATAATGAAGAAGATATTCTAACAAAAACTATCTTTTCAGATAATGAAGTTAATTATAATTATGATGAATTAGGAAGATTAAAGAATCGTAATATAGATAATGAAATTCAAACGAATTATGAGTATGTATCCCATGGTAATAGAACCTCCATATTAGTAAAAAGTATAGAAAATAATAACGATAAATATTCTTATAGATATGATAAATTAGGTAATATTACAGATATTTCACATAATGGAATTTTAGAAAAACAATATTGTTATGATTTTTACAATGAATTATTAGAAGAAAAAGATTATGTAACAAATCAAAAAATTAGTTATTCCTATGATAGTTCAGGAAATATTTTAAATCAAAAATATTATAATCTTTCTAATAATAATCTAATATCACAAAATCAGTATCAATATAACAATCTAAATTGGAAAGACCAATTAACTAGTTATAATGGACAAACTATTACTTATGATGAAATAGGAAATCCCATTACCATTGGAAATGATACTTTAGAATGGATAAATGGTAGACAATTAAGAAAATATAATCAAAATATTGAATATTGCTATGATGCGAATAGTATTAGAAATTCTAAAATAGTAGATGGAATAGAAACAAAATACTATTTAGAAGGTAATAAGATAGTATTTGAACAAAAGGGCAATAATGTGATATACTATATCCGTAATAGTATAGACGGTTTAATAGGATTTTATTATAATCAAGATAAATATTATTATATTAAAAATAATTTAAATGATATTATAGGAATATTAGACAATGATTATAATGTAGTAGCAAACTATACTTATGATGCATGGGGAAACATTTTATCAATAACAGATTCTAATGGAATAGATATTCGTAATAATCAAAACCATATAGCAAATATAAATTCATATAGATATAGAAGTTATTACTATGATACTGAAACAGGATTCTATTATCTAAACAGTAGATACTATAATCCTACATGGGGAAGATTCTTAAATGTAGATAGTGTAATAGGAGCTAATAGAGATATCTTAGGAAATAACCTATATGCCTATTGTAGTAATAATCCAGTAAGTAAGATTGATTTTAATGGATTCTCTGCAATTGACTTAGCAATTTTAGGAGCAGGAGGAATGAAGCTTGTTAGTGATAATAAGCAACATTACTATAATCCTAATGCAAGTGATAAACTATATACACCTGTACAACATTATTATAGTTCCAATAAAAAAAATGTTAATTATTGTCCTACACCGATTGAGCTTAAAAACTTGTTTTTGAAAAGTATTTCTAATTTTACAACAAAAAGTTCAATTTCTCTTCAAATAAGCACAGCTCCTTCTTTTAAACTTTTTGGAATTCCTTTTGGTTCCTCATTAGGCGTAGAGATTAAGAAAGAAAAAGTAGGAAATAAAATAAATTGCTATAGAATAGCAGAAGTTGAAGTTGGTTTTATTATTGGAAAGAAAAAATATTATGAAACACTGATAGATTGCAATACTTATCGATCATTAGATAGTACAAAATATAAGGAGGAAGTAATGGTTGGACCTATTGTAATAGTTGATGATAATCAAGCTTATTTAGATTTTAACATAGAGGCAGATATTAATCCTTTTTCTTTAGAGATAGGTATACAGCAGAAACATTAAACAAAATAAAAATTATAGGAGGAAAAATATATGAAGAATATAAAAAAAATATTATATATTTTTTTAATAATATTTGTAATAGGATGTAGTAATGAAAATAAAAAAAATGAAAAAGTTTTAGTTTGTAACAATGAGAGTATTCGAGAAAATTTTACTATTAATGAGGAGAATACTTTTCATTTTAACAATGATATTTTAGAATTATACAAGCAGAAATTAGTTGCAGATTATGGTTCTAATGAAAGTGGTGCACAAGAGTTATATAATAATTCCAAAGAATTGTGCAATACCTTAATAGAATCATCAGGAGTTAATTGCGTTGTTAATAGAAATGAAAAAAATGAAGTAATAATAGAACTTACTTTAATATTCTCGGAGTTAACTAAGTTGCCTGATGATCCTATATTTGGTGAGAATCTAACAGATAGAATTATTACTTATGAACAAGTAAAAAAATGGTTAGAAAAAAAACAGCTGACCCATTCTTGTGAAGAAAAATAATTTTAATGATGAAGTAAGGAAACTTTTATGAAAAAAAAGAGATTTGTAAATGTGTTATTTATTGTTTTAAGTTTTATAATGATTGTAACTGCTTTTATTTTAAAAGACTTATCAGCAGCAACACAACTTGAATTACCAACTTTTAAATCTTATATGGAGAAAAAAGGGTGTACTGTGATAAATAAAGAGGACTCACAAGAAGGAATAGCAATTCATTATGAAACAGATAATAATACATGTCCTTATTCTGTTAGTTATTATATTGTTACAGATTCTAAAAAGAGAAAAGAAATTTATGAAGAAATGAAATCTATTGTAAAAGATAATACTAATATAAATTCTAAAGAAAACGTTAATTACCACAGTATTAATTATGATGAAGTTTCCACAACAGGAGATAATTATAAAGCTGTTATTAAATATAAAAATAATATTTTATTTATAGATGTTTCTTCTAATCTAAAAGATGAAGCTTTATCATTTAAAAAAGATATTGGTTATTATATTGAACATAAGAGTTATATTTATAAAGATTTCTTAATGTATTCTGTTGCAATTCTAATAGCTATGTTATATATTAATGGAAAATTTATTGGCTCTTCTAAGGTTAAAGTAGGAGCAGTTGAAATAATAAATAGTGATAAATGATTATTTTATGAAATATTTAAAATAGAGATTTGTTATTTATAGAAAATGGTAGTATGATTGGATTAGAATTTGAATGGAATGAAGAAAGTAGGAAATTGGAAAAACTTTTTGAATCTTTTATGATTTCAAATTATGAATGGCAAATTATAGAAGATGAAATTGTTTCTAATAATTGTAATCTTATATTAGATAAGAAATATAGTGGTGATGATTTTAAAAAGATATGGGAAAACTTAGATTTAATAATATTTTTAAATGTTCAAGTATATTTAAAAGAATCTATGGTTAAACCAATTAAAACTTATTCTGAATATAAAGATAGTGATTGTCAATTGATGTTATTGATATCTGATATTAGAACTATAGAAGTTTATAGTAAAGATAAAAAGATATTGAATTCTATTTTAAATAGTAAAATAGAAAATATAGAAATTAAAACAGAAGAAAAAGATAATCGAGTAATTATGAGAGTAAATTAAAAGTTGGTGAAAAAATGTGAGAATAAAATTTTGTATTCCAAATGAGTGGAATAATTATTTATTTCAAATTCTAAAGGGGATTGAATTTAAAGATTGTCTTTGGAAAATTGGTGAGGAACAGGAAGTATTAGAGATTTATGGAGATACTTTCTTTACAGAGTCTATTTATGATGAAAAAAATTTTTTTCAAAAAATTCAAGAAACACATTATCCAATTTTTGCAGATATTCGTTTATATAAGAGTAATGGAAATATGAACTTTAATATTTCTAATTATATGGATTTCATGAAGAGTGATTGTTTATTAATTCTTTTTATTACAGATGTTAGTTTTGTAGATATTTATTGTAAAGATGATAAATTGTTAAAAATAATATATAATAATGCAATAGAAAATGGTTTTAATGATATTGAATTAATTAGTTCTGATGATAATGTAAGAAAAAGATTTAATCCTTATTATGATTAGTTAATAAATTGGAGTAGTTATGAAAAAAAAGTTATTTATTATATTAGTATTAATACTAGGTATTACAAATTTAGGTTGTACTTTGCAAAAAAAGAAAGATGCTGAAAATGACAAGGAAGAAAAAATTTTATCGTGTAAAATAAAAGCAACTAATGAAAGTGAAGGTATTTCTATTAGTGAATCTCGAACTTTTTATTTTGATGACAAAAATTCTGAAAAATTAACAAAATATATTCAAACAGTGTCCTTTGACTATAAATCGATAGAAGCTATTAACTATGGTGAAAAAAATTATAATAGTGCTATAAAAACGTGTAATGATTTAAAAGATTTATCAGGAGTACATTGTTCTATAAAAAATAATGATGATAATAATTTAGTTGTTGAATTAGAGGTAGTTTTGAAAGAATTAGAAGAAGGAACAGAACTTGCAGATAATTTAGAAAATCTTAAAGATTTGTCCTATAATCAAATTTATGATGGGTTCAAAAATTCAGATAGTCCTTGGAAGTGTGAATAACAATGAATTTGAAAATTCATAGGATATTCTAAGGTTAAAGTAAGAGTAGTTGAAATAACAAATAGTGATAAAAAAGAGGTAATAGAATATGAAAAATTTAAAGTTAAGAAAAATATTGGCCTATTATTTCGATTTCCTTTTAATATTTTATAGTATTGTTTTTTTAGGAAAGCTATTGGAAATTTTTATTATACATTCTTCAACTTTTTTTAAAGAATTTTTATCAATAGTTATGTTTATTTTAGTTTATTATTTATTTAGTCGAAGAGATTATATTATGAAGGGTAGGAGTTTAGGAAAAAGGATATTTAAATTAGCAATTTATAATGAATCAGATGGTGGAAGAACTGACATAAAAACATTAATTAAAAGGAGTAGGATTGAAGTTTTATTTTTTGCATATGATTTTATACTTATTTTAGTATCTGGAAAGGAACTAGCTGATTATATATATAAAACGGAGGCACGAAATTATCAAAAATAGTGTTTAAATTGTTGAGGATGTGAAGATATTAAAAAAAATCTTCTATAAGTTAATTATTCTTTATATATGAGCCAAAAACTGTAGATACAGTCAAATGCTTTGGGGATTGTACAGTTCATATTTATAGGACTAATTCAAAAGAATATTTTTTAGATTGCCAAAAATATTCAGGAATTTATGTTACAAAATATTTAGAAACTAAACAAAAAATATATCTTATAGGATATTTTAAATCTGGAATTAATTTTGAACATGAGTTTGTTTATTTTATTTATGACATGAAAAATAAAGAGTATGAAGAATACCTTGATTTAGATACAATGTCAAAGTCAGAAGTTTTTAAACGAGAAGATGAATTTTATGCATTCGACTAAGAAGGGTGATAAATATGCTTAAGGCTAAACGAATCTTGACATCTTTGATAGATTGGTATATTTTATATTATTATACTAAGAAATATATTTGATCCAATTCTATTTGTGGCTGATTTTTTATCAATTTTTATTGCTAATATAAAACTAGGTGATATTGTATTTAAAACAAAAGTAATAGACTGTAAATAAGATTGTATCTAGCAAATACTTGCTAAAATAAAAGAAATAATAATTTTAAATTACTATTATGATACATGGGGAAATGTAACAACTACAGGTAATCTAGAAATAGCAAGTATAAATCCATATAGATATAGAAGTTATTATTATGATAAAGAAACAGGATTTTATTATTTAAACAGTAGATACTATAATCCTATATGGGGAAGATTCTTAAATGCAGATGGTATTATAGGAGCTAATAAAGATATTCTATCTTATAATCTTTATGCTTATTGTAGTAATAATCCAGTTAAAAGAAAAGATTCAAACGGAAATTCTTGGTTTAGTTTTCTTTTTGAAAATTTTAAACGCTTTCTTATAAAGAACAAAAAACTTTTTATTACAATAAATAAATTATCTAAAATGAAAAGTGATTTAAAAAATAATATTAATAGTAAAAAAGAATTTAAAACATTAAATCAATCAATAGCATTGCCATCTAGTCTTACTGTTAATACTAGTGCTATTTTAACAGATATATTGGGATTTAGTGTTCTTTCTATGTCTTTATCAATTCCTGATGTTAGTTATATAGATGAAGCAAAATCTGAGTATGATTCTTTTTTTAATAAAAAGATATGTACAGATGCATATAGAAGACCTAAATTAGGAGATGTTGTAATGGGAGATTTGTACTTCAATTATGAACAGTCAGTACTTTGGATAAGTATGGGAAATGATTTGTTCTGTGATACTCAAGAATATGCACTTGAAGTGGCTGTATTTTTTGGACGTCCCCCAAAATGGCATTGGCATAATGAGGGAAAACGTGGGTACTATCCACATTATCATCCAGAAAATAGCCATTCCCACATTTGGTACTTACCATAAGGAGGATAAAAAATGGAAATAAAAAATGTTATTAAAGATGATATTTATAAGAAGTTTATAGATTATGCATATAATAAAGATTTGATATTGAGAGTTACGTTAAGCAACTTTGGTTTGGATGAAAAAAAATTAGAGACTCTTAATTTAACTATAAATAAATTGTTAAATATAGACCCTGCGAGTTTAATAAAAATTGTAACTTATGACAAAACTATGATTTTGCCTTCTATTGAAATTCAAAAAATGTATTATTTAAATCATCCAAAAGTTGATGTTTGGCAAAAACATTATTATTTCCATTTTAGTTTAAAATTAAAAGAATACTTACTTTCTATAACAAATATTTATGGAAGAAAAAAACCACAGTTTCCAGAAGACATTTGTTTTATAAAAGATGGTTATTATTGGTTTGAAAGTTATAGTATTGATGAAGAATCCTATGTATACTGTGAAAATATAGAAGAATATGAATATTTAAAATTTATTGGATTAGAGTTTTATGGTGATTTTGATTTAAATGAGAAAAAATTAGAATGTAATGAAATAGATGATTAAATTAGTATTTGGAGATTATATGAATAAAAAGCAAATCTTACTTTTAGTAATTTTAATAATAATATATTGGAAGTTTTTGGTTCCTAAACATAATCAATTTACTATAAAGACACTAATATTTAAATATACAGATGTTGGTACATTTAAATATCCTTTATCTATGGTTGATGATGGATTTGTGTGGTTAGACGGTTCTAGACTGGCCAGTATAGATTGTAAAAAAGATCCAAATTATATTCTTGAACAAATCAAAAAGCAAAAATGGAATGAAATGCCAGTGCCAGAAAACTTTCGAATGTCCTTATATGGTGAATATGTTAGCTATGATGGAAGTATATATTATTGGGATAGAGATAAAAAAATTCAAAATAAAATAGAGAATGGTTATTGGTTTTTTTTAGATATAAAGAAAAATATTAAAGACGATTATAGTATTGTACCTGAAAACGGTTCTAGCTATATTATTATAGTATATGATTCAGATAATGAAGTTTTATATTATTATGAGTCCGTTTCATAAAAGATATTGAGTGAAAGGATAGAACTATGAAAATTTTGAAAAAAATTATTATACTGATATTAATAATTATTATTGTTTTTTGCGTAAAAAGTTGTGTTAAAGTAAAAATGACAGTAGAAAAAACAAAAGTTTTAAATTGTACTTCTAAGGTTCAAACAGATTCTTATACTTCTAATGATACAATTATTTTTTATTTTCATAAAGATTATTATTTAGAATCGTATGAGCAAACATTAGTTGTAGACTATGGTTCTAATATGGATTTTGCTAATAATCAGTATGAAATGCACAAAGGCTCATGTAATGATGCGAAGAATTTATCAGGATTTAGTTGCAATGTTGAAAAAAGTAATGATGGTAAGAGTGTAATTTCTAAATTGAAGGTAATAGTTTCAGAATTAGACGATGAATCACTAAAATATACAAGTTTAAAAGGTAAAACAGTATCCTATGATTATATAAAAAATAAGATGGTAAATTCTGATCCTTCTTATACTTGTGAAGATTATTAAAATTGAATAAATGAAAATAATGATACAGAAATATTAAATAATTGTTATTAGAAAAAAAGAATGTAAAAATAGAGGTTATATTATGGAAATGAATTATAAGAATTTAGTGAATAATCAAAAAAAGAATTATATGATTAATATTGGTTTTTGGGTTTGTATTTTTTTGATTTTTCTTATAGTAGCATTCATATTTGTTGGTGGTTTTTATTTTAATTTTATTTCGTTAATTGTTTGGATAACTTTCTTTCTTTATTTTTGTTTCTTTTTTTATAAAATAGTTGAAAGTATAGATTATTTAATTGCTTTTAAGAAATATATTAAAACGATATCGCAAAATCAAATTGATATAATTAATGAAGAATTAAAAAATGTTTTAGCGTACCAAGAGCGTAATTATATTGTTACAGAGAATTATATATTTTTTCTCCATTCTAAGTTTTCTATTTTAGAATATCAAGATATTGTATTAGTTGGGTTTAAAATTGGCGTATCGTCTTTACCAGAGTTTGGGTATGTAAATGTTCAATTTAATGGTTTTTATCTTTGTAAAAAATTATATGTGGTATTGAAAAGTGGTAAAAAGTATAGTTTTGATTTAAGAAAAGATAGTTATTATTCTGATAAATTGATAGATATATTAGTTTTTAAAAATAAAGATATATTAATAGGGAAGTCTAAAAGAAATAAAAAGATACTGTTAGAAAAATATGGTATTAAATTATAGAAGATAGGAAACTATCTTCTTTTTTATGGAGGTGAGTTATGATTGAATTTATTATAAAGTATTGGTTAGAGATATTATTTACTGCTGTAACAACAGGTGTGATTTATATGTTAAAAGAATATGTGGGTGTGAAAAATGGAGTGAAGGCTTTACTTAGAAATGAAATAGTACGTATTTATGAGAATTATTCTAAATTAGGGTATTGTCCTAGTTATATGAAAGAAAATGTTAGTTTGATTTATTCTAATTATCATAAGTTAGGTGGTAATGGATATGCGACTAATTTAATGAAAGAAATATATAGGCTTCCAGATGTATTAAAGGATGGTGATAGAAATGAAAAAGATTTTGAACGACAATTTAGTTGGTAAGATATTAAAAACGTTTATAGAGGGGTTTTTAGCCTCTTTATTAGTAACACTACCAAGTATGAATAATTTTAGTGATTTAGATATCGTAAAGAATATGATTATTGGTGGTATTGCGATGGGGATTAGTGCAGTTCTCAATTTAATTCAGGAGTATTTACATGGAAAAAGCAATATTAAGTATTGATAAATTATATATTTCACAAGAAATGAATGGCAGTTATTCTCATAGAGGAGACTACGCTATTGATATTTCTAGATTAAGTTATTTAAAAGCTCCTTTTACTGGAAGAATTAAAAGAATTTATGAAAGTTGTAATGCTGTATGGTTAGAATCTTTAGAAAAGGTAGAATATGCAGATGGTACTATGGATTATATGACTGTTATGACTTTACATGATAATGATATCTCTGATTTAAAAGTAGGACAAGTTATAAAACAGGGAGAAATTTATTATCAACCAGGTAAAAAAGGAAAAGTAACTGGTAGCCATATTCATATCGCAGTATCTAAAGGAAAATTTAAAGGAAAAGGTTGGTATAAAAATCCTTATGGTTATTGGTGTATTTATCACCAGTATGATATTACAAAAGCTCTTTATTTAGATAAGGATGTTAAAGTAGTAAAATCATCTTATCATTGGAATAGAATAGATAAGAATGAATCTTATTATCCAAAATCTAATTATATAGGTGTTTCTATCGTAAATGCTTTAAATAAATTACAGATTGATAGTTCTTTTTCCAATAGGAAAAAGATAGCTATTAGTAACGGAATAGAAAATTATAGAGGAACTTCTAGTCAAAATCTTTATTTATTAGGATTATTAAAACAGGGAAAATTAAAAAAATAATTAGAAGAATAAAAATCGACTTTTTTCGATATAGTAGTAGTAGATACTAGTACTTAAGTGAGGTGTATAGTATTGATGATTTTTTGGAAAACGCTTTTCTATTTGACAAGTTTATGGTATGATTTAAGTAACAAAGTTTAGGATAGAAGTGTGAATATATGAAGGAAATGGATATTGAAAGAGATATTATAATTAACTCTTATTATGTAATTGATTATTTTAATCAAAATGGGGAATCTATAACTAATCTTAAACTTCAAAAATTAATGTACTTTATGGAAGGGTTATATATGGTTCTTACAGATGAAGACTATTTATTTGAACAAGAATTTTTTGCTTGGAATTTAGGCCCAGTTTGTAAAGAACTTTATGATTATTATAAAGAATGTGGAAATGAAAATATAGAACTAACAGAAGAAAAAAGAAAGAAAATAATAAATTTTCCAAATATAAATAAAGTTTTTGTTGAGGTATTATTTAAAGTTTTTAGTGGTTGGAGCGCTTATGAATTGGTGGAATTAACCCATGAACAAGGTTCACCTTGGTATCATATAAAAAATAATATCGAAGAGGAGTCTAATCAAATTGTTTCTAAAAAAGAAACAAAAATTTGGTTAAGAGAAAAAATTAAAGTTGAAAAATAATACACATGATTTAGAAGTTGAAAAACTATTAAAATCGTTAAATATTGCCAGTTTAAAACCAACAAAAAACGATGAAGATGTAGATAAGGATTGTTTAGAGAAACTAAAAAATATTAGTAAAAAATATACCTTTTATAGTCAACAAAGAAAAGTAAGTGAAAATAAACTTAAAAATCTTTCTAAGGAATTACAAGAAGAATTAGAATTTGTGCTATCAGCTTACGAAAAAAGAGATGGTATTCCATCTAATGTTTTAAATGAATTTTTAAAAGTATCAAATATTAGATTTATATATCTTGAAATGATAAATGAAAAAAGTAAGTCACAAACTTTAAAAGAACTAGGAAACATAAAAAAAGATTATAAAGAAAGTGTTGATAAATTAGCAAATGTTAATAAGCAATTAGATGGAATGTGGGGAAATGTATTAGCTGTCATTTTATCATTTTCTATAGTAGCAGCAATGATAGAAGTTATTGTTAAAATGGATAGAGAATGGGTATTTGTATTTTGTTTATTTATTATTTGGATAGGCATGACTTTATTAGTTTTCTTTAGTAATCTGTTTGAAAATAAGGGAATGGGAAGTACAACTAGTAAAGTAATGTATGGAATTGTTATTCTTTTAACAGTAATTTCCTTTGTAATTACTGTGGAATATTTACCTGAAAAAGATTCGAAAACTGGTGAAGATAAAAAAGTAACGAATATAAATGATTTACCAGTAATTTCTAATAATGAACATTAAAGAAAGAATAGATGTTTATTCATTTATTCTTTTTTTGTGCTATAATGAAAATAGTAGAAAAGAGTGAAGATATGAAGAAATTATATTTTTTAGGACTATTCTTTTTATGTTTTATTATTCCTATTAATATTCATGCTATTAAAATAGATAAAGTAAGTATTCAGGGTAATAAAGAAATGAAACCTAAAGAGGATATTACTTTAGATTTTAATATTGATTTTAAGGATATAGAAAGTGGATTAGATAAAACATTAGGTATCTGGTATATTAATTTTGAATTATTATATGATAGAGATTTATTAGAAATAAAGGATGTATCTTCTAAAGATTTTGATATATCTGTATTAGAAGAAAAAGCTACTAATAAGATTTATATATTTGGAGAAGTAATTGATAATAAGGATGATTCTAAATATTGTGCGGATGGAATGCTTTATTGTTCTTCAAATTATACGGTTAGTGTAAAATTTCATTTAAAAGATACTAAAAAAGATATTACTTCTATTCGAATGTCTTCTATAGAAACTGGATTATTAGATATGGTAGAAGCAAAAGAATATACCGAAAAAGATGCTATGGTAATTATTACTCCAGATATAGCTGTACATGATATTACTATTAAACAAGAAAAGCCAAAAAACAGTAATACTAATAAAAATACAAATACAAATACTACTACAGAGAGTCGTTATTTAAAGTCTTTAGAAATAGAAGAAAGTGGTATAGAATTTAAAAAAGATGTTACTGATTATGTTATTTACGTAGAAAAAGATGTTAATAAGTTAAATATAAAAGCGGAGGCAGAGGATTCCAAAGCCACAGTTGAAATTATAGGAGCAGATGATTTAAAGAAAAGTAATCATCAAGTAAAGGTAGTAGTAACAGCTAAAGATAAAACAAAGAAAACATATTATATAAAAGTAAAAGAGAAAAAAGTAGAAACTGAACCAGTTGAAAAACCTTTAAAAAAGAAAAAGAAAGAACTAGATAAGATAGATTCTGATAGTCTTTTAAAGTGGGCTAGTATTGGAGCAGGTATTCTTGTTGCTATAGCTATTATTTTCTTTATTATATCTAAAATAAAGGATTATTCTATTGATAAGAAATTAAAGAAATTAGATGATGACTAATATCATCTAATTTTTTTAGTTCCTAGGAGTTTTGTTTATTCCTTTTTTTATTTTCTACATAAGATAGATTAGATAAGGGGGAAAATAATATGTTTAATCAAAATTGTTGCAACAGAAATATGAATATGCCTATGCGTAATTGTTGTCAAAGACAAGAACAAGTAGTGGAACCAGTTATCAATAAATGTGTAGAAAAAATGTATTATCATGAAGTTCCACATATTTGTCCAATTCATACACATGTTGTAAACAAACATGTATACAATCATACTTATACACCTAGATATACTTGCTCAGAAGAAAATCAAATTATCAACAACGATTGTGGAAAATGTTCTGGTTTTATGAATTAAGAAAAGCACATTGTGCTTTTTTTATTGTGAAATATCCATTTAGTATTGTTATAAGAACAAGTGTTTGATATAATGAGATTGCAGGAGGGATAAATGAATCAAGAAAAATTAGAAACAATTTCAAATTTATTTGAAAATAATGAAATCAGAAGTATTTGGGATAGCGAAAAGGAAGATTATTATTTTAGTGTGGTAGATGTAATAAGTGCATTAACTAATACTAATATTCCAAGAAACTATTGGAGTGATTTAAAAAGAAAGCTAAAAGTTGAAGGAAGTGAACTGCACGAAAATATCGTGCAGTTAAAAATGAAAGCACAAGATGGAAAAATGAGAGTGACTGATACTTTAGATACTAAAGGTATATTACGGTTGATTGAATCAGTTCCTAGTCCTAAAGCTGAGCCATTTAAACTTTGGTTAGCTTCTTTAGGTAGTGAGAGAATTGATGAAGTATTTGATCCTGAAATAGCAATTAAAAGAGCTATTAATTATTATCGTAAAAGAGGGTATTCTGATAAATGGATTGAAATGAGATTAAAAGGCATATTAAATAGAAATAAACTTACTGATATATGGAAAGAAGGCGGTATTACTGAAAATTATGAATATAGAATACTTACTAATAAAATATATAAAGAATGGTCTGATATGAAAGCAAGTGAATATAAAACATATAAAGGCATAAGGAAAGAATCTTTAAGGGATAACATGTCTGATATCGAATTGGCACTTACTGATTTAGGAGAAGTTGCTACTCGTGAACTTGCTAAAGAGCATAAACCATATGGGTTAGAACAAAATAGAAAAGTAGCCAAAATGGGTGGCCATGCTGCTAAGGTTGCTCGTGATGATATTGAAAAAAATTTAGGAAAATCTGTTGTAAGCAAAAGTAAAAATATTCCTTATGAATATATTGAAGAATTGCCAGTAGAAAATAGAGAATAATTTTAATTTCTGAAAGATTTGTTTAAAAGATTGTGGATTAAGAAAAGTACATTGTGCTTTTTTTATTTTGGAATTATAATAGAAATATGAAAATATATAATTTAAATGAAAAAAAGGAATATGCAAAAGAATATTTTGAATGCTGTTTAAGAGAATGGGGGACATTTTCTTCTGAAGAAGAATTTACAAAGAAAATAGATAGAAAGGTGGAAAGTTTTTCGAAAGGAGAAAATAAAAAAATAATATCTGTTTTACTTTTATTAGAAGATAAAAATTTAATTGGTTTTATTTCCTTATTTAAAGAAGATGGAGAAGAACGTAAGGACTTAACTCCTTGGTATGCAACAATGTATGTGAAAGAAGAATATAGAGGTAATGGATATTCTAAAATATTAAATAGTGCTATATTAGAAGAAGCTAAAAGATTAGGATATTCTAAAGTTTATTTGAAAACAGAACTATCTAATTATTATGAAAAATTTGGTGCTAAATACTTAGAAAAATTAAATGCAACTGAAAAGTTATATTGTATTAATCTTTTTAAAATAGATTATCAATTAATAAATAGTAAAGAAGAAGAGAAAGAAAAAATAAAAGAATATAAATTAAATAGTATTTTAGATTATGCTGATGATTTAGAAGAATCAGAAATGACAAGGATAAAAGAATATGTGGAGGAAAACATTTCTCAGGATATTTATCATTATCAAAGTATTTTTGTAAATAATAAATTAATTGGCTGTTTATTAGTAGAACCTGAGGAAACTGGAATATTACTAGATGAAATATATCTAGAAAAAGAGTATAGAGGAAAAGGAATAGGGACAGAAATTATAAAAGATATATTAGATAAAAATTCAATTGTTTCTTTATGGGTTTATAAGAAAAATAAGAATGCTATTAAGTTATATGAAAAGTTAGGTTTTGTGATAGTAGAAGAAACAGAATCTAGATATTATATGAAAACACCTGCTAATTAAATTTCTTTATGTTATAATAATATTATGGAACAGGAATGATGAAAAGATGGATATCCATAGAATTAAACAAGTGAGCAGACTACTACATCATCATTTATTTCTAAAACAATAGGGAATAATTTAAATTGGAGGGAAATTATGAATATTGAATTTATTAGCGATGCTTATACTACTGATGGCTTAAGACTCCCTATGGTTCATTTTGAGAGTAAAGAAAAAGATATATGTGTTCTTTGTATTCATGGTATGTGTGGTACAATAATTGATAATTACTTTGCTACAGTATGGGGCAAATTATTATCAGAAAAAAATATTGGTTTTATTTATGAGCATAATAGAGGCCATTCTATTGAAAATGATATTGTTATGAGAGATGGCTCATTTAAAAGATGTGGCTGTATGTATGAAATATTTGAAGATTGTATTTATGATATAGATTTAGCAATACAAATTGCAGAAGATAAAGGATATAAAAGAATTATCTTGCTAGGACACAGTTATGGATGTAATAAAGTGATTTATTACTATTATAAAAAACATCCTCATATTTTAGGAATAATACTTGCTAGTGCTCCTGATATGGTAGGCTCTCATTTATCTGCACAATCAGATGAATATGAGGAATTACTTAATGAAGCAAAAGAAAATATAGATAATAATGAACCAACAAAATTGCTTCATAAAATGATTGAAGATTATATGTATATGAGTTCAAAGACTTATTATAATTGGTATAATGAAAATTCAAATCTTAATAATTTACCTGTTATTTCTAATCCAAAACATTGGGAGCAATTTGAAACAATAGATGTGCCAGTTCTTACTTTTTCAGGTTCTAAAGAAGAAGATTATTATTTACACTTAGATTTATTAAAAGATAAGGCAATAAGATGTAAGAATTTTGAATGTAAAGTAATAGAAAATACAGGTCATACTTATAAAAATAAAGAAATTGAAATCGGAAACTTAATTTATAATTGGATTAAAAGAATTTGAAAAAGATAAAATGTTTTTAATAGATACAATGCGTCATGGGTAAGACATATATGAAAGTATTTGTATGGAGTTATTAGATTTTGAGATTGATGAAAAATAGTTAGAGGTGTTGGTTTTGGTAAAGGAAAAAGAGAAAAAAGAAAATGGTTTGAATGAAGAAGAATTAGAAAAAGAAAATGAAAAAATAGATGAGCAAATAATTCTACAAATAAAAAAAGGAGTAGCTGAATATTCTAGTAATACGCTTTCTATGGAAAAAGAAAGGGAAAAAAGAATCTATGAAACAGCGAATGCTATTGTAACTTTTATATCGATATTATTAGTTGCTATTATGGGTTTAATCTTCGAGCTTTTAGATAGATTAAAGCAGGTAGATTATTTAATTGTTATTTTTGGTAGTATTTTAGCTGTAACATTATTATCTAGTTTATTTTTTGCTGTTCTTACTCATTGGTTTTATAAGAGAAGATATACTAGGTCTGGACAAGAATTTTTAGATTATATTAATAGTCATATTGACGAATATAAAAATGAAGAACGTTTTATAGAACAAAAGGTTTTAGATAATGATAGTATTTATAATAGCTTGGAAAAATGTAATAATAGGCGATTAAAAACTCTTATGACATCATTTATCCTTTTGTACATATTTTTTGCTTTAATGGTAGTATTTGGAATTGTTATTCTAATAGTAGCAGTATAGAAAAGTGGTGAGATTTATGAATGAAACAAAGCAAAATACAAACGTTAATAATAGAAGTAGACAAGAAACAGTTAAACTTCAACCAGGTTTAGGGACTATAGAAAAAAGAAATGATTTTAGTACTTTAACAGAATCTAGTAAACCTAAAACCTCATCCAGTGTTAAAAAAGGAAATAAATAAAAAAATAAAGCTTCAAAAGAGCTTTTTTCTTACCCTCAAAATATGTTACAATGATATAATATGTGGGTGATTCTATGGATAAGTATTTAGAGGCAATAGAAAAAGAAACGGAAAAAGAAAAATTATTAAATACTAAAAAGTGCGAAATTATAGAGTCCAACAAACGAAGAGAGAATTTAGATAAAGATTATCAAAAAAGGGAAGATAGAGTAAAGAAATCTCTTGAAAAAGAAAAAAAGAGAAAACATTATCTTCAAAATAAAGAATTTTATTTGAAAGAGTATTTTAAAAAATCAATTGCCTTTGGAATAAAAGTTAGTATTTCTTTTGTAGCACTTTTATTAGGAATAAAAGGGTTTGAAAGTTTTCTTTATTTAGATACTTTTTCTTTATCTATTTCTCAATTATTAAGTAGTTTTTTTAGTATTGGTGGAATGATGTTTCTAGTAGAATTCCAGTATGTAGCTAAAGAATTTTTATCACTTACTTATCGATATCATGGAAATGTAGATAGCTCTATTGATATTCTAATGAAGGAGATACAAAGCATAGAGAAAAAAAGAAAAATGAATCAAGAAAGATTATTAGAAAATCAAGTCTTATTAAAAGAAATAGGGGAAACACTATTAGAAATACAAGAAAAAATAGCAGAATATCAAAATAATCGAAATCAATTAATTGGAAATCTTACAGAAAATTTAGACCGTTATATTCATGGGTTTCAATATCAAGAAACAGATATTCATAAAGTAATAGAAAAGAAGATTCATTGAATCTTCTTTATTTTATAAAATATTCGTAATATTCTTCATAAGTAATATTATGCTCATAAATATAAGTAGCAGCTTCTACTCCAACATAACGGTAGTGCCATGGTTCATACATATATCCAGTAATGTATTCTTTTCCTTTAGGATAACGTAGAATAAATCCATATTTATGGGCGTTTTTTTGCATCCATTCAAATTCTTTAGAATTTTCAAAGTCATTAATATTGGTATTATTACTAGTACCTAAGTCCATTGCTAGACCAGTTTGGTGCTCTGAATATCCTGGTCTTGCAGAATAAGTATCTGCTTTATTAATTCCATCTTTATTAGAGTAATTGGTGTATAATTGATTTTGTCTATTATAAGATCTGTATGGAGAAGAAATATAAGGATGTAAATCCTCTTTACTAGCTTCTTCATATAATTCTAAGAAGGCTTGATAAGCTTCTTCTTTGATTTCTCCACGACCATATTTAGAATCAATACTAACTAAATTATCTGGTATAAAATCTTCTTCTAAATAATAGAATTTATTTACAATTAATAAATTATCTTTTTCTAAATCTGTTTGCAAAACATCTTTGTAGAAAGTTTTGTCTAAATTACTATTGACTCTAGCAATGATTTCCTCTACTTCTAGTTCTTTATGAGTTTTATAATAATTTTTATATCGTTCTAAATTTCTTGTTAAAGAATACTTTTTTCCTAAGAAAAGTAAAACAGTATCATCCACAGGGATGTCCTCCTTATCTAAATCTTGATTAACAGCCATTACAACATAATCTCCATTTAGTTCGTATTCTTGATAAAAAGCAAGATATCTTTCGAAATTAGAATCTTTAAAATCTTTGGTGTGTAAAATTTCATGAATATCTTTATTATAGGAAATGTTTTCTTCACCATGATTTACAAGATAGATAATATCATAATTATCAGCTGTTTTATATTGGAAGAAGAAGTCTAAATATTTCTGTAAATTTTCTTCTTTAAAATCTTCCTCTTTTATTATATGTATAATATTTTGATGATAATTATATTTTAGGAGAAGTTTTAAATTTTTTTCTTGTAGGATACTTTTTATTTCTAAAATTTCGTTAATAGGGTATCCTTTTTCTTTTAATTTATCTTTAATTGTTTGGTGATTAAAGATATATATTCCAACCATTATCCATAAAATGATAAAACAACTAAGAAATAAAATACGATTTTTCTTGTTATCTTTTTTCAATTATTGTTCCCCCTCGATGAAGTAGGCATAGTATTCATCAAATGTAATGCCATATTCATGAATATAGGTAGCAGCTTCTACTCCAACATAGCGATAGTGCCATGGCTCATATAAATAGCCAGTAATATGCTCTTTATCTTTAGGATAACGTAGAATAAATCCATATTCATGGGCATGATTTATAAGCCATGTAAATTCTTCTGTTGCTTCAAAAGTATCATTATTTGCTCCATAGGTAGTAACATCAATCGTAAGTCCTGTTTGATGCTCTGAGAATCCTGGACGTGCTGCTGTAGCGTCTGTTTCTTTTTGTCCTTTTGTTGTTAAATATCGATTATATAAATCTTCTTGATATTGATAACTACGGTAAGAAGAATTAATAATGATATCTTGTCCATCTTTTTTTGCTTCATTATATAGAGTAATAAATTGTTCATAGGCTTCTTTTCTTAATTTAGAATCTGTCCCATAGGCATACCAGTTTTTTATTTTTTCTAAATCTTCTGGTTCGTAATCTTCTTTAAGACGATGAAATTTATTAGTAAGTAATAAATAATCTTTAGAAGTATCCGTATCCACATAACTGTCATACCATTCTTTATCTGATCCAACATTAATAATAGCTACTACATCGGTAATAGATTTTTCAGGATTTTGTTGTAGATAAGAAAGATAGCTATTTAAATTTTTCTTTAAATAATATTTTTCTTTCATAAATTTTGGTATATTTTCATTATGCTCTTGATTAAGAAGAGTTTCTAATTCCTCATCTTTTAATTTTCCGATTAAGTAGTTTGTATCTTCTTCTGAATATCCACGAGCCTGTAATTTATATTCATAAGTTTTTTTGTAATCAGAAACCTTTTTCCATTTAACTATCCCAACGACTGCGACAATTAGAACAATGAAACATCCTAAAGCAATCCCAACATTTCTTTTTTTAAGTTTTACCTTTGCCATAAGTTCCTCCTATTTCTATTGTTATTCTACCACAAAAAGGCAATTTTTAAAACCTATAGAAGAGTAGAATTTTTTGGCAATAATCGCATAAATTTTTACTAGAGGTGTTAAATGAAAAAAATAATATGGTTAGTAGTTACATTTTTATTAGTGATTCCGACAGTAAAAGGAGAAGAAAAAAATCTACTTGCACCAAGTGCGAAAAGTGCGATTTTGATAGAAGTATCAACTGGAGAAGTACTATATGAGTTTAATTCTCATGAGAAGTTAGCGCCGGCCTCTATGACAAAAATGATGAGTTTAGTTTTGATAATGGAAGCCTTAGAAAATGGATCTTTAAAGGAAACAGATATGATAACAGCTAGTAAAAATGCATCAGATATGGGTGGTTCCCAAATTCTTTTAGAAGAAGGCGAAAAGATGTCTGTTGATGATTTATTAAAAGGAATTACGATTGCTAGTGGGAATGATGCTGTAGTAGCAATGGCTGAAGCAATAGGTGGTAGTGAAGCAAACTTTGTTAATATGATGAATAAAAAAGCAAATGAATTAGGTTTAAAAGATACCCATTTTCAAAATAGTCATGGATTAGATGCTGAAAATCATTATTCTAGTGCTTATGATATGGCTATGATTGCTAAGGAATTAGTTCGCCATGAAAAAATATTGGAATATTCTTCTATTTATGAAACCTATTTAAGGACAGGAACGGATAGACAGACATGGTTAGTGAATACTAATAAATTAGTTCGTTTTAAAGATGGTGTAGATGGTTTAAAAACTGGTTATACAAAAGATTCTGGTTATTGCTTAACAGCAACTATGAAAAAAGAAAATATGAGAGTAATCGCAGTAGTAATGGGAGAACCTAGTAGTACGACTAGAAATTCAGAAGTAGGGAATATGTTAGATTATGCTTTTGCGCAATACGGTATTCAAAAATTATTGTCTAAAGATAGTGTTGTTGATAATGTAAAATTAGAAAAATCTAAACAAGAGAATGTTAATATTATTCCAAAAGAAGACGTTAGTATTTTAATTAAAAAAATGGATTCTAAAATAGTTCCTACATATGATATTTCTTATCATAAAATGAAATCTTCTATAGAAGTAGGAGAGGTAATTGGCAGATTAACTATCAAAAATGATAATACAGTTATTCGAGAAGTTGATTTAACTGTCTCAGAACCAGTAAAAAAAGCTAACATTTTAGATTTATTTTTAAGATATGGAAAAGATATTATTACTGGAAATATTAATTTTAAGTAGAGGCAAGTAATTGCTTCTTTTTTTAGTTCTTAAATTATAGTATAATGAAATTGGTGATAGTATGGGTTTGTTTGATAGATTTAGAGAAACTATTTTCTTAAAAGAGGATAGCGACTTAGAACATCAAATAGAAGATTTGAAAAATATCCCAAATTATGAAAAAAATAAAAATATCTTAAAAGAAATTAAACTTTTAGAAATAGGTCTTCAGGGTGAAAAAGAAATTGCCTTTGAATTAAAAAATGCAAATATAGGGATGTATGTTTTACATGATATAACTATAAAGTTTGAAGATTTAGTTGCCCACATAGATTACATTATTATTACAAAAGGTTATACTTATCTGGTGGAGTGTAAAAATTTAATAGGAAATATTACAGTGGACAATAAGGGGGAGTTTAGAAGAGAGTATGAAATTAATGGCTTGAAATATAAAGAGGCAATTTATTCTCCTTATACACAAGCAGCTAGACATAAAGAAATATTGAAAAAAAGATGGTTAAAAAATAATAATAAACTTATAATAGCTTTACGAGAGAATGCATTTGATTCGTTATGGTATAAACCATTAGTAGTATTATCTAATTCTAAATCTTTATTAAATACAAAGTATGCCCCAAAAGAAATAAAAAGTAAAACTATTAGAGTAGACCAATTGGTAAGATATATTCAAGAAGATTTAAAAAGGTATGATAGGGATTTATATTGTAGTAAGAAAAGTATGTTAGAACAAGCAAATCAGTTTTTAGAAATTCATGTGGATGAATATGCTAGTATTGCAGATAAATATCGAATAAGTAATAATAATTCATTAGAGGAAATAAAAGATACTTTTAAAAAATATAGAAAAGAAAAATCAAATCAAATGAAAGTTCCTGCTTATTATATTTTTACAGATAAAGAGTTAGATAAAATAATAGAATTAAAACCAGATAACTTAAATAGTTTAAAAAAATTAAAAATTTTATCTGATATTAAGATTCAATATCATGGACAGGAAATTGTAGATATATTAAATAAATTTTTTAGTAAAGAGGAGTAACTATGAAAACTAAAAAAAGAAAAAAAACAAAAATTAGATATGATAGAATTTTTATTTTTATACTCGTTTTATTGGTAATAGGTGTTGGCTTTTATGGATTAAAAAATTCTCATAAAGAAAATAGTAAAGTATCTAATTCTATTAGTCAAAAAGAAGAAAAAAATTATGTAAAGCTTATTTTAGAAAAGAACAAGGTAGATATTGATGAAAAGTTTTTAAATTGGGTAGTTTCTATGTATGGAAATTCTTTCTTAGAACCTTTATATGAGTCTTTAGAAAAAGGTTCTTATAGTCAGTCAATATGGCATGAACTAACAGGTAATTCTTATTTAGTACTACAAGATTTATATCATGGCTTTTATCAAAATAATTCTTCTGTAACAGTAGTAGAAGGAAGTAAAGATTCTATTTCTATTAGTTTTGCTGGGGATGTTTCCTTAGCTGATAATTGGGAGATTATGCCTTATTATAAAAGTAGAAATCAAGGAGTTTACGGTATTTTGTCAGAAGATATTGTAAAGTATATGAAATCTTCTGATTTAATGATTGTCAATAATGAATTTTCATTTAGCAAAAGAGGAACACCACTTGCTAATAAAAAGTATACATTTAGAGGAGAGCCTAGTAATGTCAATATCTATAAAGAAATGGGAGTAGATTTAGTAACTCTTGCTAATAATCATATTTATGATTATGGAGAAACTGCTTTTTTAGATACTTTAGAAACGTTAGATAAAGCATCTATTCCAAGGATAGGAGCAGGGAAAAATAGTGAGGAAGCTAGTAAACCTTATTATTTTATTATCAATGGATATAAAATCGCTTTTGTAAATGCTACTAGAGCAGAAAAGTTTGTATTGACTCCAGAAGCAACCACTAATAAACCAGGTGTTTTTAGGGCATATGACCCAGAGCCTTTTAGAAAGGTTATTCAAGAGACAAAAAAACAGAGTGATTATGTTGTTGCGCTTATTCATTGGGGAAAAGAGGATACTCATGAACTTGAAAAAGTGCAGTTAGATACAGGAAAACTTTATATTGATAGTGGAGCAGATTTGGTAGTAGGAACTCACGCTCATTTAATTCAAGGAGTAGAATTTTATAAAGGAAAGCTTATTGCTTATAATTTAGGTGATTTTATTTTTGGTAGGTTAACGAAGGATACTGGAATTCTTACTTGGAACTTAAAGAAAGATGGTACTAGTGAGTTCCAATTTATTCCTGCTATTCAGAAGAATTATAAAACTTCTATGATTTATGGAAAAGAAGCGAAAACATTATATGATAAAATTACTTCTTGGTCTATTAATGGAGAAGTAAAAGAAGATGGAACTATTGTGCAAACAAAATAAATAGTTTCTCTTTTTTTGCTTGAAATAATTGCTAAAAGCAAATAGGTATGGTAAAATAATGATAGTGTATAGGAGGGTGCTTATGGAGAGATATGTTCCAGATATTTATCAGAAGAATATTCATTCAATTAATTATGACTCCTTAGTTTCTCGTGGAATAAAGTGCTTACTATTTGATTTAGACAACACAATAGCGCCTATAGATTCAAAATTGCCAACAAAAGAAGTCAAAAGACTTTTTCACATACTGAAGAAAAAAGGGTTTAAAATAGTTCTATTTTCAAATAGTCCTAAAACGAGAGTAAAAAGATTTGCAGATGCCTTAAATGTAGAAAGTTGTTCCAATGCTAAAAAACCTTCACCAGATAAGTTTTTATCTGTTATTAAAGTTTTAGGATACAATTTCAGTGAAGTAGCTATTATTGGCGACTCTATGATTGATGATATAGCTGGTGGAAATGGAGTAGGAATTACTACTATTCTTGTAAATCGTTTAGCTAGAAAAGAATATCCTTTCGCATGGTTAAAACGTAAATACGAAAAAAGAGTTGTAAAGAAATTACGTAATAAAGATTTGTTTACAAGGGGAAGATACTATGAATAAGTGCCGTGGATGTGGTGCTTGGTTGCAAGTTTCTAATCCAGAAAAAGAAGGTTATGCGAAATTATTGGAGAATCGTTTTTGCGAAAGATGTTTTCGTATTAAAAATTATAATGAATATAAAACTTTAGAAAAAGATGGTGAAGATTTTTTCACAATCGTAAAAGAAATAGGAAATAAAGAAAACTTGGTAGTACTAGTAGTAGATTTATTCCAAATCCCTAAAGAGTTTAAAGAATTATTAGAAATATTATCTAATCCTATTTTATTAGTTCTAACAAAAAGAGATTTATTGCCAGTATCTTTATATGAAGAAAGATTAAAAGATTATTTTGCTGATTTATCTTCTAATATTGTAGATACAATTATCATTAGTTCTAGTAAAAATTATCATTTTGATGAATTACTTACAGGAATTAGAAACTATCAAGTAGGAAAAGATGTTTATGTAATTGGTTATACGAATGCAGGAAAATCCTCTATGATTAACAAAATATTAGAAGATTATACAGAGGAATTGGCGGATATTACAGTTAGTATGTTGCCAAGTACAACCATTCAAAAAATAGAAATAAAAATAGATGATACTTTAACACTAATTGATACGCCTGGTTTATTAGAAAAAAATAGTTATATTCATTATTTATCAGGGGATGAATTAAAAAGAGTAATGCCTAAAAAAATGATAAATCCAATTAGTTATCAGGTAAAAGAGAAACAATCTATTTTTGTTGATAAGTATGTAAGAATTGATTGTGAAAAGGAGAATAATTTTATTTTTTATTTTTCTAACAACTTATCTATTACTAGAGTGTGGAAAGAAGTAGAATTATTAAAACAGTTAGAGAAAAAAAGAATAATGGTATCTGCTAAAGAAGATGTTGTTATTAAGGGGCTAGGTTTTTTCAAAGTAATGAAGGATGACATTTTAGATATATATGTTATTCCTGGGGTAGATGTCTATACAAGAAAATCATTGATATAGGAGGAAATTATATGAAAAAAAATATTTCTGAAGAAAAAGAAACAGAAGAAGAATTAAAGAAAAGATTAAAAGCAGAAATTATGGCTGAGCTTTTAGAAGAAATGAAAAATGATAAAAAAGAAGAAAAGAAGGAAGAAACTAAGAAAACTGAAAAATTATCACCTCTTCCAGAAGCAAAAGTTCATTTTGATAGCTATAATAGTAAAGAGTTAGAATCTGTAAATGAAATGAATCGTAAAGATAGAAAAATGAAGGAAAAGAAAGATTTAACTAGTAAATCAGTTCATTTACCACAAGCAGAAGATGAAGGTAGTTCAAAAAGTTCTTTAATTATTATGGGTGTTTCTGCTGTTATTTTAGCAGTTGTTATTTTCTTTTTTCCAACTATCCATCGTTTTATTGAAGATAAAATGATTAGGGGAGAAAAGCTTACTCCAGCTACAAATAATCAAGAGGAAGAACCTAAGTATGAAAAAATTACAGTTAATAGTAAAGTTTTAAATAATTTTACTTATCCAATTATGAGAAATAGTGAATATACAAAGTCTTCTTACTATCAAAAAGATAGTATTACAATGTCTGAATTTTCTAATAATGACATTTTATATAATGCTTTCGTTCATGTATATACTGGTTCTTTAGCGCCTTATAATGGCCAATATATTGGTACTTATTGTGGTAATGGTACTAAAAAAATGGTTAATGAAAAATATTTAACAGCACGTATTGAAAATTCTTATTCGAGAAAGACAAATTATAAACATGCTACTTTTGTGGTCCCAAGTACAAATAAAGATACGAAGTATGTAGGAACATGGTATTATGATGCAAAATTAAAAGCGTATATTTATTATGGAGATTGTAATCCTATTCAACCAACTAGTGTTCTTTATTATGATTTAAAGAATATGTATGATGCAGAGGGAAACTCTAATAATACCGTTATTGATGTTTTATATCATCTTGCTTTTGCGGAAGTAAATAGTGTTAGTAAACAATATAAAATTTATAGTGATGCGATGATGACGAATGTTATTAGTAGTGGTACTTTGATGACTAATGATTATGAAAAAGAACTAAATCAAATATTTAATGATTTATCAAAAGATAGCCAAGTAAAATCTTATAAATATACATTCTCAACAAAGGATTGTTCTTATCAAGATTATTGCTTTGAAAAGGGAGAATGGATAAAATGATAGAAGATCATTGGGATACTAGGCAAGAATATATTAAGCAAGGAAATGAGCTGGCAGCTTTAGAACAAAAACAAGAAAAAGAAAAAAAGGAACAGGAAAAAGCGTTAAAAGAAATGAAAGAAAAAATGAATACTGTTCCTACTCAAGTTAGTAACGTTAGAAGTTCTGGAGGCGAATTAATGCCTACTTATGTTCCCCCTAAGCAGGAAGTGAATCCCACTTCTCAAAATGTTCCAAATGGTATTCCTACTCAAGCTATGCCTCAACCAAATTCAAAGGAATTAGATAGTATGCGAGCATTAGAAAATAGAGGAAGAATGGGTTTTCAAAACAATATGCAATCAACAATGGTGCAAAGACCTTTTGGTCAAAACAGAAATCCGATGCAAGGAAATGGTGGACATTTTTAACATTTGTAGAAATACAAATGTTTTTTTAAAATCTATTGACGAACAAATGTATTTACTGTATACTAATAAAAGTGATATAAATGGAGTGATTATGCATGGATAAAATCATTGTAAAAGGTGCACGTGAAAATAATTTAAAAAATGTAAATATTGAGTTACCTAAAAATAAATTAATTGTAATGACAGGAGTATCTGGGAGTGGAAAAAGTAGTTTAGCATTTGATACAATTTATGCAGAAGGGCAAAGAAGATATGTAGAATCTTTAAGTGCTTATGCTAGGCAATTTTTAGGGGGAACAGAAAAGCCTGATGTAGATTTGATTGAGGGGTTAAGTCCAGCTATTAGTATTGATCAAAAAACAACGAATAAGAACCCTAGAAGTACTGTTGGAACAGTTACAGAAATTTATGATTATTTAAGACTTCTTTATGCTAGAATTGGAGTTCCTTACTGTCCTAAGCATGGAAAACCAATTACTAGTCAAAGTATTGAAGAAATGACAAATCAAATTTTAAAATTGCCACTAGGAACTAAAATCCGCATTTTAAGCCCCGTTGTTTATGGTGAAAAGGGAACTCAAAAAGATTTATTAGATAACCTTAGAAAGAATGGTTATGCAAGAGTTCGTGTGGATGGCGAAGAGTTAGATTTATCAGAAGAAATAGTATTAGATAAAAATAAAAAACATTCTATTGAAATTATTGTTGACCGTTTAATTATGAAAGAAGAAATTCGTAGTCGACTTTATGAAGCCATTGAAACAGCAAGTAAGGAATCTAAAGGAAAAGTAATTGTAGATGTTGTTGGTAAAGAAGAAATTTTAATGAGTGAGCAATATGCTTGCCCAGAATGTGATTTCTCCATTCCTGAATTAGAACCAAGAATGTTTTCTTTTAATGCTCCTTATGGTGCTTGTAAAGATTGTAATGGTTTAGGAATTAAATTAAAAATAGATGTTGATTTGGTAATTCCTGATAAGAGTAAAAGCATCTTAGAGGGGGGAATCGTTCCTTATAATTTAGATGCTTCTATTAATAACACGCAATTACTTACTGTTGCAAAACATTATCATATTGATTTAACGAAGCCAATTGAAAAATTAACAAAAGAAGAATTAGACATTATTCTTTATGGAAGTGATGAATTATTAGAATTTAATTATATTTCTAATAATGGTAATACTAGAAAAACAAAGGATTATTTCGAAGGTGTTATTACGAATTTAGAGCGTAGATATATGGAGACAAAAAGTGGTTGGATTCGTGATTGGATAGAGCAATATATGACAGAATTAGAGTGCAGCACTTGTCATGGTTCTAGATTAGATGATTTTGTGTTATCAGTTAAAGTAGGAAAAAAGAATATTTATGAATTAACTCAAATGAGTATTCGTGATATGTATGATTTCTTTTTAAATTTGAAACTTAACAAAGAGCAAGAAGAGATTTCTCGTTTAATTACGAAAGAAATAAAGGATAGATTACATTTCTTAATTAATGTGGGAATTGAGTATTTAACACTTAGTCGTAGTGCGGGAACTTTAAGTGGAGGAGAAGCACAAAGAATTCGTTTAGCAACGCAAATAGGTTCTCATTTAACAGGTGTTCTTTATGTATTAGATGAGCCTAGTATTGGTCTACATCAAAGGGATAATGAAAAGTTGATAAAATCTTTATTAGAAATGCGAGATTTAGGAAATACTTTAATTGTGGTAGAGCATGATACAGATACGATGCTAGCAAGTGACTATTTGGTAGATATTGGACCAGGAGCTGGATTACATGGTGGTGAAGTAGTAGCTTGTGGGACTCCAGAAGAAGTTATGAATAATAAGAATAGTTTGACCGGTAAATATTTATCTGGTGTAGAAAAAATAGAAGTTCCAAATAAAAGAAGAAAAGGAAATGGAAAATTTATTGAGATTAAGGGTGCGAAAGAAAATAATCTTAAAAATTTAAATGTAAAATTTCCATTAGGTACATTTACTTGTGTAACAGGAGTATCTGGAAGTGGAAAAAGTACTTTGGTGAATCAAATTCTTTATCGATTATTATTTAATAAAATTTATAAAGGAAAAGAAAAACCTGGTGCTCATAAAGCTGTAAAAGGTTTAGAATATGTAGATAAAGTAGTAGATATTAGTCAAACTCCAATTGGTAGAACACCAAGAAGTAATCCTGCTACTTATACAGGTGTATTTGATGATATTCGAGATGTTTTTACACAAACGAAAGAAGCAAAAATGCGCGGATATGATAAGAGTAGATTTTCTTTTAACGTAAAGGGCGGACGTTGTGAAGCTTGTTGGGGAGACGGTGTAAAGAAAATTGAAATGCATTTTTTACCTGATGTTTATGTACCTTGTGAAGTATGTGGAGGAACTCGCTACAATAGTGAAACTTTACAAATAAAATATAAAGGGAAAAATATTTATGATGTATTAGAAATGCGTGTTGAAGAGGCCTTAGAATTTTTTGAAAATTTTCCTAAAATAAAGTCGAAATTACAAATGTTATGTGATGTTGGGTTATCCTATATTAAATTAGGACAAAGTGCTCCTACATTAAGTGGTGGAGAAGCAGGAAGAGTAAAACTGGCGAAAGAATTACAGAAAAAACCTACAGGAAAAAGTGTTTTTATTTTAGATGAACCTACTACTGGACTTCATACTCATGATATTAAAAAATTATTAGTTATTTTACAAAGAATTGTAGAAAATGGTGATACTGTTATTGTTATTGAGCATAATCTTGATGTCATTAAAGTAGCTGATTACATTATTGATTTAGGTCCAGAAGGTGGAGATTTAGGCGGTACTATTGTTGGAACAGGTACTCCAGAACAAATTTCTAAATTAAAAGAAAGCTATACGGGGCAGTTTTTAAAGAGTATTTTAAAGAAGTGATTTTCACTTCTTTTTATTGACAAATCTGAAAATAATAGATAAAATCAAAATAGAGGATGGTAACATGAAACTAGAATGTACTTGGACAAGAGAAGATTTAAAATCTTATTTACGCAAAAAAAGAAGATTTGCTAATGTTATTTTCCTAATATTAGGAATTTACTTTTTCTTTTCTTTTATGAAATATGCGTTTCAAGATATTAATACAGATAAAAGTATATTGTGGTTAGGTTTTACTATTTATTTTGTTGTTTTACTTCTTTTGTTATTTGCGTTTACGAAACTTTATATATTTTTGAAAGTACGAAAAAATGATAAAAATACAAAAAATGCTTATGGAAAATATTTAATAGAAGCAAATGATAAAGAAATAATTTCAAAAGTAGGTAGTGAAAAAATTTCTTATCATTGGAAAGAAATTACATCCTTTAAAGTAAGGAGAAACTATTTTATTTTAAAGACAAAAAAAGATAAAATCGGTTTGTGTTTTCGTAGAGAAACATTGAAAGATGACTACGATAAATTATTACTTTATGTGAAGAAAAAAATGCATCCCTAGTTTGAGTATTTTGTACTCTTATTGACAATCTAATTTCTTTTCTATATAATATGGTAGTATTGTGAGAGAAGAGGTTATTATGAATATTGAAGCCTTAGTAAGCATATTTACTATAATAGATGGAAAGTTTAAGATTTTGTTATTTAGAAAGAAAAAAGATCCTTATAAAGGATACTGGATTTTGCCTAGTGATTTATTAGGAAAAGAAAATACTTTGGAAGAAGTGGTAGAGGATTGTATTACTACAAAAGTAGGATTATCAAACTTGGAGTATGATCAAGTAGGAGCTTTTAGTGAGTTAGATAGAAATCCTTCTAAAAGAATTGTTGGAATTGCTTTCTTTAGTATTGTAGATTCTACTACTATTGAATTAAGTGGTGTGGAAACAGATGAAGGAATGCAATGGTTTGATATAGATAATCTGCCAAAGATTGGATATGACCATCAACAAATTATTAAAGCCACAGTTGAGGAATTAAAAAACAAAATTAATCATAGTTTAGCGCTTAAAAAGCTTTTTCCTAGTGATTTTACTTTACCTGAAATTCAAAAAATTTATGAACAAATCTTAGGAGTAGAATTAGACCGTAGAAATTTCCGTAAGAAATTTGTGAAGGCAGATTTAATAGAAGAGACTGGAGACAAAGTAACTGGTATGAATGGTAGACCTGCTACTTTATATCGTTTTAGGGAAGACATTGAGGATATTATGCTATTTTAGGAGTGGTTTTTATGAAATGGCAATCAATGACTAGATATTTTGTTATCTTATTAATTATTTTTATTGTAACTCTGTTTATGATTAATGATTTTAAGAATAAGTATCAATTCGCTTTTGGTTTTGATAAACAAGAGTCTGGTTTTTGATGACCTTTTAACCCCTAAGGAAAGGAACATATGAATGTTCTTTTTTAATTGTGTAAAAAAAGTATATGAAACCCCAGAACGGATAAAAGAAATATTAGAAGAATCTCAAATGGAAAATCCAGATTTATGTAATCCAAATTTTTCAAATAGAGAAGTTGTAGAAGATGAAGAAAGTAAACAAATAAGGTAATTTTATTTATGATAGAATTTTTTATTAATAATATAAAAAATGATTGACAAATAGTATCTATCGTGTTATATTATTAATGCATTTTAATTGGGATTTGCTTCGGCAAATCTTTAATTAGGGTAAAAATGAAACACCTGGAAGTGTGTAAAGAAAGGAGATATTTATGCCAACTATAAATCAATTAGTTAGAAAAAACAGAACTAAGAAAACAAGAAAGAGTAAATCACCAGTTTTAAATATTGGATTTAACAGCAAAGATAAGAAACAAACAAATCAATGCTCTCCACAAAAACGTGGTGTATGTACTCGTGTTGGTACTATGACACCAAAGAAGCCAAACTCAGCGTTACGTAAGTATGCGCGTGTTAGACTAAGTAATGGAATGGAAGTAACTGCTTATATTCCTGGTGAAGGACATAACTTACAAGAGCACAGTGTAGTTATGATTCGTGGTGGACGTGTTAAGGACCTTATCGGTGTACGTTATCACATCATTCGTGGTACTTTAGATACAGCTGGTGTTGAGAACCGTCGTCAAGGACGTTCTAAATACGGCGCTAAAAAACCAAAAGCAAGTAAATAATGAAAACATTAAGTAAAGGAGGAAAAGATTATGCGTAAAAGACGTGCTGTTAAAAGAGACGTGTTACCAGATCCAATATACAATTCAAAATTAGTTACTAAATTAGTAAATAGTTTAATGTATGATGGAAAAAAGGGTGTAGCACAAAAAATCTTATATGAAGCTTTTGAAACAGTAAAAGAAAAAACTAGCCAAGATCCAATGGAAGTTTTTGAAAAAGCTATGGAAAACATTAAACCAGCTCTAGAAGTTAAATCTAGACGTGTTGGTGGTGCTAACTACCAAGTTCCAATTGAAGTAAAAGCTGACCGTAGTCAAGCTTTAGCGCTTCGTTGGTTAACTCAATATGCAAGATTACGTGGAGGTCATTCAATGGCTGAAAATCTTGCTAATGAAATTATTGATGCTTCTAATGGAGTAGGAGCAGCTGTTAAAAAACGTGAAGATACTCATAGAATGGCAGAAGCTAATAAGGCATTTGCTCATTATCGTTGGTAATTCATATATAATAAGAAAGGAAATAAAGTATGGCTCGTGAATATAGTTTAGAAAATACCCGTAACCTTGGTATCATGGCTCATATCGATGCAGGAAAGACAACTTTCACTGAACGTGTGTTATTCCATACTGGTAAAATCCATAAAATTGGAGAAACTCATGATGGTGCTTCTCAAATGGACTGGATGGAGCAAGAACAAGAACGTGGTATTACCATTACTTCAGCAGCAACTACTGCTTACTGGGCTGGACATCGTTTAAACATTATCGATACTCCAGGTCACGTAGACTTTACTGTTGAAGTATCAAGATCACTTCGTGTATTAGATGGAGCAATCGCTCTACTTGACTCTCAAGCAGGTGTAGAACCACAAACAGAAACTGTTTGGCGTCAAGCTACTGAATTTAAAGTTCCAAGAATGTTCTTCTGTAACAAGATGGATAAAATGGGGGCAAACTTTGAATACAGTTTATCAACAATTGATAGCCGTTTAGGTGTTAATGCAAAACCTATCCAATGGCCAATTGGTGCGGAAAGTGAATTTAATGGAATTATTGACTTAGTTACTCGTACTGCTTACCATTATGATGGACAACAAGCAGAGGAACCAACTGTTATTGATATTCCAGATGACTTAAAAGATATCGTTGAAACTAAGAGAACAGAATTAATTGAAGCTGTTGCTGAGTTCGATGATGAATTAATGGAGAAATACTTAGAAGGAGAAGAAGTAAGTGTAGATTTAATCAAACGTGCAATTCGTAAAGGTACACTTGCTGTTGAATTCTTCCCAGTATTATGTGGTACTGCATTAGGTAACACAGGTGTTAAGTTAGCGCTTGATGCTGTTGTTGATTACCTACCAAGCCCAATTGATATTGAATCTATTAAAGGTGTAGACTTAAATGGAAATGAAATTGAAAGACATCCAAAAGATAGTGAACCATTTAGTGCCTTAGCATTCAAAATCATGACAGATCCATTTGTTGGACGTTTAACTTTCTTCAGAGTTTACTCTGGACATTTAAGTAGTGGTTCTTACGTATTAAATGCTACTAAGAATTCAAAAGAAAGAATTGGTCGTATCTTATTGATGCACGCTAATAACCGTTCAGAAATTGCTGAAGTATGGACAGGAGATATCGCTGCTGCAGTAGGTTTAAAAAATACTACTACAGGAGATACTCTATGTGAAGAAAAGAGTGCTTGTATTTTGGAATCTATGGAATTCCCAGAACCAGTTATCGAGTTAGCTGTTGAACCAAAATCAAAGGCTGACCAAGATAAGATGGCTTTAGCACTTCAAAAATTATCAGAAGAAGATCCAACATTTAGAGCATCTACTAACCATGAAACTGGACAAACTATTATCGCTGGTATGGGTGAGTTACACTTAGATATCATCGTAGATAGAATGAAAAGAGAATTTAATGTAGAAGCTAATATTGGTCAACCACAAGTTTCTTATCGTGAAACAATCACTCAAACTGCTGAATGTGAAGGTAAATACATTAAGCAATCAGGTGGACGTGGACAATATGGACATGTATGGATTAAATTTGAGCCAAATCCAGATAAAGGATATGAATTCGTTGATGCTGTTGTAGGTGGTGTCGTTCCTCGTGAATACATCCCAGTAACAGATAAGGGATTACAAGATGCCTTAAAAACTGGTGTACTTGCTGGATACCCAATGGTAGATGTTAAAGCTACATTATTTGATGGTTCTTACCATGATGTAGACTCATCTGAAATGGCATTTAAAGTTGCTGCTTCTCTAGCACTTAAAGAAGCAAAGAATAAATGTAAACCAGTATTGTTAGAGCCAATCATGAAAGTTCAAGTAATTGTTCCAGATGAATATTTAGGAAACGTAATGGGAGATATTACTTCTCGTCGTGGACGTCCAATGGGACAAGAATCTCGTGGAAATGCCCTTGCTATTGATGCAATGGTACCACTTTCAGAAATGTTTGGATATGCAACAAGCTTACGTTCTAATACACAAGGACGTGGAAACTTCACAATGGTATTTGACCATTATGAAGAAGTTCCAAAGAACATAGCTGATGAAATTATTAAGAAAAATGGTGGAAACTAGGAATCTAGTTTCCCCATAAAATTAAAAAAACTATTGCTATTTTAAAAGTAATTAGATATAATTATATTGTATGTAAATTAAGGAGGAAATAAATATGGCAAAAGCAAAATATGATCGTTCAAAACCACATGTTAACATTGGTACAATTGGACACGTAGACCATGGTAAAACAACTTTAACAGCTGCTATTACCAATGTATTATCAAAAAAAGGATATGCTGACTTCGTAGATTATGCAAATATCGATAAAGCACCAGAAGAAAGAGAACGTGGTATTACTATTAATACTGCACACGTTGAATATCAAACAGATAAGAGACACTATGCACACGTTGACTGCCCAGGACATGCTGACTATGTTAAAAACATGATTACTGGTGCTGCTCAAATGGATGGAGCTATCTTAGTTATTGCTGCTACAGATGGACCTATGGCTCAAACTCGTGAGCACATCTTATTATCACGTCAAGTTGGAGTACCTCGTATGGTTGTATTCATGAACAAATGTGATATGGTTGATGATGAAGAATTATTAGATTTAGTTGAAATGGAAATCCGTGAATTATTAAGTGAGTACGGATTCGATGGAGATAACACTCCAATTATTCGTGGATCTGCATTAAAAGCTCTTGAAGGAGATGCAGCTTACGAACAAAAAATCTTAGATTTAATGGATGCTGTAGATACTTGGATCGAAACTCCAGCAAGAGATACAGACAAACCATTCTTAATGCCAATCGAAGACGTTTTCACAATCACTGGTCGTGGAACTGTTGTTACAGGACGTGTTGAGCGTGGACAATTAAAACTTAATGATGAAGTTGAAATCGTTGGTTTAAAGGAAACTAAGAAGACAGTTGTTACAGGAATTGAAATGTTCCGTAAACAATTAGACTATGCTGAATCAGGAGATAACGCTGGTGTATTATTACGTGGTATTTCTCGTGAAGAAGTTGAGCGTGGTCAAGTATTAGCTAAACCAGGAAGTGTTACACCTCATACTAAGTTTAAAGCACAAGTTTATGTTTTAAGCAAAGACGAGGGTGGACGTCATACACCATTCTTCTCAAATTACCGTCCTCAATTCTATTTCAGAACTACAGACGTAACTGGTGTTATTGAATTACCAGAAGGTGTTGAAATGGTAATGCCTGGAGATAATGTTGAAATGACTGTTGAATTAATTGCTCCAATCGCTATCGAAAATGGAACTAAGTTCTCAATTCGTGAAGGTGGTAGAACAGTTGGTTCTGGTAACATTTCTGAAATTATTAAATAGTAATGATGAAAAAAGAAAATCTTCGGATTTTCTTTTTTATATGATAAAATGAAATTGAGATAGCTGGTGATACTAATGGAAGAACTAATTAAACGAATTTCTCTATCCAAAGAAGAGGAGAGAAAATTGAATATTCCTAGATATAAAGAGTTATATGTACCTAATAGCCATTATGCAGATTTACTTGCAAAAGAAAAAGAGTACTTAACGGCAGAAAGAAAAAAGTATGCAACTGATATGGAATTTTATACTGCTATTGCAATGCAATTTGCTAGAAAGTTTATTCCTCTTTTAATATCTGATTATCAAAGACAGTTAGATGAAGAAATTATACAAAAACTAGGAAATATTATGAATGGAAAAAACTTAAAGATTTTCTTACCAGGTCAGGCAGTGGCAGAAGGTTATATTCAAGTAGACGACAATGGTAGACCCAAAGGTGATGATGGAGCTTTTGCTATTTCAAAACTTGGAGTAATTGGGTTTACACCACAATCTAATGCGGTGGGAGTATCTGATAGTGAGGTAATTAATAATGCATTAAGAATGAAAGGTTCTATGATTCATGAGGTTTTCCATTTATTAATAGATGTTATGATAGAAGAGAGATTCCGATGGCTGAAGGGTAATAAAGAAGAATCCCAATTAACTTCTGGTGGCTTTATTATAAATGAAGGATTAGTAGAAAAATATGCTATTGAGTTTAGTAAGAGGCATAATCTACTTCATAATCCTTCTTTAGATTATTTTCATTATGTAGATTTATGTGTAGCAATTGAAAATAGAGTAGGGATAAAAGATTTTGATTATATGGCCTTTCATTTTACTTATAAAGAGATATTCCAATCTGCTTTAACAATGAAACAGCTAAATCTTTATCAACTACATGAAAGAAAAAAATATTTAGAAAAAAGAGGAATCACAAATATAGACTCTATATTATTAGATTCTAAAGAAGTAGTGGACATAAAAAAACTCTAGATTTCTAGAGTTTATTTTTTCATCATATTTCGGATAGGAGCTGTATTTCTATAAGCCATATAAAGTGGTCTACTAGTAATTAATTCTAAGTCTCCAGCATATTCTACAATATTTGCACCAAATCCCAATCTAAAATCATTTAGACCTTTATACTTTTCAGGATTAGTAGGATCAACAATTCCTCCTAAATTAAATACTTCATAACCTTCTTTAGAATATTTTTCCATTAATTTCCAAATAAGTAAATGTTTAGCATTCATTTTTTTATAGGTAGGGTCATATCCATCCATTAATAAATATGCTTCCTTTTTATAGCGAATAATCATAGCACAAGCAATAATGATTCCATCTGGATTTTTATGTAATAAATTGGTAGAAGTTACTAACAAGTTCTTTAAATCCGCTAATCTGTTATCTTCTGCTATTTTTCTTGTAATTAAAGTATTATTAGCATTTCCTTGTCTTTTAAAAATATCTTCTGCTACTTTAGAGCATCGAATTGTTTGTTCTTGAAACTGTTTTTGAACACTTACTAAATATTCTTTTGTATCAAGTAGAGCAAAGTAAATATCTACCATATTTCTTTTACTATAGTGCTCATAGGCATCTTGAAAGTAATTTAAGTCTCTTGGATATTTATCCTTTGTCATTCTATAAAAATAAGATAGGTTTTTTTCAGAACCTTTATAAATTCTAACACCATTTCTATCACTCATACGAATTTTCGTTCTATATTCTTTTCTGATTCTTTGAAACATGGCATTAGTATTTGTTTCTAATGGCACGATTGCTTCAAACCTGGGTTTGATAGCTTCAAAGTAGCGATTGTAACCTAAGTGATAAAAACCAATTTTCTTTAAAAAATTAAAACTTTGTGAGTAGGTTGGTATTTCAATTTTTTCAGTTCCATTTTTCTTATAAATTGTTTTTCTAATAATAGGCGCGATTTTAATTGCCATAATACTTTTTTTCTTTAAAAACTTCTTTACTTGTTTAGAAAATTCTTTCACTAAATCTTCATTTTGATAATCAATTAAGTATCCTCTAGGAGCATAAGCATATTGGAATTTTCCAAGCATCTCTACAAGGATTAATGATGCAGCAACAATATTATCAGAATCATCTAATAGTCCTAAATAAAAAGTATCATAGTTTTGCTTATTCATGACCATAGCGTATTCAGGTGTTTGAAAAACAGAAGATATTGGATAGTTATTAGTAAAAAATAAAAATTCTTCATTTGTTAATTCCTTTAATTTCATGCTTTTTCTCCTTTTTTTCATTAGTATATAATTATATCATAAATATTTTTATTTGTCATATTTTTAAGAAAAATGTTATAAATGTAAAAAAAAGACAAATAAAATTTTCTTATTTGTCTTTTCATAATTATTTTTTTCTTTGTTTATAACTGTTGCACATAGTAGACTCTTTGTCTTCATTATGTCCACAATTGCATACTTTAATTTCTTTTAAATTACATACACAATCATCACAATTGCAGTGTTTGCAATCAAAGACATTACACTCAATTTTTTGAGCTTCTCGTTTCATATTATCACCCATTTTTATTTTTTACATATTTTTAAGAATTATACCATATATTATATTGGTGATAAAATGGACAAGGTAAAAGTAGGAATTCCACGAGCAATACATTATTATTATTCTCATATATTCTGGAAATATTTTTTTAAAAAATGTAATATTGATGTGATATATAGTCCAAAGACGACAAAAGAAATTTTAGAAATAGGGAAATCTATCGCACCAGATGAAATGTGTCTTAGTATGAAAATTTATTTAGGTCATGTTGCTTGCTTAGAGGGAAAATGTGACTATATTTTAGTTCCAAGAATTGATAGATTTGATGATTATAATCAAACTTGTACTAACTTTTTAGCGCTTTATGATTTAGTAAATCATTTTTTTACAACTCCAATATTAAATTATAATATTGATTCAAAAAATCATTTATTAGATGGACTTTTATCTCTTGAAAAAGAATTAAGGCTATCAAAAATAAAAATTATAGAAGCTTATGAATATGCGCTTCGAAAAGAAAAAGAATGGCAACAAGAAAAAGCTAAGGAGCAGGAAAATATTTTAAAAAGTGCTCATAAAAAAGTTTTAATTGTTTCTCATGCCTATAATATTCATGATGAATTTGTAGGTTCTGATTTATCTAAGTTATTAGAAAAAAATAATATTCAATTTGTATATAGTGATTATTTTTTACCAGAAGTAACGAGTTCTTTATCAAAAAAAATATCAAAAAATTTATATTGGAAATATAGTAAAGAAAGTATTGGTGCGATTCCTCTTTGTAAAGAAATAGACGGAATTATTTTTTTATCTACTTTTCCATGCGGATTAGATTCTTTAGTTCATGAATTAGTTATTAGAAAAATAGAAAAACCATATTTAAATTTAGTAATAGATGATTTATCAAGTATGACTGGGTTAGAAACTAGAATAGAAAGTTTTGTGGATTTAATTGAACAAGGTTAGTTACCCACAAATGGGAAGTTATGGTGTACCAGTCTATTTTTTACTAACCCATATTTTAAAAAATGAAATTGTGAAACCGAAAGAAATTAGTACGAGAACTTTAGAATTAGGAAGTAAATATAGTCCAGATTTTGTTTGTACTCCATTTAAATATACCTTAGGAACGATGATAGAATCTTTAGAGGATGGGGCAGATATTTTAATCCAATTAGGCGGTGGTTGTAGATATGGTTATTACCATGAATTACAAGAGCAAATATTAAAAGATTTAGGCTATCATTTTCAGATGATAAATTTAGTAAGTGGTGGTAATAAAAGTTCTATTATTAAAATATTAAGAGAATATCCTATTCAGTTAAGAAAAGAAAAATTATTGAGAACTTTATTAACGACTAAAAAGATGGTTCTTTATATGGATAAGATAGATGATTATATTAGAAAAAATCGCTGCTATGAAGAATATAAAGGAGATTTTAATCGTTTAAGAAAAAGAATGTTAGTGGAATTTTCTAAGTGTAAAGGATACTTTCATTTGCGTAAAATTTATAAGAAATATTTCAAAAAAATGAAAAATCTTCCAAGAAGACAAATATCGAAAAAGATAAAAGTAGGCATTATAGGAGAACTTTATACTTTAATGGAACCATGCGCAAATGAAAATATAGAGCAATTATTAAGTGATAGAGGTATAGAAATAAAAAGATATACAAATGTTACTTATTTATTGTTTCAAAAGAGAAAATTAGTTAGAAAATATTTAAAAAACTTTTTTATTAAATATCGAATGGGTGCAGATGCTTTAGATAATATTCATCATACAAAAGAATTATGTGAAAATGGTTATGATGGTATTATTCATATTAAATCTTCTTTTTGTACGCCAGAAATAGGAGCAATGCCAGTAATAGAGTCTGTTGCTTCAAAGTATCAAGTTCCTGTTTTATTTTTAAGTATGGATATGAATACTTCAGAAACAGGATTTTTAACACGTATAGAAGCTTTTTGTGACATGCTAGAAATGAGGAAATAATGAAAAAATGTTATTTAGGAGTAGATATTGGTTCTATCTCCACTAAGGCAGTATTATTAGATTCAAAATATCAAGTAATTGATTCTTGCTATATAGAGACAGAAGGAAATCCTATCGAGGCAGTAAAAAAAGCGATTTCCTTGATAAAAGTACCAAAAGAGTATGAAGTAAGAGGAATAGGAACTACAGGAAGCGCTAGAAAGTTAATTGGTTTATTATTAGATGCTAATGTTGTAAAAAATGAAATAACAGCTCATGCTATAGGAACATTAACTTATCATCCAAAGGTAAAAACAATATTAGAAATTGGTGGCCAAGATTCTAAGGTTATATTAATAAGAAATGGTATGATTAGTGATTATGCTATGAATACACTATGTGCAGCAGGTACAGGTGCATTTCTTTCTAGCCAAGCAAAAAGATTAGGAATTGATGTAAAAGAATTTGGGCGTATCGCTTTAAAAAGTAAAAATCCCACTACAATAGCTGCTAGATGTACGGTATTTGCTGAGTCAGATTTAGTACATAAAGCACAGGTTGGTTATCCCAAAGAGGATATTATAGCAGGTCTATGTAAGTCTGTCGTATTAAACTATTTAAATAATGTATGTAAAGGGAAAAAAATAGAAGGCCCTATTATTTTTCAAGGTGGTGTATCTAAGAATGTTGGAGTTGTTAAGTTCTTTGAAGAAGAATTAAAAGAACCTATTTTAATAGATCCTAATGGACACTTAATGGGAGCAATAGGGGTAGCTATTTTATCTTCTAAAACAGAGGTAGATAAAATATACGATTTAAATATTAAAGAAACATCCTTTAAAACCATAGGAAGTGAATGTAAAGATTGTAGTAACCGATGTGAATTATTAAAAATTTATAAAGAGAAGGAATTATTAGATATTTGGGGTAGTAAATGTGGAAAATATCAAAAGTAGTTTTTCTTCATTTATTAAAAAAGAATTCTGCAAAAGAAAATAAAATAATATGTAAAATGGGACTTTAAAAAACGACAAAATTTATTTGACAAAAAGAATTTTATAGTGTATAAAATATAGTTAGACAAAAAGGAAGTGGATTATGCCTAAAAAGCTAGTAATTGTGGAGTCCCCAAGTAAAACAAAACCAATCGAAAAGTATTTAGGGGGAGAGTATAAAGTTTTATCTTCTAAAGGTCATGTTAGAGATCTCTCTACTAAAGGAAAATTTGGTTTTGGTGTAGATGTTGAGAATGATTTTAAACCAGATTACATTCCTATGAAAGGAAAAACACCTGTTATTAATGAATTAAAAAAAGAAGCAAAAAAAGCTGATAGAGTCTATTTAGCTACCGACCCTGACCGTGAGGGAGAAGCAATTTCATGGCATCTTTTTGACGTATTAGGATTAAAAGAAGATAATTATGATAGAGTAGTATTTAATGAAATAACAAAAGATGCTGTAGTAGAAGCATTTAAAAATACTCGTAAAATAGATAAAAATTTAGTAAATAGTCAAGAGACGAGAAGAATATTAGATAGAATTATTGGTTTTCGTCTTAGTAAATTGATTCAGTCCAAAACAGATGGTAGCAGTGCTGGACGTGTTCAGTCTGTAGCGCTTAAATTAATTGTTGATAGAGAAAGAGAAATAGAGGCATTTCAAGCTGAGGAATATTGGACAATTACAGGGATATTTCCATCTTTTGAAGCAGAAATGTTTCAATATAATCATAAAGATATTGAAGTAAAAACAGAGGCTGAAGCGAATGAAATTTTATCAAAATTATCTAATTCTTTTAAAATAGAAAGTGTTGATAAAAAGTTAAAACAAAAACAATCAAAGCCACCATTTATTACTAGTACATTACAACAGGATGCTTCTAATAAATTAGGTTTCAATGCTAAAAAGACAATGCAGATAGCTCAGAAATTATATGAAGGTATTGAACTTGAAGATGAGACAGTAGGTCTTATTAGTTATATGCGTACAGATTCAACTAGACTTTCTCAAAATTTTGTTGCAAGTGTATATTCTTTTATTGAAGATAAATATGGAAAAGAATATGTAGGAAGTGTAAAAGCATCTAAGAAAAAAGAAAATGTCCAAGATGCACATGAAGCAATACGACCAACTAGTATTAAAAGAACACCAGAATCTGTTAAACCATTTTTATCAAATGATGAATTTAAATTATATCGTATGATTTATTATCGTGCTTTAGCATCTTTAATGAAAAGTGCTCAAACAGAAAATACTACTGTTATTTTTGATAATAATAATTATCAATTTAAGACAACAGGACAAATAATTGTTTTTGATGGATATTTAAAAGTATTTAAAGATTATGAAGATATTAAAGATACAGAACTTCCACCATTTGACACTTATCAATCTAATGTTGTAGTTTCTAAATCAATCGAAAAGAAACAGCATTTTACAAATCCTCCAGCACGTTATACGGAAGCTAAATTAATTAAAGAGATGGAGGAATTAGGTATTGGTAGACCTAGTACTTATGCAACTACTATTGATATTTTAAAGAAGAGAAATTATGCTATCTTGGTAGAAAAAAAATTTGTACCAACAGAAGTTGGGTTTGAGATAACAGATAAATTGCAGCAATGTTTTAGTCATTTAATTAATGTAGAATATACAGCTAATATGGAAAATGACTTAGATGAAATTGCAGAAGGAAATACAAATTGGGTAGAAACTCTTAAGAATTTCTATCATGAATTTGAACCAGCTGTAAAGAATGCATTTGATGCAATGCCAAAAAAAGAAGCAGCAAAAACGGGGGAAGATTGTCCAGAATGTGGAAATCCATTAGTTGTTCGTAAAGGAAAATATGGAGAATTTGTTGCTTGTAGTAATTTTCCAACTTGTAAATATATAAAAGCTGAAGAAAGAACTGTTGTAGAAGTTTGTGATTGCCCAAACTGTGGTTCTAAAATAGTAGAAAAGAAAAGTAAAAAGGGGAAAATATTCTATGGATGTAGTAATTATCCAAAGTGTAAAACAGCTTATTGGGATAAACCAACTGGTGATAAATGTCCAGAATGTGGAAACATGTTAACAGAAAAGAAAAATATGATAAAATGTAGTTCTTGTGATTACCAAAAAGAACAATAATGATTTACAGATAACAATTGTAATTCTAAAGATTACAGTTGTTTTTTTTGACTCTTTATGATAAATTGTAAATAGAAGGTGACAATAAATATGAGAAATAAAAAAGGATTTACTTTAGTAGAATTACTTGCTGTTATCGTTATTTTAGGTTTAATTGCTGTAATTGCAGCTCCTTTAGTTTTAGGGACTATTAATAGTTCTAAAGATAGTTTATCTAAGGAGCAAAAGAATAGAATTATAGAGGCTGCAAAAATTTATGCTGTCAAGAATGGTCATTGTGGTTGTGTAACTATAGCTGATTTACATAGCGGTGGATTTATAGAATCTGAAGATATAGCTAATCCAAAAGATGGAAGTAATTTTGGAGGTGGTGTAAAATTAGAATGGAAAGACAATCAGTATGTTTATAGTTATGATTCTAGTTGTAGTACTACTAACAAAATAGAATGTCCTAAAGAAGAATCTTAAAAAAGGTAACAATTACCTTTTTTTCTTTCAAAATAAAAGAAATATTTACAATTTTTTTTGTATATGTTAAAATGAAGGTGGAAGGAGAATGGAGAGATATGAAAAAATATCTTTGCGAGTTTTTAGGAACTTGTGTTTTGGTTTTATTTGGGTGTGGAGTAGCAGTAGTGTCAAATGGAAATTTAGTAGCCACTGCTTTAGCATTCGGTTTATCAATTGTAGCTGTTGCTTATACAATTGGAAAAGCATCTGGATGTCACGTAAACCCTGCAGTTACTTTTGCAATGTGGGTTGATAAAAGAATTTCTACAAAGGATTTTATTGGCTATGTTATTGCTCAAGTACTTGGTGCAATTGCTGGTAGTGGATTATTAACTTTAATTATAAATTCTACTTCTAGTATAGATAAGTTAACATTAGGAGCAAATACATTTGGAGAATTATCTGCATCAGGTATTACTATGTTAGGTGCTTTAATTGTTGAAATTATTTTAACTTTTGTATTTGTATTATCTGTATTAGGAGTGACTAGAGATGAGAAAAAAGAAAATGTAGCACCAATTGTAATAGGATTATCTTTAGTTTTAGTTCATTTATTAGGTATCGGATTTACTGGTACTTCTGTTAATCCAGCTAGATCTTTGGCACCTGCTATTTTTATGGGTGGTGAATACCTAGAGCAAGTATGGGTATTTATTGTAGGGCCATTAGTAGGAGCTGCTTTTGCCTCTTTAGCAATTTTCTTTATTGATTTAGAAGAAGAACCAAAAGTAATTAGTGCAGAAAGTGAAATTGTTAGTGCTAGAGAGATTAAGGAAATAAAGGAAGACCCAAAAGAAGAAAAGAAGATTACTGATAAAGAACCAAGGAAAAATGGAACAAGAAAACCAAAAACGCAAAAAACAACTGCAAAAAAAAGAACTAATAATTAGTTCTTTTTATTTTCCTAAAAATTTTCTAATTTTTGGAAAAACACGTCTATATCCAAAATATAAAATAGGATGTATTACATAGTCAAATTGACCAATAAATTCTGTGTATTCTCCACCAAATCTTTTTTTGAATAAATGAATTCCATAAACAGTATTATCTTTTTCGGGTTCTCCAGTGGTACCAAAAAAGTCTACAATTTGATATCCCTCTTTAACAGCATCTTCTATAATTTGATAATATAGCCAGTAATTAGCATTTAGATATCTTAAGCAAGTTTTATTTCCACCATGAATGGTCCAAACTTTGTTTTGATATTTTGCCGTAATAATAGCAGATAGAACAATTTCTTTTTCTTGTATTTTGGTAAGTTCTTCTAATTCTGATTGATTTTTTTCTAATTGCTGATTTAATTCCTTTAATTTAATAGCTACTTTTTCTTGATTTTTCTTTTCATCTTTTATGTTTGCTAAAGAAATTTCCTCTTTAATTTCTTTTATTTTTTTTTCATAATTCTTTTTTAAATCATCAATATTTCCTTTTACAAGATAAATATCACTCATATTTTTTTCATGGAGTTTTTCATAAAATGTTTCATAATAACCAATAGGTGATAAAACAAGATTTTCTCTTTCTGCAGTATCTATCATAGTATCATAAAAATCTTTGATATCTTTTTTAGAACCTTTATAGATATTTAAGTGATAAATATTTCCTTTGTTGAAAATCTTTCGTGTAGTAGGATGCATATTTTTTCTGATGTCTTCCATGCCTTTACTAATATCTAATCGAAAGGTATATCGAGGTTGGTCATTTTCAAAGTTTTTATTAAATCCGCTATGTTTGAATCCTAATTCTTTTAAATTTTCTATTAAGTCATAATTTAATTTCTCTATTACATTTCCATCACTATCTAATTTTTGTAGAGGAATATCTGGATCCATTCGTAAAAATAATCCATGTCTTTTTTTACAATATTTTTTGAGATTTGTTATAAATGTTTTTAAAACTTCTAAGTTTTTGTAATCACATACAAATCCCCTAGGACAATAGAAAAAAGAATATTTATGAATTAAATGTTTTTCTAGTAATAGGGCGGTAGCTATTAATTTGCCATTTTCTTTAAGACCTAAATAGTGTGGTTTAAAATGTTTAAAAGAACTAACGTTTCCCCAATAATAGGATTGCATAAAATGTCCTTTGATATGTTTTTGAACGAATTCTTCGTATTCTTTTTCATCTAAGTTTTCAATAAATTCCATATATTACACATCCATTCTTTTTTTATTATACCAAAAAAATGATGTTTGGAACATTTTTTCATAAAAAACATACTTTATAATTAGCAGGTGAAATATGAATGTATATTTATTAGTGATTATTTGTACCATGATTACTTTTCTAGCTACTGTTTTAGGCTCTTTATTTGTTTTTTTAATAAGAAAGATGAATAAAAATATTGAAAAAGTATGCTTAGGATTGGCTAGTGGTATTATGATAGCAGCCTCTATTTTTTCTTTATTGTTACCAGCTTTAGAGGATAGTAATTGTTTTTCTGTTGTTATTAGTCTTTTATTAGGTGGAGCTTTGATTTTTGTTATTGATAAAATTGTTACTTACTATAAGAAAACGCCTCAGAAAAAATCTATGTTTTTTCTTGCTGTAACTCTTCACAATATTCCAGAAGGAATGGCTGTAGGTTTAGCTTGTGCTTTAGCATATCAAATAAATTCTGCTGTGACTATAGCAAGTGCGATTGCTTTAGCGATTGGAATTGCTATTCAAAATATTCCAGAAGGAACAGCTGTTTCTATAGCGATGTTAGAACAAAAAAAGACAAAGTTTCAATCTTTTTTATATGGTGTTTTATCAGGAATAGTAGAGCCAATTGCAGGTATAACGATGGCGATTTTATCTAATAAATTAGCGAGTTTAATGCCATTTTTCTTATCCCTAGCAGCAGGTACAATGTTTTATGTTGTTGTGGATGAATTAATTCCCAATAGTAAATCAGAAAATGATAGTAAAGGTGTTTTTTCTTTTATGATTGGTTTTGTTATTATGATGTATTTGGATGTTATATTAGGATAAACGAAATAAATTTATTTCGTTTTTTTATGATAAAATGTGATACAATGAATATGGTGATAGTATGAAAAATAAAATTATGATTTCTATTAGTTTTCTATTATTTTTAATTTTTCTAATTTTTGCTTATCAAATTAGTCAAACAGAAGTATTAGAAATTGATAATTTTTTTATTCAACATGTAGTAGTAAATGGAAGAACCGATTTCTTCACAGTTCTTTTTAAATTATTGACATTTTTTTCTAGTGTAGCTGGTTTAATTTTATTTACTATTTTAGGTCTTATGCTGATGAAAAAGAAAAAAGAAAAGCTACCGTTTCTTTTAAATATTGGCGGGGTAGTTTTATTTAGTCAAATTTTAAAGATTTTATTTCAAAGAGAACGTCCACTTCTTCTTTATCGATTAGTGGAAGAAAGTGGATTTAGTTTTCCTTCAGGACACTCTATGGTAGGAGCTTCTTTTTATGCTTATTTAATCTATTTAATTTGGAAAGGAAATTTATCTAAGAATAAAAAAGTGACGATAACAACACTTCTTTCTTTATTAATTTTAGGAATAGGATTTAGTAGAATCTATTTAGGTGTTCATTATGCTAGTGATGTTTTATCAGGATTTTGTTTAGGGATTGGGTATACTTTGATATTTATTTTATTAAAAGAATCTTCAGAAAAAACTCCTAATAAAAGTTTAGTTAGAAGTTTTCATTATGCTGGTGAAGGAATTATTAGTGCATTCTTTTTAGAACGAAATATGAAGATTCATGTATTTGTAATGACTTTGGTAGTTATGGCAGGAATTTATTTTCATATTTCTTTAGTGGAATGGATGATTTGCATTGTTTTATTTGGAATTGTGATTTCTGCAGAAATTATGAATACAGCAATAGAGACAACAATTGATTTAGTAATGCCTGATATTCATCCAAAAGCAAAGTTTGCGAAAGATTTAGCAGCAGGTTCTGTGTTAGTACTTGCTATTATCTCCATTGTTATTGGTCTCATGATATTTTTACCAAAGTTTTGGATATTAATTTAATAAAAATTAGAGGAATAAATATTCCTCTTTTTATTGAAAATAAATGGCTATTATGATAATATTATTACAGAATAGGTGAAAGAATATGAAAGTGGTATTACTAAACGAAAATAGGTTGTCTTTTCTTGATTTGCCAAATGTAATTGAGGGAAGTTTTTGGATAACAGATACAAAAGATACAGAACAGAAATTAATTAATATTGAGTCTAGAGGAAATCAATGGTTTCTTGTTAGTAATCAATTTAATTGGATTATTAGTCAAAATGGTCCAATTGCAGAGCAACCAATTGTTGAAAATAATTTTTATATTTATGGAAATGAAAAGCGAAAACACATGATTTATATTACGAATAATTATGACCATTTTATGGGATTATATCAAGTAAACAGTAATATAGATGTATTAATAGGAAATGATGCCAAATGTGGCATTTGTTATCAAACAACTATGATTAATAGTAGTTATGCGCAACTTTCTATGAAAAATGGTGTATGGTCTATTAATATTGCTGAGCAAGCTTATGTTTATGTCAATAATGGTAGATTATCAAAACATGCGAACCTACAAAATGGGGATACTATTTTTATTATGGGATTATTAATTACAGTAGTTGGAAAATTAATTTTAATCAATAATCCTAATGGTCTTGTAAAAGTACAAATCCCAAATCTTTCTTTGGTTAGTATTCCAAAGCAGGAATATGAGTATGAAGAAGTAAAAGAAATGGATTATTATAATGATGAAGATTATTTCTTTAAAACACCACGTCTTCGTAGATTTATTACAACTTATAAATTAAAAATAGCGCCACCACCAGCTCCAGAAAAACAAGAAGAATTACCTCTTATTTTAATGCTTGGTCCAATGCTTACGATGGGAATGACATCAGCTGTTTCTTTGTTAAACGTATTGCTTCGATTAAGTAATGGAACAGCAACTTTCGCTAATTCTTGGACGACTTTAGTAGTAGCAATCGCGATGATGACAACTACGTTATTATGGCCAAATCTAACAAAAAAGTATAAGAAAAAAAGAGCAAAGGAAAAAGAAGAATTAAGAAGAAATAAATATGGTGATTATTTAGAAGAAAAAAGAAAATTATTAGAGGCGGAAAAAATAACACAGAGCCAGATATTAAATGAAAATTTATTGGAATTAAAAGAATGTTATGACATTATTAAAAATAGAAGAAGGGTATTGTGGGAAAGAAAAATTACCCAACAAGATTTTTTAACAGTTAGAGTAGGAGTTGGTGATGTACCACTAGATGCTGAAATTAATTTCAATGAAGATGAGTTTATTTTAGAAGAGGACGATGTAAAACATGCTGCTGAAAATTTAGTTCATTCTTTTAAGATTATTAATTCTTCTCCCGTAGGATATTCTTTTTATAATAAAAAAGTAACTGCTATTATGGGAATTGAAACAAAGATAAAAGATTTTGTTGATAATGTTTTATTACAATTAATTACTTTTCATAGTTATGATGATTTAAAGATTGTTGTATTTACTAGTGAATCTAATATTAGTGATTGGGAATACATAAAAAAACTTCCTCATTGTTTTAGTAATGATAAGAGTATTCGTTTTTTTGCTACGAATGATGAAGAAGAAAAGATGGTTAGTCACTATTTAGAACAGGAATTTATAAAAAGAGTAGAATCTAATGCAGCTAAAGAACAGGTAGAGAATGAATCAGAAGATAATACTTATTTACCATATTATTTAATTTTAACAGATAATTATTTAGGAATTCGAAAATTAGGTATTAGTGAAAAAATTATGAATTCTAAAGAAAATTATGGATTTGGATTTATTATTAAAGAGACAAGATTAGGAAAATTACCTAGTGAGTGTGAGACTTTTATTAATTTAGGTCCAAGTAGTTCTACGATATTATCTACTAGCTTAGATAATAGCTATCAACAAAATTTTAATGATGAAATTACTAATATTTATAGTATGCATGAATGTGCGAGTATTTTAGCCAATATTCCAATTGAATTTGAGTTTGATTACCGAAATTTACCTACTTCTTTAAGTTTTTTAGATATGTATAGTGTAGGAAAAATTGATCAGTTAAACACTTTAAATAGATGGAGATTAAATGATTCTACGAAGTCTTTAAAGGCAACAATTGGTGTTGATGATTTAGAAAATAAAATTTATTTGGATTTACATGAAAAAGCCCATGGACCACATGGTTTAATTGCAGGTACAACGGGTAGTGGTAAATCAGAATTTATTATTACTTATATTCTTTCTATGGCTTTAAACTATAGTCCTAATGAAGTTGCATTTATTCTAATTGACTACAAAGGTGGAGGGCTTGCTGGAGCTTTTGAAAATAAAAAGAATAATGTTCGTCTTCCACATTTAGCTGGTACCATTACGAATCTTGATAAGAATGAATTAAATAGAACTTTAGTTAGTATTGATAGTGAATTAAAAAGAAGACAGCAAAAATTTAATGATGCCCGTGATGAATTAGGAGAAAGTACTATGGACATCTATAAATATCAAAAGTTCTTTCGAGAGAAAAAGTTATCTGAACCAATTCCTCACTTGTTTATTATTTGCGATGAGTTTGCAGAATTAAAAAGTCAGCAACCTGAATTTATGGATAATTTAATTAGTGCCGCCCGTATTGGACGTTCTTTAGGGGTTCATTTAATTTTAGCAACACAAAAACCTAGTGGAGTCGTTAATGACCAAATTTGGAGTAATACAAAATTTAGAGTATGTTTAAAGGTACAAGATAAAGCGGATAGTAATGAAATGATTAAATGCCCAAATGCGGCAGAGATTACAAATGCTGGACGTTTCTATTTACAAGTGGGTTACAATGAAATCTTTGTTTTAGGACAATCAGGTTGGGCAGGTTCTCCTTATATTCCTAAAAATTTGGCAACCAAAGAAGTAGATCGCTCTTTAGTCTTTATTGATAATGTAGCAGATGTTACAAAGGTAGTTGAAAGTGATAGTAATAAAGTACGTCAAGAATCTAAAGGGGATGAATTATCTAATATTTTAAAATATATAACAGCAATTGCGATGAGAGAAGATATTCATGCAAGAACTCTTTGGTTAGAAAATATACCAGATAAAATTTATGTAAAAGATTTACTTCCTAAATATCAAGTGAAAGTAAATCCAAATGATGTTACAGCTATCATAGGAGAATATGATGACCCATCTAGTCAAAGACAAGATATTTTATCTTTAAAAATGGATGCAGATGGAAATACGATTGTTTACGGTTTAGCGGGAATCGGTAGAGAAATGTTATTGAAATCGATTATCTATTCTTGTAGTACTCTTTATTCTACGAATGATATTAATTTCTATATTTTTGATTTTGGTTCAGAATCATTAAGAGTATTTTCTAAGTTACCACATGTAGGTGATATTGTTTTTTCTAATGAAACAGAGAAACTAGAAAAACTATTTAAGATTATTGATAGGGAAATTGAAAAAAGAAAAGAGTTATTTTCCGAATATAATGGAGATTATGCAACATACTGTAAAAGTAGTGGAAATAAATTACCAATTTATACAGTAATTATCAATAACTATGATTCCTTTAAAGAAAGTTATTTGAACTATGAGGAATTAGTAATTAAGATAGCTCGTGAAGGAAAAAGATATGGAGTCATTATGATTATTACTGCTAGTACAGCTTCTGGAATGTATAGTAAACTTGTTAGAAATTTCAATCATGTATTTGTTTTAGATATGAATGATAAAAATGATTATACAAATATTTTAGGAAAAATTGGTAATGTCTATCCAAGTGATTTCCCAGGTCGTGGTTTATTTAAAGAGGAATTAGCATATGAATTCCAAACAGCTAGTATTTGTGAGGATGAACTTTTAATTGAGCATATTAAAGTAGTCTCACAAGAACTAGAAAAGAGAAACCCTTATAAACCAACTAGTGTACCAGTGTTACCTGAAAAGATTAGCTTAAGTATGATTGAAAATCCAGATGATGATGTTAAGAGTATGCCACTTGGCCTTATTAGGGATGATTTAAGTACTTATCGTTATAATTTAAAGCAGGATAAAGCGACTATTATATCTGCTAATGAAATAGAAAGCTGTATCAGAATTACCAAAAGTATTCTTTCTGTCTTAACTAGAAATGAAAATATGATTTCTATTGTATTAGATACAGAAGGAACTTTTGAAGCTATTCGTGGGGATAGAGTAAATTACTATGATACGGATTATTCTTCAGTTTTAGAAACTGTTATGAAATATATTGATGAAAAGATGCCTAATACTCAAAGAGAATTGGTATTCTTCCTTATTGGTTTAGAAAAATTCAAAGCAGAAGTTCTCTCTACAGATATTACAAAATTCTTTGATAAGATTAAACAATCTAAAAATGTAAGTGTTGTATTTATTGAATCTGCATTTAGACTTAAAAAATTTGCTTTTGAAGGATGGTATAGTAGTTTAGTAATGAATACTAATGGTATTTGGATTGGCTCTGGAGTAATGGAGCAACCTGTTATTAAACTTGCAGATATGAATAAAAAATACAAAGAAAAAATTACTGAGGAATATGCATGGATTTTCAAAAATAGTAATGCGACTTTAGTAAAATTAGTAAATGATGATGGTGATGCCCATGAAGAATAAAATTTTAGTTAATGTTTATGTTCCTAAGTTATTAGAGACGTATGATGTTTATATTCCTGTTAATGAAAGAATGGCAAGAGTAAAAGAATTACTGATGAAAGCTGTTTATGATTTATCAGATAGTTCTTTTGAGCTTGCTGATGAGCATTATTTAATAGAGGCTCTATCAGGAAGTATTTATCCAGACAATACAGTTGTTAGAGATACAAATATAAAAAATGGCAGCAAAGTTATTTTATTTTAATTGACTTTCCCATTTAAAATATGATATTTTTATAATAGAGGTGTAGATATGAGAGGTATTGACTCAGAGGGATTAGATAGCGTTAAACAAAAGATTCAAGAATTTGCAACTACTATTGAAGATGAAACAGATGTAGTTGGTAAACAATTTTTGAAACTTTCTGATACGATTAGTGGAACTGATTTAATGTTTTTGACCGATAAGATAAAAGAAGAAATAAGTCAGTTTGAACGAGTAAAACAGAATAATGATAAATATTCTTTTGTTTTACTAGAAGTAATTAAGAGCTATCATTCTCAAAATGATACAATACGAGAAGTACTGAATAATGTTACCCCTCGGTAAAAAATCTGAAAAGGAGGAAAAAAATATATGGCAGATTTTGTTGGTTATAATCCGGCTGAGATTAACGCATTGATGGAAGAAGTAGCAAAGACATATAACAAATTAGGAGAATATATGTCAGAGGGATGGCCTCAAGTTTCTACTGTAATGCAAACAAATTGGAAAGGTGTCGACGAGCAAGACTATGAAGCTAAATTAGCAAAAAGAATGAACACATTATACAATAATACAACAAATTTAATTCAAGCAACACTTGAAACAATTTCAGCATTAGGAGAATCTTGGAGAGATTTCCAAAATAATAACAGAATGCAAGGAGGAGAAGGAGATTCTCAAGTAGCAAATTCTACACTTGAATTTACTATTCCAGCTGTTCAAACTTATGATATGGCTTCTACAGTAAAACTAAATGAAAATAGTTTCCAAGGAGAAAATTTAGGTTTACAAAGTGGTGGAGGTTCTACAATCAAAGCTTCTATAGATGGTTATACTTCAGCTATTAAATCAAATGTAACAGCAATCTATACAAGTATTGATTCTAATAAGGCTTTCTTAGGTAGCCAAGGACAAAAGGTAAATGATTTCATCGTTGCAGTAGGAGATGCTGTTAAAGGATTATCAACTGATATTGAAGATATTTATCAAGCTTTAGATACTTTAACAGATTCTGGATACTCATCAGCAGATACAGATGCTTCTTCAAGTATTGATAATGCTAGAAATCAAGTAGACCAAGCAGTTTCAGATATTAGATAAGAAATAGGAACGACAATTTTTGTTGTTCTTAAATAAGTACTAACGTGTTTAGTACTTATTTAAGAATAGGAGGAATTTATGGACTCTATAGAAAAATTAGAAAATTTGAAAGAAAAGATGACAGAGGTATTAAATCATCTTAATCATGTTTGTGATAATTTAACCAAAGCTTTAGAAAGCAACGCTTCAGCTATTAGTGTTAATACAGTTACCTATAAAAAGGAAGAAATTGTAGAACAAAAAAATAAATTATTAGAACAAATAAGAACTATAAAGCAAAATATTCTTCCATCTTTAGAAAATGAAATAAGAGAATTAGAAAAGTTAGAGAATCAATAGGGGATGAAGTGTCATGTCAAGATTTAAGATTAATATTCACCAGATGCAAGAAGAAAATGCTATTTTGAAAGAAAAATATGCTCAGTATAAAATGGACCAAGATTCTTTATATAAAATTGCTTTAACAGCAGATGGTAATTGGAACGATAATAATACTTCTGTATTTATTGATTGTGTAGAGCATGATGAAAAAGAAATGTTTAAATTTCATGATACTTTCTATCATTGCATAGAATCTATTGATACTTTTACAACTAATTTAGATACTCTATTAAGTACCAATGGAATCGTAGATGTTAAAAAAAATTTATCTTATGATGAAGATTATTGTAAGAAGTCAGTTGGTATTTTTCATTCTTGTATAGAAGAATTGAAAACTGCAAAATCAAAAATAACAGGAAATTATGTAGGATGTAATGCTGCAAGAACTATTCAAATGGTAAGTTCTAATATTACAAGTTGTATTCGCTCTTTAGAGGATATAGAAACCAGTATGGAAAATATTCAAAGAGGAATAGAAGATTTAATAGTAGTAACCACTAGTAAGATGAAATCTTATGATGCTATTACTATTGTAGATAATAATTTAAAATATAATTGGACGCCTGTTTCTTATGTTAAAGATTATCGAGATGTATTTAGCCAAAGATTAAATAATAGAAATAGTTCTGATATGAAAGTATTGGAAAAAAGAGAGATTTCTCCTTCTAAAGTTGATAGTAGTGCTACTCTTGGAATAAATTCTTCTAATTTAAGTACAGAATCGGTAGATGCTCAAGTGGAAAAAGTAAATGATAATGTAGCAGTAGAGACTCCTTTAGAATGGAAAGAAACTGTTGCTCAAACGAATGAGCAAGTTGAATATCAAAAAAATCAGCAAGGAATAAATATAACAGGCAAAGAAGCATCTATTGTAAGCGATGAAAACTATCAAGCAGAAGGTTCCTCTTTTGTTGGTACTAATTCGAATGTTATAGAAAATAAACAAGAGGATTATGAACTAAATGGGGATACTCTTCATACAGAAGTTAATATGAATCTTTCTAATAATAAGGAAGAGGACTATTCTAATGCTGATAGTCATTTAAGTAGTACTTCTCATATAGAACTAACAAAATCAAAAGATGATTATTCTGCTACGAAAGGTACTGTCGGTGCTTCTAGCAATATTGGCTCTATAGGAAGTATAAAAGTAGAGAAATTTGATACTTCTTCTAGTACTTTAAATTCAGTAGGAAATAGTGGTATTCATTTAGAAAAGGCAGAATACACAGAAAGTGGAGCAAATTTAAATATGAATTCTTCTATGAATGTTTCTTTAGAGAAGAATAGCTCATTTGAAGAATAGAAATTTGGTGAATAGTATGAATGATAATAGAGATGACATTATGGCAAGCTACTATAGAAATTTAGAGGCTATGAAAAATCGTAAAAGTGAAATATTTTATTTTGATGAAAAAGGAAATACCGTTGATAAAGTTCATGCCGTTAAAGCAATTGTTAGAGAATATGATGAAAATGGAGAACTTATTAATGAAACATTTGCCAATATTGGTGAAGAAGAGTCAGAAAAAGAAAAAGGAGAAGAGCATCGGAAAGCATAAATTATTATGCTTTTTTAATTGCGAAAAAAAGTAAAAATTGGTATACTAATATATAGAATAGATAGTAGACTGGGGTGAAAAAATGGCAGGAAACTTTAATGTACAATTTAAAGGAAGTGGAGCCACCAATGTAGAGCATTATGACTATACCCAGTCTAATTTAACTCATACAGCAACAGGAGCGAGTATGAGTACAACAGGCGCGGAAATTGATTATGGAGAAGTGGATAGTTTTGATTATGAGAACTATTTAGCGGAAAATCAATCCTCACAAGTAACAGTACAAGAGCCCCAAATAGTAATTACAGAGGAAATGATAGAGGAAGTACGACAAGAACTTAGAAATTGTGGATTTATAGATAAAGATATAGAGAGATTATTAAAAGGGGAAATCACATTAGAAGATTTATATAAAGAAATAGAAAATGATACAGACGGGACAAGAAGAAGAAAAATTTATGAATCTAGCTATCTAATGAGTCTAGGTTCTGAATTTACAAATATAGAAGACTTGGAAGCAGATATTAATAAAACCAAAAGAGAGATACAAGCAAAAAGAGAATTACAATATGAATTTGATTTTACAGAAGAAGAAGCAGCCTATGGACTATTAGTGGCATTATTAATGTATGGAGGAGATATAGACGAAATAGCAGAAACCTACATTGTAGGATGGTCCTATGAAGATGAAAACGGAGTAACAAGATATGAATATAGCTATAATCCCTATTTTCCAGGAGGATACTATGGAGCGACTCCAATATACTATAATGACGTCTATAAAGATAGTAAATATTTAGAAGAAATAAGAAGTAGCTTAGTAGAAGTAGAAAAAGCAAGAGGAATATTGTGGTGGCAAGAAAACTATACAGCGTATGAATGGGAGTGGACAGAAGAACAAACAGCTTTGTATGATAGAATAGAGGCCCAAAAAGATAAAGCTATGGCTGCTAGAGAAAATAAGATAGCAGAATATCAAGCCCAAATAGATGAGTTAACAACAAGACAATTACAAGAAGAGGCAATCCTAAATTATGTCAATCAAGAGTTAGACCACTACATGGAAAATGTAGATACGTATATTCATCAACCAAACTTTATGGATAAGTGTGGAATGAATGAAGAACTAAGAGAAAGAGCAAGTGAAATAAGTACAAGTACAACGGGAGAATTATACTATACATCAGATGGAATGGCAGCAACAAGATATGTAGGAAAAGAAGATGGAATGGCAGTAATCGCAGCCATTATTAATAAAACAGGAGATTTTACATGTTCTAGTGGATTTATATTTAGTAGTGGCTCTTATGTACAAATATCAATAAGTGATGCGACCTTAAAAAATTATGATAGTTGGATACCATTTATGCAGGCAGATGAAATAGAGGTATTTAACTATATCTATAATACAGAAGGAGCAGAAGCAGCCTATGACTATTTAGTAAAAATATCAGATGAGTTAGATAATAGATGGTTAATGGATACACAACAGAAGGATGCAGAATGGGCGAAAGAGCATCCCGTATTAGCATCTATAGGCTCAGTATTTATTACGCCATTTGAAGGAATGAATGCAGCATTTGTATCCTTAGGAAGTGTAATAACAGGAAATGAAATTAGAAGAGTAGAAGTCTATAGTATGGGAGATACGTTTAGACAAGCTGTAAGTCAAGATATCTATGAAAACTATGGAGAAGGATGGGCATTTTTATATAATACAGGAATGAGTATGGCAGATTCGATAACCTTAATAGCCGCCTGTTATGCAACAGGAGGATTGATGGGAGCAGCAGGAGTGACAAGCACAGCAGCAACAACAATAGCCAATACAACAATAAGTGCGACACTGATGGGCTCAAGAGCCTATGTAAGTACTTTAAACGATGCCTTAAATAGAGGATTAAGTGATGATAAAGCAGTATTGCTAGCATTTTCATCAGCAACAGTAGAAACCTTAATGGAAAGCTGTTCAGTAGGTCATTTAATAAACTTAGAAGGAGCATTAGGGGATGCTTCAGCAAATATGGTAAGAAGATTAACAGCGAATATAAGTAATCCAACATTACAGAAAATAGCAATCAATAGTGGGTATTTAGCCCTAGGAGTAATTAGTCAAGGACTCTGTGAAGGAGAAGAAGAGCTCTGTACAGAAATATTGAATCATTATATAGATGAGATGATGGCAGGAGAATTAAGTAACTATAACTTAAGTATCTATAATCACATGTTAGAGGGAATGGGAGAAGAAGAAGCAAGAAGATTAGCCAACGAGGAATATCATGACCAAATCAAACAAGCCTTTGCAGGAGGATTCTTATCAGGAGGAATATTCGGAGCTGGAAGAATAGGGGTATCCGAATTTAATGTATCAAGAGCAGTATCAAGAGCAATCAATACAGAATATAAAGTAGCAGGCTTAACAACATTAGAACAAACCCAAAGAAATCAAATAATAGCGAGTATATTAGGAATCGATAGTAGATATCAAACAGCGTGTATTAATGCCTTAGCAGGAAATCTAACGCAAGAGCAGATATCTAAAATGAATATAGGAACATTATTTGCGATAAAAGACGCAGTAAATAATTATCAGAGGTATGATTCTTCAGTAACATTAGAAAGTATTTTTAAAAATGTTAGTGAAACAAATATTGGAAATAATATAGAAACAGTAAATGATTATCAAGCTCCATCTTTGAAAGATATTTTTAATAAATTAGTAGGAAAGCAAAATGCGAATACCAATACAAACGCGAATACAGGTACTTATGATTTTATTTCTAATCTGCCTTTAACGGCAAAACAACAGCAAACAATTATGAATTTACTTATTCAATATGAGCAGATGCCGACTATTCAAAATGAAACATTAGCTGTATCTGCAGCGATGAGATTGATTGATCAAAGTTTTGCTATTCCTGATCAAAAGAATATTGGAAAGCAATATACAAGAGCAGCCTATTTTTATCTTTTGGCAAATGGATATAGTGTGCAAGATGCTTCTAAGATTGTAAGTTCTTATGCAAAAGCAAGGTTAGATGCAACTACTAGTTTTAATATTCGCTATAATTCGACTTACGGATTTAAAATTAATTTTTCAACTAAAATGGATGTTGCTATGCAAAATCAACTTTTAACTCAGTTCGAAAATAATTTTTCTTTGTTACCTGAAATTCTACAACAACAAATAAAGGAAGTAAACTTTTATGATACATATAATCCTGCTGATATTTATTGGGAATTAAATTATAATACTAATAATTTTAATAGTGCAGCAACAGGTGGTAGCGGTATTATTAATTTGTGGACAGGTATACCAACTTTAGAGTTATTAGCACATGAGGCAGCTCATTGTTATGATACTGCATGTGCAGCAAGTTGGGGACTTACAAATGGTCAAATTAGTACTTCTACTTTATGGCAGAATGCTATGCAATCAGATTTTCAAATTAGTGGAAAAGAAGGGGTGTCTAGTTATGCAATAGATTCAAAATCTCCTTTAGAAGATTTTGCAGATAGTGTTTCCCTTTATTTAACAAACCAAGCTGCTTTAGATGCTTTTCCTAATAGAAAGAAACTATTATTACAATATTTTAAATCTAATAGGCTTACTCAGTTATCATTAGATATTAATACTATTTCTCAAATGATTTCTGATAAATATGGATATAAATTTCAAGATGTTTTAGTGGGATACTATGTATATGGTGCTCATATTGATAGTGAACTAGAACAGCTTTTATCAAAATATACGGCTAATGAAATGTATGCAATTGTTGGATTTAAATCTTTATTGGCAAAATCTAAAATGTATACTTATTCAGACTATTATCAAATTATTCCACAGGCAATAGATAATTTAGTTAAGAAATATGGTTTAACAAATGCCATTAAAATTATGAGTGATTATTTGTATACAGGTAAAGAAACTTTATTAACTCGTGATGATGGAATTCGTTTTGATATTACAAAGTTTGGAATAGAAGGATTTAGAAATTATGTAAGTAATAGTTCTGATGGTTCTTTAAATGTTCATAAATTATTTTCTAAATATTATTTACAAAATGAACTTAATATGATTATGGATATTGCACAAGAGAAGTATGGTTCTCAATCGTTTGAACAAATTATTTATGAGCATTTTATTTATGGTGCTCAATTGGATGAATCTTTAGCTAACTATGTAGATAAATATACAGTATCAGATTTTCTTAGTGTATTAAATCTTCAAGAATTAAATAATACTGCTACTATGTATAGTTTAGAGCATTATAAGCAGTCTTTTGAAACTGCCATGGATACGCTTATTCAAAAATATGGTCTTAATCAAGCTGTTAAAATTTTTGAGGAGTATTTAAAAACAGGCGATAAATTTTTATTAACTAGGGATAATAATGTACGTTTTGAAATTAGTAAATTTACGATGGAAAACTTAAATTCTTATTTACAAGGAATGTATAATGGAAAAAGCATTCAAACTATTTTTTCAGATTATCTAATTTCTAAAGATATCACAAATATTCAAAATGAAATTGTTAAAACATATGGTGCTAGTGCTAATATTCAATTATTGCTTTATAATTATTATGTTCATGGTGCTAATTTAGAGTCTAACATTACTAATATTTTAACAAAATATACAGCTTTAGAACTTTCTAATATATTTGGTATTAACCTTACAGATACTTTTTCAGAATATACTGATGCTGATTATGAAAGTGCTATTGTGCTAGCTTTTAAAACTTTAATAGATAAATATGGTTTTAAAGATGCAACTAAAATAATGGAAGACTATTTAAATACAGGAGATATTTTTGTACTTACCCGTGATAATAATGTTCGTTATGAAATTGGAAAATTTGATTTAGAAGATTTTAAAAATTATATATTTTCTAATAATATGACTCTTTTAATTTTACAGAATATAGATATTCAAAAAATAGATACTTCTTTATTAGACTTATCTAGCTTAACAACAGAACAAATTCAACAGTATTTAGGACAATTTGTTAGTCAAGATGTTAATCAAGGTATTCAAGTAGATGATTCTAATTTTAAAAAGTTTAAGAACAAAGCCAGTTTAGCTGCTTTCTTTGGAGATGTGCCTAGTAATGTTAGGGGAAGATTGAAAAATAATATTGAAAGTAGTACGCCACTCACCTTATTAGAATTTAGAAATACTTTAACATTAGCAGAGCAGAAAGAATTTGATAACTATTTAAAAAATACTGTAGAAGGAAGATGGCTTTCTACTTTAACCTCACAAGAAATTTATGCAATCAATTTATATACTAAGAGTAATTATATGCAAATTAATGCAGAATTAAGAACTAAAAATGTGTCTAGTTATTATTACAATATTATTCAATCTATTGATAGTGCACTTGCAAAATTTACTTTAGTAGAAGATACAATTCTTTGGAGAGGTGTACAAATTGGTGCATTTAATCATTTAGGAATTCATGACTATGCTGGATTGCAGGCATTAATAGGTCAAACTTATATAGATTTGGGATATATGAGTACTTCTCCATCTTATGATTGTTCTTTTGCAAAATATCAATCTTATGAAGTTGTTTTTAAAATAAAAGCCCCAGCAGGAACGACTGGTGCTTATGTAAACCAGCTTTCAGATTTCTATAATACTGAAAATGAATTCTTATTAGGACGTGGTCAAGAATTAATGATTGAGAATGTTTCTAAACAAAACATTGATGGTGTTGAGAAAATAGTAATAGATGCTATAGTAGTAAATAATATTGCTGCAGATTTAAGTACAATGACAGCAAATTCTACTGTTACTAATACTAATGTAGTTAATAATTCAGTTCAACAATCAACAGTTTCTGTAGACCCAGATTTACAAGCTTTATCAGAATTTGAACAATCTATGTTATTTGGCTATACAATAACAGGAGCAGAAAATGCAGTTTCTCCTGGAACTTTAGTAAATGTATTTGAAGAATTAAACATTACTAGTACTATGATTCCTTTAAACATTTTAAATGCTATAGCTTTAAATAGTAATATTTTAGTGGATGTTTTGAATGAACAAATAGATATTTCTGGTTACAATCGTCAAGAATTAAAATCAGCAGTAGAGTATTATATTACATCTTCTTTAAAGTTAATGGAGCAGAATGGCCTATTTGATTATGAATTAATTGATTCCGTCTTATCGTCTGATATGTCTAGTTTTATTACTGAAGATTTTATGAAACAAATGTTAGAAAAAAGTTTACAACATTATCCATTTGAAACTTATACAACCTTACTTACTTATCTAGGAAATTTAGATAGTGATAGTAAATATTATTATTTATTAAATCTAACAGGTCTGGAATTGGATAGCGATATAAAAACAGAATTGATAGAAAAATTGTTTGAGGATAAAGATTTAAGAGAATGCGTTTATGAGCATGCTTATCAAGAACTTCAAAGTTCAATGAAAAATACATTTGAAATTACAGATGTAACTGTTGTTGAAAATTTATTAAATGCCTTAATAGGTTCAAAAGATGCATTTGTTAACGAAGGAATTAATAATCATGAATTAAATTGGCAACATTTTGTTGAATTATTGTCTCCTTATATTAAAGGTAAGGTAGCAATTTACGATTTAAGTAAGCCTCCTGTTTTATGGAGTAAAGTAGATTGCAGTCAACTGAATACACAATTTACTACGATTGAGAATTCGACAATAGGAGAAGGTTTGTATTTCTTAGATTTAGTGTTTGCTAATTGGAATAGTAATAGTTTTTCTACGCCACAATTAGAAACTTTATGGAATTTATTATCGGAAGAATTTGCTCGTGATTTATGTCAAATGAAAACAGCAGATGGAAAAACTATTGATAGTTTAAAGTTTATTTTCCCAGGAGTAGAAGATATTGGTGGTCCATTTGGCAATATTTTTAAAAATGTAGAGTTTGCTGAAATTTTGAAAAATCAAAACATTAAAACATTAACACTAGAAGCAGTCCTTTCTGATGATGTATTTACTTCTAAATACTCTTCTGTTACAATAGATTTAGATTATTTTAGACAATTGATAGCAAATTATGGTTCTACTTATTCTTATGAAGTGGCATTTGAAGAATTTAAAGGCTTAATAGCTGCTAAATTTTTAAATGAAAATTTTACATATTTTGATACTACTGATACTATTACGGCTTTAATGAACAATATAACAACAGGTAAGAATAAAATTGCATTTACTGTTTTTAAAAATAATTTGACAGAAGATATTTTTAATATATTATTTTAATGGGGGGAAAGAATGACAGAAACATATAAGAAATTAAATTCTATTTTAAGAAGTAATAGACCAGAATTTCATTTTCATCCACAAACTTTAGATGCTTTAACAGAAGAAGAAAGAAAAGAAATAGAAGAAAGGCTTGCTAGAGCCTATTTATCTGGAAATAGCGGAGCAATCAATTATTTTCCTTATTTTCAATATTTTAATGGGGGAGAAATTTTAAAGAAAACAAATAAAGAAAATTTCTCTCTTCCCGCTTTAGCAGAATATTATAAAACTTTATATCTTTGTACGAAAGATATTAACTATTTAACAATTTTATTAAGTGGAGCTGAAAGTGATATTGATTCTTTTCGAGCTTTAATTGAGCTTTATAATGAAACACATAATGATGAGATAAAAAGAAGCTTAGATAAAATTTATCAAGTAACAAAAGATATTGATTATAAATTCTTATATGAAAAAATGTTAGTTACAGAAGATATGGGAGATATTATGGAAAAAGCTAGAAAAAGGGAAACAGAAAAAGCGAAGAAAGAAAATTACTTTTTCTTCCAAGAAGGCGATTTAAATATGGTAGATAAAAATGGTAATCCGCTCCCTTTAGAACAACAAAAATTAATTATTAGAATGAAAAGGGAATTATATTTAAGAGAACATCCTGAAGAAAGAGAAAATGAAGAGGGGAAAAAGAAGTAGGAGGAATTTATGAATAATTCAGTAGAAGATGGAATCCTAGGTTTTGCATGTGCAGATGCTTTAGGTGTTCCTATTGAATTTACAATGAGAAAAAAGTCAAACAAACTAAAAGAAATGGTAGGTTATGGCAGTCATAAAGTTCCAGAGGGAACTTGGAGTGATGATACTTCTATGACTATCGCAACTCTTGATTCTATTACAGAAAAAGAAAAAATAGATTATTCGGATATTATGGACAAATTTATTGATTGGTATCAAAAGGCAAATTATACAGCAACTGATCAATTATTTGATATTGGAATTACAACTAGAAATGCTCTTATGAATTATCAGATGGGAAAAAGTCCTCTATTATGTGGAGAAAATCATGTTAGAAGTAATGGAAATGGTTCTTTAATGAGAATTCTCCCTATTGTTTATTATGGATATTATCAAGGAATGTCTAGAGAAGAGTTGAGAGTAAAAATAGATGAGGTATCTTCTCTTACACATGCTCATTCCATTAGTTTACTTGGATGCCAGATTTATGCAGATTATATTATGGACTTATTGAATGGAAAAAGTAAGGAAGAAGCATTTTTTCATTTATCTCCTTCAAATTACCAGAATTATTACCCAAAAGAAGCAATAGATGCTTATCATAGAATTTTTTCTAAGGAATTACCTAATTTAGAAGAAGATTCTATTCAATCTAGTGGATATGTAGTATCTACTTTGGAAGCTAGTATTTGGTCAACACTTAAAAATTCAGATTATGAAAGCGCTGTAGTAATGGCTGTTAATTTGGGAGAGGACACTGATACAGTTGGTGCTATTACGGGCTCTATTAATGGAATTTTATACGGAAAAGAAAATATCCCTGAAAGATGGTTATCCAAATTAAAGAAAAAAGAATACTTAGAATCTTTAGCTCAAGAGTTTTCTAAAAAGTTTTGTCCTCAAAATAGAAAGTAGTACATTGGTACTTCTTTTTTTTCTAAAAAATATTGACTTTCTAAGGAGGAATATATATACTACTATATTGAATAATTCAAAATTATATACGACAAAATACGACTATTTGATTTAGTACAATGATACTGGTGATAGTATGAAAAAATATTTATTCTCTATATTCATTGCACTATTTGTAGGGTTTTTTTTAGCAAAATCTTTTTTAGAACAATACGATTCTTATCAAGGTATTAAATTTACTTCGAATACAGGAGAAATGCTCTATTTTATAAAATATAATTCTTATCAAAATGAAGAAGAAATGGAAAAAGCTACTCTTTCTCTAACGAATTATATTTATAAACAAAATGGAGATTTGTATGATGTTTATATAGGGATTACAAAAAGTTCAGAAAATTTAATTAAATTAAGTAATTATTATAGTTCTTTGGGTTATAATACTTTTACAGAGGAATATTTAGTTACCAATAAAGAGTTTTTAAAAGAATTAGAAAACTATGATGCGATTTTATCTACGACTGAAGATGATGTTGTTATTTCTTCTATTAATAGTCAAGTGTTAGAAAAGTATGAGGAAATTGTTCATGGTAGTGAAGATTAAAGAATTACCTGAATTAGAGCGTCCTTATGAGCGATTAGAGTATTATGGTGTAGAAAATTTATCTAATGAAGAACTATTAGCGATTCTTTTGAAATCTGGATACAAAGATAGATCTTCTAAAGAATTATCAACAGAAATTCTTGCCTCTCTTTCCTCTTTAGCAGATTTAAAAGAGATTACTTATGAAAAATTAGTTTCTATGAAAGGTGTAGGAAAATCAAAAGCTTGTACTATTCTTGCTTCTATGGAATTATCTAAGAGAATAGAAGATATAGATACTGAACTTAGAAATCAAAAATTAACAAGTAGTTCCATGGTTTATCAGTATTATAAACTAAAATTAGGAAATAAAAGGCAAGAACATTTTTATGTTGTATATCTAGACAATGCTAAGCGAATCATTCGTGATAAATTGTTGTTTATTGGAACTTCTAATTATAGTGTTGTTCATCCAAGAGAAATATTTAAAGAGGCATATTTACTTTCAGCTGCTGCTATTATTTGTGTTCATAATCATCCAACTGGTAATGTATTTCCAAGTAAAGAAGATTTAGAGATAACAGAAAAATTAGTGAAAGTAGGAGCTTTATTAGATATTAAAGTTTTAGATCATATTATTGTAGGAAAGAAAAACTATTATAGTTTTTTAGAAAATAATGATATAGGAAGTGCTAGGTGAATGTATGAATCCTAAAAAAGAAAATAGAAAAAAGTATATTATCTTGGTAAGTGTTGTTATTGCAATGCTTCTTTTATGGGTAACTGCTTATTCCATTTCAAAAGAAAGAGAATTAACTTTTATTGAAAAGGGGATAAAAGATACTGTTCTTACCATAGGAAATATACTGGGAACTCCTGTTAGATATGTAAAAGATAAATGGGAAGTTTTAAAAAGTAGTGAAGAAATTTATCAAAAATATGAGGAAATGATGGAAGAATATACTACTTTAGAACAATATGAAGAATCTATCCGCGAATTGAAAGAAGAAAATGAAAGTTTAAAGAAAATACTAGATTTAGATAAGTCTTTATCTAATTATGAAAAAGTTCATGCTACAATCATTAATCGTAATATGAACTATTGGTTAGATTCGTTTACAATTGATAAGGGCTCTAATGATGGTATAAAAAAAGATATGGCCGTTATGGGAAATGGAGAATTAGTAGGTTATATTTCACAAGTTAGCAATTCAACTAGTGTTGTAAAACTGTTAACCAATTCTAATTTTTCAAATCCTATTTCTGTGAAGATTCAATTATCTGATAAAAAGTATGCTTATGGTTTATTAACTGGCTATAGTAAAGAAAAACAAGTATATTTAGTAGAAGGAATTAGTGATTATGTGGAAATTCCTGTTTCTTCTAAAGTGACAACAACAGGGTTAGGGGATAGATTCCCAAGTGGTTTATTAATTGGTACTGTATTAGATATTGAGACAGATAGTTTTGATTTAGCTAAAATCGTTTATGCAAAATCAGCTTTAGAGGTAGAAGATATGAAATTCATAACTATTTTAATTCGTGAAGGAGAACAATCATGATAATTGCTATTATACTTCTCTTTTCCTTTCTACTAGATGGAATTCTTTTAAGTTGTGTGGATATGAATACTGTTTGTTGTCCACTTATTACACTTTCTTCCTTAGTAATTATTTATCCTTTTTTTTCAGAAAAGAAAAAAAATTACTTTATAATTAGTGGTGCATTAGGTTTCTTTTATGATATTTGTTATAGTAATATTCTTTTTTTTAATGTTTTATGTTTTTTAGGAATTGCTTATTTTATTCCCATTCTTTTTGATAGACTATCTATTAGTGTAGTTAATAGTTATCTAGTGGGAATTATGAATATTCTAATTTATCGAATTCTTCTTTGTTTCTTTTTTGTAGTATTAGGTTTCTCTAGTTGGAGTACAAAGATTTTTTATAAAAGTATTATTTCTTCTATAATTATAAATAGTATTTATTTGGTTGCTTTTTATTTTATTGCAAAAAAAATAAGGAAAAATTTTAAAAAGAGAAAATATAAGTTGTTAAAAGTTAAAAAAGTTGAACAATAAGTTTGTAAATTTAGGATACATTTGTTCGATAAAACTATTGACAACTTTTTTTGTGCGTAGTATAATGAGGACATAAACAATTGAAGGAGGAAAAAATATGGTAAAGACATCTGGTGATAAAACTCTTGATCAAGTAATGGCAGATATTGAAAAACAATTTGGAAAAGGTGCTGTTATGAAATTAGGAGAACATGAGCATCAAAAAATAGATACGATTCCTAGTGGTTCGATTGCTCTAGATGCAGCACTTGGAATTGGTGGATATCCAAAGGGAAGAATTATAGAAATTTATGGACCTGAATCTAGTGGTAAAACAACTTTTGCGTTACATGCTATTGCAGAAGCTCAAAAAAAAGGAGGACGTGCTGCTTTTATTGATGCAGAGCATGCTTTAGACCCACTTTATGCTGCTAAAATAGGGGTAAATATAGATGAATTATTATTGAGTCAGCCAGATAATGGGGAACAGGCTCTTGAAATTTGTGAGGCACTTGTTAGAAGTGGGGCAATTAGTGTAATCGTAATTGACTCTGTTGCCGCTTTAGTTCCTCAAGCAGAAATTGAAGGAGAAATGGGAGATTCTCACGTTGGTTTACAAGCAAGATTAATGAGTCAAGCTTTAAGAAAATTATCTGGTGTTATTAATAAGACGAATACTGTTTGTATTTTTATTAATCAATTACGTGAAAAAGTTGGTGTGTTTTATGGAAATCCAGAAACTACTCCTGGTGGCCGTGCTCTTAAGTTCTATGCGTCTGTTCGCTTAGAAATTAGAAGAGGAGAGCAAATTAAAACGGGAACTGAGATTACAGGAAGTCGTGCCAATATTAAAGTTGTAAAAAATAAAATGGCACCTCCATTTAAAACTTGCTCTGTTGATATCATGTATGGTGAGGGTGTTTCTATTACAGGAGAGATTGTTGATTTAGGAGTAGAGGCTGGTATTTTAGAAAAAAGTGGCTCTTGGTATGCTTATCAAGGTGAAAAAGTTGGACAAGGTAAAGAAAATGTTAAGGAATGGTTAAGAAAAAATCCTGACAAAAGTGCTGAAATTGAAGAACAAGTTAGAAAATATTATGCTGAAAATGATGCCTTATCAATTGGAACTCCAGAAGAGGAATAAAAGCAAAAGGAAACCTTTTGCTTTTTTACTTGACATCTAATGCAATCCATTTTAAAATAGTAGTAGAGTGATTGATAATCACTTCATATTAGAAATGGAGGAATTTAAATGCCAAGTATTTTAATCTCCATTTTGCTAGTCCTAATTGGACTTGTTGTTGGAATAATTGTAATGTTTATATTTAACTATATAAGAGGAATTAAGACAGCCGAGAGTGTAGAAAATATATTAGGAAATGCTAAATTAGAGGCAGATAAAATAAAAAAGGATTATTTAGCGGAAGCAAAGGAAGAAGCAAATCAACTATCTAAAAAGGTAGAAGAGGAAATTCGTGAAAAGAAAGAAGAGATAAAGAAGACAGAACAACGTTTAGATTCTCGTGAAGAAAGTATAGATAGACGCGATCAATCTTTACAGAATCGTGAGGCTTTGTTAGAAGAAAAAGAAAATAATCTGATTAATAAACAAAATGATATCCAAGACGAACAGGCAAAAGTGGAAGAAATTAAAAAGCAGCAGTATGAGCTGTTAGAAAAAATAGCAGGATATACGAAAGAAAAAGCAAGAGAAATTGTTATGAAAAAAGTAGAGGAAGAAATGTCTTTAGAGATTGCTTCTTATATTAAAGAGAAAGAAACAGAGGCATCTCTTGCAGCAGATAGAAACGCTAAAAATTTATTAGTTTCATCTATGCAAAAATATGCGAGTGATATGGCTTCTGAGCAAACTGTAACAGTAGTGGATTTACCAAGTGAGGATATGAAAGGTAGAATCATTGGTAGAGAAGGAAGAAATATTAGGACAATAGAAGCGGTAACAGGAGTTGATTTAATTATTGATGATACTCCAGAAGCAATTGTTTTATCAAGCTTTGATCCACTTAGGAGAGAGATTGCAAGAATTACTATTGATACTTTGATTAAGGATGGTAGAATTCATCCAGCAAGAATTGAAGAAATTTATGATAAAACGGCAAAAGAGATGAAAGCTAAAATTCTGGAGTATGGAGAATCCGCATTATTTGATCTTGGAATTACTAAAATGGATTCTGAATTAATAGAAATAATAGGAAAACTACAATTTAGAACAAGTTATGGTCAAAATGTTTTAACTCATTCTATTGAGGTAGCACATTTAGCAGGAATTATGGCTGCTGAATTAGGAGAAAATGTAATGTTAGCGAAAAGAGCTGGATTATTGCATGATATTGGAAAAGCAATTGACCATGAAATGGAAGGTAGTCATGTAGAACTTGGAGCTTCTTTAGCAAAACGTTATAAAGAAAATGATATTATTGTAAATGCGATAGAATCTCATCATGGGGATACAGAGCCAACTTCTATCATTTCTGAATTAGTTGCGATAGCAGATGCTGTATCAGCAAGTAGACCAGGTGCTAGAAATGATTCTTTAGAAAATTATGTTCAAAGATTACATGATTTAGAAGGTATTGCTAATGATATTACAGGCGTTGATAAATCTTATGCTATGCAAGCAGGAAGAGAATTACGTGTAGTAGTAAAACCAGAAGAAGTAGATGATGTAACTAGTCATAAGATTGCTCGTGATATTAAGAATAAAATTGAAGAACAACTTCAATATCCAGGTACTATTAAAGTAACTGTTATTAGAGAAACAAGAGCAACAGAAGAAGCAAAATAGCTTCTTTTTTTCTTCTATTTATTATGGTAAAATGATAATAGGTGAGTGAATATGGTTAGAATAGCTGGATGGTTATTTATAATATTTGGTCTTATTTTTATGATAATTGGACTCAATGTTAAAATGATAACAGATAATATGAAAAAAGATTATGTAAAAAAGACTGCCATTATAACAAATATAACACCTACTTCTAATATGGAAAAAATCCTTATTTTATTTTAAGAACTATTTATGTTAGCCCAAATGGAGATGGTAAATACTATTTTAATAAAAAGAATCTTACAAATGATTTATCAAATATCATTGCCAAAAATAAAATTGAAACAGTTCCTGTTTGTGTAAATTCTAATAATTTTTCTGAATACAAGATAGATATTAGTGTTATAGAAGAATTAATGGAAAAAGAAAGTACATCATAAAGATGTACTTTTATATTCCTAGTAATGTACTAGCTATTTGAAAATATACTAATAAAGATAAGGCATCCACAATAGTAGTAATAATAGGATTTGCCATGACTGCAGGGTCTAAATGTATCTTATCGGCTAATATAGGAAGAATTGCTCCAATTATTTTTGCAAGTAATACGGTTAAAAATAAAGCAATACATACAATGCTTGCAAAAAGAATAGAGATTTTATCAAATATTAATAATTTTACAAAATTACAAATAGCAAGAGTAAGTCCACAAATTATACCAACAGAAAGTTCTTTTAATAAAACTTTAATACTATCTTTAAATTTAACTTCATTTAAAGATAGAGCTCTAATAATGGTAACAGAAGATTGCCCTCCGGCATTACCACCAGTACCCATAATCATTGGAATAAAGACTGTTAGTGTAGCATAACTTGCTAGTGCAGCTTCGTAGTTAGCAATTATGGCGCCAGTAAAAGTTGCACTAATCATTAAAAATAAAAGCCACGGCATTCTACTTTTATAAATATCCCAAATTCCTAAATTTAAATAAGGTTTTTCAGTAGGGACAATAGCAGCCATTTTTTCAATATCCTCGGTTGTTTCAGCCTCCATAATATCGATAATATCATCAATTGTAATGATTCCAACTAATCTATTTTCACTATCTACAACAGGCATAGAAGTAACATCATATTTTTTAAACATTTTAGCTACTTCTTCCTGGTCATCTAGCGTTTTAATAAAGTGAGGAATACTTTCCATGATATCCTGAATTTTCGTATCATCATTTGCTAGAATAATATGCTTTAATGGTACTGTTCCTACTAACTGTCTTTCTTTATCAATAACATAACAGAAGTCAATTGTTTCTTTATCGATAGCTTCTCTTTTAATTCTTTTAATAGCTTCTTTTACTGTTACAAAATCTTTAATATCCATAAATTCAACTGTCATAATGCTTCCAGCAGAATCTTCAGGATATTTTAGTAAAAGATTAATATCACGTCTTGTTTCAGGAGTCGTATTGGCAAGTATTTTTTGAACAACATTAGCAGGCATTTCTTCCATTAAGTCAGTAGCATCGTCAGCATACATATCATCAATGATAGTAGCAGCTTCTCTATCTGTTAAAGAAGTAATAATGGTTTGTTGATAATGAAGACCTAAAAAAGAAAATGTTTCAGCAGCTATATTTTTAGGGAGTAATCGAAAAAAGGTAATTAAATGTTCTTCCTCTAAATTTTCTAGAATCTCAGCGATATCTGCTTCTTCTAATTTAATAATTTCTTCTTTAAATTCAGAATACTTTTTTTCTTCAATAAGTGATTCAATATATTTTTTCATAATTTTTCCTCCTTTTAAGCTTTGCCCATTATAGCACAAAAAGAACAGATTGTATAGTTTTTGTTAAGTAACAGAATAATTACTAAAATAGGTAGTCTAAAAAAAAATAGTATGATAAACTAAAAATAGAGGTGTAGATATGAATAAGGTTTTAAAAATTTTAGCTAGTATATTCTTTGTTATTGGTATTGTTATGCTTGGAACAGGAATCTATTTCAAAATGTCTTTTGAATCTTTTAAAAAGACAGCGGTAGAAACTCAAGCTACAATTACTAGTATTACAGGTGATGGAGATTCTAATAATGTAATAGTAGAATTTGTTGTTGATGGTAAGAAATATAGTGGTCCATTACATTACTATAGTTCTAATATGTATCTTGGAAAAACAGAACCTATTTATTATCAAAAAGAGAATCCTAATAAGTTTAAGGCCAAAAGTGGTGAAAATTTAGTTTTTATTATTTTAAGTATAATAGGCGCTGTTTTTTCAATTATTGGTGGAAGTCTTTTAGTGGCAGCTTTTTTAAGTCGTAAAAAGAAAAAAAGAGTATTATCTTATAATTATGTAATTCAAGCGAATATAGTAGGATTTAATATAGATAGTAGTGTTTCTGTTAATGGTAGATGTCCTTATCGTTTAGAGGCTAACTATATTAGTCCAATAGATGGAAAGTTATATAGTTATCGAAGTGATAATATATGGTCAGATTTAACACCTATTTTAGAGCAGAGACAAATTACTACTATTCCAGTTTATGTAAATCCTAATAATTATGCAGAATATTATATGGATATTAGTTCTTTAAAGAATGTTATTGGAAATTAAAATACATCCTAAGGATGTATTTTTATATGGTATTCATCTATCTTTTTTAATATCTTTTCTGTACAGTAAGAAATAAACTCTTCTAATATCGTAATATCAAATATATAGCTTTTTTCTATGGTACTATTTTTTACAATGAGACCCATTTTCTCAATTAGAATAGGAAGTTTTTGAATAGGAATCTCTTCCATTTCTATAGTAGGTAGTGGGAATTCTTCATAAAATAAAGATAAATCCAAATGATAAAAATCTAGTAAAGCAATATTGGCGGTTGTATAATCATTATAAATTAATTTTGTTATTTCTTTTTCTGTAGTATTTAGAATTGTTCCATCTAATAATTTAATATTTCCTTCATAATTTCTTTTTCTCATAAATTCATCAAACCATAATTTATCTGTATATAGATGAATAAAGTATCCCATTAGAAAAGGATTGTGGAGTTGATTTTGATACTTTTTTAAAAATTCAAAAATATTAGGAACATCCTCTTTTGTTGTTGTTAAAAAATGAGACTTTTCTTTGGTTTGACCGACTTGTTTACTGATATCAGGAGCAATAGAACCTAAAAAAAGTTCTTTTTCTGGTAATTGCAAAGTTTTATTAATTTCTTTTGCTACACAAATGTGTATAATTGCAGAAGCCATAGCATCACCTTATTCATTATAACAAAAAAAGAATTTTTTGAAAATTCTTTTTAATAATAATAAGGACCATAATAAGGAGGATAAGGTGGATAATAGTAATTATTACTATAGTATGGCTGATTATATCCATTATTACCATAGAAGAATGGCGCTACTAGACCACCTGTAATTCCGCCTAATAAGAAAGGGCCTAGAAATCCAGCTCTTTCTTCTTGTGCACCCATTGGTTGATAGTTAGCAGGAATAAATTGATTATTAGTTGTAGGCTGTTGAAACATAGACAATCTCCTTTCATAGATAGAATATGTAAAATTAGAAATATTGTGATAAAACTCTAAAAATGTGTCAAAAGTAAGAAAGATTATTCATATACTTTTTTAGGTGGTTTATGAAAAAAATTTTTGAATATATAGGAATTCTTAGCTTGGTTTGTTTCAGTTTTTTCTTAACAGATAAAACAGTATCAGTTGTTCAAGAAATAGATGATATTATGATTCAAATAAAAAATAATCAGCATAAATATCATCAAAATTCTATGAATGCGAGTGTGGATAAACAATATATTGTTCCTGGTTTACCAGAAAAAAGTGTTGATATAGAAAAAAGTTATACAGAAATGAAAAAAGTAGGTGTTTATGATACTAATCACTTTGTTTATAAAGTAACAAAGCCAAAAGAAAATTTAGATAATTATTTAAATAAATATATAGTTTCAGGAAATCCTCAAAAAAGAATGGTAAGTATTATATTAATTATAAAAGATAAATCCTTGTCTTCTGTATTAAATCTTTTAGGAGATAAGAGAGTAGCTTTTGTTTTAGACAATGATACGATTTCTACAGAAATAAAAAATATAGAATTAGCATTAGAAAGAGGAAATGAATTTTTAATAGGTGATACAAATATTCAACAATTTTTATCTACTAAACAACAATTAGATACCTTAAAGAATCCTACAATGATTTGTTATAACGAAAAGGAAGATAAAAAATTTCTATCGCTATGTCAGAAAAATAAATATTATTCAGTTACATCCACAACTATTACGAAAACACCTCTATCCCAAACAAAAGATTTATTACGCTCTGGTTCTTTTTTAGTATTTGAAGTAAATCAGCAATTTTTAAAAGAATTTCCTAATATTTTATCTTATATAGAATCGAAGGGATATGTTATTGCGCCACTATCTTTTCATATAAAAGAAGATTAGTAGTTTTCAAATCTTCTTTTTTTCTATATAATAAACTTGGTGATGTTTATGAAGAAACCAGAACTTTTGTCTCCAGCAGGAAATATGGAAAGTTTATATGCGGCCATAGAAGGTGGATGTGATGCTGTTTATTTATCAGGAACTTTATATGGTGCTCGCAGTTTTGCTAATAATTTTACTAATGAGGAATTAAAAGAAGCAATTACTTATGCCCATTTATATGGTGTAAAAGTTTATGTAACAATTAATACGTTAATTTATGAAGCAGAAGTAAAAAATTTCTTAACATATGTCGACTATTTGGTTTCTATTTTTGTAGATGCTGTCATTGTTCAGGATATAGGCATGATGGATTTATTGCGAAGCATTTATCCTGATTTAGAAATCCATGCTTCTACACAAATGCATATTCATAATTTAGAAGGTGTTAAATTATTAGAAAAAATTGGTGTAAAAAGAGTTGTTTTAGCTAGGGAAACACCCATTGAACTAATTTCAGAGATTAAAAAAAATACGAAAGTAGAATTAGAAATTTTTGTTCATGGAGCTTTATGTGTTTCTTATTCTGGTCAATGTTTGATGAGTAGTTTAATTGGAGGAAGAAGCGGGAATAGAGGTACTTGTGCACAATGTTGTAGACAACCCTATACTTTATTAGTGAATGGTCAAAAAAGAAATAAGGAAGAGTATTTACTTAGTACCAAAGATTTAAATACATTAGAAAATATTTCAAAATTAATAGAGGCTAATGTGGATAGCTTTAAAATAGAGGGAAGAATGAAAAGACCAGAATATGTTTACTTTGTTACTTCTTTATATCGCAAAGCGATTGATAATTATTTAGAAAAGGGAACAGTAGAAATTAGGAAAGAAGATATGAATACGTTAAAGAAACTTTTTCATAGAGGATTTACTAAGGGTTTTCTTTTTCATGAAGAAAATAATTCTTTTACAAATGAGTATCGACCTAATCACCTAGGCATGACTATTGGAACAGTAATTAGCAAAAAAGGAAATTTTTTAGAATTGGAATTGACTAGTGATTTGCAAATTGGAGATGGAATTCGTATTTTAGGGGACAAGGAAGACTATGGAAAAGAAGTAGATGCTATATGGCTTGGAAAAAAGAAAGTAAAAAAAGCTCATAAAAAAGAAACTATTCGTATCTTTTTAAAGGAAAATGTACCAGTAGGCTCTTTAGTAGTAAAAACAACAGATATTGAAGAATTAACCTCTATTAAAGAAAAAATAGCAAATCCTTCTAGAAAGATTTTTCTAAACTTTTTCTTAGAAGCTAAAGTAGGAAACCCTATGAAATTAAAAGTAGAAGATGGAATTCACTCCTTTGAAACAAAAAGCGATTTTATAGTGGAAGAAAGTAAAAATTCACCAATGACAGAAGAGCGAATCAAATCCCAATTGGAAAAATTAGGAGGGACAATTTATCAAGTAAATAGTATTCAGTTAGAATGTGATAGTTCCATTTTTATTCCTATTCAAAAGTTAAATGAATTAAGAAGGATAGCTGTTGATAAAATATCAGAACTACGATTAGAAAGAATCCCAATAGAAAAAAAAGAATACTATAAGGAAGTTCCATTTTTTCCAATAAAACGAGAAAAGACGGCTTCCATATCTACTTTAAAAGATTATGAAAAAATAAAAAATAAAGGTTATGATGAAATTTATGTGGATAAGAATACTTTTGAAGAAATCAAAAATGAAAAAGCAATTTTAAAAATTCCACGTGTTCAAGAATATCTTCATAAAGAAAATAAAAATGTGTTAGTTGGGGAACTAGGAAGTGTTTCTTTTTATCCAAATGCTGTAAGCGATTTTTCTTTAAATGTAGTGAATTCCTATGCTGTTGCTTTTCTACATCATTTAGGAATAAGAAAAGTTACGTTATCTTATGAAATGAATGATTATCAGATAGAGCGATTAATTGATAGTTATTATAATAGATATGGAAAAAATCCATGCTTAGAACTTATTGTATCAGGTCCTGTTGAAGCTATGGTTTTAAAGTATAATTTATTGAAAAAATATAAAGCTGAAAATCAAGAAACTGTTTTAATAGACAAATATCATAATCGGTTTCCTTTAAAAGTGAAGGACAATTATTTATATATTTATCATTATCAAAACAAGAAAACAGAGGATTTAGAGAAATATTACGATATGGGAATAACCAGTTTAAGAGATTCTTTTTAGAATCTTTTTTTTATTTTAAAAGGAAATAGAAAAGAAATCACTAATAATACAGTAGGGAGGTGATAAAACGAAAAAGTATCCATTCGAAAAACAGGAAGAAGAACATGATTGTGGTGTAGCCTGTTTTTCCATGATAATGCAGTACTATGGTGGATATATGGCACAAGAAGAAATAAGAGAATTATTTCATACTAATAAAAATGGAACAACCGCTTATGATTTCGTCGAAGGAGTAAAAAAAGTTGGCTTTTATGCGAAGGGAGTTTCTTGTCCAACTGAAAAATTATTAGAAGAAGAAATTATATGTCCATGTATTGCCAATATAACTCTCAATTCTTCTTATTCTCATTTTGTTGTCATTTATGAGATAAATAGAAGAAAAAAAGAATTGTTAATTGCAGATCCTGCTAACAAGATTTTGAAAATGAAATTTGAACTTTTTTCAACATTATATAGTGGTTATCTTCTTATTTTATATCCAAAACAACCATTATTACATTTTCAAAAGAAAAAATTTACTTGGAAAGATATGAGAATCCTCCTAAAAGGTAGTGAGAAATTTCTATTGCAAATCTTTTTCCTATCTATCTTTATACTCATTTATGCAATAGTAACTTCTTTTTATAGTGAGTTTATGTTAAAAGGATTACAAAGTAATCAAAAAGAAGATTATCTCTTATTCCTATTTTCTCTATTTGCTATTCTTACCTTTTTAAAAATTACAAGTGAATTTTTTAGGAGTAGATTGTTTATTTGGATAGAAAAGAAAATAGATGTAATACTTACTCAGGATACTTTTTATAAGGTTTTATTTCTTCCTTATCAATATTATCATAATCATACTACTGGTGATATTATTTCTAGAATTCAAGGATTAGAAAATATAAAAGTAGCGATTAGTAAGTGGATTATGACAATTATGATTGATATTCCTCTTATGATTATTTCTTTTATTTGTCTTTATTTTCTTCACTCCAAATTAGCCATGCTTATACTTATATTTTTCATATTCGAAATACTTATTATTAAAATTTTTCATGAGACTTTAGAAGAAAGAATTGAGGAATGTCAAAAAGAAAACGCCATAATGACAAACATAGAGGTAGAAAGTGTTCGCTCCTTTGAAACTATAAAAGGAATTTCTTTAGAAAACTATTTTGAGCGAACTTTAAATCGAGAACGTATTTTATTTTTAAAACAATTTCACCAACTTGAAAATTTGCTGAGTTTAGAAAACTATGGCAAAGAATTATCACAACAATTTAGTACTTTAGTATTATTGTTGTTTGGCTGCCTCTTTGTGCGTCAGAAAAGTTTAACTTTTTCCACTCTTTTAACTATTCAAAGTTTAAGCTATTATTTTTATACTCCTTTACGGGAATTGATTGATTTAGATAGAGATACAAAACAAGCAAAAAATGCTTGGCGTAGAATTTCTATTTTTTCAAAAGAAGAAACGAAACAAGGATATTTAAAAAAGATGCAACTAGATTCTATTACTTTTCATAATCTTTCTTATTCTTATAGACCAGATATAGAGATTCTGCACCACATCTCATTAAAGATTAAAAAGAAAGAAAAAGTTTTAGTTTTAGGGGCAAGTGGAAGTGGAAAAAGTACTTTATTCAAACTATTGAAACGTTATTATGAAATACCAAGAGGAATGATTTTGATAGATGGTAATGATATTAATGACTATGAAGATATGAGAGAAATTTGCTATATCAATCAAAATGAAAATTTATATACAGGAAGTATGTTAGAGAATATAAAACTAGATAGTGATGTAAACGAAGAAGAGTTTCAAAGTATTTTAAAAGTCTGTGAAGTAGAAGAAATATCTAAAAAGAGTCATTTAGGCTATTATCAGTTGATAGAAGAAAATGGTACGAATTTATCGGGAGGAGAAAGGCAAAGAATTATTCTTGCTCGAACTTTATTAAGACCATTTCAGATGCTTATTATTGATGAAGGATTAAATCAAGTTGATGTAAATTTAGAACGAAAAATATTAAAAAAGTTATTTACTAAGTTTCAGGATAGAATTATTATTATTATTTCTCATAGAGAAGAAAATATGGATTTGTTTCAAAGAAGGATTAGAATAGAAAAGGGAAAACTTGTAGAGGATGTGATAAAAAATGGAACTTTCTGATATTTACTTACACCCCTATACCATTTTAAATAAAAAAGTTCCATCTTATTTCTTTATTTGGTTTTTAATTCATATTATCTTATTTTTTCTTATAAGCACATTGTCAGCTACTTATTTAATAGAAAGAAGAATAGAATATGTTGGTTACTATCAAAACGATGTAATAAAGATGCTAGTCGATGAAAATTATTTTCTACTTTCTAAAGATAAAGTAAAAATTCAGAAAGAGGAATATTCTTATCAAGTAAAAAAAATAGAACCAATTGCTTATACAGAGGGAAAAGCTTCTTTATGGGAAGTATCTATACTTTTAGAATTACCAGAAAATTGGAGAATTGAAAATAATCAAATCACATTATCTTTTTTGAAGGATAAAAAAACTTTATTAGAGCGTGTAATGAATAAAATAAAGAAAGGGATGAAATTTTGAAAGAATTAACAGAAAAAGAAATGAAACAAATTAGTGGAGGTGGAATATCTTTTGGTACAGGAGCCTTAATTGTTTTAGGTGCTGTATTCGTAATTGGGGTCATTGATGGCTTTCTTCGTCCACTTCGTTGCAATTAAAGGAGGTATAAAATGAAAGAATTAACAAAAGAAGAATTAAAACAAATCAGTGGTGGCGGTATTAGTGCCACTTTAGTAAATGCTTTTATTAGAGGTGTGAATACTTTTTTAGATGTAGGAAGAAGTTTTGGTTCGGCTATTCGAAGAATGATTGAGAAAAATGTATGTCCAATATAGAGAAATATAAAAAAACAATTATTGGGATTGTATCAACAATACTCTTTCTTGTTTTATTGACAATGGGGAGTATGGCATTCTTAGAATTAGGTCGATACTTAGGAACAATCATAAGGTATGCATTAGAAGGAAATGTCTGTTTTTTCTAGATATTTCCTTTTTTTTAAAAAAATTTTTAATTCCTAGTATTTTTCTAAAAAAAGTGTCTTTTTTTGTTGAAAACTAATAGGAAAGGTGCTATAATACAGTTAGTTTGTGAAAGGAGGGGAATGAATGTCAAAGGTAGTAGTTAAAAATGGGAATGTGGAAAGTGCTTTACGTACTATGAAACAAAAAAATGCTAGAGATGGCCTCCTTAAAAAAGCTCGTGAGCGTCAAGATGGTTATAAAAAACCAGGAGTTCGCAGAAGGGAAAAGAAAAACGAAGGTATTAAAAATACTCGAAAGAGAGAAAGAAACAATTATTAAAATACATGGGGAGCTTTCAAAAAAAGCTCCTTATTTGTTAGGAGGAAGAATATGAGAGAAAAAATATTGACTGATTTAGTAGCGGCTATGAAAGAAAAAGATAAGGAAAAGTTGGCAGTGCTAAGAATGGTAAAAGGTGCTATGCAACTAGAAGAAATTAATAAAAAAACAGAATTAAAAGATGATGAAGTATTAGCGGTATTGGCAAAACAAATTAAAACAAGAAAAGAATCTATTACAGAGTTTAAAAAAGGAAATAGAGACGATTTAGTGGAGCAAACAGAAAAAGAAATTGCTATTTTAGAAACTTATATGCCAGAACAATTAAGTGAGGAAGAAGTTTCTAAAATAATAGAAGAAGCTATTTCTAAAGTAAATGCTTCTGCACCTTCTGACATGGGGAAAGTAATGGGTATTATTACTCCGCAATTACGAGGAAAAGCAGATATGAGTACAGTAAGTAAATTAGTAAAAGAGAAATTAGCAAATCTTTAGAAAGATGGTTTTAGATGAAAAAAAGTAATTCGCTTTATAAAAATCAAGGAATTCATGTTATTACTGCTATTTTTACTGTAGAACAGGGAGTAACAAAAGTTTTATTAGTAAAAAGAAAAAATGAACCTTATAAAGGTGATTGGATATTAACTGGTGGGGCACTTTATAACAATGAAGATTTAGAAGCTGGGGCAAGACGGGAAATTTTAGAAAAATCTGGTATAGAAAATATTGAGATTGAACAGTTTCATACTTTTGGAAAAGTGAATCGTTCTCCTATTATGAGAATGATTGCTGTTGCATATATTGGTGTAATTGATAGTAACCGTGTAAAAATTATTAGGGAAACTACGAATACTAGTAATGCTGATTGGTTTCCTATTGATAAAATTCCTGGTTTAGGTTTTGACCATGAAGAAATTTTAAGGGAAGCTCTTATTTACCTTCAAAGTAAAATTGTTAGTACTGATATTTTGAAATCCCTTTTCCCACACGAATTTACTTTACCAGAAATTCAAAAGACGTATGAAGCTATATTAGAACGAAAATTCGATAGAAGAAATTTTCGTAAAAAGCTTTTAAATTTGGATTTAATTGAGGATACGAATCGTACTGGAAAGTTTGAAGGAAAAAAGCCAGCCAAATTATATCGTTTTAAGAAAAGTATCAAAAAACAAAATGTTTTTTAGAAATGGTGATTTATGGGAAATTTTGAATCTAAGAAGTTTACAGAACCGGCAGTTTTATTTGCTTTAACTGGTCATGTATTTATAAGAAAGGATGCCTCTTTAGAATATTATCAACAATGTCTAAGAGAGATACATGATGATGAAATATATAAGTTTGTTATGGGGAATGTTCCAGACATTATTTTGGAAAATTTATGGGAAACAATGGGAGCAGAAACACAAGATGTAGATCCCATTATTGCAGCTTACCTTTGCAGAGAAAATTCTATATTGGCATCTATTAAGGATTATTCTGATAAGACAGCATATCCTAAATCTAAAAAAACGATAGAAAAAAGATTTTTAAAAAATGGATATATTGAAGTGTCACCTATTGATTTCATGAGTTTTTGTGAATTAGCTGATGCAAACACTAAAAGCATAGAGAAAGCAAAAACTTATAAATAGTATTATGAAGTTCATAGTAGTGATTATTTACTATGAACTTTTTATTTTCAGGGGGGAAAATTATGATAAAGAAAAGCTATGGTATTTTAATGTCACGTCATAAGATAAGTGATAGTATTAGTCTATTTCAACCAATTTGTCTTATTTCAGGAAGTGATACTGGCGAAGAATTTGAAACAGATTTTAAGTATTGTTATCCTTATGTGACCGACTCAAATTTTTTTATGATGCAAGAGAATGGTTTAAGTGTTGGATATATTATATCTGAAGAAGAACTTTTGAATTGTTATCAAGGAATTTCTTTAGAAGATGCAAAGATGGGATATTTTAGTAGTATTGATGATAATATACATATTGGATATTATAAAAAAACTTTAGATGAGGTGGATTTAAAATCCTATAATAGTGAAATGTTGTTTTCAGCTTTAGCAGATTTAGAATCAGATTTGTCAATTGGTAATGAAGAAACTCCATCTTCTACTTCTATTTCTAAAACAGAAGAAATGGCTCAAGAAATCTTACCCATTCCTATATCTGAATTTCAAAAATTGTTATTTATTCCTAATGACAAAACATTAAGAGAAGTTTTAGAAAATATAAAATTACAATATGAGGAAGGGTGTGTACCCGTAGTAGTAAATTTAGAGGAAGATAAAATTTATCCAACTTTAAATAGTCAAACAATGAATGGCTCTAAAATTCTTTCTTTTTTCTCTAGAATTTGTGATAGGATGATGAACGCAAGTTCTTTAGAACAAATTTCTAAATTGGAAACAAATGTAAAAAAAGGACTTATGCAAGTAGTTTTAAGATTAGATACCTATGGTGGGAGCGAAATTGCTATTCAGGTATCAGAGGAAACGATTTATCGCATATTAGATGAAATTTCTTTAATTACAACATCAAGAGATTTAAGTGTAATAAAAGAAGAGGTGAGTGATCTTTATAAAAGAGAACAAACTCCTTTAGCGCAAGTAGCTCTTCTTTATGATGAATTTGATAGAAAATTAGGGGAACAATTAAATGAGGAGAAAAACCATCAGAATGGGATTTCTAGTCCTAAAGAAAGAAGAGAACTTCGTGGAAAAAGAATTTCTTCTATGGCCAAAAAAGATGGTTCTATGGGATTATCGGCGCGTGATATGAAAAGTTTTTTTGATACTAGAATTGCTGGACAAGAGGATGCAAAAAAAACAATTATTGCTGCCGTTGTTATGAATTCTTTATCTTTAGACCCAAATGATAGAATTTCTTGTTTTTTAGTAGGGCCTCCTGGAAGTGGAAAAACTTTAATTGCTGAAACATTAGGGGAATATTTAGATATCCCTTATGAAATTATAGATTCTACGCAATTAACTAGCCCAGGATATGTCGGTAGAGATATTGAGGATTCTTTAGCTAGACTTCTTAGAAAAGCTGGCGGAGATTTAGAAAAGGCAGAAAGAGGAATCGTGGTTTTTAATGAATTAGATAAAAAAGGTTCTGATAAAAAGTCAGATATTTCTGGACAAGGTGTTCTTAACTGTTTATTATCTTTTTTTGAGGGTACGACTTATCAGGTGCAAAGTGGAAAAGATAAAATAGACTTTAATACTTCTCGATTAACAATTTTCGCAACTGGTGCTTGTGCAGATGTTGCAAAAGCAAAATTACAAAAAGAAGGATTAGGTCTTTACAAAAAAACAACAATTGGTTTTGGTCGAGAATTATCAGATACTAAAGAGAGTGAAGATTTTGAATATCCTAAATTAGAGCCAGAAGATTTCTCAAAGTATGGTGGTATACCACCAGAAATTATTGGAAGAATTACAACTATTTGCCAATTATCGGGGCATACAGTAGAATCTTTAAAGTTTATTTTAACTAATATAGAAACGAGTGCTTTAGTGTTACTTCAAAATTTATTGTTTAGAATCGGCATTTCTTTAAGTTGGGAAGAAGGCTATTTAGAAGCAGTAGCTAATAAAGCCATTCAATTAAAAACGGGTGCAAGATCTTTAAAATCTACAGTTGAACAGTCTGTGAAAGAAGCAAGATGGCAAGTTTTAACTCATCCCGAAAAGTATAGTGGAATTTTACTTACTGCTGAATGTGTAGAAAATCCACTTGCTTGTAAATTGATAGATAAACAAGGTAGAGCTTATTCAGTAGAAGAAATAGTAATGGAAGAACAAAATGAAGTAGAAAAAGTAAAAAAAATAGGGGTAATGGAATAAAAAAACTTGTATATATTGAAAATATATGTTAAAATGAATAACGACGTGGTCCGCTGAATATTATTTTATGACCATAGTTTAGATAAAGGAGCGTGACATTGTGAATTTAGTTGAGAAAGTTACAAATAGTCAAATTAGAACAGATCTTCCAGAATTTAGAGTAGGAGATACTGTTAGAGTAGACTTAAAAATTGATGATGTAGATTCAAAAGGAAACAAGAAAACTAGAATTCAAGCATTTGAGGGTCTTGTTATGGCAATCAAAGGAGCTGGAGTAAGTAAAACTGTTACAGTTAGAAAAGTTTCTGGAAATGTTGGTGTTGAAAAAACATTGCCTGTAAATTCTCCAACAATCGATAAAATCGTAGTGGTAAGAAAAGGTAAAGTTAGACGTGCTAAACTAAACTACATTAGAGATTTAAAGAAAACACCAAAGATTAAAGAAAGAGGATAAGGCTTAGCAATTAAGCCTTATTTTAATTAGTGGGTGATACTATGGAAGAAACAGAGAAGAAAAAGGATTATAACGAAGAGACAAGAGTGTTTAAAATTTTTAAAGAGGCAATTCCTTACTTGATTATTATAGGTATTGTTATTTTAATTAGAACTTTTATTGCCACTCCAGTAAGAGTAAATGGAGATTCTATGTATCCTTATTTAAAAGAAGGAGAAGTTCTTATTTTAAATAAAATGGATAAGTCTTATGATAGATTCGATATTGTTGTAATTAATTCTAATGGTACGAAGATTATTAAAAGAGTGATTGGTCTTCCAGGAGAATCTATTGCTTATAAAGATTGTAAACTTTATATAGACGATAAAGAAGTAGAGGATTTTGTAGGAAGATGTAATACTGATGATTTTTCATTAGAAAAACTTTATAATTATGCTATTATACCTGAAGGATATTATTTTGTAATGGGAGATAATAGAAGAAATTCTTCTGATAGTAGAGATTTACGAGTAGGATTAATTTCTAAATCTCAAATACAAGGAACGACTTCCATTCGCCTATATCCTTTTAATCGAATGGGAAAATTAGATTAAAGAGCGCAATGCGTTCTTTTTTTTGAGCATTTATGGTATAATGAATGAGGTGATTTTATGAATGGAGGAAGAGGCGCAAAGGGTTCTATTAACGACCGATTAATTAGTATTATGTATCGTAATCGTTATAAGCTTGCGGAAGATAAAAAAGCAGGGTATACAGTAGTTGCTAAAGAAAAACAGAAAGAATATTTAAAGTCTATGCAAAATTTTAATTATCCAAAAGATGTTTCTAATTTAGATAGTACTGATAAAAAGTCAGTGAATGAAGCAGTTGTCAGAGTAAAAGCTCCAGCAGTAGAACAATCTCAAAATCCAAAAGAGGAGACTGTATCTGTTATTTCATCTCCTATCTCAGATGATATTAGAGCTGCTACTTATGAAGAGACTTTTACAGCTAAGCCAACAGAACAAGCTTTAAATAGTCCAGTACCTTTTCATCCAGAATTTGAAAGAAAGACGGCTGAGCTAAAGGAAACAGCAACAACTTTGGAAAATAGTTCTAGTCCATCTATTGAAACAATCAGCGAATTAAGCGATAAAATGATTGATGTGGATCTTACTACTGAAGTATTTGATTTTGAGCATTATGATTATTATCAAGTAGTAACTCCTAAAAAGGGTGCGAATATACAGCCTACTTCTCCTACAGAAACTTTTGTACATGATGATGGAGAAATATTAGATATTGAATCAGAAATACAAAAAGTAGAAGATGAAGAAGTAATTCTTACAGAACTTTCTACCTTTATTGAAGACAGTCAAGAAGTACTTGTTGAAATAAAAGAAGAATTGTCGAGTGTTAGAGATTTAATAGGAAAAAGTGAAACACAGCCGGAAATAGCAGCACTAGAAGCTAAGTATCAATCCATCCGCTCTAAAGTTGAAAAATTAAAAGCGCAGTATGATGTTGTAAAAGAAAAATATGATTTTGAAGATTTTAAAATACTAGAAAGTATTGAAATGATGGCTGCCATTGAAGATTATAAAGATAGAGCCGCTTTAGATGAATTAGAAACAATGGTAGATGTCTGTAAAGAAGAAATTGATCAAATTGATGGAATTTTAATTGAAGAAAAGAAAAGTATTGGAATTGCTGAAGATATTGAGGAGCAAAGACGTGAAGTTACTAAAAGAGATCAGGAGTTTGAGCAAAATAAAAGTGGTGTTATTTATTTAGATGATTTAGAAAGGAAAATTGCTCAAGAGGCGAGAGAACAAGCACAGCTTCTTTTAGAATTGGAAAAAAAACTTGCAGATTTTCAAACAGAAACTGTTACAGTTACTCATACTGTTAATCATACAGAAAGAATCATTGGTTCCTTCTTTAGAATTGCTGCGGGTATTCTTACAGTTCCTTTTAGTGGAAGAAATGTCTTTGGCACATTGTTAGGAGTTCATTTAATTAATCGAGGAACTAGACAGTTAAGGGATGCTTTAAATCCAGAATTTGTTCAAACAACAGAAGTAAGGCACAGATATCATGATATTGAAAGAGAAATTTTGAATAGTAAAGATTATGTAGATACTACTGCTAAATTAATAGATGATTCTATGTATCAATTAGATTGTTTAGAAGAAGAATTTAAATTTAGATTTAGTGCTTATTCTAGTCGTATTCCCCAATATGCTGAAGTAGAAAAAAAGATTGAAGAGGTAAAGAAAAGATTATCGCTAAAAAAAGAGGATGTAAAACATATGCAAAAAACATTAGATAGACAGTATGAAGAAAATAAAGTAAAAGTAAAAAGAGCAGCATAAAAGATAGCAAGGAATTGCTATTTTTCTAGTAAGGAGGACGCTATGAAACAAATTTTATTTGCAACAGGAAATCAAAGTAAAGCGAAAAGATTTCAAAAAGATTTATTGAAAAAAAATATAGAAATTTTAACTTTAAATGATGTAAATACTACAATAGAAGTAGAAGAAAATGGTACTACAGCCATTGAGAATGCATTAATAAAAGCACGTGCTTATGCTAATATAGTAAATTGTCCAGTCATGGCTATGGATGATACTTTATATTTAGAAAATGTGCCAGAAGATAAACAACCAGGAATGTATGTTAGAAGAGTTAATGGTCGCCGTTTAACAGATGAAGAAATGATTGAACACTATACGAATTTAGTACGGGAATATGGAATAGATAATAAAATAGTGGCTCGTTGGGTTTATGGTATGGCTATTATTGCTAATGATGAAGAATTTACATATACTTGGAATCATAGTGATTTTTATTTAACAACACAACCAACAGAAATTACATATCCAGGATATCCACTAGATTCTATTTCTATGAATCCAAAATTAAATAAATATTTTACAGAATTAACAGAGGAAGACAAACAATTATTACAAGAAAATGAAGATGCTGTAATTGATTTTATTAGTAGTCATATAGGATGATAAAATGCTAGTAACACATCCTTTAAATCCCATTTATGATTCTCAATCTAAAGTTCTCATTTTAGGAACAATGCCATCTATTAAGTCGCGGGAAGAAAACTTTTATTATGCTCATCCTAAGAATAGATTCTGGTTTATTCTAAGTAAAGTTTATGAAGAAAAAATAGGAAATACAAAAGAAGAAAAAATAGAATTTCTATTAAGACATAAAATAGCGTTATTTGATGTTTTAAAAAGCTGTGAGATATCTTCTTCTAGTGATAGTTCTATTAAAAATCCAGTTCCTAATGATTTTTCATTTCTTCTAAAAAATTCTAATATTAATGTGATTTTTACAACAGGAAAGAAAGCTTATCATCTCTATCAAAAATACTGTTATCCTAACACTAAAATAGAAGCTATTTATTTACCTAGTACTTCTCCTGCTAATTGTCCAAAAGGAATAGAAGATAAATTATATCAGGAATATAAACAAATTAGAAATATAACAGATAGTTAAAACAGGAGGTAATCCTGTTTTTATATTGATTTTGTGTTATAATGAAAATGTCAAGAAAAAGGTGTATCCATGAATTTAAATTCCAATCAATGTAGAAAAGTTATTAGTCAACTTCATACTTATTATAAAGATTTTTATTCTTTAGCAGAAATTGCATATCCGCAATCGATTCCTTTTCGTAGTAATGAGTATTATTTATATATGTTTTATTCTTGCTTATTAGATTATGGAATGCGTTCTAAAATTTATCATCAAAATTTAATAGAAGCTTATCAAAAATATCCACAATTATTTTCCCCTAAAGCAGTACTTACTATGGAAGAATGTGAAATTAAAGAAATTTTAGTAAAGAATGTGCATCCAAGATATCCTAATGTGGCTTTGAAAAAATGGATAAATTTATCAAAACAATTAATGAATTATGAAGATATTTCTGAGCATTTAAAGAAGATAACTAGTGCTACTGAATTATATGACTTTATAAAGAGTATTAAAGGTTATGGACAAAAAACAGGTGGACTATTAATAAGGATTATAACAGATTCTTCTATTTGTCATTTTAAAGAAGAAATGGAAAATATTCCCATTGATAGGCATGATATAGAAATTAGCTATTTAACAGGAGTTGTAGATACTATGAATTTAAATTTAGTTGAGATAAAATCATTATCATCCTTTTATATTCAAGAAGGAAAAAAACAAAAAATAAGTCCTAGTTCTATTGATAAATATTTGTGGGAAGTTGGAAACTCTTTTTGCAATAAAAAGCAGTGTGATGATTGTCCTTTGCAATCACTTTGTAATAAGAAAGGAAGTTGTTTATGATTATCAATTATTCAGATACAGAAGTTATAAGAGGAAAAAAGTCTATTTTTTTAGCAGGGCCAACGCCACGAAAAGAAACAGTAAAGTCTTGGCGTCAGGATGCTTGTGACATTTTATTGAATTTAGGATATGATGGGGTAGTTTATGTACCAGAGTATTCTACTTGGACACCAAAAAGAAATTATGATGACCAAGCAGAGTGGGAAAGAGAAGCTTTAATAAATTCTTCTGTTATTTTATTTTGGATTCCAAGAGTACTTCCAGACTTACCTGCCTTTACTACGAATGTTGAATTTGGATATTGGATTCATACAGGAAAAGTGTTATATGGTAGACCTAAGGAATCAGAAAAAAATCATTATTTGGACTGGCTATATCAAGTGGATACAGGAAATAAACCGATGACTACCTTAGAAGAGTCCTTAAAAGAAGCAATGGTACTTAGTGAACAACTTTTTGATGGCAAAGAAAACCAAATTGTTCCTTTAAAAGAAAGAATGATTTTAAAAAAGGAAAGTAAATGAAAAAAGCTCAATTTGAAGAATTTTTAAAATCTTTGCGTTATTGCCAACAATGCTCTAATTTTAAATGTCAAACTAAGAATTTAATAAATATTTATGAAGATTATGAATTTGCTATTAATATTCCATCCATTTGGACAGACTGGTTTTCTAGATTAGAATCCAAACTTATGATTATTGGTCAAGATTGGGGTCCTTATCAGGACATGAAATATTTAAACAGTTTATTAGAAATTGATAAAAAAAATTGGAAGAAAATTATTGAATTAGAAAAAAGTAATACGAAGAAATTACTTAGTTATTACATTGAAGAATCTTCTAATCATCGGTATTGCTTAGATAATATTTTTATTACTAACGCTATATTATGTGCAAGAAATGGCAGTAATTATAGAGGAAATAATATTTCATTAGAAAAGTCTACAATCTTTTGTAGTTCTCATTTATTAGAACAAATTAAAATAGTAAAACCAAAAGTAATTGTGACTTTAGGATATTATCCTCTGCTTTCTTTATCTAAAACATTAGGATTTGAAATAAGAAAAAATTTAAAAGAAACTATCAAAGAATTTCCAGAAATAAAGATTGCGAATTACATCATTGTTCCTCAGTTTCATCCTGTTGCGCAAATTAAAAAAGAGATACAATTAGAACAATATCGAAGAATTTGGAAATATCTTGATGAGTAAGAAGGTGAATGTATGAAAGAAAGAGTATCTAGAATCTTATTAGGGACAGGTAGTTATGAAACTGTTAAAGCTGGAAATACCGTTTCTATAACAGGTGATGGTGGTAATGCTTGGAATTATTATGGACCTTCCTATAAAAAACTTGCGCCTAGGTTAGTAACGTATACGCCTTATGCAGAAAAGTATAATCACCTTTTAGAACTTAGGCAAGAGGCATTAAGATTACAAGAATATTTAGATTATCGAAAACAGATAGAAGAGGAGTATATTCGAAGTTATTATGAAACAAGATTAAAAGGACTAGATATAGATGAACTTTTTAAAACATTAGAAGAGAAATTTGGACAAAATATCATTTTTCTTTGCCATGAATCAATAGAAGAATTTTGTCATAGGAGATTAGTAGCAGATTATATAGAACTTCAAACAGGAATCTATATTCCTGAAGTAGCAGTTTCAGAAAATGGATTTGTAAAGAAATTGAACCCTATTCGATATAAGAATAGATTAGAAAAAATTATGAAATTATAAAATGGGTGAAATAATGAAAGAAGATATTAAAGGAATGCTCATTCAATATTTAAAAATATTTCCAAAAGAAAAAGATAGATTATCCTTTCTAGAAAAGTATTTAAAAAAATATAATGATTTGGAAATGATAGATTGGAATAATCAGGAAGGACACTTAACAGTAGGAGCTTTTGTATATTGCAAAGCAAAAGATAAATTTTTAATTTTATATCATAAAGATTTAAAAATGTATTTATATCCTGGTGGTCACATAGAGAAAGCAGATAAAAGTTTATTGGAAGCTGCTAAAAGAGAATTAAAGGAAGAAACTGGATTAGAAAATGAAATGCCTTTTTTGATTGACAATCAATTGTTACCATTTGATATTGATACACACTTTATTCCTTTTAATAAGAGAATTCAAATGAAAGAACACTATCATTTTGATTTTAGATATTTATTTTTAATTGATGATATAAAGGATATTTTTATTGATAAAGAGGAATGCAAGAATTATAAATGGGTATCTTCTAGTCAATTAGAAAAAGATAAAATTTATAGAAATATCGTTTCTAAAATAAAAGATATTTTGAAAAAAGAAGAAGGAAATTTATGAAACATTTAGAAAGTAAAGTGATTATGCGTTAACATGAGAAGGATATTTTTTTCTTAAGAAAAGAAAATGATAAAAAGAGAAAATAAATTAGAAGAAGGTGTATAAGTATGCTGAAAATAACAATTATACAGATTTAAGACTTACTGTTAATGAGGAAAATGCAAATGCTAGGTATTTATATGAGAAAGTAGGATTTAAAGTAAAAAATATTGCGTATTCTATGCATTTAAAGAAAGAATAATAAAATTTAAAAAGGAGAAAATAAATGACTCATTTTATTTGGAACAGTTCTGCTGTTCCTAGTAATCTAAAAATTAAGCAAGTTTATGGTATTGTCTTTTCAGATGATAAAAGAATATTATTAAGAATAGAAGACGGTAAGTATAAATTAACAGGTGGAAAGCCAGAAGAAAAGGAAAGTTATGAAGAAACTTTAAAAAGAGAATATCTCGAAGAACTAAATATCGAATTAGAAGATATTCATTATTTAGGGTATTTATTAGTAGAAGAAGATAATAGGGAACCCTATGCACAAGTAAGGATGATAGGAAAAATAAAAAGAATTCATCAAAATCATCTTGATATTGCTACAGGAAAACAGTATAAAAGATTTTTTTCAAATATTAATAATGTAAAGAAATATCTAAATTATGAAGATGAAGCGGGAAATTTATTAATAGATGCTGCAATTGTAATGGCTACTAAGAAATATAAGTTTGAAAAAATATCTGAAATGGAAAATTTTGTGTAAAAAAGAGGTAAAAATGTTTAATAAATATTATGCTGAAATAAAAAAATTAAATAATTTCACAAAAGAAGATATTTTAAATAAAAAATTTGAATTATTTAGTGATAATAATATGAAAATTTATTATGCACCTCATAACGAAATTATTAATACGAATGCTAAAATATTCATTGTGGGGATAACTCCAGGTTGGACGCAAACAAGTATCGCATATAAGACAGCACACGATGGGTTAATAAAAAGCTTAGATTTTGAGAAAATAAAAAAAGAGTGTAAAAAAAACTCAAGATTTGCAGGAAGTATGAGAAAAAATTTAATAGAGATGTTAGATGAATTAAAGTTAAATAGAAAACTTCATATCGACTCTTGTTTAGAATTGTTTGAAGAAAAAGCTGAAATTCTTCATACTACTTCAATGATTCCTTATCCAGTTTTTATAAAAGGTAAAAATTATACTGGCTTTGGTCCTAAAATCCTTGATAATGAAATATTAAAAAGTTATTTAGAAAAATATTTTTATAAAGAAATGAAAGAATTACCAAATGTTTTTATCATTCCTTTAGGAAAAGCAGTTGAAGAAGTTTTAGAATTTATGATAAATAAAAATTTAATAAGAAAAGAACAATGCTTATTAGGGTTTCCTCATCCTTCTGGAGCAAATGGGCATAGAAAAAAACAGTTTGAAGAAAATAAAAAGAATTTATTAAATATAATAGATGAATATTTTAAGTAAAAGGGAGTGAAACAATGAACGATAATAAAGGGCAAAACACAACAATAAACTGGGATATCGGGAAATATGTAAAACTACTCGTAAACACTTATAAATAAAGAATATCTTTTTAAAAAGATATTACACAATTTACTAAAAATTGGAGGTGATAAATATTATGAATGAATGTTTAGTATTGTTTTCAGGTGGAAAAGATTCACTATTAAGTTCTATATTGTTAATCGAACAAGGATATAAAGTAAAGTTAGTTCATTATGATAATATGTGTACAATAGGATGCAATAATGTAAAGAATGGTTATAAAAGATTGGTTAAAAAGTATGGTTCTGATAAAATTGAATATATTGGAATAAAAAATATTACTTGCTTCTTTAGGGACTTTATCAATGTAGTATATAATATGCATATTGACGAAATTAAAGAAAAATATGGAAATATATCTATATCACAATTAAATTGTTTGTCTTGCAGATTATCTATGTATGTTGCCTCAATTATAATTTGTAAAAAATATAATATAACATATGTTGTTGACGGAGCAAGAAATAGTCAATTATTTGCAATAGAACAGGATGAAATGTTAAATCTGTTTAAAGAATTATTTGAGGCATATAATATAGATTTGTTGCTTCCTGTTAAGAATATTACAGATGATTTTGATGAAAAAAATCAATTTATTTTAAGAGGTATTATTCCTAAAGTGAATGAGTCTCAGTGTTTATTAGGTATGCCACTTCAAGATTCAATAGTGGATGAAGAATCTCTTAAAACATGTATGAATATATATAAAGAACTATTTAAATATATGGCACAAGATATGATTGAAAAATTTTCTAATGTTGAAATAGGAGAGGAATTTATCTAATGAACGATAATAGAAGTAGAAAATTTATTTTTGTTCCTTTTTGTTTAATGGCTCAGGCCTATCAAGCACAAGGTATTGTTAAATATGATTGGAAAGGAACTATTAAACCTATAATGCAGTTGTTAATTGATAATGAAATAAATATTATTCAAATGCCTTGCGCAGAAAGTTTATACAAAAATAATTTAATTAGAGAGCCTAAAGGATTATCTAAATATAATACTGTGGAATTTAATAATCATTGTAATGATTTAACAGAAACTGTTTTCAAAGAAATTAAAAATATAATAAATACAGGATATGAAGTAATTGCAATATTAGGTATAGAGCATTCTCCTTCTTGCTGTATAAACTATATATACACTAATAATGGAATGGAAAAAAGAAAGGGTTTATTTATAGAGAAGTTATTTAATAAATTACAAAAGGAAAATATAGAAATTCCTATGATAGGAATTAATAGAAAATATATAAATAAATCAATAAAAGAGTTAAGATTAATTATAGAGAAAGGTGATTACGACATTTAAACCCCCCATATAAAATTTATATTAAGATATAGAAAAGAGGCGAATATAATGAAAAATAATTTACAAATAACTACCCACGATTTTTTAATATATCGTGATGATAGTAACGATATCAAAGTAAATGTATTATTGATTAATAATGATGTTTGGTTAACACAAAATTTAATAGCTGAATTATTTGGAGTAGGAAGAAGTACTATAACAGAACATATTAATAATATTTTAAATAGTGGTGAACTAAATGAAGAAACTTCTGTCGGAATTTCCGACGAAAGTACAGGTGGAAGAAAATCTAAAATATATAATTTAGATATGATTATTGCCGTAGGATACCGTGTTAATTCTAAAAAAGCAACACAATTTAGAATATGGGCAACAAAAGTGTTAAAAGAATATCTTATTACTGGTGTTGTTATGGATGATGAAAGATTAAAAAATCCAAATTATATCTTTGGAGAAGACTATTTTGAAAGAACGTTAGAAAGAATTAGAAACATTCGATCTAGTGAAAGAAGATTTTATCAGAAAATTACTGATATTTATTCATCCTGTAGTGTTGATTATGATAAGGATTCTGAAATTACAAAAATATTTTTTAAAACTGTACAGAACAAACTTCACTATTCAGTAACTGGCAACACTGCAGCAGAAATCATCTATAATAGAGTTGATGCTAGTAAAGATAATATGGGTCTTACTAATTGGGCGGGGTCTCCTGATGGACCTATTTATAAATATGATGTTGATATTGCGAAAAATTATTTAACAGAAAAGGAATTAAAAAACTTAAATAGAATAGTTACTATGTATCTAGATTATGCTGAATTACAAGCAGAAAATCATAATGCAATGACAATGAAGGATTGGGTAGAAAAATTGGATGCGTTTTTACAATTTAATGGACAAGAAATTTTGCATAATGCTGGGAGAATTTCTCACAAAGTGGCTCAAGAATTAGCGTATAAAGAATATGATAAATTTAAGAAAAAACAAGATGAATTATTCATATCTGATTTTGATAAATTTATTGAAGATATAAAATTTTTAGAAACTATGGGAAATAATAAAGATTAATAAAAAATTGCACGTTTAACAATAATTATATTTAAATATATAATTAAATTGGAGTGTGATTTTATGAATAAATATAATATTGAAAAATTAGCAAAGAAATTAGAACGTTGTAGAAATGTAAATCTTGATGATGTAAAATTAGAATATGTAGACGAATTAACTTCTATAAAAATAGATAGAAGAAAACCTAGTAATGAAAGAATATAGATTTTATTATGAAAACAAAAAATCCTTATATATTTAAGGTAAACGGAAAATTAGTTAGAATACGTTTTTCTGATACAGATAAAACAGCAGAAGATTGCCTTACTAATATTCTAAAGAATTTATATAGATAGTTTGGAAGTGATTAAATTGAATGAAAGATTTATGAAAATGGCGATTGAAGAGTCAAAAATGCTAATTGTGTAAAGGGTAAAGTTGGGGCAATTATTGTTTTAAATGGAGAGATATTAGGAAAAGGAAATAATTCTGTACCAGAAGGGTGCATACCATGTACAATAGATACATGTTTAAGAAAAAAATATAATCTCAAAAGTGGAGAAAAGCAAGAATTATGTAGAGTCGTGCATGCAGAACAAAACGCAATATTAAACTCCTTGAAGAAAGGTTATGATTTAAATAATTCAATAATTTATGTAACAAAGTCTCCTTGTATGATTTGTGCAAAGCTTATAATAAACGTTGGAATAAAAAAAGTTGTTTATGCAAATAAATATCCAGATGAAGAAGCTTTTAAAATTTTGAAAGAAGCTAGAGTAGAAACTCAATATTTTGAAATAGATAAAATTAAGGAAGTGAAAAAATGAACGACAATAATCGACAAAATTCGGCAATCAACTGATTGGGTTATATTTTATTCATAATCTTATGATATCCTTATAAATAAAGGTTTTAAAGGCTATTTAGATGATGCATATTTTGGTAAAAAATAGCTGGATAATAACCAAAATCACCAAAAAATGGTGTTTTTTAATGGAAAAATAGGGTAGAATTAACAAGGTGGCTCAAATAGTTCAACCCCTCTTAAAAATCCAAAAATTTAAACATATTATAGAGAACTAAATACAAATTGTACTTAGTTCTTTTTTTATACCCAAATGGGATACATAGCCATTATTAAGATGGCTAAAAAAGAAGGAGGTGAACAGATGAAAGAAGGTAAGATTATAGCAATCTCTAATCAGAAAGGAGGAACAGCAAAAACAACTTCTACATTTAGTCTTGGAGTAGCACTTGCTAAAAAAGGACAAAAAGTCTTATTAGTAGATGCTGATCCACAAGGAGATTTAACAACTTATATGGGATGGCATAATGTAGATGAGATACCTATTACTTTAGCAACACTTATGCAAGATTCAATAACTGATAAAGATGTGAATCCAAAAGAGGCAATCCTTCATCATAGTGAAGGTGTAGATTTAATTCCATCTAATCTAGAACTTTCTTCATTAGAAGTAAGTTTAGTAAATGCAATGAGTAGAGAATATACGATGAAAAATGTCTTAAATGGTTTAAAGAAAGATTATGATTATGTACTAATTGATTGTATGCCAAGTTTAGGAATGATAACAATTAATGCTCTTGCTTGTGCAGATAAGGTTATAATTCCTGTGCAAAGTCAGTTTTTAGCTACTAAGGGTATGGGACACTTGTTACAAACAGTAATTAAAGTCAGAAAGAAAATTAATCCTAACTTAGAAGTCGGAGGAATATTACTTTCTTTAGTTGATGAGAGAACAAAATTAGCTAGGAATATTAGGCAAGAATTAAATGACACTTATGGAATGGTATTTAAAATATTTGATACACAAATTCCAAGAGCAATAAAAATTGCTGAATCAACAGCACAAGGTCAAAGTATATTTTCATATGATAAAAATAGTAAAGTTGCACTTGCGTATGAGAATTTCGCAAAGGAGGTATTGAAAGATGGAACAAAAGAAAAACATAGACCTAACAACATTCAAGTTAGATGATTTCTTTTCAACTCAAGAAGACAGAGATGAAGATAAGAAAGAAAAAGTAGAAATAATTGATTTATCTTTAATAGATGATTTTCCAGAGCATCCATTTAAGGTACAAGAAAATGAAGATTTATCAAAGTTAAAAGAAAGTATAAAAGATAATGGTGTATTAGAACCAATAATTGTAAGAAAAAAAGAAAATAATAGATATGAAATAATTGCAGGGCATAGGAGAAAATTTGCTTCTGAATTATTAGGTAATAACTTTATACCATGTATAGTAAGAAATATGACTAAAGAAGAAGCAATAGTATATATGGTAGATTCAAATCTTCATAGAACTAATATACTTCCTAGTGAAAAAGCAAAAGCCTATAAGATGAAAATGAATGCAATAAAAAATATTAAAGGTGGACCACTGGGCCACAATGCTAGAACTAGAGATATACTAGGTGAAGAAAATTCAGAAAGTGGAAGACAAGTACAAAGATATTTACGTTTGAATGAATTAATACCAGAGCTTTTAGATATGGTAGATAATTCAGTTTTAAACGAAAAACCAGCAATAGCATTGAGACCAGCAGTTGAAATATCATATTTATCTAAAGATGAACAAGAAATGCTTTTTAATTCAATAGAATATTCTGATGCAACTCCATCTCATGCACAAGCAATAAAATTAAGAAAAGAGAGTGAGTTAAATGGGTTAACAGAAGAATTTATAGAAAATCTGATGAATGAAGAAAAACCTAATCAAATAACTAAAATTAAAATTAGTGAAAATAAGATTAAATCAGTGATGCCTAAAAATTATAAAGTAAATAATATGGAAGATTTTATTGTAAAAGCAGTTGAATATTATAGTAGGCATTTAAATAGAGATAGAGAGCGATAATTAAATCTTTTTATGAGATAGGATAATAAATTGAATACTCAAGAATTTGAAATTAATAGAAAAAATAATTATACGATTGTAGATAACTCTATTTTACGAAATAAAAAAATATCTTTAAAAGCAGTTGGTTTGTTATGCAAAATGTATAGCTTACCACCTGATTGGGATTATTCATTTAATGGATTAGTTTCGATATGTTCAGAAAGTAAGTCAGCAGTAAGATCAGCAATTAATGAATTGAAAAGATTTGGTTACATTGATATATTGAAAGAACAAAATTCTAAAGGGTTATTCGTTTATAAATATAAAGTATTTGATACTCCTCAGGGATACATTTTAGAAAAAAATAATCCAGGACCCGATTTTCCAGCTATGGATCATCCAACGTTGGATAACCAGCAACAATTAAATACTAATAAATTAAATAATAAAAAATATGATAAATATGATAAATCGACTTACGTCAATAATTCTAGATTTTTAAATGAATTAATTAAGTCTGGATATATAACGATTGAGGATAATGATATTAAAAACTACTATGAATTGTTTAACAATATAATGCAAGAGTATTCTTCTGAAGATATTTATACTTCTATTCATTACATTACATCAAAAATCAAATTAAATAAATTTAGAGATGAAGATGGAAATGAAATTTCTAATAAATTTGGTTATTTTAATAATGCTTTAAAAAGTAATTTAAATAAGTTGGAGTATATGAAAAGTGAAACTGATTTATATGGTGATGACTTATTTGATGACATTTTAAATGTTAAAAGTGATAATGAAAGATAAATTCGCACATTTTAAATTAATTTAAATTTATGTAAAAATGATTCAAAGGAGTGATACAAAGTGAAAAAGAAAGTAATTTTATTTGCTATTTTATTAATGATTATATCAATACCAATTATAATCAAAGTTACTCACAAATACGAAACACCAAAAACTAAGACAGAAGAAAAAATAAATACTAAAGAAGAAACAAAAACTGATGCATCAGAAGAAGAACAAAAAACAGAAATAACAAAAGAAGAAAGAGAAGGTGATAATACTTCTAAATCTTCTAAAGAATCTAATACAAATAAAAAGAATAGTTCAACAAAAGATTTATCAACAAATAATAAAAATACTTCTACACCAATCAATTCTAATAATGAAACAAAAGAAGTAGAGGTAAAAGTTGAAGAACCTAAAAAACAAACAGATGATAAAAAACATTATATAGATGTTCCTGATCCTAATTCTTATTACTATTCATTTCATCACGGACACATAGATTTTTCATCATTAGACGAATGTCAAAAAAATAGTGAGAAATATTTAATGATGGATGTAAATGATATATATGGATCGTGGTGTATGGAAGTTCAAGACGAGAATGGAAAAGTATTAGGAGCATATCTATATTTAAAATGTACATCTGGAAATTGTGATAGATATAAAGGTTATTAAATTGTACTAAGAAATTAGTGCTTTTTTTATTTTCAAATTAAGGAGGAAAGCAGAATGAAAATAAAGAAAATATTAATGGGAGTATTTGCACTAACACTTTCAGTTGTAGGATTAGTTGCAGGTACCCACACAGTTAACGCTGAATCAACCACATTAAAAATGACTGATAGTGGTTGGTGGTGGCAAAGAATTCAACCAGATGATGGAAATTATCATAGTTGGCATTTAACATGGTATGAATTTAATGGAAGAATAGCATATTGTATTCAACCAGGTATTCCAGAAGGAGATACTTATCAAACTGGAAATTTAGATTCATATAATATTTCAAATGAACAAAAAGAAAGAATAATGTTAATTGCATATTATGGTTATGACTATACTGGTCATCAAACAACTGAATATAGAGCAGCAACTCAAGCTCTTTTATGGGAAACAATAAATGCAGATCAAACTGTATTTTCATCAAAGAGATGGGCACAAGGTACTATATATGATATTAGTGCTCAAAGAAATGAAATAGAAAGATTAGTAAGAAATCATTATGTAAGACCTTCATTCAATGGAACTACTATTAATGCAAAAGTAGGAGAAGAAGTAATACTTACAGATACAAACAATGTTTTATCAAATTATTATGTATCAGCAAGCAATGGTGCAGAAGTTAGAATTGATGGAAACAAATTAATAGTTAAAACAACTAAGATTGGTAAAGTAACATTACAATTTAAAAAGAGATTATATACTGATAGAGAATATTTAGTTTATTACTCAAGTGGTAAACAAACTATGATGTCATCAGGGGTTGTAGATCCAGCACTATCAGTAGTTAATATTGAATCACTTGGAGGTAAAGTCGAATTTACAAAGTATGATAGAGATAACAATTCAACAATTCCAAGTGGTGAAGCAACCTTAGAAGGAGCAGTTTATGGAATATATAATGCTGAAACTGATGCATTAGTTTCTAAAGTTACAACTGGAAAAGATGGAAAAGGAAAATTAGAGCATTTACCAGCATTTGCGAAATACTACTTAAAAGAGATTCTTCCATCTAAGGGTTATGAATTAGATACTAATAAATATTATTTTGAAAGTACTTTAGAAAATATTGATAATGAAATAGCAGTTAACGAAAAGGTTATTAATAGAGATGTAGAAATTACAAAAGTATATGCAATAAACAAATCAGAAATAATGACACCAGAGCCAAATGTTGAGTTTGGATTTTATAATAATAAAGGAGAATTATTTACTAAGGGAGTTACTGATAAAAACGGAAAACTTACAGTTAATTTAGTTTATGGAAGTTATACAGTTAAACAACTTACAACTTCAAAGGATACAACTAAAGTAGATGATTTTAATTTAGATGTAAGGGAAAGCGGTAGTAAAATTTATTACACAATTTCTAATGCTAAAATAACAGCAAAATTAAAAGTTGTTAAGATAGATAAAGATACTAAAGAAGTAATTAAAAGATCTAATATTTGTTTTCGAATATTTAATACAGATAAAAATGAATATGTATCACAATCAGTAACATATCCTAAGAAAGAAACACTAGATAAGTTTTGTACTAATAATGATGGTGAATTAATCACACCTAATCCATTAGAAAGTGGTAATTATAAATTAGAAGAAATTGATCAAGTAATCGATAAATATTTATGGAATAAAGAATCTCAAAAATTCACTATAGGCGAAGATTCAAAATTAATTAACGATAATGAATATGGAATATTATTTGAGGTTAAATTTGAAAATAAAGAAGTAAAAGGAACCATTAAAGTAAATAAGAAAGGTGAAAATGTAGAACTTAAAGAAAATGGATATGAATATAAAGAAGTAGAATTAGAAGGAGTTAAATTCGGTTTATATGCTAATGAAAACATCACTGATGGAACTGGAAATGTAATTTATAAAAAAGGTGATTTAGTAAAAGAAGTATTAACTGATAAAGATGGTAATATTAAAATAGATAATCTTCATCTAGGAAAATATTATTTGCAAGAAATAGCAACTGTTAGAAATCATGTATTGGATAAAACTAAATATGAATTTGAATTAAAGTATAAGGATCAATATACTGATACAATTGAATATACAACTTCAATTAAAAATCATTTGGCATCAGGGAAATTAGAATTTACTAAAATAGATTTTTCAACTAGTAAGCCACTTCCAGATACAAAAATAGAAATATATACTGAAAATGATAAGTTAGTTTTTACAGGTGTAACTGATGAAAATGGAAAAATCATAATCGACAGACTTCCAGTTGGCAAATACTATATTCTTGAAAAAGAAGCCAAAGAAGGATGGGAGATTAATCCTGATAAAATGTTCTTTGAAATAAAGGAAGATGGAGAAATAGTTAAATCAGTTATGAAAGACAACCAAATAGTAGAAGTACCTAATACTTACATTAGAGAAAATAATAAAAATATCTTATTTACATTTTTCTTTGGAGTAGCAGGTGCAGGAATTATTATTTATGGAATAAGAAAAAACTATAATGATTCTAAAACAAAGAGAAATTAAATTAATTTATGATATAATTTGAAGTAGAAGATAAATAATAATTTGTTAACTAAACTAACAGTCGAGTGTATATTTATATTTTTATAGTATAATAGTTTTGAGGTGAGTGATTATGGATAACAATAGAATAGGGAAAAAAATAGCATCACTTAGAAAAGAAAAAGGTTTAACTCAAGAAGAATTAGGTCAAAAATTGTTTATAACTGATAAAGCAATTAGTAAATGGGAACGAGGATTATCATTACCAGATATATCTTTATTAGAAAAACTAGCAGATGAATTAGATACAGATATTTATACTATTTTACAAATTAGTAAGAAAAAAGATGTTAATGTTGAAAAAATATTAGATGAAGAAAGCAAAAAAATAAAAAAAGAAATGAATAGGAAAAATAAGATATTAATTATTTGCTTTAGCTGTATTATTGTATTTATTTTATTTAAGCTATTACCTATTGGATATGATGTTATCCATGTAAGATATGATTTTAATGGGCAAAATAAAGTTGTAAATCTTGGTGCTCCAAAATTTTCTTTCTTAATAAAAAATAATGAAAATAATTATTCAATAAAAAACCTTAGAGGAAATTATATTTTGAAATCAGAAGTAAAAAATTATTTATCAACATTAAAACAAATAAGTTGTTATGATACTACGTATTATTATGATAAAAATACTGATATAACGATTATTGATTATTCAGTAAAAAGTAGAATATTATGGAATAATATTTCTTATGGGGTACGAAATGGAAATTATTGCAATCAATTAGAAGTATCAGATTATAGTAAAAAACTAGGTGGACTTTTAAGATTTCATACTTATCAAAGTAATGATAGTGCTTTGTATGTAACTTTTTTAGATAAGTCTGATGTTACATCTAAAAAACTGTCTTGGGAAGCAGAATTTTCAATATATAATGATAAAGAAATCTTAGAAAAATCGAGTGGGACTTTTAAAATAAAAAACGATGAATTAATATATTATAGAAAAGATATTTCTTTTAGAAGCAATAAATTAGAAATACCTAATGAATCACATTTTGTTGTTAGAAATAATAAATTGATATTAAAAGATGATTATTTAGATAAATATAAAAAAGGAATAATACTAGATTAGAGGTGAAAAAAATGAAGAAAAATATTGAAAAATTAAAAGGTAAAATATTAGCTATAACATTAATTTTTATTTTAATAAATATAATTTTAAATTATTTGCTATACTTATTTAATATTAGATTTAGACTTTGGGTAATAGCTCTAATAATTGTAATTTCAATTATTGGTTTTATCATAGGAATGTTTGAGCAAATTTCAAAAATTATAGAAAGTAAAATTAAAGTAATCGGATTTATAATATTAGCTTTAGTACCTTTAATAGTATTAGTATTAATTTTTTCACCTTTTATTTTTATTACAGCTGTATTTAGTTATAAACCAGAGCATAATGTGACATTATATGGTAATAAGTATGTTGCGGTTGTAAATTCGTTTATAAATGTTGATGTTGATTATTACAATTATTATGGACCACTCCTTATGGGAACAAAAGTAAAAGTTCATGGATACTTTGGTAAAGGAGGATATGATCCAATTGTTAATCCTGATATATCTAATGAAGTTGAATATATATTTTATGATAATAATGGAAAAGAAGTTAAGAAAATAAATGAAATTTATTTTAAAGATAAAAATGGTGAGATAAAAAACAAAGAAAGTTACGAAACAAATTATAAAGAAACAATTATAAATGAAAATGACAATTATATATTACCAGAAGATATGAAAACTCTTTATGAAAAAAAGTTTGATAAAACAATTATTAAATTTGTAAAACTTGATGATACATTGAATCAAAATATTCTAGTACAAATAAACAAAAGTACAGATAATGGGGAAAAGTATTATCCAATAACAAATGAGCCTATTCAAATTTCATTGGAAGCAAAGTATGCAATTTTAAATGAAAATTTAATGTTTGTTTCTAAAAATAATAAAATAATGTTAACAAATAATACTATTAGTTTATATGTATCTAATAATGGGGGAAAAGATTTTTCAGAATCAAAAGTTAATTATAAAAACGAAAATGCTGAATTTATTACTATTGAAAAAATGCCATATTATGAAAAAAATGCTTTAAAATTTAAATGTTCTGTTTATCAAATTAATTCAAATAAAGATGGATACGAAACCAAAGAAATTCTATTTATTAGTAATGATAATGGATTAAGTTGGGATGTTGAAAATCTTTAAAGTTAGTTATGGAGATAAATCATGAAGAAAAAACTATTTATATTAATTTTAATAATAATTTTTATTGTAACTGCAGGTATGCTATTTGTTGAATATAGAAATTGCAAAATAAAAAAACAAAATACAAAACGATATGGGGAAATAAAAAAAGATATAGATAATGAATTAAAAAGATATATGTATATTATAGCTCCAAAATGTTATCCAGAAAATGGTTCCCTTTTATTAACTCATCAGGATCTCGTTTATAATGGTGGTATGGATAAAGAAAAATTTTTAGATGTAGATGGAAAATCGTATTGTAAGGCATATATAAAAACAAAATGTGCTGAAATCGGAAAATGGACTTGGAAAATAACAATTAGTTGTAAAGATTATACTGATAAAGGATATATAGATTGGGCTGGAGGATTTGAGCAAAAAAATGATAAATTTATAGAGTAGATGTGCAAATTAAAAAATCGCACATTTTTCTTTTTATAAGCTAAATGTTATCATGTTCTTGTGGTGAAAATATGAAGATTAGAAAGACAATAAATTTAAACGATTTAATACTATTAGAAAAAGTAAGGATGATTTATAATGAAAAATATGATGGTCTCAAGGAGCAGAAAATATTAACTGAAATATATAACATACTTAACAATAAATTCCTTAAATTAGAACTTGAGGATAATAAAGAAATAAATGATATTAAATATATTAAAGTATTTAAATTTGCAAGTGGAAAAACATTAGAGCATGAAATGAATGTTTATAATGAATTGTTAGCAGAAAATTTTAGAATAAATGATTCATATTATGAGTATAGATATGAAGATAAAGCCATTATAGATTTAATTAAGCAACTTCATAAAGAATCAATATTGTACGAAGATAAAGTTGCAACAATGGATGAGAGTGATCTTATATCAGAAGAATATTATATGGAAATAGAATACAAAGATTAGTATTCTGTTTTTATTTTGTATGGAAGGATACGATATGAAAAAAATAAAATTTAATAAGTATATAATTATAGGAATTATTTTAATATTATTCGCAATAATAGGGGGCAATTATAAATTGCTCCTTAATTATTTTAACGATAAGCAAGAAGAAAAAATGATTCAAGAATTTTATCAAGATGATTTATCAAATGAAGAAACTGAACAAGAAAATATAGAAAGTGATTCAGATAATAAACAAGCAGAAAATAAAAAAATCAATTATGTTGCAGTGCTTAAAATTAATAAAATTAATTTAGTTAGAGGATTAGTTGATGAATCTAGTTATTTGAATAATGTTAAATATAATGTGCAAATAATAAAAGGTTCTAATATGCCTGATGTTGTTGGTGGTAACTTAATACTTGCTGCTCATTCTGGTAATGCAAGAATTTCTTATTTTAGAAATTTAGACAAATTAGAAATCGGAGATGAGGCAACAGTAGATTACAAAGATAAAAATTATACTTATAAAGTAGTTAATATTTATGATGTTGATAAGAATGGTAAAGTTGAAATTAAAAGAAACTTATCTAAAACAACATTAACTTTAATTACTTGTAGGCATAATACGGAAAAACAAATTGTTATGATATTAGAACTAGTATAGGAGGATAGATTGGAAAATAAAATAATTAATTTAAGATATAAAACTATTCTAAAATTGATAAAAAATGGAATAGATTCTGATGAGAAAATTAGAAATATCAAAATAGATGACATTTTTAATATTAAAGGTATAACAACTGATGATATTAAAAATATTAAATTGTTGAGAGAAGCCATAAGAAACAAAAATCTTATGACTTTTTTTATTTTGAAAGAAGGTGATAAAGATAATGAATTTAAAAAATAACACGAAAGGAGGTGAGAAAATGTTAAATCAAGTTATATTTGTTGGAAGACTTACTAAGGATATTGAATTACAAGAATCTGAGAATGGTAATAAATATGCAGTAGTAACATTAGCAATTCCTAGAACATTTAAAAATGCAGAAGGTGTTTATGAAACTGATTTTATTTCAGCAAAAATGTTTGATAGAGTTGCTGAAAATTGTTCTGAATATTGTAAAAAAGGAGACATAGTAGGTGTTAAAGGAAGAATGCAATCTAACTCTTATGAGAAAGATGGAGAAACAAGATTCTCAACAGATGTTATTGCAGAAAAGGTAACATTTCTATCAAGTAGAAGTAAAGAACAAGAAGCAAGAGATGAAAGATAATTTCATCTCTTTAACTTTATAGAAAGGAGAAAATAATGAAAGAATATACTGTAGAAATATTTGCAGAATCATACAATAGTTACGTGGTAAAGGCTGATAGCAGTGATCGTGCAATTATGGAAGCTATAAGCGATTTTCTAAAAGAAAATGATATTGAGTCTATGATAACTATTAAGTCAGTAAAAAATAATGACCAAGAAACAGAAGATGAGGAGTAATATCCTCATTACTAGCAAGCAATGAATTTGTATAGCACTCTTAAAGGTGCTTTCAAATTCAAATATGGGGAAACCCCAATCCCCTTAATATAGAAAGGAACAAAATTATGAGTAATTTTTTATTTTTCCTATTAGGTTTAATGATAGGAGGATTATCAGGTATAACATTAATGTGTATGTGTATAATTTCCAAAAAATCTGATTTAGAATTGGTATCTTATGAAAAGAACAAGACAGAAGAACATAAGACTAACAAGTGAAGAAGAAAAATTGTTAAGAAAAAAATGTTTTGATTTAGGAATTACTGAGTCAGAATTTTTTAGATCATTGGTTAATGATTATATGCCTAATACTAATCTTAATAAAGAAATTAATAAATTAACTTATGAGATTAGAAAGATAGGAATTAATATAAATCAAATAGCAAAGGTTTCTAATCAAACAGGAAATGTTAATTATATTTATTTAGAACATTATAAAAAAGAATTAGATAAACTAATTTTAGAAATAAGAGATAAAGTTTTAGATATTGGTAGGATAAGAAGGTGATTTTATAGCAGTAACAAAGTTATGGAAAATAGGGAGTAATTTAGGCAGAACTATTGATTATGCAGAGGATAGAAAAAAGACTAATTCAAATCTTATTGATTTAAATGTTGCTATTGATTATGCAATGAATAAAGATAAGACTGAAGAATTTTTTTATGTGTCTGGAATTAATTGTGAAATAGAGACAGCTTTACAACAAATGAATCAGACTAAAAGATTATTTAATAAAACAAAAGGTATTTTAGGATTTCATGGTTATCAATCATTTAAAGAGGGAGAAGTTACTCCAGAATTAGCTCATGAAATTGGAGTTAAACTTGCAAATGAAATGTGGGGTGATAGGTTCGAAGTAGTAGTTTCAACTCATTTAAATACTAAACATCTTCACAATCATTTTATTGTTAATTCAGTTTCATTTATTGATGGCATGAAATTTTATTCTAACAGATCATCAACAGCAAGATTAAGAGAAATTAGTGATGATTTATGTAAAGAATATGGATTATCAGTCTTAGATGAAAAGCCAACATCTAAAGGTAGAATTTACTTTCCGTATTATCTTAAGAATACTAACAGAAATAACTATTACAAAAAAACTAAAAGAGATATAGATATTGCTATAGCTAAATCTTCAAACTACAAAGAATTTATTGAAATACTGTCTTCTATGAATTATGAAGTGCAGAATAGATATGGAAAACTTTCAGTTAGGAATTTAGATTATAAAAGAAATATTAGAATTGAGAGATACTTTGGTGAAGAATATTCTATAGATAATATTAAATCCAGAATCTTAGAGGAAGAGTATATTGAGAATGTATCTCAAAATAATAAAGGATTTTATAAGAAAAGTTTTAGTCATAAATATCATGGAATTGTCGCTTTATATAGATATTATTGTTATCTATTAAAAGTTTATCCTAATAAAAAATATAATAACTATACCTATATCAAAGATGATGTTATGAAATTGGAAAAATACAATTTAATTATTAGAATGTTTGATAGAGAACAAATAACTGATGATGAATCATTTAGAAAGTATGAAATTATGATAAATAATAAATATGATGATTTAATTAACATTAGAAAGAAGTTAAGAAAACAATTTTCTAGTATTAATAATGAACAAGAAAAAATAAGAATCATGAAAAAGATAAAAGAAATAAATGAAGAATTACCTAAATTAAAAAAAGAAATAGATTTATGTAATGAAATAAATGTTGAATCTATATCCATTAAAGAAAAAATCGAGGGATTAGAAAAAGAAAATCAAAAGGAAAGGAATGAGTAAATGAATCAGTCAAGTGATGCCGCAGAACAAATTGTAAGAATGAGTTTAGAAGGCTTTGAGGTCGCTGCTAAAGTAACAGGAAGTGGTGCTAAAAATATTGCAGTGCTTTTATATACCATCATGAAAAATAGAGAACAAACAAGTGGTAAATCAAAACTTTCAAGTATGTTAAAAAGTGGTAAGCCACTTACAATTTTTACTATTAAAAAAGATGATCTTGCAAAGTTTCAGCAAGAAGCAAAAAGATACGGAATACTTTATTGTGCATTAGTAGATAAAAAAGATAAATCTAAAGATGGGATAGTAGATATAGTTGTTAGAAAAGAAGATTCAGCAAGAATAAATAGAATAGTAGAAAGATTTAAATTTGCAGAATTTAATAAGGCAGAAATTATATCTAGCATTGAAAAAAATAGAGAGAGTGTTAATAAAGGCAAGGAGCAAAATCCAAAATCAAGGGTCAAAAAGAAAGAAGATAATTCTTTAAACCCCCATTTGGCAAAGACAGAAAAAAGCCCTCTGTCAAAGCCTTTCTCAGAAGTGCAAAAGACTTCACCAATTAAGGGTAACAACTTAAAAAGTAAAAAGCCATCAGTTAGAGCAAAGTTAAATGATTATAAGAAAGAAATAAAGGATAAATCTGTAAGTAAAGAGATTAATATTGATAAAAATATAAATAAATCAAAGGGTAGATCTAAATGAAAGATGTAAAAGTGTTAGAATTAGATAAATATGAAGAAGGACTTATTATAAATGCATTAAATGAATTTAGAAATAAATTAATCGAGGAAGGTAAGGATACAACTTTTGTAGATGAATTATTATTAAAAGTATTAAATCTACCAGAGAAAAAAAGAATGTTTCCAAGAAAGTATATTGAAGAAAGATAATTATTTAATTTATATATTTGGAATTATTCCAGTTATATGGTTAGGAGTACTTATAGCACCAATATCTTCTAATGGACTATTTAATATTATTGAAGGTTTTAGTAATGCTATAAGCCATCCGTTTAATATGATTTTTTGTAAAAATACTATACCAGTAGTATTTATTTTTGTTTTAGTTTATGTATTTGGAATAACAATATATTTAATGGATAAAAAAAATTATAGAAGAAGAGAAGAACATGGCTCAGCTAAATGGGGAAATGTTCACGAATTAAATAAGAGATATTCTCAAATTCCATTTGAAGTTAATAAAATATTGAGTAAAAATTTTTCTATAGGATATGATGCCCATAAGCATATGAGAAATTTAAATACTATTGTGATTGGTGGTAGTGGTGCTGGTAAAACAAGATTTTATGCTAAGCCTAATGTGATGCAAGCCAATACATCATTTGTAATACTAGATCCTAAGGGTGAAATAACTAGAGCAGAAGGTAATTTATTAAAACAAAAAGGTTATGAAGTTAAAGTGTTGGATTTAATTAATATGGAAAAATCTCATTGTTATAATCCATTTGTTTATATAAAAGATGAGAACGATGTTCAAAGATTGGTTACAAATCTTTTTAAGAGTACCACTCCTAAAGGTTCAACATCTCAAGATCCATTTTGGGATACTGCCGCTTCCATGTTACTTTCTGCTTTAATATTTTATTTAAAGTATGAGGCACCCGAAGAAGAACAGAATTTTCCTATGGTAATGGAAATGATAAGAGCTGGAGATGTTAAAGAGGATGATGACTATTATGTAAGTCCTCTTGATATGTTATTTAATGAATTAGAAGCAAGAGATCCAGATCATATTGCTATAAAATATTATAAAGGATATAAATCTGGTGCTGGTAAAACATTAAAATCTATACAAATAACTTTAATAAGTAGATTAGAAAAATTTAATCTCGATTCAATGAGTAAACTTACTCAAACTGATGAATTAGATTTAGGTTCATTAGGAGAAAAGAAAGTAGCCTTATTTGCAATCATACCTGATACAGATAAGTCTTTTAATTTTATAGTCAGTATTTTATATACTCAATTATTTCAGCAACTATTTTATTTAGCAGATAATGTTTATAATGGTGCACTTCCTGTTCATGTGCATTTTTTAATGGATGAATTTGCTAATGTAAGTTTACCTGATGACTTTGAAAACATTTTATCTACAATGAGAAGTAGAAATGTCTCTGTATCCATTATTTTACAAAATTTGGCACAACTAAAAGCACTTTTTGAAAAACAATGGGGGTCTATAGTGGGTAACTGTGATGAGTTTTTATATCTAGGTGGTAATGAGCAAGAAACTTTTAAATATGTTTCAGAATTACTTGGAAAAGAAACTATTGATACAAATACTTATGGTAAAACAAGTGGATTAAAAGGTAATTATTCTACCAACTATCAAAATGCAGGAAGAGAGTTGCTTATGCCTGATGAAGTAAGAATGATCAATAATAAACAATGTGTTTTATTTATAAGGGGTGAAAGACCAATTATAGATTTAAAATTCAATATAAAAAAACACCCAAATATTAATTTTACTCCAGATGGAAATGGAGAAAATTATTATCATGGAACAACTAATGAATCTATTGGAGAAGTTAGTATTTCTTTAATAGATGAAAATACTGAATTTAATGAAATAGAAAAAATTAAAAATAAATATGAAGTTATCTATTCAGAAGAGATAGATGATTTTTTAGAAAGAAAGGGAAAATATGAAAGAAAAAGAAAAGCAACAAAACAAACTAAAAAAGACTGAATCTAAATTAAAGATGATAGGTCTTTCTTTAGTTCCATTATTGAATATTAGTACTGTTTATGCAGCAGATGATCCAATAGCAGCAGTAAACAATTTAACAAATTTTATTTTTACTTTGGTTCAATCTTTAGGAGCAATAATGCTAATCTTTGGTGTTGTTCAATTTGGTATGTCTTTTAAAAGCCATGATGCAAGTCAAAGAGCAAGTAGTGTAATGACAATAGGTGGAGGGTTAATAATTTGTTTTTCAAAAGCAATTATTACAAAAATATTAGGATAGGAGTTGTTGTAAATGAGTGATAATTGGGTTGTTCAAAACTTACAAAATGCACTTGATACATGGAACTCAAAATTAGCGGAAATTTGGAGTCTAGTTACAACTACACCAGAGACCTTTAAAGGTGGTGCGATATGGAATGTAATTAAAAGTATTTATAATTCTATGCAGGGAATAGGACTAGGATTACTAGTTCTATTTTTCCTTGTAGGAATGATCAAAACTTGTGGTTCTTTTGATGAAGTTAAAAGACCAGAACAGGTATTTAAATTATTTATTAGATTTGTTTTGGCAAAGATAGTTGTTACCTATGGAATGACATTAATGCTAGATGTATTTAAGATAACTCAAGGTATAACATCAAAAATAATATCTACAGCCAATATTACTTTTAGTTCAAAAAGTACCTTACCTAATTCTATAATTTCAGCAATAGAGTCTTGCGGCTTCTTTGAATCTATTCCATTATGGGCAGTTACATTAATTGGAGGATTAGTTGTAACCGTTTTATCATTTATTATGATAATGACAGTATATGGTAGGTTCTTTAAATTATATTTATATACAGCTTTAGCGCCAATCCCTTTATCAAGTTTTGCAGGTGAACCAACTAGTAACATTGGGAAATCTTTTTTGAAAAGTTACACAGCAGTTTGTTTGGAAGGAGCGATTATTGTATTATCTTGCATTATATTTAGTTTATTTGCATCATCGCCACCAGTAGTAGATTCAAGTGCAGCGGCAGTAACTCAAGTTTGGAAATATATTGGAGAATTAATCTTTAATATGCTAGTTCTTGTAGGAACTATCAAAATATCCGATAGAATCGTTAGAGAAATGATGGGATTGTGATATAATATTTAAGAGAGTTTGGTGATAATATGAGTAAATCATGTTTTATAAGTTCGATAATAGGGCATGCAGTTGGGGATGCTATGGGAGTACCTGTAGAATTTTCTATTAGAGAAAAATTATTAGAACACCCAGTTACTGATATGATGGGGTATGGTTCACATCCTGTACCTGCTGGATATTGGTCAGATGATACTTCTATGGAAATAGCAACAATTGATTCTTTTATTGAGAAAAATGGTTGGGATTATGATGATATTTTAAATAAGTATGCAGAATGGGTTCAAAATGGAAAATATACTCCAGGTGGAGAAGTATTTGATATTGGAAGAACTTGTTTAAGAGCTATTAGAAAATATCAACAAAGTAAAGTAGAAAAAACAGGAATAAAACCAATTGATGCAGGGCAAAAAGATTTAATGGGAAATGGTAATGGTGCATTAATGAGAATATTACCAGTAGCATTATATTGTGTAGATAGTAATATGTCTGACAATGAAATTATTGAATTAGTTAGTAATGTTTCTTCATTAACTCATGGACATGAAATTGGTATTTTAGCATGTTATATATATGTTAAATATATTTTATTTTTAATAAACGGATGTACTAAAGAAGAAGCTTACAAAAAAATAAAAGAATTAGATTACTCGTATTTTACTAATGATTCATTATCCGTTTATGATAGATTATTAAAAGATGATATTAGGACTTTAAAACTTGGTGATATTAAATCAACTGCCTATGTAGTAGATACACTAGAGGCTTCATTCTATGTATTATTAAATTGTGATAATTACAGACAATCAATAATTGGAGCAATTAATCTTGGAAATGACACAGATACAATTGCTGCTATAGTTGGTTCAATGGCAGGCATTATATATGGTTATAATGATATTCCTGAAAAATGGATTGATGGACTTGCAAAGAAAGATTATTTATTGGATCTAGCTTCTAAGTTTGAATTAGCAGTTAAGAGGGGTCATATATATGAAGACTAAATTTGACTATGAATTAAAAAAGGAGTTTAAAGATATAGCTGTTATTGAATATGGAGTAATAGAAGGCAATAATACAGTAGTATTTATTAAAGCTGGACAAGATGGTTCACATATTGGTTACAATAATAAATATGTGAAAATGGCATCTATGATAAATAATAAATATGGATGTACTGTTATAACATCGTCTAATCCATTTGATGGAAACAATCCTTTAGATAATGATTTGGAAGTTATTGATGATGTAATGATGATTAAAGAATATGAAATATATTATTTAGGATTTTCTAATGGAGGAATTATAGGATTACAATTTGGAACTAACTACGAAAAAATAAAAAAGATAATTTCAGTAAATGCACCATTGATGATTAATTATCATAAAACAAAGGATGGAATATTAAAATTTAAAGGTAAAGAATTAACTCTTGTATACGGTAGTAAAGACCAATCGTTTAGATATGTACCATTACTTGATGGAATTGATAATTCAAAAATGAAAGTGGTAATATTAGAAAATGAAGATCATCATATAAGTAGAGATTCAAAGAATTTTTATTCTATACCAGATTTATTTTTTAAGGAGATGTAAAAAATGAGAGATATAATTGATATGGCTAAAAGACCTATAAAAAAAGAATTTGAAAAAATAGATGAAAATGATGTAATATTTATAACTCATCCTGGAAGAATGGGTGATGAAGATGGCTCAACATTTATTGTAAAAAAAGATAATGCTTATATTCCGTATAGAGTATCTGGGTGGATGTATAGCACTACTGAATCAATATCATATCAAGATTTTCTAAAACATTTTCCTTTATTTGAACAATCAGCTTATGGAAAAATTGATAATGTATATGATGAAATTCATATGGGATTCGGAAATAGATTATATGTAAAAAAAGATATTTATCCTGAATATGATAAATATTTAAAAGATGCAATTGCTGAATATTCTTCTAAGCATGAAGAAAATTTATATGAGGCTGGTATAATTTTTAATGTATGGGATAAGGCTTTAGTTGATATGGCTAATAGTAAAAACATTAATATAATACAAGGAGGTTCTAATGAGTAGTTTAAAAGAATTAACTAGAGAAAAAATTGTAAAAATTGCTAAAAAGTATAATATTACTGATATAGAAAATAAAACTAGGGAATGTCTTATTAAATTAATAACTGATCAAATGGAGAATGCTAATGTTTAATGTTGGTAATCATTCGATTAGAGGAACTATTAGAGCAAAATACCTTTTAGCTGATAATGTAAGATATAAACAAAGTAGAAATGGATTAATACTAGAATTTAGAAATTTCAGAAATAAAATGGCAGCTTTAGAAGATGTACTCTATAACTTGTCATTAAATTGCGAAGTAGAGTATAGAAAATTAGATCCAAGTCAGAGTTTATGTATTAATGAAATGAGTAAAGTCTTTGCATTATCTGCTAAAGAAAACAGAATGGAATCATATGTTAACGGGATTAATTTATTAGCCAATTTTATTAATGGTCAAGCAATAAAAGATGATATACCATTTAGTAAGAACGAATTAAAAGCTGCAAGAATGCTGACTGGTCATTTATTTATGATGGCTAGTCAATATATTGCAGAATTAAATATGAAATGGTCTTAAAATGTAGAAATAAGTCTAAATAAGTGCTATAATTTATTTATGGTAGAAATACCATGTTAAACCATTTAACGCTACCTTTCAATCCTTTCAGATGTATAGAGCAGTAAACCGCGATAGCCACTAGTACAGGACTATTTTTTTGTGGTAAAATATAAGTATAACTATTCCGCAAAATAGTAATTTGTTGAAATGATTGGAGGAATGGGTATGAAAAACAAAAATGTATTATTTGCAGTATTAGGTATAATTGTATTAGTAGTGTTAGTGATAGGAGTTTTTTATCATTTTAGAGATAGAAGGACTTATACACTCAATTTACCTCAACTTGAAAAATTAGAAAGTATTTCATTAAATCAAAATGAAAAAGATATTAGTATTAATGGCAGAGAAGAAATGAAAGATATACTATATGTTTTAAATGGTACAAAAAGAGTTACTAAAAACGAAAGCATACAAGATGCACCTGTAAATATTGATGATGAAATAAAAGTTGATTTTCACTTTATAGAAGCTGGAGTATCTACAATATTCGTATATAAGAAAAACAATAGTTATTATATTGAACAACCATATAATGGTATATATCAAATAAGTGGAGATGAATACAATTCGATAGAGAAACTTGTTAGATAAATTACAATTTAGTAATTAGTTAGAAAAATAGTAATTTTTTGTTATGATTGGAGGAATTTAAAATGAGAAAAATATGGAAGGAAATAACAATATTATTGATACAGTTATTTATGTTTTACATTTTTCCTTTATTTGCAGGACCAACAGATATAATGGGAATGGTATTCTTAATTTTGGTATCAACTTTTATACTTGCTATAATATTTGCTAGTATTTCAAAGGAAAAATGGAAATATATCTATCCAATAATTATATCTATATTGTTTATACCATCAGTGTTTATTTATTATAATAGTTCAGCTTTAATTCACGCAGTTTGGTATTTGGTTGATTCTGGTATTGGCTTTTTAATAGGTTTAATTATTTATAAAATAACTAATAAAAAGTAATACAAATTATATGTATAAGGAAATTTAAAAGCTATGAATAAAGAAAATTTGATATCAAAAATATTTTCAATATTAAGTCTTGTATTTGCAATTTTAACTTTGGTTGGTGGATATTTGGTAATTACTCATAAATTAGATAATGCTGGATATTCAGTTATACCAATGTTATTTACACTAATATTTAGTACATTATATAAGAATAGTAAAAAAGATAAAGAGTAATATAAATTACAATTTAGTAATTACTGCAATAATAATTAGTATAATAATTTTAAGTTGTTTATGGATTACATCACAATGTAATATAATTGTTAGAAAATAATTTTTTGGAGTTAGAAGTGGTTTAAATATGAAATATAAAAATGAAATAGTAATTATATCAATAATAACTATATTGATATTATTTTTAAAATTGATAAATGTGTTTCAAATTGAAAATGGCTTAGGATATCCTTTTACTATTGTTTTAATGATAATTTGTTTTAGTCTTGTTACAATATTTATTCAAAAAAATATAGATAAAAATTACAGAATAAATAAATTAAATTATCAAAATTTAAACATTTTAAAATACATATCGTCAATTTTAATTATTGTATTACACTTGCGTCCATTTTTTAACTTTTCAAACGAATTAGATTTAGCATTCAATAATATCATTACAAGAATATGTGTTCCTATATTTTTTATCATAACGGGCTATTTTGTTGCCAAAAAAGAGAAAGAAAATAAAAATTATATAAAAGAATACATAAAGAAAACAATAACATTATATTTGATTTGGAGTTTGTTGTACATACCTGTAATAATAGGTACAATAATTCAGTATTTGCCAATCATAAATGAGTATATATCAAAAATCAATATTACTTTACCTTTACTAATTATTCTGTCAATAATATTATTACCTATTATAGTGTTGGTTGCTTTATGCTATACAGGAGTTTATTATCATTTATGGTATTTTCCTGCAATAATATTTTCTTTGCTTGTTTTAAAAAAATGGAAACAAAAATTTAATATAAAATATTTATTAATAATTTCCTTTATATTATTATTGGTTGGAGCAACAGAAACTTATTATGGAGTTTTACCGTTATCAATAAAAAGAACATTATCTTATTATTATAATATTTTCTTTACCACTAGAAACTTCCTGCTCTTCGGATTATTTTATGTAGTATTAGGCTATTATATAGGTACAAAGGAAAAGGCATACTCTAAATATTGTTTTCTTAAATTAATTATTTCGTTTTTCTTATTAACTTTTGAGGCAATATTATTACACGATACTAATAGACTTAATAGTAATATTTTATTATCTTGTATACCATTAACTTACTACTTATTTATTTCATCTATTTATATTACTAATAGCGTGAAATTAGATTTCCAATTTGGTACTTATTCTAAATATTATTATTTAATACATCCTATGGTAGTTTTTGTTATATCTTTGTTGTATAAAAATATAAATTATTATCCATATTTAAACATTTTGATAGTGCTACTGATTACACATATTACTTCAGCTTTAATAATTAAATTAAAGGAGAAAAACAAAAAGTTAATTATTTAATAAATTACAATTTATCGTTATGTTAAAAAGCATTGCTTGCGGCAACGGGTATTTTTATAATAAACTGAATTTGATGAAAGGAGAAAGTGTATTATGTTAAAAGATAATTTAAAAATATTAAGAAAAAATAAAGGACTTTCACAAGAAGAATTAAGCATCAAATTACATGCTGTTAGACAAACAGTTTCAAAATGGGAATCAGGTTTATCTGTACCAGATGCTGAAATGTTAATGACTATATCAGAAATATTAGAAACACCCGTTAGTGAAATTCTAGGTGAAAGTATAGAAGAAAAAGAAAAAAATGATTTAAAAGTAATATCAGAAAAGTTAGAAGTCATTAATGAACAATTAGCAATGAAACAAAAGCAAAAAAGAAAAATGTTAGTTAATACATTAATAGTTGCTGATGTATGTTTAATAATATTATTTATCTTATTAGCAATATTAGGAAGTCCATATCAATCATGGGATTATAGTGATCCAGAGTGGTCAGTAATTGGAACTTTATGGCATTCGTTTGAATGGGTATATTTCAAAGTAGCTCCACTTATGGTTATTGTTATAACAGCAATACTTGGAATAATATTTGTTAAAAGAAATAAATAATAAATAATAAATTACAATTTAGTAATTAGTTAGAAAAATAGTAATTTGATAAAATGTTAAAACTCTTTGACAAACTTCCAAAAAACTTATGTAGATATGTTAAATGCTAATAGTATATAATTTTTGTGAAAGGAGAAAAAGAATGAATTTAGGAGATAAAATTTTACAATTAAGAAAGAAAAATGGACTTTCGCAAGAACAATTAGGTGAAAAAGTAGATGTTACAAGACAAACTATTTCTAATTGGGAATTAGGTGAAACAACACCTAATCCAGAGCAATTAAAAAAAATGTCAAAAGCATTTAATGTTAGTGTTGATGAAATCTTGGATAATGATTCAAAGGAGTTTTTAATGAACAAAATAAGTAATACAGAACGACTAGCAGGAATAATAATCAAAATATTAAAAGTAATAGGATTTGTATTCATTGGATATATTATATTTATGATAATTGCAGTGATTGGACTAGGAACTTATACAGTTGTTAAAAAAGATAATGCTAATGTGGAAAGTAGTGCGACAACAATATGTTCTATTGATAATAAAAAGTATCAAATAGAATTTGGAACAAACAATTATTTTAAATGTAATAATTGTTCTAAAAAAATGTCAGATGAAATAAATGAGATTGTAGATTTTAACAATATTGACAATTCAATGATAAATATAGAAAATTATTTTAAAAATAAAAATGGAACTTGTGAATAATTACAAATTACAATTTGTAGGAATAGATCAGAGATAAATTTCTGGTCTTTTTTTGTGCCTTGAAAGGAGAAACTGAGAGTGAACACAAAGACAAAAGAAGAATTAATTAAGATGTATTTGGAATCGTTAGAAGAAAATAAAATACCATGGAGACAAAGATGGAATAGTTCTTTAAATAAAAATGGTATAACAAATACAACTTATAAGGGAATTAATCAATTATTGCTATCATATGTTTCTTACAAAGAACATTATGAAGACAATAGATGGTTTACTTATGTTCAAATTAAAGAAAAAGGATATAAGTTAAAAAATAGTAAAGGTAAAGGTGTTCCTATAGAGTTTTGGTCAGTTTATGACATTAAGAATAAAAAGAGAATTTCTTTTGAAGAATATAACAAAATAATAGACAGAACTCCTGAACTTAAAGAGCAATATAAGACATTTTGCAATGTTACTTATGTATTTAATGGTAGTTTAATAGAAGAACTTAAAGAACTAGATAAAACAAAAAATAATAATATTCAAGTCAATAGTTATATAAATAAAATTATAGATAAGTTAAAGGTTAAATATAAAGAAGAAGGTGATAAGGCATTTTATAATACAAATGAAGATCAAGTAGTATTGCCTGAAAAAAATAAATTTTTTGATAAATATTCATATTATGCAACACAGCTTCATGAATTATGTCATTCTACTAGACATGAATCTAGGCTAAATAGGTTTGATATTAATAATAAACAAGATTATGCAAGAGAAGAATTAATTGCTGAGATTAGTTCTTCTTTTTTGATGCAAAAATTAGATATAAATCCAAAGACTGAGGATTATAACAATCATAAAGCATATATTCAAAGTTGGATTCAAATATTAAAAGATAAACCTAATGAACTATTTAAAGCAATAAATGAGTCAAATAAGGTATGTGAATATATTGAAGATAAAGTAAGAAATAAAGAAAGGAAAAATATTAGATGATAGATAATTTTATTGATAAGAAAACAGAAAAGTATTTGTTAGATAAACTAAAAAAATTAGATAATAACAATTTTCATGATGGTATGGAAATAGAATATATCTTATACAATAAATTAAAAAATGAATTTAAAGTATTAATATCTGATGGATATGAATCATCATATGAAGACACAATAGATGTATTTTCAAATAGAGTGACAAATGAAATGTATGTTCCTGAATGGGACTTTAATTTTGACTATTATGTATTTAATGAATTAGAAATTAAAGGTAATAGATTGTTATATGTATCGCCAAACACTCATCATGGATTATGGAATTCACTTCATGAATTGTATCCAAATGATATTGATTGTAAAAAGGGTGTTCAAAAATATTTAAAATTTTGTAAGCAAAATAATATAACAAAAGAAACAATAGAAAGATATTGTGAATTTTCTAAATTACCAGAAGATTGCATGAAATTTTATAATGGAAAGGATAAAGAAAGATAATGGAAGTAAAAATTAATAAAGAAATAAGAAACTATTCTGAAAATATATTTTTCGGATTATCTTTAAGGCAATTTATTTTTAGTATTTTAGCTTGTGCAAGTGCACTCATATTATTCTTTATATTCAAACCAGTTTTAGGAACAGAAATAACATCATGGATTTGTATAATTGGTGCTATTCCATTTGGAATAATGGGATTTGTTAAATACAACGGTATGACTGGTGAGCAATTTATACTTGCTTATATTAAATCTGAGTTTTTAACTAAAAGAGAATTAGTCTTTGAACCGACTAATTTTTATTATGAATTAATAAATACGAGGGAAAAGGAGAAAACAAATGAAAGCAATGAAAAAAGTCTTTAAATTCAAAAAAGATGTAGATGAATTTGATATTCCTAAAAATGTTCAAGGAATAATACCTATTAACAGAATATGGAAAGATGGAATATTCTTAATAGGAAAAAATAAATATACTAAAACTTATATGTTTACTGATATTAACTATGCAGTTGCAAGTAGAGGAGACAAAGAAGCAATATTTTTAAAATATTCAGAACTATTAAATTCCTTAGATAGTGATGCTACAACAAAAATAACAATAATAAACAGAAAATTAAATAGAGTAGATTTTGAAAAGAATATATTATTAAAAAGTTCTGATGATAACTTAGATAAATATAGAAATGAATATAATCAAATGTTATTAGAACAAATAACTAACAATAAAAAAATGATTCAAGAAAAATATATTACAGTATCAATTGAAAAGAAAAGTGTTGAGGAGGCAAGAAACTATTTTAAAAGAATTGATGTAGAGTTTAATAATCATTTAAGAGAACTTGGTTCACATTTGATAGAATTGGATGCTAGTGAAAGATTAAGACTCATTCATGATTTTTACAGATTGGATGATACAGAAACATTTAATTTTGATAATAAAGAATTAATGAAAAAAGGACACAATTTCAAAGATTATATTTGTCCCTCATCTGCTTCTTTTCAAAGTGATTATTTTGAATTTGAAAATAAATTTGGTAGAGCAATATTTTTAAAAGAATATGCTAATTTTATTAGAGATGATATGATTTCAGAATTAACTGATATTGATAAAAGTGTAATATTATCTATAGATATAATTCCTATACCTATGGATGTAGCAATTAGAGAAGTGGAGAATCGAAGACTGGGTGTAGAAACCAATATTACGAATTGGCAAAGAAGACAAAATAGTAATAATAACTTTAGTGCAGTTATTCCTTATGATATGGAACAGCAAAGACAGGAATCTAAAGAAATGTTAGACGATTTAACAACACGTGATCAAAGAATGTTTGTATGTGTCATTACTTATGTTCATACATCTGATACAAAGAAACAACTAGATGAAGATACAGAAAGTATTTTATCAATCGGTCAACAACATTTATGTCAGTTAGGAGTATTAAAATATCAACAATTAGATGGACTTAATACAGCACTTCCTTATGGTATGAGAAGAATAAATGCTTTAAGAACACTAACTACTGAGTCACTTGCAGTTTTTACACCATTTAGAGTACAAGAAGTAAATCATACAAATGGCATTTATTATGGATTGAATGTAATAAGTAAAAATATGATAGTGGCTGATAGAAAACAGTTATTAAATGGTAATAGTTTTATACTTGGAGTATCAGGTTCTGGTAAGTCATTTTCTGCTAAAAATGAAATAGTTTCACTAGCATTAAGAGATCCTAATGCAGATATTTTAATAATTGATCCAGAGAGAGAATATGCAAAATTAATAGGACCTTTGAATGGTCAAAATGTTGTTATTAGTGCAACTAGTAATAATCATATAAATCCCATGGATATTAACTCTGAATATGGAGAAGGTAGTAACCCAGTAACTTTAAAATCCGAATTTATCTTGTCCTTATGTGAGATATTGATGAAAGATAAAAAATTAGGACCACTAGAAGAATCTATAATTGATAGATGTACTAATAAAGTATATAGAAGTTATCAACAAGGAAACTATCAAGGAGTTCCACCAACACTTATTGATTTAAGAGAAGAATTATTAAAGCAACCAGAAAAAGAAGCAAAAGATTTGGCAACAGTGCTTGAAAGATATACTAATGGTTCATTTAATACTTTTGCAATGGAAACAAATGTAAATATTAATAGTAGAATAATCAACTATGATATTTTAGAGTTAGATAAATCACTTAGATCATTTGGTATGTTAGTAGTACTTGATAATATTTTAAATAGAATAACATTGAATAGAAATAAAGGTAGAAACACATATATTTTCATAGATGAAATATACTTATTATTTCAACATGAATATTCTGCTAACTTCTTATTTAAACTTTGGAAAAGAGTTAGAAAGTATGGAGCATATTGTACTGGTATAACACAAAATGTAGAAGATTTATTACAAAGTCATACAGCTAAAACAATGTTAGCAAACTCTGAATTGATTGTTATGTTAAATCAAGCTGCTACTGATAGATTAGAATTAGCAAAACTTCTTAATATATCTGAAATGCAATTAAGTTATATTACCAATTCTGAACCAGGAGAAGGATTGTTAAAAATAGGAAGCAATTTAATTCCTTTTGAAAATCATTTTCCTAAAGATTTAGAATTATATAAATTGATGAGTACAAACCCAAAGGATAAATAGTTGTGAAAGATATTAAAGTAAAAGAAAAATATAAAACAGGTATTAAAACTATTGATAAATCGGTTGCTTGGACTTCTAAAGTAAAAGATTCTATAAGTGATATAAGAGATAGAAGTAATATGCTTAATGAAGAAAAAACATCTAATGTAGAATATGCTGATAACAAGATTGAGATGATGGCTAATAAATCTAAAAATGCAACTATCAAAGATTCTAAGAAAATACTTACTAAAACAAAAGATAGAATGATAAAGAATTATAAAAATAGAAAAGTAAATAAAATTAAAACTGGTGTAGAAAAGAAAATTAAAGATAAGACAATTAAGCAGATTAAAGACACTCCTAAAAATATTGAAAGAGCAAGAAAATTTGCTATAAAAACTAAACAAGCAACACAGAAAACAGCAAAAGTAACAGCTCGTGTAACAAAGAAAATAATAAAAGCAATGATTAGTTTTACTAAATCGTTAATTGCCGGAGTTAAATCTTTAGTTGCTTTGCTTGGTACAGGTGGAGTAATAGCAATTATAGTAGTAATATTAATTTGTTTGATAGGATTATTATGTTCATCTATGTTTGGTATTTTCTTTTCTAATGAATCTAATAGTAGAACAATGAGTAGTGTAATATCTCAAATTAATAATGAGATTTATGAGAAGGCAGAAAAAGAACAATTAATGAATCCCAATAGTGAAATAGTTATGGATAATACGATTACTAATTGGAAAGAAGTAATTGCAGTATATTCTGTTAAATACTCAAATGATAAAGAAAATGCCGATATAATTATGTATATAAATGAAAAAAATATTAAAAATATACGAAATGTTTTTAATGATTTTAATAAAGTTAGTATATCTAAAGCATCAAGTAATGGGTATTTAATAGCAACAGATGGTTCTTTTATTCAAGGTGGTTCATCTAATACACAAACGAAAACTGATGATGGTAAGACAATTATTCATGTTATTATTCAATCAAAAAGTTTAGATGAGATAATGAATCAATATAGTTTTACAGATGAGCAAAAGAAAAATACTAGAGAACTATTAAGTGATAAGTATTCAGATTTATGGGCTCAGTTATTATATGGAACAAACTTTGGTGATTTTATTAATTGGAAACAAACTGATGAAACTTGGGCAAGTACACCTATTGGTACATCTGGTAAAACTTTAAGGCAGATAGGTTGTTTAGCAACATCTATTTCTATATTAATTGAAAGGTCTGGGGCTGGAAAGACAATAGTGCCTTTTACACCACAGACATTTGTTCAGAAGATGAATGAAAATGGTGGTTTTGATGAAAACGGTAATTTACAATATGGAGCAATTACTAAGTTCATTCCAAGTTTTTCTTTTGTAGGAAGAGTAAGCTTGGAAGGTAAATCTAAAAATGAGAAGTATCAATTAATTAATAAATATCAATCACAGAATTATTATCTTTCAGTAGAAGTAATGGGTGATACAGGACAACATTGGATTGCAGTAATAGATACAACAGGTAATAGAGTTACAATGGCTGATCCAGGTAGTAGTGCAATTGATTTATGGAGTAAATATAAATGGCAAAATACTTCTCAATTTGTATATTTTAAAAACAATTAAATAGTCTCTCTGTTAGTTCAGAGGGACTTTATTTTTTTATTTTAAGCTAAGTTCTTTAAGTTTAATATCTATTATTTTATTTAAGTATTCATACATATCATTATTAAAACTTTTAACCAACATTTTAGATAATGTATCATTGTTAGAATATTTTCCTAATAAGTAATCATATAGTTTTAATTTTTCATCACTTTTAATAAAATTTATATAGTCTCTATATTCCATATTATTTAGTAGAGTATTAAGTTTTAAATCAATTTGTTCCATTCGCTTATCTGGTAAATTAAAGTTCATATTATTTAATATTTCTGTTAATTCTTCTGCTACATTTACTTCTTTATTTTTATACATTACATACCTCATTTATTTTCTCTTAACCTATATTATATATTATTTACACAATTAAAGAAAGTATGATAAAAAAGATTTAATTTTGCAATAAATTATTGAAAAAATCAATTATAAAGTGTAAAATAATGAATATGAGATAATTAGGATTGCAGGTGATATATTATGTATGAAAATTTCCAATTTAGTATTGATTCTAAGAGTTTTTATGATTTAAGAGGATTTTTTAACCCTAACAAAAAAGAACTATCTTTTGAATTGGATATAGAACAATTTTTTAAAATTTTAAAAGTTACCATTGCTGAGGCTTTGTTTGATTCAGATAAGATTTATAAAACCCTAAAAACTGTTTATATCAAAACCGACGATAATAGAATTTTTTCATGCATCAATTGTATTTTTACTTATAATATATCAAGTGATATGGCAAAAAAAGAGTCATTTAAATTAGTTTCAACAGATGTTATATTGGAAAATGAAATTTCTGAAAAATTTGATATAAATACAAACAAAGTTGTATTTAAAACTAAATATTTGGGCAGTTCAAAATATATGGCATATATAAAAAATATAAAATTTAAATATGATTCAAATAAAAGTGTAGAATTAAATATCTATAAAGAGGAAGACACTATAATTGAAATTAGTATTTCTTCAACAAGATTACATAATTATAATAAGTTGTCAAAAATTATTTACACAATATTGGAAATGATAACTTTAATTATTGGAGATATGCCAATTATAGACGAAGTATATTTTTATGTTGGTGATAAAAAAAGTAATATCTATTTTTCTGTTGTAGACAAATATAATCCAGAGCATAAGAAGAAAAATTGTGTAGACGTTTTAGGCTATATTACTGAAGAAACAATTAATAAAAAAACTATAGATGACTTTATAAATTTCAGAAAGAAAACTAAAATAATATATGATTTATTTTTGATAAATATAAATCGACCTAATTATAAAGAAATTGTTAATTGTAATTTTGTTCAAATGATCGAGGGATTATATAAATCATTGATTAGTACTAAGGATAATTTGGTTGATGAATTAAAGTACTTCTATTATAGAACAAAAAACGCAAAGAAGATTTTAAGTGGTAGAGATAAAAGAAAAACAAAAGGTAAATATGAAACTGAGATTTTTATTTATAAATCAAAAAATCAAAGACATTATTTATCTCACTTGAATTCAAATGAAAATAAGAATGTTTTTTATGGCTTAGAAAATATTTATGCTTATTGGAAATTATCATTAGCAATTCGACTTTTTATTTTAGATTATCTTGATATTAAATATGATAATAATCTATTAAAAAATTATATAGATAAAGTTAATCAATGGGCAAAAAATAATAAGTTAAGATATAGTTTAAAATTGAATGAAAATTAATTTTATGTAAGGAGATTTTTTAAGTGAAAATAAGTTATGATAAATTATGGAAATTGTTAATAGATAAAAAAATTAATAAAACTCAGTTAATTAAGATGGCAGATATAAGTACAAATTCAATGGCAAAATTGGGGAAAAACGAGACAGTTCAAGTTGAAATACTGGTTAAAATTTGTAATGCTTTGAATTGTAATATTGAAGATATTATGGAAATTATTAGGAATAAAGATTTATGAAAAGCAATTTTATTAGAGTTAATAGCAAAAGTAGGAGGAAATGATGAAAAAATATAGCGTAGGAAGTTTATTTGCAGGTGTCGGAGGAATATGTTTAGGTTTTAAAAATGCAAAAACAGAAAAATCATCTTATGAATTAATTTGGGCAAATGAATTTGATAAATATGCGGCTGAAACTTATAGGACGAATTTTAGCCATAATTTACTTGTTGGTGATATAAAATATGTATTACATCCAGAAATGGTGGAAAATGAGATTGAAAGAAGTTATTTTGAAAAATTACACGAACAAATTTTGGAAAAACCATTAGATATTTTAAATGGTGGATTTCCATGTCAAGCTTTTAGTATTGCTGGTTCACAAAAAGGTTTTGATGATGAAAGGGGAAATTTATTTTTAAATATTATTGATCTTATTGAACAATTAGGAGAAAAATTTTATAAGCCGAGAGTTTTGTTTCTAGAAAATGTGAAAAACTTAAAATCACATGATCATGGAAATACATATAAAATAATTAAACAAAAACTTGAAGATTGCGGATACACAATTTTTGAAAAAATAATTAATACTATGGATTATACGGATATTCCTCAAAATCGAGAAAGAATTTATATTATTGGATTGTTAAACGATAAAGATATAAAAAAATTCAAAGTTTTTGATAATATTGAAAAGTATAATAGAAAAAAAACAAAAAAAGAGAAAGAAGAATTAATTAAATCAATAATAGATTACAAGCTCTCAAAAGATAGCAACGAAAAATATTTTTATACTAAAAACAAATATCCAAATTATTTTATGACAGATGACGAATTTGAAAAATCTGGTAAAGGTGTAAAAATAAATTTAGATGAACAAATAACTGAAAAATATCAATTTTATCAATGTAGAAGAGGAATGTATGTAAGAAAAAATAAAAGTGATGTTTGTCCTACTTTAACAGCGAATATGGGAACTGGGGGACACAATGTGCCTCTGATAAAATGTAAGGATGGAATTAGAAAATTGACACCAGCTGAAACATTCAAATTACAAGGATTTCCAGTTGGAAAAGGTTATAAATTGCCAGAGAAGTTTAATGGTAAACCTTATCCAGACTCTCAATTATATAAACAAGCTGGAAATGCTGTTTCTGTTCCAGTAATAGAAATGTTAGCAACCGAAATTTTAAATTTATTTGATGATGTGGAAAGTGAGGAAAATAAATAATATGAAAGAAGTAAAAATAAATATAAATGATATAAAAAAAGCAGTTTATTTTATTGCAAATTTAACACAAATGCAGGGAGATAGACCTATGCAAGGAGCTTTATCATCAAAAGCAGATTATATGGGTGGTATTTTTGATAGATGGATAAATATTATTCCAGAAAGTGTTATTTTTAATAAAATAGTTTTACCAGAAGTATTTAATGGAGAAGAAGTTGAAGTTATTACTGATTACTATGATTATAATCCACGTTTTGCTGGTATTGCTCCAGATGTAATAGGAATTAGATACAAAAACAGACCTATTCCATTTGTTAAATTTGATAACAAGTGGTGTGCTGTTCCGAATACTCCTCAGATAGAGGTTAAAACATTTAAAAAAAATCAATTTATGGTTTCTTTAAGAAATCAAGGATATGATGACAAATATTTAGTTATGGCTGAAACTAATTTTAGAGTTGATTATTTAGTTCCAATATTACAACAATCTTTTTTCTCTAGAGAAGTTTTTCTAGATTTACATATGGACGATAAAATTTTTATAGTATCTAATGATGATGGAATTATTGCACAGCCACATGAAATTGAGTTATCAGATACTACTCTTGGTACAGTTAAACTTTTAGTTGTAACTACAGCTAAGGAGTTCATGAATAAAGCAGTAAAATGTGGTCCTAGAGAAAGTATAGAATACATAAAATTTTGTGATGAATATACTGGTAATAGAGTGCCAAATGAATCAATAGGTAAATTAAGTGATTATGCAGAATTGAGTAGTAATGGATTAAATTATTTTAATTCTAATTGGTATGAAAAAACTGATAGTGATGGAATAACCTATAAAAATGGTAAAAAAGTAAGAACTGTAGGTTTTTATGCTTCTGATTTAAATCAAATTGAAATTATGAAAATAAATAAAAAAAATATGTATGTAAAAGCACTAGATAATTGTTATTTTCAAAATAATTTATTAGAAAAAAATCATATATATAATATTAATTTTGAGACTTTAGATCGAAGTAGTAATGAAGGAGAAGAATATTTTATGTCAAAAAATGATATTACCTATCTTAATGATTCTTTTAGTAAACTATCATCAGATTTAAAAAAAGCTATTATTGATAATTAATATGAAGGTTTTAACTTTAAGGCAACCTTGGGCAACTTTAGTTGCAGAAGGTATTAAGCAATATGAATTTAGAAGTTGGAAAACTAATTATAGAGGTAAAATCTTAATTCATGCTGGTGTTGGAATTGATAAAGAAGATATGAAAAAATTCAAAAATTTGAATTTAGATTTTCCAGCTGGAAAGATAATAGCAGAAGTTGAACTGATAGATTGTTTAGAATTAGATGAAAAGTTAAATGAAAAAATAATTTGCGAAAATAATATAGCTTATGGAAATAAAAAAAGATCTGGCTATGCTTGGAAAATTAAAACTATAAGAAAAATAGATTCTGATAAAAAAATAAAAGGACAATTAGGACTTTGGAATTATGATTATAAAGTCAAAAATAAGATTTAATTATAGCAGTAAATGTTAAGTTTACTGCTTTTTTGTTTATAAGGAATTTTCTCCTTATAGAGAACAGAAAAGAAGTGGATCTTAATCCACTCCAAAAAGAACTCATAAAAAATGAATTTTAAAAAGTATAATTATTTATTTTATGTATTTGTGATGGTAACCTCTTTTTGATTTGTAATCTAGTGGAACACATTTACTGTGTTTACATTTAGGACAAATGATATAGGGAGGAGTGGAAATAGGTAAATCATTAAGCATATCTTCTTGTTCAAATTCTTCCACCATTTCAATAGGAGCTTCAAATTCTACTTTACATTTAGGACAAATATATTCTACTATCTTTCCACTAAGTGGAATAGGAATAGTAGAAAAATCAAATTTAATCATAAAACACAACCTTTCTAACAGACTCGATACTGCCATAACATTAGGTTACCACATTTAGGACATGTTAGAGGATCAGTATCAAAATCTTTCAAAATCATCATTCTCCAAGAATTAAGAGAATCTCTTAATTTATAAGTATGAGATTTAATTAACATAACCATTTTATCATGGAATTTGTGTTTTTTAGAATAAATACCGTAATATCTAACAGTTTTAAAATTATGATCAGGAATATGAATGATTAAACGTTTAAAAAACTCATAAACATGAATCTTTTCTTTTACAATTTTATTATCTTCATGTCTTTGATACCAAAAGGTAATATATTCACCATCATAATCAAGAATACGAGATTCAGCCATGGCAGGTTTACCAGTATATCTAACTGCATATTCAATCATAGATTTAGTAGAAGAATTACATTTTTTCTCAGCATAGACATAAAAACCATTATTAGATTTTTTATATATGAAATTTCTAATATCTTTAAATTTATCTTTACCAAGTTCCTTTTCTAATGAATTTAATAAGATAGTTTGGAAACGTTTACGAAGGACAGAATAAGGTATAAACTCAAATTTTTTAAACACATTACTCTTGCCCATAGCACCTTCAGTAACAATAGAATGAATATGAGTGTTCCACTTCATATCTCTGCCATAGGTATGTAATACAGCAATTATACCAGGGATATATTCTTCAGATTTAGATTGTTCTTTAAACCAAGAAAGAATAGTTTCAGAAACAGATTTAAAAAGTAAATCAAGAAGTTTTCTATTTTCCCTAAAAATATCCCAAAGGTAATCAGAAATAGTAAAGACAATGTGCCTATGATTACAGTTATAACATTTTTGAAGAATAGCTTCTGTTCTTTTTCTTACATATTTATTACCACAAGAAGGACAAAATCTAGATTTACAAGTATGATATGAAAATTTGATTTCACCACAATCGGGACATTCATAAACAGAGTAACCAAGATCAGAAGTACGACAAGAAATCATTTTATCAACTTCTTTAAAAACAACAGGACGAATGTTTAAATCAGGATTATCTTTAATAAAGTTATTCCAATGATCAGAAAAAATATCTTTTAATCTAAACTTAATTGTTCTATCTTTATAAAAGTTAGCATTATACCATTCTATTACTTCATACATATACATCACAATATAAGTATACTAAATAATGGTAATGGCCGAAAGGCGTGAATTAAAATGAAAAATCATTTCATTTTAATTCTTTTCTTGTGCTTAAAAAGTCAATTTTTGCGTCTAAAATGACATTTTATACCCTAAAAACTGCCTTTTAGACATAATTCGACATATTTCGCACTATGTTTGTGTTATTATAGCAACCAATTAAATTTTGAGGGGAATTTAATGTTTGCAATGCCACATATAACATCTGTGATATTGTAATAGGGGTTTGTTTTGGTTGAATATAATTAGTCATTTAAAAAGATGATGTTATAACTTATACATATTATATGTATATTTCGTTTTAATTATGTAATAGGACAAAACTCTCACATAAGGCATTTGCTCAGGGGAGTTTTTGCCTATGAAAAAGATAAATCGAAAATATTATTGGATAGTTTTTAGAAAAAATAAAAGGAAAAAATTAATAATATATATTGCTAGTAAAAAAGTCTTTTCTAATTTTACTAGCCCTAGTTTTGTTGACGTCAGATTAGGAATCCTTAAAAGGATTACCTTGTCTGACGTCTTTTTTGTTTGTATAAATGCAATTTTAAATTGTAGAGGTCCACCTCTAATCAATTCAAAAAAACGAATTGATTGGAGGATATAAAAATGGTTGATAGACCAAAAAGAAGAAAAAAGATGGATAATCCATATAACTTAAAAATAATTAATAATAACTATTACATAATATTTAAAAGTAACAATAAATATAACGAAGTAGAGGTAACTAAAGAAGTATTTGATTTGATGAATAGATTTGAACTTGATGATTTGAAAGAATTAAATGAATTTGATAGACATATAGAACATTCTGAACTTACTGAACATACTTTGAATAATAGAATGTTATTTAAACAAGAATCTATAGAAGACTTAATCATAAGAAAAACATCATTAGAAGATTTAAGAAAAGCAATTAACATGTTACCAGAAGTGCAACGAAGAAGAATTAAATTATATTACTTTGATGAATTAACTGAAAAAGAAATAGCAAAGTTAGAAAATGTATCACAAAAGAATATTTCAAAAAGTTTAACTGTTGCTAAAAATAATTTAAAAGAAATTTTAAAAAAATTAGTTTAAGTGGGTATATTTTTCAAAGTTAGTGAGGAAACAGTTGAGAGGGAATAAAACCTTTCACTGTTTCTTTTTTTGATTGAAACAGAGGTTCTTTGAAAATTAAATACTCATTCATCAAATACTTCCCTATTATTAAGAGCACTTTAACAAATACGCTTGTCGATTAATATTTGGTTATAAAATTAAATAGCATTTAATTTGCGATGACTAATAATAGAATTAAAGATACTCCTGTCTAGCCACAGTCTAAAGCAATGGGGACAGTTCGGAGAGAACCTCGGAAAGGTGAAATTCCTGTGAGATTGAAATAGCTATTCAATCGTTTGATGAAATCCTTAGCTGAAGGTACTTAGAAAAATATCAGTTATAAAAATAAAGAAATATTAGACACAGAAGAAATTCTGTGTTTTTACATAGGAGGATTTTTAAGATGAAAAAAATATACAGAGTAACTGTAAAAGTTGAATATGAAATAACTATGGATCATACTCAAACGAGTATGAAAAAAGCTAAAGATGATGTACAAAAATTAATTGATAATTATTTGGATAAAAATAATAATTTGAATTTGAGGTCTTTATTTAATAATACAAAACCAAAAACTATATATAGAGTTGAGATTAAAGATGAATACGATAAGTAAAGGAGACATTTATTATGCTTCTTTAGATCCTATTGTTGGAAGTGAACAAAATGGAACTAGACCAGTTGTAATTATTCAAAATGATATTGGAAATAAATATAGTCCAACAGTACTAGTTGCACCTATAACAACAAAAGTCAAGTCTAAGGCATATTTACCAACTCACGTATTTATTAAATCTTCAAAATATATAAAAAGTGATTCGATAGTACTACTAGAACAAATTAGGGTGTTAGATAAATCAAGATTAATATCTTATGTAGATTCATTAACAAAAGAAGAAATTAAAAAATTAGATATTAGTATTATCAAGTCATTTAATATTTCAAAGGAGAGCTTTATTTATGAAAAATTATGATTTAAAAGAACTTAAAAGAAAGGTTAAATACTATAAAGATATTCCAATTGATGAAATAAATTCTGCTGATGTAATAGATATTAAAGATATAAAAATAGATCGAAGAAAATCAAGTGACGAAAGATTACTTGATTTTTTAAATGTTGTAGAAAATCCTTATGTTTTCAAAATAAAAGGAAGAGTAGTAAAAGTTAATTTTTCTGATAGCGATAAAACAGCTGAGGATTGTCTAACTTCTGTTTTAAAAAGTTTATATAAATAAGTCAAATGTGCAATTTAAAATTTTGTAGCTTCGACTAATTATTTTAAATAATCTACTATGTTCTTGAAAGGAGGATATCAATGGCAGGAAGAGGTCGTAAAAAAGGAGAAGAAATATCATCTAAATCTAAGGCATGGAAGGTTGGAGTATATGGAAGAAGATCATTTGATGATGGAGAAACTGAAGAATCATACACGATAACTAATCAAAAGAAAATGATCGAGTACTTTGTATCTAATTACTCTGATATGAAGATAATAGATTATTATTCTGATGATGGATATACAGGTACTAATTTTGAAAGACCAGAATTTAAAAGATTACTTAATGATATTATGATAGGCAAAATTAATACTCTTATAGTAAAAGATTTATCAAGGCTTGGTAGGAACCATAGAGAAGTAGGTAGATATTTAGAAGAAGTATTTCCATTATATGATTTAAGGGTAATAGCTATAAATGATAATGTGGATTCATATTTAAATCCAGAGTCTATTAATAATATTATTGTTCCAGTAAAAAATCTAATGAATGAGAGTTACTCAAGAGATATTTCTAAAAAGGTATCATCAGCATATCAATCGATGGCTAAAAGAGGTGAGTTTGTTGCTGGAACAACACCTTATGGATATAAATTAGATTCTAATATAAAACATCATTTAATTATTGATGAGACTGAAGTTGAAATAGTTAGGAAAATATTTGAAATGGCTTTAAATGGTGATGGAAGAATAAAAATATGTAAATATTTAAATAATAATGGAATTCTTTGTAGGAAAGAAATACAAAGAAGAAAAAAATGGAATTTATCTTTGAAACCAAATGAAGAAGAAATTAAATATTTATGGAGTACTTCTACTATTGGAAGAATGTTAAGCAATGAATCATATATAGGTAATTTAGTGCAACTAAAAACAAAAAGAATAACGTTTGGAAGTAAATTAACAGTAAATGTTGCTGAAGAAAATTATATAAGATGTGAAAATACTCATGAACCTATTATTAGTAAAGAAGATTTTAATAAAGTTCAAAAGATTATAAAAAGTAATGAGAAAAGGAAGTCAGCACCGAAACTTGAAAATTATTCTAAGTTTAGAGGAATATTAAAATGTGGCGATTGTGGTAGAGCTATGACAAGACAAGAAGATTTTAGAGGAAATAGAAATATTTCAAATTATGTTTGTATGACCCATTTGCAAGTAGCTAGTAAATGTTCTACACACAAAATAAAATCAGAAGAACTTGAAAATATTGTTTTGGAGACAATTCAATTGCAAGTGAAATTTATAATCAAGTTAGAAAGAAGTCTAATGAAACTTTATTTTAATAATAATGTAATTGATTTAGAAAATGAATATAACAATAACATTAGATTGTTTGAAATTAAAGTTAATAATTTGAAAAACGATAAAATGAGATATTATGAAAATTGGAAAAATAATAAAATACCTGAGACTGAATTTAATAAGCTATATAGTGATATTGATAATCAAATTAAAAGTATAAAAGGTGAGATAGAAAGTTATGACATTAGTTATAGAGAAAAAATCAAACAAATAAGAAAAAATGATTATTGGATAGGTCATTTTAAAAGAAATAGAAGAATAAAGAAAATAACTAAGGAAGTACTGCATGAACTAGTGGAAAATATATTTGTTTATGAAAATGGACAAGTTGAAGTTACATTTAAGTACAAAGATGAATTTATGAATCTAATTAAATATCTTGAGGAAAAAGGAGTAATTAATGATGAAAAAATGGAAGATTGGAGCGTATCAAAGGCGATCATTTGATGATGGAGAAGTAGAAGAATCTAATACAATTATAAATCAAAGAAAAATAATAGAAGATTATTTAAATGATAAAAAAGATATTACTATATATAAAGAATATTCTGATGATGGATTTACTGGAACTGATTTTTATAGACCTGGATTTCAAAAAATGATGGAAGATATTACACGAGGTAAAATAAATGGTGTAATAGTAAAAGATTTATCAAGAATTGGAAGAAATTATATCGAAGTTGGTGATTTTATTGATGAGGTATTACCTAGATATAATTTAAGATTAATAGCAATTAATGATAATATAGATTCGTATTTAAATCCAGAATGTATGAATAATATTGATATACCAATTAGAAACTTAATGAATGAAAACTATGCAAAAGATGCATCAAAGAAAATGAGGTCTTCTTTAATAGCAAGTAAAAAATCTGGAAACTTTGTAGGTAATATTGCACCATATGGATATTTAAAAGATCCTAATAACTATCACAAATTGATTATTGACAAAGAAGTTGCTGATAATATTAAATATATATTTAATCAAGTATTAGAAGGTAAGAGCAAGACAGAGATTGTCGAAAGCTTGAATAGAAAGCATATTCCTACACCAAGTAAATATTTGAATAATAAGTATAATAAAAAAGTAGTAAGTGAAAATGACCAGTGGACAACACATAAATTGGATAGAATCTTACAAAATAAAGTTTATAAAGGTACATTAGAACAAAATAAAAAAACTAGGATTAGCCATAAGATTCATAACATTGTTGTTGTACCAGAGGAAGAAAGAATTTTCTTTGACAATGCACATAAACCTTTAATAAGACCTGAAATATATGAACAAGTACAAAATATTATTTATAATAGAAATGCAAAAGTTAATAAAGATGGAAAATTAAGAAAATATAATGGTTATTTAAAATGCTCTGAATGTGGCTCGAGCCTGTATAGGTTTTGCAGAGTAAAAAAAGGTATAAAAAGATATTATTATTACTGTGGAACATATTCTAAATCAAAACAGTGTAATAAACATTTTATAAATGAATATGAAATCGATGAAACGGTTCTTGAGATTGTAAATAAATATATAGAATTACTTTTAGATTTAAAAAATAAAATATGTGAATTTGTTGATTATTCGGAAATTGAATATAATAATGAAATAAATAGTATAAGGAAAGAAGAATTAAATATTGAAATAAGTAATTATAAGAAAAAAATAAATAATTTATTAATTGACTATAAAAATGAATTTATTACTAAGGATGATTATGAAGATTTTAAAGAAAAATATTTGTATGAGCTCAATAAATTAAATTTAGAAAAAGATAAATTAAATACTAAGGATAGTGAAAATAATTTACTTTGGTTAGAGCAATTTAAAGTAAAAGAAAAATTTGAAAAAGTAGATAGAAGGTTAGTAATAAATTTTATAGATGAAATAAGAATAGGCAATAATAAAGAAATCGAAATAGATTTAAAGTTTAAAAATCAATATAATGAGGCATTGGACTATCTAAAAAGACATAATCTGTGATATAATATTCTATATTTATTTGCTTATAAATAAGAAGAAGGAAGTGAATTTTTATGGATATGTATCAAAAAAGAAAGATGAGACAAGAAAAGAAAAATAGTTCAAAAAATAATGGGGTTGAAAAAATTCAACTCAATTGGTATCCAGGCCACATGGCAAAAACGAAAAGATTGATAACAGAAAATATTAATTTAATTGATGTAGTATATGAAGTAGTAGATGCTAGAATGCCTTATTCATCAAAAGTAAGAGATATTGATAATTATATAAAAAATAAGCCAAGAATTATGATTATGACAAAGATGGATTTATGTGATAAAGAAGAGACTAAAAAATGGATAACTTATTATGAAGAAAAAGGATATCAAGTATATACTACCAATTTAGAAAAAGAGACGAATTTAAATGGACTTATTAAATTAACAGAAGAATTTATGAAAGAAACTCAAGAAAAACGTATTCAAAAGGGAATGACAAAAAGAAAAATACGTGTATTAGTAGTGGGGGCTCCTAATGTAGGGAAGAGTACTTTAATTAACCGTTTAGTAAATAAAAAAGTAGCAAATGTAGGAAATAGACCAGGAGTTACAAAACAATTAAATTGGATACGCATTAGTGACTCTTTAGAATTATTGGATAGTCCAGGTATTTTATGGCCAAAATTAGAAGAACAGGAAGTAGCTTATAATTTAGCGTCTTTAACTTCTATCAAAGAGGAGATATTACCAATTGATGATGTAGTTTTTTATATTCTTACAGTTCTTGGAAAATATTATCCAGAGAAACTGGAAAAAAGATATGGCATTTCTAATGTAACAGAAGATACTTTTGAAGATGTCTTAATATCTATTGGTAATAAGCGTGGGTGCATTGTAAAGGGTGGCTGTGTTGATTATGATAAAGTTTATACAGTCATTATGAATGATATAAAAACAGGACTTATTCCTGAAATTACTTTTGATAGAATAAAATAGTTGAGAGAAAGCAAGAAATTTGTTTTCTTTTTTTTCTCTAAATGTTATAATTGAAAAGAAGTTGGTGAAGTATGGATTACAAATATCGAAATGTTTTAGCGCTTGCTTATGTTGGAGATTGTGTATATGAAATCTATATTCGAAAATTCCTTTTTTTAAAAGGACTAGAAAAGGTAAATGATTTGCAAAAAGAAGCGGTTAATTATGTAAGTGCGAAAGGACAAGCAAAATATTTGCGAGAAATGTTGAATAGCCAATTCTTAACAGATGAAGAATTAGAATTAGTGCATCGTGCTAGAAATCATAAAAGTCATTCAAGCCCAAAGAATACGAATGTTGCCACTTATCATGATGCGACAGGATTGGAAGCCTTAATTGGTTATTTATCATTAAGTGGAAATGAAAAAAGAGTGGAAGAGATAATGAATTTTATTATAGGAGGTTAATATGAAAAAAATTATCCTAGTATTTATCTTATTATTGGTAGTAGGCTGTGGAGAAAAAAAATCAGAGAATTCGATAGTCCCACCAGAAATTACAGCTTCCGAAGTAAATGAAATGATTACAAATAGTGATGATTTTATTTTATTAGATGTCCGTACAAAAGCAGAATATGATAGCGCTCATATTAAGGGGGCAGTGAATATTCCATTAGATGAATTAGAATCTGCTACTACATTAGATAAAAGTGCTAAAATCGTAGTTTATTGTCAATCAGGAAATAGGAGTTTAATGGCCGCCAAAAAATTAATAGAAAATGGATATTTAGAGGTTTATGATTTAGGCGGTATCATTGAATGGACCTATGAAATGGAGAGTAATTAATGTATATTTATGGAAAAAATGTTGCTTATGATGCATTAACAGGTAAAAAGAAAATAAAAAAATGTTTTTTAGATAAAGACTTTAAAGAAAATGAAATTCTTAGTCTATTAAAACAAAAGAAAATTAAAATAGATTATGTAATGAAAAAGGATTTAGATAGAAAAGTAAATGGATTACATCAAGGAATTATTTTAGAAATAGAAGATTATCAATATTCTAGCTTAGATTCTATTTTGAAAAAAGAAAATCCTTTACTTATTATTTTGGATCATATTGAAGATCCACATAATTTTGGAGCAATTATTAGAACTTGTGAAGCAGCTGGAGTAGATGGAATTATTATTCCAAATGATAGAAGTGTAGAAGTAAATGGAACGGTTGTAAAAACAAGTGTAGGAACAGCTGATAGAGTAAAAATTGTGAGAGTTACAAACTTAGTAAATACAATAAAAGAATTAAAAAAAGTAGGTTTTTGGATTTTTGGAACAGATATGGAGGGCAGTGATTATACCAGTTTAGATTATCGTGGTAAAACAGCAATTATATGTGGTAATGAAGGAAAAGGTATGAGTCGTTTAGTGCAAGAAAATTGTGATTTTATTGCTACTATTCCAATGAATGGAACAGTAAATAGTTTAAATGCCTCAGTAGCAACCGCTATTATTGTTTTTGAAGCAGTAAAATCTAGAAGGGGGTAATATGAAATACCAAGATTTAAATGATTACGAACTAATTTCATACGCCTATGAGAATGATGAGGAAGCAACGAATATTTTATTAAAAAAATATGAACCTTTAGTTGCTTCTATTGTTATTCGTATGATGAAATCTTGTTCTTATATTGGTTTAGAAAAAAATGATTTAATGCAAGAAGGATTAATTGGATTAAATCATGCTTTAGAATATTTTAATGAGCAAAAAGATATTTCTTTTTATACTTATGCCAAAACATGTATTGAAAGAAGAGTAATAAGTGCTATTATTTCTGCTAAAAGATTAAAACATAAATTATTAAATGAATCTGTATCTTTAGATTTAGAAGAAGATAATGCTACCTCGGATAAATTTTTAAAGGATAATAGTTTTAATCCAGAAGAAATGATATTAGATGCTGAGACAACAGAATATTTGCTTACACAAATTCGCTCTACTTTGACAGAATTTGAACTTCAAGTATTTGATTTAATGGTCTCTTCTTTTACCTATCGTGAAATTGCAGATATGTTAGATAGGGATAAAAAACAAATTGATAATGCTATTCAAAGAATAAAAACCAAAGTAAGAGAAAAGTTAAAAGAGATGAGTTAGTTTTTCTCTTTTTTTCTTGCATTCATAAGAACATTCCTATATAATGAAGTTAGGATGGAGATAGATGGTATGAAGGCATTAATAACAGGAGCTTCTTCTGGAATAGGGGCAGATATTGCAGTAGAACTTAGTAATCTTGGTTATGATTTAATTTTAGTAGCAAGAAGGAAGACAAGATTAGAAGAATTAAAAAGAAAATTAAAGACGAAAGTAGAAATTATTCCAATGGATTTAGGAAGTACTTTTAATTGTATGAAACTTTATGAGCAAGTGAAGGAAGAATCCATTGATATTTTAGTTAATAATGCGGGATTTGGACTAGCGGGGGAATTTGTTGAAACTAGTTTGGATAAAGAATTAGATATGATAGATTTAAATGTAAAAGCAGTTCATACTCTAACAAAATGCTTTTTAAAAGATTTTAGAGAGAGAAATAAAGGTTATATTTTAAATGTAGCATCTAGTGCTTCTTTTCAACCAGGTCCTTTGATGTCTACTTATTATGGAACAAAAAGTTATGTTTATTTTTTAACAATGGCTATTTATGAAGAACTTAGAAGGGAAAATAGTAGTGTCTATGTTGGATGTTTATGTCCTGGACCAGTAGATACAGAATTTAATAAAGTAGCAAAAGTGTCTTTTGCACTTCCAAGCTTAAGTAGTGAGTTTGTAGCACATTATGCAGTAAAAAAAATGTTTAAAAGAAAATTAGTAATTATTCCAGGAACCAAGATGAAATTAGTTTGTTTTTTTAGCCATTTAGCCCCAAGAAAGTTGAAATTAAAAATAACTTATAAAATTCAACATAGAAAGATTAGATAATAATATGAATGAAGAAATTAATAAAATTATCAAGAGAATGGAAGAAAATGGAAGTACTTTTGAAGCCCCTAATTTACTTGCTTCTTCTATGAGTGATATTGTATCTAAAGCCAGTTCTTTTGACTCTGTTATGAATCAGGTAATAAGTGTCATTCAAGAAGAAACTAAAGAATTTTTAGATGGAAAAAATAGTACTGAGAATTCTTACGTTAGTGGTTTATCTACTTGTATTTATTTGCCTACATTTGATAATTCAGGAAATTATAAATTGATTATTATAGGGGGGACGTCTGATTGGAAACATCAACTTCCTATAAATCAATATACAAAATTTGATGTAGCATCTATTACTAAAATGTTTACTTTATTATTACTATTTAAATTAGAGGAACAAGGAATTATTTCTTTGGATGAAAAAGTTAGTAATTTAAATCCTGATATACAAGGATTGGAAGATTTTACTATCAATGATTTGATAAGGTTACATGGTGAATTAAGAACGCAAGGGAATGTTGCAACCGCTCAGTCCGTAGGAGAAGCTTTTCAAATTCTAAAAACAGTATATTTAGAATCTAATGATAGGAGTAAGAACTTATATACTGATTTTGGTTCTATTGTAATTAGTAACACTTTAGAACATATTTTATCAAAAAGGTTAGGATATCAAATGACGTTTGATTCTATTATGCATAAGTATTTATTAGACCCTCTTCATTTAGAAAATACAGAGTTTAATCCTGTATCTAATATTACTGGAAATGGCGGAGGTGACTTTGTTCATGATCCTAAAGCTAGAGCTTTAGGGGGAGCGATTGGAGCTGCTGGGTTATTCACAACAAGTGAGGATTTAACTATCTTATCTCATAATATTTTTAGTGTAAATTATGTAAATTCTTCTTTTTTTAGAAAGAAGGATATAGAGAGACTAGGAGAAATTACTTTTCCTGATACACCACAGAGTAACAAAGGAAATATGGGAATTTATGTTAAACATCCTTTAGGATTGAAAAAGTCATTTACGCCTAATGAATTAGCGACTGGAAGCTTTTCTCATCAAGGTTGGACTGGTTCAGTGGCAGTATTTGATCCAAAGCAATCTATTCATCAAAGTTTTTTAGTGAACGCCATTTATCCAAAGGATAGTGGTTTAGAGCTTAGAAATGACAAAGCAGTTGGATTTGGTACTGCTTTTGAAGAATATCAAAGAAAGATAACAGAAATGACTATAATTCTATATATTGCTCGTGAATATTATAAAAGGTATGGTCATAATTTAGAGATAGATAAAACTATCATTTTAAAATAAGGTCAATAATTTTGACTTTTTTTCTTTTTTCTTATATGATACTTTCCTGAGGTGACAATATGGTTAAAATGAATTATATTTCATCTAGAGATTATCAAAGAGTAATTTTACAAAAAGGTATTAAAATGTTTTCTTCTAGTAGTAGTGATTTTTACCAAATAGGAATCAATAGTGTTTTAAAGGATTATCAATATGGAAAATTACCAGCAGATGGGGAGTTTCTATTACAATTATTAGAAAATTGGAAAGAAATTTTAATAGAGCAGTCTAAGATAACTGGGTTCGAAGAATTGTTAAAAGCAGAAGAATTATGGCTAGTAGATGGTTATTTAAAAGGAATTACAATGCCAATGATTCCTTCTAATATGATAGACTTTGAGGATTATATCACTGCTTGTGGAACAAACATAAGAGGAATTTGCGAACAATTTTCAATCTTAAATTCATTATTTGAAAAAGGAACTGAGTTAGGATTAGTTTTTCTAGATAGTACTACAAAGGGAAATTTAAAAATGAATCCCAGTACTTCTAGTATACTTTTTTGTGACGGGGAAGGAATTCAGACGAATCAAATATTTTCATTTGTAGCGACTGATTTTTTAAACTTAGATGAAAATCTATTTATTATGAATAAATTTTTAAAGAGTGATAAAAAAGGCGCTCATGCAACTCCTAATACTAATCGTTTAATAATTCTAACGTATTTTATAAAGTTATGCACACGTTATGTATGGATTACAGAGCATTATTCTGGAATACCACAACAAATTGCAATGGAATTAGTATTAAAAGAAATAGGTCTTTCTAATGATGAGTTTTTAGCGCCTATTATACGTACTATTTTTGGAAGAGGTGAAATTCCTAAAATAGAGCATAGCAGATGGGAAGAATTTGGTCGTGCTTATACTTTAGTGCCAGCTAGTTATGGTGGTGTAAAAGATGGCGGTTATGCTTTTAAAAGAAGATAAAATATGTGTTATTTATTGACAATAATCCTTTAATATGATAGATTATTGTTAGACACAAAGAGGTGTTTTTATTTTGAAATAAAAACAGAAAGGAATTTGGTGGAAGATGAAAAGTATTGCAAGATTTTTTGTAGGTGTAAAACAAGAGATGGGAAAAGTTAGATGGCCTAATAAAAAGGAAATGGTAAGCTACTCTATGGCTACTATTACTTTTATTGTAGTGTTTGCTCTTTTCTTTGTAGGAACTGATGCGTTATTAAGTGCAATTATGAAGGTGCTAGGATAATGGAAAAAGAATGGTATGTTGTTAACACTTATTCAGGGCATGAGAATAAGGTAAAAGAAAAATTAGAGATGCGTGCTAGTACAATGGGTATGGAAGATTATATCTTTCGTGTAGTTGTACCAGAACAAACACAAATAGAAGTAAAAGACGGAGTCGAAAAAGAAAAGAAATCCAAAATGTTTCCAGGTTATATATTAGTAGAAATGGTTATGACAGATGAAGCATGGTTTATCGTCCGTAATACTCCAGGTGTTACAGGATTTATCGGTTCTTCTGGTAAGGGAGCTAAACCATTCCCATTAACTCCACAAGAAGTAGATAAAATTTTAGGTAATATGGGTATGAGTAGATTAGATATTGGTAATGAGGTACAAGTAGGAGATACAGTACGTGTTATTAATGGAGCATTTGCTAATATGTATGGTAAAGTTAAAAATATTGATTTAACAACTCAAAAACTAGAAGTTGCTCTAGATTTATTTGGTCAAGAGACTATTGTGGAAGTAGAGTTTAACGAAATTGAAAAAACAAACTAAAAAAAGTTTACAAAAGGATTATTTTATGTTATTATGTAAGGGCTATGTGGAAATTCATAGCTTTTAGTGGGAGAGTTTTAAATAGCGGATTCATTAGAACCACGGCGAAAAAATTTATAGGAGGTGTTTTTCGTGGCACAATTAGTTAAAAAGATTAAGTTACAAATTCCAGCAGGAAAAGCTACACCTGCTCCACCAGTAGGTACAGTTTTAGGACCAGCAGGAATTAATTTGCAAGAGTTTTGTACAAAGTACAACGATGCAACTAAAGATAAAATGGGAGATATTTTACCAGTTGAAATTAATGTTTATGAAGATAGAACTTTCGACTTTGTAATTAAGACTCCACCAACTGCATTCTTAATTAAGAAAGTTGGAAATATTAAGAAAGGTTCAGCAACTGGCTCTAAAGGTGTTGTTGGTAAGTTAACTAAAGCACAAGTTAGAGAAATTGCTGAAATCAAATTACCAGACTTAAATTGCTATACTGTTGAGGAAGCAATGAAAATCGTTGAAGGAACTGCCATCAATATGGGCGTTTCTATCGAAGAATAATAAAAATAAACATAGGGATTCCTATGTGGGAGGAAAATCCGCTTTCCATCACTACCACACGAGGAGGTTAAAAATATGAAAAAAGGAAAAAAATATGTAGAAGTTGCTTCTAAAGTTGAAAAAGGTAAATTATATACCAAAGAAGAAGCTGTAAAACTAGTAAAAGAAACTAGCACTGCAAAATTTGATGAGACAGTAGAATTAGTATTACGTTTAAACTTAGATACTAAGAAAGCTGATCAACAATTACGTGGTGCAACAGTATTACCAAATGGAATTGGTAAAGTTAAAAAAGTATTAGTTCTTGCTAAAGGAGAACAAGCAAGTCTTGCTAAAGAAGCTGGAGCTGATTATGTTGGAGATACTGACATGATTGAAAAAATTGAAAAAGAAAACTGGTTCGATTTTGATACAATCATTGCAACTCCAGATATGATGCCACAACTTGGTAAAATTGGACGTGTTTTAGGACCACGTGGTTTAATGCCAAACCCTAAAACAGGAACAGTTACAATGGATACTAAAAGAGCTGTTGAAGATGTTAAAAAAGGACGTGTTGAATATCGTACAGATAGTTTTGGTAACGTTGCTGTATCTATCGGTAAAGTTTCATTCGATGCTGAGAAGTTACAAGGAAATATGGAAGCATTCGTTTCTTTAATTCTTAAGACAAAACCTGCAGCAGTTAAAGGTAAATACATTAAGAATATTAGTATTTCTACAACTATGGGTCCTGGTATCAAAGTAGATTCTAATAGTTTTGAAATTTAATATTGATAAACCACATAAATTATGTTATAATAGCTCATGTGAGCAAGATAGTACCGTAGACAGTAGGGGATGTAAGTCTTAATTATCCTACCGAGGAACTTAATTTTATTAAGAAACTCTAAAGTCCCTGCGGTAAGTGGGGACTTTTTTAACGGTATTACACAAGATAAGGAGGTGTAATATGGCTAATCAAAAAATACTAGATCAAAAACAAGTAGTAATTGATGAAATCGTAGAAAATGTAAAAAATTCTAGTTCTTTCATTTTTATGGAGAACCATGGACTTACTGTTGCTGAAACAATGGAATTAAGAAGAGCTCTTAAGGAAAGTGGTTCAGAACTAAAAATTTACAAAAATACGTTAGTAAATCGTGCATTAACTTCTATGGATATCAATTTATCTGATGAATTAAATGGTCCAAAGGTTGTAGCATTTGGTAAAGATGCAATTGAACCAATTAAGGCTGTTGCTAAATTCGCAGAGAAACATCCTAACTTAGAATTAAAATTAGGACTTGTTGATGGTGAAGTTACTGATCTAGCAACTTTAAAGAAATTGGCTACTATCCCATCAAGAGAGGGATTACTTACAATGTTTGCTGGTGGTTTAATGGGTATTGCAAGAGATTTCGCAATATGCTTAGACTTACATGCTAAAAATTTAGAAGAAAAATAAAAAAATTAAAGGAGGAAATAAAATGGCAAAATTAAGCGCACAAGAAATTATTGATTCTTTAAAAGAAATGACACTTTTAGAGATTAAAGAAGTAGTAGATTTAATGAAAGAAGAATTTGGTGTAGACCCATCTGCAGTTGCAGTTGCTGCACCAGCTGCAGGTGGAGCTGCAGCAGCTGAAGAAGGACCTTCTTCAGTAGACGTAGTATTAGCAAGTGCTGGTGCTAACAAGATTAACGTTATCAAGATTATTAAAGAAATCACTGGATTAGGATTAGGTGAATCTAAGGCAATCGCTGATAACGGTGGTGTAGTTAAAGAAAAAGTTTCTATGGATGAAGCTAATGAAATGAAAGCTAAATTTGAAGAAGCTGGCGCTACTATCGAATTAAAATAACAAATAAAAAAAAGAGGTTTAGCCTGTGTCGTTTTTCGGCATGGGCTTTCACCGTTTTTTAAGAAGTAGTAGGAGTGAAGAAAATGTCACACTATTTTATGAATGATGATTCTATTAAAAGTGAAGAAAAAGTAACGAAGGCAGTAATTCAAGGACAACTGTTTACCTTTTGGACAGACTATAATGTATTTTCTAAAAGCGGGCTTGATTTTGGTACTAGGACACTTTTAGAAAGTATAGATATTGATAGTTTAAAAGGAAAAATTTTAGATTTTGGTTGTGGATATGGTCCTATTGGAATTTTTTTAGCAAAAAAAGGATTGCAAGTAGATATGGTAGATGTAAATTTACGGGCACTTCATCTTACTCGAAAGAATGCTGAGGCTAATGGCGTAAATGTTTCTGTTTTTGAAAGTGATATTTATTCTAATGTCCAAGAAAAATATGATTTTATTATCACGAATCCGCCTATTCGAGTAGGCAAGAAAATTTTGTATGAAATTTTAATAGGAGCAAGAGAGCATTTAAAAAAAGATGGTACTTTAATCTTTGTTATTCACAAAGATCAAGGAGCAAAATCAGTAGTAAAAGATATGTCAGAGTTTTATCAAGTTGAGGTGCTCACAAAAAACAAAGGTTTTTATGTAATTGCTTGTAAATTGCATTGACAATTTGATACGATTTTGATAAAATTATAAATTGGTGGCATGTATTATTCTGCCTAATACGTGCATTCTAGAAAATTTAGTTTATGGGGTGAAACAGTGGCTTATACAGTTAAAAAATTCGGTGACTACCGAGAAAGAAGAAGTTATGCAAAAACTAAAAATGCAATTGAATTGAACAATTTATTGGAGATTCAAAAAAAGTCATACGATTGGTTTATGACAGAAGGAATTAATGAGGTATTTGAAGACATTTTTCCAGTGGAGAGTTTTACTGGAAATTTGACTTTGGAATTTGGAGAATACTCATTCGAAGAGCCAAGATATTCCATTAAGGGTTGCAAAGATCGCTATGCGACATATGCAGCTCCTTTAAAAGTGCAAGCAAGATTATTCAATCATGAAACAGGAGAAGTAAAAGAACAAGAAATCTATTTAGGGGATATGCCTATTATGACAGAAAGTGGAACTTTCGTTATCAATGGGGCAGAGCGTGTTATTGTTTCTCAATTAGTACGTTCTCCAAGCGCTTATTATGGCAAAGAAATAGATAAGAAAAATGGAAAAGTGGTTATCACTTCCCAGATTATTCCAACACGTGGTACTTGGTTGGAATATGAAACAGATGCAAGAGATGTTATTTATGTACGTATTGATCGTACTCGTAAAGTACCAGTAACAACTTTACTTAGAGCATTAGGATTATCTAATGATGCTGATATTTATGATTTATTTGGAGAAGATGAGTATCTTACTCGTACTATTGAAAAAGATGCGAATAAGAATACAGATGAGTCTTTAATTGATATCCATTCTAAATTAAGACCAGGTGAACCTTCTACATTAGATAGTGCTAAGAACCAATTAATTTCAAGATTCTTTGATTCTTTCCGTTATGATTTAGCACGTGTTGGACGCTACAAGTTCAATAAAAAGTTAAATGTAACTGAAAGATTATTAGGATGTAAATTAGCAGAAACTATTAAGGTTGGAAAAGAGACTATAGCAGAGGCTGGAGAGATTGTAACAAAAGATTTATTAGAAAAATTAAAACCAGTTTTTGAATCAGGATATGGCGTTAGAGAATCTTTAATTAATGAAGAGTTAGATAGTTATAACAAGGTACAAGTAGTACATGTTTACTCTAATATCAATCCAGATAAGATTGTTCCAGTAATTGGAAATGATCAAACATTAGATTTAAAGAGATTAACTATCTCTGATGTATATGCAACAATTTCTTACTACTTAAATTTACATGATGGTATTGGTAATTTTGATGAAATTGACCACTTATCTAATCGTCGTGTACGTCAAGTAGGAGAATTATTACAAAACCAATTCCGTGTTGGTATTAGTCGTATCGAAAGAGTAATTCGTGATAGAATGTCTACACAAGATATTGCAGAAGTAACTCCAAAAACATTAATTAATATCAGACCATTAACGGCTGCTATTAAAGAGTTCTTTGGAAGTAGCCAGTTATCACAATTCATGGATCAGACAAATCCAGTAGCAGAATTAGCGAATAAGCGTCGTTTATCTTCTTTAGGACCAGGTGGTTTATCAAGAGATCGTGCTGGTATGGAAGTACGTGACGTTAACCCATCTCATTATGGAAGACTTTGCCCAATTGAATCTCCAGAGGGACCAAACATTGGACTTATTACAGCATTAGCAAGTTATGCGAAAGTAAATGAGCATGGTTTTATCATGACTCCATATCGTAAAATTGTGGATGGAAAATTAACAGATGAAATCGTTTATATGACTGCAGATGAAGAATTAGATTATCATATTTCTCAAGCAACAGTAAAACTTACTGAAGATGAGAGATTTGCAGATAGTCGTGTTCCTGTTCGTTATCGTGGTGAGAACATTATTATTGATTCTAAAGATGTAGATTATATGGACGTATCTAGCCAACAGGTTGTATCTATTACAACAGCTGGTATTCCATTCTTGGAACACGATGATGGAAAACGTGCCCTAATGGGTTCTAACATGCAACGTCAGGCTATTCCATTATTAAAAGCCGAAGCTCCAATTGTAGGAACTGGAATTGAAGCAATCTCAGCTCGTGATAGTGGTGCAGTTATCATTGCTAAAGGTGATGGTATCGTTGACTATGTGGATGCTAGAAAGATTTTAATTAAAACAAAAGGCGGAACAGATACTTATTATCTAAATGGCTTTGAAAGAAGCAATAATGGTACTTGTTATCATCAAATTCCAATTGTAAGAGCAGGAGATACTGTTCATAAAGATCAAGTAATTGCGGATGGACCAAGTACTGAGCATGGGGAAATGGCATTAGGACGTAATGTTCGTGTAGCATTCATGAACTTTAATGGATATAACTACGAGGATGCCGTTATCTTAAATGAAAGATTAGTAAGAGACGATGTTTATACTTCTATCCATATTCAAGATTATCAAATTGAATGTCGTGATACGAAGTTAGGACCTGAAGAATTTACAAGGGATATTCCAAACGTAAGTGAGGAAAATCGTAAAAACTTAGATGAAAATGGTATTATCGCTATCGGAACAGAAGTTAGAGACGATGATATCTTAGTAGGTAAAGTTACTCCAAAAGGAATGGCTGAGCTTACATCAGAAGAAAAATTATTACACGCAATCTTTGGTGAAAAGACTCGTGAAGTTCGTGATACTTCTCTACGTGTACCACATGGTGGCGGCGGAATTGTTCACGATATTAAAGTATTTACAAAAGAAGATACAGACGAACTTCCTGCTGGTGTATCTAAAATTATTCGTGTTTATATTGCACAAAAACGTAAGATTACAGTAGGAGATAAAATGGCTGGACGTCATGGTAATAAAGGTGTTATTTCCCTAGTATTACCAAGTGAAGATATGCCATATACAGCTGATGGTGAACCAATTGATATTTTACTTAATCCACTTGGAGTTCCATCTCGTATGAACATTGGACAGATTCTAGAAATGCATTTAGGTGCAGCTGCGAAAGAATTAGGTATCTATGTAGCAACTCCAGTATTTAGTGGAGCAACTCGTGAAGAAATCATTGATTCTTTAAAAGAAGCTAACTTAGATGAAGATGGAAAAATGGTATTATATGATGGACGTACTGGTGAGGCATTTGACCATCGTATTAGTGTAGGTATCATGTATATGATTAAACTACACCACATGGTTGATGATAAATTACATGCTCGTTCAACTGGGCCATACTCAATGGTTACACAACAACCATTAGGTGGTAAAGCACAATTTGGTGGACAGAGATTTGGAGAAATGGAAGTTTGGGCACTTTATGCGTATGGAGCATCTCACGTACTTCAAGAAATGATGACTATCAAATCAGACGATGTTGTTGGACGTGTTAAAGTATATGAATCTTTAGTTAAGGGAACCCCAATACCAAAATCTGGTATCCCAGAATCATTTAGAGTATTAATTAAAGAGTTCCAAGCTTTAGGTCTTGATATTAATGTATTAAATGAATATGGAAGATTTGTAGACTTGAAAGAATTAGAAGAAAATGATAAAGATATGTATGCAACTGAAGAACCTGTTGAAGAAAAGGTAGAATCTACTTTAGTAACAGATGAATCTAAAGAAGAAATGTTTGAAGATTATCAAGATGATTTTGCTGAAGAAGATTATGAAGATATTGAAGAAGAAATCGCATTTGAAGACGAAGAAGAGGATGAGTTTGAAGATGATATGGATGAAGAAGACTTTGACCTATCAGATGAGGACTTAAAAGACTTGGAAGGGGATGAGCAATAATGGATGTAAACAGTTTTGAAGGATTAAAAATCAGTATTGCTTCTCCAGAAAAAATTCGTTCATGGTCTTATGGTGAAGTAAAAAAAGCAGAAACTATTAACTATCGTACTTTAAAACCTGAAAGAGATGGTTTATTCTGTGAGAAAATTTTTGGACCAACAAAAGATTTTGAATGCTCTTGTGGAAAATACAAGAGATTGCGTTATAAAAATATTATTTGTGATAGATGTGGAGTAGAAGTAACCCGCTCTAAAGTACGTCGTGAGCGTATGGGACATATTGAGCTTGCTACTCCAGTGTCTCACATTTGGTTCTTTAAAGGAGTTCCATCTCGTATGGGATTAGTACTTGATATGAGTCCAAGGGATTTGGAAGAGGTATTATACTTTGTTTCTTACGTAGTATTAGATCCAGGACCAGCTCCTTTAGAGAAAAAACAAACTATTAGTGATAAAGAGTATCGTGCTTACTATGAGAAGTATGGAAATGCTTTCCGTGTAGGTATGGGTGCTGAAGCTATTAAAGAATTATTAATGGATGTTGATTTACAAAAAGAAGTAGATCAAATTAAAGAAGAAATAGAACAAATTAAAGATTCTTCTAGTCAAAAACGTATTCGTTTAATTAAACGTTTAGATATCTTAGATGCGTTCTTAGAATCAGGCAATAAACCTGAGTGGATGATTTTAGATGCACTTCCAGTTATTCCACCAGAACTTCGTCCAATGATTCAACTAGATGGTGGTAGATTTGCAACTTCTGACTTAAATGATTTATATAGACGTGTTATTAACCGTAATAACCGTTTAAAGAAATTAATGGAGTTAGGAGCACCTTCTATCATTATTCAAAATGAAAAACGTATGTTACAAGAGGCCGTAGATGCTCTATTTGATAACGGAAGACGTGGACGTAACATTACTGGTGCTGGTAATAGACCATTAAAATCATTAAGTAGCATGTTAAAGGGTAAACAAGGACGTTTCCGTCAAAACTTACTTGGTAAACGTGTTGACTATTCAGGACGTTCTGTTATCGTTGTTGGACCAAGCTTAAAGATGTATGAATGTGGTATTCCAAAAGAAATGGCTTTGGAGCTATTTAAACCACATGTTATTAATGGTTTAGTTCAAAAAGAGATTGCAAGCAATATTAAAGCTGCTAAGAAAATGATTGAAAATCAAGATGAGCGTGTATGGGATGTTGTAGAAGAGAAAATTAAAGAACACCCAGTTATGTTAAACCGTGCACCAACTCTACATAGACTTGGTATTCAGGCATTCGAACCAAAATTAATTGATGGACGTAGTATTCGTCTTCATCCACTTGTATGTGCAGCATTCAACGCTGACTTCGATGGAGACCAAATGGCTGTTCACGTACCTATTACAGAAGAAGCACAAGCAGAAGCTAGAATTCTTATGTTAGGTGCTAATAACATCTTAAAACCATCTGATGGTAAACCAATCGTTACTCCAGGACAAGATATGGTATTAGGTAACTACTATATTACGATTGAGAAAGCTGGAGAACCAGGCGAAGGAAGAGTATTTAAAAGCCCTGATGAAGCTTTAATGGCTTATGAGAGAAAAGAAATTACTCTTCATACAAGAATTGCGATTCCAGTTCGTGCTTTCAAGCACAAAGTATTCTTAGATAAATACATGGATAAATATTTAGTAACAACAGTTGGTAAAATTTTATTCAATGAGATTTTCCCAGATACTTTCCAATATATCAATGATGGTACAACAGAAAATATTGAAAAGATTACTCCTGCTAAATATTTATTAGAAAGAGGAACAAATATTCCTGAAGCTATTGCTAAGATGGAATTAGTTCCAGCATTTGCAAAAGGAGTACTTACAAAATTAATTGCTCAAATCTATAAGCGTTATCAAACAACAGAAACTTCTATTATGCTTGATAAGTTAAAAGACTTAGGATTTAAGTATTCTACTATTTCAGGTATTAGTATTGCTATTAGTGATATTAAACCATCTCAGAAAAAGGGAGAAATCGTAGCAGAAGCACAAGGTATGGTTGATACTGTTAATAAACAATTCAAACGTGGTTTGATTACAGAAGATGAAAGATACCAAAAAGTAATTGCTATTTGGACAGAAGCTAAAGGAAAAGTTCAAAAAGAACTTGAGCAAATGGTTAAAGAAGATAGTGAAAACCCAATCTGTATCATGATGACTTCTAAGGCTCGTGGTGATATGGGTTCTTATACACAATTAGTTGGTATGCGTGGATTATTCGGTAAACCAAATGGAAAATCAGAAGAAATCCCAGTTATTTCATCCTTCAGTGATGGAGTTACTATTAGTGAGTTCTTCTTATCTACTCACGGTGCTCGTAAAGGAGCCGTTGATACGGCCTTAAAAACAGCCGATGCTGGATACTTAACTCGTCGTTTAGTAGACGTAGCGCAAGATATCATTGTTAAATCTGATGATTGTGGTACGGATAATGGTGTATTAGTAGAAGCATTTATCAATGAAAAAGATGGTACTGTAATTGAATCATTATATGACCGTATTGTAGGTCGTTATACAAGTAAGAAAGTAGTAAATCCTGAGACGAAAGATACGATTTGTGAGAAGGATACTTATATTACGGAAAGTCTAGCAGATAAGATTATCAATGCTGGAATAACAAAAGTACCAATTCGTACAGTCTTAACTTGTAAAGAAGATCATGGTGTTTGTCGTAAATGTTATGGACGTAACTTGGCAACTGGAACCGTAGTAGAAGAAGGAGAAGCTGTAGGAATTATGGCTGCTCAATCTATCGGTGAACCAGGTACACAGTTAACCATGAGAACATTCAACACAGGTGGAGTTGCCGGAGACGATATCACACAAGGTTTACCTCGTGTTCAAGAATTATTTGAGTCTCGTAATCCAAAAGGAAAAGCAACTATTTCTGAAATCAATGGTGTTGTTAGTGAAATAGAAGAGGGTAATGGAAACTTTGTTGTTCATGTTAAAAATGATGTAGATACAAAGAAATACACTACTCACTATGGAGCTAAATTATGTGTTGAAAAAGGTCAAGATATTAAAGCAGGAGATAGAATTACTTTTGGTGCAATTAATCCAAAAGAATTGCTTGCTGTAACAGACCCAATTACAACACAACAATATATCTTATTAGAAATTCAAAAAGTTTACCGTTCTCAAGGTGTTGATATTAGTGATAAACACGTTGAAATTATGGCTAAGCGTATGATTTCTAAGATTAAGATTATCAACTCTGGTGATTCTTATTTCTTACCTGGAACAATGGTAAATTATAATAAGTTTACAGAGACAAATCAAAATTTAATTTTGGAAGGAAAGATTCCAGCAAAAGGTATACCAGTATTATTAGGTATTACAAAAGCATCCTTAGAAACTGACTCTTTCTTATCAGCTGCCTCATTCCAAGAAACAACAAGAATTTTAACAGATGCTGCTATTCATGGAAAAGTAGATCATTTACAAGGTTTAAAAGAGAATGTTTTACTTGGTAAGTTGATTCCAGCTGGTACTGGATTTAGAAATTATAAGAAAGCTGATTATGATTTAGCGCTTGATAATTTAAAAGAAGAACCATTAGAGGCTTTGGAGCAAGAATTTGTTGATTAAAAGATTAGATTTCTAATCTTTTTTTCTTTTCCACTGTTTTTTTCTAAGGGTTTTATGATAAAATAAGATTAGGTGATTGAATATGAACAAAAAAAGAGCACAAGTATTAATTGAATTTCTAATAGCTTGTTTATCATTTATTTATTTGTGTGTAGATTTTTCTGTTTTGGCTTTATTTATTTTATTACTTTCTATTATACAATTAATTCTTTTTAGGCAAAGTGTTGGTGAAAAAGTATCGGAAGAAGAACCTCTTTTAGAAGAAGATGTTTATGAAGAAGAGGAAGAAGTGATAGAAACAGAAGAAGCGGAACTTAACTTTCCATCAGGTTTCGATGAAAAGGAATTTGCAAAATCTATGTTTTTATTATACCGTGATATTCAAGTTGATTTTATGAATTTTGAATATAATAAATTAATGGAAAAATTGGGACTAGAAATGTATGAGCAATTTTCAAAGCAAATGAGACATTTAGAAAATAGTGGTAAACAATCTGTACGTAATAATATTGAATTACAAAAAATTCAAATTATGTCTTTTTCACAAGGTGGGGATATAGATACAGCAGTAGTTCATTTATCAGTATTAGAAGATAAATACATGAAGAGGAATGAAGAGCCACTTCGTTTAACTTCAGTTGGGGTGAGATATGAAAGTTGCTATGCCTTAACAGTAACCAAAAATTATCAAATAAAAAACATTAAGAAATGTAATAACTGTAATGAAAAACTACAAGGAGAAGTATTCGCTTGTCCAAATTGTGGAGTAATGTTACAGGAAAATGTAGATAACTGGATTTTAAAGGATTTAAGATTAGTTGCTAGTAAATCTTATTCTCAATCAAAGAAATAATTTTACAATAGTGACGAAATTTTTATTAACATTATTTATGATATGAAAAAAAGAATCTTAGGATTCTTTTTCTTTTAGCCTTTTACCTTGGTAAGTGTTATTGTTTAACATATATTTATCAATATCATTTAAGATAGTTACTTTTTTTGTTAACCAATTTGGTTCTATTAAATCTTCTGCTTTAGGGTCTCCAGTTAATCTATGAATCACAATTTCTGGTCTTAATTGCTCTAATTGTTTACAAGTAATTTCAATATATTTTTCTCTTGATAAAATGGGAAAATGTTCCTGTCTATAGAGAATTGCTAACTTTGTATTCTTTAAAATAGATAGCATATGTATTTTAATTCCTTGTATATCTAATGTATTTAAATATTTAGCAGTTTCTATCATCATACTTTCTGTTTCATAAGGAAGGCCATTAATAATATGAACAACGACATTGATATTCCTTTTTCTTAGTTTTTTTACCATATTTTCAAAGCATTCTAAGGTATGACATCTATTGATTAAAATAGATGTTTTTTCATGAATGGTTTGAAGACCCAATTCTATTACTAAATAAGTTCTTTTAGATAACTCTTCTAGATAATTCAAACATTCTTCTGTAATTGCATCAGGACGTGTAGCAATAGCAAGACCGATAACATTTGGAAGTTTTAAAATAGATTCATACATTTCTTTTAATGTAGAAAGTGGGGCATAAGTATTTGTATGTGCTTGAAAGTAACCAATATATTTACTATTAGGCCACTTTTTTAACATCATTTCTTTTACTTCTTCAAATTGCTCTAATAGTGTTTTTTCTTTGTTACCAGCATATTCGCCACTTCCTAAAGAGGAACAATAAATACATCCACCAGTTCCAACAGTACCATCAATATTAGGACAAGTGAATCCTGCATTTAAACTAACTTTTAATACTTTAGAATGAAAATTTCTTTTATAAAAATAATCTAAAGTATGGTATCTTTTGTTTGTATCTGAATATAGAAAAGGATTATTCATAAAATCACCATAGTTATTATAACATTTTTAGAAAAATAAAAAAATGGTGAAAATTGTTATAATATTCAGACAATCAACTTAATTTTTGTTATAATGAATATGGAGGTAAAGTATGAAAAAAAATAAATTATTAAAAGTATCCTTAATTGTTATAGCAGTTTTGATACTTGGAAGTTGGATTATTCCAGCTAGTATTTATTCAAATGGTACATTTTCAAAAATAGGGCATGAACCATTGGGAATTTTAGATATCTTTTTTGCTCCTTTACAATTTTTTAACTGGGGAATGGAAAAGACACAGTTATCAACAGATGGAACTTCGATATTAGCTTATAGTTATTCTAGTATTTTATTAGTAATATTTACAACTGGAATTTTTTATAGCATTTTAAATAAAACGGGTGCTTATGGAAAGTTAGTGAAGGATGTAGTAAATAAATTTAAAGGAAGTGAAAAATTATTCTTTTTCTTAACCGCAATCTTCTTTTTCTTGTTTTCGGCATTTATTGGAACAAGAATGTTGGCATTTATTTTAATTCCATTCTTTGCAACTGTTTTATTGAAATTAAAACATTCTAAAATAAGTGCTTTTGTAGCTACTTTTTTCGCAACACTATTAGGAAGTATTGTTTCTGTAACAGGCTCTGATGTTACAGGCATTAATAATGTTATGAATGATTTAGTATGGAGTGATTATCTATTCTTTAGATTATTACTATTATTATTAGTCTTCATTATTTTTATGATTTATGTATTAAAGAAAAAAGAGCCTGAATTGGAAAAAGAAGATATAGTAGAGGAAATGAAGGAAGGAAAAAAAGGTTATGGGCCAATCCTTATTTTAAGTTTTGTTTTCTTCTTATTCTTCTTAATTGGAAGTTATAGTTGGTATTATGTATTTAAAACGACTTCTGTTACGAATGCTTATGAAAATTTGATGTCTACAACAATATTAGGATATCCACTTTCTATGAATTTACTAGGAATGATAGAGCCATTTGGCTATTGGTCAGGCTTTACAGTATCTTCTCTTTTATTAGTATTGAGTGCGATTATTAGTTTTATTTATTCTATTTCATGGAATGAAATATTAGAGTGCATGAAAGATGGAATTAAAAAGATGGCTAAACCTGCTATTTATGTTTTATTAGCATTCATTCCAATGATTATGATAAAAAAAATGGGGGGAAGCACAACATTTTTAACTACTATCATAGGATTTCTTCATAATTCTATTGGTAAGTTAGAAGTGCCATTTACTATTCTTGCTACGGCCATTTATGGTATCTTTATTGGGGATTATTATGCAGTATCTTCTCTATTAAATGGAATTCTTATGACTTCATATCAATATGAGGTGGCAGCAGTAGCTGTTTTAGTTATGCAGATGACACATGGATTAATTTGTTTAGCAGCTCCTACTAGTATCTTTTTAGTAACAGGATTAGGATATTTAAAAATTCCATATCAAAAATGGTTATCTTATATTTGGAAGTTAATTTTACTATTATTTATAGTAGTTATGATTATATTATTTATACTTAGTTCTAGTATAATTATACCTTAAGAAAAGTCTAGTACTTTTCTTTTCTAAAGTGAGTGATGAAATTGAAGTTTGAGATAGATAATCAAGTCTATGATGTCATTATAGAAAAGAAGAAAAATAAAAATTCTTATATCAGAATAAAAGAGGATTTAACAATTTATATTACTACTTCTCTTTGGAGTACTAAAAAAGATATTGAAAGAATGTTGAATCAAAATGTAGATGCTTTACGCAAAATGTTAAAGAAAAAGAAGACCCAATTAGAAAAACAGGAAAGTTTCTTTTATTTAGGAAAATCTTATGATATAATTGAAGTATCTATTATGGATAAGATAGAGATAGAGGATAATAAGATTTATACCCCTAGTTTGAAAGAATTAGAGAAATGGTATCAACAGCAAATTAAAAGGGTTTTTGAGGAACATTATAAGATACAATGTGATCTTTTTGATGAAGATATTACTATTCCTAAACTAAAAATTCGTTCTATGAAAACGAGATGGGGTGTTTATAATAGAAAAGCTCATTCTATTACTTTGAATAGTCATTTGATTGAGTATTCTTCTGAAAAATTAGATTATGTAATTGTTCATGAATTGAGCCATATTATCCATTTTGATCATTCAAAGGATTTTTGGAATTTAGTTTCAAAATATTGCCCCAGGTATAAGCAAATTCGAAAAGAATTAAAAGAGTAGGTGAATCTATGAAGTTTATCAAGAATATAAGTTATATTATTTTAATATTTGTTTTATTAGGAAGTCAGGTAGTGATTCCTGATTTTGTTCCTAATATAGAAGCGAAATCTTTAAAAAATTTAAGAGATGAGTTAGCTGCCTTAGAAAAAGAATATCAAGATAATCAAAATGAAAAAGAGGCAACAGAAGCAGAGATTGCATCTGCTAGAAAACAAATTGATAAAATTGGTAAAGAACAGGAAGATATTGCTGAAGAAATTAAAAATATTACGGCTGATATGAAACAATTAGATGAGCAAATTGATGCGAAAAATGATCAGATTAAAGATATTATTTCTTATTATCAGTTAACAGCAACCGGTAGTGATGCGTATTTAGAATATGTTTTTACTGCTACGGATTTTACGGATTTTATTTATCGTATGGCAATTGCTGAGCAGTTAAGTGATTATAATGAAAAACTAATCTCTGATTATGAAGATTTAATTATTGAAAATGAAAAGAAGAAAGAAGAACTATCTAACAAAACGATTGAACTAGATAAAAAGACAAAAGAGTTAGAAAAGAAAGTATCTGAACTTCGTGTAGCTTTAAAAGAGACTATGGAAGGTGCTCTTAGTATTGAAGATGAAATCAAGATTATGAAGGCAGCAATCAAAGAATATGAAAAAATGTATAAGGACTATAAGTGTGAAGAGACTGATGATTATAAGGTATGTTTAGCGAAAGCTCCTTCTAATCAACTTCCACCTGGAACTGCTTTCTTTAGGCCAGTTGTTTCTGGACGAATTTCTAGTAATTATGGTTATCGTTCATTCACATTAAATGGAAAACCATATTCTGATTTCCATTATGGATTAGATTTTGCAAGTACGCATGGAAATAGTGTTTATTCTATTGCGAATGGTAAGGTAGTTGCGATTCGTAATGCGAAGGCCACTTATGATGCAGACCCAAAGAAAAAGAAAATTTGTGGTGGAAATGAAGTATTCATTATTCATACTGTTAATGGTAAGGATTATACTTCAGGTTATTTCCATTTAGCAACAATTAATGTCAAAGTAGGAGATGTAGTAACCTATGATACAAAAATAGGTACAGTAGGAGGAAATCCTAAGATAGAATATTGGGATAATTGCTCTACAGGAGCACATGTACATTTACAAATGGCAACAGGACATTATCTAAGTGATTATTATTCTTATAGCAGTTTTACTTCTCATAAGATGAATCCAAGAAATGTTGTAAATGCTCCTGCATTGGGAAAATCTTTCTCAGGAAGAAATACAAAATATTAATTGACAAAAATAGAATCTATTCTTTGATAAAATAGAATAGGTGATTCTATGAAAGTAAAAGTATTTGATGAAAGTCATGAAAAAGATTTAGAGGATGCTATTAATGATTTTATAGAAGACGTGAAAGTAGTTGATATTAAATATCAAGTAGCACTAGGGATTTTTTCAGAAGAACAGATTTATTGTTTTTCCGCCTTAGTAATGTATGAAGAAAACTATTAGAAATTCTAATAGTTTTTTTGTTTAAAAATAAATTATTTCGCACACTATAATCATAGAATATATAAGGAGGAAAAATATGTTTCAAAACTTTTCAGAAGAAGCTAGAAAGACAATTACGATGGCAAAGGAAGAAATGTTACTACTCCATCACCCTTATGTTGGTTCAGAACATTTGCTTCTTTCTATTTTAAAGGGAAAAAATAATGTTTGTAAAAGATTAAAAGAATATCATCTTTCCTATGATAATTTTAAAGAGGAATTGGTAAAAACAATTGGCTATGGAAGTTCTAAAAGTGAATGGTTTTTATATACTCCGATTTTAAAGAATGTTTTTGAAAATGCAATTGCAATTTCTAAAGAATATGGCGGAGAGGTAACAACTGAATATCTTTTTATGGGAATTTTAGAAGAGGGGGAAGGTATTGCTATTCGCATGTTATTAAATATGGGAATAGATATTGATAAATTATACCAAGATTTTGTAATGAAATCTGTTAAAAAGGGAAAGAAAAAAAGAATGTTAGTAGAAGAGATAGGAATAGATTTTACTGAAAAAGCAAAAAAGGGAATGTTTGATCCTGTTATTGGAAGAGATAATGAAATTAAAAGATTAATGGAGATATTAACGAGAAGAAATAAAAATAATCCTTTATTAATAGGGGATGCAGGGGTAGGAAAAACAGCTATTGTAGAAGAATTAAGTAGACGAATAGCACTAGGAGAAGTGCCTAATAGTTTAGTTGGAAAAAGAGTGATTAGTGTTGATATGTCTTCTTTAGTGGCTGGCACAAAATATAGAGGGGAATTTGAAGAAAAAATTAATAAATTAGTGAAGGAGATAGAGGAATGTGACGATTTAATTTTATTTATTGATGAAATTCATACGTTAATAGGTGCTGGAGGAGCGGAAGGTGCGATTGATGCTTCTAATATTTTAAAACCAGCTTTAGCGCGTAATAAGATGCATTGTATAGGGGCAACTACAACTGTAGAATATAAGAAGTACATGGAAAAAGATAAAGCTTTAGATAGAAGATTTCAAACAGTATTAGTAGAAGAACCAACAAAAGAAGTTATTAAAAATATTATTTATGGTTTAAAGCCTATTTATGAAAAATATCATAGAGTATCTATTTCTAATGATTTATTAAATACTTTAATTGTACTTACTGATAAATATATTTATAATCGTAAGAACCCTGATAAAACGATTGATATTTTGGATGAAGTTTGTTCTCATGCTAATTTAAAAGAAAATAAAAAAATGACTCGTTATCAAGAATTATCAAAAGAATTAAAAAAGATTTTAGATGAAAAGAAAGATTCTATTTTAAGTAAAAAGTTTCAAAAAGCGATGTATTATAAAGAAAAAGAGAATAGTATAGTAGACGAAATGAATAAATTAGAAGTTGAGTTAGCAAATCATAAATGGCCAAATGTGACTAAAAAGGATTTAGAAGAAGTCTTAAGGTCAAAAATAGATATGCCAATTTATGAGTTATCGAATAAATTAAAAGGTAAAAAGCATTTTATAGAAAAGTTAAGTCAAGGAATCATTGGGCAATCAGATGCTATTTCTTCTTTAGCGGAAACTTATTTACAAAATCAAGAAGAACATAAATGTTATGGTATTTTATTTACTGGAAAAAGTGGCGTTGGAAAGACAAAATTAGCTTCTAATTTTGGAACCTATTTTTCTAATCATGTGATTCGACTGGATATGAGCGAGTATAGTGAATCTCATACTGTAAGTAAACTATTAGGTTCACCAGCAGGATATGTTGGATATGAAGATAGTACTCACATTTTAGAAGAGGTTAGGACAAATCCTTTTAGTGTTTTAATATTAGACGAAATTGAAAGAGCACATTCTAAAGTATTAAATTTGTTTTTACAAATTTTAGATAATAGTGAAATAAAAGATTCAAGAGGAAATATAATAGATTTTCATAATGTGATTATTATTATGACGACAAATATTTTAAGGAGTCAAGATTTAGGCTTTCAAAAGCAAAAAAATTCTTATAGTCAATTAAATGAAGCATTTGGTATTCCTTTTATGAATCGTTTAGAGAAAGTAATCTCTTTTCAAGATTTAAAAAAAGAAGATATTTTAAAAATTATAGAGCATGAGATAAAAATGAATCAAAAATATCAAAAAATGCATTTTTCTTTAAAAGAAAAAGAAGAAATAGTAGAGAAGTCAAATTATTTAGAATACGGTGCTAGACAAGTTTCCTCTATTTTGAAACAAAAGTATCAAAATAGACAATTTCAGAATATATAAGACAAAAAAATAAAAAAATTTCAAAATACTATTCCAAAAATTAAATTTATGGTATAATGAATTTAAGATGAGGGTGATAGGATGGAGATATTGGACGAAATTAGAAGTAATCTAGCAGCCAATCAGAACCTAACAAGTGAGGTAAAAACAAAGATGTTTGAGCTCTGTTGCCTCTTTCATCAGAAGTTTCCAGACGTGGGTCTTGAGAAATTAAAAGAAAAAATAAAAGATGTAAAGTTGGGGAAAATAGGAGTCTTTGAAAGAAAAGGTCCTGTTATATATGATGCTTTGAAAAATGAAATTTGTTTTAGTAATAAGAAACTTCAAGAAGAATATGATGCCAATCATCTTATGATGAAAGGTATTCTAGGGATGATTTCTTCTAATGGAGATTACTATGGTTTTAATAAAAATGGAAAATTACGTGCTTTAAATATTGGTTATACAGAGATGTTAGCTAATTTCTTAGTAGGTAATGAAGGTATATGTGATTATGAAGAGGAATTGCTTGCTACTAATCTTATAAGTCAAATTATTGGTCAAGAAGTGTTGTTTCGTGCTTACTTTACAAATGATGCTGATATGATTTATAAGAAAATGTTAGAAGCGGAGGTTGGATAATGGCTACAAGAACAGATGAAATATTCAACAGTTTAGATTATATATTAGATCATAAATTAAGCGGAGGAGAACCTTCTGAAAGAGAAAGTATATGGGAAAGTTGCTTACAGAATTGTGCTTTTTTAGGAGCAAGGAAAGCAATAATAAATGGATGGGAAGAAGAAAGAATTTCTGATTATCGTGAATGGTTATCCATTGGAAATTATGTAGGAGAAGGAAATTCTATTTCTGTAGTACCAACTTTTGATGGAGCTTTAGATGTTGCTTTAGCAGAGTATAAAACAGAAGAGCATTCTATGGGAAGAAGTATGTAAAAGAGGTTATCCTCTTTTTTTCTTTCTTTCTTTATGATAAAATAAGTATATCGGAGGTGTCTTATGACAAATAAAGAATTAGCAGATTTATTATTACCAAATGTAGATTCTGATATTAGTAAATATGAAGAAAAATATCCAGAGAGAAATTTAAAAGAAGGAGCTATTGTAACTCGTTTTGCACCATCTCCTACAGGGTTTGTGCACATGGGTTCATTATTTCAGTCTTTTATTTCTAGGAAAGTAGCAAATGATACAGAAGGTATTTTCTTTTTAAGAGTAGAAGATACTGACCAAAAAAGACTAGTAGAAAATAGTGTAAAAGGTATTGTATCTGATTTAAAGAACTTTAATATAGAAATTGATGAAGGAATGCTTTCTGAAGAGGAAGAAAAAGGGGAATACGGTCCTTATATGCAAAGTCTTCGTAAGGATATTTACCAATCTTTCGTAAAATATTTGATAGAACAAGGGAAAGCTTATCCATGCTTTTGTACAGCAGAAGAGATAGAGGATACAAGATTACTACAAGAAAAGAAAAAACAAAGAATTGGTTATTATGGAAGATTTGCCAAGTGTAGAAAATTGACACCAGAACAAATTAAAGAGAAAGTAGAGAATGGTGAGCCATACATTATTCGTTTTAAATCTTATGGGGATTTTGAAAAACGTATTAAAGTAAATGACTTAATCAAAGGAAACTTAGAAGTCCCAGAAAATGATTTAGATATTGTAATATTAAAATCAGACGGACTTCCAACTTACCATTTTGCGCATTTAGTAGATGACCATTTAATGCGTACAACGCATGTTATTCGTGGAGATGAGTGGTTAAGTTCTCTTCCTTTACATATTCAATTATTTGAATCTATGGGATATAAACCACCTAAGTATGCACATATTTCTCCTATTATGAAGGAAGAAAATGGAGTAAGAAGAAAACTTAGTAAGAGAAAAGATCCAGAAGCTGCTGTTAGTTATTATCATGAAAAAGGTATTCCAGTAGAGGCTGTAAAGCTATATCTTATGACTTTAGCAAATACCAACTTTGAACAGTGGTATGACTGCAATAAAGATAAATCTTTAAATGACTTTACTTTTGATTTTAAGAAAATGTCTAGTAGTGGCGGATTATTCGATGTTGAAAAACTATTTAATATTTCTAGAAACTATATTAGTAGATTAAAAGCAAGTGAAGTATATGAAGGAACTTTAAATTGGGCAAAAGACTATGATTCAGAGTTCTATGAAATATTAAAGAACCATAAAGATTATGCTACCTCTGTATTTAATATTGAAAGAGAGCAAAAGAAACCTAGAAAAGATTATGGATGCTATTCTGAAATTAAAGAACAAACTTGGTATATGTTTAAAGAATTATTTGGTAAGTGGGATAAAGAGTATCTATTCCAAACAATTTCTGATAAAGAAGAAATTAAGAATATCTTAACCGCTTATATGGATAAATATTATAATGAATCTGATACCAAAGAAGAGTGGTTTGAGCATATGAAAGATTTGGCGCATGAATTTGGGTATGCTAAAGAAGTAAAAGAGTATAAAGAAAACCCAGATAATTATAAAGGTCATATTGGAGACATTAGTTTGGTATTACGTATTGTTCTTACGACAAAATCTATGACTCCAGATTTATATGATATTATGAATATTTTAGGAAAAAATACTATTTTTGAAAGATATCAAAACTGGATAAATGAGAATTAAAAAATATTAGTCAATTACTAATATTTTTTTGTCAATTAGTAGCAAAAATCTATAAAAAATAGTAGAATTATGTTTATAGATTTTAAGTTTTATTATAAAATATTAATAGAAAAGTAATTGTAAGTATGAATTTGAAAAAATTCGTTTTTTTTTGGTAGAATACTTGCGATAAAAAGGAAAGGAAGTTATGTATGAAAGAAATGTTTAGAAAAAGATTGAAATTTATATTAATAATTATTTTTATTGTTTCAATGTTTGGCGGAACATTAAATTTTGGAGTTAGTCTAAAAGAAGTAGAAGCGAAAGTAGAAAATAATCCAACTACTTTAGCTGCTAATTTAGATAAGACTGAAGATTTTGTTTATCTATCTGATTTAGATTATATGACAGAATCCGGAATGTCTCAAAATGGTTGGAGTGGACATTCCATTCAGAAAGATAAAAACCAAGAAGGTGGAGAATTAAGCCTAATTGTTAATGGAGAAAAAAGACCTTATGTGAAAGGTGTAAGTATCCATGCTAGAGGTTGGGCTACTTATGATATATCAGAACTTTCTACTGAGTATCCAAGATTTATTGCTAAAATAGGTGTTGATGGCGGTAGAGGAACTGCGGGAAGTATAAAGTATACAATATATGTTTCTAATGATTTATCAACATGGGATACATTACTTGCTACACCAGTTTTAACAGGTAGTAGTGAAGCAGTTAATGTTGATGTAAATGTTGAAGGATATAAATATTTAAGAATTTATGTTGATCCCAATGGGGCTAATACATCCGACCATGGAACAATTGCTAATGCAAAATTTGTTAAAGAAGATTATGTAGAGCAAGAAGTAAGTTATGCAAAAATTCATAAAACAGAGTACTATGATGAAATATTAAGACGTTATGATGCAGAATATAATTTAGAGCATAATTATAGATTAATTCTTGAAAGAGAATTTGTAAATAAAATAGGTTATTGGACAATTCAAAATAAAGTGGAATATAGTCCAGAATATATAGATACTCTTGACTGGCTTTTAGCAAGCAATGAAAGATTAGAGCAAATAATCGAAGTTGGTGAAGTTAGAAGTGGAATGGTTTTCTTAGATACTATTCATAAAATATATTCTGAATATAAAGATGAGCTTAAAACAGAAAATGGCTATGTATATCAAAAAATGTTAATAGGTTTGGCGGCTGCCTATAAAACTGATAATGTAGCCTCTCCTTTAACATTTTCTACAGCACCAAGAGAGTATGACGTTTTGGAGCGTTTCCGTTTAATGAAATTATTATTTGATACTGGAAAATTCCAAAGACCAGAAGAGTTTAAAACTTATCATGTTGAATTAATGCGCTTTATTATGCAGGATGCGATAAGTAATGAGGAATTAATATGGTTAAATGAGTATTCTAGAACTAAAGCTGACCCATTTAATAAATATTCTTATATTAGTTATCGATATAATCCATCCTATAATCAAAAAGCATATCAAGACCCTGCTAATAAAACAAAATATGATACTAAATATTTATTAAGTCAATATGGTGTACCTTATGGTGATGGCGTTGTTAGATATTGGATGGCCTTTGAATATGGTGGAATTTGTTGGAATATTTCACGTATAGGACAGACGATAAATAAGATAAAGGGAATTCCTTCAGTCGGAATTTATCAACCAGACCATGAAGCCTATATTATTTATAGTCAAAGAGCAGATGGTACAGGAATATGGACGCAAAATTATAATATATTTGGTTGGGGAAAAAGTTCTACCAAATGGTGGGGAGGAAATAGGTATCGGTTATTACTTAACTGGTCAGATAAATATTTCTCTAATCAAGTTATGAATTCTTCAAATTATGGAACTAGTTCAGGTTATTTATTATTAGGGCAAGCTGCTTTAAATAGAAGAGAAGAGTGGACTAAATCATTATATTTAAATTATTTAGCAAATTCTTATACAAATGATGAAGACAAACTAGAAATTTATAATAAAGCATTAGATAGCCTTGATATTAATTTAGATAGTTATGATTATATTATAAATTTATATAAGAGAACTAATCGCTCAAGTGCGGAATGGCATGAACTTGCCGATAAAATTATAGATGCCTATACATATTATCCAAATGCTATGTATGATATATTAAAAGTCATTAAGCCTTATCTTACAGGAATAGATAGGGTAGATATTGATTTAAAAGAGCAGGTAGCTTTAAAGGCTGCTACTAAAGCAACCGATGCTGATATTTTACAATCAGGTCCTACTAGAGAAATAGCAAATGCTATATTAGGAAGAGCAAGACAAGAATTAGCATCCTTCTCTTTTGATGGTGCTAATGCAGGAAAGATAATGATTAATAGTGCTTATGAGGCTTATGATTTTAACCTTTCTTATAGTATTGATGGTGGTAAAACATTCTCTTCAAAAACTACGTCACATGCTATTGCACTAACGCCTGAAGAACTTTCTAAAATTACTGCTGAAAATGATATTATCATTGCTATGGACGGTACTCCTCAAAGATACACAATAGATATTGCAAATGGTACTATTGCGAATAATCTTTATGGAAATGATTTAGAAAATAGAGTTATTGGTGTAAATACTTCTTATGAATGGCGAAATAGTGATAATGAGCCTTGGACCTCATATAAAGTTGCTTCTCCAAATAATACTGGTGATAAAACTTTACATGTTAGAGTAGGTGCGACAGGTAATAAGCTTCCAAGTGAAGAGTTGACCTTTACTTTTACTGCTGATAATCAACCAGAAACTAGAAAATATGTATCAGTATCACATTATAGTATTCATGCTTATTCTACTCAGTCACAAGATAAGACTAGACCATATTATGCACCAAATGCAATAGATGGAAATGGTAATACTTTCTGGCATACAGATTATGGACAAAATGTTTTACTACAGAAGGATAATCCTTTTATAACTATAAAATTAGATAAACCAAGATTTATATCAGCCGTTGAATTTAAGCAAGTATTAGATCCAAAGAGACCAAGTAATCCAGATCCTATAAAAAATGCTCGTATATATGTAAGTGAAGATGGTGAGAATTGGACTTTGGGAGGACAAATTGAGAATTGTCCAAAAGATAAAGAATTAAGGATTATAGATTTTGATGAAAGTATTTATGGTGAGTATGTTAAAATAGAAATGGATACATACAATATGTTTGCTTCTATAGCATTAGTAAATATTTTCCAAGATTTAACACAAAATCCTCGTCCAACAGCCGGAATTGGTTATAGCACTACTGAGCCAACAAATAAAAATGTAGTTGCAAGATTAATAAATCCAAGTACAGAAATTGAGATTATAAGTATAGTAGATAAAAATGGAAAGGTTTTAGATAATTCTGGAAGTGATACTTATATATTTGAGAATAATGGAGAAGTTACTTTCCACTTTAGAGATAAAGCGCATCCTGAGTCAACTGGAACTTCTACAGCAGTGGTAAATTGGATAGATAGGACTGCTCCAACAGCAACAATTAAATATAATACAACTAGCCCAACTAATAAAACAGTATATTCAACATTGGAAGCAGATGAAGAAGTTACTGTTATTAACAATACAAAGTTTAGTGTAGACGATGATGGAAATGTATTAGATGCTCAAGGAAATATTCTTGAAAATTACACTGTTGATGATAAGGGTGTTGTAAAAAATCCTGAAGGTGTAGTTGTAGGTAATACAAGTACTTTAATACATGAATTTTATACAAATGGTGAATTTGTTTATGAGTTTGTTGATAAGGCTGGAAACAAGGGAACAGCAACAGCCAAAGTTGATTGGATTGATTTTGAAGCTCCAGAGGCAATGCTAACTTATGATAGAGAAACATTAACTAATAGAGATGTAACAGTAACAATTAGTTTTGATGAAAAAGCGATAGTTACGAATAATAATGGTAGTACAACTTATACTTTTAAAGAAAATGGAGAGTTTACTTTTGAGTATAAAGATTTAGCTGGAAATACAGGAACTATAACAGCTAAAGTAACTTGGATTGATAAAGTAGCTCCTACTGTAAAATTAGATTATAGTACAAAGCAATCTACTAAAAATCCAGTAACTGTAACACTTACTAGTGATGAAGATATTATTATTACGAATAATAGTGGTAAAAATACTTATACATTTAAGGAAAATGGATCATTTACTTTTACTTATAAAGATAAGTTAGGAAATAAAGGAAAAATTACTGCCAATGTAAATTGGATTGAGAAAACTACAAAACCAACAGATAAACCAACAAAACCATCAACGAATACAAATAATAATACAAATTCTAATAGTAATGTAAGTACAAACACAAATACAAATGGTAATACAAACTCTAATACGAACACAAACCCTACTGAAAAGAAATATAAAGACTATTCATTGGGAAATATAAAAGTTAGTATTCCAGGAGAGGATATTTTAGAGAATGTTACTTTAAAGAAAAATAATTTAGCTCTTACTACATCATTAAAGAAGAAATTTGATTCTAATAGTGAGTATTTTGAACTTTACTTAGAAAATTCTTCTAAAGAAAAAGTAAATTTAGATTCTTCTAAAGTAAAAACAACAATTGAATTAGATACTTCTAAAGAGTTCTTAGGATTCTATGAAGTAACAAATGGTAGTGAATTAAAGGCTTTAGATTATAAGAAAATATCTACTAATAAAATTGAAGTAGAAACAGAAGATTTAGGAAAATATATAATTTCTTATAAAGAAAAGAAACAAGTAAGTACGAATACGAATGTAAATGTCAAAGAAAATGATAAGAAATCAAATATACTTATTTGGATTGCCATTGGTGGTGTATTAATTGCTTTAGGAACTGCCATTGTTATTGGAGTTAAAAAAAGCAGAAAAAATTAAATTTTTGAACTATTAACAAATTGTTAATAGTTTTTTTTAGTTCTAATTTTATCTAGTTTTGTCGAATTGCTAGTAGGGTTCTACAAAAAATGATAAAGTATTTTTGGAGAGTGATGAATGGTGCTAGAAATAAAAACAGAATATCGGGAGGGAATTTTGTTTATTAGATTAGAAGGAAAATTGATATCTAATACTGCTTCTTTTTTTCAATTAGAATTAGAGAAATGGATGGAAGAGGGAATTTCCAATATTGTATTTAATGTAGTAGATTTAGAAGAAATAGATACTGTTGGAATTAGGTCATTTTTCGATTCTTATCAAAAAATTCATGAAAATGATGGGCATAGTTTGATATGCGGTATGAATCATCACATTAATAAAAGTTTAAAAAAATCTAGAATTTTAAATTATATTTACGAGATCTCGGATGAATTAAATGCAATTAAGGTGATGAAATGGAGCAAAGAGAGTTAGAAACTCTAATTTTAGAACATGAAAAGTTAATTTACTCTATTATGAAGTATTTTCCTTATTATGCAAATAAGGATGATTTGTTTCAAGTAGGTTGTATTGGTTTAATAGAAGCTTATTATCATTATAAAGATGATTTTCATACTAAATTTTCAACGTATGCCTATAGCTACATTTTAGGAGAAATGAAAAAACTAGTACGAGAAGATAGGGGAATTAAAGTTAGTAGGTCAACACACTCTCTTTATTTAAAAATTGAAAAAGCAAGTGTTCTCCTATCTCAAAAGCTTATGAGAGAACCGACTGTTGCGGAGATAGCCTCATTTTTAGAAATAGAAGAGGAATATGTAGTAGAAGCTCTTTATAGTAGTAGTGTCCTTTTAGATGTTGATGAAGTTCCTATTGGAAAAACAGAAGATTTAGATAATCAGATTTATTTACGTGAACAATTACAACAATTAAGTAGTGAAGAATTAGAAATTTTAAATCGTCGATATATGGAAGATAGGACACAAATGGAAACTGCTAATATCCTAGGTATCAGTCAAGTGCAGGTATCCAGAAAAGAACAAAAGGCACTACAGAAGTTAAAAAACAAATTAGTTGCTTAAAATATATTGAATATTGCTTGTATTTATGTTAAAATCAATATGTAGCGTTGTTTTGGAGTAGTACTCAAGAGGCTGAAGAGGCGCCCCTGCTAAGGGTGTAGGTCGGGCAACTGGCGCGAGGGTTCAAATCCCTCCTGCTCCGCCATTTGAATGTAATCCCTTGATTTTCAAGGGTTTTTGTTTGTTCTAAAACACTTTGGTCTTGCTTTTGGTCTTGTTTTCATTTGTAACTTATTGAGTCTTTTTCTTTTTTTTAATTAGTGCTATACTTTAATTGGTGATGTTTATGAAAAAATATTTATATAATTATATATCTGAAATAGATTCTATTCTTGAAAATAATCAGATAAATCAAGAAGTAATTGAAAAACATTTGATAAAAATATCATTTTTTCAACATGAAAGATTGATTCATTTATTAGTTACTTTAGCCTATGCTTTCCTTGCACTTATTAGTTTTGCAGTTGCTACTATTTCTCCAATGTTTGTATTTGTAGGGATTATTCTAGTTCTTTTTTTAATCCCTTATGTTCTTCATTATTTTCATTTAGAGAATGGAGTACAATATTTATATAAACAATATGATAAAATGCAAAAGAAGGATTCTTAATGAAAAAAATATTATTATTTTTGGTTTTAATATTATTTCCAATAAGTGTAATGGCAATTCCGGAAGTAAAATCAGAAAATATTTATTTTTATTCTTTAGATAAGGAAGAGACTTTATATGAGAAAGATGCTAGTGAAGAAATTTCTATTGCTAGTTTAACTAAGCTCATGACCGCTATTGTAGCACTTGAAAAAATAGAAGATTTAGACCAAACAATTACTTTAACGAGTAAAGACTTTAAAGGATTGAGAGAGCAAAATGCTTCTGTTGCAGGATTTAAAATAGGAGAAGAAGTTACTTATCAAGATTTGTTATATGGTCTTCTTCTTCCAAGTGGTGCAGATGCGGCTTTAGCGCTTTCTAATCATTTATTCGGAAGTGAAGAATCTCTTGTAAAAGAGATGAATAGAAAAGTAGTAGATTGGAAGTTAAAGCATACCCATTTTGTAAATACAACAGGATTGGATATTGAAAATCATTATTCTAGTGTAGAAGATGTTGCCTTGATTTTAAAGGAGTCTTTAAAAAATGAAGAATTTAAGAAAATATTTACTACTAAAAAATATGTGACAAGTAATAAAAAGCATACTTTTAAAAGTACGTTATTAAAAACAAGTGAAAAGAATAATTTGGATACTTCTTATATAATGGGGAGTAAAACAGGATATACTTATGCAGCAGGACTTTGCTTAGCGTCTATTGCAGAATATGAAGGAAACTTATATTTATTAGTAACAGCGAATGCAGATTATAAAGCTAAGAAGCCTTATCATATTTTGGATGCTAATACGATATACTTTTACTTTTTTAATCAATACGAATATAAAACTCTTTTAACAAATAGACAATTGCTTATTACTATTCCAGATGAAAATGAAGAAAATCATTCTTTTTATTCTGATAAGGAAATAATAAAATATTTATCTAAAAATAGTAAAATAGATTATCGATATGAAGGGGTAGATATGCTTTCCTACAACATGAAAAAGGGTGATAAAATAGGGGAGTATCAAATATTAGTAGATGGAGAAGTAGTGGATAGACAAGAGTTTTATTTAGAAGAAGAAATCGTGAAACCATTTCAATTTCCGTGGAACCTTTTTTTACTAGGAATCGGTATTGTTATTATTTTCATTTGTTCTATTATATTTTGTATTATAAAAAGAAAAAGAAGATATAAAAAAGGAGAAATTTAATTTCTCCTTTTAATATCTACCTCTTGATTTTTCTATCCATATTAACAAAGCACCAATTAAACCTGGTAGAGAGCAGATGAAAAATGTTAGAATGGTAAAATGAGTGCTTTTTCCAGATATAACGGCATAGATAATTGCTTGTGCGGCAATTAGGATAACTCCTAATATTAACTTTTTATTCCAACTATGTAACATATAAGATACCTCCTAGTTATAAAGTTGTTTTTTTAGTATTTCTAAGTTACTTTTCATTAAATATAAATAATCATATCCTTTATTTGCTTCTTCCTCTGTACGAGTATATAAATTATGCAGTTCTACTAATTCTACTTTTGTTTCTTTAACAATATCTTTCACAGTATCATTTACGTCATTTCCATGAGTTGTAAAAATACAAGTAACATCACCATTTTTTATCATTTCTATTACAGTATAGATATTTTTTTCTGTTAAATTTTCATTTTCTTCTAAAGAAATAACAGTAATTCCATACTTTTCTAAATAGAGATAAGCATCATCACTTACTACAATTGTATTTCTATTAGCAGTAGTTGCCATTCCCCTATAGTCAGCATCTAGTTGCATTAAATCTTGTTTTAAATCCTGATAATTTTTTTCAATTTCATTAGTAAGATAAGCACTATTGATATATTCTTCAAATCCTTTTTTTACACTATTTGCCATAGTTAGTAAATTCATTGGGTCTAGCCAAAGCTCTTCAACGCTATGCTCAAAGGTTAAACTAGTAGAAACGTCGATAATTTTTAAGTTTTTATGATATTCACGCATTTTATACATGTAGTTCATTTCATTTTCATTGCTCCCATTGAAAATGAATAAGTCTGCTGTACTATAATCTTTTAGCAGTTTATCATTTACAATTTCTTCTTGTTTACTACCATTTGTATAAATACTTTCTATTTTACTATGATTTCCATACATTCTTTCTACTATGTATCGTGTAGGATAGGCTGTAGTTCTAATATGGATATCTTCCATAGAATCGTTTTCTAAGCAACCAGTTGGAAAGATTAATAAAATAATGATAAGTATTAAAAATTTTAAATTTTTCATTTCATTTGCTCCTTTGTTATAACAGGATCATATCCATAAGTTCCCCATGGATTACACCTTAATATTCTTTTTATTGTTAAATAACTTCCTTTGATAGAACCATATTCTTTTATTGCTTCTATACCATAATTAGAACAAGTTGGGATATGTCTACAACTATTATGCCATGGCCCAGGAATTTTTTGATAGAATTTAATGATTCCAATTAAAATATATTTCATATAGTACATTATACTAAAAATCCTAAAAAAAGTAAAACATAAATCCGTTTTTTTGATATAATAGAAATAGTTAAAAAGTAAAGGATGAGTTATATGGAAATATTAGAAAAATTAAATATTCCTTACCATAATGAGAAATTATATAAGAAAGCTTTCACACATACTTCTTATGCGCATGAAGAGAATGTGGAAAGTTATGAGCGTTTAGAGTATTTAGGGGATGCTGTTTTGGAACTTATTATGAGTGAATATTTATATAAAAATACAGATGAGCCAGAAGGAAAAATGACAAAATTAAGAAGTTATTATGTCTGTGAAAATGCCTTATATGAATATTCTATTTTATTAGGTTTAAATGAGGAATTATTACTTGGTAAAGGAGAATTAGAAAGAGATGGAAAGCATAATCGCGCAATTGTTGCAGATATTTTTGAATCATTCATTGGTGCGATGTTTTTGGATTGTGGAATAGAGCAGGTAAAGTCTTTTCTTTATCAACATATTATTCCTTTAATTGAGAATAAAACTATTGATTTTACTAATGATTATAAATCTATTTTACAGGAACTAGTTCAAACTGATAAGAAGAGCTTAGAATATGTTATTATTGGTGAAAAAGGACCAGCACACGAAAAAGAGTTTAGTGTTGTTGTAAAAATTGATGATATTGTGTATGGAAGTGGTACTGCTCACAGTAAAAAAGAGGCAGAACAATTAGCAGCCAAAGATGCTTTAAAGAAAGCTCAAAATGGAGATTCTTTAGAAAGTGAAAAAATGGTTGCAGAACAAGAATAGAATGTGTTAAAATAGTGAGAGAAAAGGAGTGTTTTTATGGGAAGATTTCCTAATATAGCAGCTGCTAAAGCGAAAACTGGAGTAGCAAAAGGTAAGTTGTATGGAATGTATGCCAAAGAAATTTATCAGACCGCAAAAAATGGTGGAGTTACTCCTGAAGGAAATCCAGCATTGAAAAGATTAATTGAAAAGGCTAAGAAAGAACAAGTACCAAGTGATGTTATTAAAAGAGCTATTGATAAAGTAAATAGTGGTGGTGGAGAAGATTATGAGACTTTAACTTATGAAATTTTTGGACCAGCGGGCTCTACTTTAATGGTAAAATGTTTAACAGATAACGTTAATAGAAGTGTTAGTGACTTACGTGCTGTTATCAATAAATGTCATGTAAAAATGGGTGCTATGGGTAGCGTTGCTTATATGTATGATAATCTATGTGTAGTTGGTTTTAAGGGTTTAACAGAAGAACAAGTAATGGAAGCTTTAATTGCAGAAGAAGTAGATTTTGTGGATTTAGAGTCAGGGGAAGAAATTATGATTTATGGGGAACCACAAGATTTATTTAAGATTAAAACAGCTATTACTAATGTACAATCTGATATAGAATTTACAGTAGATGAAATTTCTTTATTACCAAAGGAAAGAATTCAACTAGAAGGCGAATCCTTAGAAGAATTTAATAGATTGATTACTTTGTTAGAAGAAGTAGACGATGTACAAAATGTATATCATAATGTCGAATTATAAAAATGTCCTAAAAAGGGCATTTTTTTTTAAAAGGATTTCAAAAAAAGAGAATTAATGTTATAATGTTAAAGATGGAGGATAGGTATGGAGATAAGTGAATTAATCTATGCATATCAAGATTATGCAAAAAGAGTAGATGAATTGTGGAGGTCTCTTTGACCCAACAAGTAAGGAACAAAAGATAAAAGAAATAGAGGAAGAAATAGCTTCTCCTAATTTTTGGAATAGAGAAAATGCTAGTGATATAGTATCAGAGTGTAATCAGTTAAAAGAAAAATATCTAGGTATCAAAAACTTAAAAGAAAAAATTACTTCAAATTTAGATATTTTAGTATTATTAAAAGAAGAATCTGATAAAGATTTAGAAAACTCTTTAAAAGAAGAATTAACTGACATTTCTAGAGAATTAGAAAAATTTCATTTAGACCTTTTACTAAGTGGAGTATATGATGATTGTGATTCTATTTTAGAGATTCATCCAGGCGCAGGAGGAACAGAGTCTTGTGACTGGGCTAATATGTTATATCGGATGTATACAAGATATTGTGAAAAGAAAAATTATAAAATAGAGTTAATTGATTATCAAAATGGTGAAGAAGCAGGAATTAAAAGTGTTTCTATGATAGTTCATGGAAATAAATGTTATGGATATCTAAAAGGAGAAAAAGGTGTTCATCGTCTAATACGAATTTCTCCCTTTGATTCTAATAGCAGAAGGCATACTTCTTTTGCTTCTGTAGATATTACTCCATTATATCAAGAGAAAGAAGTAGAAATAGAAATTAAAGATACTGATATTCGTGTTGATGTTTATCGTAGTAGTGGAAAAGGTGGGCAAGGTGTTAATACGACAGATAGTGCTGTTCGTATTACTCATTTCCCAACAGGGATTGTGGTTACTTGTCAAAATGAAAGAAGCCAGATACGTAATAAAGAAATTGCTATGACAGTATTAAAAAATAAAATTTATCAAAAAGAAGTAGAAAAGAAAGAAAAGGAACTTCGTGAATTAAAAGGGGTAAATACAGAGATTAATTTTGGCTCTCAGATTCGTACTTATACTATGCATCCTTATTCTTTAGTAAAAGATCATCGTACAAATACAGAAACTGGTAATGTTTTGAAAGTCTTAGATGGTGATTTAGATTTGTTCATAGAAGATTATCTTAAGAAAGGCGTGGAATAAATGAAAAAGAAAAAAAGTAGTACACGACTAGTTGAGAGGTATAGTGAATTTTTAATTGGTGTTTTATTAATTTCATTAGCTTATAATTTCTTTGTATTACCACATAATATAGTTTATGGTGTCGGTGGTTTAGGTGTTATTTTTAAAAAATTAGTAGGCGCGGATCCTTCAATTATCATTTTAATAGGTTCTTTAATATTATTAGTATTAAGTTGGTTTTTTTTAGGAAAGGAAAGTACTAAAAAAACGGTATTAGGCTCTTTGCTTTATCCTGTTTTTGTAAAATTAACAGAAGGATTACCAGCCATGATTTCTTTAGGCGAAATAGAGCCATTATTAGAAATTATATGTGGTTCTATTGTTGCTGGTATTGGGCTAGGTCTTGTTTTTAAAGCTGGTTTTACAACAGGAGGAACAGATATTTTGAATCAGATTGTAAGTAAATATGGAAAAATGAATGTGGGAAAAGCCATGTTTTATACAGATGGAGTTATTATTTTAATTGCTCTTTTGGTATTTGATTTTCATACATTTATCTATTCTGTTATCAATCTTTATATTATTAGTTTGATGACTGATAAAGTGGTATTAGGAATATCTCAATCAAAAGCTTTCTATATTATTACTTCTGAGGAAACTAGTGTAAAAAAGTTTATTATGAATTCTATGGTTCATGGGGTAACAGTATTGGAAGGAAGAGGCGGATATACAGGGGACTTTAAAAAAGTAATTATGTGTATTGTACCAACTAGTCAGTATTGTGAATTAAAAGATGGAATACTGAAAATCGATAAAAATGCATTTTTTGTCGTAACAGATGCTTATGAAGTATCTGGTGGTGCTTAGGGAGGAAGTTATTATGGAATTAATCAAGATGAAGAATGTACATAAAGTATATAAAAATGGTGTTACAGCTATTCATAATTTGGATTTATCTATTAAAAAGGGTGAATTTGTCTTCATCATAGGAGCGACAGGATGTGGTAAATCCACTCTAATTAAAATGTTGTATAGGGAAGAAAGACCTACTTCAGGACAAATCTTAGTAGGTGGATTAGATGTGGCTAAGATTAGAAATAGAAAAATTTATAAAATTAGGAGAAAACTTGGTGTTGTATTCCAAGACTTTAAACTTTTACCTAAATTGACAGTTTATGAGAATGTTGCTTTTGCTCTTGAAATCTTTGGATTACCAAAATCAGAGATTTACAATAAAGTAGTAAAAGTATTGGAATTAGTTGGTTTGAAAAATAAGGCTAAACAATACCCAACCCAATTATCAGGTGGAGAGCAGCAACGTGTAGCGATTGCACGTGCAATTGTTAATGGCCCTAAAATATTAATCTGTGATGAGCCAACAGGAAACTTAGATGAGAAAACTAGTATGGAAATTATGACTGTATTAGAGGCTATTAATAAATTAGGAACAACTATTATTATGGTTACTCATGATACAGAGATTGTAGATAAAATGAAAAAGAGAGTTATTGAGTTAGATTCAGGAAGAATCTTGAAAGAGTATGAAGAGGGGGAATATGTTCATGAAAGTAATTAGAATTTTATTTCGTAGTATTCGTGATTCCTTCAAAAGTATTATTCGTAATTTTTCTCTTTCTTTAGCGTCTATTAGTTGTATTACGATTACTTTAGTAGTAGTTGCTATTTCTATGACTTTATCTGTAAATGTTAATAATTTAATGAAAAAAGTAGAAGATGATGTAACAATAGTTGCATTCTTAGAAGTAGATGTTACTCCAGAAAGAATTACTGAAATAGGAGAAGAAATTAGAGAATTACCAAATATTTTGCCAGGTGATGAAGGTATTATGTTAGATGATAAGGAAAGTATTCGTCAGGAAATGATGAAATCTTCTACTACTTATGAAGACATTATGAAAAAATGGGATAACCGTGAAGATAATCCATTAAAAGATGCTTATCATGTAAAAGTAGTAGATATTGATACAATGGATGAGACAGTAGCTGCTATTTCTAAAATAGAGGGTGTTCATAGTGTCAAAAATAATGATGAAATGGTAGATTCTTTAGTAGGCGTATTTGATGCGATTACAAAAGGAACTTATATTGTTGTTATAGCTCTTATTATTGTAACAGCCTTCTTAATTGTAAATACGATTAAGATTACTATTTTTTCAAGAAAAAGGGAAATTGATATTATGCGTTTAGTAGGTGCTTCTAATACAAATATCAAAATACCATTCTTATTTGAAGGTTTATTTTTAGGTGTATTTGGTTCTATTATTCCAATTATTATTATTACTTATGGCTATTCTACTTTGTATCATCATTTTGATGGAAAATTATTTGGAAACATTTTTACTTTAACAAAACCTGAGCCATTTATTTATAGTGTTGCTGGATTACTTTTATTAATTGGTGTTTTAGTAGGTATGTTTGGTTCATGGAGAGCTGTTAGAAAACATTTAAAGATATAAAAAAAGGACTAAGTTTAGTCCTTTTTTATAATTCAAATTCATCAACTTCTGCTTGTGGTATATCAATTTCATTTGAAATTTCTACTTCTTCGAATGGTTCAAAGATAGCAATAACATATTCTAAATAGTCATCATCTTTACTATTTGCTAAAATATCAGAAAGAGAAATCATCCCAATAATAGAATCTTTTTCCTCAATCATTAGACGTTTAATTCTCTCACTAGCCATAATTTTTAAAGCATCTTCTATTTCTGTATCACCAGAAACAGTAATTAAATAATCGGTCATGTATTCTTCTAAAGTCTCTTTAGCACTTTTCCCATTCGCAAATGCTCGTATTATCATGTCCCTATCTGTAATAACACCAATATAATCATTATCTTTTTCAATAGGAAGAAATCCAATATCGTAATTCTTCATAATGTTACTTGCTTCTTCTAAGGTAGTATAGGGACTAGCTGTTACTAAATTTTTTGTCATAATTTCTTTAATTTTCATTTTATCACCATTTTTACTATGTACAAGTACTCTATATTTATACATTTTTATTCTTTTTTAGTAGTAAAATAAAGTATGACTAAAATCTATTGGAAAAGAAAATTAGAAATTATTTTTGTATTATTATTACTATTCTTAATAGTAATTTTTCGAATTTTAAATAAAAAAGTAACCCCCATTTTATTGATGTATGCGACTAATGAATCTAAAAAAATAGCTACCTTTTTAATTAATGATGCAATTAGTAGAAAAGTAGTAGAAGAATTAACTTTTGATGATTTATTTTTACTTACTAAAAATGATAAAGGGGAAATTGTAAGTATTGATTTTAATTCTATTATTGTGAATAAAATATTATCTATTACAACTAATACAGTAGAAATTAGTTTAAAATATGTAGAACAAGGAAGATTTGATGAATTAGAATTATCAGATGCAATTGTATTAGAATATGAAGAAACTATGAAAAAGGGAAATTTTTATGAAATTCCTTTAGGAGTTATTTTTAATAATTCTTTATTTTCTAATTTAGGACCTAAAATACCTGTAAAATTAAGTTTAGTAGGTAATATTATTAGTGGTGTAGAGACTAAAATTACGAATTATGGAATTAATAATGCGATGATTGAGGTATATGTTCATTTACAAGTAAATTTGCAAGTAATTTTGCCATTTGTTTCTGATAATATCCAAATAGATACGTTAGTTCCTATTGCTATGAAATTAATTCAAGGAAATGTACCAGAATATTATGCTGGAAATTTATCTAGTCCGTTACTATCTATTCCCATTCAATGATACTTGAAGAATAGAGTAGAATTTATTATAATAGTAAATAAGGAAGGAATAGATACATGAATATAAAATTGGAAGATACAGAATGGGTATTAGAAGAAGAATATAAAAATGGCTTTGATTTAGAAGCTTTAAAAGAGCGTTATACAGATTATTTTGAACCTTATGATTACATTTTAGGAGATTGGTCTTATGGGAAACTTCGTTTAAAAGGATTCTGTAAAAAAATCAACAAAATTTGTAATAAAGGGAATGATATTAAGTTTAAAGATGACTATATTAAGGATCTTTGTAGCTATGAATGTAGATGGTTTTTAATTCGTAAAGAGAAGAAGGAAAAAGCAGAAAAAAAGAAATAGAGTAATTGCAAATAACTGTATTTAATGATATAATGTTCTAGTAAAGTAGGAGGATAAAAATGGAAGAGGAAATGATTAGAATTATTGACGTAGATGGTTTGGAACTAGATGTTGAAAAAGTAGCGATTTTAGAGAATGAAGAGGAAAATACGAAATATTTAGTGTATGCAAAAGGTGAAACACAAAAAAGTGGAAATAAGATTTTATATATTTCAAAATTAGTGGTTGGTGAAAAAGGGTATGAGCTAGATAACATCACAGATGAAGAAGAATGGATGAATGTTAAGAAAATCATGAGTGAGATTGTGAGTAAATAATATTTATGAATAATTATACAAATCCAATGATAACTTATACTGAGATTGTAGAAGCTTTAAAAGCGATTTTAGATAGTTCAAAATCTAATGGTTATTTAGATGACTACAATTTCTTAAATGTTGGATATGACATGTTAAATAAAAGTCCATTGTATAAAGAGCAAGAACAAGCCCTTATTCAAGCAATCCAATCTCTTGAAAAAACAATAGATGCTGCTGATAAAGTAATACGTGAAAATTTAAAAACAGTTTTAGATGAAATTGCAGCTTCTAATCTTTTTATGATTCCTACTAGGTATAAAAAGAATGAGGAATATAGAAAATTGGCAGCTCAAAGTGAATTTGTTATGAAATTGCGTGAGATGTCTTTACCATTAGAGGTTTTATCAGATGCTCCTGCAAAAGAATCTGTTTCTGAAAAAATAGATGAGATTGAGGAATTAGTTAATCCTCCAGAAGAAGTAAAAGTAGAAGAGATTCCTTCTTTAGAGGAAGAAGAAAAAATAGATTATTATAGTCGTGTAAAATTAGGAAATGTAAAAAATGCATTTGCTGTTACTGAGGAGCAATATGAAAAATTAAGACAATATGTACCTAATTCAATTAGAAATGAAGAAATTGAAGAGGTTATGGAAATCCCTTCGTTGGTGTCAGAAGAATCTTCTAGTATAGAGGATATTGAGGCGGTAGCAGAAGTAGAACAAATCATTCCAGAAGAAGAGGAAACTAAAATTCCTGATGATATTACTATTAATGATGTTCCAGTGGAATCTCCAAAAGAAGAAAAAGAAGAACTTTCTACTGAGGAACCAAAAATAGAAGAAACTATAGAGATAGATAAGGAAGAACCGGTTTCAGAAGAAGAGGCAAAAGAGGAAATTGAAGAAACAACTAAAGAAGATACTCCCGTAGAAGAAAAAACATCTAAAGAAAAAGAGGAGCAGAAACCAGAATTAACAGATGAAAAGAAAGCTCTTATGAACCGCATTCAATTAATTAAAAAGGCATTGGATAAAGCAAAAGAAAAGGAAAATACTCAATTAGTACAAATTTTAGAACAACAGCTTCGAAAAGAAATTGAGATTTTTAAATCTTAGAGACATTTTAATGTCTTTTTTTTGTAAATAGAATAATCTTCTAAGGAAAATACTATTTTATTTTATTTTGTTATGATATAATATTTAAAGAATAGGAATGGTGTTATGAGTAGTGGTACATTAGATCATAAATGTCCAAATTGTTCGGCAACTTTAAAGTTTAATCCGCATGGACAAAATTGGACTTGTGAATATTGTAGAAGTGCATTTAATAGAGAAGAAATAGAGGCTTATGAGGCCAAGAGAGGTAATGTTTTAGAAGAAACTTCAGAAGAAGTAACGCTAGAAAAAGATGCCAATGGAATGGATATTTATTCTTGTCCAAACTGTGGTGCTCAGATTGTTGCAGATGAAAATACAACGGCAACTTTCTGTGTATATTGTAGAAGTACAGCCATCTTAAAGAATAAATTAGTAGGTGAGTTTAATCCTGCTTATGTAATTCCTTTTCAAAATACCAAAGAAGATGCTATCAAAGCCTTTAAAAGTATTGGTAAGGGAAGACCTTTTATGCCTAAAGAGTTTAGTAGTCAAAAAAATATTAATGAAATAAAAGGGGTTTATATTCCATTTTGGATTTATGATTTTCATGTAAATGGCTCTATAGAAGCAGATGCAAAGAGAGTAAAAACTTGGACTTCAGGAGATTACCAGTATACTAAAACAGATACTTATGTAGTATTTAGAGATGGAAATATGGATTATCATAGAATTCCAGTAGATGGTTCTACCCATTTTGCTGATGATATTATGAACTCTATTGAACCGTTTGATTATAAGGGCTTAGAGAAATTTAGTCATTCATATTTGTCTGGTTTTTTAGCAGAAAAATATGATGTTGAAAGTAAAGATGCAGCAGTAATTGCTCAAGAGCGTGCTAGAAATTCTACTATTAATACCTTAAAAAGTAGTATTGGTGGGTATACTAGTGTAGTCGTTTCAAGAGAAAGTCATCAACTTGAAATGTTAAAAGATGAATATGTTTTATTACCAGTATGGATGCTAAATATTAAATATAAAGATAAAATTTACCCATTCGCAATGAATGGTCAAACAGGAAAAATGATTGGAGATATTCCGCTCGATAAGAAAAAAGCGATTATTTGGTGGATTTTAATATTAGTAGGAACCTTCTTAGTTTGCACTGTAGTTTGGTTAATAGGAGGTATCTTATGAAAAAAATAGCTTATGGAATTTTTATTTTTGTTATTAGTTTATTTTTCATTCCGAATGTATTTGCAGTTCCTACCTCTTTGGATACTTCTTTAAAAGTGTATGATAAAGCAGATTTACTTACTTATGAAGAAGAAATGCAATTAAGAGAAGAAGTGCAAAAGTTTATTGAAAAATATGATATGGATTTAATTTTATTGACAACTAATAATAGTTTATCTTATTCTAATACTAGAGCTTATGCAGAAAATTTTTATCTTTCTAATGGTTTTGGTTTAGGAAATACTGAAGATGGGTTAATTTTTGTTATTGATAAATCTTATGGCTATAATGATTTGGCGATTGCAACAAGGGGACATGCCATTTTAGTTTATGATGATAGTCGTATCGATTTTATTTTAGATGCTGTTGTTTTGCAAAAAGAGAATGGATATTATAGCATGTTTACTGCCTTTTTAGATAAAGCTGATTATTATGCAGATAAAGGTGTAGCTCCTAGCAATAAAGATTATTATATTGATTCAAACGGATATTATAAACATAAAAGAACATTCCCATGGGTTTGGATTATTCTTATTTCTTTAGCGGTACCTAGTATTATTGTTGGTATTCTTGTTAGTAAAAATAAAATGATTAAAAAGGCGACTACTGCCTCTGCCTATTTGGACCAGGGTTCTATTCAATATACGAGAAGGGAAGATAGGTTTATTACTACTCATACTAGTAGTGTCCATATTCCTCGTAATACAGGAGGTGGAGGATCTTCTAGTAGAGGCGGTTCTTCCGTTCATTCTAGTGGTGGAGGCTCCTTTGGTGGGGGAAGCAGAAGGTGTTAAAAAAAGGTGTTTTAAACACCTTCTTTTTTATAAATTGGCTTTCTTTTTATTTCTTCTTCTAAAAATTCATTTCCTTTTATTAAACTTAATATTTTAGTAATGCGTATTTCTAATTCTAACATATTTTCAGAATCATTTGAGTAATTAGTAATAATAGGAACAGAAATCTCTTTTTTCTTTTGATTTAAATAATTTCTTCCAACTTCAGAAAATCCTAAAATTCTAAGATAAAATTGATTTCTGCCTTTTTTATTTTCTTCTTTTGTAAAAGAAAATAAAATATGGGTACACATTCTCATTAGTCTGTTATAAGTATAATATTTTGTTTTCATTTTGCTTAGAAAATCTTCTAAATTTTCACTATTTAGAATTTTATCTTTTAACCGATTACATACTTTATCATCTACTGTTTCATATTTCTCTAAGTTTTCTTCTGATAGAATTTTATATTTTATGAAAGGAAAATAGTTTTCTAAAAAAATTGGCCTTTCTAAATATTGTAAAACAATAGGAGGAATAGTATTTTCAATACTTTCCTTATTCTTTAATCTTTTGCGAATGCTAGTGGCACTACTGATAGTTCCTGTTAACTCTTTACTATGATAATCATTGGTTCTTTGAATAGCAATGGCCTCTATAGGATAATTATTTTTAATAATTTCTTTTATATAACCAAGTCCTAATAAATCATTGGGGGTAGAGATAGAAAATCCAGTTTCTTCTTCTAAAGCCTTTGCTAAGGAAGTAGGGTAATTCATTCCTATTTTTAAATATTGCTGCACTTTTTCTTGATATTCTTTGGAATAAAGTTGCGTTTTAGCACATTTTATTAAGACTTCACTATTTCCTATTTCTGAACCAAATACTAGTTTTTCAATTCCAATAGAATTTAATAACTTTAAAGCCCCAAAACAAAAAGTATCTGCTGATTGGCTAGAAAAAACAAAAGGAAGTTCTATTACTAAGTCTATACCAAAAGTAAGAGCGATTTCTGTTTTTTCCCATTTACTTAGGATACTTAATTCTCCACGTTGTGTAATATTTCCAGAAAGAACTAAAACTATGACATAGTTAGGAAATAATTCTTTTAACTTTTTTATATGATATAAATGTCCATTATGAAAAGGATTATATTCACAGATAATTCCAACAGATTTCATAGGTAATCACCATTCTTATCATACCATATTTTCTTGCATTTTTCTTCATTTTTCTGTATAATGTTTTAGTCAGGTGATGAAATGTGCTAATAGATTTAACAAGATTACGTAGTGGAATTGATTCTGAGGTAATTGTAGAAGAAACTTATAGTGTTCCAAAAGAAGATTTAGAGCATACTGGAGTAACTTCTATAGATAATGTATCTATTGATGGTACAATTACTTTAGATGCCATGCAAGAAATATATTTAGACTTAGTGGTTAGTGGAGTTATGGTAATTCCTTGTGCGATTACTTTAAAGCCAGTTAACTATCCTTTTTCTATTGTTATTGATGGTACATTAGAAGAAATCCTTGATGAAACAACAGAAAAAACGATAAATTCACAAAATAGTCTTGATATTTTACCAATAATATGGGAAAATATATTAATGGAAATTCCAATGCGTGTTGTAAGTGAAGGCGCTGAAGAAGTAAAATTATCAGGTGACGGATGGAGATTAGTCACGGATGATGAAAAAGAAGAAAATTCGGAACTATCCAAATTAAAAGATTTATTATAAGATCGTGAGGTGAGTAGGATGGCTGTACCATTTAGAAAAGTAAGTAATACTAGAGGTAGAAAAAGAAGAACTCATTATAAAATTAGTGAGAATGGAACAACAAAATGTCCAAAATGTGGAGAAGAAATTAGACCACATAGAGTATGTTTAAATTGTGGAACGTACAAGGGAAAAGAAGTTATTAAAAATGAAGAAGAAAAATAATCTTCTTTTTTTGTCAATTGATGTTATACTATTACTATAGTAGGGGTGTAACGATGAAGAAAAAAGAAAGCTTAGAAGACATTTATGATGAATTTATGAAAGAAAATAAATCTAAAAGTGAAGTTAAATTAATAGGAGAAGAAAAGGTAGAATATGAACCAGAAGAAGATAAATCTTTAGAATTAGAAGTTGATGAAAAGTATCAACCTCTTAATACGGAATCCTTGGAAGTAGAAAATTTTGAACCAGTTTCAGAAGATAACGAGGAAGAATTACAAAAAGAAATATTTTCTAATGAAATCTTTCAAGAAGTAGAAAAAGTTTTAAAAGATAAAGAAGAGGAAGCAGCTTTAGAGTCAAGCTTAAAAGAATGTATATTTGAATCAGAAGATTATAAAGAAATTGAAAAGATATTGGAAGCAAAAGAAATAAAAGGGGAAGTAGAAAAAGAATCTAAAGATTCCTCTGATGATAGAAAAATTGTCACTGCCATTATTATTGTTATTTTATTATTTATTATAGCAATCGTTCTTTTCTTGCTATTTAAAAATAAAGAAGATAAAAATAAAAAAAATTCAACAGGACAAAGCAGTACAGTTAAGGAATTACCATATCAAGAAGTTATGAATAAATATGGCGATAAAATAACGGAGCAAATAGAACTATATTATATAAAAAATAATAAATTACCAGAAACAATCCCAACAGTAAAAATAGAAGGCTATACAATTGTCTGTGAAATAGAAGAAATCTATAGTAAAGATAATATTTATTTAGATAAATGTAAGATAAATGAATCAGAAAATATCTATTCCTATGGAGAGATACAATCGGTAATAGATACTAATACAAATGCAACAAGTAATTCTAATAGTATGAGTAATAGCAATTCAACAAGTAATAAACCAAATAATTCCAATAGTACAAGCAATAAGCCAACTAATAGTAATAAACCAAGTAGTAGTAACTCAAGTACAAATAAACCAACTAATTCTAATACAAATATAAAGCCAGTAACAACAGGTATGATTGTCTCTAGTGCTGGTTCTAAAACAGCAAATAGTTTTGGGGGTATACCTATTATTCCTAAAAATACTCCTATTGCAGGAGACTATCCATTATGTAAAACAGAAACTAATACAGTTGAAGGTTGCTATGGAAGTAGTTTACTTTATGATAAGGATGGAAGTTTAATACTAAATGGAACTAAGAGTTCTACTTTGATGAAAAATATTTCTAGTAATTCTAAAGTAGAAGATAATTATTCTGTAAATCTTACAGTAAAAGGTGATGTTAATCAAGGAGATAAATGGGGCTCTGCTATTATAGGTATTTCTTTTACAGATACTAATTATTTATTATGGATTGGATATAGAAATGGTGAATTAATAGTTTATTCTTATGGAACAAATTCTTCAGAAGGTGGAAAGACAATTCCTTTTCAAAGTTATAATAATAAAGTTGTAAATATTCAAGTAACTGCTAAAAGAGGTGGAGATACTAGAATATATGTGAATGGAAAATTCATACAAAAATTTGAGTCTGGTTCAGAAAAATTAGCAGCTAAATTTGTTACTGTAGGAGATTTAAGACCCGGAAGAGGATTAAAGTTTGATGGCAATTTATACGAATTTATATTATATGATAGAGTTTTAACGGAAAAAGAGATTACTACTAATTATGAAGCCGCTAAAAAAAGTTATAATATCAAGTAAAAAGAAAATATGAAATTTATTTTCTTTTTTTGTCTATCATGCTATAATGAAGAAGAAAGTAGGTGTTATTAGTGGAAGAGAATAAAGAGCAAGAAGAAATTGTTGAAGAAAACTTAGAAGAAAAGAAAGAAGAAGCACCTCTAGAAGAAAATGAACTAGAGGAGAAAGAAGAGGAAGAAATAGAAAAAGATATTCCATCTAAAATAAAAAATGATTCTGAAAAGTCAAAGCTTACAAAAAAGCAAAAAATTCAAATAATAGTAAGTGTAGTCCTATTAATAGTAGTAATTGTAGGAATTGTTCTCTTTTTCTTATTAAATGGTAAAGAGAAAAAGAAGGAATCTAATACAAATAAAAATTCAAATAGTAATGTAGAAGAACCAATAAATTATCAAGAAATTGTTAATCAGTATGGTGCTAAATTAGATGAGTTAGTAGAAAATTATTCAAAGCAGAATGGTAAAACTCCTGATTTAAATGCTCTTTTAGATTATGCAAAAGTAGGAGATTATAAAATTTCTTGTAAAGTACAAACAATTAATGCATCTAGTAGAAAAGTATATTTAGAAGATTGTACAGTTAACGATTCTAAAGAAACGTATTCTTATGGTGTAAAAGAAGTATCAAAGCCTGTTAGTAAAGAATTAAAAGTTTACGTAGGTGATAGAGGATATGGAAAAGAATATTTATTTTTTGATGAAGAGGATGACAAGCAAAGTTTTAAAGAATATGCTACTATTCCTTGTGAGTTTGACAATTGTGAAGGATATGATGCTTATGAAAAGTATTTTATTGTAAGAGAAGCAATAAATATCGAAGATGGATTTACACACGGTTATAATTATTATATTTATGATTATCAAAATAAAAAATATTTGGATGTAAAAATTTTAAATCCAGATAGTTTTGAAATTCTAGGATATAACCAAGAGTTTTATGGAGTTTATTATAATGTTAACGATAAAGACTATATTTATAGTAATGTTAGTGGAAAAATATTTAATATAAATGGAGAATATATTATTAATATGGGATGGGATCCAGATTATTTATTGCCTAGTGGTTATGTTCCAGTAAGTATGGATAATGATATTACTAATTTTATTAATCTAAAATCAGGTAAGGTTGTTTACAGTATTAAAGATGTATATGGATTTACCATAGATACTACGACCCAAAAAGGATATATTATTCAAGGAATTAAGAAATCTAGCAATGAAGAATATGATGATTACAATTTTAAAATATATGATAGTAAAGGGTATGAGTTATTTGATGGAGAAGTGTTTGATGGATTCTATACTGAAAATAGTGTATTTGTAACATGGAAAAATGGAACTTTTAAAACTTATAATAGCAATTATCAAAATACTTATACTAGTAAAAAATATGATAGTGTAGAGGACATATGGGAAGATTATATTTTAGTAGTTGAGGATAAAAAATTAAATTTAATAGACTATAAAGGAAATGTTTTAACTACTTTTATAGAAGATTATTGGAATAATGATGAATATGTGTATCATTCCATGTTATCTGGATGGTATACCGAAAATGGTAAAAATGGAATTTATCTTGTAATACAAGGTGGAGATGTATCTAAACAAGAAATTCTTAAGAATAATCCAGAAATGACTTTAGAAGATTTAGATAACTATGATTTAGGATATGAATATTATTATATTCCAACGACAAAAGAAACAGGAAAGATTCCAACTTACATAGGTGGATATGCAAAACCAGTATTATATTTATATCCAGTATTTCCAACACTAGTAAATGTAACATTTAAATATCCAGAGACTTTAACAACAACCTATCCAAAGTATAAGGATAACTGGACAGTATTCGCAAGCCCAAATGGAGATTTAAGAGATTTAAATAATAAATATTATTATGGATTATATTGGGAAGAAAATTTAAATCATAGAGTAGACTTTAAAGAAGGATTCTATGTAACTAAAGAAAATGCGATAGAATTTTTAGAAGAAAAATTAACTAAAATTGGCTTTAATGATAGAGAAAGAAATGAATTTATTATGTACTGGTTACCAATTTTAGAAAAGAATGGCAAGAGTCTAGTATATTTTGAATTAACAGAAGAAAGAGATTCTAATAGTCCAATTATAATTAATCCAAAACCAAATTCCATGTTAAGAGTAGCAATTCATGTTAAAAAGGTAGAAAAAGAAACGAAAATAAAAGAGCAAAAATTGTCTACTTTTGAAAGAGTTGGGTTTACAGCAGTTGAATGGGGTGGAGTTACTTATTAAAAAGAAGATTAGTCTTCTTTTTTTTCGAAAAAAGTGTTATGATATTAATATAGGATAAGATGGAGCGTGTGATATGTGGAATGAACAAAATAATCAAAATTCAGGAAATTATCAGTATGGTGGAAGTCAAGGAAATCAGTCTTATAATGGAATGAATCCTAATAGTATGCCAAATACTCAATACAATAATACACAATATGGAAATCAAAGCTATAATAATAGTCAAACCCAGTATAATAGTCAAGGTTATTCTAATGGTTCTTATGGAAATATGCAGAATACACAACAATATAATGGAATGTATAATAATATGCAGAATAATACTCAATATCAAAATTTATCTAATACCTCACAGTATGGGAATATGATGAATCAATATAATCAGTCTTATAATGGAATGAATCCTAATACTATGGGAAATAATGGATTTAATGGATATCAAATTACAGGGACAGGTGTAACTCCTAAAAAGCCTAAAAATAAAAAAGTTTTGATTGCGATTATTGCAGTTATTATAATAGTAATAATTGTTCTTGCTTTTTTCCTGTTAAAGGGTAAAAAATCTGATAAAAAGCCAAGTACTAATACTTCTTCTCAATCGAATACTTCTACGAATGTTTCTAATTACGAATCAGCAATGATTGAGTATGGAAAAAAAGCAGAGGAATTTATTCAGACTTACAAGAAGGATAATAATAAGCTTCCAGATATGATAGAAGTAACAGATAACGTTAAGATAGACTATAAAGTTTATTGTGATGAAAAAATAATTTATCCAGATGGTGCCCTTTATTTGAATAAGTGTAGTATTAATGCATCAGATCCAATTTATACTTATGGAAATCCTCGTGAAGAAAATAAAATTATGAAAGAGTATGGAGCTTTAGCGCTTGCCTATGTTTCTGATTATCAGAAAGTATATGGAGCTTTACCAACTACTTTGAATGTTGAGTATGAAGGTAAGGTTGTCTGTGATAAAGTTAATATCTATGATGTCAATAATATCTATTTATCAGAGTGTAGTGTAAATGATTCTGAAAAAATTTATTCTTATGGATATCAAAAAGATAAAGGATTTGTTTATATTGCTTATACGCAATTGAATAATGAAGTATATGGTGAGAATACAACGGCTTATTATGAATCTGGAAGTGCGAATAGTAAAGTTATTAAATGCGCGACTTTAAATTGTAGTTTAGACAACTATCTTGGAAGATATGTTGCTATTAAAGAATCTACTGGAAAAGTATCTATTTATGATATTACTTCAGCAGAAGAGAAGGTTCTTTATACGATTGATAAAGGTGTTACTTATGCCTTTCTAAGAGATGGTGATACTTCTGTATATGGATTATTACTTAGAAATACAAAAGGGCAAGAAGCATTATTCGCATTTGGCGGTAGAAATTTTGTTTATGATTATGGCAAGTATTATTATGATTGGACAAGTAGTTCTACTTCTGAGATATGGTGGGACCATCATCCTTTATTTGCTGCTACCAATTTATTAGTAGTAAGAAAAAGTAGTGGAAATAAGTATGGTTTAGTAAACTTACGCTCTAGAAAAGAAGTGATTCCTTGTGAAAATGACTTAATCTTCATGAAAAATAAATATTTACATGTTGTAAAATCAAATAAAATTTCTTTATATAATTCTACTGGAGGCTCTAAGAAATTAAAAGGAAAGTCTTATGATGCACTTGCTGTTTCTACTTACAATAATAACTATACAATGGTATATGGAAATAATGTATTAGAGATAGTGGACATAGATGGAAAATTAATAAAAAAAGTTGCAGATATCCCTGCTACTAATACTTTACTACTTCCTAATAGGCCACATGAGAATATTAAAGTAGTGGATAATACAACTTTCCAAGTAGTATTTAAGACAAATAAGACAAAGACTTCTTGTGCAAGATATAACTATGATATGCAAACCATGAAGTTACTAATTGATGAAAAAGAATGTTCTTATTTTTCTAAATAGTTTTATTTGACAAGAAAAATAAATATGATATAATAAACATAGTTTTAATTGATGAAGAAGAATAGTAGTAACTTACTATCAGTAATTAGAAATCTAGTGGTAGATGAAAACTAGACAAGATAGAAAAGTGAAATTACCTATTTGGAGTCAAATCGTTAATCGCGTTAAGATAAGAGAGCATAAAATATTATGAAATAGGATGGTACCGCGAGTAATTCGTTCCTATAATTCATAATATTTTTTTGTTATAAGGAGGATTTTATGGAATTAAATAGTTATATTGATCATACCAATTTAAAAGCTACAGCGACTGTAGAGGATATTAAAAAATTGTGTGAAGAGGCTAAAAAATATCATTTTGCTAGTGTATGTGTACATCCCTTTTATGTAAGACTTGCAAGCGAATTATTAAAAGGAAGTAGTGTAGAAGTTGGAACAGTAATAGGTTTCCCATTAGGAGCTAATACAATGGAGGTAAAATCATTTGAGGCTATTAATGCTATTGAAAATGGTGCTACTGAAATTGATATGGTTATTAATCTATCAGCTTTAAAGAATAAGGATTATGATTATGTAAAAGAAGAAATAGAAGAAATTAGAGATGCTATTGATGGACATACTTTAAAAGTAATTATTGAGACTTGTTATCTAGATGAAAACGAGATTATAAAGATGACTGAAATCTGTAATGAAACATTTGTAAATTTTATTAAAACATCTACTGGTTTTGGAGAATGTGGTGCTACTGTAGAAGCAGTAGAAATTATGAATAAACATAAAAATGATGTATTAGAAATTAAAGCTAGTGGTGGTATAAGGGATATAGAAACTGCTGAGGCTATGATTAAAGCAGGAGCTACGAGACTTGGAACTAGTAGTGGAGTTGTGCTTATGCAAGTAGAAAGTACTTGTGAATGTTCTAATCATAAAGAAGGTCATGAATGCCACTGTCATGATGGAAAGTGTGATTGTCATGACTAGAGTTTGGTATGAAATTTATGAAGAAAATAAAAGATTAGATGAAATATTTATTAATCGTTATAAAGATAGTGACCCTGAATTTATTAGAAAGAATGGAATTGAATTTTTAGTAGAATTAGGGGAATTTGTAAATGAAACGAAATGCTTTAAGTATTGGACGGTAAAGAAGCCAGATATGGAAAAAGTATTAGATGAGTTTGCAGACTGTATTACTATTCTTTTAACATTCTTTAATTATTTAGATTTGGATTTAGAAAACATGGGAAATCCTTATGATAGCGATAATATATTAGATGTAATTAATGATACTTACCGGCTAGGGACAGAATTATTAGATAATTATAATGAAGGATTAGTAAAAACTATTTTTTCTAATTTAATGCATATTAGTAGGTTATTGCATATAAAAGAAGAAGATGTAATAGATGCTACTTTTAAAAAATTAAAAATAGTAGAAGAAAGATTAAACAGTAATTATTAGGAGGGATATTATGACATTATTTGAAGATTTAACATGGAGAGGACTTATAAAAGATATTAGTTCTCCAGAATTAGAGAAAAAATTAAATGAAGAGAAATTAACATTTTATATTGGAACAGATCCAACAGCTGATTCTATGCATATAGGGCATTTTTCATCATTTTTAATAGCATCTAGACTTGCTCGTTATGGACATCATCCAATTTTATTGGTAGGAGGTGCAACAGGTCTTATAGGAGATCCAAAACCATCTAAAGAGCGTCAAATGATTACGAAAGAAGAAGTAGAAAAGAATGTAGCAGGTCTTACTCAACAAGCTGAGAAAATATTTGGATTTGAAGTAGTAAATAACTATGATTGGACAAAAGATATAACAATTTTAGATTTCTTAAGAGATTATGGAAAGTATATTAATGTTAATTATATGTTAGATAAAGATATCATTAGTAGAAGATTAGAATCAGGGATTACTTTCTGTGAATTTGCTTATACATTATTACAAGGAATGGACTTTGTTCACCTATATGAAGATAAGGGAGTTACTTTGCAAGTAGCAGGTTCTGATCAATGGGGAAATATTACAACAGGAATAGAGCTTGCTCGTAAGAAAAGCGATGTAGAATTATTTGGTATGACAATGCCACTAGTATTAGATGCAAATGGTGTTAAATTTGGAAAAACAGAAGGGAATGCCTTATGGTTAGATAAGAATAAGACATCTAGTTATGAGTTATACCAATACTTGATTAATTCTGATGATAAATGTGTAATTGATTATTTAAAGAAACTAACTTTTTTAACAAAAGAAGAGATAGAAAAAATAGAATCTGAGCATAATCAAGCTCCAGAAAAGAGAATGGCTCAAAAAGCTTTAGCGCATGAAGTAATTACTTTCCTACATGGAGAAGAAGAATATGAAAAAGCACTTCGTATTAGTGAAGTACTATTTAGTGGTAATATTAAAGAGTTATCTTTAGAAGAAATAGAAGATGGATTTAAAGATGTTCCAAACTTTACTGCTAAAGAATCTACTTTATTAGAATTATTAGTAGATAATGGTATTGCTACTAGTAGAAGGGAAGCAAGAGAATTCTTAACTGCTGGTTCTATTTCTATCAATGGTGAGAAAGCAACCGATGAGAATATGGTTATTAATAAAGAAGTAGCTATTGAATCTAAAGTGATTATTGTAAGAAAAGGAAAAAAGAAATATTACATGGGAATATTTGAATAAAGTGAAAATAAAAAAGGAACATAAGTTCCTTTTTCTTTTTATCCTCTGTTGTAGAATTCTACGATTAATGATTCATTAATATCAGCATTTAATTCGCTTCTTTCTGGATATCTTATATAAGAACCAGATAATTTTGTATCATCAAAAGTAACAAAATCAACACGTCTTGATAAAGCTTCTAAAGAAGTTCTAATAATAGTCATTTCTTTAGAGTTATCTTTAACAGCGATTACATCACCTGGTTTACAAGTATAAGAAGGGATATTAACATTCTTTCCATTTACTGTAATATGACCATGGTTAACTAATTGACGAGCACCTCTTCTAGTAGTAGAAAGACCCATACGATAAACTAGATTATCTAAACGACTCTCTAGTAATTTTAATAAGTTTTCACCATGAACACCTTTCATCTTACCAGCTAAAACAAAAGTCTTATGGAATTGTTTTTCATTAAGTCCATACATAAATTTAACTTTTTGTTTTTCTTGTAACTGAACACCGTAGTCAGATAACTTTTTACCACGTTTGTTTCCATGTTGACCTGGAGCATATGGCTTTCTAGCTAATTCTTCTCCAGTTTCAAGAATAGAGAAACCAAAACGACGTGATTTTCTGTAACTTGAATCAGTATATCTTGACATCTTCATTCTCCTTTCATAATATTTGATGAATGAAGCTATTTTACTAATTTATAGGGTGTCTTATTTCAATATCTTCACCTGCAGCAAGATTACAAATAACCCCTATAGGTAATAGACACATTATAAATTCTAAAACACGCTGCAAATCCATCGCAGTTTTAATTATATTATGGAATAGTAAATAAGTCAAGTAAAATAATAGAATATGTCTTATTTTTCATATACTTTTAGAAAATTTTCGTAAATTTTTTTGTGTCCTTTACTATTAGGATGAAAATCAATATTGCAAAAATCTCCTTTTGATAAATTAGAATTTTCTATAAAGTATACATTTTTGTAATTTTTGCACATATTTTTTAATTTATTATTAAAAGAATCAATAGGAAATTTTAATCTTTTTCGTATATATTTTAAATTGGTAGGATAAAAAAGTCCTACTAAATAGATTTTGCAGTCTTTATTTAGTTTGTGAATGTAAGCAATATTTTTATAGATATCCTTTAAACAATTTTCTAAAATAGTATCTAATTCTTTTAAATTGTTTTTTATGTTGCGAGGGGAAAACATTTTAAATAGACTGGATTTGTTATATTTTAGAAAATCATTTACTCCAGCACTATAAAGGAAGATTGTATTTTTATTGTTTATTAGTTGTTCTTTTATTTTGATAGTATAATCTTGTTCTTGTATTTTATAAAAATTTAAAAAACTTTTAGGAAGTTCTAAATAAGGGTAGACACCAGAGTATTTGCACTTTCTAAGCATTTGATTTTGTTGTACTTTTATTTCTGCTAAAGAATAGTTTTTCTTTAAGCATTCTAGGATAAAAGAATTAGTATTATAAGTAGACATATGAAAAAAGTTAAAAGTAGTTACCTCAAAATGATTAGAAAGAAAATTTTCAATTTGTTCAAAAAAACCACTATTTGTCTTGTTGTCTTTTGTATAAGGAACACCAATGGAATCTGTTCCACCTATTAAAAATAATTTATCCATTTTTTTCACCAAGTTCATTATATCTAATTTTCTCTTAGAAGAAAAGGAAATAAAACAATGGTAATAAAAGAAAATTTTGGATTATCATAAAAAATGTTAAAAAATGTAGGAAAAGTATGCTATACTTATAATAGGTGATAGTATGAAAGATAATTTAACGTTAATTATCGCTACTATTATAGTGGCATTATTATTAATTGTTGGTGTTATCTGTTTTTTACGCAATGATAAAAGAAAGAGAATTAAGAAAAAACTAGAAAATCTAGAAATAGAGAAAAATAAATTAGATTCTTCTCCAATTGTCCCTGAGCTTGCTAAAGTAGAGAGTTTTTTAAATAATCCTAAATTAGAAGTTATGTATAAAGAATGGACAGAGAGACTTCAAAATATTAAAGATAATCAGATTCCTAAATTAACAGATATGATACTAGAGACAGAATATTCTTTGTCTCAAAAGAATTATAAAAGTACTCTTTATAAATTAGCAAAATTAGAAATGGAGATTTATAAAGTAAGAACTAATTCTGATTTCTTATTAGGAGAAATTAAAGAACTTACTTCTAGTGAAGAGCGTAGTAGAGAAGTTATTACAGAATTTAAAATTAAATTTAGAAAGTTACATCAACAATTTCAACAGTCAAAGTCTGAATTTGGTCCTATGACAGAGGTTGTTCAAAAACAATTTAAAGTAATTTCCAAACGTTTTGAAGATTATGAAACAATTATGGATAATAATGAATATACTGAGATTAATGATATTGTTTTAATTATTAATGATTTATTAAAGCATATGGAAATTGTGGTAGAAGAAGTTCCATCTATTGTACTTCTTGCTTATACAGCCATACCAAAGAAAATAACAGAAGTAGAGGAAGTATACAATTGGATGGTTAAAGCAGGATATCCATTAGATTATTTAAATGTTGAATATAATATCGAGGAAGCTAATAAAAAGATAGGAGATATTATTATTCGTACAAAAGATTTAAATTTAGAGGATAGTTTATTTGAATTAAAAGTTCTTTTAGATTACTTTGAATCTTTATTTAATGATTTTGATGCTGAAAAGACAGCTCGTGCTACTTATGAGGATAGTAATGTCGCATTTCGTAATAAATTAGGAAAAATTAGTGATGTAGTAGAGGATATTTTTGTTCAGTTAGAAGATATTAAAAATATTTATCACTTATCAGATGAAGATATTACGATATTAAAGGACTTACATGAGGAATTAAAAGAAGTGAATGACGATTATAAAGTATTAATGGATCATACAATGAATAATACTAGTTTTGCGTATACAAAATTATTAAAAGAATTGGAAGAACTTGGAATTTCTCTTGCTAAAATAGAAGATAAATTAGACAATTCTTTAGACGCTATTGGAAGTATGAGAGATGATGAGGTAAGGGCTCGTCAACAATTAGAAGAAATTAAAGTAGTTTTAAAAGAGTCTAAATTAAAGATGAGAGAATATAATCTTCCTTATATTCCACAGAGTTATTATGTGGAGTTAAAAGAAGCTATGAGTGCTATTAGGGAAATTGTAAAAGAATTAGAGAAAAAACCAATAACTATTAGTGTTTTAAATACGAGAGTAGATACTGCCCGTGATTTAGTACTAAAACTTTATACCAAAACAAAAGATTTATTAAAAGTGGCAGCTTTTGCTGAGACTGCGCTTGTTTATGGAAATAGATATCGTAGTAGTTATGATGGATTAAGTACAAAATTAAATTTATCAGAACAATTATTTTTAAAAGGGGAATATCAAAAGTCTTTAGAATTAACAATTAATCTATTGAATAAGATAGAACCAGGCATTTATGAAAAATTAGTATATATGTATGATGTAGGAAAGTAGGAGGTTATTGTATGGAAAAAGATGAGGAAGAGTTAGAAACCTCTATTGAGGAAGAGTCTCCTAAGAAAGAAACAAGTAGAGAAAAATATTATAAAGCAAAAAGGGAAGCAATGGAAACAGAAGATTTGGGAGATGGTATTTTAGAAGATGAAACAGAAAAGCCAACTCATACAATGCTTCTTGATAATTTGACGAAGGAAGTACAGTTATTTTCAAATGATGAAGATTTTATTACTCCTACAAAAAAGTGGAAAACAGTGGTAGGGGTGTTATTTACTATTTTATTAATTGCTGGTGCTGTATGTCTTGTAATTTATTTAAAACCATTTGATAAAAAAGACAAAAAAGAGCCAGTTTCTAGTAATACTCCTACTGTTATCAAAGATTATCGGTATGAGACTAGAGATGATAAAATTGTATTTTATGATGGCGAAAAGGAAATCAGTTCTTATGTCTGTGTGGGAACTTGTTCTATTTATTCATTGGGAAGATATCAATATTTCTCTAAAGAAGATCATATTATCGCTTTACAGGATGGGGAACACCTTTTCTTGTATGATTTTGTAGAAGATAAAGAAATAACAGACAACTTAAAAAGATTAGAAAATTTATATCGAGAAGAAAAAACAGTTGCTTTTATTGCTACAAATTCTTCTGATAAAGTAGGGATTATTAATACCAAGGGAGAAGTTATTATTCCTTTTGAATATGAAGATTTTGCTTATTCTTTTGGTGGTGGCGATGTAACAGATTACTCTTATGAAAGAAATGTTATTACAGCTTTAAAAGACGGAAAATGGGGATTAATTACTTTAGATAAAGGAAAAACTAAAATTGATTTTAAATATGATGATATCTATTTTAATGATTATGATGCATTATCTGTAAAAAAAGATGGATTATGGTACTTATTAGATTTAAATGGGAACCAGGTATTTGAAGAAGGATATAATATTATTATTCCAATTAACAGTTATGTTTTGGTTGCTAAAGATAATGTTTTCCGTATTTTAAACTATAGTGGAGAGAAGATTTTATCGAAGGATATTCCCACTTATATCAATGGATTTAGGGGAAGAGAAGTTGCTGAAATACCAACATTTAAAATGGAAATCGATGGAACAATTGTTAATATTTATATTATGAAATCATCAACTAATGAAAAAGATTATGCAACTTATAAGTTTAATACAGTAAATGGTGAAGTGACGGAGGTTATCTCATAAAGAAATGATTATTCATTTCTTTTTTTGAAAAATAATAATCTACTATGTTAATATTCCAAATTTATCTTTTTTTTGCTATAATTTGTAATGAGGTTGGAAATATGCAAAAATTAATATTAATTAAATATGGAGAGTTAACTACTAAAAAAGGAAATAGAAATACTTTTATTAAGCTGTTAGTGCGTAATGTAAATTCTATTTTAAAGGGAATAGATTATCATATTCAATATGATCGAGTAAGAATGTATATTGAAAGTGAAAATATAGAAACGATTATTTCAAGGTTACAAAAAGTCTTCGGTATTCACAGTATAGTAGAGTGCTTTAAAGTAAATACTAATATGGAAGAGATTAAAGAATCTTTAGTGAATGCATTAAAAAACGTAGATTTTAAAACTTTTAAAGTAGAAACAAAAAGAGCTGACAAAAATTTTCCTACATCAAGTATGGAGTGTAGTAGGATATTTGGTGGAGTTGTTCTTAAAAATTTTGATTGCAAGGTAGATGTTCATCATCCTGATTTGATTATTAAAGTAGAAATTAGAAAAGAAGGGACATTCCTTTATATTAGAGAAATTGATGGTATTGGTGGTTATCCAGTAGGAATTCAAGGAAAAGGTTTATTAATGTTAAGCGGGGGAATTGATTCTCCAGTAGCAGGTTATCTTTCTTTAAAAAGAGGAGTCGATTTAGAATGTCTTTATTTTGAATCTCCACCTCATACTAGTTTAGAAGCTAAAAATAAAGTTCTTAAGTTAGCGTCCATTATTAATGCTTATTCTGGCAATATAAAAGTTCATGTAGTTCCATTTACGAATTTGCAAGAAGCAATTTATAAAAATGTTCCAGAGAGCTATGTAATTACAATTATGAGAAGAATGATGTATAGGATAGCTTCGGGAGTTGTTAAAAAAAGACATTTGAAAGTTATTATCAATGGAGAAAGTATTGGGCAAGTTGCTAGTCAAACACTAGATAGTATGTGTGTTATTAATAGTGTAACCAATTTACCAGTAATTAGACCTGTTGCTTGCATGGATAAATTAGAAATTATTGATATTTCTAATAAAATTGGTACTTATGAAACTAGTATTTTACCATTTGAAGATTGTTGTACTATTTTTTTACCAAAACATCCTGTTATTAATCCAGAGCTAGAGAAATGTATTTATTATGAAAGTCTTTTTGATTATGAATCTTTAGTGGAAGAATGTATTAATACGATAGAAACACATACTTTAGAGGAACAAGAAGAAGATTTGTTATAACCAAAAATTACCAGGTATGAAAAACCTTTTTGTACACATGATAGTAATGTACAGGAGGTGAGTTAAATGAAAAATAATTCAAATAAATTTGTAGTACCTGGTGCTAAACAAGCTATCGAAAAAATGAAATATGAAATAGCTGCTGAATTAGGTGTTGCTATGGGTCCAGATGCTTCAAGTAGAGCTAACGGTTCTGTTGGAGGAGAAATTACTAAAAGATTAGTAAAAATGGGTGAACAACAATTAGGAATGTCTAATTTATCTAAGTAATAAAAAAGATAGATATCTATCTTTTTTTCTTTGTAGAAATATAATTGATTAATTTTCTAATCTATGGTACTATCATTCAAGGAAGTGATAGTATGCAAATACCCAATTTAAGAGAAGCTGGAAAAAGAACCAATAATAAGATTCCTTTTATTTTAGATGATTATGAATTACCAGATAATTTAAAAGAATTAGGACTTGGAAGAAAGTATTTTATTAGGACTTATGGATGTCAGATGAATGTACATGATTCTGAGAATATTAAAGCCATTTTAGAAATGATGTCTTTTGAAGAAACAGATACTTTTGAAGAAGCTGACTTTATATTATTAAATACTTGCGCAATAAGGGAGAATGCTCATAACAAGATGTTTGGATTTTTAGGAAGAGTAAAACATTTAAAAGAGACAAAACCTCATATTATTACTGCAATTTGTGGATGTATGGCTCAAGAAGAAAACGTAGTAGAAGATTTAATGAAAAAATATAAGTGGGTTGATATTGTTTTTGGTACTCATAATATTCATAGATTACCTTATATATTAGAGCGTTCTATGGCTCGTTGTGAGCAAGAAATAGAAGTTTTTAGTAAAGAGGGAGAAGTTATTGAAAATATTCCTGCTAAAAGAGATTCTAATTATAAGGCATGGGTAAATATTATGTTTGGGTGTGATAAGTTTTGTACGTATTGTATAGTGCCTTATACAAGGGGAAAACAAAGAAGTAGAAAGCCTGAGTATATTATAGAAGAAATAGAAGATTTAGTAAAAAGAGGCTATTTAGAAGTAACTTTATTAGGTCAAAATGTTAATGCTTATGGAAAAGATTTAGAAGAAAAAACTACAATGGGGGAATTATTAGAAAATGTTGCTAAAACTGGTATTCAAAGAATTCGCTTTATGACAAGCCATCCATGGGATTTTGATGATAAAATGATTGAAGTAATTAGTAAATATGATAATATTATGCCTTATGTTCATTTACCTTTACAAAGTGGCTCTAATCGTATTTTAAAACTAATGGGAAGAAGATATACAAAAGAAAAGTATTTAGAATTGGTGAGCAAATTAAAGAAAACAATACCAAATCTTGCTCTTACAACAGATATTATTGTAGGTTTTCCTGGAGAGACAGAAGAAGACTTTAAAGATACTTTAGAAATTGTTAAAGAGTGTCAGTATGATTCTGCTTTTACCTTTATTTTTTCTCCTAGAGTAGGAACTCCAGCTGCGAAAATGGAGGATAATACTTCTATGGATGAAAAAAATAAAAGATTACAAGAATTAAATAATCTTGTAAATACTTATGCTAATCAGAAAAATCAAGAGTATTTAGGAAAAAAAGTAAAAGTATTAATTGAAGGAACTGGTGAAAAAGGAAATTTAATGGGATATACTGATACAATGAAATTAGTAAATGTAGATGGTGATTCTTCTTTTATTGGAAAAATAGTGGATGTAGAAATTACTGATGTTAAAACATGGAGCTTAGATGGTAAAATTGCATAGGAGGAACTATGAAATACAAACGATTGATTCTATCTTTAGGAGTATTAATTCTATTAACTTTATTAGGAATATGGGGATATTCTAAATTAGAATTGTTGAGGGCTTTTCTTAGTTTAAAAGATTTAGAAAGTGTTCATATTGAGGGGAATGTTCGTTTATTTTTAGATAATCATGCGTTAGATTTAAAAGGTTCCGCTAATTATCATCAAGATGTTTTATCTGCTACTTTAACAACGGATTATGTTTGGAATCCTATTATGCTAGAATTTTATGTAAAAATAGAGGATAGCAGTATCACATTTTATTTATTACAGAATTTATCAACAGATTGCTTTAAAAGTAATCAGAGAATTAAAGAAGTAGAATGGAAAAAAGTAAATTTTAAAAAAAAGGATATCAAGATAAAGAAAGTAGTTTCAGATAGAACTGGAGAAAAAAAATATGAGGTTTTCTTATTAAAAGAAGGAACGAACAGAATATCTTTTTCTATTTATGTTCGAAATAGTAAAGTAACAGGTATTTTATCAAAAGAAAAAATATATCTATCAAAAGAAAAAAATATTTATTTTTCTGATTTTGATGTTAAACTTACGAGCTGGAATCAAGTTACCTCTTTTGATATTCCAATAGATAGAGTAGAGAGTTGTCAAGAGTTAGACAAAAAAGCGATAAAGGAAATCTTTTTTTAATAAAATGTTTCTTTTTGCTGTATAATGGAGATAGAAGGAGTGAAAATATGAAAAAATTAAGATATTTTAGTCTTTTATTAGTAGTAGTGTTTTTAATGACAGGTTGTGGAAAAGGAAATCCTAAAAAAGATTTAGAGACATCTTTATTAAATATGAAAGACACAACAGCCATTGCTATGAATTTAAGTATTTCTATGGGAACACCAGAGATGAAAATCCCTATGAAAATGGAATTTGCAATGTCCAAAGATTTTATGCATATGAATTATTCAGTAAGTATGTTAGGTCAAACTGAATCACAAGAAATGTATATGATAAAAAAAGAGGATAAGGTTAATCAATATCAATATGATAAAGCCAATAAAAGATGGGTTTATACAACAGTAGAGTCAGATGCACTAGATAATGCTGAAAAATTAACAGGAGAAGAGTTTAATAAAAATATTGATGAATTTATGAAACTTTTAACAAGTGTTAAAAAGGTAAAATCTGACAAAGAAGGATATGATAAGTTAGAAATCATAATTTCTAAGAAAAGCATGATGGATTTTGCAAAGAAAGAAATTGAATCTGATGAAGAAAAAGAAGAAATTGAGAAATCTTTTGAAAAAGCTCCAGAAGAAATAAAATTCTATGCTTATTTAAAAGACGGTGAACTTTCTAGTATGACGATGGACGTAAGTACTCTTATGGGAGAGGGTGCTTTAATGGGAATGTCTATCTACGATGTAACAATAGAAATTGTTGCCTTAAATGATAAAGTAGATACTTCTTATCCAAAAGTAATGGAAGAAGCTACTTATGTATCACCAGAGGAATTTTCTAATTTTATATTGGGTTCATCTGATGAAGAAATGTAAAAAGTAGGTAACTACTTTTTTCTTTATCTAAATTATGCTATAATAAGTTAGAAGGAGAATGAAAATGAAGTATATCAAAATAATAGTATGTGCCTTTTTTATTTTTTTTATTTCAACAGGTTGTCAGAGTAAAACAGCAGATGAAATCTTAAAAGAGGCTTTAGATAAAACAAATAATTCAGAATCTTATAAAATGGAAGTAAGAACCAAAGTAGGTAGTGGTGAATATTCCTTCCAAGAAAAAACAATGGGGACTTATACGAAAACTTCTAGTCACTATGTAACAGAAAGTTATTTTGCTGGAAATGCAATGAATGTAGAAGTTTATACAACAGAAAAAGATAATAAACTTTATCAATATAATAGTGGGGATGAAGGAGCTTCTTGGGGATACTCTATATATGATATTTCAGAAATGCGTGAAAGTCTTTTATTTTTAAATAGTATTATCTCTATTACAGATACTGTTAAAGAGGTAAAAACAGACTTAGAGGGATACAAAAAGTTAGAGCTTATATTAAATAAAAAGGAAGCAAACGAAAAGTTTAGTGAAAACGAGGAAATCGTTGGACTAGATTTCTCTAAGGATATTATAGTAGATGTTTATATTAAAGACGGATATATTTCTAAATTAGAACTGGATTTCAGCGATATTTTAGATAAAGAATATAAAAAAGATATAGAAGAATATTCTATGAACTTTTCTTATACTAACTACAATGCAATAGAAGAAATAGAAGTCCCAAAAGAAATATTAGAAAATGCGAAATTAGAAGAAGAAAAATAAAAGATACAATGTTTATTGTATCTTTTTTAAGTAATTATCTAAATAATTTGTCCATTCAGGAACATTTTCCTCATCAAATAAATGATATAAAAAATCTACAACAATTTGATGTCTTTCTTTTGCTTCTTCTGCTCCAGATTCTGTTAACATTAAATCTTTCAGTTTTAACAATTTTTCAAATATATGGCATACACCACTATCTGCACATCTTTTATACTTTTCAATAGACATATTTTCAATTGGAAATGTGTTTTTATCAAAGAAAGGACTTCCATTTTTTAGATGATACATACAAATTCTTAAAATTCCATTTGCACCCAAAGCATCACACATATCTGCATCAGATACTATTTTAGCTTCCAAAGTAGTAGGAGAATAACCTTTTAATCTTTTACTATAACCAATATTTTCTATGGCCTGACATACTTGTGTTTGTCTTTTTTTACTTACATTACAATTATTCATAATCTTTTTCGCATTTGTTAAATTGTCTGCATTTTCTATATCAAATAATTTATAGTCATCTATATCATGTAATAAGGCAATTAAAGAAACTAACTCATCATCTGCTTTTTCTATTTTAGAAAATTTTAAAGATAAATTTAAAACTCTATTTATATGGTCCATTCCGTGACCAGAATTTTCATTATTTAATAATTTCCTGACTTCATCTTTTACATTTTCTATCATAATGATTACCTCCTAAAAGTCACCCTTATTATATCATATTTAGTTTTTTTTATTAAGAATTTTATAAAAAATGGTACATTTTCCATAGGAACGCATAAATTAAAGTGAGGAGTGATTATATGGCAGCCTATAAAGAAATTGTGGCAAAATCAATTATTGGAAAAGGGAAAAAAAGTTTTAAAAATAATTATGAAATAGAAGTGGAAGAGTCTCCATCTACCGTTTTGGGATGCTGGGTTATTAATCATAAGTTTAAAGGATATAAAACGGGTGAGCAGGTAGGAGTAAATGGTTCTTTTGATGTGAATATTTGGTATTCTTATGATAATGATAGTAAAACCATGGTAGCTAATAAAAAGATAGAATACAATGATACTTTTAATGTAAGACTTAGAAGTAATGCTGATTTATCAGAAGATACCGATATCATTGTTAGAACACTTTATCAACCAAATTGTTCGGATGTTAAAATAGATGGTAAGCAAATTCATTTTACAATAGAAAAAGAATTGGGTGTAGAAATTGTAGGGGAAACGAAAATGAAAATAGCAATTGAAGAAGAGGAAGACCCATGGGATATTATTGAGGATGAGGTAAAAGAAGAAGATTTAGAGAAAATAGATGAAGAAGTAAATGAAGAATATCTATAGTATGTCAAATAAAGTTATTGACATACTTTTTCATTTTAGATGGGCGAACTTCGCTCATCTTTTTTGATTTTTAATGTTACAAAGAAAATAGAAAGGGAGATAAGTAATGATATTAGTCTCTGTAAAAATTTATTTTGATATATCGTCAACCATAAATAGTTGACAAACTTATTTCTTTATGATATTATCTTTAAAGAAACGGAGGAGAAACTATGGCAGTTAAATTAAGATTAAGAAGAATGGGTGCTAAAAAAAGACCATTTTATCGTATTGTAGCAGCTGATACAAGAAGTCCAAGGGATGGAAGATTTATTGAAGAAATTGGTTATTATAATCCAATTGAAACTCCAGCTGTTGTAAAAATTGACGAAGAAAAGGCTTTATCTTGGTTACATAATGGAGCAATTCCTACAGATACAGTAAGAGATTTACTTAGTAGAGAAGGAATTATGAAAAAGTTCCATGAGTCAAAAATGACTAAGAAAGAAGATAAATAATGAGTTTGGTAGAACTAACAGAATATTTAGTAAAAAATATTGTGAAAAATCCTACTAGTGTCGAAGTTACTAAAAAAGAAGATGGAACTATTGAAGTTTTAGTAGCAGAAGAAGATTTAGGCGCTGTTATTGGTAGAGCTGGAAAGATAGCAAATGCTATTCGTACCTTAGTTCAAGCAGCAGCATATACGACAGACCAAGGAAGAGTAAGAATTAATATTGATGCAAAAAAGTAGGATAACTACTTTTTTATTTTCCACCAATCTTAATTTGTGTTATAATAGTATTGGTTAATTAAAATGGAGGAAAAATGGATTATACAGGATTAAAAATTCCTACCCATGTAGCTATTATAATGGATGGAAACGGAAGATGGGCTTTAGAGCGTGGTAAAAAAAGAAGTGAAGGCCATTTAGCTGGATATGAAAATTTAAAGACTCTTAGTGAATATATATTTCAAAAGGGGATTAAAGTCTTAAGTATTTATGCTTTTTCTACAGAGAATTTTAAAAGACCAAAAGCAGAAGTTGATTTTTTAATGAATCTATTCGTAGAAAAAATGAAAGAATATTCAGATTATATAGCAAAAAGGGATATTAAAGTTTTATTTTCAGGTAAAAGAAGCGAACCAATTCCTAAAAAAGCAATAGAACTTATGAATGAAATAGAACGTAATACGGAAAAAAATAGTAGTGGAATTTTAAATGTTTGTATCAATTATGGTGGCCGTTTGGAAATTGTAGAAGCTGTAAAGAATATATCTTTATTAGTAAGGGAAGAAAAATTAAAGATTGAGTCTATTACAGAAGATAGTTTTTCTCATTATTTATTTCAGGATTTACCCGATATTGATTTACTAATTCGTACTAGTGGAGAAGTCAGAGTCAGTAATTTTATGCTTTATCAACTAAGCTATGCTGAAATGTATTTTCCAAAAGCTTATTTTCCTTCTTTTAGTACGGACGAATTTGATAAAGCTATTTTAACATATAATAAAAGAAATCGTAGATTTGGAGGTATTGATTATGAAAGTAAGAATCATTAGTGCAATTATATTATTTTTAATTGTTCTACCAATTTATTTAAGTGGTGGAATTATTTACTCAGTGGGAGTATTTCTTTTGGGGATGCTTGGCCTAAAAGAATATTTAGATATGAAAGAAAATGAAAAGGAACTTCCTATCTTTATTAAATTACTTGCTTATTTATGGATTCCATTATTAGTTTTAAATGTTAAGGTCAGTGAGACATCTGTATTATCTATTGATTTTCGCTTTCTAACAGGTATCTTTTTAGTCTTTTTATTACCAATGGTACTATTTCATGAGAAGAAAGTTTATAGTATTAATGATGCTTGTTATGTAACAACAGGAGTGTTATTTATAGGACTTTCTATGTCTTTCTTTATTACGTATTATAATATGAATCCATCTTTGCTATTATATTTATTATGTATAACTGTTTTTACAGATACATTTGCTCTTTTTACAGGACAATTAATTGGAAAAAATAAATTGTTAGAAGTAATATCTCCTAAGAAGACTTGGGAAGGATTTGTTGGTGGAACTATTCTTGGAACCTTTATAGCAGTCATGTTTTATAAAACAGTTATCAACCCAGAGGTTATTTTATCCAATTTAATTTTAATTACTTTGTTTTTAAGTATTATTGGACAATTAGGAGATTTATTTTTTTCCGCCATTAAAAGACATTATAATAAAAAGGATTTTTCAAATATTATGCCAGGTCATGGCGGTATTTTAGACCGTTTAGATAGTATTATTTTTGTTATGTTAGCGTTTAGCTTGTTTATAAACATATTATAGGAGGCAACAGATAGATGACAATAATTTATTTTATATTAATTTTAGGAATTGTAGTACTTGTTCATGAGACAGGACATTTTATATTTGCTAAAAGAGCAGGAGTTTATGTCTATGAATTTTCAATAGGAATGGGTCCTAGACTTTTTAAATGGAAACGCAAGAAAAAAATAAAAGATAAAAATGGTAAAATAAAATATGTAGAAGATGAAACAGAATATTCTATTCGCTTACTTCCAATTGGTGGGTTTGTTCAAATGGCTGGAGAAGAAGTAGAAGTAGATGAAAATATTCCCGAGGATCAAAGATTACAATCAAAACCATGGTTTAGTAGATTTATGGTTATGGTTGCAGGTGTTATGATGAATTTTATTTTAGCGATTGTACTTTTATTTATCGTAGGAATGACTAGTACGTTATCTCTTAATTCTGTTTATGTTGATGGAAGCATTATAGCTGGATTAGATGATGGTGATAAAATTGTTTCTGTTGATGGTAATTTTGTTAATAATTATGATAAATTAGCCCTTGAAATGACTGTTCCAGGAAGTAAAGATTTTACGATTACAGTAAAGAAAAAAGATGGTACAAAAGAAAATATAGATATTCATCCTATTGCAGTTGGAGAAAAAAATCTTATTCATGGAAAAGATTATGGATTTACTATTACGGAAAAAGAGGAAGGTGTTATTTCTATTTTAGAATCTAGTATAGATGGTCTAAAAGAGGGAGATAAAATCGTTTCTATTAATGATTTAGAGATTCATGATTATCTAGTTTTGTTAAAAGAATTAGAAAAAATTGGGGAAGATGAATTTTTATTAAAAGTAGAAAATAGTGAAGGAGATATAGAAGATCTTTCCATTACAGCAAAAGAATTAGAAGACGATACTTTACGTGGATATACTTATGGCTTTTATATTACAGGTGAGGAAGCAAGTGGCTTTTTCGCATCTATCCGTTATGCTTTTGGAAAATTCTTTAGTATGATAGAGCAAATGTTCTTTACTGTTCTTTATTTATTTACTGGTAAATTAGGGTTAGATATGTTATCTGGCCCAGTTGGTATTTATAATGTAGTAGGAGAAGCAGGAAAAGCAGGAATTATGAGTTTAGTTTCTCTTTTAGCGATGCTTAGTGTCAATGTAGGATTTATCAATATATTACCACTTCCAGCATTTGATGGTGGACACGCTTTATTCTTAATAATTGAAAAAATAAAAGGGAGTCCAGTGAGCCCTAAAGTAGAAAACATTATTCATAATATAGGATTTATTCTTCTTATGATTTTAATGGTATATATTACTTTTAATGATATATTAAGAATTATTTAAAACGACAATCAGTCGTTTTTTTGTGGAAAAGAACTATCTCAAATAAGTATTATTACATATACTTTATTAACTAATCAATTATTTATTGTATGTCTTTTCCTTTGAATAATGGTTAGTAATGATTAGGTAGGAGAATATGATTCATAAACTATCGTTAGAAGAATTACCTAAATATCAAAGAAAAGGCGCTACTATTATTGATGTGAGAAGTAAAGAAGAATATTCTATTCATCATCTAGAAGGGGCTATTAATATTCCTCATGAGCGTATATTAGAAGGAGTAAGAAACTATTCTAAAGATTCTATTTTAATATTATATTGCTCAACAGGAAATAGAAGTAAAATAGCATCTAATCTTCTTCTTAGTATGGGATATTCGAATGTATATGATTTAGGTAAAGTTTCTCTTTAGAGTTAACAAAAGTTAGCTCTTTTTTAGTATAATGTGGTATACTATTAATAAAGAATACGGTACTGGAATTGAGGCGCTAGAAGATGGATGAACAAGCTAGAATAGAAGAAGAATTTAGAAAAATAGGCTCTAAAACAATAGAGAACAGTTTTATGCGTATAAATGTAGCGGAAGAATATCTCACTTCTCCTTCTAAAATCCAAGAATATTCTGAAGAAGGCAGGTATAATATTGCTGGAGAGTCTTTTGCTTTTTCTATAGAACTTGCTTTAAAAGCAAACATGCTTTATGATGATTTTCGTAGAAGTTTAGCATTCTCAAGTCCTATTAAACAAAAATTGACTATAGGTGGAAAGAGTGTTGAAGTTCCTCCTATTGGTAGTAAAGAATGGTATCAATCTTTAGCTGGCAATGAAAAAAAATTAAAGTACATAGGTTCTCCAAAGTTAATATTAGATTTACTTACTGATAATAATTTAGAAGATTTAAGATTGGTAAAGTTAAAAAGTGAGCAAAAAGACTCTCATTTTGAATTTGCATGGGGCGCTAAGGATAAATCAAAGCCTAGTGGACATGATTTATATTTGTACTATCAACTACAAAATCCAGTTGTAAGAACTTTAATAGATACGGAATTTTTTTGCTATATAGATGGAGAAATAAAAGAAACGATATATGCGTTACTAACGGATGATATTATTAAAAGAAATGTAGATGGAATGACAATTATGCCTGAACAACTCATTCAAAGATTAGATGCCGTGAAAGAATCTTCTGTTGAATTACGGTATGCTAGTATATCATTTGATAATGTAGATAAAAAAAGCTTATTATTTTTAAAAGAGTTTTCTGCATCTGCTGTTTCTGTAGGAGAGTATAGATTTCCTTTACCTAAGAGGTATGAACAAATAGATTTTAATGAATTTTCTTATGATAATTTCTTTCAAAAAGGGTATTCTTGGTTCTCTAAATTAGATAAAATGTCAAGATATTATTTACAAAGAAATTTCACTCAAAAAGAAATTATCGCATTGCAGCAATACATTGATAACATTTTAATTGGATTACAAAAAACTTCTGAACTAGACGTTACCATTTTCTTAAATACTTGTGTATATTTTAAAAATTATGTAAGAGAAAAATTACAGATTAATTTAGAATTTACAGATGTGCAATATCAAAGAATAGCAGACTTTTGTGTTTCTATTAAATATTTTCAACCTTTTAAAGCTGGTAGTAAAAAACTTTGCGAATATCCAACTTTTATAGCAAAGCGTAACTTCTATAGAAAAGCAATAGAAAAGAAACAAGCAGAAATGAAAGATGAACTAGCTACTAGTTTAGTCTATAATGTTTATAATGATAGTAAGAATCCACAATTAAGTGAGGAACAAAATATCCCTTTACAAGATGTAGATTTAAAGAAGACTAATGTTGAATTAGATATTAAAATGATAAAAGATGCTATTCAAACTTATAGAGTAGGGAAGAAATTAGGAAAAGGCAATAATGATTCCTATGATAATAAAAATTTAGCTTTACCTAATTCTGATTTTTCTTCTAGGCATTCTTTAGATAATTTTTATAATATATCATCAAATTTAGATGTACAAGAAAATGATGAATTTCTATCGCCTAAAAATATTTCAGAGGAAGTTGCGGAACCAATTAAATCAGATAATCTTAATCCTTTTAATTCGCAGCAAGAACCTCGTGATTTTGGCAATAGGACTATTTCAGATAGTTTTTCAGAAGAATTTGAAAGAGATACTAAATATATGATGTCACCATCTATACCATTAGAAATTTCACGAGAAGAATTAGGATTTACAGAGTACATGGTTGACCCAAGAAAGCCTACTTTGCCTTTTGATGTTTCGGGAAAAGAACCAGGAGTTAACTTTCCCTTAGAAAGTGAGAGGTCTCCGTTTGGAGCATTATCAAGAGATATATCTATGTCTGATAAGGGTTATAGGAAATTTGAAGAAAGATTATCATTTCAAAGATATGTTAGTGATGATCTAGCACCACAAATGGATGATGCACATAAGCGAATAAGAAACCTTTGTTTAGGAGACATTTATAAACTTTCTCCTAAATCTTTAGAAAAAACTTTCGATGAAGGGCAAGCGAGGGAAGATAGGGGACTGAGACTTTGAGGTAAATGGACAAGTTTTACTTGTCTTTTTTATTATTCTAAATAGATAATATGATATAATGAATATGGTGAAGTGTATGAATGATACATTAATATTAACAACGAATGGTAATAAGAAATCACTATTAGAAAAAGATAGCAATAAATTAGTATCGAGAAAATATATGACTTTTCAAGAATTAAAAGAAAAGTTATTCTTTTCTTATGATGAAAGAGCGCTTTATGAAGTTATGAAAAGAGAAAAAGTTTCTTTAGGGATTGCTAAAATCTATTTAGGAAATTTATATTATCTGAATGGTAGTAGTTCTAAAATAGATAGATTAAAATCCATTTATGAATATTTATCTTCTAGTAATCTATTATACAAAACGTCATTATTTTCTTCTTTTTTAGAAAGGCAAAAAGTATTCGTTTATAAGACTTTTTTATCAAAAGAGGAGAAAAAGTTATTAGAAGGTATTTCTTATCAATGTATGGATAATGAAACTTATAAAAATAGAAAATTACCTATTTATGAGATTTCAACGTTAGAAGAAGAAGCCTATTTTTTAGCGCATCAAATTTGTAAGTTATTAAAAAATGGGGTAGAACCTAATAAAATAAAAATTATAAATGTAAATGATGAATATAGAATGGCGATTTCTAGAATATTTTCTTGGTATCATATTCCTACTAATATAGAGCTAGGTAAAAGTATTTATGGAACTTCTATTGTAAAAAGATTCTTATCTTTGGAAGATACTGAAGAATCTTTAACTAAGTTAGGGGACTCTATTCATACTTTAGAAGAGAAGGAAATCTTAGAAGTTTTATTAGAAATTGTTAATAATTATAGTGAACTTCCAAAAGATTCGATTACTCGCAGTATGATGATAGAGGAATTAAAGAAAAAAAGAATTTCTTCTAAGAGATTAGAAAATGCCGTAGAAGAGGGAAATATTGAAACAATTTATAGTGAAGATTATTATGTATTTGTTGTAGGCTTTAACCAAGGAGTATTGCCAGTTATTCATAAAGAAGAAGAGTACTTAAGTGATAAAGAATTAGAACAGTTAGGGCGAAGTATTTCTACTGAAAAGAATTTAGAAGAAAAGGAGAAAGTAAAGAACTTCTTAATGCTTACAAAAAATATTGTTTTAAGTTATAAGAAAAAATCTTTAACAGATACTTATTATCCATCTTCTTTATTAGAAGAGTTAAATTTAGAGAAGAAGCAGATAGAATATTCTTATCAAGATAGTCATTTTGTAAATCAGATTCTGCTTGGTCATATGTTAGATAATCATTATAAATATCATGTTAGTCACAAAGATTTAGAACTTTTATATGGAAATTATAATATTCCTTATGCGAATTATTCTAATCAATATCATAAAGTTTCTTCTAAGAAAGTAATGGAAGCTTTAGAAAATAAATTGTTATTATCTTATTCTAGTATGGATAATTATTATAGATGCAGTTTTCGTTATTATTTAGAGAAAGTATTAAAATTAAATATATTTGAAAGTACTTTTCTACAACAAATTGGAAATTTATTTCATTATATTCTTTCAAAAGCATTTGAAGAAGGTTTTGATTTTGAGAAGGAATGGAACCAATATATTGTAGAAAATACTTTAATTCATTCTAAAAAAGAGGAATTTTTCTTAAAAAAGTTGAAAGAAGAACTATTATTTATCATAGATGAAATTAAAAGGCAGTATCAATATTCTACTTTTGATGATGCTTATTATGAAGAAAAAATATATACTCATCCAACCAATGAAGAAAATATAACTTTTATGGGTATTATTGATAAATTGTTATTAAAAAAATCAGAGAATTTAGTATCTGTTATTGACTATAAAACAGGAAATCCTAATTTAAGTTTAAATATGATTCCATATGGAATTGATATGCAGCTACCTGTTTACCTTTATTTAGTAAATCATTTTTCGAAAATAAAAAATCCTAAGATTGCTGGATTTTATTTACAAAAAATTCTTCATAACGAGATTACTAAGAAAAAGGATTCTACCTATGAAAAAGAAAAAAGAAAAAATTTGTATTTACAAGGATATAGTACTTCTAATGAAATGGTCTTAAGGGAATTTGATTCTTCTTATGTGGCAAGTGAAGTAATTAAGGGATTAAGAAAGAGTTCGAAAGGATTTTATTCTTACAGTAAGATATTATCAGAAGAAGAAATGGATAATATGATTTCTATAGTGGATGATAAAATCAAAACTGCTATTGAGAATATTAAGAGCGCTGAATTTGCGATTAATCCCAAACGAGTTGGATTTGAAAATGTTGGTTGTGAATATTGTACTTTTCATGATATTTGCTATCATACAGAAAAAGATGTTGTCAATTTAAAAGAATGTGAAGATTTAACATTTTTAGGTGGTGAAGAAAATGCCAAATTGGACTAAAGAACAGCAAGAAGCCATTTCTAGAAGTGGCGAAAATATTATTGTAAGTGCTGGAGCAGGAAGTGGAAAAACGGCTGTTTTAACAGAGCGTGTTATTCAAAAGTTAAAATCAGGTATTCATATTCATGAGCTTTTAATTTTAACATTTACAAAAGCTGCTGCTGCAGAAATGAAGGAACGTATTCGTAAATCTATTAAGAAAAATCCTGATTTAGAAGAGGAACTAAATTATATTGATAGAGCTTATATTACTACCTTCGATAGTTTTTCTTTATCTATTTTAAAAAAATATCATTATATATTGGGGCTTGATAAAGACATTAGTATTTCTGAAACCTCTTTATTAGAAATGAAGAAAAAAGAAATTTTAGAATCTGTTTTTGAAGAATTGTATGAAGAAGAGAATCAACCATTTGAAGAGATGATTTCTACTTTTTGTACTAAAGATGATGAGAATGTAAAAAAATCTATTTTAGGAATGATAAGAAAACTGGAATTAAAATATAATGTGGAAGAGTATTTAGAAAATTATATAGAAAAATATTATCAAGATACTACTATTGATAACTATATTTCAGAATATGAAAATCTTTTGGAAGATAAGAAAAAAGAAATAAGAGAATGCTTTCATAACTTTAGCTTTTATATTGATGATGATTATTATAGCAAGGTAGAAGCTTATTTAAATCCAATTTTGGATACGAATGATATCGAAGATTTGTGTTATATTCTTGCCATTTCTAAATTTCCAAGTCTTCCAAGAGGAAGTGAGGAAGAGACAAAGACTGCAAAACATGAATTATCTAATTTGATAGAGGAATTAGAATCTATTCTTACCTATGGTTCAAAAGAGGAAATGAAAGAAAGTATTTTTAAAACGAAAAGTACAGTACAGGTAGTTCTTGAGATATTAAAAAGATATTTTAGAAAAATAGCTGTATTTAAAAGAGAAAATAATTATTATGAATTTTCAGATATTGCTTTTATGGCTATTGATATTTTAAGCAATTATCCAGAAATTTGTATAGAAATAAAAAATTCATTTCGAGAAATATTGATAGATGAATATCAAGATACAAATGATTTACAAGAAACCTTTATTTCTTTAATTGCTAATAACAATGTTTATATGGTAGGAGATGTAAAACAGTCTATTTATCGCTTTAGAAATGCTAATCCTCATATTTTCCGTAGAAAATATAATGCTTATCAAAATCATGATGGTGGTTCTAAAATAGATTTACTGAAAAACTTCCGCTCTAGAAAAGAAGTATTAGAGGATATTAATACAATGTTTAGACAAATTATGGATGATGAAGTGGGGGGAGCAGATTATGTTGTTTCTCATCAAATGATATTTGGAAATAATACTTATGAAGAAGAGGGAAAGAAGAAAGAAAATAGTGAAAGTGAAATGTATCAATATTCTTCTTTAAAAAAAGATGGATATTCTAATGATGAAGTGGAAGCTTTTTTAGTCGCCCGTGATATTGAAAAGAAAGTAAAAAATAAATATACTATTTTTGATAAAGATACGAAGGAAAAAAGGCCAGCAACTTATAGTGATTTTGTTATTTTAATGGATAGAACCACTACTTTTTCTCTTTATAAAAAAATATTTGAATACTTAAACGTTCCTCTTACTTTATATAAGGATGAAACATTAGAACAAAGTACAGATTTATCTTTATTAAAAAATATAATAGATTTTTTAATTCATTTAAAAAGAAAAGAATTTGATACGTATTTTACTTATGATTTTGTAAGTATTGGAAGAAGTTTTCTTTATTCTTTATCAGATGAAGAGATTTTGAAAACTGTTATGAGTAAAGACTATTTTAAAACGTCTATTTATAAAGATTTAGAGAATATTGTTTCTAAATTAGATAGTAGTGATATTTATCATATTTTATTAGATATATTAGAATGTACTAATTTTTATCAGAAGAGTATAGAGGCTGGAGATATTGAAAATAGAGAAGTCCGTATTACGAAAATATTAGAACTTGCTCATAATTTAGAGCAATCAGGCTATGATATTTATGAATTTAAAAATTATTTGGATAAACTTTTAAAAGAGGGTTATTCTATTCGCTATTCTATGAATACTGATACTGGGGATAGTGTAAAAATTATGACGATTCATAAATCAAAAGGATTAGAATATCCTATCTGTTACTTTACAGGACTTTATAAAGCATTTAATATTATGGATATTAAAGATAAATTTTTATATAGTGAAAAGTATGGCTTTTTAGTTCCTTATTTTGAAGAAGGAATTGCTGAAACCTTTTTGAAATTATTAATGAAAGAAAATTATTTGAAAGAAGAAGTATCAGAAAAAATCAGATTATTTTATGTGGCACTTACTCGTGCGAAAGAAAAAATGATTTTCTATCTTTCTGAAAGTGAATTAGAAAATGGTAGTGAGGAATTAATTGCTACTTTCAAAAGGAAAAAATATCGGTCTTTTGCCAATATTTTAAATTCTTTAAAAGGAAGTATTCAAAAAGAATATCAAGTATTATCTCTTACCAAAGAAGATTTTACCAAAGATTATTTATTACCTATGGAAATTAAGAAAAATGATTTTTCATCTTCTGAAAGTTTAATTGTACAAGAATTAAATTTTGATTTAAAAGAGCATGAAGAAAAACATTTTTCTAAAAATACAGTTCATATTGTGACAAAAACAGAAAAAGAAAATATGCGTTTTGGAAGTATTGTTCATGAAGTGTTAGAATATTTAGATTTTAAAAATCCTCATTTAGAAGAGATAGAAAACGATTTTATTCGGAAAAAGATAGAATGTTTTTTAAATCACTCTCTATTAGCGAAGGTAGAGGAAGCAACTATATATAAAGAATTTGAATTTCTTTATGAAGAGGAAAATACTACTTATCATGGTATTATTGACTGTTTGTTAGAATATGATAATCATATTGATTTGATTGACTATAAACTAAAGAATGTAACAGATGAAGCTTATATTAACCAATTAAATGGATATAAAACTTATTTAGAAAAGATTTCTAATAAGAAAGTAAACTTATATTTATATTCTATTATTGATAGTAAGATTGAAGAGATTTCCTAGTATAAATTTCTTTGCTTGGTAAATAGTAATACTGAAAGGATGAAATTATGGACGTTAACACAGAACTTTTAGAGTATATTTATCAATCTAGTGAAATGGGTGTAGTATCACTTACTAATTTATTAAAAGATATTAATGGAAAAGAAAATAAATTGAAACCAATTATTAGTGAGGAATTAAGTTCTTATGAAAAGTATCAAAAGGAGAGTAAAAAATTATTATTTAAAAATAATACAGAAGTGAAAGAAAATTCTATGATGACAAAAATGATGTCCAAAATGGGAATTTCTAAAGAAGTTAAAAAAGATAATAGTGATGCAGCTATTGCTCATATGGTAATAGAAGGATTTACCATGGGAGTTGTAGATATGGAAACAAAAATTAAGAATTTTAAAAAAGATGCAGATAAAAAAGTATTGAAATTAGCAGAGAATTATTTAGAGTTTCAGCAAAAGGAAATAGAAAAATTAAAAAAATATTTATAAAAAAGACATGAGATTTCATGTCTTTATTTTATGATACTAGGTTGTGTTGTCAATATTTTCTGTTTAGGAATGATAACAGCGGAATCACAGTCAGCAAAGCTTTGACCATATCCAGCTGCATTCGTTCTTACTAGCTTAACAGGAAAACTTTTTTCTAACTCTCTAAGTAAATAATAGTAAGATACGTTTTGACCTGTATATCCTATCAGATAATTTTCGAAATTTTCTTCTCCAAGAAGAAGTGCTTCACTAGGTGCCCAACCATTTGGTTTATCTTTTAATTTATCACCAATAAATTGATCCACTTTTTCATCATACATACATAAATATGCGCCCATACAAGTCCCATTTTCTTTTACTCTAGGGAGTAATACATTTTTAACAAAATCTACATATTTTTTAGCATTTTCTACACTAGTATCGAATCCAAAGTTTAGATATTCATAAATATTAGAAAGAATCATTGCATCAAAGTCTATACCTTCTGGCATATTTTTATCAAGAGAATAGAAATCACTTGTAATAAAGTGCCAGCGAGAATTTTTTATTTTTTCTTGAGTTTCGTAATAAACTTTATTATTCGCATAATATCCATTTACAACTCTTGCCATTTTTGCATGTTTCCAAGGAGAACGAAATAATTGTTCTCCCATTATAATATGATTATATCTAAAGAATTGATAGATTTTATCCCAAAAAATACGAGTTGGAATAGGTAACGTTGGACTTAATTTTTGATATAACGAATAGTTCATGATGAATCCATCATTTTCAGCAATCATAAAATCTAAGAAATCTTTTCTTTTTAATGTAGAAAGAGCACATTTCCTTAAACTTAAGAAATAAATGTCTACTCGGTTAATATCAAATAGATAAACATCTTTTGCGCCTTTTCTAGAACATTCAATTCCTTGGTCACCAGAAGAGCCTACTGTAAAAGTAGTGGTAAAATCTGGACCCATAGCATTTATATAACTATGACTATCTTCTGTTGCAATGTGATAGAATCTAGAATACTCACTAAATTCTCCATCCCAGCCAGTCATTACTCTTTTTATAATTTCATTAGAGTCTCTTTCTGCTTCTAATATACTTGGTAAATTTACCATTTGAAATTCCCCCTTTAAAACGTGCTATATTATAATAATATTTCTATCAAAAGTCAAATAAAGTATGATATAATAATTCAATAAGAGAGGGGAATTTTATGATTAAAACGAAAAAACGTGGAGATTTAATTATCATCTCAGGTACTACTTGTGCAGGAAAAGGAACTGTTATCAAAAAAATATTAGAGCGTCATAACGATATTGTGTTATCAGTTTCCTACACTTCAAGGGCAAAAAGAGATTATGAAACAAATGGAGTAGAATATTACTTTGTAACAAGAGAAGAATTTGAAAGAAAAATAGAAAATGGAGATTTTCTAGAGTATAATGAATATGCTGGAAATTATTATGGAACACCAAGAAAAGAAGTAGTTGAAAAGTTAGAAACAGGAAAAGACGTTGTTTTAGAAATTGAAGTAAATGGTGCTAAAATGATAAAGGAAAGATATCCAGAAACTGTTTTAATTTTTATTATGGCACCTAGTATGGAAGAAGTAAAAAGAAGAATTAAGATGAGAGGTGCTGAAAATAATGAACAGATTTTAGCGCGTTTTAAAACTGCCTACAATGAAATAAATCAAGTAAATAACTATAATTATGTAGTTGTGAATGATGAGTTAGAAGAGGCTGTAAAAAAGGTAGAAAGTATTTTAATAAGTGAGAAATTGCGTGTGGATAGAATTGAAGAAATATTTGTTGAGAATCAAGAAGAAATTATTCATGAATTTTTAATGGATAAGGAATTTGTAAATGAAGAAAGAGATATCTAATATAAAAATAGGGTTAGATATAGATGATACTATCTGTAATTCCTCTGAAATCTCTTTGAAATATGCTTTAGAATTTGATAAGACTTTAAGAAATACTGGCATAGTAGATGAAAATCACTATATAACACGAGGAATGTTTGATTGGTCTAGGGAAGAAATATCTCAGTTTAGTAAACTTTATTTTGATAATATAGCATTAGAAGCAATTCCATTTCCAGGTGTAAAAGAAGCATTTGATAAATGGCATGAACTTGGTTATGAAATTATTTTAATAAGTGCGCGTAATGAATTTTTCTCAGATGCTAGAAAAATAACAGAAGAGTGGTTGAAAAAATACAATCTTAATGTAGATAAACTTTATGTAGCGACTGATTTAAAGGATGAATGTGCAAAGAAAGAAGGAATATCTATTTATATGGATGATATTCCATCAACTTGTAAGGCTGTTTATAAAGTAGGTATTCCTACTGTTAAAATGTATTCTAAATATACAAATAATGAGGAAATAGAGAATATTCCTATGGTTAGAACTTTCCAAGAATTTGTTAAAATTGTATCTGATATGTTTGAAAAATAGTTTCTATAACTATTTTTTTTTGATATAATGAGGATGGTGAGGGTATGGGTGCTAAAACTAAAAATTTAAAGGTAATGTTAAAAAAAGAAATCAATGTACATGAATTTACAAATGCCAAGGATTTAGAGGAATTATTAGAGTATGCTAAAGATAATCCAAAATTTTCTATTCGGTTTGATAGAGATACTAATTATAAACAGCTTCCTTTTTATACTTATAAAAAAGGAAACTTTAATTCTAAGGAAGAAGAGCTTACTTTTTTTGCGAAAATTGCAAAAGAGGCTAAAAAAATGAACTGTACTTTGTTATGCTCAAATGGTTTACAATATGATAATATTCAAATTTGTAATTTCGTAATTTGTTTTACTGACAAAGAGAATTTTGTATTGGAGTGGAGTACAAAAAAAGTGGCGCTTAGAAATATGTATGAATATCCAACTACTATACTAAAAGGAAATATTAAAGACGATATTAAAGATATGGAATGCATCCAACCAAAAGAAAATAGATTAGATAAAAAAGATATTGAAAAAATTTTAGTATGGGCACTTTCGTTAAAAAGAATAAACAAGTCAATAGAAGGAACCCTATATCCAAAAAAAGTGGGAATGCTAAAACAAGAAATTGTTTGCTGGCAAATAGATTAGGTGTAATTATGAAATATGAAAAATCTTGTGGAGCAGTTGTATTTGATAATGGAAAAGTATTAATTGTAAAGCATCGTGCTGGGCATTCAGATTTTCCAAAGGGACATGTAGAAAAAAATGAAACAGAAGAAGAAACTGCTATCAGAGAAGTGAAAGAAGAAACGAATATTGATATTCAAATAATAGGCTGTCGAAATGTTGTTCATTATTCTCCAATAAAAGGTGTAGAAAAAGAGGTAGTCTTTTTTGCTGCTTCTAAAATAGGGGGAGAATTGTTTCCACAATTAGAAGAGGTTTCGGAAGCCCGTTGGGTATCAGTAGAAGAGGTAGTAGACTATTTAACCTATGATACAGCATGCGAATTGTTTTATAAAATTAGAAAAGAAAAAGAGGAGATAGAAAATGAAAAATAATGGAAAAATGGTGATAGTTGCTGTTGCATCAGTACTTATTATTTGTATTAGTTGTTTGACAATGTTTCAAAATTATAAAAAAGAAAAAACTGCATTTTTAGAATTTACAAAATATGATGCTTTAGATTCTTCAAAAGAGGTTTATCAAACTCTTACCATTAAAGAGAATGATATTGTGGATTTAACTTCTGACAATAAAATTACTATTTTAGAAATTAATGATAAGAATATAAAAATTTCTAGAGTAGTTACAAGGTATACGATTATAAGCGATGAAGAAAGAACTGCAGAGCCTTATGAGGAAAAGATTACAGAGACAATAGAGTATGGTAAAAATATTATTGTAGATGCTGATGAAATAGATCCTTTTGGACCTGATTATTCAGCACCTAGATATAGTATTTCAGTAACAGTATTAAAAGAAAAAAGATAGAAATTCTATCTTTTTATTTTGAAATCATATCACAGATTAATGAACTTATTTCGGTAGGATTGTCAATAGACATTCCTTCAATTAAACGAGCTTGGGCATAAAGAATTTGTGCATATTTTTTTACTTCTTCTTTATCTTTTTTATAAAGCTCTTTTAATTTTTTAGCAATAGGGTGTGAATCATTAATTTCCATTACTGCTTTTGCTTTAATTTTTTCATCAGTAGGCATAGCACTCATAATCTTTTCCATTTCCATAGAAACAGGACCTTCCGTAGTTAAACATACTGGATGATTTTTAAGTCTATTGGTAAATTTAACATCTGTTACTTTATCGGATAATACTTCTTTCATAGAAGTAAGTAGGTCTTTATTAGATTCATTTTCTTTTTTAATAGATTCTTTTTCTTCTTCTGTATCTAAATCAAGATTATCTGCACATACATTCATAAATTTTTTTCCATCATATTCCATTAAGGTTTGAATGACAAATTCATCAGCATATTCTGTTAAGTAAAGAATTTCATAACCTTTATCTTTTACTTTTTCTACTTGTGGCAATAAATCAATTTTATCATTAGATTCTCCACTAGCATAGTAAATTTTATCTTGACCTTCTTGCATACGCTCTACATATTCTTTTAAGGTTACCATTTTCTTTTCTTTAGAAGAATAGAAAATCATCAAATCTTGTAATACATCTTTATGTATACCAAATTGGTTGTAAATTCCAAATTTTAATTGAAGTCCAAATGCCTTAAAGAATTTTTCATAGTTTTCACGCTCATTTTCTAACATGTCTTCTAACTCTTTTTTGATTTTCTTTTCAATATTTTTAGCAATTAATTGAAGCTGACGGTCATGTTGTAGCATCTCACGAGAAATATTAAGGGATAAATCACTACTATCAACAAGACCTTTTACAAAACTGAAATAGTCTGGTAATAAGTCAGCACACTTATCCATAATAAGAACTCCATTAGAATATAATTCTAATCCTTTTTCATATTCCTTATTATAAAAATCGTAAGGTGCATGACTAGGAATATAAAGTAGGGTATGGTAACTAACATTTCCTTCTACAGAGGTGTGAATTGTTTTCATGGCATCTTCATAATCAAAGAATTTTTCGTGGTAGAAATTTTGGTATTCTTCCTCTTTAATATCTTTTTTATCTTTTTTCCATAGAGGAATCATACTATTAATTGTCTCTGTTTCCATTACTTTTTCATATTCCTCTTTGCTGCCTTCTTTTAAGTGCTCATGTTCTACTTCCATCATAATAGGGTAGCGAATATAATCAGAGTATTTTTTAATAATTTTTTGAATTGTATAGTTATCTAAATAGTTACTATATTTTTCTTCTTCTGTATCTTCTTTGATATTTAAGATAATAGTAGTACCATTTTCTTTTCTTTCTGATGCTTCAATACTATACCCATCAGCACCACTAGATTCCCAACAGAATGCCTCTTTAGAGTCTATTGATTTACTAATTACTTTGATAGAATCACTGACCATGAATGCGGAATAAAAGCCAACACCAAATTGACCGATAATATTAATATCTTTTTCTTCTTTATTGTTTTCTTTGAAGTCTAGGGAACCACTTTTAGCAATTGTACCTAAATTATTCTCTAGTTCTTCTTCTGTCATACCACAACCATTGTCAGAAATAGTAAGAGTACGAGCCTCTTTATCGATAGATACTTCTATTTTAAAGTTATCTCTATCTACTTTTATTTTTTTATCTGTAAGAGAACGGTAATATAATTTATCAATAGCATCACTAGCATTCGATATTAATTCTCTTAAGAAAATTTCCTTATTTGTATAAATGGAATTAATCATTAAATCTAATAATTTTTTGGATTCTGCTTTAAATTGTTTTTTCTTCATAAAATCCTTCTTCCTAGTTGAATGATTCAACACTATCTATATTAACACTCATAATAGCACCTGTCAAGCATGAGTGCTAATAAAATATATTTTCAAAGAATAAGCTTTATGCTATAATGTTTAAAGATAGTGGTGATAATGTGTTTTTATTTATACAAACATTAGGATTACTTGCTTTTTTATGTACGACAGTAAGCTATTGGGGAAAGAGTAAAAAACAAATTTTAGCAGTCCAAATCATAGGGGATATTTTTTATGCTATTCATTATTTTTTATTAGGGGCAATAGCTGGAGGATTAACTCAGGTGTTAGGTTTATTTCGAGAAACATCTTTCTTTTGTTCTAAAACAAAAAAACAAGAAAAGATTATTTTTATTTGTTTAGTGCCTATCTACTTATTTATTGGGTGTATAACTTCTACAACGATTATAGAAATATTTCCAATTTTGGCTTCTATTACTTATTGTTATACTCTTACAATGGCAGCTAATTATGTAGTACTTGGTGGTTTAATTGATGCTATTTATTGGTTATTTTATGATATTCTTTGTGGTTCTTATAGTGGTGCTTTTGCGGATATCATTGTCATTGTTTCTAATATATTATCTCTTATTCATAGAAATAAGAAAGAAAATTATTCTAGAAAGTAAAGGAAATGTATATAATATTTCCTTTTTGTTTACAATGTGTGCTATAATACAGGTAGATGAGGTGGGTAGTATGCATTTAGAATCAAATATTGAATTAGAAGATACAGTGGCAAATATTTATAAGAAAATAACAGATATTCATAACACATCTTGGAGAAGCGATTTAAAAGTAGTAAAAGGAATCGATGATAATAACTTTATTGAATACAGCAAAAAAGATTATCCAACTTTTTATACAGTTTTAAAAAATGTAAAAAACAAAAATTATGAGTTAGAGTTTACAAATAATAAAGTAGAAGGGCATATTGCGTATACATTAAAAAAAGAAGATACTAAAGCAAATCTTTCTATTATAGTAGATTTAACTTTAGTAGATGCAAAAATTAAAATGATAGCAAAACAGAAATTGAAAAAACAGTGGAGCAAGTTTGTGGAAGATTTAACAAGAGGAATAAATGGATAAAAATTATTGGAATGATATTTATTGGGAAAAACACTTTAAGGAAGATGATTTAGAGAGAATTGAAGATTTTTGGATAGAAAAATATTTAGAGTATTTTCCAACTCCAAGTAAATGTGTAAAAAATTTTAGACTTAGGTAGTGGAGTAGGACAGTACGCAGATTATTTTGAAAAAAAGGGTATACTGTTTCAGCATGTGATATTTCCTCAAAGGCACTTGGTTATTTAAAAATGAAAAATAAAAATATAAAAACTGTGCTACAAGATATGAGTGAGTCATTAAAATTTTTTGATGATGAGTTTGATATTGTGTTTGCTAATTTATCAATTCATTTTTTTAGTGAAGAGGAAACGAAGAAGTTACTTTCTGAAATTAAGAGAATTCTAAAACCATCTGGACTTTTTATAGGAAGCGTAAATTCTACTAGTGCATATAATTATATAAAAGAGCATGCTATTAAAATAGAGGAGAATTTTTATAATAGTAAGGGTAGAACAGTTAGATTATGGGATGAGAAATCATTTTCCTTCTTTTTTCAAGAATTTGAAAAAGTGATTCTAGTGGAATTGATTGAAGAAAGATTTCAAAAACAGAAAAATAAGTGGGAATTCATTTTTAGAAAAAGAGATTGTTAGAAATTTCTTTTTTTTGTTATAATGAAAGTGGTGATAGTATGAATAAAAAAGAATTATTAAAGAAAGTAGATATTCTATATAAGATGTATAAGGAAGGTAAACTAGGGGGAGAGCACATGCCTGAGGATGCTAATCCGAAACTATCAAAGGATTCTTTAGAAAATTATTTGTATTTTACTCTTCCTATGGCTTTAAATTATCAAAGGAATTCTTATACGTTATGGGAAAGTGCTTTAAAAACTTATCAAGATGAAGAAACGAGGTTTGTCTTTTTTCCTAGAAAAGTAATAGAGTCTAACTTTTCAGAAGTACAAAAAGCTTTAGTAAAATATAGAGTAGCTCTTCAAAAAGATAAACAAACAGAAATATGGATTCATTTATGTGAAACCTTTGTAGAGCTTTTTGATGGAGATATTAGAAAATTATTTAGTAGTCTAGATAATGATGTCAATAAAATTAGAGATTTTATTCAAAAAGAGAACAAGAAAAAATTTCCATACTTATCAGGAACAAAAATTTGTAATTACTGGCTATATGTAATATGGCAATATACAGATAGAGACTATCCCAATCTAGAATGTTTAAATGTTGCGCCTGATACACATGTTGTAAAATCTACTTGTAAATTAGGACTCATTACGGAAGAAGAGATGGAAAGAAGCGATGTTCAACTCCTTGTTATTGATAGATGGAATGAATTATTTAAGGGAACGAAATATAGACCTATCGATATTCATACAGCTTTATGGTTATGGAGTAGAAATGGTTTCATCCCCCTAGAAAATGTGTTAGAATAACAAGCGGTGATGTAAATGAATTCTTTAAAGCAAAAATATGAAGGTATTTTAGCATTTTATAAACAATATACAAAGTTGAATGAGTTACTTAGAACTGGTTGGGTAATGCGACATGTACCAGCTGAACGTCTAGAATCTGTTTCTGACCATACGTTACAAGTAGTTATGTTAGCGCATACTTTTGTCTATGAATTAGGATTAAAAGATATTGATATGAATAAATTAGCGCCTATGGCATTTTTACATGATTTAGCAGAAACGATAGTAGGAGATATTTCTGTTATCCATGTAAATACTGAAGAAGACAAAAAAAGAAAACATGAGGCTGAAATGTCTGCTATTAAAAATATCTTAGCGAGCTTAAGCCCTGAATTTGCTACTTATTATTTTTCATTATGGATGGAATTTGAAGAAAAGAAAACACCAACTGCTCAGTTTTTATTTCAAGTAGATAAAGTAGACGCTGTTATGAAGTCTGCTAATTATAGTGAAGAATATAGCATGCCAGAATTATTTCAAGAATTTTATCAAACAGAAGTAGATAGAAAAAGATTTGAAGATGGTCCATTAAAAGATTTTTTTGATTATTTGAAGGAAAGAGAATATGTACCAGGTAGAGAATATATTAAAAAGCCTGAATAAATCTAAATTTAGAAGCAGTTTTTCTTTAAAGCAGAAAGACTTAGAATATATAGAAAAAAAAGGCTTGAGTGAAATTAAAAAACATGCTTATGACTTTTTGGAAAAAAGATTAGTCCCAGCAGATATTCCAAATGATGGAAAACAAACTCCAATGAGAGGGCATCCTGTTTTTATAGCACAGCATGCAACTGCTACCTGCTGTAGAGGCTGTTTAGAGAAATGGCACCATATTCCAAAGGGAAGAAAAATAACAAAACAAGAATTAGATTATATAGTAGAAGTTATTATGATGTGGATAAAATTACAATTACAGAAAAAAAATGGCACCAATTTTTAATATTTGTGTTATAATGGATAAGTCAATGTGTGGCATTAGAAAGTGCGTAAATCCGGTTGATGGATTACGTCTTTTTTATGCGTTAAAGGAGGTTTTATGAAGACATTAGATTTAGGTCATGAAAAAATTGGAAAATTATTACTAGCGTTTTCTATTCCTTGTATTGTTAGTATGTTAATTAATTCTGTTTATAATATTGTTGACCAAATATTTATAGGACAAGGAGTAGGTACTTTAGGAAATGCTGCGACGAATGTTATATTTCCATTAATTATTGTTTGTAATGCAATAGCTAGTTTAATAGGAAATGGTTGTGCAGCTAATTTAAGCTTACGTTTAGGGGAACAAAACTATGAAGAAGCGAAGAAAAGTATTGGAAGTTCTGTTATCTTCTTAATTTGTATCTCTATTTTAGTGGCAATATTAGGGGAAATATTTTTACCAATCTTAATTCATTTATGTGGGTGTACAGAAAATGTTTATCCATATGCATTAAGCTATGGTAGAATCATTCTACTTGGAGCACCTTTCATGATTATTTATAGTGGATTATCCTCTATCATTAGAGCTGATGGTTCTCCAAAATATTCTATGTTTTGCTTAGTAGTAGGAGCAGTTATTAATTTAATATTGGATCCTATCTTCATTTTAGATTGGGGACTTGATTTAGGCGTTGCTGGAGGTGCTTATGCTACTATAATTGGTCAATTTGTATCTTTTTTAATCGCAATCTTTTATTTAAAGAAAATAAAATCTGTCAAGCTGGAGAAAAAGGATTATAGAATTACACCAACATTAAAGAAAAACTTATCATTAGGAGCTTCTAGTTTTATTACGCAAATGACGGTTTTATTATTGTTTGTAGTTATGAATAATTTAATGACAAAGTATGGAGTAGACAGTGAGTTTGGCAGTGATATTCCACTCTCTGTTTATGGAATTATTTCTAAAGTAAATAGTTTATATGTATCCAGTATTTTAGGAATTGCGATAGGAGTTCAGCCAATTATTGGATTTAATTATGGAGCTGGAAATTATGATAGAGTGAGAGATGCTTTAAAAAGGGTTATGCTAATAGGTTTTATTGTAGGGCTTTTATTTAATGCTATGTTTCAATTTTTCCCAAGTACTATTATTTCTATTTTTATTTCAGAATCAGATCCCACTTATGAATTATTTATGAAATTTGCTATTGATTTTTCAAAAATATTTATGATGGTTTGCTTTTTAAATGCTTTTGAGATGTGTTCTAGCATTGTGATTCAGTCATTAGGAAATGTAAAAAAGGCAACCTTAGTATCTTTTACAAGACAAATTATTTTATTTATTCCGATTGCACTTTTTTTAACAAGTAAAATGGGACTTTATGGAGCGCTTTATGCAGGACCTATTGCTGATTCATTATGTTTTATTGCTGTTATTTTTATTTTTGGCTCAGAATATTTAAAACTTTTAAAACTAGAAAAATCTAATGAAAGTATAGTAGAAGATAATTTGCCAAAGAAAGGTAATGGAAAAAAAGTAGTAGTAACTATTGCTCGTGAATATGGTTCAGGAGGAAGATATGTAGGAAAAATTTTATCAGAGTTACTAGAAATCCCTCTTTATGATAAAGAAATGATTCATTTAGTTTCTAAAGAATCAGGTTTAAGCCCAAAATATATTGAAACTGTTGAGCAAAAGAAAAGTAATATTGGTGGCAATTTTTATAATAATGATGATAAATTATTTATTGCTGAAAGCAAGGTTATTAAAAAATTAGCGAAGTCCTCTTGTATTATTGTGGGAAGATGTGCAGATTATATTTTAGAAAAAGAGAAAAATGTATTTCGTGTATTTTTATATAGTAGTGATGAAGAGAAAGAAAAAAGAGCTATTAAATATTATGGTTTAAAAGAGAAAAGCGCTTCCAAAGAGATTAAAAAGGTCAATCGTGAGCGTGAAAAGCATTATCGATATTATACGAATAGAAACTGGAAAGATTTTAGTCACTATGAATTGGTTTTAAATGTAGATACATTTGGTGTTGAAAAGACGGCTGAAATAATTAAAGAAGCTATTGAAAAAAGAAAAAGTTAAGTTTAAAAACTTAACTTTTTTTCATGGATTCCATTATAAAAAAAAAGAGATATATGATATAATTCAGAAAGAGGTGTGTAGTGTGAAAAAAAGTAGAAAAATAACGATAGTAATTGCTATAATGCTATTACTAACAATTTTAATATCTAATCATTTTTTTCATTTGCAGAAACAAACGAAGATAGATGTTATTTTAGCAAGTGAAAACTATTCTTATTTGCCAGTGGAGGCAAAAGATTATATTAAAGTTGTTTATGAAGAAACAGGAGAGATTATTTTAACTGAAAAAAATAAGGAAGAGGATAAGCCTTATTTAAATCCAAAGTTTGTAGCTTATTTGTCTCTCAGCGAGGAAGAGCAAGAAGAAGTAGAATTGCTTCCAAATCCTTATGTAGTGGATTTTTCATCTTCAACTGTTGTCGAGGATGGAGTTTATCCTTCTAAATATAATTTAACAAATGTTGATAATAAAAATTTTACAACTCTTTTTAAAAATCAAGGAAATCTAGGAATTTGTTGGGCTTTTGCTTCTATAGAACAAGTAGAAAGTTATTTATTATTGACTAATCAAAAAAGTTATTCTTCTTCAAGTGAGATTTTTTCTGCAAGACAGATGGATTATGCTGCTAGTAGTGATGGAATTTTAGATTATGAAAATGATTCTAATAGAAAACTTACAACGGGAGGTAATTTTTATACTTCTTCTTTGATAATGTCTTATGGTCTTTCTTTAGTAGATGATGCTAAAATGCCATTCAATGAAAGTATATCTAAAAAAGAATTATCGGAGGTTTTTAATTATAAAAATTCTAAATATGAATTAGAATCCTCTATTACTGTTCCTATTCTTTCAAAAAATTCTACAAGTAGTGAAAAAGAAAATCATAATCAATTTGTGAAAGAAAACATTATGAAATATGGTGGAGCTTATGTAGGAACAGGTTCTCCTAATGGAAGTTGTGGATTTAAAAATACAGATGGTACTTATGCAATTGTGGATGAAGATGATTGCTCAAATACTTCTGCTCATGCTATGCAAATTATAGGTTGGGATGATGACTATCAATATTCTTATTGTAAATCAGGTTCAACGCACTCTAGTGTTAATTCTTCGGGAACTTGTAGTAATGGAAGCCTTGTGAAGGGAAAGGGCGCATGGATTTTAAGAAATTCGTGGGGGGCTAATAGTTCCTATAAATATGTTTATTTAGTGTATGATTCATATGATTTAGATATTAATTTTTCTACTTCTTTATCTTCTATGGAAGATAGAACTTGGGATAATACTTATTACAAAAATATGTGGCATAATGGTTGGTATTTCTATACGAATACATCAGATACTGTTTCTTATACTAAGAAAATAGATACAAAAGAAAAAATAGAAAAAGTAAAATTTAATACTTTTACATCAGGGGGAGAATATACTCTTTCTATTAGAGTAGGAAATAAAACATATAATAACATAGAAAGTTTTAGAGTCGAAAACCCAGGTATTTATACCATTAATGTAAGTGATAATAATATTATTTTAGATGATTCTAATTTTGATGTAACGATTAGAAGTACGAATGATAAGAAAATTGTAAGAAATACGATTTCTGTATTTACTTCTAATGTCGATAGTGAACCTACTATCAAAACAGAGGATATAGAAATGGTTTTTGATGATGGAAAAGATGTTATTTTTAAAGCATATTCTTCCACTAAAAATATAGCATCAGGCGAGAATGCTCTTTATTATCTTTATAAAGAGGGGGTAGATTATAGTAATTATATTTCTTCTTATACGAATACTTCAGTTGCTGCGAATAATATTTATGCAACGATTACTCTAAAAAAAGGAATTCCTGAAGGTACTTATCAATTAAGAACTTATTATAAAGGATATTATACAGACTCTACTCTTACAATAACATACCGACTTCCTTTGGAAGGAGAGGGAACTAAAAGTAATCCTTATATTATAAGGACACCGGAACATTTAGCAAGTATTCAAGATGATTTAGATGCTTATTATGTATTAGGAAATGATATAGATTTGAAAGAAGCAACGAAAACAGGAGGAAATTTATCATATCCTTCCAATACTTGCCCTCAAGGTTTTGGATGGAAATCTATTAATGGCTTTAGCGGCAGTTTAGATGGAAATGGTCATACTATAAAAGGGTTATATCAAAATAATTATATAAGCTGTAATATCAATGGAACTACTTGGAAAGAATGGAATAATAATGGAAACGGATTGTTTGGAACAACATTAGGTAATGCAAGTATAAGAAATTTAGTATTAGAAGATTTTGATATGGCTTGTCAAGGTGGTAATTGTGGTGTTCTTGTATCTAAATTTGTAAATGAATCTAGTGATAATGGATATTATGCAACTTTTGAAAATATTGTGGTTAGGAATAGTAAGATAAGAGGCATTTACAATGGTGCTAATTCTGATAGTACTTTATCAAGCGTTTATGGTGGTGGCTTATTTGGAACTCTAGAAGTATTTGATGGAAAAATAAGTATTTCTAATATTTACTTAGACTTAGATATAGATACAAAAGAGATTAAAGATGCTGCCTATTTAGCTTCTCATATTTATGGTGGAGATGTTGATATACATGATATTCAATTAGAAGGTGAATTTGTAGGAAAATATGAAGATGGAAATGATGATAGTCTATTACTCTCTAAAGCGTATGGAAATTTGAATATTTATAATATTCTTTCTACAGTTATAACCAAAAATGTTGGTGGATTATTGGGAGAAGTATGGACGAGTAATCTTTCTATTAGTAGTATAAATATGTTAAAATTCCCTAATTCTAGATTGTGTTATAGAGATGATGAAAGTTATTGTTCTAATGCCAAAAACGTAAATATGTATGATAAAGATACTCAATTAGAAGAATTATTAAAAGAAGCTAACTATGCTTTATGGAATGATTTTAATACAAATTGGATTATTAAAAATGTTGATGGAATAAATAGAATACCTGTTTTATCGTTTGTGGATTTTAAATATACTTCTATTCCAGAAATATCATTAAATCATAAATTGAATACAAAAGTTAATGTTTATGAGTATATAACACCTAAGACAAATTCTGCTAGAAAAATAAAATATAGTTCTAATGATGAAGATATTGTAAAAATTGATTCTGATGGCAACATTATTCCTCAATCTGAAGGAAAGACAACTATTCATATAGAAAGCTATTATGATGGATATATTAAAGATGTACCTATTACTGTTTCTTATATTCCTCATTATAATATTATTTTTGATGCGAACGGTGGAACTGGAACTATGGATAGTGTAGAAGTAGAAGTAAATAAAAACTATCAATTATTAAAGAGTACTTTTACTAAGGAAAATTACGTTCTTAAAAAATGGAATACAAAAGCAGATGGAACAGGTGAAAGCTATCAAGATTTAGGACAAATCAGTGCCTTAAAGGATAAAGAAACAATTACTTTATATGCTCAGTGGATTGGGGAAGAAAAAGTTGTTATTTTTAATGCAAATGGTGGTATAGTAACTCCAGATAAAAAGAAAATTCGTTATGGTGATATTTATGGAGAATTGCCAATGCCTACAAGAGATGGTTATGCATTTAATGGTTGGTCGAATAAAAACGCAGGAACTTCTATTAAATATAATTCTGAATTTATGGGGGAAGAACAGATTGTTGCTCATTGGATTGGAAATGCCTATAATATTATATATGATGCTAATGGAGGTATATTAAAATCAGATTATAAAATGAATAATATGGTTATGTCAAAAACAGTTTTATTTGATATAGCATTCAACAATTCTGATACTAAAATCTCTTCCAATAATTATGAAAAAAGTGGATATATTTTTAAAGAGTGGAATACGAAGGCAGATGGAACAGGTACTTCATATCAAGAAAATGAGGTAATTAATTTTAACAATGTAGAAGATTCTATATTAAAGTTGTATGCCCAATGGGAAAGAAAAGAATATACTATTAGATTTGATGCCAATGGTGGTATTGGTTTGATGAAAGATAATATTGGATATCTTAATAACAGTATTAAAATTTTAAAGAATACTTTTACTCGCGAGAATTATGAGTTTGTAGGATGGAATACAAAAAATGATGGAACAGGAATTTCATTAGGAGATGAAACTACTGTTACGATAGATGAGAATTTGTTTGGAAAAGAATATACAATTACTCTTTATGCACAGTGGAAAAAAGAAGAAGTACCATTTACAATTGAGAAATATCATTATGATTCTGAAAAAAAATATATTAGTAGAATTCCTATTAATACAAGTTTAAGAAATTTTCAAGATAATATAAAATTGGGAAATAGTTATAATATAGAAGTAGATACTAAAGAAATAGATGGAAAAAAAGTTCTTTTTACAGGTGGTAAAACAAAAATACTAAAAGGACGAAAACTTTATGAAGAATTAATAAATATTGTAAGTGGAGATGTAAATGGAGATGGAAAAATAAACTATTTGGATTATGTAACAGTGTATAATCATATTCAAAAAGTAAAATACCCAGATTCTTCTAAAAAGGAATTAATTAATGAATATTTAATATCTGCAGATATATCTGAAGATGGCAAAGTAAATTATTTAGATTATGTACAAATTTATAATAAGATTAAAGAATTAAAAGGAGGAAATTAATTAATGAAAAAAATTTTTTATAGTATATTATTATCATTATTTATACTGCTTCCAGTTAATGTTTTAGCAAAGGGAGGAGTTTCTCTTTCAACTAATTCTTTGACAATAGAGGAAGGAAGTTCTAAAACTTTCATTATTACTGCTTATAATACCATTGGAGATGTTTCTATAAAATCAAATAATCGTGATGTTGCTACTGTTAGTACTAGTTCTTGGGGAACAGGAATGGTTGGCGAAAATGAAACAAAAAGAGGTACCATTACTGTAAAAGGAAATAAAGTTGGCTCTACTACTATAACCTTAGAATTAGATGCAGCAACCTTTGATGGGGAAGATTTAGCAGGAGATAAAATGACAATAAATGTTAATGTAGTAGCTAAGAAACAATCAAATACTAATACCAATACAAATAAACCTACTAACAGTAATAAGCCAAATAACAGTAATAACAATAAACCAAGTAATTCGAATACTAATAGTAATTTATCTAAAAATAATAATTTAAAAGAATTATCTGTAACAGGATATACTTTAAATAAAAAGGATAATAATCATTATACATTAAGTGTTGGAAATAATATTACTAGTATTGAGATAAAAGCTGAAACAGAGGACCCTAAAGCAAACGTAACAGGTGTAGGAAAAAAAGAATTAAAGATGGGTGATAATAGTTTTGATATTATTGTTACTTCTGAATCTGGAATACAAAATAAAATCAATTTAAAAGTAACGAGAAAAGAGGAATCTTCATTAGAAGATTTAGAAAATTTACTAAATGATTCTAATAGTCCTAATATTGATATTACCATTACTAAAGATACTGTTATTCCTGCTAAAATGATAGATAAAATAAGAGAAAAAAAGAAACTTGTAAATTTTAATTATTACGATGAAAACAAAAGTTTAAAGTATACTTGGATTGTAGATGGAAATAAAGTAAGTAATCCTAAAGATGTTTTAACAACTATTCTTTATCAATCTGATAAGAAAAAAGAAATTGCTAAAGCTTCTAATTATGCAGAAGGAGTATATGCAAGTTTCAAACATAAAGGAGAATTACCAAAAGGGATAAAAGTAAAAGTATTTGTTGAAGATAAATTTGAAGATGAATCTGTTGTAAGTGTTTATCAATATGAGAATTCTAAATTATTTCCTTTTAAAGAGAACTTAAACGTAAAAAATAGTTTTGTTGAATTTGAAATAGAAAAGGGGAGTGAATATTTTGTCACTATGTCATCTATTGGTTCACTAAAAGAAAAAGAAGAATCAAATGAGATAAAAGAGTCAAACTTATTCTTGATTATTTCTATTGTAGAACTTCTTGTTATTATTGTTTTAGTTGTTGTGATGGGAAAGAAAAATGATAAAAAATATATTTCATCTTACGAAAAGAAGGAAAAGGATACTTTCGAAGAAAATACCATAGAATCTATTCCGCAATTAGATGAAGTGGATGATGATTTAGATGAGCAAGAGGAAAATTTAGAAAAATAAAAAAAGCGTTCAGTTAATCTGAACGTTTTTAAATGATATTTTTAATTTCTATTAGCTTTTCTACAATATAGGTAGGAGCATAATTATTTGGTAACTGTTTTTGATATCTATTAAACCAAATAGAATCAATTCCGCTATTCATTCCTCCTTGTACTTCAGAGCGTAAAGAGTCTCCAATAATTAGTATTTTTTTTCTATCATGAAAATTTATAAATTCTAATAATTCATCGAAATATTTATTATCAGGTTTGGTAACTGTATTTTTTGTCATATCAGCAGAAAAAATACTATCAATCAGATTTAGACAGCCTATTTTTTTTAGTTTAGATTCTACAGCGCTAGTAGGACCATTTGTAGCAATCACCAATCTATATTTAGAATGGAGATATTCAAGAATTTCTTTAGCGCCTTCTACCGGAACAACTAGTTCGTTTAAACTATCAAGAAATAAATCATTAATTTCAAATGCTTTTTCTAAAGAAATTTGATTATCAAAATATATCATATAACGTAGACTTCTTACATATTTTACAAAGTCATCGTGATTACTTTTATATTCTAAAGGAGCTTCTATTTTTTGATTACTAAAATCAATCCAAAATTGTTTATCTAGGTTATACCACCGATTAAATCCTTCTTCTGTGTATTTTTCATCCATAAATTCTACCATTTTGCGGTAAGCATATCTTACATTTTCTAAGTTATCAATTAAAGTATCATCTAAATCTAGTAAAATGATTTCATATTTTTTCATGTTATCACCAAAAATATTATACCATAGTTTAAAAAAACTTTGAAACCATAAAAAAAACTTGATATAATAGATTTAGAGAGTAGATGATAGTATGAGGAAGTTTGGAGACCGTAAAGACGGAAGACGTGTAAGAGATTTAACGGGAATGGCACAAATATCTATTGACTTAAAACCAAATCGTTGTGATAGTGATGTTTATATCAATCAAAAAATGGATTTAACAGAGTTGGTAAAATATGTAAATAGGAAAAAAAGTGAAGATATGGATTTAACCTATTTTCCAACGTTTGTTATGGCTATTGGTAAAACTTTTTATAATCGTCCTAGATTAAATTATTTTGTTGCGAATAGGCATGTTTTTGAGCATAATGATGTAGTCATTTCCTTTGTAGCAAAAGTAACTTTTGAAGATAAGTCAGAACAGATGATGATTATGATTCCTATAGAACCAGAAGATACTTTAGAAACAGTTAGTCTAAAAATTAAAGAGAAAGTATCTAGAATAAGAAGTAAAAAGGATAAAAAAGAAGGCGCTAATAACGCTATTGATACTTTAGGAAAACTTCCTAATATCATAAGAGTACCATTAATGGGATTATTTAAATGGTTAGACCAAAAGGGTAAATTACCAACGTCTTTAGTAAAAGATAACTTATATTATAGTAGTATCATTGTTTCTAATTTAGGTTCTATAAAGTGTGGAGCAATCTATCACAATATCAATGATTTTGGAACGTGTTCCTCTTTAGCGACTATGGGTGAAATTAAAAAAGAAGAAATTATTACTAGTGATGGTAAAAGAGAATTAAGAGATTTATGTGAGTTTGGCATTAATTTCGATGAGCGCGTTGCGGATGGATACTATTTTGCGAAATCCATTAAGATGATTCAATATATCTTTGACCATCCAGAATTATTAGAAGAAAGGGCAGATACTGTTATCAACATAGAAGAAAAGCATGTTAAAGAAAAGAAAACTAGTAGAATTAACCCAGAATTAAAGGAATATGTGGAAAGAGAAATATTTCCAGAGTATGAAAAAAATAATGACGGCCATGGTATTAATCATATTGTACAAGTATTAAAAAGAAGTTTTACTCTATCTAAACAATTAAAAGATATTAATTTAGATATGGTTTATACGATTGCTGCATTTCATGATATTGGTCATCATATTAATAAGGAAGAACATGAAATAGTATCTGCTAATATGTTCTATGAAAATGAAAAGATGAAGGAATTTTTTACAGAGGAAGAAAGAATTATTATAAAAGAGGCTATAGAAGATCACCGCTCCTCTTTAGAAGGAGAGCCTAGAAGTGTCTATGGAAAATTAATAGCTTCTGCTGATAGGACACCAGATTTAAAGACAATGGTTACAAGAACAAGGGCTTATAGTATGAAACATTTTAAAGAGATGACCGAAGATGAGATGTTTGAAAGAGAACGTGCGGAATTGAGAAATAGATTTTCTAAAGAAAATGATAGATGTTATATCAAAGATGAAGAATATGAGAAATTTTTAAACGATATAGCTGATATTACATCTGATATTGAAAAATATAAAGAATATTATAGAGAAGTGACAAAAGAATAATATGTTTTTATTCTTTTCTTTTGTAGTAAAATAGATTTACTTATAGTATAATAAAATTAATATGGGGGGTGCCTATGGATAAAAATATCTATTTTGATAATAATGCTACTACAAAATGTGATGAAAAAGTAGTAGAAGCAATGAAGGAATATTTTGAAGAAGAATATGGAAATCCTAGTAGTATTTATTCGTTTGGAAGTTCTGTAAAAGAAAAAATAGAAGAGGCTAGAAGTTTGGTGGCAAAACTATTACACGCAGAATCTGAAGAGATTTTATTTACGAGTTGTGCTAGTGAAAGTAATGTAACAGCTATTATGAGTGCTGTTAGAAATAATCGAGATAAAAAGCATATTATTACTACTAGTATAGAGCATGCTTCTATTATGGAGACAATGTCTTATTTGAGCAGTATTGGATATGAAGTTACGTATTTATCAGTTGATGAATGTGGTAGATTAGATTTAGAAGAATTGAAGAAAAGTATTAGAGAAGATACTCTATTAATTACTGTTATGCTAGCAAATAATGAAATAGGTAATATTTATCCAATAAAAGAAATTGGTAGTATTGCACATGAGCATGGTATTTTATTTCATGTAGATGCGGTACAGGCGGTTGGTAAAATAGAAATTGATGTTAATGAGTTAGGAGCAGATACTCTTACTTTAGCAGGACATAAAATTTATGCTCCCAAAGGAGTAGGAGCTTTATACATTAGAGAATGTATTCCTTATACACCACTTATTTTTGGGCATCAAGAAGGTAGTAGAAGGGGCGGAACTGAAAATGCACCTTATATTATAGGGCTTGGAAAAGCAATAGAACTTTTATTAGAAGAAGGTGGTGAAAATGAAAGAATTAAGACATTAAGAGATAAAATGGAAGAGGATATTCTTTCTTCTATAGACGATGTACATATCTATGGAGACTTAGAAAATCGTATGCCTAATACTTCTTGTATTGCTTTTAAGGGAGTAAAGGGGGATGAATTATTATTAGTACTAGAATCCTTTGGTATTTATATATCAACAGGCTCTGCCTGTAATGCCTCTTCTTCAGAACCTTCTCATGTATTAGTAGCATGCCATGCAGACTTAGAAAATTATAGCCCAATTCGTATTAGTATTGGAAAATATAATACGGAAAGTGATGTGAAAGAATTAGTAGATAAACTAATTTTATCTATTAATATGTTAAGAAAGAAAAATAAATAGGAGGAACTATTATGGCAGTATACGTAAATTTTAAAATTTGTGATAATGCAAGTGAATGTGGGGGAATCGCTGCATGTCCAACAGGGGCACTTACTTGGGATGAAGAAAAAGAGACAATTAAAATTGACAATGACAAATGCATATCTTGTAGAAAATGCGAAAGAGAATGTCCAATAGGAGCTATTCGTGTTGGTAAAACAGAAGAAGAGTGCAAAAAAATAGAAAAAGAAATAGAAGAAGATAAAAGAACTACGAAGGATTTATTTGTAGATCGTTATGGAGCAGTACCACTTTCTGAATTTTTCATGGTAGAATCTTCTGAAATAGAAAAGAGAGTAAATGGAAATTCTTTAGTACTTATAGAGTGCTATCAAGAATCTTCTATTCAGTGCCTATTAAAATCTATTCCTATTAAAGAAATAACGAAAGAACTTCCTAGTGATACTCTTTTTTATAAAGTATCTTTTGAGGAAGAAAAAGAAAATGAATATGATATCCAAGAATTTCCTGCTCTTCTCATTTATAAAGATGGTTCTTTAAAAGGAAAAGTAGAAGGATATTTCGAGATAAAAGATAAAGAAAAATTTATGAATCAAGTAAATGAAATTATGGGAGGATAACATGAATGGAAAAATTGCTTTTGTAACAGGTGGAACAAGTGGTATTGGAAAAGAAATTGTTTTAGAACTACTAGAGCGTGGTTGTAAAGTTATTACTTGTTATAGTACCAATTCAGAAAATGCGAACATTTTAATGAAAGAAGCAGAAAGTGAAAATTTAAGTATTTATCAATGTGACGTAAGTAAAGAAAAAGATGTTATGTTTGTTATTCAAAAGATAAAGGAAAAATATGGTTCCTTAGATTATGTAGTAAATAATGCTGGAACTTTTATTGATAGTTATATTAAAGACTTTTCAATAGAAGATTTTAAAAAGGTATTAGATATCAATTTAATAGGAAAAGTAATCGTTTCAAAACATGCTTATTCTATTATGAATGAAGGAGGAAGTATTGTAAATATTTCTTCTCATTTAGGAGTAAAGCCTTGTACAGAATCTGCCGCTTATTGTAGTGCAGCAGCAGCTATTATCAATTTTACCAAAGCAAGTGCTTTAGAATTTGCTGACAAAAAAATTCGAGTCAATGCGATTTGTCCAGCATTAACACCAACTCCTTTAGCAATCAAAGGTTGGACTAAAGAAGAAATTGAAGAGAAACTAAGAGAAACACCACTTGGAAGACTTGCAACAACAGAAGATACTGCCAAATTATGTTTATTTTTACTTTCTGATGAAGCTAGTTTTATTACTGGTGAAAATATATGTATTAACGGTGGAAGAATGTAAAAAGACTACTTTTTAGTAGCCTTTTTTATTTATCAACAAATAATACTTCTAATATTTTTTGATATCTATCTTTTATTACTTCTCTAGTACGATTACTTAGTTTATTGTAGTCTCTTTCTAATTTCTTTTTAATGAATTTAGTACCTTCTTTGGTGTCTAATTGTTTTTCTTTAAATGCTAAATGAAATAAAGAAGGGATAGAGTCGAAATGTGCTAGTACATCAGCATCAGCAACACATTCTTCTTCAATGGTATTTCTTGGTAAGTCTTTACTTCCTCTATGATTTAATACGCAAGCTTTTACACGCTCTATTCTGTCCTTAGGGTATCCGTATTCTGTTAGTAGATCTTCAGCAATTTTTGCTCCATAGACATTGTGTTCTTCTCTGGGTCCAATTTCAGATGGCATCGCAATATCATGGAGAAGTGCTCCTAACTCTACAATTTCTATATCTGCACCATATTTTTCTGCTAACATAATAGAATTTTTTACTACATATTGGATATGGTCTTCCCAAAAGTCATATCCATCTTTTTCTTTAAATGCATTTGTTCTTTTTAATAATTCTTCCTTTATTAATTCCGTTATATTCATAATTTTCTCCTTTATAGTTAAATTATACCATAAAATTTGTACTATTTCTTATTTTGTGTTAAAGTATGTTTCCAATAAAGGGGGAATTACTATGAAGATGCCTATAAGTGTATTAAATTCTATGGTACCTAATGTGAAGGGAAAAAAAGTATCTCTTTATTATTTAAATAGTAGTTTATTAGCTAAAAAATTTTTAGGATTATCTGATTATGAAAAGAGAATGAAAGTAGAAAGATATGAGTATGGGAAAAAGACAACTGGTATTACTGCTTTAAATTTACCAGTTGATATTTTAGAAACAGAAAGAGGATTTGAAGCTTACGTGGAACCTATTATACCTGGCACTTTAGAAGGAGAACTTACTACTTTCTGTGATTATCTAAATGAGCATCGTTATGATATTACATTAGATGAGATAACAAATTATATTCTACTGGTGGCTAATGCAGTAGAGGAATGTCATAAAAATAAAATTGTAAATCCCGATATGGCCTCTGATGGAAATGTTTTATACCATAAAGGTGCTGGAAAAGTTTATTTAACGGATTTTCAAGATATGCAAGTGGGGAGTATAGGAACTAAAGCCATTAGTGATTTTATTGTAACAGATCCAATTTTATCAAAACCAAAATATACGCAAGGAGATAGGTATAGTAAAAATATTGATTTATACACTTTAGCCATTCGCTATTTTTATTATGCTACAAAATTAAATCTACCAAGAGCAGCTATGTTTGGCGTAAGCTTTGATGATATATTAAGGGGTACTGGTATAGAGCATTCTGAACTTGCAAAGTGTATAAGAAGATTACACAATCCAAATAAAGATAATATTGATATACGTGGACCAATAGAAGAGATTAATAAAAGATATGTTATTTCTAAATTTAAAGAAGGGGAACCAAGACATTTTATTAGAAAATAAAAAGAGAAAAATAAATTTTCTCTTTTTTATTTACAAGTAGCATTCATTGCTTCATAAATAGATTGTACACCAGTTTTTGTAAACTTTTTATCTTTGATGAAAGCAGACATTGCTGGTTGGTCGTTTACCAATTTTTCTAAATCCATTTTTGAATAATCAATTTTAACTTTTGAAACTACTTTGCCATTTTCATTAGTGATGTTAACAGTATATCCACCATAATTTTTTTCATTTTCATCATAAAGTTTTTTTAATTCTGTTTCCATTTGATTTAAATATACTTCTGATTCAGAACTAACAGTCTCTGTTGTCTCTACATATTCAACAAAATCACCATTATAATGAATAACGTATTCAGCATCTAGTTTATAAGCACCTTGATCATTGCTTAATGTACATGCAATAGTACCAGTTTTGCCATTGTCTTTTTTTTCATTGTTATTGTCTTCTTTCTTTTCTCCACAACCTGTTAAAAGCAATGCTAAAATTGGTAATATCATTAAAAACTTTTTCATAATTCACTCCTCTCCAATATTATTTTACTACGAAAAGGAAAAGAATAAAATAGAAAATTTATTGGCATACAAATGTATGCTTGATATACTGGTAACAGTTAGGGTGAAATGTATGAGTGAAAAAAAGCAAAAGAATCGATTAGTGCATTATGATTCTGCTGCTTGCTATCTAAAAGTAGATGGTAAAGTATTAATGCTTAAATACTATAAAAAATGGGGGAAAGTTTATACGCCACCTGGTGGTAAATTTGAAGAGGGTGAAACCCCTTTAGATTGTGTTGTAAGAGAATTTCTAGAAGAAACAGGTCTTACTTTAATAAATCCTCGATTACAAGGAATTTCTTGTTGGAAAGATAGTTATGAAGGAATTATCTATATTTTTGTAGCAACTTCTTATGAGGGAGAATTAACAGAATCTGAAGAAGGAAAATTAGAGTGGATTGATGAGAAAGATTTAAAAGATATAAATCAGTTTTCTCAAAATCAAAAATTTGTTTCTTATTTATTTCAGCCTGAAATATTTGAAGGAAAGTTTTTATTGGATGAAAACTGTCAAGTAATAGATTATATGATTAGGACGATATAGGAGGAAAATATGCAAAAAATTATTATGCTTGGGGTAGGACATGGTTTTGTATATCAGTTGTATAACACTTGCTTTTTAATGCAAAATGATAATCAGTATTTACTAGTAGATACTGGTGGCGGAGTGCAGATAGTAGAAAGATTAGAAAAGTTAAACGTTCCTTTAACTAGCATTCATGATATTTTTATTTCACATTCTCATACTGATCATATTTTAGGTTTATTTTGGTTATTGAAGAAATTAACAGGAATGGTAAAAAAGGGAAAGTATGAAGGCAAGTTAAATATTTATTGTAATGATGAGGTAGCAAATGCCATTAGAAGTATTTACCCTCATTTATTTCCAAATGCATACATGGAAATGATAGCTAGCTATTTAAATATTGTAGTAGTAGAAGATAATGAAACAAAAAAAATTGCTAATAGAAAATATACTTTTTTTGATGCAAAAGCACGAGGCAATAAATTATGTGGGTTTGAGATGTTATTAGATAACGGTAAAAAACTTATTTTTTTAGGTGATGAAACTTGTAATCTAAAATTATATGATAAAATTCGAAATGCTGATTATGTGATGCATGAAGCTTTCTGCTTAGATGGGGAACAAGACATTTTTAAACCATATGAGAAAAGGCATTCTACTGTGAAATCAGTATGTGAAAGTTTCGATAAGTTAAATATAGAGAATCTTATTTTATTTCATACAGAAGATACACATATAGATAATAGAAAAGAATTATACTTAAGAGAGGGAAAAGAGTATTTTCATGGCAACATTATAGTTCCAGATGAATTAGAAGAGATTCTATTGGTAGAGGATGATAGAAAATGATTTATTTAAAAAAATTTACATTACTGACAGATAAGCAAGAACATGATATTGTCTTTGGTAAAGAAATTAGAAGAATATTTAATAGTTATTATCCTATTGGATTATTTTCTAGTAAAGATTTAAAAGAATTAACTTTTAGTAATATTACTATCTTTTATGGTGGTAATGGTAGTGGTAAAACTACTTTAATCAATATGATAGCGGAAAAATTAGAAGCAACTACCAAGACTAGGTTAGAAAAAGGTTCTTTTTTTGACATCTATGTGGAAGATTGTAAATATGAAATGAATTATGAAGAACCTATTGATATTAAATTAATTAGTAGCGATGATGTTTTTGATTATTTGTTAGATGTACGTTCTATTAATACGAATGTTAATAGAAAAAAAGAAAAATTGAGCCGAGAATATTTAGAACATAAATTTCATGGAAATAGTAATTTTGATAACTATGAAGAATTAAGAGATGTATATGATTCTAAAACGAAAAGCATGTCGAAGTTTGTTCGGGATAGACTTGGAAACAACAATATTGTAGAACAATCTAATGGAGAATCTGCTTTAATGTTCTGGGAAAGAGAAATAAAAGAAGACAGCATTTATTTACTAGATGAACCTGAAAATAGTTTATCGGCAGAGAATCAACTCAAATTAAAAAAATTTATAGAGGATTCTGCTAGATTTTATAATTGTCAATTTATTATTTCTACCCATTCTCCATTTTTATTAAATTTATTAGAAGCAAAAATTTATGATTTAGATTCTGTTCCTGTTGTGCCTAGAAAGTGGACGGAACTGCCTAATATTAGAGTGTATTATGATTTCTTTAAAGAAAGAGAATCTGAGTTTATGGAAAGGGAAGAAAAATAGTATGGTAGCAAAAGAACAAATTTTTCCAATTGGTATTGGAACTTGGAAAATAGATTATGAAAATTTTGAAAAGGATATCGATAGTCTTTTATACTCTATTCAAAATGGTCAAAATTACTTATCACTTTATCTGCTTTATAATGATGGAAAAGTGGTAAGAGAAATGAGAAAATTATTAGAGAAAGTAGACCGTAGTAAATTATTTATTAATGTAAATTTAGAACCGACAATTACTTCTATTTTTGATATTGAAAAACAATTAAATCAGTACTTAGAAATTTTAAATATTGAATACGTAGATAGTTTAGAACTTCATAGGCCAGATTATTCTACACTTCCTTTAGTGGATGTTTATAAGGAAATCGCTAGATTAGTGAGTGTTGGAAAGGTAAGACATATTGGTATTAGTAATGCTAGTTTAGAGCAATTACAAGCAGTAAATAGTGTTGTTCCTATCGACTTTTTTGAAGGTGTTTATAATTTAGAATGTAAACTTTATGAAGATATTCGCGTATTAGAGTATTGTAAGCAGAATCACATTTATTTTATGGCTTATCAAGCTCTTAGAAGAAATAGGACAGCTAAAAGAAACTATAAAGAATTAGTGGAACTTTCAGAAAAATATGGTAAGACTCAAAATCAAATTTTACTTAATTGGATAGTAAAAGAAAAGGGAATATTCCCAATTATAAAATCTACTAATATGGAAAGAATTAAAGAAAATCTAAATGCTTTAAATTTTAATATGGAAGCAGAAGATTATGAGAAATTAAATAAATTTAGAAGTAAAGCGTTTGATGAAGTTGCTATTGATTTTTTAGGAAATGGTGGAATTACGATTGATCAGCTAGCAAATCAATTTGAGTAAGTAGGTGATGATATGAATTATAAAGGTGTCATAATAGAAGAGAGTTTGGTAGATATTTCTATCATAAAAGAATTGGTTGTTATTAGTCAGGAAGAAGAAATGATTACAGAGGCAGAAGAAACTCCATGGTTAGATAGATGGACTATGGATACAGTCTTAATTCCAGAAGAAAAGATAAATGACTATGCTGAAAGACTTAGCAAATTAATAGATATCAAACATTGTAGTAATTGGTATTGCGATTTTAGAAATGAAAAGTATCATTATGTAGTTTTTTCGAATAAAGTATTTTGCTTAGATAGAAAGAAAAAAGAAGATTATAAAATGATGCAGGATTATGCTGTTAGTATAGGTTTGCCAAAACATCAACTTCCAAATTTTAATGATTTGGATGCCAGTCTTTTAACAAGATTCTTAGTAAGCGCTAAAAAGTCAACTTATGCGAATGCTACTATTGAAAAAGTGAAAGCTAGTAGATTAGGATCTAACGACTATCATTATGAAACTGAAATAGAAGGCGAAATTATGAAGTATCATGACACTTATTTTGGAACAACTAAATTTATAGGAGAAGAGGTAGTATATCGAGAAAGTGATGTTCCAAAGTGGGGGATGAATTATTATGGTGTTACTTTAGATGAAACTGCTACAGAAGAAATGATGGATAAAGTGCTTCGTACTGCTCTTTCTAAAGTAGGAGAAGATAGCACTGTTCTTCCACTTAGGGGACCAAGTCATTTTGAAAATGGAGAATATACTTATACTTTCATTTCTAATGGAACAATAGAAAATTTTACAGGCATAGAACAAGTTTTTAAAGGTGAAAAATTAATATTTGAACTTCATTGTCATGGTGGAAATATTGAGTAATAGGGGAATTTATGAATTTTATTGGTAGTAAAGTAATGGAAACAGAAAGTCTTTTATTACGTCCAACACAAGAAGAGGACCTAAAAACTTTATGGGAGATTTTATGTATTCCAGATGTGAATAAATATTATCTAACGACTAAGATGAGTTTAGATTGGGAAGAAGAAAAAGTTTGGCAATATAAGAAATTAAAAAGAGCCCATTATCCAGATACTTTTCAGTGGAGTATTATACTAAAAGAAAATAATGAATGTATTGGGCAGATTAGTGTTCATGAAGCTAGTTTAGAAGATGGAAAAATTAAAGATGTTAGTATTAGAGGGATTGGATGGTTTATCAATCCTAAACATCAACGTAAAGGATTAGCTGCGGAATGTGCTAGTGAGATTTTAAAATACATGTTTGAAGAAGTAGGAATTCATGAAATTAAAACAGGTGCAGCTATTAAAAATATAGCTTCTTGGAAATTGATGGAAAAATTAGGATTTCAAAGAAGAAATCATAATTATCAAATGAAATATACTTTTTTAGAAGAACCAGAAGAACTTTATTCGTATGGTATGACAAGGGAAGAATATAAAAAAGAAACATTTAAATAATTAGATGTTTCTTTTTATTGCTCTACTTTATATAGTGACGATAAATAATTTGATTTTTAGCTTCTATATTTTCCCAATTTTTTAATAGTATTTTTATAAATTTTCCTGAATTTCAAAAATGCCTAATTTGTGATCAAAAGGATTTTCTATAACTTCACTATGCAGACATTTTATATTTTTAGAAATAATAAAATGGTCTAATTGTTTATCTTTTCTAGTAGGACATTGGATGCAATCGATACCAAGTTTCATTGTATTTGGAAATATTATAGGAATATCATCATAATTAAAATCTCCACATAGTATAACATTATTATTTCTAAATAACTTTTCAAAAGTCTTATCAGCTTTTTGATAGATTGATAAATATTCTAATATATCTTTTTTAAAGGCATGAAAGGGAAGACAATGCCCTGTTATAATTGTTAAACTATTAATGCTTGCTATAATAAAACCTTTATCATGAGAGTAGTAGGTAGTATTTTCGCCCTTGCTATAAACAAGATAAGGATTTTCTAGTGGTAATAATTCACAGTTTGATATTTCATATTTAGAACATATAACAACTCCCATTCTTGAGCCAATATTGATGTGGGAATCTGAAAGCTCATATTCTATATGATATTTTAAATCCGTCTTTTCCTTAATATAACTAGCAATTGTAGGTAAAATATCTGAACTAGTAATCGCTTCTTGCAAACAAATAATATCTAATTTTTCTTTTTTGATAGTATCTATTATATACCTATAAGAATCCATTGTAAGCTTACAATCTTCGTATCGCTCATCCTCACCAATATTCCAAGTAGCTATTTTCATTTTAATACCTCCCAAATATCATTCATATTATTTATAATTTTAAATTTGCTTTCTGTATACAATTTTTTTCTATCCATTAGTAATAGGTGGAATGGATATTCACTGGCTTTTTCTAAAATATGTCTTCTATCATCTATATAGAGTGTCTCTTGTGGCTCTATATTTGTTTTTTCTAAAAATAAATCAAATAGTTTATCTTCTTTCATTGTAGAATACATAGAAGAGATAAAGATTTCATGAAAATAATCTTTAATGTTTTGATTCTTTAATATTCTAAGAGAAGAAGGCCATCCATTTGATACAATATAGAGATTATATTTTTTAGAAAGTTCTTCTAAGTTATTTTGGACGTCATTATAAAAGATAAATTTTTCATCATTATAGACACAATCATCTGCAATCTTATCACTGATTTCTCTATTTACAGGATAATGAATATCTTTTAAAACCTGATAATAATAGTTAGAAAACATTTTATGTTCCTCTTTTTCTGTTTTTGGATTTTGTGTTTGTAATGATAAGTTGTTTTTCAAACTATTTTGTAATTCTACCTCATCAATCGAATCTCGATTTATAATATTCCAAAAATTAGGTGTAATAAACCAATGCCTATTTTTAGGATTTGCTAAAACACCACCAATATCAAAGACAATATTTTTTATATTCATATCTTTCCATTCCTTTCAATCATATTATAGCATATAATGGCAATATTTTTTTATATTTGGTATAATGAAAATGGAATGATTATAATGGATAATATAGAAGCAGTTGTTTTTGATATGGATGGGCTAATGTTTGATACAGAAAAGCTTTGGCTTGATTCCGTTATCAAAACAAATGAGGTTTATAAATATAAAGTTCCTACTAGTTTAATAATAGAGTGTATGGGAAAAAGGAAAGATGCGATAGATGCTAAATTAAAGGAAGCAATGGGAGAAGGTTTTGACCCTGATGCGTTTAGAAGGCTCAATAAAAAGTTTATGGCACAAGATGTTTTAGAAAATGGATTGCAAATAAAAAAGGGGCTAAAAGAGTTAATTTCTTTTTTGAAGTCTAAAAATATCAAGATTGCGATTGCATCTTCTTCTAGCTTTGAAAAAATTCATACTAGATTTGGGGAAGCTAATTTAGATATTAAAGTATTTGATTATATCATTGGTGGAGATATGGTTACTATTCCTAAACCAGATCCACAAATCTATTTAAAAAGTTGTGAAATATTAAATGTAAAACCAGAAAATGCAATAGCTTTAGAAGATTCAGACTCAGGAATTAAAGCAGCAGCAAGTGCGGGAATGAAAGCAATTTTGATTCCAGATATTAAGGAACCTTCTGAGGAGACAGTTAGGCTTGCTTACAAAAAACTAGATAATTTATTAGAGGTAATAGACTTATGGAAATAATAAAAAAGATGCTTTTAAAAGCATCTTTTTTGTTGAAATTACCATATTTCTTTATCGATTAATTGAATAAAACCTATTTCTTTTTGGTATCCTAAACTCTCATAAAATTTTTGAGCTGAGATATTATCTTTTTCCGCGATTAGTGCAATAAAATCACATCCTAAATTCTTCGCATAATTATAGATATAGTCTAATAGGTGTGTGCCGACTTTTTGCCTTCTATAGTCTTTATGAACGCCTAAGTTCCAAACGGTTAAAAAGGGATGTAATTCTTCAACAATGTCATGGTTAATAACAATCGTTGCCATACCAACAATTTTCCCATCTAGTTTTGCAACAATATTGTGATAGTCTGGATTTTGATAGATTTTATCGTATTCTGAAAGTAATTTTTGAAAGTTCGTTTTTAAATTATGATTGGTGTCATAAATAGAAACATCTTCTTTTAAGTCTTTCTTTTCTAATTTTTCAATAATTAGATTATTCATTTTATTACTCCTTATAAACTTATGATTTTGTAATCAGTTTTTGTTTTGGAGGAAACTCGCAATCTTTGGAAAGAATTTCGTAAGGATGTTCTTTCCTGTAGGCTTGCATTTCTTCTAAAGTCATTTCAAAAATTTCACTAGATTTATCCATGTGAAGAATGCCATTTAAATGATCATATTCATGAGAGAATACAGTTGCTTCAAATCCTTCAATCGTCTTTTGATGTTTTACACCATGAATATCATAATATTCTATTTCTATGGAATAAGGTCTATCTACTATTCCAGCATAATAAACTAATCTTCCATTTTTGGTAACTTTACAACTGTCACATGCTTCTAAAAATTTTGTATGCCCCTTTGATGAAATAATAGTTGGATTAATATAAAGGATACTTTCATCATATTCTTCTGCATAATTATTTTTCATATCTTGGGAAGTATTTCTAATATAAATTAATCTTTTAGGAATACCAATTTGAATAGGCGCTAATGCGAACACTATAGCTGTTTTACAGTAGCTTTTTAAAGAATCAATATATTCCATATAATTATCATTTTGAAAATCAACTGGTAAGGAAGTTTGTCTTAAATATTCTTCATCATTTTCAATAGTCTTTCTTCGCAATTCCATAAAATTCTCCTTATTTAATTATATTTATTATATATAAATCGAGAATAAAATTCAATGCTAGTATATTTATTTTGTAAGTTTTACTGAAAAAAGGAAATTAGCACTTCATCAATAATAATATAATAGGAGGTAATTGCATGCTAGATAATAGTAATGGTTTTGATAATGAATATGCATTTGTAAAATATTTTAATGGAAAAAGAATTAGTTCTTTAGATTTATCGGGGCAAGAATTATTATTTAACCTATATCCAAGTGCGCACCCAGATAGTATTATAAAATGTTGGAGAAATCATTTTCCACAAAAAAGTGATATATTTATAAAAGTGGAAAATGGCATGAAGGGAATTAGTATAAAAAAAGGTTCTAGAAATTCTGTACATGTAGATACTATCACTAATTTTGTAAATTTTCTTTTACAAAATGATGTACCTAAAGATATTATTGATGCTTATTTACAATATCATTATGCCGATGGAACGATAAATGGAAGTGGGAAAAGACGCTTATCAGTAGAAGAATATAAACAAAAGCATCAGCAATCTATTGACAATATAAATTCTTTTTTTAATGAAGAGAAATTTGTAAAAAGAGCAATAGAGAAGTTTGTAACAAGAGGAAATAATTCTGAATATCAGATAGATGCTTTGATATGCGGAGAACCAAATAGTTTTTTGTGGTTAACACGAAAACAAATTTATGAGATTCTTTCTTCAAAGAAAAATATCGATTCTACAGCTGTTCATTTCGGAAAGCTAATAGTACAGCCGAAAACAAGATGTCTAAATTATAATCCAAAATATGAAAAAGATAGATTTTGTGTACAAATAAAGTGGTATAGTTTATTTGATGATATTATAGAATATTTATATAATGCTGATAACTGTGGGTCCGACCACCCGCAAAATGCAAAATAAAAACGTGAATAAAATTCACGCTTTAATTTTAAATGGAGCGGGTGATGGGAATCGGACCCACGTTATCAGCTTGGAAGGCTGGAGTTCTACCATTGAACTACACCCGCATCAGACATTTTTAATTATACGGATTATTTTTTATTTTGTCAATACCAAAATAAAAAAATTTGACTGTATTTTTAAATGTGCTATAATACTAATGTTTTTTGGGGGGATGCGGTGTGAAGATTTCATCTAGTATTAATTATGAGGATGCGAAAAAAGATTTTGAAGAATCTTTAGAATTTTATGGTAGAACTCCATCTCATACTATATTTGGTTCTATCAATGATGCGAAACTACATTATGTTAAAGCACATCCAGCATTATTCAGTAATGAAAATAACAATTATATAAAAGCTCAAGGAATTCCTAAAAATGCCAGTGCATTTACTATTGGAGCTTCTTATGATACTTCTCTTGATTTAATAGGCTTAGGGGCAAAAGACATTTATAGTATAGATATTAATTCAAAACAATTTTATATTGATTGTTTAAAAATATGGTCAGCTTATTATTTAACTTATGATGAATTTTTTCAATTTTTAGTAAATCCCTTAACTGATAGATTTTTAAATGAAAAGACAATGGATTATCTTTTATCGAAAGTTCCAGAGTCTCCAGCGCGTATGTATTGGTATTTAATCTATAATAAAGGTGGAAAATCTCTACTTCAAGATTGGCTTTTATTAGATGAGAAAAATTTTAAAGTTCATCATAGCATGAGAGTAGTTACTTATCTTTATATGAAAAATAAAGAATTTTATGATAAGGTAAGAGAAGGATTAGAAGATGCTTACTTTCATTTTACTACTTGTGATATTTTGGAAGTGGATAAATTAGAATTACCTGAAAATATATTTGATTGTGCATTATTATCTAATGTTCATAATTTTATTGAACCTAAAGAATTTTACAAGGTAGTAGCTGATAAAATCATGCCATTATTAAAAGGAAATGGGTGGTTAGCATATTATGAAATTGAAAGAAAACCAGAATGGTTTGCTTCCATTAAAAAAGGTAAAAATCCTTGTGTAACAAGTGATGATTTTATTAGCAACATTGATAATGGTAGCTATCAATTGTATCTTTCCTTTGAACTTTATAAGCTATTTGTATCTGGTGGATATACTTCTACAATTTATTCCATTTCTACTGGTAGAGGTTTTAAAAGAATTAAAACAGATAGGGATAGTGCGATTGTTATTCATAAATAATAGTTCTAATCTATTATTTCTTTCATATATTTAATTGTAGAAAGGAATGAAATATTATTTATGGAAACACTTAAAGTAGGGACTAAATCAAATCCCAATTCTGTAGCAGGAGCACTTGCTAATGTATTTAGAGAAAAAGGGGAAGTAGAGATACAAGCAATTGGGGCAGGTGCACTTAATCAAGCCATTAAAGCAATTGCCATTGCTCGTGGATTTGTTGCTCCATCAGGAAAAAATTTAGTTTGCATTCCAGCATTTACGGACATTCAAATTGATGGAGAGGAAAGAACCGCTATTAAATTAATAGTAGAAGCTAGATAGCTTCTTTTCTTTTGCACAAATTGACATTCAAATTTGAAAGTGTTAGTATAGAATTTCAGAGGGGATTTCGTTGGAAAGAAATTTAAAAGAATTTAAATGTGTCTTAGAAAATAGAATAAAAAATAGTGATAAAGTTTTTATTTCACCGCATGTTAATGCAGACTTTGACGCGATAGGAGCAGCTATTGGAATGGCAGAAATTTGTAGACATTTTTCTAAACCAGTGGTTTTAATTGTGGATGATAATATTTTAACTATGACTGCTGGAATTAGAAGTATTTATGAGCCAATTTTAGTGGTATATCCGGTTATAAAATCTAGCGAGTTACAACAAGAGCGCACTGGTAATGATTTATTAATTACAGTGGATGTTAATAAAACTAATTTGATACCTCCTGAATTGAATGAACAACTATCAACATTTCAAAATATTGTCATTTTAGACCATCACAAGGAAGATGAGCATACGATTTTAGCAGAATCTAAATTTGTTGATATTAATTCTTCTAGTACTTGTGAAATGATAACGAGATTGTTTCGATTATTTAATATTACTATCAGTGGTCCGTTGGCTAAAACTTTTTTAGCGGGAATTTTTTTAGATACAAATAAGTTACAGAAAAACGCGACAAAAGGGACCTTAGAAATAGCAGCAAAATTGATTAGTAGAGGAGTATCTATTCAAGATGTTAATGATTTATTTGTAGAAGATTTTTCTAATGATAGAAAGGTTCAGCATTTAATTGATGGTACAGAATTCATACCTTATACGATTCATAATGTTGCCATTATCATGAATAAAGAAAATCCTTATACTCTTTATACACAAGTAGAATTAGCAAAAGCTGCTGATTATCTATTGCCATATAAAGTGGATGCGGCTTTTGCGATTGGAAGAATTGGTGAAAATCAAGTTGGTATTAGTGCTCGCTCATTAGGTGGTATGGATATTGCCAGTATTATGCATATATTTAACGGTGGCGGAAATGAACATTCGGCAGCAGCTAAAGTTTTAGATACTATTGATATTAGACTAGTAAAAGAAGAATTATTAAAATTAATTTGTAGAGAAGATTTCTATACAGTGACTGGTTCTCTTTTAGATAAAGAACTACAAAATCAGAAAAATGGTGAAAATGAAGAGAAACAAAAAGTATTGAATTAAAGGAGGAAAAGGATGGAACCAAATTTAAAGAGAGGTATTATTTTAGATCATTATCAAAATCCTAGAAATAAGGGATTAGTAGAGGATAAAGACTATTTATTTGCGGATATGAATAATGAATCTTGTATTGATGAAGTAAAGGTACAAGTGAAGATAGAAAATAATCAGATTATTGATATTCATTTTGATGGGGAGGCCTGTGCTATTTGTACAAGTTCTTCTTCTATTATGGTGGATACCTTAATGGGAAAGACAGTAGAAGAGGCAATTCTTATTTTAAAGAATTATGCAAATATGATAGATGAGAAGGAATATGATGCTGAAATTCTAGAACAAGCAATTGTATATGATGATATTTATAAACAACCAAACCGAAAAAAGTGTGCTTTATTACCATGGTGGGGAATTGAAAAAATATTAGGAGATTTAGAAAATCATGACACCAGTCATTAATTTGATGGTTGCACGTGTAGTGCAATTTTCTGAAACACAATATGATAAAGAGGGCGTGTTTTTAGAGTTTTTGGTGGATACTTTACGTCCTGTTATCGTAGAAAAAGGTGTTGCAATTGATATTTTTTCCTATCAAATCTTTGAAATTGTTCCTATGATAGAGGGCATTATTGCTATAGATACATTAGCACGCTTAGATAGAGAGTCTTTATATGCTTACACTATTCATCAAGCAACATTTCCAGAACAATCATTACCAGAGTTAATGAAACACGCATTAGAAACTTACAAATGGTATCATGAAGAATATTTAGGAGAAGGTAAAAAAATCAAAGAAAAGAGTAAAATTATTTCTTTTCCTAAGCAAAGAATTCAAACAAAAAATGAAAAATTGAAAAATGAATAAAAAAGAAAATTAAAAATTGTATTGATTTTCTTTTTCTTTTTTATTTTTTCTTGTATAATAATAAATAGGTGGTTTTATGGAAATCAAGGGTTTAGATGAGGAAAAAGTAAGAGAAATATCTAGATTAAAAGAAGAACCTGAATGGATGTGCAATTTTCGACTAAAAGCATATCAAAAGTTTCAGGATTTTTCTCAACCTTCTTTTGGACCCGAATTAAAAATTGATTTTGATACCATAACTTATTATAAAACAAGAGCTTCCTCTAAAGTAGAAAAAAGTTGGGAAGATGTACCAGAAGATGTTCGTGATACTTTTGATAAATTAGGCTTACCAGAAGCTGAAAAAAAGTATTTAGCTGGAATTGGAGCACAGTATGAAAGTGAAGTCGTTTATCATCACATGATAGAAGAATTAGAAGAAAAGAATATTCTTTTTTGCGATACTGATACAGCTTTAAAAAAATATCCTGAGTTATTTGAAAAATATTTTAATCATTTAGTAAATGTAGGTGAAAATAAATATACGGCTTTAAATGGTGCTGTATGGAGTGGGGGAACTTTTATCTACGTTCCACCTTATACAAAAATAGATAGGCCATTACAGAGTTATTTTCGACTTAATAGCGCGAATATGGGGCAGTTTGAAAGAACTTTAATTATTGTAGATGAAGGAGCTGAATTGCATTATATGGAAGGTTGTACAGCGCCTACTTATTCGGAGGATTCTCTTCATGCTGCTGTAGTAGAAATATTTGTTGGAAAAAATGCTAAATGTAGGTATACAACTATTCAAAATTGGTCTAGTGATGTTTATAATTTAGTTACAAAAAGGGCAATAGTGGAAGAAAATGGTTTGATGGAATGGATTGATGGCAATATTGGCTCTAAAGCAAATATGAAATATCCCGGTTGTATTTTATCAGGCCCTTATGCTAAAGGAAGATGTATTTCAATTGCTGTTGCATCTAAAGGTCAAATCCAAGATGCTGGAGCTCGTATGATTCATTTAGCACCTTATACAACTAGCGATATTATTAGTAAATCGATTGCAGCTAACGGAGGAGAGTCTAATTATCGTGGAACTGTTAGGATTACAAAAGAGGCTCATCATTCTCAATCTATGGTAAAATGTGATACTATTATTTTAGATGAGGCATCTAAAAGTGATACAATTCCTAAGAATATTGTAGAGAATAATTCCTCTCAGTTGAATCATGAAGCAACAGTGGCGAAAATTAGTAAGGATAAATTATTTTATTTGATGAGTAGAGGAATTAGCGAAGAAAGAGCAAAGGAACTTATTATTATGGGATTTATTGATAGATTTAGAGAAGAACTACCAATGGAATATGCGGTAGAACTAAATGCTTTACTAAAAAATTATTTTTAAAAAAATAAAAAACATCGAAAGATGTTTTTTTGATAGTTTTTCTTTTCTAAAAATGAAATATGAATATTTGGAAATTAAAAAATAGTAAATTTTTTTTCTTTAAATATAAAAAACATACTTTTTCCTTCTTTTAAAAAGTGTAGTATGATGCTTCATGAAAGGAGGAAAAATTGTGTTAAATCAAGCGGTATTAGTCGGAAGAATTGTTCAAACCCCAGAACTAAGAGAGACAGAGAATGGAAAGAAAGTAGCACGTATGACATTGGCTGTTCCAAGATCTTTCAAAAATTCTAATGGAGAATACGAAACAGATTTTATCTCTTGTGTAATGTGGAAAGGAGTTGCAGAAAGCACAACAGAATATTGCAAAAGCGGAGATTTAGTAGGAATTAAGGGTCGCATTCAAAGTAGAAAAATTGAGACAGATGAAGAGCATAAACGTCAATTAGTAGAAGTAGTGGCAGAAAAAGTTACTTTTCTATCAAGCAATAAGCCAAAAGAAGCAGAGTAATCTGCTTTTATTGTCATTTGTTATACATTTCAATTCTCATTTTTCATTGACAGATTTTTTTTCTCATTATATTCTTAAAGTAGAAATGAGGAGTAAAACATGAATAGTAGAACAAAGAAAATTATAAGGTGCACTATCTTTACTTTTTTATTGATTATTACATCAATACTAGGTATTTATCAAGTACTGAAAGAAAAAGAAAAATATCAAGATTATGAAACAGTTGTTGGAGCTTATGTAAGTTCAAGTGTTTATAGTAGAGATGATGATGGTGCTACTTATAGCTTAACTTACAAATATTATGTAAATGGAACCTCTTATCAAGTCAATACAAACTATGGCACTTCTTTTGTCCCAAAAGAAGGAACACCAAGAAAAATTAGATATCATAAAGAAAATCCTCAACAGGCTAAGATTGTAGGAGTAGAATTATCAGAATGGTGTTTTTTAATAATTTTAATTTGTCTTATTGCTAGTAGTTATTCTTTTCAATCTCTAATGGATTTAAAAGGTCAAAAAAAGAATAACAGGTGGGACTATATAAATTTAATAATGGTTGGTATTGGATTAATCTATGCAACTTCTATTATTTATGCCTTAATAACAGGAACAAAAAATTTATTTTCTATTTTTGATATGTTAAGTTCTTATGGATTATCATTAATTATTATTTTTATTTTTATAGCAGTAGGAATTTATTTAATTGGTTATTCTATTTATAGTTTTTTTCCTAAAAAGAAAAAAGTAAAAAAAGATTCTTTTGAATTAGAACAAGAAAAATTAAGAAGAGAGGAATTAGAACAGAATTTTGAAAATTTTATAGAAAAGTCGGCGGTTGTTAGTTCTTATGCAACAATTACGATTCGACTTATTGTAAGTTTTATAATGCTTTTCTGTCTTATCTACTTTTTTTATTTTAAAATTACTAATTTAGATGTTACTGTCTTTTTGATTTCACTGCCTTTTACAGTAGTCTTTTTTGCAATAACAATTTTAACTTTATTGGATTTTTTATCTTTATTTTTAAAAAATTCAAAGCAACTTTCTTTTATTGGAAAAATTAGAAATATTTTTTCTTATTTGCCAGTAATTGCATTTTTAACATTTTGGTTTGGTTTTTTAATTATTATGAGTGTAATAGCAATTATTAGTAAAACATATTCCTTATGTTTCTTTTCAATACCTTTTTGGTTGGCTGGTATTTTTGCCACAAAAAATTTTTTTAAAAAGAAAAAATAAAATATGTTATTTTAATTGTCTAAATTTTAATGATAGGTAGGTTGTATCTACTAAAAGAGCAACTCTTCCTTTTTCTTTCCCTTTATGTTACAATAATTATGGTGATAATATGACAATTTTAGAAATCATTGAAAAGAAGAAGAATAAGAAAATTTTAACAAAAGAAGAAATAAATTTTTGGATAGAGGGAATGCTAAAAGGAGAAATCGCAGATTATCAAGTAAGTTCTCTTTTAATGGCAATTGTTTTAAATGGAATGGAAAAGGAAGAAATTTTTTATTTAACTGATGCTATGATAAACAGTGGTGATAAAATTGATTTAAGTGCAATTGATGGAACGAAAGTAGATAAACATTCTACTGGCGGTGTAGGAGATAAAGTGACTCTTATTTTAGCGCCTTTACTTGCTTCTTTTGGCTTAAAAGTAGCAAAGATGAGTGGAAGGGGGCTAGGACATACTGGCGGAACAGTTGATAAGTTAGAGTCTATTCCAGGATATCGAGTAGAATTATCTAGAGAAGAATTTGTGAATCAAGTAAATAAAGTGGGGGTTTCTGTTATTAGTCAGTCTGGAAATCTAGTTCCAGCAGATAAGAAATTATATGCATTAAGAGATGTGACTGGTACAGTAGATTCTATTCCATTAATAGCCTCTAGTATTATGTCTAAGAAAATAGCAAGTGGTGCAGATCTTATTTTTATTGATGTAAAGGTAGGAAATGGTGCTTTGATGAAAACGATAGATAGTGCTCGTGAACTTGCTCATACCATGATTGAAATTGGTAATCAGTATAAGAAGAAAACAATTTGTATTTTAACTAACATGGAAGAACCACTAGGATTTGCAATTGGAAATTCTTTAGAAGTAAAAGAATCTATGAATGCTTTAAAAGGAATGGGACCAGAAGATGTTATGGAACTTATTATCAAAACTGCAGGTTTAATTGTAAGTTCTGTAGAAGAGATTGAGTTAGAGGAAGCAGAGCAACAATGTTTTAAAAAATTTAATACAGGTGCTGCTTATGAAAAATTTGAAGAAATGGTGAAAGCACAAGGTGGAGATTTAGAAAAATTAGAGATTTCTAATCGTATATTTTCTGTTAGAAGTGCGAAAGCTGGATATATTACACATATTGATGCTTTAGGACTTGGAGAGATTGCAAGAAAAATAGGTGCAGGTAGATTACAAAAAGAAGATAAAATTCATTATCAGGTTGGTCTTCTTTTAAATCATAAAGTGGGCGACTTTATTGAAGTAAATGAAGAATTATTAAAAGTATATTTAGATGATATAGATGTAAAAGTAAATGATATTTTAGATTGCTTTACAATTGAAGATGAACCTATTGAAAAAGCTCCGCTTATTTATGAAATTATTAAATGATGTAAAGTTTTGTCAATTTTTTGTAAATTCGTTGCAGTTTTATAGTAGATGAGATATTCTAATAATAAGGGAGAGTGAGATTATGATATATCCATCTATTGATAAGTTATTAGCGAAAGTAGGATCTAAATATTTATTAGTTAATATTGTTTCTAAAAGAGCAAAAGAAATGGATGAAAAAGAGTATTATCAAATGAAAGAAACGGAGTATACTTCTAAGAAATCGATTGGTCGTGCCTTAGAAGAGATTTCAAAAGATTTAGTTCATGTAGTAGAAAAATAGAAGAGGATTGGTATGAAGAGATTAAAGGATAGTTTGAAGAAACTATGGGATATTGTAACGAATCCAATGGTACGTGTTTTACCAGGACAAATTGCCTTCTTTTTAGTTTTATCAGTTTTCCCGATATTGATTTTAGTAGGATTAATTGCATCCTTTTTCTCTATATCGATGACGACTATCGTGGAGGCAATTACAGAAGCTTTTCCAAAAGATGTTGTAAATTTAATGGTTCCTCTTTTAGAGGGAAAAGGATTCGATACTAATGTAGGAATTTCTATGTTAACTGGATTTATTATTGCCAGTAATGGAGCTCATTCTATTATATTAGCATCGAATGCTTTATATGGGTTTCCTCATTCTGATTTGATAAAAAGAAGAGTGAAATCTATCTTTATTATTACTTTAATGATAGGTTTATTTATTTTTACCTTAATAGTACTAGCGTTTGGTGATATTATTTTAAAACAGTTATTAGCAATGATAAGCTCAGAGTCATTGGTTGCTCTAATTTATCGAGTCCTTCTTTATTTGCGATGGCCTTTGGCGATGTTAATTATCTTTATTTTTATTAAACTGATTTATACGATAGCGCCGGACTGGAAAATCTTTAGTAAATATACAACAAAAGGGGCTGCGTTTACTACGATTGGTTGGATGATTGCCACTTTAATTTATTCTTACTATGCAAATCATTTTTCTAATTATGACTTGTTTTATGGAGGTCTTTCAAATATTGTTATTTTAATGATTTGGATTTATGCTTTATCGTATATTTTGGTAGTAGGGATTGCTATTAATGTTAATGAATATCAAAATGAAGATAAAGAGGATAACTAGATTTATTCTCTTTTCGTATTTTTGGAGGGTTGTATGAAAAATATATTTTTAGAAGGAATGGATCAAGAAGAAGTTCTATTAGAGGAGTTATTAAAAGATCAGTATTTTTTAAAGTATTATTTAGAAAGAAAAAATGAGGATGCTATAGAATATTATAGGAAAGCATTAGAGTGTGATTTAGAATTAGTAGAACAGGAAGGGGGAAAGCAGAAATGACGGAAAAAGAAGATGTTTCTCCCATTTTACTTTCTGTTTTATTAGAATTACAGGCAGGAAATTTTTCTATTTTTAAAAAGCATCGAAAAAAAGATGTAGAAAAAATTTTAGCGCTTGACTGTAGTTCTGTCCCTGTTGAATTTCCTAATCTTATTATAAAGAGGTTAGTAGAAAAAAAAGGAAAGAATTGTCCTCTTTCTTTAGTATTTTTTTGTATTCAATGTTTAGGATATTACTTTTTAAAGGAAAATGGCATAGAAAATTGTAAAATAGAAATAAAGAAAAAACGAGGTAGTTGGGGAAGCGCCTGTGAAGAAGGTATTGAACTTAGTAGTTCTCATGTTGCAACATTAAGGAAGGGAAGAACAGATTCATTAGAGACTTTATTTCATGAAATTAATCATGAAATACAAATCAAAAAGAAAAAACAACTTTCTATTTCTTATTGTACATATGAATGGCTACAAGATACTTTGCTGTATGCTTTTATAGGAAACTCTTATTATTCTACTAATTATGAGAGAGTTTCTGTTGAAAGAGATTCTAGAATTCGGGGAGGAATTTTAACTTATCGTTATCTAAAGGAGATTTCTCCAAAGGCAGCAAAAAAGATGAAAGATAGAGTTTATAGAAAAGCGAGATCTGAATTTGGAAAAATTACTTCTAATAGAAGCGTTGGACTATTGTTTACCACTAGGGAAGAATTGTTTGATGATTTAATAAAAAAGAAGCCAGAACTGCTTGCTGCTTATCCATTTTTGAAAAAATTTTATTATGAGGATGGGACGAAAAAAACATTGGCAGATGTTTTATTAGACTATAAAGGTATGAGAGATCAAAGAAAATATTACGAGACTCGATATTCCCAAGAGGAATTGAAAACAATAGAGGAGTATAAAGAGTTATTATTTAAAATGTCTTTTTATATCCAATTTTTAAAAAATCGCATTAGTTCTTATGAAAATACAAAGAATGATTATTTATCGATAACAACACAAAATCTTGAATTTTTAAATGCTTGTAGAGAAGATGAATGGTTAGAAAGTGAAAGAAATATTTATCTTACTAGATTTGAAAAAAAGTATATTGTTTTAATGCATTTAGGAAAATTGAACAAATCTGTATTAGGAGAAGATATTATTCATACGGTAGGAAAGGAATTGCCAAATATTGAAAAAGTATGTGCGGCTAATGGTAATTTAGGTATTTTAAAAAGGACAATGATTTCTATTCAAAGAATATGGAATCAAACACTTAAAGATGTATTATCTAAAAAAATATTTTTAGATAAACCAGTTGACAATGTTGATGTGAATGCAGCAGCATTAGAAAATAGAGTTAGAAAGTAGGGAAGTTTATGACACCACATATAGAAGCTAAAAAAGGAGATATTGCCAAAACAGTAATTATGCCAGGTGACCCATTACGTGCAAAATATATTGCAGATAATTTTTTAGAAAATCCAAGATTGGTAAATCAAGTAAGAGGAATGTTAGCTTACACTGGAACATATAAAGGAAAAGAAGTAACGGTTATGGGTTCTGGAATGGGAATGCCTAGTATTGGTATTTATTCTTATGAGCTTTACAAAGAATATGAAGTAGAGCAGATTATCCGAATTGGTACAGCAGGTGCTTATACAAAAGATTTAAATTTATATGATTTATTATTAGTACAAAAGTGTTATTCAGAATCTAGTTATGGAAGTACTCAAAACGGCAGCAAAGATGAATTTAAGGAAGCTTCTTTTCCACTTAATTTTCATATTCAAGAAGCTGCTCAAGAGTTAGGAAAACATTTAACAATTGCTTGTATTCATAGCAGTGATGTTTTTTATAAAGAAAATGATAATTTTAAAGAACTTTATGAGAGGTATGGTTGTCTTGCTTGTGAGATGGAATCTTTTGCTTTATTCCATAATGCTTCAGTATTAGGAAAAAAAGCAGCTTGTATTCTTACTATTTCTGATAATTTGGTAACAAAAGAAGAAACTACTAGTAGAGAAAGACAAAACTCTTTAAAAGATATGATAGAACTTGCCTTAGAGTCTGTTTTAAAGATTTAGTTGTCATATTAATGAAAAAATGAAACACAATATTAAAGAATAATTAGTATTTCAATTAGTTAGTAAGTAGGTGAAAAAATGAAATACAAAAAAATTACGAAGAAAAATTTTAATCTTCATATTATCCAAACAGATAAATATAAAACCGTTTTTTTAAAAGTGAATTTTAAAAGGAAGTTAAAAAAGGAAGATATTTCTTTCCGAAATATGCTTATCAATGTTTTATTTGAATCTACTTGTAAGTATCCATCTAAAAGATATATGGAAATAGAGTCAGAAGAACTTTATGAATTACAATACCGTGGTTCTAATTATATTTCTGGAAATTACAGTATTATGGGAGCAGATGCATTATTTTTAGATCCTAAATATACAGAACCATCTATGTTAGAAGAGTCTTTTCAATTTTTAAGTGAAATTATTTTTCACCCTAATATTGATAAAACTGGGTTTAAGAAAACTGGCTTTGATATTACAAGACATACTATTGATGATTATTTAGTATCCGTTAAAGAGAACCCAGATTTTTATGCGCAGATGAGATTGCTAGAGGAAATGGAACCAAATACAGTTTTATCTTATAGAAGTTGTGGATATTTAGAAGATATAGAAAAGATTACTAGAAAAGAGTTATATCAATATTATTTAGACGTATTAGAGAATGATATTATCGATATTTTTGTCATTGGAAATGTAGAGGAAAAAGAAATAGAATCTTTAGCAGAAAAATATTTTCCTTTTAAAAATCGTCAAAAAGAAACAGAAAGTCATTTTTATCATTCTAAAAACATACGTGAGAATGTAAAATTTAGCTCTGAAAAATTAGATTTGAAGCAAAGTAAATTATTAATGGGATGTCAAATAATAGGGGCAACTGATTTTGAATTACGATATGTTTTAAATGTTTATAATTATATATTAGGCGGAAGCCCAAGTTCTAAGCTATTTCAAAATGTTAGAGAGAAAAATTCTTTGTGTTATAGTATTTCCTCTTCTTCTCAGCCATTGGTGAGCGTTTTAACAATTCGTGCTGGTATTAACTCATGGGAATATGATAGGGCATGTGCACTGATATTAGAACAATTAGAAGATATTAAAAATGGTAAGTTTTCGAATCAAGATATTGAAGATGCCATTACTACTTATAAGAGTACTTTAAAATCTTATGAAGATAGTTCAGAGAGTATGATTTCTCTTTATGCTGGTATAGAATATTTAGGAGCAGATGAGATTCCTAATCGTATTCAAAAAATAGAAAGTGTAGATAGAGAATCAGTTCTTGCTTTAGCAAATAAAATAAAATTAGATACGATTTTCTTTTTAGAGGGAGGTGAAGAGCATGAAGAAGAGCCACCTAAAGCATTTTAATTTAGATATTTATGAGGAAGTTCTTCCAAATGGTCTTTCTGTCCATGTTGTTCCCAAAAAAGGAAATAATATTTATGCTACTTTTATTACTAGGTATGGAAGTTATGATAATGTTTTCATTCCTTCAGGAAAGAAAGATTTTTTTGAAGCTCCTATGGGAGTTGCTCACTTTTTAGAGCATAAAGTGTTTGAGCAGGAAAATGGAGAGGATCCTTTTGCTTTTTACACTAAAAATGGTGCTGATTCTAATGCTAGCACTTCTTATATGAGAACTAGTTATTTGTTCAATGGACCAGATGCTTATGAAGAAAATTTAAATTATTTATTAGATTTTGTTCAGTCTCCTTATTTTACAGATGAAAATGTTGAAAAAGAAAAAGGAATTATTGAGCAAGAAATTAAAATGTATGATGATATTCCTTATTGGCATCTTTTTGAAACAGTTTTATTTAATTCTTTTCATAATCATCCTTTAAAGTATCCTATCGCAGGAACAGTAGAAAGTATTTCTAAAATTACAAAGGAAGATTTATATACTTGTTACCACACTTTTTATCATCCTTCTAATATGTTTTTGACAGTGGTTGGAAATGTAGATGCTAAAAAGACTTTGGAGTTGGTTAGAAAAAATCAAGAGAAGAAAAATTATCAGCCACAGGAAAAAATTATTTTAAAAGAAATAGAAGAGCCAGATACAGTTTTAAAAAAGAAAGAAGTGATACATTTTGATGTTGAAATACCTAAAATAGCTGTTGCCTATAAAATCAAAGTAGGAAATTTTGATATTAATAAATTGAAAGATTATTTAGGTATTTACTTTAATTTAAAATTAGATTCTACTTCTCCTTTAAGAGAAAAATTAAAAAAAGAGAATATGATTACTGGTGGTTTTGGAATAGATGTTATTGAAGCTGAAAATCATATTCTGTGTGTTGTAAATATGGAATCTAAAAATCCAGAATATGTTATTGAAATGATGGATCAAGAAATTACGAAGAAAAAAATAACAGAAGTAGAATTTAACAGAAAAAAGAAAACAATGAAAAGTGGATGCATTTATCAGAGTGACAGTGTCTATGCTATTTCATCTATTATTAATAGTGACCTTTTAAAATTAGGCACAGTACTTTATGATTTATATGACTGGATAGATAATCTTACGATGCCAGAAATGAGAAAGGTATTAAAGAGTATTACCTTTGAAGAAAAATCTGTTACGATATTAAAGAAAGACTAGATATTGATTTATTTATCTAAATATGATAAATTATTAGTTAGTTGAAGGAGGTAATTGGGATGCAAGTATTATTAATTATTATATCCATTCTCTTAATTGCCATAGTATTATTACAAAGTGGAAAAGCAGAAAGTGCTGCTGATATTATGAGTGGTAGTAATAGCGATTTATTTAGTAACCGTAAAGAAAGAGGAGGAGAATTATTTATTACTCGTCTAACATTCTGTTTAGGAGTTGCTTTCTTTATTATTTGTATTATCATGAAATAAAAACTAAGGAAAACTTAGTTTTTTCTTTTAACTGTTTAAAATCATGGTATAATGAAAAAGAGGTGAAGATTATGAATCAAGTTTTACCAGCAGATGTCTTTATCGTCGTAAATAAAACAGTTTTACAAGACGACAGAAAAATATTAGTTAGTTTATATGAACCTCTTATTGGTGCACTTGCTATTAATCTTTACAACACATTATGGACTTATTTAGATCATTTAGAACTTATTTCTACAGAATTTACCCATAATACACTTTTAAATACGATGATGATTACTGTACAAGAAATGATGGATGCTAGATTAAAGTTAGAAGGAATCGGGTTATTAAAAACCTATGTAAAAAAGGGTAGTGTAAATAGTTTTATTTATGAATTATATTCTCCTATGAGTGCAAAAGAATTTTTAAATAACCCTATTTTGGGTACTGCTCTTTTTAATGCTTTGGGCCCAATCGAATATGAAAGAAGAGTAGAGTTTTTTAAAATACCTACAATGAATTTAAAGAATTATGAAGATGTTACTGTCAAATTTAGCGATATTTTTTCTTGGACGAATTCTTCTTTACGTAACATAGAAATTTATAACTTGAGAAGTAAGTCTACACGACCATTAGAAATTATTTCAAAAATCGATATTAATACAATTTTAAGTTTTATTCCTGAAGAGATGTTAAATCCAAGGAGTGTGACGAAAGAAGTCCGTTCTTTTCTAATTAAGATTTCTTCTATATATAATTATGATAATGAAGCCATGGTTGAATTAATTAGGAATTCTATCAGTGAAAAGCACACGATTGATAAAGTAAAATTAAGAGAGCTTGCTAGTAAATATTATCAATTTGAGAATTTTGGAAAGCTTCCAAGTTTAATTTATAAAAATCAGCCTGAGTATTTGCGTTCTACTAAAGATGGTGTTTCTAAAAGAATGCAGATGATTCATCTTTTTGAGACTACTAGTCCTTATGATTTTATTTGTAGTAAATATAAATCAGGAACACCTACTAATAGCGATTTAAATATTATTTCATATCTTTTATTAGATTTAGATTTAAAAGCAGGAGTAGTAAACGTTTTAGTAGATTATGTGCTTAGAATTAATAATAATAAGTTAACAAAAAGCTTTGTAGAAACTATAGCTGCTCAATGGAAAAAAAGTAATATTGAAACAGTCGAAGATGCGATGAATATTGCAGAAGAAGAGTATAAAAAGAAAAAAAATATTTCTACTAAAAAAATAGTAAAACAAGATAAAAAGCCAGATTGGTTTCATTTAGATGTACAAACGAATGAAGCAACCTCAGAAGAAATCGAAGCTTTAGAAAAGATGTTAAAAGGATAGTGATTGAATGAATGCTTTAGAAAAAGAGTTAAATCAAAAAGATTTTGTGAAAATAGATTTAGAAAAAGAATATGAGGAAGCATTAAAAAATCCTGTTTTTAAAGAAATTGCTAAAAAAACAAAGCTTCCAAAAAAGGAATTAAAGAATTATACATCTCTTTTAGAAGAAGTAGCTGCAGAATATGGGCATTGCCTAGAGTGTAAAAATATTCGAGAATGTCAAAATAGGATTCGTGGACATGTTTATTTTCCAACGGTTCATCAAGGTCATTTAGATTTTGAATATAAAACTTGCCGTTATCAAGAAAAATTAGAAAAAAATACTAAATATTTAAAAAATATAAAATACTTTAATACACCTAGAACTTTACAGGATGCTAGTATGGAAAGTATTTATAAGAATGATAAGAGTAGATTTGAAGTTATTTTATGGATTGGTGAATTTTTAAAAAATTATACAGAGGAGACAAACCAAAAGGGGCTTTATTTATCCGGAAATTTTGGGTGTGGAAAAACGTATTTAGTAGCTGCTTTATTTAATGAGCTCGCTAAAAAAGGATATCAAAGTGCTATTCTCTTTTGGCCAGAATTTTTAAGACAAGCTTTTTATGATGATTTTAAAGAAAAGTATGAATATGTAAAAAAAGTTCCTCTTTTATTAATAGATGATATTGGTGCGGAAAATGTAACAGCATGGAATCGCGATGAAATTTTGTGTCCGTTACTTCAGTATCGAATGGAGGAAGGATTAACTACTTTTTTTACATCTAATTTATCATTGAATGATTTAGAGGAGCATTTAGCAAGTTCTAAAGCAGGTGTAGAATCTATTAAGGCTGGAAGAATTGTTTCACGTATTAAACAATTGACGGTTCCTTTAGAAATGATAAGTAAAAATTTAAGAAAATAGGAAAAATGACTTAACAAACTAATAATCCTGTGTTATAATAAGGTCGTTGAAAGCAAAGATTAGGACATGATTATGTATGATTCTTGTTAGCGAATTAGGGATGGTGGAAGCCTAAGCAAGATAGTGGATAATTACTACCTATGAGCAGATTTCGAAAGAGTAATCCGGATGAATTCCGTTATCATTTAGAGTAATAAGGTAGGATGGTACCGCGTATAGACGCTCCTTGAAGAATCAAGGGGTGTCTTTTTTTATCATTAGGAGGGATATTTATGGGTAAAAGGAAAAAAAAGAATAGTTTAAAGGATGTTAGAAATTTAAAAGCTACATCATTTATAGAAAGATATTATGGAATTTCTCATGAAAATATTGCCAATATGACTCATGATACCATTAAAATATTTTTTCCTCAGTTACAGAGAACTAGTTTTGAATATATTCAAAAAAATCCAGAATTAGTTTCTACTGGTCAAATTATTTTGGTAGAAGATGCAAAACATTATCAAGTTCCTTATTTGGCCCCTAGCGATTCTGAAATAGAATTAACCCTTGGATGTGATAATCGTGAATTAGTAATTCAAAAAATTGTAAAGTTATTTTCAGTCGCCGTCGGGCGAAATTTAAATGCTCTTTGCATTATCGAAGGAGATGATTCTTTAGATAATTATACTTTTCAACAATTTACTATTAGTGATAGTCTATTAGAAGAAGATTCTTTATTAGAATCTATGGAAAGAGCGACTGAAAACGATAGTGGAATCATTATTAGCGCAGATTATTCTTTAAAAGGATATCGATTTTTAGGACATGGGGATAATTGTTATAGTACGATGGTTTTACCGTCACTACAAAGACAAGCAATTGGCATTTCAAAAAGAACGGATGCTATTGGTATTGTTTATGAAAATGGTGTATTTGCAATTATGATAGATGGTACTGTAAAACCAATTTTTGACAAAAATGATTTGCAAAAAAATCTAATGCGTCTTTTTCCAATTCCTAAAGAAATACCGCGAGAAAGAGAAGTTAATGTTATTGTAAATAGTCCTAGTGCTTATACACTAAGTGAAATGAATGTTTATGAATTAGAACAATTGATGCGAGTATACCGAGCTTCTAATCAAGATGCTTATTATCATATTGTTAGAAGAGAACTGATTAGACGAACCCGTCATTGTAAAGGCTATAAAATTGCTAAACAAAAGCAAAAACAAAAAATGTTAGAAGAAGGAGATTATTAAAATGATAAATATAAAAGAAAATGAAAAATTAAGTATTTTAAATCATAGTTGTGCCCATTTACTTGCGCAAGCTGTAAAACATTTATATCCACATGCTATGTTTTGGGTAGGACCTGTTATTGAAGAGGGATTCTACTACGATATCGATTTAGGGGATAATGTAATTACAGAAGAAGATTTAGAAAAAATTGAAAAAGAAATGAAAAAAATTTCAAAAGATGGAAAAAGAATTGTTCGTCATGAAATTAGTAAAGAAGAGGCATTAGAACAATTCAAAGACGACCCTTATAAAGTAGATTTAATTAGTAGAATGGATGAAGCAGATACTGTTATTAGTTGCTATACACAAGGAGATTTTACAGATTTATGTCGTGGACCACATGTAGAAACAGTAAAAGAATTAAAATATTTTAAACTACTAAAATCTAGTGGTGCTTATTGGAAAGGTGACGCTAAAAATAAGATGCTTCAAAGAATCTACGGTATTTGTTTCTTCAATGAAGAAGATTTAAATGAACATCTAAATATGTTAGAAGAAGCAAAACAAAGAGATCACCGTAAGATTGGTAAAGAATTAGATATCTTTATGTCTCATGATTTAGTTGGAAAAGGAATGCCTTTATGGTTGCCAAATGGTGCGATTATTAGAAAACAACTTGAAAACTATATTTATGAGAAAGAACAAAAAATGGGTTATAAACACGTTTATACACCATGTGTAGGAACAGTAGATTTATACAAAACTTCAGGCCATTGGGATCATTATCAAGAAAATATGTTCCCATCTATGAAGGTTGATGATGAGGAATTTGTATTAAGACCAATGAATTGTCCACATCATATGCTTATTTATGGAAATGAATTACATTCTTATAGAGATTTGCCAATCCGAATTGGGGAATTTGCAGCAGACTTTAGATATGAGGCAAGTGGCGCTGTAAAAGGTCTTGAAAGAGTTAGATGTATGTGTCAGAATGATGCCCATTTATTTGTAAGACCAGACCAAATAGGAGAAGAATTTAAGAAGGTAGTATCTTTAATTTTAGATGTCTATAAAGATTTTGGCCTTAAAGATTATAAATTTAGATTGTCTTTAAGGGATCCAGAAGATAAAGAAAAATATTTTGATGATGATGAAATGTGGAATGAAGCAGAAGCAAAATTAAGAGAAGTATTAAATGATTTAGGAGTAGAATTCTTTGAAGCAGTTGGAGAAGCTGCCTTCTATGGACCAAAATTAGATGTAGAAGTAAAACCAGCTGTTGGACCAGAGGTAACATTATCTACTTGTCAGTTGGATTTCTTACTCCCTAGAAGATTTGAACTTTCTTATATCGATTCAGATGGTTCTAAAAAAACTCCAGTTGTTCTTCATAGAGCTATCTTTGGTACATTCGATAGATTTACTGCTTTCATTTTAGAGGAAACAAAAGGAATATTACCTCTTTGGTTAGCGCCAACTCAAATTAATATTGTTCCTGTTAATAATGAATATCATTTAGAGTATTCTAAAGAGATTGAAGAATTATTGAGAAAAGAAGGTTTCCGTGTAGAGATGGATGCTCGTGATGAGAAGCTAAGTTATCGTATGAGAGAAAGTCAAACAAGAAAGATTCCTTTAACTCTTATTGTAGGAGATAAAGAACGAGATGAAAAGACAATTAGTTATCGTATTTTCGGTACAACAGAAACTGTAACATTATCTCAAAGTGACTTTATTGCTTTTGTAAAGGATGAAATTGAAAAGAAAAGATAGGATGATAGCTCATCCTTTTCTTTTGCAATTTTCTAAATTCTATTGTATAATACATACGAGGATGTGAGGAATATGAGCAAAAAAGAACCAATTAGTATTGTATCTTTAGTTGTATCATTATTGTCGTTAGTAATCGGTATTCTATTATGCTTTAATGGAGATACCATTTATGATATTATTGGCTATGGAGTAAGTGGAATTTTACTATTAACAGGTTTTGTAAAATTTATTTTATTCTTGACAGGAAGAAAAAAAGGTAGCGCTACTTTTGGAGATTGCATGAGTGCTATTTTATATATGGGGTTTGGAGCAATTATTGCTTGTTTTCCAAAGTCTATTACTATTACAATTAGTATCGTATTAGGAGCGTTAATTTTATTTAGTGGTATCAATCGTTTGATTTTAGGATTGGCAGTTCGGGCAATAGATGAGAAAGGTTCTAAAATATTTTTGGGAGTATCTATTTTAATGATTTTATTAGGAATTGTTATTCTTACTCAAAAATTTATTAATCTTTTAGGAATCTTTATTATTGTTTATGCCATATCTGAAATTATGGGGTATATTTACTATACTACTCAAAATAAAGACTATTCTGAAGTATTGAATAAAAAAGTACCAAAAGAAATTAAAGAAAAAGAAGCAAAAGAAGCTGTTATTGAGGAAGAATAAACTACTGAAATAGCAGTTTTTTTCTTGCTTTCTAAGAAAAAAGTGTGTTATAGTAATAAATATAGGAGCACGATTATGGCTAAATCAATAGAATTTAATTATGGAAAATTATTAAAAAAGTATGGCAGTAACTATGATTTTCTTTTTTCTGATGAAATCAAAAAAGAAATACTGTTAAAAATGGAAGAGGCTATTTCTGCTCTGCCTTCTTTTGATACACCAGAAAAACAAGAAAAAGAAATCAAAAAGTTAACCATTAAAATTATAAAAGAAAAAATTCGCATGGCGATAGAAAAAGATATCTCTTTTTTAGACAGATATTTTTCTAAAAAGTGGAGTTCTAGTAGGACAGATGAAGATAACTTAAAAGCATTTGCAAACTTTTTATTAAAAATAGAATATTCTCTTAGTATTGAGGAATGTATTACATTATTTTCAAGCTATCCAAACTTTTTAAATATTGTTAAGGTTATTGTTAATTGTAAAGAGAAAAAAATTTCATTGGAGAAATTGGAGGAAATTCCAGACTATACACTTCTTTCATCGATTATTGGTGCTTATTTAACTTATGCTAAAATTGATATTGATTTAGACAGTGATTTAGAAGGTGAATTAAATACTTTATTGGAATTTGGCGAAAAGATTGATATTTCTTCTTTAGATTCAGTCAAGCAATATTTATATGAAATAGGGCAAGTACCTTTATTAAAAATAGAGGAAGAAAGGGAACTTTTTACTTTATTAAATACTACTGGTAGTGATAAAATAAGACATAAGATAGCAGAGGCCAATCTTAGATTAGTTGTTAATATTGCCAAAAGGTATACAGGAAGAGGGCTGTTATTTCTAGATTTAATTCAAGAAGGAAATCTTGGATTGATGAAAGCAATTGATAAGTTTGAAGTAGCAAAAGGATATAAATTTTCAACTTATGCAACGTGGTGGATACGTCAAGCAATTACAAGAGCAATAGCTGATCAAGCTCGTACTATTCGTGTTCCAGTACACATGGTGGAAAAAATAAATAAAGTGGTTCAAGCAGAAAGACGACTAACAATATCTTTGGGTAGAGAACCAAAATATGAAGAATTAGCAGAAGAATTAGGGTATACTGTAACTCAGATTAGGGATATAAAAGAAAATTACTTGGAACCTATAAGTCTTCAGTCAATAGTTGGAGATGAAGAAGATACTGAATTGGGAGATTTTGTAGCAGCAGAGGGTGATGATTATGCAGTAGTTAGTAATAATGAGTTGCATGATAGAATGATGGAGGTATTAAGTAGAATTCCAGAAAGGGAAGCTCAAGTTTTAATTCTTCGCTTTGGTGTAGAAGATGGTAGACCTAGAACGTTAGAAGAAGTTGGAAAAAAGTTTCATGTTACGAGAGAAAGAATTAGACAAATAGAAGCAAAAGCATTAAGAAGATTATTTAAAAGAAGAGATGCGAAAGCTTTAAAAGTGTTTATAGGTTTAGAAGAATCAGTATTGCCTTTACCATTAGAAAATAATCATAAACCAGGAGCTGTTTCTAAAGGGAAGGGAAATCCTTCACCTAGATTAGCAACTTCTCCAAAACCTGCTCCATCAAATATATCACCGAAGCAAGCATTAGAACCGAAGCCACAAAATCAGCCAAAGGTAGACATAAAGAATTTATTCTACTATTTAAAGCAGTATTCACCTAAATTAGTAGTAAAAGAACTTCATACATTAGACCAATATTGTCAAGAAGTACTGATAAAAATGTTTGGAAAGAATTTTGAGGAAGATAATCGAACTAGAGTGGAAGAAAATGATGTTTATTTATTTGAAAATTATATTCTTCCAGAATTAAAAGAAAAATTAGCAAGTTCATTTGCTAAGGAAAGACTTGAGCAAAGAATAGAAAAAGCATCAAAGCCTGTGGAAGTTACTCCTAAGGAGAGATTAGAAATTAGGGAAGGAACTACTATTATTCCAGCAGTTATTTCTGTCCCAACTTCTTTAGAAGATGAAGAAGAAACTGTAGCGGAAGTTGGAGAAGATATATTACAAAAAGAAGAAATTGGGGAAAAGGAGGAGGAAACTATGAAAGAAGAAAGTAATTCATCAAAAAGAAAAAGAAGGAACTTAACAACACCATATACTTGTTTTGAAAATGATCCTAAAGATTGGGTTGATTATGCATTATGTAAATTAGGACCAAGCGATTTAGAACTTTGTGCCATTCGTTGGGGAAATGAAAGAACACTTACTCGAGCAGAGAGTTCTAAGCTATCTAATATTGTTTTAGCAAAAGTAGAAAAAACTTTAGAGGAGTTTCGCTCAGGAAAGCTTACAATTGTAGGTTCTTATATAGCTTCAGAACTTTCTGAAGAAACAAAAGGAGTAGAAGATTCTACAACACAATCAAATACAAATCAAAATAAAAAGGAAAGAAGAAAAAGAAGAGATTTATCGAGTGCATATACTTGTTTTAGTGAGGATACAAAGGAAACTGTTGACTTTGCCATTTCACTTTTAACTGTAGAAGAACGAGAAATTTTAGATATTCGCTGGGGAGAAAATTGTAGAGCATTTGCGTCTTCTAAGGAAAAAAATAGATTCTTTCAAGTTGTCTTACCAAAACTAGAAAGATATGTAGTAGATATTAGAGAAGGAAAAATAAAATTACCAGATGATGGTACAACAACTTTAGATGTTCCTACACCAGAAAAGTCAGTAGTAGATGATGTTGCTCATAAAGGTTCAACTGTTACTTATTCTTGGACAGAACCAGATGATATTTTTAAGTCAATGCCAATTTTATCAGAAGAATTTACTAAAGAAGATTATCAAATGTTACGTAATTACATTAGTAGGCCTGAATATCAGGATGCTTTAAAGGTACTTCCTTTTGAAGAATGTATTATTGGGGCGCTTTCTTTATCTATCATTGGAAAAAAGCCAATTTCATTTTCTGTTTTAGCTGATTTATTAGGAATGGAAAGTGAAGAGGTAGAAGAAATTGCTAAAAGAGGATTATTTGCTATGAAGGAAAAGTTTGATAATACTGTAGATGCTGTTGCTAAAGAGCATGTCAAGACAATCGGAGGTATTGAATAATGGGAAAAAAGAAAAAGGGAAAGGAAGAGAAAATAGAGAAATTTCCTATTGATGCGGAAGTGGCAAACTTTGAGTCTAAGTATCCTAGTATTATGCCTTTTGTAGATGGTAATTTAGTTAGACGTTTATATGAGACCTCTATTCCAAGTAATATTCGAGAAAATGGAGTTAATTGGAATATTACTGCTAATTTTACAGTAGAAAAAAAATTCTTTTTAGCACTAAAAGAATGTGTTTTAGCAGGGGATATTGATTTAGAAATTGCTATTATTGAACAATTTATGCCACTTGGACGTATGCTAATAAAAAAAATAGGATATTCTGGCGATGATTTGGACCAAAAGGTAGAACTTTCTATTACTGATTCTATAGAAAGCTATCTTGGACAAGAAGGATTTAAGAGCTGTTTACTAAAGGACTTAAAGGATAAAGTAAGAGGAAAAAAAGAAATCCCTCAATCAGCAGAGGAACCAGAAAAAGCACCAGAAACATCAAAGCCAATGGATTTTTCTTTAGAACCAGTTCCAGAAGAAAGAAAAGAAATGATTCTTCCAAATGATGGAAAAAAACGTCCAGGAAGTAGTTTGGATCAATTATTACAGCAGATTGATGTTTTGAAAAATGCTCCATTAGAGGATGAAGCATATTTAAAGTTTTTATCTTTAAAGTATGGATATTATAAAAATCAATTTTTTACATTAGAAGAGATTGGCGAAATTCTTTCTATTTCGAAAGAACAAGTAAGAGAATATTATATGAGTTCTTTACAATTTGTAAAAGATTGGTTTGGATTACAATTAGACCAGTATTATGTGTATTTGAAAAAAGCGAATGAATAATATCATTCGCTTTTTATAGTAGGAATTAAATCTTCTAAACTGTCTTGCTTGTAAGAAGGTTCTGTTCCTTTTATATAATAAAACATAGTAGCTTTTTTGTCCCCTTTAGTAGCCATTTTTCCTGTGATGGGATTTACTAAAGTACCAACTACATTTTCTGGAATAGAATACCAGTTATTATCTTTTCCTTTTAAATAGTTTTCTGCCATATCTCTCCACATTCGTCTTAAATCAGTACCATTATCAAGAGTACTAGGAGAACTATCATCATATCCACTCCAAATTCCAATTACAATATCTGCATTATATCCAAATATTAAGTGGTCACTATCTGTAGTACCTGTTTTAATTGCATACTTATGGGTAAGGGAAGAGGTAATGTCGTAGCAAGAAGGATAGTTATAATCAATAAAATTATAGTTATAAGTACTAGTCATAGCTTCATTCAATATAAAAGTAAGACTGCTATTTAAAGTTGGCTCTTTGCTATCTTTATTTTCATACAAAATATTTCCGTCCATATCTTCTACTTTGGAAATTAATTTTCCTTCAACTCTAAAACCTAAGTTTGCAAAAGTTGCATAAGCTTGGACCATATCATATAAAGAAATTTCCCCACTACCTAAAGCAAGAGAAGGAACTGCCTGTAGCTCAGAAGAAATCCCTAAACGATTTGCCATATCTACTAGTGTTTTTTCTCCTAAAAACAAATGGGTCTTAACAGCATAAATATTGTCACTGTAAGCTAAAGCTGCTGCCATACTAATAGCTTTTTCACCATATTTATTATTATAGTTAGCAGGACTATAGGTTTTATTTTCTGAGAAGACAAATGTAGTTTTTTCACTAGTAAAGGTAGTAGACTCAGTAAAGCCGTTTTCTAAAGCCGCATAATAAAGAAAGGGTTTCATAGTGGATCCTACTTGTCTTTTGGCATTGATAGCACGATTGAATTGGCTAACAGAATAGTTTCTACCACCAGTAAGAGCAATAATATGTCCATTATTGGGATCCATCATAATAGAGGCTAGTTGTATATTTTCATTTCTGATGTTATCATCCATTGCTTTTTCTAAAATGGTTTGTGCATTTAGATCTAAATAAGTGTATATTTTAAGACCACCTGTTTCTAAAAAAGTAGTGGGTATTTCTTCAATACTTTTTAGCTCACTCATAACAGCATCTTGATAATACATAAGTGTTTTTAACTCATTTTCTGCCATTGTTCCATAGTAGGTTAATTCACATTCTTGAGCACTTATTTTGTCTTCCTCTGTAATCATCTTTTCTTTTACCATACTTTCTAAAACAATCTGCTGTCTTTCTTTTGCCTTTTCTTCATTAACAAGTGGTGAATAGTGAGAGGGAGATTTTGGAATACCAACTAAAATAGTAGCTTCTGCTAGTGTTAAGTCTTTTGCATTTTTATGAAAATAATATTTACTGGCATTTTCAATTCCATAAATTCCACCATAATTGATTGTATTTAAATAAGCTTCTAAAATTTCATCTTTAGAATATTGAGATTCTAATTGGATGGTTAACCAAGCTTCTTTTATTTTTCTTTCCCAAGTTTTATCAAAGGTCAAAAATAAATTTTTAGATAGTTGTTGACTGATAGTAGAGGCTCCTTGAAGATTCTTTTTATTTTTAATATTAATATATAAAGACTTTAAAATTCTTAAGTAATCAAAGCCACTATGTTTATAAAACTTTTTATCTTCGATAGCAATAGTAGCATCAATAACAAAAGGAGAGATTTCTTCTAAAGAAACCCAAGTATCGCTTAATCCTTCCACCAAATTATTATGAGTATCATAGATATAGAATTCATTGGCACTATCAATTACTAGTTTTGTTGCGTATTTTGCATAAATATAAAGTCCAAAATAAAAAAGAAAGCCAATACCTATTAATAAAATACTGATTTTTCCTAGCTTTTTTAACTTTTTTTTTCTTCTTGTCATATTATCACTCAATTCTTTTTTTATTATTTGAAGAAAATAGAAAAATATGAGTGCAATTTCATATAAAGTATGCTATAATGTTTTGGAGTTGATGTTATGGCTAAAAAAAACATTAAAACAGTTTTAAAAACAAAGGAAAATGAAATCATTCATACCTCTTTAGCACTCTTCTTAAAAAATCGCATACAGTATCTAGAAGATGGCTGTAAAATGGTAATTGACATTGAGGAAGATTGTGTTACAATGATAAGGAAGAATGATGAGTATGAAATTTACTTTCACTTTGAAATAGGAAATTGCTATGGAAGTATTACAATTCCTTTTAAAGGCACAGTGGAATTAGACATAGCGTTAGAAAACTTACAACAAAAAGAAAATATGATTTCTATTGTTTATTTATTAAACGATGAGAAATATGAATATTGTATATATTACTAGGAGGTTTTTATGGTAATAGAAGAATTAGAAAATATTTTATTAGAAGTTACTAAAAAATTAGGTTATGATACCGATAGTATGCGTGTAATTCTTTCTAATCGACCTGATTTATGTGATTATCAGTGTGATGCAGTATTCAAATTAGCAAAAACACTTCATAAAAATCCGATAGAAATTGGTGAAGAATTAGTAAATGAAGTAAATGCTTTGCCTAATTTTCAAGAGTATTTTGAAAAAGTAGAATTTGTAAAACCTGGTTTTATTAATATGACACTTAGTTCTAATTTTATTAATAAAAATTTAATAGAGATGAATGATGATGCTCATTTTCATTTAAAAAAACCAGAAAAGATAGAAACTATTGTTTTAGATTATGGTGGACCAAATGTTGCAAAGCCACTTCATGTTGGACATATGAGAACTGCTATTGTAGGAGAATCTATCAAAAGAATTTTAAACTTTGCAGGGCATAAAACGATTGCGGATGTTCATTTAGGTGATTATGGATTACAAATAGGACAAGTAATTTATGGAGTACAGAAAGAAAATATTGCGATTTCTGATATTACAATTCAGGATTTAGATAGAATTTATCCAGCGATGAGTGCTCTTTGTAAAGAAAATGAAGAAGTTAAAGAAGAATGTGCGGAAATTACTAAAAAGTTACAAGATGGAGATCTCACATACCATGATATGTGGAAAAAGATTTGTGAAGTTTCTTCTGAAGATATTTTAGGGATTTATAAATATTTAGATGTATCTTTTGATTTATGGTTAGGAGAGAGTGATGCTTATCCTTATATTCCAAAAGTAGAGAAAATGCTAAAAGAAAAAAAATTATTACAGTCTAGTGAGGGTGCTATGATTGTAGATGTTTCGAAAGAAACAGATAAGAAGGAAGTTCCACCACTAGTATTTCAAAAAAGTAATGGAGCTTATCTATATGCTACAACGGATTTAGCAACGATAGTTAACAGAATGGAAGACTACAATCCAGATAGGATTTTATATGTTACAGATAGTCGTCAAAGTCTTCATTTTGAGCAAGTATTTAGAGCAAGTGATTTAGCTGGTATTGCACCTTATTCTATTTTTGAACATTTAGGATATGGAACTGTTAATGGAAATGACGGAAAGCCATATAAAACAAGAAGTGGAGATTCTCCAAAACTTCAATATTTATTTGACCAAGCAAAAGAAATTTTAATTTCTAAAAAAGATGGAAATTCAGAAATGTCAGAAGAAGATATTGATAAAATTGTAAATGCTATTTTAAAGTTTGCAGATTTACAGAATAATCGAGAGAGAGATTATATATTTGATATTGCAAAGTTTTCTGAAGTAGTAGGAAAAACTGGACCATACATTTTATATACTTATCTTAGAATTGCGAAAATTATTCAAAATGTAGATATAGATAATCATAAATTATCGAACAATATATATAATAATTATGATCGTGATTTACGATTAAAATTATTAGAATTTCCTTTAGCGTTTAAAAATGCATTAGAATATCGTATGCCTAGTTATATAGCTGATTACGTATATGACATTTGTGTACTTACGAATGCATTTTATCAAAATAATCATGTTAGTGGTTTAGAAGATATGGATAAGAAAAAGGATTGGGTTTATCTTCTTACTTTAACAAATAAGATGATTAAAGAAATGTTATCTTTACTAGTAATAAAAATACCTACAGTTATGTAGATTGATGGAGGATGAATAATGAGTTTAAAAAAAATGGAAAAGGAAGAATTAGAATTACTTTCCTATACTGATTTAACAGAAATGATTTTATTAGAGAATAAAAAGGCAATGAATACTCCTACTATTTTTAGAACCATTTGTGATTTATTAGAATTAAGTGATAGTGAGTATACAAATAAAATAGGTGATTTTTATACTTCCTTAACAACCGATAAAAGATTCTTATTATTAGACAGCGCAGAGTGGGATTTAAAGGATAGACATGTTATTGATGTAGTCGTAGCAGATGATGATGAAGACGAAGAAGAGATTGAAGTAGAAGAAGAGGAAGAAATAGAGCCAACAGAAGATTCATTTGAAGAAGAAATTGATGTCGTAAATGATGAAGATGAATTAGATGATGGTGATGATGATTTAGATGATTTAGTGGTTTTAAGTGAAGAGGAATTAGAAGAAAGCTAAAAAGTGAAAGCAACTATAATTTTATAGTTGTTTTTTTAGTAAAGAATTTAAAAAATATATTTTTTTAAGTCTATTTTTTTATAATAAATAGTAGTTAAAAATGACTCATTAGTTGAATTTCAAACTGACCTAATAAGTCAGTAACTTTTCTAGTGTTTTGTGCTATGATTAGAATGTGAGAGAGGTGTATTATGGACCAAAATAAAATGGGGAAATTTATTAAAGAGTTAAGAGAAGAAAAGGGATTAACTCAGAAAGATATAGGAGACAAACTCCATATAACTGATAACTCAGTATCCAAATGGGAAAGAGGAATTAATGCTCCAGATATTTATTATTTAGGACCATTATCAGAGATGCTTGGAGTAACTGTTACAGAACTTTTAAATGGGGAAAGAAAAACTCCGCGTAAGAAGAAAAAAGAGGAGAATAGAAAAATTATTTTAGAAGTAAAAAAATTATCCAAAAAGTTTGGTAATAAAAAAATTATTAACAATATTGATATGGTTATTTATGAAGGAGATGTTGTTGGACTTATTGGACCAAATGGAGCCGGGAAATCTACTTTCATTAAAACAGTATTAAAACTTTATAAACAAAATAGTGGTAGTATTGCTATATGTGGTTTGAATGTTGATAAAGAGTTTGAAGCAGCCATGAAAAATGTTGGATGCATCATAGAAAGCCCAGATTTATATGAGCACTTATCAGGCGCTAAAAATTTAAAAATAACAGCTTTAATGAATGATATTAAAGATACAGAATATATCGACAAAATTGTAAAATTATTAAAACTAAATACAAGAATTAATGATAAGGTAAAAAAGTATTCTTTGGGTATGAAACAAAGATTAGGACTTGCTTGTGCTTTAATTAAGAAACCTAGACTTTTAATATTAGATGAGCCAACGAATGGACTTGATCCACTAGGAATTAAAGAATTAAGAGATATTATTAAAGATATCAATGAAAAGATGAATGTATCTGTTTTAATTAGTAGTCATATTTTAGCAGAAATAGAAAATATCTGTGATAGAATTGTCATCATTGATAATGGATACATTATTGAAGAATTAGAAATGGAAGATATTCGTGCAAAAGAAATTTCTCTAGAACAAGAATTTTTAGAAAAAACTAGTGGCTCTAAATCGCAAATTGGTGGTGAAGAAGCATGAGAAAAATTCTAAACTTAGTGAAATGTGAATTTATAAAAAATTATACGTTTTTAAAAGTATTATTAGTATTAATCGTTCTAATGATTTCGGTTATTATTGCATCAGAATCTTCTATCTTTAAAGACTATGGATATGTTAGAAATCCTAAACAGGAAATAGAACGTTTAGAGCAAAACTATCAAGGTTTATTAGAAGAAGATTCCGTAGATAAATTAAAAAAAGAATTTGCTTTGAACAAATACAAAAAGTTGATAGAGATCTATCAATTGCTAGAAGAAAAGGAAGAAATTCATGCTTCGTCTTGGCAAGATATTTTAATTAAAGTTATTTCTGATTTAGAAGATGAATTATTTATTGTAAAAGGGATGCAAGAAAATCCAAGCAGGGAATTTGTAGTAGAGGAATCGAATGGTGAAGTTGTTTACTTTGATTCTTATAAAGAAGCAGTTACTACTGTTAAAAAACTATCTCAGGTTAAATCTTTAAAAGAATTAGAAAATGATTATAAAAATGAAATAGATATTTGTAGAAAAATATTACAAGAAAATAAATTTTATAAATATATAGAATATCGTTTACAAAAGTTTGAAGAATTTGGTGAAGAAGATTCTCATTTTACTAGTGATTCCCATCGATTAGATGATCAAATAACGGAAGAAAATAAGAAATATTATAAGTATATTGTTTCACAAAAACTAGAAGATGAAAAAGATATCCGTGCTTTAAATTTTATACAGCTTCAAAAAATATCTAATACGCATGAAATTCTTTCTGAAGAAAATTGGAAAAGAGAAAATGGAGAATTTTCGAATATAGATTATAAAGGTTATGTTCGATATATAAAAGCAGAAAATAATATTATAGAAAACGAAAATGCCATTATTCTTTACAGTTTTAATCATGAAAAAAAACATGATTTAGAATTAAAATATCAACAAGGACTAGTTGGTCATGGATATTATCACAGTACGAAGGCTGCTGTAAATCAAGTTTTAAATTTATCTGTTGTTATTCTATTGTTAGTAATTATAACAAGCAGTGGAATTATAAGTGGAGAACATTCTAATAAAACAGAGAAAACTTTATTAATAACTCCTATAAAAAGGTATAAGGTATTCTTTAGTAAGTTTTTATATTTGATTTTACATACCTATCTTATTTGGCTTGTAGCATTTTTATTAATTTTTCTTTATTCTGGAATTCGTTTTGGCTTTGCTGATTTATTTACATCTAAACTTATTTATCATAATGGTGTTGTAGAAGAAGTGAATTATATCTTTTACATGGTAAAGATGATTTTTATTAATGGTATTCCTGTTATTGCAATATTATCTATTCTTTTTATGCTTTCGACAATTACTTTAAATACAGCAGTTACAGCAAGTATTTGTACAGTTATGGCTATTCTATCTTGTTGGTTATGGCAATATATCGTTCAATATGGTCTTTTCTTTTTAGTATACACTCCATTTCCTTATATGAATTTATATGATGTACAAGAAGGAAACAATTTTTTCTTAGAAACATTACAATATGTTGATGTGAGTTGGCAATTAGGCTTATTCGTTTCTCTTATTACGATTCTTATTTGTTATGTAGTAGCAAGCCTAGTATATATCAAAAGAGATGTAAAAAATTAAGGAGTAATTTATGAAAATATTAAATGTAATCAAGTGTGAATTTATTAAAAATTATACATTAAAAAAAATAATATCTAGTTTAGTAGTACTATTGCTTTCTGTAATTGTTTCAGTAGAACTTATCATGGGATTTAGTTTTTCTAACGATGAAGATAGTAATGATTATAGTATAGCAGAGATGATGTATCAAAGCACAAAAAAGGAAGTAGAAAAAAATCCAACATTAGAAAATGAATTTTATCTTTATTATTGGAAACTATCTTTGGAAGAAAAAGTATATCCTGTTTCTGAACCATGGAAAAATAAAATTGTTTCTAATGTGATAGATTTAGATTGTAAAACATTTATCATTAATCAATTAGTGGAAAATCCAAGTTACTCTTTTGATTTAGAAAAAAGTTGTGGAAATTATGCATGTGTTGTATATAAGAACTCTTTAAAAGAGATTAAAGAATCGAAAGTTCCATTAGAAGAATTAAAGGAACAATATGAAGAAGAAAAAAATAGTTATAAAAGACTATTAGAGGAAAATAAATATTATCGATATATAGAATACTTGTTAGAAAAAAATGAATATACAGAAAAGAAAAATCCTGGAGTTATTTATGATAATATTGACGAGGAAAGGATTACTAAAAAGGAATATCAAAAATATTATCAAATGATTGTTGACCAAAAATTAGAATCTTTTTCTGATTATAGAGTGCAGAATATTTTTTTGCGAATGGAATTTTATATGGATACTACTGTGTATACTTTAAAAGAATTTACAAGAAGTAATATATCTTTTAATTATTCTAATTACAATAGTTATTTAAGAGAAAGGAAAGTATATCGAAAATTAGAAAAAGAATATACAGCAATTTTAGACTATAGTATTCTTCATCAGAAAAGTCAGGATAGTCTACTATTAGATACTGGTGTATTCAATTACGTTACTAGTAAAACAGTGGCAGATTTAGTATTAAGACTTGGTATTGTTATATTACTGTTAGTAATTGTTACTAGTGGTGGTATTGTAAGTGGAGAACATGCTGCGAAAACAGATAAGATGTTACTGACAGAACCTATTTCTAGGGCGAAAGTAATATTAGGTAAATTTATCTATTTAGTACTTCACACCTATATTCTTTGGATAGCAGCATTCCTTCTAATCTACTTCTATGCAGGTTTTAGATTTGGTTTTCACGAGTTACTCACACCAAAATTGGTATATTTTAATGGTCATGTAATAGAAGTGAATTACATTCTTCATATGTTGTTGCAAATCCTTATTTGTGAAATTCCACTTCTTCCAATTCTTTCTATTATGTTACTACTATCTGTTACTACTTTTAGTACGGTTATTACAAACTTTGTTTCTATGCTACTTAGCTTTTATTCTGTTTTAGTAGGTACTTTTATTCCTACTCTTTATTCTATTTTTGGTTCAGGAACTTGGATGAAGTTTATGGAATATACACCATTTCTATATGTTGATCAAGAATTTATGTTGAAAAGCGGATATACGTATTTAAGGGATGTTGGAATTATTAATGTAAGTCCATTAAAAGGAATTATAATTAGTATTTTTGCCGTTTTAATAGCACTATCCCTAACCATTTTCCTTTACCGAAAAAGGGATATTAAGAATTAGGAAGTTTCTCTTCCTTTTTTTCTTTCCAAGGTATTTCTCTTGTTTTTTAAGCATAAATATAGTATAATTTGTTCATTGGATGAAAGGAAGATTTTCATGATTGAAAGGCTAAAAGCGATAGAAACTAGATATTTAGAATTACAAGAAGAGCTAATGAAACCAGAAGTATTTTCAGATATTAAAAAAGCAACAGAATTAACCAAAGAACAGGCATCTTTAAAAGAGGCTTATGAAGCCTATCAAGAATATAAAAGTATTTTAGCAAACCTAGAAGATGCGAAAAGTATGATGAAAGATCCTGAACTTGGAGAGATGGCAAAAGAAGAATATGAAACTTTAAGTGAGAGAAAGAAAAAATTAGAAAGTGATTTTGAAATTATTCTTTTACCAAAAGATCCTAATGATGGAAAAGATGTTATTGTAGAAATTAGAGGAGCAGCTGGGGGAGATGAAGCAAATATCTTTGCTGGTGACTTATATAGAATGTATTCTTATTATGCAGAATCTCAAGGGTGGAAAGTAGAAGAGATAAATGCAGAAGAAGGAACTGCTGGGGGATACTCACAAGTAGAATTTAGAGTTAAGGGAGATAATGTTTATTCTAAATTAAAATATGAGTCAGGATCTCACCGTGTACAGAGAGTTCCAGAAACAGAATCACAAGGAAGAATTCAAACTTCTACTGCAACAGTTCTTGTTATGCCAGAAGTAGAAGATGTTGATATTGAAATCAAAGATAATGATTTAAGAATCGATGTATATTGTGCGAGTGGTCATGGTGGACAAGGGGTTAATACAACTCCATCTGCTGTACGTATTACGCACTTACCAACTAATACTGTAGTTACTTGTCAAAACCAAAGAAGTCAAATTCAAAATAAAGCGGAAGCTATGCAGGTATTAAAGGCACGCCTTTATGAAGCAGAGTTAGAGCGTCAAGAAGCTGAAATTGGTAGTGAAAGAAGAAGTAAGATTGGTACAGGAGATAGGTCAGAAAAAATTCGTACTTATAACTATCCACAAAATCGTGTAACAGACCATCGTATTGGTTTTTCTACTATGCAGTTACAAAGAGTAATGGATGGAGATTTAGAAGATATTATTGAAGCTCTAATTACAGAAGACCAAGCTAGAAAGTTAAGAGGAGAGTAATCTCTTTTCTTTTATTATGAAGTATACAGAAGAAGAATTAAAAGAATATAACAAAGAATATTTAAAAAAATATATTGATGAAGAAAATTTAAAAGATGGTCTTAAAAGATTAGAAAATGGAGAACCTGTTCAATATATCATTGGAAATGTAGATTTTTATGGTTTTATTTTTGATGTGGATAGAAGGGTATTAATTCCAAGATTTGAAACAGAAGAGTTAGTAGAAAAAACAATAAATTATATAAAGGGTCATTTTGAGGAAGATATATCTATCATAGATTTAGGTACAGGTAGTGGTTGTATTGCGATTACATTAAAAAAATTATTTCCTAATAGTAAGGTAACAGCAGTAGATATTTCTAGTGAGGCATTAGAAGCTGCTAGTCATAATGCATCTAAGCAGGAAGTAGAAGTAACCTTTAAAAAAAATAATATGTTACATGGAATAATCGATAAATTTGATGTTATTATTAGTAATCCTCCTTATATTGATTATGACGAAGAAATTATGGAGGTAGTTAAAAATAATGAACCTCATGTAGCCTTATATGCTGATAATCATGGATTGTATTTTTATGAAGATATTTTAAAAAGTTGTTCTAACAACTTAAAGAATAAATTTTTAATTGCTTTTGAAATTGGACAAACTCAAGGAGAAAAAATTAGGTTATTAGCCTACCAATATTTGAAAAATATAGAAGTAAAAATTGAAAAGGATATGAAAGGATTAGATAGATTTGTTTTTATAACAAACAAATAGTCTAATCTTTTTTATTTTTCGACATATAACGACAAAGAGAAGATTTTATTTATGGTAAGATTATTTAGACAGGGGGGAAGAAAATGGCTGAAGTAATAGAGAAAGAAAATATTAGTATTGAAAATTTAATCTATGAAGTAAGAGGAAAACAAGTGATGTTAGATTCAGATTTAGCACATCTTTATGAATGTAAAAATGGAACAAAAACGATAAATTTAGCTGTAAAAAGGCATATTAATCGTTTTCCAGAAAGATTTATGTTTCAATTAACAAAAGAAGAATATTATGATATTCTAAGGTTTCAATCTGAAACCTTAGAATTAGAACAGGGAAAGTATTCAAAATATTTACCTTATGTATTTACAGAGCAGGGCGTTGCAATGCTTGCAACTGTACTTAGAACAGAGATTGCAGAAGAAATAAGTATAAGGATAATGGATGCTTTTGTTTCCATGCGTAAATATATTTCTAATACTTTGATAGAACAACAATATATCAATAATTTGGTTTTAGAAAATCATGAAAAAATTGTTACTTTAGAAGATGCATTCAAAAGTTTTGAAGAAAAAAGAAAAGTGAATGAAATATATTTTAATGGACAAATCTATGATGCCTATTCTAAGATAAAAGAAATTTTTAAAAGAGCTTCTCATACACTAATTGTCATTGATGCTTATGCAGATACTACTCTATTAGATATTATTAAAAAATTAGACGTTGAAGTAACTTTAATAACGAGGGAAAGCAACCTTTTGACGAATCAGGATATTAGAAAATATAATAAACAGTATCATAATTTGAGTGTTATCTATGATAATACATTTCATGATAGATATTTTATACTAGATAATAAAGAAGTATATCATTGTGGGACAAGTCTTAATCGGATTGGTTATAAAACATTTTCGATTACTTTAATCAGTGATATAGAGGTGTGTGATTTATTAATAAATAAAGTGGCAACATTATAAATTAGGGGTATAATCCCTTTTTTTGATGATTTATTTGTGATATAATTAATACATTAGTAGGTGATAATGTGGATGAGTATTTAAAAAGACAATTATCGAAAGAGCAAAGAGATAGATTAGAAAGTGGAGAACCTATTCAAAAGGTTATAACAGAAATTGATTTTTATGGATACCCGATGGAAGTGGATTTAAATGTATTAACACCAAGTTTAGAAACAGAAGAATTAGTTTCCAAAACGTTGTTTCATTTGTATGAATTTCGAAATCCAAGAGTTGCCGATATTGGAACTGGTAGTGGCTGTATTGGAATTGCTATTTCTAAGGAAATAACAAGTACTGTGGAAGCTGTAGATATTAATCCAAAAGCGTTAGAAATAGCGAAAAGAAATGCTCTTAAAAATGATGCTTCGGTCATCTTTTTAGAAGGTGATTTATTAAAACCATTAACTGGAAAATATGATTGTATTGTATCAAATCCTCCATATATTTCTTACGATTTAGATTCTATTAGTGTAATAAATTCTACTCCTGTATTAGCGCTTTTCGCAGGGACAGAAGGGTTAGCTAGTTATGAAGCTATTTTATCAAGTTGTAAGGAACACTTAAATGAAAAATTTTTAATAGCTTTAGAAATTGGAGAATTACAAGGAAAAAGATTATTAGAGAAAGTAAAAAAGTATTTACCAAATTCTCGTGCTTGGATAGAGAAGGATATGAACGGAAAAGAAAGATTTCTATTTGTTAGGGAGAAATAATATGGATTTATGGATGTATGAAAAGGAATTATATGCGAAAGGTATTCAAATAATTGGTGGTGTAGATGAAGTAGGTCGTGGACCTCTAATTGGACCAGTGGTAACTGCTTGTGTTGTTTTACCACCAGACTTTGTTTTAGATGGACTTACAGATTCTAAAAAATTATCTGAAAAGAAAAGGGAAAAATTTTATGACTATATTATAGAAAATTGTATAGCTTATGGAATTGGGGAATGTAGTCCTGAAGAAATTGATGAGTATAATATTTATGAAGCTACTAAAATAGCAATGAAAAGGGCAATTAATGAGGTAAATAAGAAAATTTCTTTAGAACATATTTTAATAGATGCGATGCCACTAGAACTAGACATTCCAACTACTTCTATTATCAAAGGAGATGCGAAAAGCATTAGTATCGCTGCTGCAAGTGTTATTGCAAAAGTAACTCGTGATCGTATGATGATTGAATTAGATAAAAAATATCCAGAATATGGATATGCTTCTCATAAAGGATATCCTACAAAGAAACATGTAGAAGCTATTCATCAATACGGATTAATAGATGGTTATAGAAAAAGCTATGGACCAGTAAAAGAAGTATTAGAAAAGAGTGTATAAAATGAAAATATTTTTAATTTCAGATATTTCAGATATTGACGGGGTTACACCCGTTATTTTATCGACGTTAGCGTTTAAAGATTTCGAGTATCATTTACTCCATGTTACTCAATTAGATAATTATCTAAAAGAGAAAATGGAGGAACATTTTTTTGATAGTTATGATAAAATATTCATTACTGATTTATGTATGAGTGAAGAGATGGCACAAGAAATTGAGAAAAGTTCTATTCGAGATAAAATTCAAGTTTTTGACCATCATTATCGAAATATGCATCTTAATTCTTATGATTTTATTAAAGTAGTAGATGAAAGAAATGGAATTCATGAATCAGGAACTAGTCTTTACTATGAATTTTTGTTAGAAAATTATCCAAATAGAAATATTGCTAAAAATAGTGTTTCTTATATGGTTTCTTTAGTTCGTTTAAATGATACTTGGGAGTGGAAAAAGTTTCAAGTAGAAGAAGCTAGATATTTACCTATTTTACTTAGTTATTATGGTATAGATGGTTATATTTCCAATTATGTAAAATTTTTAGTAGAAAATGATACTTTCTATTTTACAGAAGTAGAGACTATGTTAATCGAAGTAGAAAAGAAAAGAGTATTAGATTATATAGAAGAGCAAAAAGAAAAAATAATATTTAAAGAAATTCAAGGACATCCTGTGGGCATTGTTTTTGCAGAACTTTATCGTAGTGATTTAGGAAATGCTTTAGCAGATTTCTATCAAGATAAAGTAGATTTTATCATTATCATTAATATGAATAGAAGTATTAGTTATCGTGGAGTGAAAGAAGAAATAAGTGTTGCTGATTTTGTAGCTATCTATGGAGGAAATGGGCATAAATTGGCAGCAGGTTCTCCACTTCCAGAAGGGCTAAAAGAAACTATCATAGATTACATTTTTAAATAGAAGGTGTTAAATATGACATTAGATATAATAAAAGTAGGTTATTTAAGAACAAATTGTTATTTATTAAAAAAAGACAATCAGGTTTTAATTATTGACCCAGGAGATGAATATTTAAAGATTATGAATCAAATAGGGGATAATGAAACTATTGTAGGAATTATTATTACTCATAATCATCCTGACCATGTAGGTGCCTTAGAATATTTTGATGCGGATATTATCTATGATTATTTTACTTTAGAAGAAGGGGTGCATTGTATTGGCTCCTTTCATTTTGAAGTAATTTATACACCAGGTCATAAGAGTGATTCTATTAGTATTTATTTTAAGAAAGAAAAAATGATGTTTACAGGTGATTTTTTATTTAAAAATAATATTGGTAGAACAGATTTTCCAACGGGTAGTATGCAGGATATGCGAGAGAGCTTGAAAAAAATAAGAAACTATGATGCTGATATTGCTATTTATCCAGGTCATGGTTCTTCTACAATTTTAGGATATGAAATAGAAAACAATGCTTATTTTAAAGGAAAATAAAAGATGAACATTATGAGATTACAACTTTTTAATACCTCTTTTTTTGTTACTTCTACGAGAACGAAAGCTTCATTATTAACCTATCAAAATCGAAATGAACTTAGAATGAAGTGCAAACAATATAGTGAAAGTAATTCTTTGTTAGAGCATGTTCTTTATGCACTTAACTCTAGGGAACTTACTACTTTTGCTTGTTGTAAAGGTCATAAAAAAAATGGGTATATTGCTTTTACAGCGCCTAAAGAAAAAGAAGATTTGGTAAATGAACTTTGTACAGGATTACTTAAGAATTTTCCAGTGAAGGTTCATATTCACGAGGGAAGAGCACTATTTAGAGGAACTTCTATTACCATTTCCTTTCCACATGGAAGGAGGAGAGAAGTTTTAAAATGGATGTTTGATAGAATAAGAAATCCTAGGGAAGAGTGTAGTGATTATATTAGGGAGCTCCTTAGGTTATGCAGTATTCAAGAAACGATTCATGACGATTTAATGTATGGTTTAACATTAAAAAAAGTAGGTGAAGGATTTCTTGTTGAGACTGATCCAAAGTTTTTTTATTTTTCTTTAAAGAGAAATATTTCTTTAGACCAATTAGAAAGTGTTTGTGGATTTATGGATGATTTTACGCATTTCTCTAGAAATACTATTTTTACAGAAGAATCTCTTGCGGAAGAATTGCGTAAATTAAATGAAAGAATTATTCGTTCTTCTTATTTTAATTTTGATGATTTGGTAGATTATTTTCCAAGTAAAACAATAGAAGAAATATTATGGATGATGTTAGAATTAGAATGTTATCCTGGGTATCTTAGCGGTTTCGTAGAAAGAAATAGAAAAAGAAGAATTTCTTCTAGCGAAGCAATGCGGATTAATCGATTTAATTTAGAGAATGGTCTTTATTTAACCCTTTTAAAGTTAGATGAATCTTATTTTGCGAAAAAAGAAAAATCTTTACAAGCTAAAAAATACATGTTATAATAAATTTGTTTCGAAAAAAAGCGATAATAAAAGAGTAGTAATAAGGAAGCGGATTAAAGAGAGTTCATGGTTGGTGAAAATGAATATGAGGCCCTTATGAATTCACTTTTTAGCAGTATAAAAGAAAATTTATAACGGTGACGCGTTATAGTCTTAGAGATTCAATTTATGAATAAATTAAGGTGGTACCACGACTAAGTTCGTCCTTATGTGGTGCTGCCTTTTTTATGTAGAAGAGGGTTTAAAAAATATGAAAATTAGTGAGAATGTGGAATTATTAAAAATGCTTTTTATGAATCCACAAGTTGTTCCTGGAGTTTCTAGATTACAACTTTTTTCCATCATCAAACATTATGGTATGAATCATTTATATGTTGGTTATAGAATTAATCATTTTATTGATTCACCTAGGTTTGAAGAAGAGAGAAAAGAAAGAAGTGGACATACTTTACTATTTCATGATAGTGGAGATATGTTTTATTATGATATTTTAGATGAAAATACAAGATGTATTAGACAAAAAGAAGGAATTACAATTGCTAGTCATGTTGTGAAAGATGTCGAAGGTTTAGAAGATTGTTTACCGAAGGTAAAGAAAGTAGGAGGGATAAAATGAAAGAGTTAGAAACCATATTAAAAGAGTTAGAAAAAAAAGTAGAAGGTGTTACAGATAGTAACGAGTTAAATGCTATTAGAGTAGAATATTTAGGGAAAAAAGGAAGTATTAGTTTGCTTTCTTCTAAGATTGCAGAATTATCAGTAGAGGAGAAAAAAACTTTTGGGGCAGAATTAAATAAAACAAAAACAAGGGCAACAGAAGTAATAGATACGAAGAAAAAAGAAATAGAAGATAGAATTTTAAACGAGAAATTAGCAAGTGAAAATATTGATGTTACACTACCTGCTATGGTATCTTTAGTAGGTGCTCCTAATATTTTAGAAAGTATTATTGAGGAAGTAGAAGAAGTATTTATGTCTATGGGATATGATGTGGTAGATGGTCCAGAGATAGAGGAAGATAAATATAATTTTGAACTGCTAAATATTCCAAAAGGACATCCAGCACGTGATGCTCAAGATACTTTTTATATTGAAGATGAGACAATTTTACTTAGAAGTCAAACTTCACCAGTCCAAGCAAGAACTATGATTGCAGCTGGAGGAGATAAACCAATTCGTATGATTTGCCCAGGTAAAACTTATAGAAGAGATGCCGATGATGCTACTCATTCTCATCAATTTATGCAAATTGAAGGATTATTGGTAGATAAAAATATTAGTTTATCAGATTTAAAAGGAACATTTGATGTTATTGCTAAAAAATTATTTGGTGAAAATTGTGAAACTAGATTCCGCCCAAGTTATTATCAATTTACAGAACCTTCTGTAGAAACCGATATTAGTTGTTTTGTATGTAAGGGTAGCGGATGCTCTTTATGTAAAAATACAGGCTGGATTACAGTTAGTGGAGCAGGAATGGTTCATCCAAATGTACTAAAAAATTGTGGATATAACCCAGCAGTTTGGTCAGGATTTGCTTTTGGCTTTGGTGCAGAAAGATTAGCTATGCTAAAATATGGAATTAATGATATTCGTACATTTTATCAAACAGATTTAAGAGAATCTAAAACTTTTGATAGAAGGGAAGTGTAAGCATGATTAGTTTAAATTGGGTAAAAGATTATGTAGATATAGAATCAGAAGATTTAAAAGAACTTGCTGTTAAAGTTACGAAAGCAGGAGTTAATGTAGAGCAAGTAATTTCTAAGCATATTGATAACTTAGTAATTGGGGAAGTAAAGACTTGTATTGCTCACCCTGATAGTGACCACTTACATGTATGCCAAGTAGATGTTGGTGGAAAGAATGTTCAAATTGTTTGTGGTGCCCCTAATGTAAGGGAAGGTTTAAAAGTTATTGTTGCTCTTCCAGGATGTATTTTACCAGGTAATTTTGAAATTAAAGCAGGAAAAATTAGGGGTCAAGAATCAAACGGTATGTTATGTGCTTTATTTGAACTGGGTGTAGAAGAAAAAACAGAAGAGAATTATAATAAAGGAATTGAGGAAGTAAATTCTTCTTTAAAGCCAGGTAGTGATGCTAATATCTATCTTGGTACAGATGATACTTTATATGAGTTAGATGTACATAAACATCGTAATAATGATTGTTATTATCATATTGGATTTGCTTATGAAATTGCTTGTATTTTAAATAAACCTGTAACACTTCCACCATCAGATTATAAAGAAATAAAAGAAAATGTGAAAGACTATATGTCTATTAAAGTAGAGACTCCTAAATGTCCATATTATACAGCTAAAATGGTTCGAGATGTGGTTATTAAAGAATCACCAGAATTTATTAAACAGAGATTAATTTCTGCTGGAATGAGACCTATTAATAATGTAGTAGATATTTCTAATTATGTTATGCTTGAATATGGTCAACCTCTTCATTTCTTTGATAAGAACAAATTAGGAAATAAAATTCTAGTAAGGGATGCTAAAGAGGAAGAAGAAATTATTACTTTAGATGGACAACAGAGAATATTAAAGTCTAGTGATATTGTTATTACAGATGGAAAGAAACCTGTTTGTATTGCTGGAGTTATGGGTGGAGAAAATACAGATGTTGATGAGACTACAAAAGATATTTTAATTGAAAGTGCTATTTTCGATGCTGTAAGTATTCGCTATACTGCTTCTAGATTAAACTTAAAAAGTGAAGCCTCTATTCGTTATGGAAAAGGATTAAGTTATGAGTATACAGATGCTGCTATTAATCGTGCTTGTTATTTGTTAGAAAAATATGCAGATGCGAAAGTTTTAAGTGGTGTTATTAAACATGATAAAGTAGATAAGAAAGAAAAAGTAGTAACTTTTAAAACTTCAGAAATTAATACTTTACTAGGAATTACTTTAAATGATGAAGATGTAAAGACAGAATTAAAACGCTTAGATTTTCCTTTCCAAGTTAAAAAAGATACGTTTACAGTAACAATTCCAAGAAGAAGATTAGATATTGATCCTAATATCAATGATATTGCTGAAGAAATAGGAAGATTATATGGATATCATAATTTAGTTTCTACTTTACCAGTTGTTCCAACAAGACGTGGTATTTATGTAGGAGATGTTGCTATTCGTAAACAAATCTCTAAACGATTAAGAATGCTTGGATTAAATGAAAGTAAAAATTATACATTAGTAAGTCCCAAAATGGCAGAATTATTCCGATATGATAAGGAAGAGGCAGTTGTTCTTCCTAATCCAATGAGTGTAGATAAATCAGTAGTAAGAACAAGCTTATTACCATCTTTAATAAATGTTTATGAGTATAATAAAGCAAGACATGTAGAAGATATCTTCCTATATGAAATTGCCAAGACTTATCAAAAAGATTATAAAGAAGAAAGTAAAGTAGCGATTCTTATGGAAGGAAATTACATGATAAATCATTGGCAAGGAATAAAAGTAAAATGCGATTTTTATGTAATAAAAGGAATTGTTGAAAATTTATTAGATTATCTAGGATTTAAAAATTGTTATACATTCGAAAAAAGTACATTGCCTGAAATGCATCCAGGTATGAGTGCAGTTATCAAATTAGATAAAGAGCCAATAGGAGTGATTGGACGTGTTCATCCAAGTTATAAGAAAGATGAAATTTATGTAGCTGAACTTTCTATGACAAAGTTATATGAAAAACAAATTAAACCAATTAAATTTAAAGAAGCATCAAAATATCCTGAGATTAAGAAAGATTTCGCGTTTGCTGTTAAAAAAGAATTAGAAGCAGTAGAACTTGTTAACCAAATTAGAAAATCAGGTGGAAGATTACTTACGGATATTTCTATTTTTGATGTTTATGTAGGAGAAAATGTAGAGAAAGATGAAAAATCAATCGCATTCTCTTTAACATTCTCGGATTCTACTAGAACACTTAGTGATGAGGAAGTGACTGTTGTATTTGAAAAAGTGATTGCAGATATAGAGAAAAAATTTAATGCAAAATTAAGGAATAAGTAATTATTCCTTTTTTTATTGAAAAAGATGTCTATTTTTGATATACTTATTGATATAGTAAGAAGGTATCGTATGAAGAATAAAAAAGGTTTTACACTAGTAGAGTTACTTGCTGTTGTTGTTATTTTGGCATTAATTGCTTTAATTGCCTCTCCCATTATTTTAAATATAATAGAAAATTCTAGAAAAAGTTCTTTTGCTTCTAGTATGGATGGGGCAGTACGTGCCATTGAAAATTTTTATAGTGTTCATTACAACGATGAAGGCTTTAATAGAAACGCAACCTATAAATATTCAAATGGAAGACTTTATTATGTAGGCACACTTAATGGAATACCTGACCCAACTATAGAAATTTCTGGGAATCTTGGAAATGGTATAGGTAGTGGTATGGTAGATTCTGATGGAAAAGTAACCTTTCATTTAGAATCTAATGGTTTTTGTGGAGATGCTACCTCTAGTGGCGTAAGTGTTGATAAATGCAAATAAAAAAGAATGTAGTTCTTTTTTATTGAGTAAAAGGAGGAGTATATGGGAAATGATATTTTATCAGTTTTCATAGAACGAAAAAGAAAAGCAACGATTCGTTCATCATTATTATTTATTAAATATTTAATAGATGATAAAGCAAAATTAAATAAAACAATAGAGAAAATAGTTTCTATTTATTATCGTGATTTTTATTTGCACGAGAAAGTAAACTTAGACGAATTAAATCAATATTTCTCAACGGATAATGTAAAAGATGATTTACTTAAAATGAGTCTTTTATCTACTATTTATTTTTATAAAGAAAATGAAATAGAAGATAAGATAAAAAACGATATTCACACTATCATTTTTCTTTCCAATGCTCTTTATTTATCTTTGGTTCTTATTCAAGTAATTGATAAAAACTATGAAAAAGATTATCAGACTTGGTTTGATATCTTTGTGAAAAAATATCAAAGCAGATTGAAAATTACAGAGGAAGGAAAAAAGAAAGAGTTTGAAACAGAACTTTCTAATTTTATCAAGAAAGAAGTTTCTACTTATCGTAAGTTTTTTAAATTATTAGAAGATGGTCAATATCAGATAGAATTAGAACCATTACTAGATTATAGTAATGGATATTTAGTAAGGGGAATTTATGAAATTAAAATGTTATCTAGGTATTCTCCACAAGAAATTAGGCAAGTATATCAGAAAAAAGAATTTTATTTAGAACAATTTTTAATTAATATAGAACGTCTTTCTACCAATTGTTTACAGGAAATATTAACGGAAAAGACACCTTCTAAATACTTTTTATCAATGCCAATAGAATTATTAGAAAAGGAAAAGTATTTAGAAATGTTAGAGATAATTACGAAAAATGAGAGATTCCGTTCTTCTTTAGTATTTGTTTTTTCCTATAAAGAGATTAGTCGTCATACTAAAAAATTGAAAGATTTTGCTAATAAAGGATATGCTTTAGGAATGAAGAATATTGAAGGTGTTGAGATGAAACAAAATAGTTTTGACTTTATTCAATATATATTTACAACTCCAGAATTTTTAGAAAATCATAGTAAAAGTTACTCTTTATGGGAAGATAAAGATATTCGTTTTATTCTTTGGGAAGGAGAATTATCATGAATCGAGAATGGCTTGACTGTTTAATGGAAATTCCAATAGAAGATTATCAAGCATTTAAAGATAGCACTACTTTGAAAACAGAATTAGATGTTTCTAAAAAATTTGAAGTATTAGATTATTCTTGGCTGAATGTAGTAGAAAAATATCTTCCTTTCCTAAAAAATACAATGGAATCTTCCTCATTGATTTTAGTAGAGGTAGAAGAAGCTAAAAAAAATTATGAAAATAGATTTCTTTATACTTTATTCTGTAGATTAGATGAATTTTTAAAAAAGCAATATGATATTTTATTAGAACAAGAAAAAGCTTCTGATGAAAGTACTTTAAGAGTAGTAGGAAATAGTAGTTACCGTAATGAAGATATTTCCTTAGAAGTATCACTAAAAGTAAAACGAAAAGAAGTAGAAACTAAAAAGAATTCCCAGAAACTCATCAAAGAACGTTTAGAACAAATTTTTGAATTCTTAAAGCCTTTAAGAGATTGTGTTTTTATGAAAACTTTAGAAGGTGCTTCTTTAGTTCGTTCTCCTATTAGGCATACAGGACTTTTAGTGACCCATGAAAATTATAAAAAAATATTAGAATTATTTGACTTTTTGGAGAGCTATGCTATTTTAGAAAAAGCCTTTAGTGTAAAAAATAAACCATCTACCAATGATAATTTTATGATACCTTATTTTATGAATTATCAGCTATTTTCTGAACCTTCTTTATTATTAGAAAAAGATGAGGATTTTTTAAGAAAATATTTAGAGGGAATTATTAGACAATTTGTAGAAGAAAGTACAGTAGATGAAAAATCTTTTAAAAAAATGATTAATAAGATTTTTGAAGAAGAGTATGCTAAAAAGAAGAGTAGGGAAAAGAATATTGCTACTATTTTTATGAAAAGTTTTGATACTTATCAAAAGCAAACCAAAGATGCTATCCGCACTTTAAAAGGATAACATCTTTTTTGTTGACACTTAAATTATCTAATGTTAAAATGACCTTAGGTGATAGAATGGTTGCAGAGGTACTAGTAGAAGTAAAGGCAAAACAAATTGATAAAACGTTTTCTTATCAAATACCAGCTTCTTTAGAGAAAGATATTGAAGTAGGAAAAAGAGTTTTAGTACCTTTTGGTTCGCGTATGGTGGAAGGCTTTGTTTTGGCTAAAGATGAGAAACAAGTAAACTTTTCTCTCAAAGAGATTTCTGCTAGTATCGATGAAGAGACAATTTTAAATCAAGAATTATTAGAATTAGGAAAGTATATTAGTAAAAAAACAATGTGTAGTTTGATTTCTTCTTATCAGACTATGCTGCCAAGTGCTTTAAAGGCTAAGAATGGGTATACAGTTGCTAAGAAAGAAGCTTCGTATCTTTCTGTTTTAGATTTTTCCTATGTTCCCAAAACGCAGAAACAAAAAGAAGTAATGGATATTATAGGCACAAAAGAAGTAGAAAAAAATGAATTAAAGGAGTATACCTCTACTATTAAATCTTTAGTAAATAAAAAAGTTCTTAAAGAAGAAAAAAAAGAAGTATATAGAATTCAAAATGCAATGGTAGAAATTACTAAAAAACCAGATTTAACAGAGGAGCAAAAACAGGTACTAGATAGAATTTTTATGAAAAAAAATACATTTGCCCCTTTTTTGCTACATGGAGTAACAGGAAGTGGAAAAACAGAAGTTTATATGCGTTTAATTGAAGAGGTAATAAAGGAGAAAAAAGAAGCAATCGTATTAGTTCCAGAAATTAGTTTAACTCCTCAGTTAGTAGAAACTTTTCAAAAACGATTTGGAGATGCTATTGCTATTCTTCATTCTAGATTAAGTGCTGGAGAAAAATATGATGAGTGGAGAAAAATTGCTAGAAAAGAAGTATCTATTGCAATAGGCGCTAGAAGTGCTATATTCGCACCATTTACGAATCTAGGAATTCTTATTGTGGATGAGGAACATACGGCCACTTATAAGCAAGAGAATAATCCTAAATATCATGCGATTGATATTGCTTTAAAACGTGCCAAATATCATTGTTGTCCTGTTGTTTTAGGTAGTGCAACACCTTCTTTGGAAAGCTATACTCGAGCGAGGTTAGGTGTGTATGAATTGTTAAAAATGACAAAAAGAATTTCTAGAAGTATGCCAGAAGTAACTTTAGTAGATATGACAGAAAATTTAAAAAAAGGATATCGTATTTTTTCTAAGGAATTATTATTAGCAATGCAGGAATGTTTTCAAAAACAGGAACAAGTAATTTTATTGTTGAATAGAAGAGGTTATTCTACAGCAGTAACTTGTCATGAATGTGGTTATAAAGTCATTTGCCCTAATTGTGAAATTCCTTTAACTTATCATAAAAAAAATAATGTAATGAAATGCCATTATTGTAATTATACAACTTATAAACCACAAGTTTGCCCAAATTGTAATAGTAAACAAATTGATCAATTTGGAATGGGAACAGAAAAATTGGAAGAAGAATTTCAGAAATTATTTCCAGCGATTTCTTCTATTCGTATGGATATTGATACGACTTCCAAAAAAGGAAGTCACGATCGGATGATAAAAGATTTTTCTAAGAAAAAGTATCAGGTATTGATAGGAACACAAATGATTGCGAAAGGCCTAGATTTTGAAGATGTAACCTTAGTAGGTGTTATTAATGGAGATGCTAGTTTAAATATTCCCGATTTTAGAAGTGCAGAAAGAACGTACTCCTTATTGAGTCAGGTTGCGGGTAGGGCAGGAAGAGCTCAAAAAGAAGGAAAAGTTATTATTCAGGGATTTAATTTAGAGCATTATAGTATTGCCTGTGCGAAAGAGCATAATTATGAAAAATTTTATGAAGAAGAGATGGAAATTAGAAAGTTATTAAAATATCCTCCTTATCAAAACCTAGGAATGTTAAAAGTAATTAGTAAAGATTATGATATTGCTTTAGAAGAAAGTGAAAAAATACAGTATTATCTTTCTACCCATTTACCTAAGGAAGTATCTGTTTTAGGGCCTACTGCTTCTTATCTTCCTAAATATAACAATTCATATTATTTTCAGATTTTATTAAAGTATAAAAATTCTATGGAGGTAAGAAAAGAGATAGAATTTTTAATGAAGAAGTATCAAAAAAATACAAAAATTTCATTAGATATTGATTTTTCTCTTTAGAAATGAAAAGAATTTTTAAAAAAACTATTTTTTTAAAAAAGATTATGATATAATGAAATAGATATAACATAAAAGATAAAGAGGTTTTAATATGAATGTGAATGAAAGATTGGCCATAAATACTGAAAAAAAGGATTTATTGGATTTAGCAGAAGAGATTGAGACTCTAGAACCTGTTCCTGTAAAAAGTGAAGACGTAGAATTAGATATTTTACGTAGAGAGCGTAAGAAATTTGAAATAGAAAAAAGCATTGCATATGATAGACTTAATTTAGAAAGAGAAATCTTAAAACAGGACAGAAGTCATTTTGAACGTATCCGCAGGCAATATGAAAAACAACGAAGATTGGATGAAGAAACCTTTCAGGAAGCAAAATTAGAATTTGAAAAGTATAAGGAATTAGAAAAGCAAAAGATGCAGTTAGAAACGAGAGAAATATTAAATAATTGTTTGAATTTTAAAGAATTTTTAGATGATTATCAAAATACTAGTTCCAATAAATGAGGTGAGTTATGAATACAAGAAGAACAGAGACGGATGAAATATTAAATGAATTAACAAGTATTGAGATTGATGATGATGATGCTTTAACACTTTTAGATGACGAGGAAATGGCACCTATTTCTAAAGGGGTAATAGAAGATGAGGATTTAGTTTCTTTTTATTCTGATAGTATTGAGGATTTAAAACCAAAAGAAAAGAAGGCAGAAGTATATACAGAGAAGGTTACACCAAAAACTGTAGTTAAGAAAGAAGAACCTTCTAAAGAAGATATTAAAGAGCTTACTCCTGAGCTGCCAAAGGTAAGTGGGAAAGCTGAGAGATATCAAAAAACAGAAGAGAAAAGAGCTAGTCTTGATGCTTATTTAAATGGTTCTCTTGACAGTAAAAAGGATGAGGTAAAAGTAGAAAAAGTTACAATCCCAACTCCGAAAATTGTAGAAATTCCAAAGGAGGATAGCGCTGTTGAGCCAGCTGAGCCACCAAAGTTAGTTCCTTCCATGGTAGCGCCAAAAGAAGAGCAAGTAGATATTGATAGCTTAAATCAATTATTTGCAAAAGTTTCTAGCAATGTTAAGGGTGCTTCTGATATGGTTAATAAAAATGCGGAAATTAAAAAGCGTATTGATGAGAAATTCTTAGAATTAAAAAAATTACAGGAAGAGCATGAACAAAATAAACAAAGCGATTATGCAGAAATTAATGCCTATAAAGAAGATGTTTATGCTAAATTGAAAGAAAAGAAGACAGAAGTAGAAGAACAAATGACTCTTTTAAGTCGAGCTAAGGAAGCCTTTGAAATAGAGAAGAAAGCTTTTGAAAAAGAAAAAGCAGAAACATTAGCTACTTTAGCGAAAAGAGATCAAGAACTTGATAAGTCTTATCAAGAGCGTGTTCAAGGAATCACTCAGATTGAAGAAGGCTTAGTAAAGAGAAAAGAACAATTAGACATAGAAAGAAATGCTATCCAACAAGAAAGAATTCAATGTGATAAAGAGAAAAAAGAGTTAGCGGATAATCTTTTGAAGTTTAATCAATTAGTGGATGATTTTACAAGAGGAGTAGATCGTTTTAATGAAACAAATTAAAAGTATTGAATTTTCAATACTTTTTTTCTTGATTTTTAGGAACTAATTTAGTTATAATGAACTTAGGTGATTATATGGCTTTTTTAACAATTTCAAGTGATTCTTCTGGTATAGAAGGTGTTAAATTAATGGAAGGGGAAGTTTGGCAAATAGATCGTTATACTATCTCTTTTAGAGATTCTTTTGAAATACGAAGAAAAAACGAAAGATTATTTCAAGCTTTTCAAAAAAGATATCCACAAAGTGGCGATGGAAACGTCTCTCTTTTAGTACCAAATAGAAAAGAATATAAAAAATGGACTGTTTTATATGAAAAACATTTCATTGCGTTTAAGAAAATATTGAATGATGAGAATTTTTTAGATTATTATGATAGCTTAGAGCAAAGTAAACATTTTGTGCAAAGTAGTAGAAGTGTTTATCAATTTTTAAAAGAGACTCAACCACGAGATGGAAATAAATTATATTTTGAAGTAATGCGAGATATGATATGGAATTATATGCAATATGTAAAAACTCATCCCAAAGCAAAGTCAATTGACCAATTAAATCAAGAGGCTTTTAGAGAAGAGAATAGTCGTCCTAGTTTTTTAGTGTCACCAACTAGAGTTCAACAAGAAAGAAGAATTTTAAGTACAAAGCATCACGAAGTAGATCCTGATATTGAAATTTATGACCAAATGGATAGAGTAGAAGGAAGATATAATATTTTAGATGGATTTTTAGGAAATCCTCATTTTGACCGTCATTATCAAAATGTTTTTACAGATGGTTATTTCTTTTTATTAGGAACAACAATAGAGAGTCTGCTACAAAAGGAAATTTATCAACAATGGTATCAATATGCTGAAAATGGATTTGAAGGTACTGTGGTGTGCCCAGCTCTTTATAAAAATTCTAGTGCCTTAACAGAGTTAGAGAAAGCTTCTATTGCTATGTTCTGCATTTTTGAAGAAGAACTAGAGGTTGAAAAATTAATTGCGCTTACTCTTGCCAATCAAGCAGAGGTTATTATTGAACTTTATGATATCCAGCTTTATCCAAGATATTCTAAAAAATTTCCAAAAGCTATTATTGTTATTCCAGGAATACAAGATGAGAATACAGTATTAGATTTAACAGATGCTTTTATGATAGATTGTTATAATCATGCTAATAATAAAAGGTATGAAAAATGAGAAAACTTGTGATAGACTTTTTAGAGTATATTGAATTTGAAAAGAATTATTCTAATTATACTGTTATCAATTACCGAGATGATTTAGAAGATTTTTTACAGTTTGTAGAAGATAAAAAATTAAATATAAAAGAAATAGACTATACTGCTATTAGAGATTACTTAAATTTGTTATATGATAAAAAGTATTCTAATAAAACAATTTCTAGACATATTAGTACTCTTAGAAGTTTCTATAGATATTTAAAAAAGAAAAATATTATAGAAAATAATCCTATGACTTTAATTTCTAATCCTAAATTGGAGAAAAAATTACCTAAGGTGTTATCTTATAGTGATGTAGAGGCTATTTTAAATGCCTTAGATGATGGTACTCAATTGGGAAAAAGAAATACTCTTATTTTAGAACTTTTATATGCAACAGGGGTACGTGTTTCAGAGTTAGTAAATATGAAATGGGTAGATATCGATTTTTCAAGAAGGGAAATTCATATCTTAGGAAAAGGCAATAAAGAAAGAATTGTTTTATTTGGTAGTAGATGTGAAGAATTATTATTAGATTATCAAAAAAATGCTTATTTAGAATGGAATAAAAAGGATATTGATTATCTTTTACTAGGAGTACGTGGCAATAAGATAAATGAGCGTCAAGTTCGTACAGTTGTGGATGATGCAGTTACAAAAGCGGGGATGAAGTTGCATATATCTCCCCATGTTTTAAGACATACTTTTGCAACTCATATGTTAAATGAAGGAGCAGATTTAAGAAGTGTTCAGGCTTTGTTAGGACATGAATCATTAAGTACAACAACTATTTATACTCATGTTTCCAATGAACGTCTTAGAAATGTTTATTTACATACTCATCCACGTGCTTAGGGGGATTTTTATGTATAGTGACGATATTAAAGATTTGAAGAAACAAAAAAGGGAGGCTAAGCTAGCTATAATAACTGATTTTATCAAAATTTATTTTCAGTTAAAAATCGCATTTCCTTCTTTAGTGAAAGAAAGGGAAGATTTAGTAAAATTAGTGGGGAGATATTTGGATGCTGATGAAAATGAGACAGAAGTATTAAATAAAATTGGTAAAATTTATGGAAAAAGGGAAGACCATGAAGGAGTAGATGAGCTTTTAGAAGAATTTGATGAAATGTTTGAAAATATGTATGAGCATTGTCAGAGAACTTTTTTAGATTACGAAACTTTTTTAGAAGATTACGGTGATTTCTTTTCTTTAGTAGTACTTCGATTAGAATGTGCTTTAAAGGGGACTCAAATAGAAACAACTGATTATTCACGTATCAGGATGATTCATTATCCTATTCATTTTCAAGTTTTTGATGAAGCATATAAACAGAAAATGTTAGAATTTGTTCCTAAGTTACCAGAACCAGTTGAGGAGGAATTTTAATGGCTAAGTTTTATTTTCGTTATGGAGCAATGGATTGTGGAAAAACAACAGCCTTGTTACAAGTCGCTCATAATTATGAAGAAAAAGGGTTAAAAGTAATTATTGTAAAACCTTCTATTGATACTAAAGGTGGAAAATGCATTGTTTCCAGATTAGGAATTAAGAGAAAAGTAGATATTTGGTTACGTCCTAAAGACCATGTTCGTAATATGATTGATTTTGAAAATACAGACTGTATTTTAGTAGATGAAGCCCAATTTTTAAAACCTGATCAAGTACAAGATTTTTGGTTAATTGCTAAACTTTATAATATTCCTGTTATCTGTTATGGACTTCGAACTACTTTTCAGACAAAATTATTTGAAGGTAGTAGACCCATTATGGAACTTGCTGATGAATTGGAAGAACTAGTAACGATTTGTAAATGTGGCTCTAGAGCAAAATTTCAAGCAAGAAAAGTAAATGGTGTTTTTGTAACAGAGGGAGGGGAAGTAGCAATTGATGGTGAAAATTCTGTTACTTACGAATCTCTTTGTGGAAAGTGTTATATTGAAGAAGTTTTAGGAATTCACGAACTTTAAATAAAAGTGTCAAAAAGAGGAAAAAAGTGGAAATTTTCTCTTTTTTTATTGCTAGGATTTCCCCTTAATGTTATAATAGACGGTGTTAGGAGGAATATGATGACAAAATATGTTTATTTGTTTACCGAAGGTAATGCTGATATGAGAAACCTTCTTGGTGGTAAAGGTGCTAATTTAGCAGAAATGACGAATATTGGTCTACCTGTACCTCAAGGATTTACTATCACTACTGAAGCATGTACTCAATATTATGAAGATGGTAGAGAAATTAATGATGAAATCCAATCTCAAATTAATGAGTATATCGGTAAGATGGAAAGTATTACTGGAAAGAAGTTTGGAGATAAAGAAAATCCATTACTTGTTTCAGTAAGATCAGGAGCAAGGGCTTCTATGCCAGGTATGATGGATACTATTCTTAATTTAGGTTTAAATGAAGAAGTAGTAAATGTTCTAGCAGAAAAATCAGGAAATGCTAGATGGGCTTGGGATTGCTACAGAAGATTTATTCAAATGTATTCTGATGTAGTAATGGAAGTTGGAAAGAAATATTTTGAAGAGTTAATCGACAAAATGAAAGAAGCTAAAGGAGTTACACAAGATGTAGAGCTTGATGCTGATGATTTAAAAGAATTAGCAAATCAATTCAAAGCTGAATATAAAGAAAAAATTGGGGAAGACTTCCCAAGTGATCCAAAAGAGCAATTAATGGGAGCTATCAAAGCTGTATTCCGCTCTTGGGATAATCCACGTGCTAATATCTATAGAAGAGATAATGACATTCCTTATTCTTGGGGAACTGCTGTTAACGTTCAATCTATGGCATTTGGTAATATGGGTGATGACTGTGGTACTGGTGTTGCATTTACTCGTGACCCAGCAACAGGAGCTAAAGGTTTATTTGGTGAATTCTTAACAAATGCACAAGGAGAAGACGTAGTTGCCGGTGTTCGTACACCAATGCATATTACAGAAATGGAAACAAAATTCCCAGAAGCATTTAAAGAATTTAAACAAGTTTGTGAAACGTTAGAATCTCACTATAGAGATATGCAAGATATGGAATTTACTGTTGAGCATGGTAAACTTTATATGTTACAAACAAGAAATGGTAAAAGAACAGCACAAGCTGCTTTAAAAATTGCTTGTGATTTAGTAGATGAGGGAATGCGTACTGAAGAAGAAGCAGTACTTATGATTGATCCAAGAAACTTAGATACATTATTACACCCTCAATTTGATGCTGCTGCATTAAAAGCTGCTAAACCAATCGGAAAAGGATTAGGAGCTAGTCCTGGTGCTGCTTGTGGTAAAGTTGTATTTACTGCTGAAGAAGCTGAAAAACAAGGATTAGGTGGAGCAGGAGAAAAAGTTATTTTAGTTAGACTTGAAACTTCACCAGAAGATATCGGCGGTATGAAAGCTGCTCAAGGTATCTTAACAGTTCGTGGTGGAATGACATCACATGCTGCCGTAGTTGCTCGTGGTATGGGTTCTTGCTGTGTATCTGGATGTGGAGAAATTGCCATGAACGAAGCTAAGAAAGAATTTACTTTAGCTGGAAAAACATATCATGAAGGAGATGTAATCTCTATTGATGGTACTACTGGTAATATCTATGATGGAGCTATTCCTACTGTAGATGCTTCTATCGCTGGAGAATTTGGACGTGTTATGGCATGGGCTGACAAATATAGAAAATTAGGCGTTAGAACAAATGCTGATAACCCAACAGATACTAAAAAAGCTATTGAATTAGGTGCTGAAGGTATTGGTCTATGCCGTACAGAGCACATGTTCTTTGAGGAAGATAGAATTCCTGCTATTAGAAAGATGATTCTTGCTGATACTGTAGAAGAAAGAGAAAAAGCATTAGATGCATTAATTCCATTCCAAAAAGGTGACTTTAAGGCAATGTATAAGGAATTAAAAGGTCTACCAATGACAGTTCGTTACCTAGACCCACCTCTACATGAATTCTTACCAAAAGAAGAAAAAGATATTGAAGCATTAGCTAGTGAAATGGGAGTTACTGTAGAACAATTAAAACAAAAATGTGATGATTTACATGAATTTAACCCAATGATGGGACATAGAGGTTGTCGTTTAGCAGTTACTTATCCAGAAATTGCTAAAATGCAAACAAGAGCGCTTATGGAAGCTGCTATTGAAGTAAAAGCAGAAGAAGGATATGATATCGTTCCTGAAATCATGATTCCATTAGTTGGAGAAGTAAAAGAACTTAAATATGTTAAAGATGTAGTAGTTGCTACTGCTGAAGAAGTTAAGAAAGAAAAGAATTCTGATATGGAATACCATATTGGTACGATGATTGAAATTCCAAGAGCTGCTTTAACAGCTGATGAAATTGCTAAAGAAGCTGAATTCTTCTCATTTGGAACAAATGACTTAACTCAAATGACATTTGGTTTCTCAAGAGACGATGCTGGTAAGTTCTTAAAATCTTACTATGAAACTAAGATTTATGAGCAAGATCCATTCGCAAGAATCGATCAAACTGGTGTAGGTTCTTTAGTAAAACTTGCAGTTGAAAAAGGTAAATCTACAAGACCAAATATCAAACTTGGTATTTGTGGAGAGCATGGTGGAGATCCATCAAGTGTTGAATTCTGTCATAATATAGGATTAACATATGTTTCTTGTTCACCATTTAGAGTACCAATTGCTCGTTTAGCTGCTGCTCAAGCTGCAATTAAAGAAAATCAATAATAATAATAAAAAGAGGAAAATACTTTTTCCTCTTTTTTAACATATTTTTGACATTTCAAATACTTAAGTCATTGCAATTCTTTCTTATTTTATATATAATAGAATTGGTGATAATATGAAGGTATTATGTATTGGACATGCTGCTTATGATATTACAACTCCTGTAGATACATTTCCTAAAGAAAATACAAAAACGAGAGTTCAAGAAAGAATTGAATGTGGTGGTGGTCCTGCTGGTAATGCAGCCTATCTTTTAGGAAAATGGGGGATAAGTACTTATTTTGCTGGTATCGTAGGGGATGACTTATATGGTCATCGTATTATAGAAGAATATCAAAAAGTAGGTGTAAATACCGATTACTTACAAGTTAGTAAAAATCATGTTACTGCTTCTAGTTATATTATTGCAAATCGAGAGAATGGAAGTAGAACAATTTTAACTTATCGTCCAAGTGATATGAATATGGATGATGTAGATATCGATATAGAACCAGATATTATTTTAATAGATGGTCAAGAGCCTGAAATATCTAAAAAAATGATAGAAAAATATCCTAATGCAGTTAGCATTATTGATGCAGGTCGTACGAAAAGAGCAATTAGAGAGTTATGTCGTATGGTGAATTATGTAGTTTGTTCGAAAGACTTTGCTGAAAAGATTAGTGGAATCTCTATTTATGAAAATGAAAGTCTAGAGCATGCTATTACAAAATTAGAAAATGAATTTCATACAGAAATTATTGTTACATTAGAAGCGACTGGCTGTGCTTATCGTAATGAAGAAGGAAAAATAGAAATTGTCCCATCTTTAAAAGTAAGAGCAATTGATTCTACTGGGGCTGGTGATATTTTCCATGGAGCATTTACTTATGGGATTGCTCAAAATTGGCCTATGAGCAAAATTCTTCGCTTTTCTAATTTGACTGGTGCTATGTCTGTTACTAGAATAGGTGGCAGAAACTCTATTTTTGAATTAGATGATATGATAGAAATTTACAATGAAGTTAAGTGATATTTTCTTTATTGATCAATTTCCATCATTAGATTTACATGGTTATGATAGAGATTATGCTAGAATAAAAATTAATGAATTTATTCAAGATAACGTTATTATGAAAAATGAATTTGTAGTAATTGTTCATGGTGTTGGAAATGGAATTTTAAAAAAAGAGACATTAGAGACTTTAAAAAGAAATAAAAATGTAGTAGAATATCAGATATTCAAAGGAAATATAGGCTGTACAATTGTAAAAATTAAGAAAAAATAAAAAATTATTTAAAAAAGTTGACAATATAAAAAAAAAGTGGTAGTATATGAGCCATCTCATTGAAAAGGGGGAAATTTTATGTACGAAGAAAGAAGAGAAAGTTTTTCAGTAAGAGATTTAATTTTACAGGTATTATTCATTGTATTATTTGTCTTTATCCTAATTTGGTTATTCCCAACTAAGGATTACATGAAAAAATATATTAAGGACAATAACAAAGGAAATAGTACCCAAATTATTCAATCAGACTTTGATGTTGATCAATTAGCGGTATTATATAATCAGATATTTGCAAATAATGTCGTTGCTATGAAAGAGGCTGCTGTTGGATATTATACAACAGATAGATTACCAGCTAAAGTTGGTCAATCTGATAAGATGACATTACAACAAATGTATGATAAGCATTTAGTATTGAAATTAACAGATAAAAATGGAAATGCATGTGATGTTAATAAATCTTATGTTTCTGTAACAAAATACGAAAATGAATATCAAATGAAGGTTAACTTAAGTTGTGGTAGTGAAGAGGATTATATCATTGTATACTTAGGATGCTATGATTACTGTGATGCTACAGGTGTTTGTGAGAAACAAACTCCAGCAAAACCAACTACTCCTTCTAAACCAGCTCCAAGTAAACCAAACAATACTACAGTAAATAAAGTTACAAATATTACAAATAATTATTATTATAATAATTGTGATTGTGAAAAGCCTAAATATTACTGTTCAATCGTAAATGGTAAGTACTATGATGCGAGTGGAAATGAAGTTAATAAAGAAGCGTATGAAAAAGCTTGTACAACGCCAAATAAATATTACTGTTCTGTTGTAAATGGAAAATATTATGACGATAAAGGTAATTTAACAGATAAAGCAGGTTATGAGAAAGCTTGTTCAGTAAAATATTATTGTAAAGTTGTAGATGGAAAATACTATGACGATAAAGGTAATTTAACAGATAAAGCAGGTTATGAAAAAGCTTGTTCAACTAAGAAATACATTTGTGAATATAAGAAAGTAACAAATGGAAGTTGGGGACCTTATGGTGAATGGTCATCATGGACAACAACAAAAATTTCTTCAAGTGATAATACGCAAGTAGAAACAAAATCAGAGAGAGTTGTTACTGGTTATACAACTGAAAGAAAACAAACAGGTACAAAGAATGAAACTTATATTTCAGGATATACAACTTCTAGATATATTTCAGGATATACAACAGAAAAATATCAATCAGGAACAACTACAGAAAAATATATTACAGGATATACAACGCAAAAAGTACAAACAGGTACTAAGAAAGTTCAAGTAGGAACAACAAAACAAACAACTACTAAGAAAGTTGCTGCTGGTACTACAAGTACCCGTGTATCTTCAGGTTCAGGTAGAACAGTACCATCAGATACTAGTGAATACAAGTATGTTAAAACTGGTTCAACTACATCACAAAGCTGTTCAAGTTGTGCAACAGTCACAATTTATACTTGGGATGTATATAAAATTCAAACAGTTTATAAAACAGAAACAGTAACAGTAGACGTTCCAGTATATGCCACTGAGCCAGTATATGAAACTAAACAAGTTCCAGTATACGGAACAAGAAAAGTTCCAGTATACTCAACTAGACAAGTTCCAGTATACTCAACAAAGAAAACACCAGTATATGCTACTAAACAAGTTCCAGTTTATGAAGAAGTAAAAGTTCCAGTATACGGAACACAAGTTTACTATCGTTCAAGAACTAGAGTATATAATGGTGGAACTACAGATATTAAATGGAGTACATGTGACCCAGTTGATTCATCTTTAATAAATCAAGGATATTATCAAACTGGTAATGTAAAGGAAGCATAAAGGAAGCGTTGAAAAACGCTTTTTTTGTTTGACAGGAAAAATCTTATATGTTATCATAAATTTAGAATAAGGATAATATAATACTATAATAGGAAGGGGTGTACTGTGAAAGGGACATATCTATTCGACTATGTAAATGAAAATGAATTTAAAAAGCTAGAGCGTTCTTTAAAGAAGTATAATATGCTCGCATACAAAAAATTATATTTTGAGTATTACCCAGCCTTAAAGGAAGGAAAGTTTTTAGGAAAGTTGATTTCAACAAACAAGACAAATGGAACAAAAACTTATGAATTAAAGCTTCCTACAGATGCCCTTTTTTCAAAGGTGCATGGAGATATCAAATTATATTATTTAGTTTATGAGAATGAAAAGATTGTAATGTTGGACAAGTTTGAACCAATGGATATTCTAAGTGAGGGACATGCTAGTGAACTAGTAACTTACAAAGGAGTAATGGTCTCTAAACAACATTCTGATAAAGATATGTTTAAAATTAATTTATTAAATATGTTAGACAAATAAAAAAGGTAAAATCTTACCTTTTTTATTTTGCTTTAGAGTGAATTTCTTCTTCATTTAATGTTGTTTGAAGTGTATAGGTTAAATAAGATGGATGTTTATTGCTGTATTCTACTGCTTTTTCAATCCCATATTGACTAGCTGTAATTTCATAGCTATCATTATAATAGAGTGAAAAGCATATGTAAATAGATTTTAAGAATTTAGTATCCATTCAATAATAATTTTTTTAATTTGAAAATATTCCTCTTCTTCAAATTGCATATTAGCAATACAAAACTTTTTATTAGCGATGTGGGAACAAAAGATGCATTCATGTAAGTTAAAACAGTCTTGAATAAAGATAGAATTACTTACCTTATTGGAACAAATAACATGATAACTGTTACTGCAGTCTTTGGAGTCATCTACTTTAATACAAAAGAGGGAAGAACTAGTCCTTTGGGATGCTAATAAAAATTCACTATTTCCACAGGAATCACAGTAGATAAGATTTTTAGAATCACTACAGTCTGTTGATTGATAAATATTTTCACAGCGGTAAATAGTATCACTTTTGGCCACATTGATAGAGTCATATACTCTTTCTGTTGTGGTTAAATTTACCTGGTTCCATATATCGATGATTTCTTGTAAATTGCTAACATTTTTTTTGGGTAACATCCAACCAGTGTCAATATCTCTTTTCTCCATATTGTTTAAAGTAATGAATTTACCACTACTGATAGCATCTGCCCAAGTAACTTCATTGGTAGTAGAATCATTTACTTTTTTGGGTAATTTTACATCAAATGCAAATTTTTCTAAAATTGTTTCTAATGAGCATTGATTTTGTTGCTCAAAAATATTTTGAAATATTTTATTAATGATTGTCATAGCCATAGAATCATTCATTTTCTATTCCTCCTCTTTTTGATGAATGAGTAATTAAAATGTCCTTTAAACTAGTAGTATTTCCAATAGAAAATTCTATTTTTTTCTCTTGTTTTGGTTGGAAAGAAGGAGAACTTTCTACCGCTTCCTTTTTTATTCTTGGGATACTTTCAAAGTCCATTGTTTTTGCTTTAAATGCGGGAAGCAATATGCCATTTGCATTTATTCTCATAATACATTCTCGATTATTTAATTCTGTTAATAATTTGGCTTTTGCTTCCTCAGTATCTTCTAAAGGAACTTTCATAGGTAAGTGTTTTACTAGTAGGGAAGCATCTGTTCTAGAAACGCGAAATAGATAATAGTTTATAGTATTTGCAAATATGGAGTCTTTTAAATTATTGGACACTTGATTAAAATATTGACTCGCTAAAATGATGGATAAATTATATTTTCTTGCTTCTGATAAAAAACGAGATAATATTGGATTTTCTACTACTGCTACTTCATCTACAATAAAAATAATATGTTCATCAAATGGTTGAGATTGGACAAGGGTAAGTAGTTGTTGCATCACTAATCCTGAAATGGTTTTTACACTTTTATCTCCAAGTTTTGTTTTATCTAGTGAGAAAATGGTTAAAAAATTCTCTTGTATTGTATCTTTTAAAGAGATGTTTTGTTTTTTTTGATTAAAAATTGGAATCATTTCCATTTCATCAATGAAGGAAATGATAGGAGAAATGGCTTCTCCATAGGATTTTGTTTTTAAATCATTAAAGTCTGAAAGAAAAAATTCTGTTACACTTACTGGTAAAACTCGTGCCTGTTGTTTTAGCAAAAGAGTACGATATTCTATATCGAGTAATAATTTTCTTAGTGTATGGAATGTAAAATCATTTACAGATAAAAGTAGATGAATAGAATGCCTTAGAACTCTTTCTAATTTAGAATTATATTGATCTGCAATTAAAGATTTGAATAATTCTAATAATAGTTCAGTAGAAGATATTATATCATTTTGATTGTTATTAAATAGATTGATACTGTCTATATTTGTTTTAAAATCAATTACTTTTCCAATCCCTCCAATGTCCTTTTCTAAAGCGGCATGTGGGTCAATAATAACAACTTTATATTGATTTTTAAATGCTGGATTTTTATAAATATTATGGATGAAAAGACTGATGAATTTTGATTTTCCAGCTCCACTTGCTCCCAAAATTAGAGAGTGTTTATTGAATTCATAATGATTTAATTTTAAGTAAAATTCCCCTTGTAAATAAGGAAATGTATCTATTTTTACTATCGAAGAACTAGATTCACTTTGTAAGAGATGTAATATTTTTTGAATATCTAGATACTTTGGTATACTTTTATAGAAAAAACGAGTATTTTTGTCTAGATTTAAAGTTAAAATAGAAGAAGGATAGGAGAATAAATTCCTATGTCGATAGAAAACATTCTCTTTTTCTAAATAGAAATAAGTTTTAGAATGAATTTTAGTGTCTCCTAATTTACGAAATTCTATTTCAATAAATCTTAATTTTTCTTCTTTTTTTATCTCAAAGTATTCTAAAATATCAATTAGTTTGTTAACTGTTTTAAAAGTAGGTAAAGAATATATATAGTTTTTTATTTCTATTTCTTCACACTGTCTTAAAACAAAATCAGATAAATTGTGAATAGTAGAAGGAAGACTATACTTCGTTTTTACATAATAGTGAATTTCATTATTATAGATTGCTATGGTTAGTTTCCATTTTTTAAATAGCCCTTGATAATTTGATATAGTTTTTATAAATTCTAACCATTTTTCTTCTGATATGTTAGAATTTGCTAAAAAGATTTCTGACGTTAACCCCATAAAACCGCCCCTCAATGAGTACTATATCAAAAAAAGGAGAAAAAAAACTGACTTTTTATTTATCAAAAAAGTCAGTTATTCAATTGCTACTAAAAAGTCTGTTATATCATCATGGTAGTACTCTAGTTCAGGAATGCTTTTTAAGCTATATTTACAACTTGGTAAAAATTCTAAATAGAACTGTTGGGATATGGCATGAATATCTTCAGCTTCCTGGCTAGGAATTCGAAAGGCAAGCCATTTACTAGTTGGGATAGTTATTCTTTTAAAAGTAGGGATTTCTTGCTCATATAATATATAATAGTAATTACAATGTATGTGTTCCTCTTCTTTATAAGAAATTAACGCATAGGGGATAGGGCCATATTCTTTCTTATATTTTTCTTCCATTTTCATAAAAAAATCGGGAGCATCCTCTTTAATATGAGCATTATCAGTAGCTACTCCTATTCCATACATAGTCATTTCTGGTAATTCTATGATTTTATATTCCATATTTTCAGTTGATGTGTCTATCTCATTTAAAATAATTCTAGGAAAATTTTTTAGAGTAGTAGTACTTGTTATTTTGCTTGGATTAATACCATGAAAAGTTGCGAATGCTCTAGAGAATGCTGTAGCACTATCGTATTGATATTTAATTGCTACATCAACAATTTTTTCATTATTACTAATAAAGTCATATCCAGCACAAGACAGTCTTCTTTTTCTAATATAGTCTGATAGTGTTATATTGGTTAATAGCGAAAAAATTCTTTGCATCGTATAAGAATTTACTCCCATCATACGTGCTAATATATTGTAGTCTATTTTTTCTTCTAAGTGATTGTCGATATATTCTGTTATTTCATTTATTCTTTGATAAACATTCATATTCTCACCAAAAATATTATATCATAAAATGATAAAAGATAATAAAAACTAGCAATTAAAATTACTAGTTTTCAAAATAAAATTATTTTTCTTTTGTAATAGTGGTATATTCTGCTAACATCGCTAATTCTTCATCTATTTGCTTTTGAAGGTAACTTCCCAATGATTTTACATAGGCCTCTTTAAATCGTGTAGCTAGAAAAATTCTTAGTTCTTGGTCTAATACAATAGGTGGATATTCTCCATACAATCCTACATTTTGTGTGCATAGATGAAAATCGCTAGCTCTATAAGTATCCAAAGTATGTATTCCATCTCCAGTATTAATAAGGACGTATTGATTTCCATTCAAATCTTTTCTATTTGGTTCTTGATGACGTTCTACCCAAGTAATTGCTTTTGGAGGTTCTATTCCTTTTTTTCTACAATGGTGTTGCATACTGAAATTGATTAATGCAATCCATTCTTCATCTTTTAAAGTAGTAATATAATTTAAATTCATAACATACTCCTTTCTAAAAATTGTTTTCTATTATAACAAATAGTGATGAAAATATCAATTTTATGTTATAATGAAAAAGAATTGAGAGGATTTTGTATGAATTTAAAAGAATTAATAAGTCAATATGAGCCTTATAATGCGCAAGAAGAACAAGATAAAAAGATGATATTAAAATATTTAGATTTATTTGAAGACGTTTTAACACGAAAAAATGATATTGTTCATTTTACATGTTCTGGTTTTGTATTAAATAAAAGTAGAGATAAGGTTTTAATGGTTTATCATAATATTTATCATTCTTGGTCATGGACTGGTGGACACGCAGATGGAAATGACAATTTCTTAGAAGTTGCTATAAAAGAGGTCCAAGAAGAAACTGGCGTACAAAAAGTAAATGTTCTTAGTGAAAAAATTGCTTCTTTAGATGTTTTATCTGTTCTAGGTCATATAAAAAAAGGAAAGTATGTTACTTCACATATTCATATTTCGGTTGCCTATTTATTAGAAGTAGAGGAAGGAGAAAACTTAAAAATAAAAGAAGATGAAAACAGTAATGTTGGTTGGTTACCGTTATCTTCTTTCTTAGAGGAAGTAAAAGAAGAACATATGAAACCCATTTATCAAAAAATAATTGATAAAGCAGTATTAGATGGGTATATTAAAAAAACTTCTACAAAATAGAAGCTATATAAAAACCAAGCAATTAGCTTGGTTATTTTTTTATGGTGCGAGTGAAGGGACTTGAACCCCCATGCCGTAAGGCGCTAGATCCTAAGTCTAGTGCGTCTGCCAATTTCGCCACACTCGCAGAAAATGGTGGATCTTGTAGGACTCGAACCTACGACCGCCCGGTTATGAGCCGGATGCTCTAACCAACTGAGCTAAAGATCCAAATATTAACTCGAATACTTCTATAATATATCATAATTGATTAATGATTGCAATAGGGTACTCTTAAATTTACATAATTTTATTTGTTAAAACTATATTGGCAAATGGTGGATATTATGATATAATTTATGTTGTAAAAAAATGAAAAAATGCGAAGAAAAATTTGACAAATAAGAAAAAAGATGATAGTATATACGCTAACTTTGGAAGAGGGGGAATAATATGAAATTTCATTTTATCGCAGATTTAAAAGAAAAAGCTTATGCACTTCAAAAAAAGAAGGGCGGAATTAAAAAAATTACGTTAGGATTAGCACTTGTAATGCTTCTATCTGGTTGTGGTGCACAAAAAGGTAACGATGTTAGTGCGGAAAATTCACAAACTCCAAATCAATATCATAGCCAAGTAGACCAACAGGGAGATTTATCTAATGGTGCTACTAGTACAACTGATTCTTCTACAGAAGATACTAATACGGAAGATACTGCTATGACAGATTCTGAGAAAATAGCAGAATTGCAAAGACGTATAGATGCTCTTGAAAATGCAAGCACAAATACATTTGCATCTTTTACAGCCAATGATACTTTTACACAAGCAGAGTGGGATGCTTTTGTAGTGGAATGTAAAAATGCTTTTGTTGGAAAAATCAATAATGTAGATGAAGAAGGTATGAAAGCTGCTTTTATTATTTTCAATATTGATTATTTAGAGGATAATGCTAAACAAGTTTTATTAAATCATTATAGTCAAGGACAAGATGTTGAAGCAGAATTAAATAATATTTATGCTGTTTTATCACAAGTTCGTGAGCATAATACAGAATTAACAAATGCAGATGACTATTTATCTTATACTGCCGCTATAAAAGATGAACAAGATAAAGCTATTTTAACAGTTTTAGATAATTATGCAAAAGAAGTTATTACATTAAAACAAGATTTAAATGATACAAATAGACAAAGAATTCAAGAAATCTTTGATATTATTGATGCTTTCTCAAGAGGAGAAGGTACTATTAAAGTAACAATTAATGGAGAAGTTAAAGAATTCGCACAAGCAAATTTATCACATGGTGGAATCTTTGCAGCTGAAAATATTGCTCAAGATATTTCTGTATTAAGTAGAAATATTGTTTCTCAAGAAAAAAGAGAAGATTTAGATAAACTTTTAAATTCTCGTAATACTTTAGCAAAGACACAAGAAACTATTATTAAATATACAGCAATTTCTTCTATTAATGCACCAGGTATTAATGAAGAGGAGCAAACAAAAGTAGTAAATACATTTAATTATTATTTAGATGTTATTTCTGGAGAATTAGCAGCTATGGATATTACAAGGGAGGAGACACAAGCTTTATTAATGATTACAAATATTGAATATTTTATGGATAGTGCTAATAGTCAAAATGCATTTGGCGTTATTTATAAAGATGGTTTTGATATTAATGGTACATTTGAAAAAGCAGAAGAAGCAGTTAGAAAAATTCAGGCTTACGATGATACTCATGATGTAGTTTATAATATGTCTCGTTTAGTAATGAATAGTGAAGGAGATCTTCTAGCATTAAAAGCTTTTTCACAATTTGCACATGGAATTACTTCAACAGATGCAACAGTTGTACAAAGTACAGCTAATACTATTAAAGGATTTTCACAATATTCAAAAGATGTTACTATTGACTATGAGATAACAAGAGCTGATGGTACTACTGAAACTTGTAAAATTGATAAAAATGGACTTACAAGTGGTGCTAAACAAGTTATTAATTGGTATACTTATTATAGTGTATCTAATCATAAAACGGCTTATGGTGCTACAGCAGATGCAATTCTTCCATTAGTAGATGGTTCTGAATATGGGTTAGATCCATATGAATCTATCGTATTAATGGTTGAAGATAAATGTGCTGACAATAACATAGTCATTTATAATTATAATATGGGTGGAAATACAAAATAAAATGCCTTTTGGCATTTTTTTTGTGGAAAAACTTATAATATGATATAATAAACAAGAAGGAAGTGATATTTGTGAGAATATATAATACACTCACACATCGTGTGGAAGAATTTATTCCACATAATGAAAATGAGGTTACAATGTATACATGTGGTCCTACTGTATATCATTTTGCTCATATTGGAAATTTAAGGACATATATTTTTGAAGATATTTTTGAGAAGTCTTTAAAATATTTAGGATATCCTGTAAAACGATGTATGAATATCACAGATGTTGGTCATTTATCTAGTGACTCCGATACTGGAGAAGATAAAATGCTAAAAGGGGCAAAAAGGGAGCACAAAACGGTTTTAGAAATTGCTGATTTTTATACTCAAGCATTTCGAAATGATTTTGAAAAATTAAATAATCGTTGGCCAGATATTGTTTCCCCAGCTACTCAAAACATTGAGGAATATATTAAAATAATAAAAAAATTATTAGATAAAGAACTAGCTTATATTGCTGGTGGGAATGTTTACTTTGATACTTCTAAATTAGAAGATTATTATGTTCTTACCAATCATAAAGAAGATGAGATGGTAGTAGGAGTAAGAGCTGGGGTAGAAGAGGATCAAAATAAAAGAAATCAGGCTGATTTTGTTTTATGGTTTACGAAATCAAAATTTGAAGATCAAGAATTAAAATGGGATAGTCCATGGGGATATGGGTATCCTGGATGGCATATAGAATGTTCTGGAATTAGTATGAAATATTTAGGAGAATATTTGGATATCCATTGTGGTGGTGTAGATAATATTTTCCCTCATCATACTAACGAAATAGCTCAGTCAGAAGGTTATTTAGGTCATAAATGGTGTAATTACTGGGTACATGGGGAACATTTAAATGACCAAACAGGTAAGATGAGCAAGAGTAAAGGCGAATTTCTAACTGTATCCTTATTAGAAGAGAAAGGATATAATCCTTTAAGTTATCGTTTTATGTGCTTAAATAGTCATTATAGAAAACAATTAGTATTTAGTTATGATGCTTTAGATAATGCAACTCAAGCTTATCAAAAATTATTGAAGAAAATAGAAACATTAGGAATTGATAAAGATAGTAATGGAGTAGAAGATTATATTCATCAATTTAAAGAAGCTTTAGCAAATGATTTAAACACTTCTTTAGCTATTACTGTTTTGTATGATTCTTTAAAAAGTGATTTATCAAATGCGCAAAAAAGATATCTTGTGGAATCTTTTGATGAAGTTTTATCTTTGAATTTGGTAGCAAGTTCTAAAAAGGAAGTAGATGTAAATTTAGAAAATTATATTCAAGAAAAAATAGAAGAAAGAAATCTTGCTAAAAAAGAAAAAAATTATGAAAAAGCAGATCAAATTCGGCAAGAATTATTAGAAAAAGGTATTTTCATAAAAGATACTAGGGAAGGGACAATATACGAGGTGAAATAATATGGTTTATGGATTAGAAACCATGGTAACTTTTGCTCTTGCTATTGTGAGTTTTGTTATTGTTTTGTCTGCACAGATTCAATTAACTAGTACGTATAAAGAATCAAAGCAGAAAAAGAATAAAAGAGGTTTAACAGGTTGTGAAGTGGCAAGAGAAATTTTAGATAAAAATGAATTAAGCGATATTTATGTAGTGGAGGTAGCTGGAGAACTGTCAGATCATTATGATCCCTCTAGAAAAGTTGTTAGGCTTTCTAGAGATATTTTTCACGGGGAATCTATTGCTGCTATGGCAGTGGCTGCTCATGAATGTGGTCATGCTTTACAAGACAAAGAGAATTATACGCTCATGAGGATTCGTGCTACTTTAGTTCCATTTGTAAATTTAGTAACTTATTTGGGATATTTTGGCTTGATTATTTCTTTATTTGCTGGAGTTATTGGATATTTAAAACTTTCTATTGCCGTTTTAATGGTAGTTTTAATATTTCAATTAATTACTTTACCAATAGAGTTTGATGCTTCTAGAAGAGCATTAAAACAGTTAGAAGATTTATCACTATCTGATAAAGAAGAAAAGCCTTTAACAGAAAGGATGTTAAAAGCAGCTGCTATGACTTATGTCGCTTCATTAATATCTTTAGTAATTGATTTGTTGCGATTAGTATTAATGCTTCAAGATAGGGAAAGATAATTTCCCTTTTTTTAATGAAAGTATGATATAATAAATTTGGTGATACTTATGGATGGCATCTTCTTTATAGATAAACCAAAAGGGGTAACGAGTAGAGATGTGGTAAATACTATTATTAGAAAGACAGAGACTAGAAAAGTAGGTCATACTGGAACATTAGATCCTTTAGCAACAGGGGTATTAATTGTCTGTGTTGGAAAAGCAACAAAATTAGTAGATATTTTAACATCGCAAGAAAAAGAATATGAAGCAGAAGTATGTTTGGGAATAGAAACAGATACTTTAGATAGTGAAGGAACTATTTTAAAAGAAGAAGATGCTACGATTACTGAAGAAAGGATTGATGCTGTTTTAAAGTCTATGATAGGTACTTATCTTCAGGAAGTTCCTAAATATTCGGCAGTAAAAGTAAATGGTAAAAAATTGTATGAATATGCTAGGAATCAGGAAGAGGTAAAGCTTCCTGTTAGAGAAGTATCTATTTTTTCATTAGAAAGAATATCTTCTTTACAGAAAAAAGATTCTAAATATTATTTTTCTTTTCGCACAAGAGTCAGTAAAGGTACTTACATTCGAAGTTTAATTAGAGATATCTCGTATCAATTAGGCACGATAGGAATTATGAATAATTTAAGAAGAATTCAACAAGGAAAGTTTACAATTGATATGTGTAAAGACTTAGATAGTATTCATTTATCAGATTTGCATCCTATTTCGGAGGTTCTTACAGATATTTATCGAGTTATCGCGGATGATGTGTTGAAAAAAGAAGTATTAAATGGTAAAATATTAGATAATAGATATAATCGTCAAGAGATTTTGTTTGTTGATGAAGAGCAGGAAGCTTTGGCCATTTATCGGACTTATGAAAAAGATAATTCAAAAATAAAACCATATATAATGATAGGAGGAAAAAAATGACATTAGTAATTATGGCGGCAGGAATGGGTAGCCGTTTCGGGGGGTTAAAACAAATTGAGCCAGTAGGACCAAATGGAGAATTTATTATTGATTATTCCATTTATGATGCGATTAGGGCTGGTTTTACAAAAGTAGTTTTTATTATAAAAGAAGAAAATTACGATTTATTTAGAAATACGATAGGATTAAGAATAGAAGGAAAAATAGAAGTAGAGTATGTATTCCAAAAGAATGATAATATCCCTGATGGAATAGAAATTCCTTCTACACGTGTAAAACCATTAGGAACAGGTCATGCTATCTTGTGTTGCAAAGAGGTAGTGAAAGAGCCTTTTCTAATTATTAATGCAGATGATTTTTATGGTTCTCAAGCTTATCAAGAAGCTGGAAATTATTTAAGAGGAAATCATAAAGATACAGAATATGCTTTAATTGGTTATAGAGTCGCTAATACTTTAACGGAAAATGGCGCCGTAAAGCGTGGTGTCTGTGAAGTAGACGGAAAAAATTTAACAAAATTGATTGAATCAAGCGTTGAGAAAAAAGATGGTCAAATGATTGCTACCCCATTAGATGGTAGTGAAGCATTTATTGTACCAGAGAATAGTAAAGTATCTATGAATATGTTTTTATTCTATCCAAACTTATTTTCAATATTAGAAAGAGAGTTTAAAACATTTTTAGAAAAGTCAACAGATTTGGAAAAAGGGGAGTTTTTAATTCCAGACGTTGTCTTTGACAGCATTAAAAGAAAAGAAATTACTTGTGAAGTGTTAGATACAGATTCTGTTTGGAAAGGAATTACCTATCCTACAGATTTAGAAGAATTAAAAGATTATATAAAAGGGTTAGTAGATAAAGGAGAATATCCAAATAATCTATATTAGGTGATATTATGTTTGCAAATTTAGAGTTATTTTTACAGGAAAAAGAGGTTTATAAGTCTAAAGTAGAGGAATTAAAAAATTCTATTCAAGATCCACAGGAATTGAACAAGAAGTTAGAAGAAGAAACCGAAAAATTTAAAGGGCAGGTACGTAAGTACCTTTCTTCTGCTATTAGTACCATTAATACTAATTTTCAGTGTCAGTATTCTATTTATAAAATAGGAAAAGATGTAGATGCGAATTTCCATGTAGTAGAAACAAATGTTAAAAAGAATAGATCAGAAGTTATTGCTGATATGGAAGAGTTTAAAAAACAAGCTGCAAGTTTGACTTTAAGTAATTCTCAGATAACAAAGATTAATGTAGCAATGGAGGTTCTTTTAACCTATTGTGATGAAGAAGAGGGACCTATTGATGAAACTAAGGAGAATTTTTTAAATAATTCTAAAGTCGTTGCCACTAGTATTATAGATAAGCCAAAACAAACGAGTGCTTTGCCACCAGAGCAACCATCAGAACCTAATTTTAATCCCTATGCTAATCAGCCGATAGATACTACACCAGCACCTGTTCAAGAAAAAAAGCCGCTAGTAGACCCTTTTGCAAACATTTATGGGGGAGATTCTTCTGCACCTATTTCTCCAGATGCTATTCCAATGGCAAGCCCAGATTTTGTAGATCCACAATCACAGCCACCAGTTGTACCAACTCCAATGCCAAATACGAATATGAATCCAAATCCTACTGCTATTTTTGGACAGGAGGCTGCTTCTAATTTTGCACCTGCAAATTATAATAATTCGATGAATAATATGTATCCACAAAATCAGTCATTTGACAATACACAGAGTTTTCAGCAACCAATGACTACTATGAACCCTGATTATAGTCAAAATAATTATATGGCAAATTCTTATGGTGGCAATCTAAACCAAAGTTATTATGATAATAATGCTATGATGAATCAGAGTTATAATACTATGAATATGAATGCTTTACCTGGAATGGTAGCTGGAAGTGCTTCTTCTAATTCTTATTCTTATGCTTTAAATTCTGAAAATATAGATTCACGTGTACAAGCTATTACTGGTCAAAATTTAAATGGGAACCCAGATGAAATGAATCAAGACCCACAAAAAGGTTTGGCTTGTATTATTTCTAAAATATTAAAAGGATTTTTAAGAATACCGATTACGTCTTTACTTTTTTTAGGAATTGTTATGTTAATTTTTTGGGGATTAGATAAAGCAAACTTATTACAAGAAATTGGTAAAACTTTAGGCGATTATATGTTTTATGCAGAATTTGCTGTAGTCTTATTTTTAACATTAATTGGAGCTTCTACAGTTTTAGATTCTATGGCAGCAAAAACGAAGTATATTAGTAAACATGCCATAGCATCTCTTACTATTTTTTCAGGAACTTTTTATAGTTTACAGAAATTAGTACCAATGCTTACTAATGATATTTTAACGGATATGGTAGATTCTGAAATTTTAATTCAAGTTGCTTTTTACTTTCTTTATTATGTAGCAATTGCTTATTTTATAAGTTCCTTTGTATGGCTAATTTCTTTTATGAGAACAGATAAAACAGTTTTAAAAAGGAAACGTCTTAATTTAGTAGAAATGGTAGGTTCTCTATGGTGTGTCTATACTTTAGTGTTACCAGCTATTTCAGTTGGATGTCAGGCTTGTGGGTTAGATATTTGGAATGATAAATTAGGAATTATTTATAGTTATGATAATTTTGAATGGATAGTTATTATCGCAAGTTTTGTATTATCAGCTGGCATTTTATTATTTAGTAAGTTAGAAGAGAAAAAATTATAGGAGTAGTGATATTATGATTGTAGTTATCTCTAATAAATTAAAAGAGGTAGTAGAATCTAGTAAAATAGGGGATACAGATTACAAATATGCTCAAGGATATTATTCTGCAACTGATTGTATTAGAACTCTAAGTAAATTAGAGTTTGACTATTTAATTTTAGATATTACTGCTTTAAAAGATGCGTTTCAATTAAGTGTATGGAAGGATTTTAGGGATTTCTTTGATCCTACTAAAACCATTATTTTGCTAGAACAGACGAAATCATATTCTAATGCGGAATTTTTATCTATGCTAATCACAATGGGATTTTATAACTTTACCAAAACTGGTGAGGGATTGGTACGTCTGTTAGAGCGCCCAAATACTTATCAGGATGTTTCTAAATACCAAAAAATGGCGATTATGCAAGAAGAAAGAAAAGAGGTAGTTGAAGAAGAAATTAGTGAGCACCAAAGAAAATTAGAAGAAACACAAGGTTTGATGAAAGATTATTTAGAAAAATATCAAAAAGGTGAAATAGAAGTAGAGAAGAAACCAAATGTTTTAAAAGAGCAATTAAAGGTTGGAATTTTGATTTTACCTCTTCTTACTTTTCTAGGTGTTTTTCTAATTTACTGTTTAGAAGTAGTAGTGTCTTATTTTGTACCAGCAACTAATGATTATGTTGGTGAATATTTATATGGAGAATTATGGAATACAGGCTTTACTCCTTTAATTTTAATTGGTATATTGTTTGTTATGCTTATCTTTTCAGTTTATTATAGTTTTTTGAATTCTACTATTAAGAAAAAACAGATGACAAGAGTAAAATTTATAGTACTTCCATTTGCTATTTATTGTGTGATTATTTTTGGAGAGTATTATTTATTGGGAGTGTTTGAAAGATTATATGAAGCTATGAAATTTATTTCTATAGAAGGTAAAACATATCTATATCAAGATTTTTATGATTTAAGTAGGTGGGTGGCCACTTCGATTATTTTCTTATTTTATGCTGAGGTTTTTGTAAATAATTCTAAAACTTTAAAGTTTGAAAAAGATTTAAGCCAAAATTTAACAATTATTGAAAAGTTTTGGACATTAGATATGATATTGTTACTTGGTGTACCACTTTTTTATCAAATATCTAAAGCTTTTAAAGAGAGTTCTATCATTTATCAAATTGCAAGCACATTTTATGATCAACCATTAGTGATGCTAATTTTAGCAGGATTAGAAGTGTTTTTAACAGCTTTAATTTTATTACAACCAAAATTTGTTAAAGAAAAAAAATATACTATATTAAAAGAGGAAGATTTATAAGTCTTCCTCTTTTATATTTTTCGATATAACCCAATCGCTTTTCCTAAAATAAATACGTTTTCTAAAATAATAGGTTCCATAGTATCATTTTCAGGTTGTAATCGAAAATGATTTTTTTCTTTATAAAATGTTTTTAAAGTAACTTCATTTTCTTCGGTCATTGCTACTACAATTTCGCCATTTCTAGCTGTGTTTCTTCTCTCAACAATAATAATATCACCATCATGAATACCAGCATTAATCATACTTTCTCCACTAACTTTTAAAGTAAATACTTCTTTATCTTTGGGAATTAAATAAGAAGGTAGAGAAAAATATTCGTCTGGATTTTGAATAGCTTCAATAGGACTTCCAGCGGTAATCTTTCCAAGTAATGGAACATCTACAACACTTTCATTTCTTGGAATGAATTCATTGTTGACCATTAACTCAATTGTTCTATTTTTATTGGAACCTTTTTTGATATATCCTTTTTCAGCTAAACCATCTAAATGGGCTTGAATCGTAGCAGGAGAGGATACCTTAAGTGCGGTTGCAATCTCTCTTACTGTTGGTGGATATCCATGAGAAACTATATATTCTTTTACAAACTGTAAAGTATCTTCTTGTCTTTTTGTTAATTTATCCATATATTCCTCCTATGTATTAATTTCATTTTATCATAGTGTATTGTAAATGTCAAACGAATGTTTGCTAAAAATAGAAAAAACTATTGACACGAATATTTGTTCGTGTTAAAATGAAAACAGATTGAAGGAGTGATAATATGGAAACAATGAGAAATTTTGTAAGGGATAATTATGTACTATTTATATTTGGTATGTTATTACTTTTAATTGCCTCTTTAGGAAGTCTTGGTAATAAAAAAATGGAGTATCAATCTTTAAGTTCTATAGAAAATGTAGAGATGAATTCTCTTTATTAATTTTTAAAACTTTGATATAATATCTCTAGAATAGGAGATGTTAATATGAATGATAATGAAGTAATTGCAAATATTAAAGGGTTAGGAATTGATATGATTCATAATGCAAAATCGGGACATCCAGGAATTGTTCTTGGTGCTGCTCCCACCCTATATACTTTGTATAAAAATCATATTAATATCAATACCAGTGATAGTAATTGGGTAAATAGAGACCGTTTTGTAATGTCTGCTGGTCATGGCTCTGCTTTGTTATATGCTACCTTATTTATGGTTGGATATGCTTTAACAATTGATGATTTAAAATCATTTAGGCGTCTTTCTTCCAAAACACCAGGGCATCCAGAAAAAGGAATGACGCCAGGTGTAGATTGCTCTACTGGACCATTAGGGCAAGGGTTTGCAAATGCTGTTGGAATGGCCATTGGAGAAAAGATATTAAAAGAAAGGTATAGAATTAATCCTACCAAAAGCTTAGTTGACTACTATGTTTATACATTAGTAGGTGATGGTGATCTTATGGAAGGAATTTCTTATGAAGCTGCCTCTTTAGCAGGAAATTTAAAGTTGAATAATTTAATTGTTTTATATGATTCGAATGATATTAGTTTAGATGGCCCTGTTTCTAAAACTTTTACTGAAAATGTAAGAGGTCGATTTGAATCTTTAGGATGGAATACTCTTTTAGTAAAAGAAGGAGAGAAGATTTCAGAAATAGATAGAGCGATTGAAAAAGCAAAGAAGTCTTCTTTACCGACTCTTATAGAAATCAAAACAAAAATAGGAAATGGCTCTTTATTAGAGGGACAAAATACGATTCATGGAAAAGATTTAACGGAGGAAGATATTCAACAGTTAAAGTCTAAATTAGGTCTTCCTACTGTAGAAACTTTTTATGTAAATACGGATGCTTGTACTAAATTTAGAAGTTATATTGCCAACCGTGTGAATAGAAGATATATGGAATGGACACAACTTTATCAAGAGTATGTATCTAAAATCGGAGATGGAAATAATACAGTTGCTAATTATTTATTTCATAATAATTTCCAATATAATTTGTTTGATTTGAAATTTGATTTTAAAGTTCATACAAAACAAGCTTTAAGGGAAACTAATAAATTATTTATACAATCATTAAATAAAAATATTAAGACATTTGTAGGAGGAAGCGCCGATTTAGGCTCTACAACTATGACTTATGTTTCTGAATTTGCTGATATTTCTGCTGATAACTTTAATGGTAATAATATTTGGTTTGGAGTTCGTGAGCATGCGATGGGCGCTATCTTAAATGGTTTAGCTTTGGTCAATTTAAAACCTTATGGTTCTACTTTTCTAAGTTTTTCTGATTATTTAAAACCAGCTATGCGTATGTCAGCACTTATGAGGCTTCCAGTAACCTACATTTATACTCATGATTCGATTTCTGTTGGTCCTGATGGTCCAACTCATCAACCTATTGAGCAATTAGCTATGTTAAGGTCTATTCCTAATATGAAAGTCTACCGTCCCGCAGATGCGAAAGAATTATTAGGTTGCTGGCAAAGAATTTTAAATTCTAATGAAAACCCAAGTTCTTTAATTCTTGCTCGTAATGAAGTGGAAGTAATGGAAATGTCGGATGCTGTCAAAGCTATGAATGGTGCTTATATTCTTCATCAAGAGACAACTCCTTTAAAATTAATTTTATTAGCAACTGGAACTGAAGTTCATGTCGCTAAAAATTTGGCTTTAGAGTTTGCTCGTATGGGAGAATCTGGAATTAGAGTGGTAAGTGTACCATGCATGGAAAACTTTTTAGAAATGAATAGGGAGTACCAAGAAAGTGTGTTGCCTCCAAATACTTTAAAAATAGCAATAGAGGCAGGTTCACCATTTGGATGGCATAGACTTATCAACAATTCAAAATATATTATTGGTCTAGAATCTTTTGGAGCGAGTGGTACAAAAGATGAAGTGTTAGAAGCAATGAATTTTAGTTATGAAAAAATAAAATATAGAATTCTAGAACTATTGAGACAACAATAGTTCTTTTTATTTAATAAAAAGAATAAAATGAAATAAGTCTTGTATTTTTAGTCATTATTTAGTAAAATAATCTGTATGAAGGGATGGATAAAATGAGTCTTTTAGCAAGGTTAGGATATGTATTAATAGGTCTTATAATAGGTGCAATTATCGGATTTTTTGTAGCACGTAAATATATGCAAAAATATATGAAGAAAAATCCACCAATAAATGAACAAATGATTCGTACGATGATGATGCAAATGGGGCGTACACCAAGTCAAAAACAAATTAATCAAATGATGAAATCAATGGCTAAATATATGGACTAGCCATTTTTTTGTGGCTGGAAAGGGTGTTTTTTTGCGACTTTATGACTTACGAGACTATCTACAAGCAGAATTGATTGGTAATTGGAAAAATATAGATATTAAAGAGATAAAAATGGATAGTAAAGAAATAAATCCTCAAGATGCTTTTTTAGTTTATGGAAAAGGAAATCAATATATAGAAGAAGCACTTTCTTTAGGAGCAGTCACTATTATTTGCGAAGAAAATGTTAATAGAAAAGATATTCCTATTTTAAGGGTGAAAAATATATTAGCAACGCTAGATTCTTTAGGAAGCTTAAAAAGAAAAGAATTTAAGGGTAAAGTAATTGCTATTACAGGAAGTAATGGAAAAACTAGTACAAAGGAATTGTTGAAATTTCTATTATCTTCTAATAACAAAGTTTTGGCAAATAAAGAAAGTGAAAATAATCACATTGGGGTACCTAAAACTCTATTAAAACTTAATAATAATTATGACTATTTAGTTTTAGAGATGGGGATGAATCATGCAGGAGAAATTTATCATTTATCTTCTTTAGCCAAACCTGATATTGGAATTATTACGAATATTGGAACTGCTCATATTGGTAATTTGGGGAGTAGGAAAGCAATTTTTAAAGCAAAGATGGAGTTAGTGGAAGCTACACCATCTATTACTCTTTTTGTAAATCAATTGGATAGATATTTAAAACATGTGTCAGGCTACCAAGTAAAAGAGGAATATCCTTCTATTGCCTCACTTCCCGCAATTAATGTAAGTTTAGCTTGTAAGGTATGCGAATATCTAGGGTATACAAAAGAAGACATTAGGAAAAGATTAGAATCATTTTCAGGTGTTCCTTCTAGAATGCAACCAATAAAAATAAATAATATTTTACTTATTGATGATGCTTATAATGCGTCTTATGAATCTATTTGTTATGGTTTAGATGTTATTTCTCATTATGATGGTAAAAAATTAGTGATATTAGGAGATATTTTGGAGTTAGGAAAATTTAGTCAGAGAGTTCATGAAAAAGTTTATCAGGAAATTCAAAAGTATGATGATTTAAATGTAATAACAATGGGAGAAGAGACTTCTTACTTAAAGAATAAACCACATTTTTATAGTATTGAAGAACTAAAAGAATATTTGAAAACTATTTCTTTAAAAGATTATTCTATTATTTATTTAAAAGCTTCCCATAAAATGGGGTTATCTCAGTTAGTTAATTTCTTTCAGAATTTGTAAATTTTAGAAAATATGGTATGATAGTATGTACTTTTTTCTTAAAAAAGGAACGAATAATGGGGGATATTATGAGTAAGTATTATTATCATGGTGTAAAAAGAGGAGATATATTAGAAAAAACGTTAGATATATTTCAAAAAGGTGGTATTAAATGTATGCCTGGTGCTAGAAAGATTGGTTTTAATGGTTTAGACCATGTAAGTATTTGTACAAAAGAACCAGAAGAAGAATATTCTAGGCATTCTAATAATGCATTTTATAAATATGTTCAAGATAGTATTTGTTTTATTATTTCTGATACAGTGGAGGCTATTAAACCAGAAATTATTGAAAATGCTGATAAATGGAATCGTTTTGAACTTTTTGGATATATGAATTCAAAACCTAACACACGCTTTAGTGATATGTTTGATGAATGGCAAGTGAAAGATAGAGTCTCTTTATCAGATATTGTTGCGATAGGTATTCCTATGCAACAATTAGCAGAATTAATGGAAGATATACAAGAAGGCCAAGAAAAAATTAAAAAAATTATTGAGATTGCTTTAGCATTAGGATTAGATATTGTAGATAGTAGTCTTCCTAATTTTGTAGAAGAATATGAAAAAGAAAAAAGTAAGAATTTTAATAAAGTTTATCAAATACAATTAGAAAAAATTTTAGGGAGTGAAGTTCATGAGTAAATTTTTTTATTATGGCTTTGGTGGAAAAATTTTTCATGGAGAAGATGTTGAAATAGCAGTAGAAAATTTATCTTTTGGGAGAATAAAAGAAACATCTCCCATTCGACTTTATAGAGATGGACAAGGCTTTTATGAATTTGTAGAAGGATGCACTTGTTTTATTATTTCTGATAAAGTAAAAGCTTCTAAAATTCGAATGATAAAAGAAAAGTATATAAAGTATTTAAAAGGACCTTTTGCACAATTATTTAGTGAATATGATGATGAATATCAGGTAAGAGGTAGTATTCCACTATCTATGATAGTGGGGATTGGTCTTCCTATGGATCAATTAAAATGTTATGATTGGGAAGAAATTCCTTATTATAAAAGTCAGTTACAAGAATTATTAACTTTTGTGAAAGATTTAAAAATAGATATTGTAAATACAGACTCGCTAATTTGTTTAAGAGATTATAATGAAAGACAAGGATTTTTAGAACATCCAATTTATGATTATTCCTTAGAAAGAATAGTAGATGGTAATTTTTGTAGTCGATACTATTATCATGGCCTAGGAAAAATAAGAGATTCTTTATATTATTTACTAAGCATTTTAACTACTGGAGGTATCAAAAGTAAACGATTATTGGGGTATGAAAGTTTCTATGGATATAATGGAGCAGACTACGTTAGTGTTTGCAAAAAATATCCAAAAGGAGAATATCGACAAAATAGAATGAATGCTTTTTATTCTTATGTTATGGATTCTTTCTGTCTTATTCTTTCAGATAGCATTCCAGCATTTAAGTTGTCTCCTGATTATATTCGGCCAAATATTTTTGATAAAGTTATTGATAGACGTGTTAGTGATATGTTTGATGAATGGCAAGTAAAAGACCAAATTCCCTTATCGTCTATCATAGGAATAGGAATTCCTTTAAAAAAACTTAAAAACTTTATGGGTAGATTAGTGAAAGAAGATTTTGAAACATTAAGAAAAATTGTTTTGTTGGCTAAAGAGTTGGGGTTAGATATCGTGGATAGCAGTCATCCTAAGTTTGTGGAAAAGTACGAAGCTAGTAAAAAAGAAAAGCCTAATAAAATTTATCAAGTGAAAATAGATATGTTTGATGGATATCAAAAATAAGGAAGTAGAAGAATTCTGCTTCCTTATTTGCCCTTTTAAACAATATTATTATCAGTAGTAAGTTAAAAGTAGAATTTAAAAAAGAAGAATAGAAAAGAATAGCAATAAAAGTAAATCTATAGTATAATCTAAATGTTATGGAAGTGATGTAATGAAAATTCAATATGAACTATTAAAAAAAGATGGGAAAGCGAGAAGAGGAATTTTACATACGAATTATGGCTCCTTTGATACTCCGATGTTTATGCCAGTAGGAACACAAGCTACTGTAAAAACACTAAGTCCTGAGGAATTAGTTGCTATGAATAGCGCTGTCATTTTGTCTAATACTTATCATTTGTGGTTAAGACCAGGAGAAGATGTGGTAGCGCATGCTGGAGGATTACATAAGTTTATGAATTATCCTGGACCGATTCTTACCGATTGTGGTGGCTTTCAAGTATTTTCCTTGATTAAGAATAAAAAGAAAGATATTATGGAAGAAGGAGTTCGTTTTAAGAGTCATTTAGATGGTAGAAATCTTTTTCTAACTCCTGAGCTTTCTATTCAAATTCAAAATAAATTAGATAGTGATATTGCGATGAGTTTTGATGAATGTATTCCTTACCCAGCTACTTATGAATACGCAAAGGTAAGTACAGAGAGAACTCTTAGGTGGGCAGTTCGTGGAAAAAATGTTCATAGTAATGAGAATCAATCTCTATTTGGAATAGTTCAAGGTGGTGCCTATAAAGACTTAAGAGAATATAGCGCTAAAGAAACTGTAAAAATTGGTTTTGATGGATATTCGATAGGTGGAACTAGTGTAGGTGAAGATAAACCTACTATGTATCAAATGATTGATGATGCTATTCGTTATCTTCCTGAGGATAAGCCTCGTTATTTAATGGGAGTAGGAGACCCTATTGATTTATTAGAAGGTGTAGAGCGTGGTGTTGATATGTTTGACTGTGTTTTACCAACTCGTATAGCTCGTCATGGAAATGCTTTTACTCGCACTGGAAAATTAAATGTAAAGAATGCGAAATATAAGGAAGATTTTACGCCAATAGAAGATACTTGTGATTGTTATGCATGTAAGCATTATACGAAAGCTTATATTAGACATTTAATTACAGCAGATGAAACGTTTGGAGCAAGACTTTTATCTATTCACAATATTCGTTTTCTAATTCGCTTAATGGAAGAAATTAGGGTTTCTATTGAAAATGATTCTTTTGAGCAATATAAAGAAGAATTTTTAAAGAAGTATTTGGGTGAATAGAATGAAAGATACTTTTATAAAACAATATTCTGTCACAGTTGAAAATCTCGATAAAAAAATTATCTTACTTTCCGATATTCATTACTGTAATGATAAAGAGAAAAAGTATCTGGCTTTGTTATTGGAACAATTGCGAGAATTATCTTATGATTATCTTTGTATTTCAGGAGACTTATTAGATAAAGGAAAAGTAGAAGATGAGGTTTGGCTATTAGACTGGATTACTTCATTAGGAAAATTATCTAAGGTAATGATAGGAATTGGTAATCATGAGCAATCAAGTGATGCTATTAGACATGAATATGCTTTTGATTATGAATTTTATAAAAAGATAAATAAAATAAAAAATGTTCATGTATTGGATAATGACAGTTATGTAGATGGAAATATTCGATTTATTGGAGTAACTTTACCCTTAGGATATTATTATGATTATAAAGAAAGCCCTAGCTATTTTGTAAAGTTTATGAATAATTGTTTTCCTAATGTGTATTCTAATAAATTTAATATTTTATTATGCCATACTCCAATTCCTTTTCTAAATAAAAAAGTAATAGAAGAGATACCTTTTTTAAACAGTATTTCTTTGGTTTTATGTGGACATATGCATGGAGGATTAGTCCCATTACCTTTTTGGAAATTAGCTAATGGAAGAGGCCTTATTGGGCCATTTCATACAGTATTTCCAAAAGGAGCATATGGGGTGTTTCAAAGAAATCATTTGATAGTGATTGTATCTTCAGGTGTTACGAAGATTTCTCAAGTTCATAAACTATCTTTTTTAAATCTTTTATTTCGAAAAGAAATTACTAGTATTTATTTACAAGCAAAAAAATAGGATTCCCTATTTTTTTTCTATTCTCTTTGAAATTCCTAATATTCCTCCTGTCATAGAAATAAAAAGAAGTAGAAAATAGTAAAGTAAATTTTTAAAATGAAAGGTTTGATAGATACCATAATTGAAAATAAAGAGAATAAACACCAAGATACTTCCAATTTTTAAACCTTCTAGAAAGCCTTTCTTTTTACTTTCTTTTCCTTGCTTAAAACTTCCAATAAAAAAGCTTAGAAAAGGAATTAGAAATTTCATGATAGTTAGTAAGTTTCCCTTTAAAATATTAAAAAAACTAAGAAGGCTAACAAAAAAGGTTCCAATTAGTAGAATGAGAAGGGAAATTCCTATGTTAATTCCTAAGTTTTTCCACATTTGCATAATAATCACCTAATACATCCTATGTGAAAAAAAAGGAATTATCCCATTTCTTTTTGTCATAATTAGACTTGTTTCAAGATATGATATAGTGGATTTGTTTTAGAAAAGGAAGGTGTTTATTGGCAAAAAAATGGTAAATAGAAGAAGAAAAAAATAAATTTCTTAAAACAGTTCGAAAAGTCAATAAAATAAAGACATCACATGCCAAAAAAAGGAAGAAAAATAAAGCACTTTTTTCTTTTTTGTAAAGTGTAAAAATTGTCGTTATATATATTGACGAAAATTAGCATTTTTGATACAATGAGTGTGTCACAGTACGGAGGTGTATGTTGGTTAAGTGTGATAACATAACTGTTAATGATGGTAAGAAAAAATAAGAAAGGAAGGTAGTATGGAAGACAAGAAAAGAAAAGATGTTGACTTAGATGAAGTTGAAGAACTAGATGAAGATCTTGACTTAGACGAAATTTCTGATGAGGAATTAGATGATTTCGAAGAAACTGAGAAACATTCAACAGAAGATGACGATTTTGATGACGAGGATTCAGAAGAATTGGAAGAGATAGAAGAAGATTCCAAAGAGAATTCAAAAGATGATAAAAAATCTAAAAAAGAAGAAAAGGATGAACTTTTAGAAGATGAAGGTGAATCTTTTGGTGCAAAAATTGTTATAGCAATTGTTGTTATAGCAATCATCATTATTCTATTGTTAAAGTCTTGTGGTGGTAAGAAAGAACAATTTAACATCACATTTGATACACGTGGTGGTAGTCCAGTGTCAGCTTTAAAGGTAGATAAAGACGGTAGAATTCCAAAACCAGCTGACCCAACAAAAGAAGGTTATATCTTTGATGGTTGGTATTATAATGGTGAGCTATTCGATTTTAACACTAAGGTAACAGGTGATATAAAATTAGAAGCAAGATGGAGAGCCGGAGACACAAATGATGCTAGTGTTACAGGGGTAACATTAAATCAAACATCTTTAGCAATGAAGCCAGGTGAAACTGCGACTTTAATAGCAACAGTAGAGCCAAGCAATGCTAAAGATAAATCATTAACATGGGAAAGTAGTGATAATAGTATTGTAACAGTGGATGAAAATGGTAACATTAAAGCTCTTAAAGCTGGTACTGCTACAATTACAGTAACTACAAAAGATGGTGGTTTCAAAGCAACAGCAACTATAACAGTAACAAAAGATATTGTTCCTGTTACAGGTGTAAGTTTTGATAAAACAACACTTAACTTAGCAACAGGTTCAAGTACAACGTTGAAAGCAACAGTAAAACCAAGTGACGCGACAAATAAAGGATTAACATGGAAGAGTAGCGATTCTTCAATTGTAACAGTAGATAAAAATGGAAAAATTACTGGTAAGAAAGAAGGAACTGCTATTATTACTGTAACTACAAATGATGGTAGTTATACAGCAACAGTTAAAGTAACTGTTAAAAATCAACCTGTAACAGGTATTACTGTTAGTGGTAATAAAACAATGACAGTTGGTGGAAATCAAACATTAAAAGCAACTATTAAGCCAAATAATGCTTCTAATAAAGGCGTTACATGGAAGAGTAGTAATCCAGCTGTTGCAACTGTAGATTCAAAAGGTAAAGTAATTGCTAAAGCTCCAGGAACTGTAACTATTACAGCAACAGCTAAAGATGGCAGTGGTAAAGTAGGAAGCATTACTATTACTGTAAAGGAGAAAACTCATAAATATGTAATTACATTTACTGCAAAGCATCAAGAAGGTACAGATGCTGTAGCAAATTATGGAGTTTCTGTAACAAGAGATGGTTCAGCATTTAAAGCTTATAGTAAAATCATTTATAATGGTACAGTTTTAAATGAAACTTCAACACAAATTAATGCTACAAAAGTAACAACAAGTATTAAAACAGCAAAAATTATAGTAGATGGTAAGGAAATTTCAGCCACAGTTGTAATAAAGGGATAATATAATATCGTAGAAAGGAAAAAAGAAAATGATAAAGAAATATAGCAAGTTGTTATTAGTATTCTTTTGTGCTTTCTTTGTAGCAATTACTCCAAGTTTTGCTAGAGAGGTAACTTTAGATGAATTAAATGATTTGGTAGATGAAACATTAGAATACAGTGACGCTGTTAGTGGAATTTATATTATTGGCGAATATGCTTATACTTCTGAATGGGTTTTAACGACTCAAGATACAATGTTAGCTGCTCGTTCAATTAACACAAATGCACCTGGAAAAACAAATAAAGATGAAATCTATGGTGCAATGACAATCCATTCTTATACTAGAACAACAGATTCTAATTGGAATTATAATGGATTTACAGCTGATAAAAACTTAGTAGGTACTACTGCATCAGCTGACAAGGTTAGTATAAAATACCTTGATTATGTATTTATTCCAGAAGAAACAAAAGCAATTATTAGTAGTGATATTAGTGCTGCTGATTTAGAAGCTTTAAAAAATGCTTTTGGATATGATAGAACAAATAGTAATACTGATGTTAAATTAGTAGTAGAAGATGGAAAAATAAAATTAAAAGGATTTATTGCTAAAGGCGATGCTGATAGTTCAAATTGGCCAGAAGCAGAACAAACAGGATTTTATTTTCCAATCAATGTAAAAGTAGAAAATGCAAATGATGCTACTACTATTACATATAGTAAAGGTAATAAAGTTCATGTAGGTAAAGAAGATTTAACTATCCTATATTCATTAAATCCAAATGCTGAAAATAAAACATTGGAAATTATTGCAGATTTAGATGGAGAAGCAGTAGAATATGGACCTAAAAAATATGTTATTGATTACTCTGAACTAGTATTTGAAAAAGAATCTTCAGTAACAACAACTTTATTTGATGCAAAAGATGAAGCTTTTGCTGATGCATTAAAAAACTTAAAAGATGCATTTAATTTTAATGGTAATGTAGGAAATATTACTTTAAAAGATGGAATATTTGAAGGTGTTGTAGCACCAATGGAAGGTGTTAAAGGATTTAAGGATGACACTGGATATTATGTTGCTTATGTATTGACAATGCCAGAAGGAATGACAAAAGAAGATCTTAAAGATGTTAAAATTACTCTTCCAGCAGATGGTGCTACTAAAGTAGTAGGAATTGAGGCATTCGATACAGATAATGCAATTGTTGTTATTCATCAATTAGACCCAAATGAGACTGACAAGACTTTTAAAGTAACTGTAGACTTAGATGGTGATGGAAAAGAATATACTCCAAAAACATTAACATTTAGTTATGAAAATTTAGTTTTTGCAAAGAAAACTACAGCAACGGTTAGTTCAAATATTCCAGCCGCTGATGTAACAGACTTAACAGCAAAATTTGATTTTAAAGAAAATGACACTAATGTAAAATTAGAAAATGGTAAATTAACTGGTATTATTTCAAAAGGTGTTGCTAATGACGAAAAATTCAGTAGTAACCCAGAAGATAGAACTGGTTACTATTATGCATTTAATGTTGATGTAGATGGTGCTAATGATAAAACTACTATTGAAATCAATGGTAAGAAAACTGTAAATTATACAGGAGCAGAATCATTATCAGTATTATTTGCTTTAGATCCAAAAGCAGAAAATAAAGTAATTACTATTAAAGTCGATAGAGATGGAAATGGTAATGAATATACTACTGAAACATATACAATTGATTATTCTAAATTAACATTTGCTGACGAAGTATTAGAAAATGCTATTAATAATTTAATGGAACTAGAAAGTGCAAAGGCAACTTTAACTCTTACTGCAGATGCAAAGGTTGCAGAGAATAGTGCTAGTATAGTATTTAATACAGCATTTGATGGAAAAACAAATGTACAAAAAATGGATGCAACAGTAACTACTTCAAATGGGACAATGAACATTTATGGATGGAGCCAAGAAAAGGCTGATGGAACTTATAATTATGAATCAGATGACAATGTTAATTGGACTTATACAGTAACTTCTAATAATACAAATTCTGATGATAGTTCTTCAACTATGTTAGGTATTCAAGGTGATGTAAAAGTTGTAGAAGTTGCAGCTGATGGAACCATTACTTTCGATGTACTTTTAATTAAAGCTGGAGATAAAGTAGAGATTCCTGGTTTATCAACTTTAGCAGAAGGTGAAGATAATAAAGAAGTTTTCATACCTGATAAAGACGTTCATGTTATCATTAAAGTGAAAGATGAAAAAATTACTGAAATGAGTGCTGACTTATTAGCTTCATTCGCTGATGAAGCAGTAGCAGATTACAATGCAATTTCATTTGTAGTAACTGTAAGTGATTTAACTGAATCATTAGTGATTCCAGAAGATGTTATTAAAAACGCAGTTAAAGAAACTGCATAATAAAGCAAGAAAGACATTGGTTACAATGTCTTTTTTATTTTAACTATGATATAATGAGTTTGGTGATAACATGATATATTTAGATTATAGTGCAACAACTCCTGTTAATCAGGATGTCTTACATAGTTTTGAAGAAGCTTCTTTGCGGTATTTTGGTAATCCTAATTCTTTGCATAAATTAGGAGTAGATGCTAAAAATTTAATTGATAAATCTACTCATCAAATTGCGCAAATATTAAATGTGAAAGATAATGAAATCATTTATACTAGTGGCTCTAGTGAATCCAATAATTTGGCAATAAAAGGTATCTGCCAGGAATATCAAAATAGGGGTAAGCATATTATTACAACAGAATTGGAACATTCTTCTATTTATGGTCCGCTAAATTATTTAATGGATCAAGGCTTCGAAGTAAGCTTTGTATCTTTAATGCCTGATGGAAAAGTTGATTTAGAAAATTTAAAGTCTTTAATGAGGGAAGACACTATTTTAGTTAGTATTAATGCTGTAAATAGTGAACTAGGAATTGTTCAACCAATCGAAAAAATTGTAGAGATTATAAAAGAATTCCCAAAATGTCATTTTCATGTTGATATGACTCAAATGATAGGTAAAAGAAAAGTAGATTGTAGTGATATAGATTTAGTTAGCTTTTCTGCCCATAAATTTTATGGTTTAAAAGGCATTGGTGTTTTAATAAAAAAAGAAAAGGTGGAATTAGAACCTCTTATTCATGGTGGAAAGAGCACTACGAAGTATCGCAGTGGAACTCCTGCTTTGCCTCTAATTGTTTCAATGGCTAAGGCTTTGCGTTTAGTAAACGAATCTGTTTTAAAAAATGAAGAAGAAGTGAAGAAAAAGAATGATTTCATAAGAGAAAAACTAAGTACTTATGAATATGTGAGAATAAATAGTCCTGAAGATTCTCTGCCACATATTCTAAATATTAGTATTTTGGGTGTTAAACCCGAAACGATGTTACATGCTTTAGAGGAAAAGAATATTTATGTGTCTACTCAAAGTGCTTGCTCTTCTAGTCATTCTGAATCAAAAGCAGTTCTTGCTGTAACACATGATAAAGAAAGAGCACAGTCTAGTATTCGTATTAGTTTATCTCATTTAACAACAGAGGAAGAACTAGAAAAATTTTTAGAGGGTTTTGAGGAATGCTATCAAAAATTGACAAGTTTAATGAGGAGAAAATAAAGTGAAAGTTATTAGAATAGAAGAAGTATGGTGTAGTAGTTGTTTGATTATGAAATCTAGAATTCAGGAGCTGTTAAAAGAAAAAAATATAGAGTGGATTTCAATGAATTACGAAGAATCAGAGAAAGTAAGAAAGCAATATCATATTAATGAAGATATTCTTCCTATTTATATTCGAGAAGATACAGGTTCTATTTTAGTAGGGGAAACGAATAAAAAAGAAATCTTAAACTTTTTTGAGGAGATTTGATATGAAAAAAGTAGTATTTTATATAATTAGTTTTTTAATTTTATGTATGCCGATATCTGCTTCTGCTGCTGTTAGTGGGGGATATGGTGCAGTATCGGATGGGGATAGCGTAGTAATTCATTTGTTTTATAGTGAGGAATGTCCTCATTGTCATAGGGAAAGAGAATGGTTAAAAACTTTTTCAGCAAAATATCCAAATGCTAAAATCAAGTATTATGAAAGAGAGGATTATAGTGAATTAGTATCAGAAGTTAGAAATTCTTTATCGGTTCATAATTCTTATGTACCATTAACAGTTATTGGTAGTGATTATTTTATTGGATATAATGAAGATATTCAAAAACAAATAGAGGAAGCTTTTAAAGCATATTCAGAACATGAAAATTATTGTGATATTGTTTCCTTACTAGAAGAAGGACAAAGTACGAAAGGTTGTAAAACTAAGAATAATGGAATTTATAATCTATCTTCTTATCGAGTTTTACCAATTATTGGAGAAGTAAATACAAGAGAGGTTTCTTTGCCATTAGTAGCTATTGTTATTGGTTTTGTAGATGGTTTTAATCCTTGTGCAATGTGGGTGTTGATTTTTTTAATTACAATGATGTTGGATATGAAAAATAGGAAAAAGATGTGGATATTAGGTCTTACTTTTCTTATTTCATCAGCTTTCATCTACCTTTTATTTATGGTTTCTTGGTTAGGAATATCAGGTGCTTTATTATCCACTTGGTTTCGTTACGGAATAGGGATCATTGCCATTGCAGGCTCTATTTATAATCTTCGAAAGTTTTGGCTTTCAAGAAAGAAAGCAATTGGTTGTGAAGTAACTTCTAAAGAGAAGAAAACAAAGATAATTGCTAGAATAGAAAAAGTAGTAAAAGAAAAAAATTATTTTCTTGCCATTATAGGAATGATTGTTTTAGCATTTTCTGTTAATGTGGTAGAACTTGCTTGTTCTGCTGGTCTTCCTTTATTATTTACACAGATTCTTACTTTGAATCAATTAAGTGGTATGGAAAATATTATCTATATGGGAATTTATATTTTCTTTTTCTTATTAGATGATATCATTATTTTTATAATAGCCATGACTACTTTAAAAGTAACAGGAATTTCTAATAAATATACAAAATACTCTTCTTTAATTGGGGGAATTATTATGTTATTAATTGGTATTCTATTAATTGTAAAGCCTAGTTGGATAATGTTTAACTTTTAAAGCCATAGTATTGGCTTTTTTTTTGATTTATGATAACATTATAATGTAAGATAAGTATATTAAGAAAGGAAGATATTATGCCACAAGGACGTGAAACGAATGGACAGACAGGCTTAGTCATTTTATTAATAGCTATGATAGGTTTTGGAGTTTATCAATTTATCATTGCGCCTATGTTAGTAAAGGAGGCTCCTCCTTCTGTATCTAATGCACCAACAGAAACGGAAGAAGAAAGAATCAATCGAATTGCAAATGAACTTTATGCAACCTATTCTTTATCCATGGAAGAGGAAAGTATCTTGACAACAGAAGATAAAACTTATTTAAATGATTCTTTAACTCTTTATAAAATGTCAGATGTTACAAAGTTATATTTGGGATTTAAAAATATTGAAAAGAAATATTTAACAAAAGATAATGGATATCGTATTAAAGAAGCTTTAGCAAATGCGAATGGCAATTATTATTATGAAGGAACTTATGTTATGGTCCCAGCTTTAGAAGAATCTTTAAAAAAATTATTTGGAGATATTGAGATACAACATCAAACGATTACTTTAGATAATGTAATGTATGTTTATAAACCAGCTAAAAATATGTATGAAGTATGGACTGTAAAGAAAAAGAAAGAAAACAAAAAGATAAAAATTACAGCTAAAGAGATTATTCCGAATAATGAAGAATTATATATTTATGAGTATGTAGCATATACAGATATTTCAGATCCTGAAAATATTTTAACAACGACTCTTCATAATAGTACTCTTGAAGTAGTTATTACAGAAGAAAATGTAAATGATTGTTTGAATTATATGGATAAATATCGTTATGTTTTTGAAAAACAACCAGATGGTTCTTATACATTCAAGTCTATTGACTTTATGGAAGAATAAGGTTTCGGTGAAACCTTTTTTTCATGTTTTTCTTATTTATGCATACATTGTAATAGGAGGTATGTTATGAGTGTAAGAAAAATATGGAAAAATTATCGCTTTTCCATTTTATTATTAGTTGCTATTTTCTCAGGTATGATTACAGGTTTATTATTAAAAGATAATACAGCTTCCATCTTAAAACCATTTGGTTCTGTTTTTATGAATATGTTATTTACGATTGTAGTACCACTTGTATTTTTTACGATATCTAGTAGTATTGCCCATATGAGTAGTAGAAAAAGATTAGGTTCTATTTTTGGATATATGTTATTAGTATTTGGAATTACTAGTCTAATTTCTTGTATCTTTATGCTGATTGGCGTATTTATTGTAAACCCTGCTAAAGGTGCTAACATTGTATTAGTAGATGGTGTAAAAGAATCGGTAGATTTAGGTACTAGTATTGTAGATATGTTTACTGTTTCAGAATTTCAAGATTTATTAACGAAAAGCCATATGTTCCCTTTAATTATTTTTTCCATTTTATTTGGTCTAAGTGTCAATCAATTGGGTGAAAAAGCAGCACCATTAAAGAAATTATTAGATATTTCATCTGAAGTATTTATGAAGTTTATCCATTTTGTCATGTATTATGCACCTATTGGTTTATTTGCTTATTTTGCTTGCTTAACAAATGAATATGGTCCTTCTTTAATAGGAAGTTATGCGAAAAGTCTTATTTTCTATGTGATTATGGCAGTTCTTTATTTTGGTATTTTTTATCCATTATATATTTATGTAGTAAATGGAAAAAAAGGTATAAAATCTACTTTTAAGAAACTTTTCGTTCCAACGGTTACAGCTTTAGGGACTTGTTCTTCTTTGGCATCTTTACCAGCAAATTTAGAAGCGGCTGAGGAAATCGGTATCGAAAAAGATGTTAGTGAGGTAACTCTTCCAATTGGCGCCACAATGCATATGGAAGGTTCTAGTATGGCATCTGTTTTAAAGATTGCTTTCTTATTTACTATTTTTGGTAAATCTCTTGCCAGTTTTGATTCTATTTTGATTGCTATTTTAATATCTGTTTTAAGCGGGGTAGTAATGTCTGGCGTTCCAGGTGGGGCTTTGATAGGAGAATTATTAATTGTAACTTTATATGATTTTCCACTTGCTGCTTTTCCTATTATTGCAACAATTGGTTGGTTAATTGATTCTCCCGCTACTGCTTTAAATGTGGTAGGAGATTTGCCAAGTGCTATGATGGTATCTAAATTAGTAGGTAAAAAAGAAAAAAATAAAATTTGACAATTGTGAAAAAATATTATATATTATTGACGTCGAGTGAGTATGTATAAAAAGTTTTACTTCGAGCTACATAGGGGAAACCTACACGTTGTTATTTAAAACACGGAGTCACTAAATAGTGCTTTGTGTTTTTTTCTGCTTTTCAAAGTACTAAAGACAATGTTTAAGTGAGTATGCATGAGGTTTTCCAAGCTGCATAGGGATTATATCCTACACGTCCAAATGGAGGGAGTCACTTTTAAAGTGATATCTTTGTGCCGTTTGGACTTTTTTATATTTTGGAATGTGCTATAATGAAAGAGGTGAGTAAGATGAGTGTTATAGAAGTAAAAAATCTTTGTAAAACGTTTAAAGTTAAAAAGAAAGAAAAAGGATTAAAAGGGAGTTTAAAAAGTTTATGGAAACCAAAATATAAAAAAATAGAGGCAGTTCAAGATATTTCTTTTTCTGTAGAAAAAGGAGAGATGATTGCTTTTATAGGACCAAATGGAGCAGGAAAATCAACTACTATTAAGATGCTTACTGGAATTCTTTATCCAGATAGTGGTGATATCTCAATATTAGGTTTTGACCCTAAAAAAGAAAGAAAAAATTTAGCTTATGAGATAGGTACTGTATTTGGTCAAAAGGAACAGTTATGGACTCACTTAACGCCTTATGATAACTTTAAATTTTTTGGAGCTATATATGATATTCCAGAGCAAGCAGTGGAAAAGAAAATAGAAGAATTAAAAGGATTATTTGAATTAGAAGATTTTATAAATACACCTGTGCGTAATCTTTCTTTAGGACAACGTATTCGTTGTGAAATAGTAGCATCTTTAATTCACAATCCTAAAATTTTATTTTTAGATGAACCAACTATTGGTCTTGATCCTGTTGTGAAAGAAAATATTCGTTCTTTAATTAAAAGAATGAATAAAGAATATAAAACAACTGTATTTTTAACAAGCCATGATGTTGGTGATATTGAAAAACTTTGCAAGAGAGTAGTCATTGTAAATCATGGAAAGTTAGTATTAGATGACTCTATGGAAAATTTAAAGTATCATTATTTAAATAAAAAAATTGTAGAAGCAAAAATGAAAGAAAAAGTAAACTTAGAAGGGGAAGATGGCATTTCTATTTTAAAGGATAAAGGTTATAATCTAAAAATAGAAGTAGATACCAAAAAGAAATCTGTTGCTGATGCTTTAAAACTTTTAAATCCAGATAATATAGTAGATATTAATATCTCTAATATTCCTTTAGAGGATATTATTTCAGATATTTATCAAGGGGAAGAAAAATGAAAAAATATGTATTTATTTTTAAATCTGAATTTATGAGTAGCTTACAATACATTCTAAATGTTATATTTGGATTTATTGGATATGCAGTTATTTTATTTGTATTTTTCCAATTATGGGAATATTTATATAGTGACCCTAATGAATTAATTAATGGATATACAATGAGTGAGATGGTTTGGTATGTGATTATTACAGAAATCTTATGGAGTAGTTTAGGAGGCAGAAAACTCTGTACAAAGATTTGTAATGATATTAAAAGCGGAAATATTGCTTATAATATTTGTAAACCATATAGTTATATAGGTTATGTAGTATCTAGTCACTTAGGAAGTATTGCTGTAAAAACTGCTATTTACTTCTTGTTAGGAATGATAATGGGATTTTTCTTTTTAGGAGGATTTCCAAAATTATCTTTGATTTCAATCCTTTTAATAGCATTTTCTTCTATACTATCTTTAGGAATTAGTACTTTATTAATTTTAATTATTGGATTATTTTCTTTTTTTATCGAAGATGCCCAACCATTTTACTGGTTATATAGTAAATTTATATTAATTGTAGGTACTCTTTTTCCTATAGAATTTTTTCCAAAGATAGTAAGGCCAATTTTAAATTATAGTCCTATTTTTGCGATTTGTTATGGACCAGCTAAGTTATTTGTTCATTTTGATATGTTATATGCTTTGCAAGTAATTGGTATTCAATTTATTTATTTAGTAGTAGTATATTTTATTTGCACTTTGTTATACAAGAAAGGGGTGAAAAAATTAAATGTTAACGGTGGTTAAAAATCAAGTAAAAGTTACTCTTTTAAATATTAAGTATGCTCTTATGCGTGAAATGCTTAATAAGACAACTTTTATTACGAATATTGTTTTTATGATTTTAAATAATGCATGTTTTATTGTTCAATGGATTATCCTTTATTCGATTAAAGATAATGTAGGAGGATATACATTTAAAGAGGTAATGCTTTTATGGGGAATAGCAGCAGGCACTTATGGAGTCAGCCATTTCTTTTTTGAAAAAGCTTATACCTTAGCGGATACTATAACAGAAGGAAAATTAGATGTTTTTTTAGTACAACCTAAAAATGTTTTATTATCAGCAATTACTTCTGATGTAAAAACTTCAGCTTTGGGAGATATTTTATATGGATTTTTTATGTGTTTTATCGCTACTTTAACAGGTATACAATTTTTTCTATTCTTTTTCTTCTGTATTACAGGAGGCATTATATTAACCTCTTTTGCAGTCATTTTAGGAAGTCTTAGCTTCTGGATTCAAAAAGCAGATATGATAGCAGATACTGGGAACGGATTAATGACTAATTTTGCAACTTATCCAGATGGAATATTTAAAGGGGTAGTAAAGGTACTACTATTTACAATAGTGCCTGTTGGCTTTATTAATTATATTCCTATTAAAATATTAGTATCTTTTCAACTAGATGTTTTCTTATTGATTATTGTTATTATGTTTTTTGTAGTATTTCTTGCTTTCTTTATCTTTAACAGAGGTCTTAAAAGGTATTCTTCTAGTAACTTAATGAATGCAAGAATATAGAAAAGAGATGGATTTATTTCATCTCTTTTGTTATAATAATAAGTAGAGTAAGGACGTGTATGTTATGTATAATCAAAATCAAAATAATTATTGTCAAGTTCCAAATTATTCTTATCAAATGATGCCAGAAGTGATACCACCAAAAAAGAAAAGCAAATGGTGGATAGCTGTGATAGGCATTATAATGGTGATATTAGTAGTAGTGGGATTTCTCTTTTTTGGTAAAAAGTCATCAAAAAATAAAATGGAATATGATAAATTAAAGGAAACAGATTCTTTCTTTATTGAAAATAGTAATATGCGTTATGCTTTGTTTCATGAAGATGGGACACAATTAAGCGATTTTATTTTTAAAAGAATTGGTACTTTTTATGGCGGTGTAACAAGAGTAGAAAGCCACGATGGAAAATCAGCACTTATCCGAGATGATGGTACTTATTTGATTCCATTTGCAGATGACTATATCGTGGATTATCAAACTTTATTTCTTGTAAAACCAGCAAATGGTGGTTCCTTTAAAATCGTAAACTATAAGGGAGAGAAGATTATGGAGGACTCCAATCTTGCGATTATCCCTTTTGAAGACCCATCTCTTTTCTTAATTGCAAAAGAGGGAAGTGAGGATGTTACCGTTGTAAATTATAAAGGAGATACTTTAGATACATTAAAAAAGGGGAATTATTCTAAATCTTCTAAAGTATCAGATGGCTATGTGACCTTGATGGATGCTTATAAAACTTATTTATATAATATAGATGAAGGAAAAAAAATATTAGAATTAGATGGAACATACTGTGTATTTAAAGCGAAAGAAAATACAGTTATTTTATCTAGTTGCTCTATTAATGATACAGTAAGAGATTATCGTGTTATTCAAAAGGGAAAAGAACGTTACAATGTGGGAAAATTTGTTTGCAGTTCGTTGGATATTATGGAAGATGGTGAAGTAGTTTGTGATAGTGCAAGTGCGGATATATACCATTTTATTAGCAATGGAACTGTACATGAAGATTTAGTTTCAGGATATCATAATGCAAAGACTTATGCCTTAAAAAAAGATACAGGATTAGTATTTTATATAGATGGTATAGAGCGCTATCGTGTGGATTGTGCAACAGTAGATCAAATGATACGAGATGGATATTTAGTCAGAGCCTATAATCAAGGTAATTGTGCTGGAACAGGAACTGGCTATGCTTATCATAGCAAAACTGGAGAAAAACTAACAGATTATTTTTATAAGGCTTCTGGTTGGGATGAAAATGGATTAGCAATTGTTGCTAGTGATTCCGAGAATTATTATTTATTAAATGATACGATGGAGAGAGTATCAGAAATTTATCGTGTTTTATATGCAGCTAATAATCTTTATGTGGGCATGGATAAATCAGGAAATTATCAATTAATTGATAAGAAACATCAGGTATTAGAAAGTGGTTTTAGAAGTTTTAAAAATACAAATAGAGAAGGTTCGAAACTAAATTTTGTAATCTTGTTTTATGATGATAAGCTTATTGTTTATAATAGTACTGACGGGACAAAAGTAGGAGAGAATCATTTTAGTAATGCTAGTTTACAAGAACATTATTATACGATTGGTAATACCTATTATTCTTATAGAACTGCCAAAGAATTTTATACAAAACAATAGATTTCTTTTCGATTATTTGATATAATAGCAAAGTTCAAAAGGGGGCATGTAAAATGTTTATTGATGAAGTAAAAGTGGAAGTAATAGCTGGAAATGGTGGGAATGGATGTCTTGCTTTCAGAAGAGAGAAATATATTGAGATGGGTGGCCCTTTTGGTGGAAATGGTGGCCGTGGTGGTAATGTAATCTTTGAAGTAGATGAAGGTTTAAATACACTAATAGATTTACGTTTTAGTAAAAGATACAAGGCCAAAAATGGAGAGCATGGTCAAGGAAAAGGCATGAATGGTAAGAATGCTCAAGATTTAATTGTAAAAGTGCCTTTAGGAACGGTTGTTACGGATTTAGAAACAAACTTTATATTAGGAGATTTAACAAAAAAAGGGGACCGTGTAGTAGCAGCAGAAGGTGGTCGTGGTGGTCGTGGTAATATGGCTTTTGTAACAAGGACAAACCCTGCTCCTGACTTTGCTGAGAATGGGGAACCTGGTGAAGAAAAAAAGCTAAAAGTAGAATTAAAACTATTAGCGGATGTTGGATTAGTTGGTATGCCTAGTGTTGGAAAATCTACTATTATTTCTCAGATATCAGCAGCGAAACCTAAAATTGCTGCTTATCATTTTACAACTTTACATCCAAATTTAGGTGTTACAAAAACAAAAGATGGTCGCTCTTTTGTAGTTGCCGATCTTCCAGGATTAATTGAGGGTGCATCTTTAGGAGAAGGATTAGGCGATAAATTCTTAAAACACATTGAGAGAACAAGAGTAATTGCGCATGTTATTGATATGAGTGGATTTGAAGGTAGAGATCCTTATGAAGATTATGTAACGATTAATAAGGAACTAGAAAATTTTAATTCTAAGATATTGGAAAAGCCACAAATTATTTTAGCAAATAAAATGGATATGGATAGTGCGAAAGGTAATTTAGAAAAATTTAAAAAGAAAGTTACAAATGTTCCTATTTTTGAAATTAGTGCGATGGAAAATAGAGGATTAGAAGAAGTTTTAGTGGAACTTGCAAATCAATTAGAAAAGATTGAAAAAGTACCTCTTTATGAGGAAGAAAAGTTTGAAAGTCATGTTTTATATAAATTTAAAGAGGAACAACCATTTAAAGTCTATAAAGAATCTGATAATGTTTATGTTGTGAAAGGTGACGAGATAGAAAAAATCTATAAAATGACTTGGTTTGTAACGGATGAAGCATTTTTAAGATTTTCTAATAAACTAAGAAAATTAGGAATTGATGATAAATTAAAAGAGATGGGAATACAAAATGGAGATACTGTTAAGATTCTAGATTATGAATTTGAATATAGAGAGTAATCTCTTTTTTTTATGGATGTATATGAAATGTCCTTTCCTAACATAATTTTATTGAAAAAAAAGCGATATATTGTTATAATGGTACTAGGTGAGAATATGAAAGAACATGGTTTTACTTTAGTAGAATTAATAGCAGTTATTGTTATTTTAGGATTATTAGCACTTGTTGCTGTTCCTGCTGTTACAGGTATTATTAAAAATAGTAAAGATGAATTATCGGAAGCACAAAAGAATAATGTAATTTTAGCTGCAAAAGATTGGGCTTCTGATATTGATAATATAAAATATTTACCATCAGATGGAAATCATATATGTGTTTCTATAGAGAGATTACAAAAAGAAGGATTTGTGGATTTAGATTTAAAGGATCCAAAAAAATCAGAACCTTATAAAAATGCCTATATAAAAATAAAAAGAAATAATAAAAATTTAGAGTATGCTTTCCAAGATGAGCATACATCTTCTCAAGATGATTCTAATAAGTGTAGTTCGGAAAAATTATCATGAAACGAATTGAATCAATAGAAAATCAAACTATTAAGGATTTCAAAAAGTTACGTAGTAAGAAATATCGTGATAAGGAGAATCTTTTCTTGATTGAGGGAGAACATCTTGTGATAGAGGCCTATAAAAGAGGTATTTTAGAAACTTTAATTATCAGGGAAGGAACTTCTTTTTCCTTAGATATTGATACTATTGTTGTATCTAATCAGGTTCTTTCTTATTTATCAGAATTAGAAACTCCTCAACCAATTATGGGTGTTTGTAAAAAGTTAGATAGGAAAGAAATTATTGGGAATGTTATTGTTTTAGATAATATTCAAGATCCTGGAAATTTGGGGACTATTATTAGGAGTGCGGTAGCTTTTCATGTAGATACTATTGTTTTAAGTAAAGATACTGTAGATGTCTATAATGAGAAAGTATTAAGAGCAACTCAAGGATTATTATTTCAAGTAAATATTGTAGTTGGTGATTTAGAAGAACTATTACCTCAATTGCAAAAAAAAGGTTATACTATTATGGGAACAAAAGTAACTGGTGGAGTAAGTATAAAAAATGTTGAAAAAGGAAAGTTATTTGCTATAATAGTTGGTAATGAAGGAAAAGGTATGAGCGATAAAGTAGCAAACTATTGTGATTTATTTGCTTATATTAATATGGATGAGAGATGTGAGAGTTTAAATGTAGGAGTAGCGGCAAGTATTCTTATGTATGAATTAGATAAGTAGGTGTAGTATGGATTATATATATGTGGGAGATATTGTAAATACCCACGGTTTAAAAGGAGAAATTAGAATTGTTAGTGACTTTAAATTTAAAGACACTGTTTTTATGACCAATAGAAAATGCTATATTGGTAAAAATCATAAAGAAGAAATTATTAATACACACCGTGTACATAAGAATTACGATATGGTTACTTTTAAAGATAAAAATCATATAGACGATGTTATCATTTATAAAAATGAGCCTATGTATGTAAATCGTTCTGATATTGAGTATGATGGATATTTGGATGAAGATTTAATAGGATTAGAAGTATATTGTAATGATAACCATATTGGGCATGTTGATAGTATTTTAAAGACTAATGCTCATGATATTTTAGTAGTAAAAAATGGTAGTAAACATATGATTCCTAATGTTAATGAGTTTATCAAAAATGTTGATTTATCCAAAAAAAGATTAGAGATTCGTTATATGAAGGGACTATTAGATGAAGATTGATATATTAACCTTATTTCCAGAAATGTTTAAAGGTATATTAGAGGAGTCTATTATTAAACGTGCTAGATTGTCTGGTAAAGTAGAAATTAATATTATTAATTTTAGGAATTATTCTAAAGATCCCCATCATAAAGTGGATGATTATGGTTATGGTGGAGGAGCTGGGATGGTTTTAATGCCTCAGCCAATTTGTGATGCGATTAAAGATTTAAGAACACCTACATCAAGAGTTTTATTGATGACACCACAAGGGAGACCCTATAAGCAGAGCCATGCTTATGAATTAGCGAATTTTTCTCATTTAATTTTAGTATGTGGTCATTATGAAGGATTTGATGAAAGAATCCGCTCTTTTGTGGATGAAGAGATTAGTATTGGTGATTATGTATTGACAGGAGGAGAAATTCCTAGTATGGTAGTTATTGACAGTGTTGTAAGACTGTTAGAGGGTGTAATTGAAGAGGAGTCTCATATTCAAGATTCTTTTCATGAAAATTTATTAGATTATCCAGTTTATACGAAACCTTTAGATTTTGAAGGAATGAAAGTACCAGAGGTTCTTCTATCTGGTCATCATGAAAATATTCGTAAATGGCGTTATGAAGAGCAACTTAGAAAGACAAAAGAAAAAAGACCTGATTTGCTAGAAGAGAGATGATTTTTATGACTAATAGACAATATTACAATATAGTAAAACAAACTCAGCCAGGAGATGTTGTCTATTTTGATTTTCAAAAAATCAGTGAAGGATTTAATATCACTCCTAAAAATCAAATGCAATACGATGGGGTAGTAGTAAATAAGTTAGTAATTATTAAAAGAACTTTTGTTGAAAAACTACTAAAAAGAAAAATCAAGAAAAAGCTAGATTTATATCTTCAATATATTATTGATGTTATTGATGATGATTCTGATTCTACTGATGGAAGTGGCTTAAATGAAATTTTAGGAGAATTAAGCCGTTATAAAGATATTATCCGATATAAATATCAAAAATATTTAGGAGAAGAATATACACTTTTGATGGTTCAAAAAATTGAACTTTTAGAGTATGAACTAAAATTAAAAGTTATGAAAATGTTAGAAAGACAAAAATCTTATGATGATTCCTATGAGAATATGAATGTCAATGGAAAAAGTAGATAAAATGGCTAGTGAAAACTAGCTTTTTTTTCAAAAAAAGAGTTAGAAAAATAGTTGAAAAAAGGAAATATTGTGATATAATAATAATGGCTTTTTGAAAAAACACATTTATGGATTGGAATGCCTAGTGCCAATGGGTGGTGTTCTAAGTCGAAATAAATGGAAGAAGTAACGAAAGGATGTGTAAAATATGGCAGTAGTATCAATGAATTTATTGCTAGAAGCAGGAGTTCATTTTGGACATCAAACAAAAAGATGGAATCCAAAAATGAAAGAGTATATTTTTACTTCAAGAGATGATATTTATATTATTGATTTACAAAAGACAGCTAAGAAGATTGAAGAGGCTTATGCTGCACTTTATGAAATCGCAAAAAATGGTGGAAAGACTATCTTTGTAGGAACTAGAAAACAAGCTAGTGAAGCAGCAAAAGAGGAAGCACTTAAGAGTGATTCTTATTATGTAACTGAAAGGTGGTTAGGGGGAACTCTTACTAATTTTAAAACAATTAGAAAGAGAATTAAAAGATTAGAAGAAATCGAGAAGATGGAAGAAAATGGTGTATTTGATGTATTACCTAAAAAAGAAGTAGTAGGTTTAAAGAAAGAATATGCTAAATTAGATAAATTATTATGTGGTATTCGCAATATGGATAAATTACCACAAGCTATGTTTATCGTAGATCCATCTAAAGAAGAAATTGCTATTCGTGAAGCTAGAAAGTTAAATATTCCAGTATTTGGTATTGTAGATACTAACTGTGATCCAGATATGGTAGATTATGTAATTCCAGCTAATGATGATGCAATTCGTGCTGTAAAATTAATTATTGGTGTTATGAATAATGCTATTATTGAAGCTAATGGTGGACATATTACTGACTACGTTAGTGGAAAAACAGATGAAAATGGTACTGATATTATGCAACGTGCTGTTGAATCTGTAAGAAGAAAAGAAGAAAAAAGAACATTTGAGAAAAAACCATTTGATCGCAATAAAAAATCATTTAATAAAGTAGAAAAAGATTCAAAAGAAGAGCCAAAAATGACAAAAGAAGAAAAAACTGTTGAACCACAAAAAGCCGAAGTTAAAGAAGATTTAACAGAGAAAACAGTTTCAGAACTTCGTGATTTAGCAAAAGCTAAAGAAGTAAAAGGTTATTCTACAATGAAAAAAGCTGAATTATTAGAAGCTTTAAAATAAATTATTAAAGATGATTTTTTAATCATCTTTATTTTGTATAAGAGGAGGAATATTATGATAAGTGCTAGTTTAGTTAAAGAATTAAGAGAAAAAACTGGGGCAGGAATGCTTGACTGTAAAAAAGCGTTAGAAGCAACAGAAGGAAATTTAGATGCTGCAGCAGATTGGTTAAGAGAAAAAGGAATTTCTAAAGCGGCTAAAAAAGCAGATCGTATTGCTGCAGAAGGAATTGCTGCTATAAAAATAGAGGGCAATGTAGCTGCTATCGTTGAAGTAAATTCAGAAACAGACTTTGTTGCTAAAAATGAGGAATTTACTTCTATGGTAGAAGAGATTCTTTCAGCAATTGTAAATAATGATGTTAAGACAAATGAAGAAGTTTTAGCATTATCTTCTAGTGAAGGAACAATTAATGATTTAATTGTTAATAAGACAGCAAAAATTGGAGAAAAATTAAGTTTCAGAAGATTTGAAAGAATTGTAAAATCAGATGATGAAGCATTCGGTGATTATATTCATATGGGTGGTAAAATTGCTGTTTTAACTGTAGTAAAGGGAGCTTCTTCAGAAGTTGCTAAAGATGTATCTATGCATTCAGCAGCTATGAGACCTGCATATGTAAAATCTAGTGATGTTCCAACTGAAGTATTAGAGAAAGAAAAAGAAATCATGAGAGAACAACTTGCTAATGAAGGAAAACCAGCTGATAAGATTGAGCAAATTCTTGTTGGAAAAGTTAATAAATATTATGAAGAAGTATGTTTAGAAAATCAAATCTTCGTAAAAGCAGAAAACAAAGAAACAGTTGCTAAATTTGTTCAAAATAATGGTGGCTCTATTGTTTCAATGACTCGTTTTGAAGTTGGAGAAGGAATGGAAAAAAGGGAAGAAAATTTTGCTGAAGAAGTTGCAAAACAAATGGAAGGAAAATAAAATTCTTCCTTTTTTTTTATAAACATGATAAAATATTATCAGAGTAGGAATGATAATATGGGAAGAAAGAAAAAATTACGTTGTTTAAACTGTGGCACAGCTTTAAAGGAAGATGAAAAGTCTTGTCCTATTTGTCATATGGTAGTAGAGCATCCAGAGGAGGAACAAGAAGAAGAGAAAGAATTTGTTATTAAACAAGAATTTCCAGTTGGAAAAGTATTTATGCTTATTTTTATTTTAATAGGAATTATTTTAACAATAAAGGGAATTGTAGAATATCAAAACATAGAATATTGTACAGCGGATGATTGTGGATTTAAATCTTTATTTCTAGCAGGAGTAGGAATTATTTTAATTATATCTGCTTCTGTAGCACTTGTAAGAGATGAAGTAAAACTAAAAAAAGCTTAGGCTTTTTTTTCTTCACCTAAGACATTTTCTTCTAATATTTGATAGGAATAGTTTTTAAGATTTTCTAGATAATTTTGTGGTAGAAATAAAGTATAGGAAATCTCTTCCTGATAATCTTTTTCTAAAATAGGATAAGGAGAAAGAATATTTTGAATATTCTTTTCTTGATTATAAGAAAAAGAAATCTTTAATTTTATTCCTACAATCAAATTTATTTTTTCGCATTTCTCAATTGCGTCTACTACACTATTTGTATAAGCCCTAACAAGTCCACCAGCGCCTAACTTAATGCCACCAAAGTATCTTACTACCACTGCTAAAACATGATTAAAAGAATGATTTTCTAATACTTTTAGAATAGGCATTCCTGCCGTACCGCCGGGCTCTCCATCATCAGAAAATCTTTTCATTTGGTCAAAAATATATCCATAGCAATAGTGAGTAGCGCATTTATATTCTTTTTTTATGTTTTCTAGTTCTATTTTTACATCTTCTAATTTGTTAAGAGGAATTAAGATACAAACAAATTTAGATTTTTGAATTTCGATAGTAGATAGTACTTTTTGAGATATGGATTGCATAAAACCACCAAAAATATTATAACAACTTTTCTTTTTAATTACAATTTGCTATAATAAAGGCATTTGAGGTGACTTTATGTTAAAAGAGGTAAAAATAGAATTAACAGAGCGTTGTGAAAGAATGTGCATTCACTGCTCTAGTAATGCAATTAATAAAAACTATATTTCGATGAAACCGTCTATTGTAAAAAGAGTGATTAGAGAAGCAAGAGAATTAGGTGCTCATTCTATTGTTTTTACAGGTGGTGAGGCAACTTTATATCCTTATTTGGAGGAAGTAGTGGATTATGCTTCTAATCAGGGAATGAAAAGTAAACTTTATACGATGGCAACGCCTAATGATAAAACCATAGAGCAAATTAGAAATTTAACATTTTATGGATTAGGTGAAATGATTTATTCCACTACTTGGAGACTTACTAGAGATGGTGCTGTTAATCTTCAAAAATTACTGGAATTTTTTCCAAAGTTATTACAAGAAACTGATATTACATTAGGTGTTCACCATGCAGTTACTAAACTAACGTATCTAAATATTCAGGAAGCTTTAGATTTATTTTTCTCTTTACCTGAAAATAAAACTTCTAGGTTTTCTTTATTGCGATTTGTTCCTCATGGACGAGGCGATAGAGGATTGTTATTAACAAAAGAAGAAACGTTAGGGTTAAAAGAAGATATTGAATATTGGAAAAGACAATATGGTGATAAATTAAGATTAGGTAGCCCTTGGAATTATTTAGGAATTACTCATACTCCTTGTACTGCTGCTGATAAAACAATGATAGTAGGTTTTGATGGCAATGTCTATCCATGTGATGCGATGAAGTATTTTGATTATTTAGGAAGTGGTGGAAATATTTATGAATCATCTTTGGGAGATATTTATACATCATCTTATTTCGAAGCGATTCGAAAGTATAAAGTGGAATCTTCTGATGAATGCATAAAATGTCCACAATTTGCATGTTGTAAAGGTGGATGCTTAGGACAAAAGATGATAGCGTTTGTAGATAGTACGCATTTAACATTTCAAGAATATGGCGACCAAGCATTAAGAACAATGAAAGACTTTGGTTCTAATAAAATAAAAAGAATGAATGGAGAACTTGGAATCATTGGAGAATTAGGAGAATTTTTTGACTCTTTTAAAAAATTAAAAACTCATGAGTTAACAGAAGAAAATCAAGAAAAAATCCGTAAAAATTTGGCAATTGAAGCAGGAGATATCATGTGGTATATTGCGGCTTCTTTAAGTAATTCTTATGGTGTTTCTTTTGAAGAAATTGGAGAATCTTTATTAGGATATAAAAGAAAAGTTCCATCTACTAGAACTCCAATTGGAGAAGAAGATGTTGAAAAATGTGTTAAGAGGAAAGATCCTGAATGTCTTTTTACACCGCATTCTAAATACTATCTGCTATCTTCTTTAGATAACTTTTCTAGCGACTACGATTTTGATACGTATTGGAAAGATTTAGTAGCTACTGCTTGTAAGTTGTTATATGCTCAAGATAGAAAAGAAGTGATAAAACTTAGTGCTAGTTTTATGGTAGTTTTAACAGCTATTGTTAATCATGAATTAGGCATTTCTATTGAAGTACCAGCTCGTCTTAATATAGAAAAACTAAAATCTCGTTATGAGAAAGGATTTGATACTGTCATATCTAATGGTAGAATTGATTTACTTACAGAATATAAGACAAGTGAGGTAAGTATAGAAAAGCCCTATGAAAAACATATTTAGAAAGAACCTAAGGTTCTTTTTATTTAGGACAAACTGTGTTAAAATAAATTTGTGATGTATATGAAAGAAGAACTTGATAATTATTTAAAAACATTAGTAGAAAAAAAAGTATTTCCAGGTTGTAATTACAGTATCATTACTAGTCAAGAAACTATATTTTCAAGTGTTGGCTATAAATCGTTAATTCCTGAAAGGGAGGAGAATGATACTCATAATTTGTATGATATTGCAAGTATTACGAAATTGTTAGTAACTAATACGTTAATTTCTTTTTTAATCCGTGATAAAAAAATAAAATTAGAGAATTATGTAAAAGACTATATTGAAGAATTTCCTTATGAAGATATTCAAATTCTTCATTTACTTACACATTCTTCTGGTTTAAAACCTACTTTTGATAAATTTCATTTAATAGATAAAAAAGAATTTATTGAGAAATTAGATAGAATGTTTCAACCAGGAGAAGATGTAAAATATATTGATGTTAACTTCATTTTACTAGGATTTATTATAGAAAAAATATTTGGTAATTCCTTAGATGTTTTAGCTCGTACTCTTATTTTTGAGCCATTAGAAATGATGGATACAAGCTATAACCCTACTGACAAAAAAAGATGTGTTCCTATGGAATTAACTGATGATAGAGGTCTTGTTTGGGGAACTGTCCATGATGAGAAAGCTGCTTTTTTAGATGGGATTGCAGGACATGCTGGAGTCTTTTCTACAGTTTTAGATATGAGTCATTTTCTTATGATGATACTAAATGATGGCTTTTATCAAGGAAAAGAATTCTTAGAAAAGAAATATATCGATTTATGGTTTTCTCCATTATTTATCGATAGTAGTGGTATTAGGAGAACAATTGGATGGATTTATGGAAAAAGTTCTCCTGTTTGTAAAGAAGTATGTGGTGAGGATGCTATTTATCATACTGGATTTCCAGGACACCATATTTTAATTGATAGAACTAATGATATAGCGATTATCTTTTTTTCCAATTCTATTCATCCTTCTAGGGAAAATATGCCCCTTAGAGAAAGCCGAAAAGAAATTACAGAAAAAATATATCGTTTAATAGAAAAGTATGATTTAGGATAGAGGTGAATTATGGATTATATAAAACAAAAATTATCTTTATTAACTACTAGTCCAGGTTGTTATTTAATGAAGAATAAAGATGGAATTATTATTTATGTAGGAAAAGCAAAAAACTTGAAGAATCGAGTTAGTTCTTATTTTCGCGGAAAGCATACAGGTAAAACAGCAAAATTAGTAAGTGAAATTGTTGATTTTGAATATATAACTGTAAATAGTGAAGTAGAATCCTTTATTCTAGAAAATAATTTGATAAAAAAATATAATCCTAAATATAATATTCTTTTAAAAGATGATAAGACTTATCCTTATATTGAACTTACTAACGAGGAAGTTCCACGTTTAAAAGTTATTCGTTCTTTAACTCGTAAAAAAAATCAGAAGTATTTATATGGACCATATCCAAATGTAACTGCTGCACGTGGTGTTGTTAATTTATTAAATCGTATGTATCCAATTAGAAAATGTAATACCTATAATTCAAAACCATGTCTTTATTATCATATCCATCAGTGTTTGGGATATTGTACAGAAAAAGTTTCAAAAGAAGATATTAACGCGATGAAAGAAGAAATTATCCGTTTTCTAAAAGGAGATCACTCTTTTATTACAAAACGCATTGAAGAAGAAATGCAGAAATTTAGTGAAGAGATGAAATATGAGAAAGCGTTAGAAATGAAACAATTATTGAATTATATTGAAGTAACTCTTACTCATCAACAAGTGGAAGTAAAAGACCAAGTGGATAGAGACATTTTTGGATATTTTGTTAATAAAGGATATTTAAGTATTCAAGTTTTCTTTATAAGAGGTTCTAAAATTGTTGGAAGGCATTCTAAAATTATTCCAATGATTGAAAGCGATGGAGAGGAATTAACAAGGTATATTGCTGATTTTTATCAGAATATTGTAAAGCCTAAAGAAATTTTAGTTCCTGAGATAGTGGATGCAGGTGTTTTATCTGATTATTTAGAACTGGATGTTAGAAAACCGCAAAAAGGGGAAAAATTAAAATTAATAGATATGGCTAATGAAAATGCGAAAATAGCTTTAGAGGAACAGTTTGAATTAATTGAGAGAGATGAAGCTAGGACACTAAATGCAAATGAGGAACTAAGAAATATTTTAGGTTTGGAAAAATTAGATCGCATTGAAATATTTGATAATGCTCATTTATTTGGAACATACAATGTATCAGGAATGGTTGTTTTTAAAAACGGAAAACCTGCTAAGAATGAATATCGTAAGTTTAAAATATCGATTGATAAAAACGATGATTATAATACAATGAGAGAAGTTATTTACAGAAGATATTTTAGAGTATTGAAGGAGCAATTAGAAAAGCCAGACTTAATTATAGTGGATGGTGGTTTAGGCCAAATTCATGCAGCAAAAGAAATTATAGATAGTTTATATTTGCCGATTATGGTAGTAGGGTTAAAAAAAGATGATAGACATACTACGAATGCGTTACTTACAGAAGAAAAAGAATATAACATTGATAAAAAAAGTAATTTATTCTATTTGTTAGAGAGAATGCAAGATGAAGTTCATGAATTTACAATTAATTATCATAAACAAATTCGTAGTAAAGGCTCATTAGAGAGTATATTAGACCCAGTATCTGGTATAGGGGATAAAAGAAAGAAACAATTGTTAAAAAAATATAAAACAGTTACTGCTTTAAAGAAATTAACAATAGAAGATTTAAAAGAATTGTTGCCTGAAAAAGTAGCAATAGAATTATATGAATATTTACAAGCTTATGATAAAGCTTGACAAAAGTAATTTTTTCTTTATAATAACAACCATTGGAGGAAAATATGACTTATCAACAAATATTTGATGAATATGAAGGAAAATATCGTATCCAAAATAATGAGATTTATAGAAAATTTTTGGAAGAATTTAAAAAATGTAGTGGAATTGATTGGAGAGCTGTTGCTGAAAGAGAAAAAATAGCTTCCTTCCAGTATAAAGATGTTTTTTGGGCTCTCCATAGTTTATTATTTAATCATGAAGCAGGAAACCAATTTATTCCTTTATTTTATCAAACGTTAGAACATTTTGGATATAATTTGACAGAAGATTATGTTTCTTTTGTTCGGTTGATAGGACAGTATACAGAATATGGTTTATCAAATTGTGTTAGAAATTTTGTTGTAAAAGCTCCTTATATTGAAAAGGTAATCGAAAAAAAGGGAACTGTTACCGTTCATAGTGAGCAATTGGGAAATATAACATTTTGTTCTATTAAGAAATATTTTGGAGAAAATTATTTTATGAAAATGCTTTTACAAGATGATAAAGTAAAAGGGCAATGTCATAATGTATCTTGGAGTTTAATGGATTATATGCCAGGTTCTACATTAGTAACTTCTTTAATGTCAAATAGTTTTGTAGGTACTGCTTATCATAGTGTAATAAGAGATAAGGATGGTTTTATTGTAGATGCTGCTAGTAGCTGTGTTTATAAAGAGAAGGATTATCATCAGTTATTTCAGGATGAAATTATTTGTGAAACAAGGGAAGAAAAGAGATATGAGGATTTGTCCCGTACTAGTTTATTAGAGGGAAGAAATATGGCAAATGCTCTGGTTCTTGCTCTTCATGAGCAGAAAAAGAAATTATAATTGAGTAATTTCTTTTAATTTGCAAATTTTTTAAAATATGGTATAATATCCAACTGTTAAAGGGGGATTATTATGTTAAAAACAATTGAAAGTGGTGCCATTACACCATTATTGTTAATATTAGATAAAGGAGAATTTGCACCTACAGAATTTAGATCTTTGAGTGATGAAGTATCAAAACGTATTGTAGAAATTACAAAAGATACAGAAGAGGTAAAAGCATTATTAGAGTCTGAAAAGAAAAAAATAACAGAGCGTGGCGATGATATTTCTTCTTACTTATTTAGAAATGATACAGAAATTAGAGAAGTATTTGAAACTTATTATAGGGGTGTTGTTGATAAAGATAAAGAAAGAAAATTATCAAAACGTTTTACGATTACTGAAATGATGTTAATATTAGGCGTTTTTACTCATTTTATGACTGTAAGGCAAACTTATTTAGATGGTTATAAATGGAATAGCAGAAAACTAAGTGTGCAAAGAATGACTCAAAAAGCAAAAAGTAAAATAAAAAGAGGGGAAGCTTCAGAGGATTTAGGGTTTATTCAAAATATTGTAGATGGGTCTAGAATAAGTGAGGAAAGAATGCTTTCTTACTTGCGAAATCAATCTACTGTCCTTATAAATGCTATATTAGAAGAATTAGGAACATCTTTAAAAGATACTAGTAGAAAGCAGTTAGAAAGTATTTTAGATGATTCTCAGGAATTATGTATTATGGCTAGTGGATTAAGTGCATATTTTGAAAAAAGAAAAGAAGAGGGAACCCCATTATATAGTGATGTTGCTTTATTAGATGCTTGTGGGGAAAGACATCCAGACTTATATTCTATTTTAGCAACAGATTCTTATAATTCTAAAGGTGGAAAAAGGAAGTAATATTCCTTTTTTTTGTGATATTTTTTTCCTATGCTTTTGCATATAATTATGGTATAATATCGATAAGGATGTGATGACATGAGAGTAGTCATTAGTGCTGGAGGAACAGGGGGGCATATCTATCCTGCTTTAGCGATTATTCATAAGATACAAGAAAAGGAGCCAAATAGTGAATTCTTATATATTGGGACCCATAATCGTATGGAAAAAGATATTGTTCCAAAAGAAGGAATTCCTTTTCGTTCTATTGAAGTTTATGGATTCAATAGAAAACAATTATGGAAAAATATCAAAGTAATTCATTGTTTATATAAATCTAAGAAGAAATGTATTAAATGGTTAAAGGAATTTAAGCCTGATATTGTGATTGGAGTAGGTGGCTATGTTACAGTACCAGTACTATCTGCTGCTCATAAATTAAGAATTAAAACTTTTTTACATGAGCAAAATAGTGTTGCAGGAAAAGCGAATCTTTCTTTAGCTTCTCATACAGATTTAATTGGTGTTTCTTTTAAATCTTCTATGGATAGTTTTCCAAAAAATAAGACTGTTTTTACAGGAAATCCATGTAGTGAAGATGCTATTAAGAAAGAGCCTATGAAAAAATCAGAATTAGGATTAGATGATTCTAAAAAACTAATTTTAATAGTAATGGGCTCATTAGGGGCTAGTAGTGTAAATGAGGTATTAAAAGAAACGCTTCCGAAAGTAGGGGGAGAACCTTACCAATTTTTATTTGTAACTGGTAAAAATGATTATGAAGAAATTAAAAAATGTGAATTTCCAAGGAATGTTAAAGTAGTTCCTTATATTGACAATATGACTTGTATTATGAAGAATACAGATTTAATGATAACACGGGCTGGAGCTTCTACATTAAGTGAGATTATGGCTTTAAAAGTTCCTTCGATTTTGATTCCAAGCCCTTATGTTCCGAATAATCATCAATATAAGAATGCAATGGATTTAGTCAAAGAAGATGCAGCTATGTTAATAGAAGAGAAGGATTTAACACCAGAAGTTTTAATGCAAAATGTGAACTCAATTCTTGTATCTACTAAAAAACAAGAAGAAATGAAAAAGAATTTAAGTAAGCTAGGTGTATCAAATAGTGCAACTATTATTTATCAAGAAATCCAAAAACTAATAGAGGGAAAATGATAATATGGATATAATAAAAAATATAGAGGAATTAAATGTTGGTACCATCTTGTCTGATGTAGACATAAAAGAATATACAACTTATCAAGTGGGAGGGCATGCGCTAGGTCTTGTCATTCCTGATGATATAGAAGGCTTAATTATTTTGCTAAAATTTTTAAGGGAAAATCAAATAAAACATAAAATTTTAGGAAAAGGTTCTAATTTAATTTTTGGAGATTCTTTTTATGATGGAATTTTAATTAAATTAGATAAATTAAATGATTTAGAGATAAAGGGAAGAGAAATTCGCGTTGGAGCTGGTTATTCTTTAACAAAATTGGCAACTAGGTTATCTCGTTTAGGCTATACAGGAATAGAGTTTGCAACAGGAATCCCAGGAACAGTAGGTGGAGCGGTTTATATGAATGCAGGAGCCTATAAAAGTGATATGGGATATATTATTAAAAGTGTAAAGGTTTTAACCCCTCGCTATCGTGTTGTCGAAATGACAAACTATGATATGAAATTTCATTATCGTACTTCTTTTTTACAAAAGAATCCGGATTACATTTGTTTAGAAGCTACTATTTTGTTAAAAAAAGGAAATGCGGAAGAAATTATGCAATTAATTGAAGATAGAAAAAAAAGAAGAATAGAGACTCAACCATTAGAATATCCTTCAGCAGGCTCTGTATTTAGAAATCCAGAGGGAGATTTTGCTGGTAGATTAATTGAAGAAATTGGGTATAAAGGTTATAGCATAGGGGATGCTTGTGTTAGTGAAAAACATGCAAATTTTATTATTAATAAAGGTCATGCTAATGGCGACGATATTAAAAAATTAATTGTTGAAATACAAGAAAAAGTAAAAGAAAAATATGGGATAGAGCTAAAAGTTGAACAAGAATTTGTAGAATAGGTGATACAATGTCAAAACCAAAAAAGGGAAAAAATGTGACAACAAAAGCAACTAGAGTATCTAGAAATAAAAATAAAGTAAAACAGAGTCAAATAAAGCAAAGCCAAGTAAAGCAGAAAACAAGAATGGCAACGAAAAAAGAAAAAGAGAAAAAAATTAAGCAAAGGAAAAGAAGAATACGCCTTTTTAATGTCTTTTTAAGTTTGTTAGGAATAGCTTTTTTGGGTGTAGTTATTTATTTGCTGTTACAAGTTCCTATTCAATCTATTATTGTGAAAGGAAATATTTATTTAAGTGATCAAGAAGTTATCGATATGGCAGGTATTCGGGAATATCCAAAAACGATACCAACTTCGAGCATAAAGATAGAAAAAAATTTAATTCAAAATGATTTGATTTTAAAGGCAACTGTTAAAAAAGGAGATTTTTTAAGGAAAGTTGTAATTACTGTGGAAGAAAATAAACCATTATTTTATTATCAGCCAGATGATTTAGTGGTTTTACAGGATGGAACAAAGATAGAAGGAAATTTTCGTGTTCCCATTGTTCTAAATCAAATCCCTGAAGATGTTTATAAAAGATTTTTAAAAAATATGGTGTCTGTACCAAATGATGTCCTTATCAAAATATCAGAAATTCGATATTATCCAACAGATGTAGATGCGGAACTCTTTTTAATGGCAATGAATGATGGTAACTATGTTTATGTAACATTACCAAAATTTGAAAGAATTTATGATTATTTAGAATATGCTGAGGGATTGGGTAATAAAAAAGGAATTCTTCATTTAGATAGTGGGGAATACGTAGAAGTATTAGAGGGAAAATAGCCCTCTTTTTTTATAAACTATATTTTGAATAAACATTTTTTGTAAAAATTGTATGGAATATTATGATAGAAAATTATTATAAGAAAAATCCCATTTATAGTAGGGATTTTCTTTTCATTTTTAAAATTTTATAGTATAATATATGTTAGATTATAGGAGATGGTTGTATGAAGCATGTTTATACTAGTGTGGATATTGGTTCAGATAGTATAAAAGTAGTTGTTTGTGAACTTTTTCAGAACAAACTTAATTTGCTTGCAGCATCATCTTATCGTTCTAGTGGCATTAAAAAAGGTTTAATTACAGATGTCGAAAAGGCAAGTAATTGTGTAAGAGAAGCAATGAAAGATGTGGAGCAGATGATAGGAATTCCTATTAGAAGAGTAGTTGCATCTATCCCTTCTTATTTTGCTGAATATTCTATTGTGAAGGCTGAAATTACTGTTTCAGATGAAAACATTGGGATTACTCATGAGGATATTTCTAATGTATTAGCAGAAGCAGTTGCTTCTAAGCCATTAGTGGATAGAGAATTTGTAACTGTTCTTCCAGTAGACTTTAGAATAGATGATAAAGTGGTAAAAGACCCTTATAATCAAATGGGAAGTACTTTAGGAGTAAGAGGAATATTAGTAACGACTCCTAAGAAAAATGTTTATTCCGTTATTAGTTTATTAGAGGGTTTAGGAATAGAAGTAGTAGATATTTCTATTAATAATATTGGTGATTTATATGCATTTAAAAATAAAGATATCGATCAAAAAATAGGGGCAATCATTAATATTGGTAGTGAAACAACCTCGTTATCTCTTTATAATAGAGGCGTAATTGTGAAGAGTTCTGTTATTCATATGGGTGGTAAAAATGTAGATAGTGATATTGCTTATATGTATAAGACAGATTTGGAAACGGCCAATAAATTGAAGCATTCTTTTGCTTTAGCACATAAAAGAAATGCGAATGTAAGTGATACTTATGAAATTTCTACATCAGTAGATAAATCCTTAAAAGTCAACCAGTTTGAGGTGTCCGAAATTGTTTCTTCTAGGTTAGAAGAGATTTTAAATCTAGCAAAAAAAGAGTTGAATATATTGACAACCAAGCAAATTGATTATATGATAATAACAGGTGGTACTAGTAATATGGATGATATTGAATATGTAGCATCTCAAGTATTAGGTAAGAATGTAAGCATAGGAAATGTTAAATTACTTGGTATACGTAATAACAAATATTCATCATGTGTTGGTAATATAGTTTACTTTATCAGTAAATTAAAATTAAAAGGAAAGAACTATTCAATGATTAGTAACGAGGATGCATCGACACTTGCAACCGTTAGAAAAAGTTCAGTAGAATCAGCAAATGATAGCATGTTGGGAAAAATATTTGGATATTTTTTTAACGAATAATAGGAGGATATAAAATATGTTTGGATTAGAAATGGATCAAATAGCAAAAATTAAGGTCATTGGAATCGGTGGTGGTGGAAATAATGCCGTTAACCGTATGATAGATTCAGGAGTAAAAGGTGTAGAATTTATAGTAGCAAATACAGACTTACAAGTTTTAAATTGTTCAAAAGCTCCTACAAAAATTCAAATAGGTGAAAGCTTAACAGGTGGAAGAGGTGCTGGGGCAAAACCAGATATTGGTAGAGAAGCTGCACTAGAAAGTAAAAAAGAAATCGAAGAGTCACTAAGAGGAGCTGACATGGTATTTGTAACTTGTGGTATGGGTGGAGGAACTGGTACAGGAGCTGCTCCAGTAGTTGCCCAAATTGCTCAAGAATTAGGCGCTCTTACAGTTGGTATTGTAACTAAGCCATTCTCATTTGAGGGAAAGAAAAGAATGGAGCAAGCCATTGCTGGATTAGAAGAATTAAAGAAAAACGTAGATACGCTTATTGTTATTCCAAATGATAGATTAAGAGAAATTATTGATAAACAAACTCCTTTATTAGATTCTTTCAAAGAGGTAGACAATGTATTACGCCGTGGTGTTCAATCAATTTCTGATTTAATTGCAGTAGCAGGATTAATTAACCTAGACTTTGCTGATGTTAAAACTGTTATGGAAAAACGTGGAAGTGCTTTAATTGGTATTGGTATTGGTGTAGGAGAAAATAGAGCAACAGAAGCAGCTCGTCAAGCAGTATCTAGTCCATTATTAGAAACAAGTATTAGTGGAGCAACTGATGCTATTATCAATGTAACAGGTGGTAATAATTTAACATTATTTGAAGTAGAAGAAGCAAACGAAGTAATTCGTACAAGTGCGAATACAGATATGAATACCATCTTTGGAGCTGTTATCAATGAAAATTTAACAGATGAAATTATTGTAACAGTTATTGCTACTGGATTTGATCAAGATACAGAACCTTTATATCATTCTTATACAAAACCAGAAACACCAGTTACTACTAGACATGAAGAAACAGATAATGATGATTCAGATGATGACGATGATATTATTCCATCATTCTTAAAAAAGAGAGGTTTCTAATTTTTAAGTATTAAATTAATTCATAAAAAGCGACACATTTAGTGTCTCTTTTTTTTTATAATGATAGTGGTGATACGATGAAAGTGTATATAGATTTGCTACTTATTTTTAATTTCTTAATAGATTTATTATTATTAATGAGTGTTTCTCTTATTTTAAAGAGAATGGCTACTTTTAATCGTCTAGTATTAGGTGCTTTTTTGGGTAGTTTAAGTGTTTTTATTTTATTTCTTCCAATCTCTAATTTTCTATTATTATTTCTTAAGATAGTGATTAGTGTTTTAATGATTATTAGTACCTTTTCTTATCGAGATTTTTCTTATTTTATGAAGAATATGGGATACTTTTATTTTGCTAGTATGGTTTTAGGAGGAATGATTTATTTATGGAATACAACCTTTTCTTATGAAGGAGTAACTTCTTCTTTTATATCGAATAGTTATCAATTAAATTTTTTTGGACTTTTATTGTTATCGCCTATTTGTATTGCTTATTATGTTCGTAAGATGAAGTCAATGAAAGAACAGTATCAATTTTATAAAACAGTTACTTTTTCTTTAGGAGATTCTCTTATTCAAGGAGTAGGGTTTTGTGATAGTGGGAATACCCTTACTTATAAAAATAAGCCTGTTATTTTAGCAACCAAAGAAAAAGTAGATACAAGAAGAAAAACTTTTTTTCTTCCTTACAAAACAGTACAAGGAATTAGTCTTTTAAAATGTATATCTCTTAAAGAAGTGTGGGTAGAAGGTAGGAGGTGGAAAAACGTTTATTTAGGAATTATGGATGAAGATATTCAGATAGATGGGATTGATTTTTTGCTTCACAATTCTATGTTAGGAGGATAGGATGATTAAAAAAATATGGCAGTTTCTTAGAAATTTATTTTTAAAACCTGTTTATTTTGTTGGTAGTTTAGATAAATTACCAGAGCCTTTATCAAAAGAAGAAGAACTTTTCTATATTCAAAAGGGAGATGAAGAAGCAAAAGCAAAACTGATAGAACACAATTTGCGATTAGTTGTTTTTTTAGCAAAAAAATATGAGAATACAGGAGTAGATTTAGAAGATTTAGTTAGTATTGGTACGATTGGTTTAATAAAAGGTATTAATACTTATAATATGGATAAAAACATTAAATTAGCGACTTATGCATCCCGGTGTATTGATAATGAAATATTAATGTTTTTAAGAAAAAATAAAAAAAGGAGAAGTGAAGTTTCGTTTGAAGATAGTCTAAGTTTTGATAGTGAGGGAAATGAACTTCATTTAGAAGATATCTTAGGTACAGAAGAAGATATTGTTACTCGTGGTTTAGAAGAAGAAACAGAAAAAAATTTAATGTATGCAGAAATAGAAAAACTAAATAAAAGAGATAAAGAAATTATGACTTTACGATATGGTCTTAATAACAAAGAAGAAATGACTCAAAAAGAGGTCGCTAATGCCTTAGGAATTAGTCAATCCTATATTTCTAGAATAGAAAAGAAGGTCATAAATCGTCTAAAATTTCTATATAAGTAGAAAAAAGATAGGAAAAATAACATTTTTTCCTTTTTTTATTGACTTCGCTTTTTTAAAATTTGTATAATGTATATAGATGATAAGGTCATCATACAGGGAGGTTTTATGGAAAAGAAGCAAGTTTTTGTTATGCTTGGAGTAGTTATTGCCATTACTCTTGGTATAACCTTGTATTGCCTTTTCTTTGGAAATCAATATATTGTAATATTTGATTCTAAAGGTGGTACAGAAGTAGAAAAACAAATTGTTAAAACTGGTACTAGAGTAGAAGAACCAGTAGATCCTGTTAGAGAGGGATATGAATTTGTTGAATGGCAATTAAATGATGAAAAATATGATTTTTCAAAAAAAGTAAGAAAGAATATGACTTTAAAAGCACAGTGGAGAAAAATATCATCAGTATCTGAAATTTTATATAAAGTCGTTTTTGATAGTGATGGAGGTTCTAGTGTAAATACACAAGAAGTCTCTCCTGGAACATCTGTTAAAAAGCCAACAGATCCTGTAAAGGATGGATATATTTTTGAGGGTTGGTACTTTGGAGACTCAAAATTTGATTTTAGTAAAAAAATCACTCAAGATATGACATTAAAAGCAAAATGGAAAGAAAAAAAGAGTGATACTAAGAAACCAGATAAGACAGATGATAAAAAACCAAATGAAGATAAAAAACCAAATGAAGATAAAAAACCAACAAAACCAGATGAGAATAAGAAACCATCTACAGATTCTAGTTTATCAGCAGATTTAAAAGTAGGAGATAGAGTTAAAATTGTAGGTGAATATGCAGAAAGTTCTACTTCTAAAAGAGCACTACATAAACGTGCAGTTGGTTGGAAACGTGTTGTTTTAAAAATTTATGAAGGAAGAGAATATCCTTATCGTGTTGGTAATGAAACTGGTACAACAGGTTTCTTTAAAGCAGAGTCTTTAGAAAAAATAGATGAGTAATAATTACTCGTCTTTTTCTTTCTATTTTAAAGAAAATATGATATTATGGAATAGTTGAGGGTGTGATAGTATGTTAATCGCTAATAATATTGGATTACGTTTTGGAAAGAGAATTCTTTTTGAAAACGTGAATTTAAAATTTGAAAATAATAATTGCTACGGATTAATTGGTGCAAATGGCGCTGGAAAAAGTACTTTTTTAAAAATATTGAGTGGGGAAGTAGATTCTACAAGTGGGGAAGTAATTATTGGAAAAGGCGAAAGAATGTCTTTTTTAGTACAGAACCATAATGCTTATGATAAGTTTAATGTATTAGATACTGTTATTATGGGTGACCAAGAATTATATGATATTAGGACAGAAAAAGATGCATTATATATGAAAGAGGATTTCACGAATGAAGATGGAATTCGAGCAGGAATATTGGAAGATTTATTTTTAAAAAAGAATGGTTGGCAAGCAGATGCTGATGCAGCTATTCTTTTAGATGGATTAGGAATTGATTCTTCGTTGCACAATAAAATGATGAGTGATTTAAAAGAGTCTGATAAAGTAAAAGTAATGTTAGCTCGAGCACTTTTTGGAGAACCAGATATCTTATTGTTAGATGAGCCAACAAATGGTTTAGATTTAGATAGTAAAACCTGGTTAGAAGAATTTTTAATTGAATTTAAAAATACAGTAATTGTTATTTCTCATGACCGCTATTTTTTAAATAAGGTTTGTACACACATGGTAGATATTGATTATGAAAAGATTACGATGTTTGCAGGTAACTATGACTTTTGGTATCAATCTAGTCAATTAATTCAAAAGCAAATGAGAGAATCTAATAAGAAAAAGGAAGAAAAAATTGCTGAGCTACAAGATTTTATTCGTAGGTTTAGTGCTAATGCATCAAAATCTAAACAAGCTACTAGCAGAAAGAAATCATTAGAGAAAATTGTTTTAGAAGATATTAAACCATCTAGCAGAAGATATCCTTTTATTCAATTTGAACCAGAACGTTTTCTTGGAAAAGAAGTTATTCATTTAGACCATATTTCTAAGACAATTGATGGAGTAGAAGTATTAAAAAATATGAGATTTACATTAAAACCAGGGGATAAGATAGCCTTAATTGGGAATAATGAAATTGCTAAAACGGCACTTTTAGAGATTTTAGCGGGAGTAGAAGAACCTGATAGTGGAACTGTAAAAGTTGGAACTACAGTAATAACTTCTTATTATCCAAAAAAGAATGATGATTATTTTTCACAAGATAAAGATATGGTGGAATGGTTAAGAGAATATTCTTCAGTAAAAGAAGATGCTTTTGTAAGAGGCTTTTTGGGTAGAATGTTATTCAGTGGGGAAGAGGCACTAAAAAAAGTAAATGTTTTATCAGGTGGAGAACGAGTTCGATGTATGCTATCTAAAATGATGTTAGAGCATGGTAATGTATTATTATTAGATGAGCCAACGAATCATTTAGATATGGAATCTATTACCTCTTTAGATGAAGGCTTATCTAAATTTCAAGGTAGTATTGTTTTTGCAACTTATGACCAACATTTAATTGAGACTCTAGCAAATCGTATCATTGAAATTCATGAGGATGGTAGTTATACAGATAAAGAACTTACTTATGAGGAATATTTAAAAAAATATGGAAAATAAATTTTTCTTGCAAAATACTATAGAAAAAATAGAGAAAGGAAAGAGTAGTTTTTTTCTAGATCCAAAAGAAAGAGAATTTGTTATTTCTAAATTGAGAAAGAAAAAAATCTCTTATGAGATTTATACTCCTTATAGAGAAGCAGAAAAGGTTTTAGTTTATAATGAAAATTATCCAGAAATAGAATTATTAGAAATTATATCAAAAAAAAGATTAGAGCATAGAGATATTTTAGGAGTTTTATTTGCTCATCAAATTCTGCCACACTTTTATGGGGATATCATGATTACTGACAATACGCATTATTTAGTAGCTTTAAAACCTGTTGCTGAATATTTAAAGAGTCATGTTCATGAGATTGGAAAAAATCCAGTAGAATTTGTAAAAATTGATTTAGCTTCTTTAGGAGATTATCGTCCTAAATATGATATTTCTCTTTATCATGTAAGTGGACTAAGATTAGATATGATAGTTTCTAAAATTACGAAACAAAGCAGAAGAAAGGTAGAGGAAATAATAAAAGATAAAGAAGTCTTTTTAAATTATGAAGTAGCAGTAAAAAAAGATACTTATTTAAAAGAAGGAGATATTTTTTCTATTCGAGGGTATGGAAAATATCTTTTTTCTAAAATTTGTTATCGTAATAAAAAAGGAAATATGGATATAGAAATTTTAAAGTATAAATAAAAAAGTAAGCAATGCTTACTTTTCTTGTGCTGTAATAATAATTCCAATATGATGATTGTCTTTAGGACCTAAATAGTAGTAGATAACAAAAGAGCAAAGACAAGCAACTAAAAATAATAAAATATATTTTAATGCACCTTTCATATTTCCTCCTAAATTAATCGAACTTCTTGCTCTGTATAAAATGGATGTTTTGGATCAATTCTATCGTAGAAAAGAATACCGTTTAGGTGATCAATTTCATGTTGGAAACAGGCAGATAATTCTTCTCTTGCTCTGATTTTTATTTTTTGACCTTCTATATTAAATCCTTCTACTGTAACTCTAGCATGTCTTTTAACATGTCCTGCGACATCACGATTAACGCTTAAGCATCCTTCACCTTCTTCAGCAGCAATCATTTCATCAGAATAACTAATGATTTTAGGATTTACTACAACGTAGTTATCAAATTTTCCGTCTTCAACTTCATGGACAATAATAATAATTCTTTTTAGTAATCCTAGTTGTGGGAAAGCAAGTCCCATCCCTGGACGTAAATCATATTTCTTTTCATATTTTTCTATTTGACTATAAGTTAATTCTTGAATTCCTCTTTCAATGAGCTCTTTATCTTCCTCTGTTAAAGGGAAGGTTACCTCTTTACTTTTCATGCGCAATAATTTTTCTTTTTCGTCTAATATTGTTAATTTTTTAAAATCTTTTTCACTTCGCATAATTTCACTTCCAACAGTACCATTATAGCAAAAAACTATTTAAAAAGCAAAGAAAATAGAAGTTTCCTTCTATCTTCTTGGTCCAGGACCGTTATCAAAAGCACGCGCACCTATAACAATAACTAAAAGTATAAATAATACTAAAATGATAGCTGCTCCATATCCAGTGCCATATCCACCGTTATTACAGCAATTGTTACCTTGAACGCCAGGGTATCCGCCGTATCCTTGATATCCACCGTAGTAATACATATAAACCCTCCTAACTATTCAATATATCATATTGTTTTATTTCCAGTTTGTTCATGATGAATAACTATATTTCTAGTAAAATCGTTTGTCAAATATGGGATAATATGATATCATAGTATATGTAATAAGATAGAAAAGGTGATTCTGTGCTTAGAAAATTAAAAAATAATTTTGAGGATATGGATAAGATACTATTAATCATTATGTTTTTTCTTAGTATATTTGGCCTTTTTAATATTGTTTCGGCATCTAGCAGAGAAGCAGTAGTAGGAATGGATAAGTCAGTATATTTTTACTTTTATCGTCACTTGATTATTTTGATTGGTGGTTTGATTGCCTTTATTGTTATTTCTTGTGTAGAAACAAAACACTATTATCGAATTGTTCCACCACTTTTTTGTGCATTTGTATTTTTGAATGTTTTTGTAATTGTAAATGGAACTTTTACTAGGGGAGCGATGAACTGGATTCCTTTAGGCTTCTTTAATTTACAACCTAGTGAAGTAGCGAAGCCGATTATTATTGCAGCATTAGCTTTATTAGTAGAAAGATATGGGAAGCGGGTTAGAAGTCCTAAAACGAAACATTGGAATTTGATTTGGATTTTTTGTGGAATAGGTCTAATTATTCCAGCTCTTGTTTTTATGCAGAAAGATTTGGGTACAACCATTATTCAGTTAGCTATTTTTGGTGTTATTTATCTACTAAGCCCAATTTTACCAAAAGAAAAGTGGAAAATAATTGGTGGCTTAGGGGCTTTGTTAGTAGTCTTTTTATTAGCTGTATATGCTTATAAAGGAGAAGTATTATCCCAAAAGCAGATGGACCGTTTTAATTATTTTAATCCATGCTCAAAATATGCAGGTACTGGTTATCAGGTGTGCAATGCCTATATTGCTATTAATTTAGGTGGGTTAAATGGGGTAGGAATAGGAAAAAGTACACAAAAGTATTCTTATATTCCAGAGGCTCATACAGATATGGTGTTTGCTATTTTCGCAGAGGAATATGGTTGCCTAGCTGGTTTATTTTTGTTACTATTATATGCTATTATATTATGGAGAATTTTAATGCTATCGAGTAGGGCAAGTACTATTCGAGGAAAATATATGTGTCTAGGAGTTGCGGTTTATATTTTCGCACATATTTTTATCAATTTAGGAGGAATGTTTGGAATTATTCCACTAACAGGAGTACCACTTCCATTTTTATCTTATGGAGGAAGTTTTACACTTTCTTTGATAGCATCTTTAGGAATTGTACAGCGTGTGCATATTGAAACAAAACGTTATAAGCTTAAATTTTAGGGGGACTTATGGATAATCTAATAAATGAGATAGAAGAAAAAATAGAGCAATGCAGTATTTTATCAGTTGAGGAAAAAAAAGAGATATTAGAACCCCTTTTTCAAAAACTATATGAATATATTGAAAATCATGAAGTAGAAATGAAAGAACTTTTAAGAGTCTCTCAACTTGAAAACAAATTAAATGTTAGAATGATAGAAGTAGTTCCTAAAGTAGAACCATCTTTAAATAAAAATAAGGAACATTATTTATTAGAACAGATAGTTTACTATACGAGAAAGAAAGCGCAAGATATATATAATTGTAACATTATAGAGGATAGTTTGCGAACACGTAGTTTAGAGTTTTCTAATTTGATTGTAGAAATTGCGAAGGGGTTACAAGTCCCAGCAATCGTAGTAGATATCGGCTCTCATTTTCATTTTCCCTATTCTCATTATGTGGTGATTGCTTATGATTCAAAAGAATTTTATTTAATAGATTGTACGTATCAGCAGTTCTTCTTATTAGGTTATAATTTTAAGAATAGATATTATCCCCATCCTTCCTATATTCGAACTTGTGAAATGGGTGGTAGGATTATGGAAGAACATTTAGATACAGCTATTCGAATGATAAAAGAGGGCTTTTTACCAGTTCATTCTTTAGATTTTCAATATTATTGTGATGTTTGTGCGGAATATGGCAATGTTGAAAAATGTGTAGATGGTATCTCATATTTAAAGGAACTTTTAAAGCCGATAGAAAGGAGTAGTGATAAAGTTGATCGTATATTGGTATCCAAAATGCAGTACTTGTAAAAAAGCCTTATCTTTTTTAGACAAAAAGAAAATCCCTTATGAGTTAAAAAATATCAAAGAAGAAATTCCTAGTGAAGAAGAAATCAATCGATGGATTAAAGAATATTCTATTCCTATTAAAAAATTATTTAATACCAGTGGATTAATTTATAAAGAATTAAATTTAAAGGAGAACTTAGAAAAATATACATTGGAAGAAAAAATAAAATTATTATCTTCTAATGGAATGCTAATAAAAAGGCCAATTTGTGTTTTGAAAAATACTATTTTAGTTGGATTTAAAGAAAAAGAATGGGAAGAAGTATTGGGTGATGAAAATGCATGATAAAGTAAAAGATGAAGAAACAAAAAATCAGGTCAATAATGATATTAATGAGTATTTTGATTTAACGTCTATTGAATTCAATCTTGATGCGGACGGAAATAAAGAAGAAGATTTAAAATAGATAGCTAGAAATACTTGCTTATTTTATAAATTTGTTGTATATTATATCCAGTACTTGTTCTTGGACTTGAGAGTCTCCGACTTTTGTCTAGGAAGAAGCATGGTAGATGAGAAAGGAGAATGAGTTATGGCTTTAACAAAAGAAAAAAAAGCAGAACTAGTTAAAAAGTTTGGTAAAGATGCGAACGATACAGGATCTATTGAAGTACAAATTGCTATTTTAACAGAAGAAATTAATACTTTAACAGAACACTTTAAAGAGCATCCAGGTGACCATCATTCTAAAAGAGGATTACTTAGAAAAGTTGGTCAAAGAAGAAGCTTATTAAACTATTTAATTGAAAACGATGTTACAAGATATCGTACTGTCGTTAAAGAATTAGGTTTAAGAAAATAAAATTTAAGGGAAAAAACAAAGACACTCTTTTTTGAGTGTCTTTTACTTGAAAAGACTATGATAGAAAATAAAAGTGTGGTATGATAGTAATAACCTACTAGGAAGGAATGTGTAGTATGAAAAAAGTATATGAATTAGATTTTAGAGGAAGAAAGTTAGTAGTAGAGCATGGTGAACTTGCTAAACAAGCCCATGGGTCTGTTTTAGTTCGTTATGGAGATACTGTTATTTTAAGTACAGTAGTCGTTAGTAAGAATGCAAATGTATTATCTGATTTCTTTCCATTAATGGTTTTATATCAAGAAAAATTATATTCTGTTGGTAAGATTCCAGGGGGATTTATTAAAAGGGAAGGTAGACCTACGGAGGCAGCAACCCTTGCAGCTCGTATGATTGATAGACCAATGAGACCATTATTCCCAGAAAACTTTAGAAATGAAGTACAAATTGTTAATACAGTATTAAGTGTAGATCCTGATAACTCTCCAGAGATGACAGCAATGTTTGGTTCTTCTTTAGCAACTTCTATTTCTAAAATCCCATTTGAAGGACCTATTGCAGGAGTGAAAGTAGGAAGAGTAAATGGAGAATTTGTAATTAATCCAACTGCAGAGCAAGCAGAAGTTTCTGATATTGAACTTACGGTTGCTGGAACTAAAGAGGCTATCAATATGGTAGAAGCAGGTGCTAAAGAAGTATCAGAAGAAGATATGTTAAAAGCATTAATGTTTGGTCATGAAGCTATTAAAGAGTTAATTGCTTTTGAGGAAGAAATTATTGCTGATGTTGGCGTAGAAAAGATGGAATATGATGTTTTAGAAATTACAGAAGAATTAAAAGCAGAAGTTACCTCTTTATGCTCTGCAGATTTAGATAAAGCATTACGTATTAAAGATAAATTAGAGAAATATGCAGCAATTGACGAAATCAAGGAACGTATTGTTGCTAAATATGAAGAAGAGAATAAAGAGTTAGAAGATGATGTCTTAAGGGAACTTTTAACGAAAGTAAAATTAATTTTAGAAAGCGTAGAATACGATTTATTTAGAGCGATTGTTGTAAAAGAGAGAGTTCGTGCAGACGGACGTGCGATGACAGAGATTAGACCATTATCAACAGATATTGACCTACTTCCAAGAACTCACGGTTCTGCTTTATTTACTCGTGGAGAAACACAGAGCTTAAGTGTTACAACATTAGGTGCTTTAGGAGAACATCAGATTTTAGATGGTCTTGATTTAGAAACAGAAAAAAGATTTATGTTACATTATAACTTTCCACAATTTAGTGTTGGAGAGACTGGACGTTATGGCTCTCCTGGAAGAAGAGAAATTGGTCATGGTGCTTTAGGAGAAAGAGCTCTTGCCCAAGTAATTCCATCAGAGGATGAATTCCCATATACCATTCGTGTTGTAAGTGAAATCTTAGAAAGTAATGGTTCTTCTTCACAAGCAAGCATTTGTGCTGGATGTATGAGTTTAATGGCAGCCGGTGTTCCTATTAAAGCACCAGTTGCTGGTATTGCTATGGGACTTATTACTTACGGGGATGACTATACAATATTAACAGATATTCAAGGTATGGAAGACCACTTAGGAGATATGGACTTTAAAGTAGCAGGAACAAAAGACGGAATTTGTGCTCTTCAGATGGATATTAAGATTAAAGGAATTACTGAACAAATCTTAAAAGAAGCTTTAGCGCAAGCTCGTGAAGCACGTATGCAAATTCTAGATGTGATTACTGCTCAAATTCCAGAACCAAGACCAGAAGTATCTGAGTATGCGCCAAAGACAATGACATTTATGATTAATCCAGATAAGATTAAAGAAGTTATTGGAAAAGGTGGAGAAACCATTACTAAGATTATCTTAGAGTGCAGTAATGTCACAGCTGTTAATGATATCAATGCAGTTAAAGTAGATTTAGAAGATGATGGTAGAGTTATTATTTATCACACTAATAAAGAGATTATAGAAGCAACTGCTAATCGTATTAAAGACATTGTAAGAGAACCAGAAACGGATAAAATTTATACTGGTAAAGTTGTTAAAATATTAAGTGACAAAGGTTGTTTCGTAGAATTATGGCCAGGATGTGAAGGAATGGTGCATATTGGTCAACTTTCTTTAGAACGAGTTGAAAAAGTAGAAGATGTTGTAAAAGAAGGGGACGAAATTATCGTTAAATGCATGGGATATGATAATAGAGGACGCCTTAATCTATCAAGAAAAGAAGCTATTAAATAGCTTTTTTTGTATAACATTGTAAATTCAAAAGAGGATAAAACTAAATTTATTTACAATCCATTCAAAACATGATACTCTATATACTATAGAAAATAGGAGAGGATATTATGCAATGTAAACATTGCGGGGAACCTATTCAAGACGGATATTCTTTTTGTATGAATTGTGGTACTACTTGTGAAAAGGAAAAACTACCAGTTTCAACAGAAATGAATAATCAAATAATACCTAAACAATCTAATAATAAAAAAACAATTTATATTGGAATTTCTATTATAATAGTAATTTTAGTAGCAACAGTAATTTCTATTATTATGATAGTACAATCTGCTAATTCTTCTAAGAAAGAAAATGATAATTCTAATTTTTCTAGTAGTGAGAATACAAATAAAATAGACAGTAATACAAACTCAAGTACAAATTCTAATACTGGAGTAAATACGAATACAAACTCGAATACGAATACCAATTCTGATGACAATAAAGTAGTAGGAAGTACTAGTTTTGGAAAGTATACAGTATTTATTCCGAATGAATATGAAGCAACGATAGACAGGTATGAATTGATAGGAGATTATTTGTATATGAATAATCTACAAACAAAAGCGAATTATCAATTAGAATTTGCAATTAAGAAGTATAGTGATTATAAGGCAAATGAAGCAGAAATAAAAAAAGAATTAGGATTAGATATTTATGACATATCCAATATTCAATATAAAACGTATAATGAAAAAGAATATCTAATTGTATCTAAAAGGTATAAAGACATTTATACAATGTGTGCTTATGTAGCTATTAATGAACAAGATACTATTTTAATAACTGCAACTGATTATTACTTTAAAGAAGATTTTAATATATTTAAAGATATTGCAGATGTAGTTGCAAGTATAAAATAAAACTATCAGATTATTCTGATAGTTTTTTTAAGATATTTTCTGGTTTTTCTAACTCTTCTTTTTTATGATAATATGGTTTGATATGAAGATGAAAATGGTTTATTTCTTGAACCTCTCCATTATTTTGAACAAGTGTAAATCCACTACAACCTAGTTTTTCTTCTAGTAGTTTCATTAAATTTTTAGCAACTTCTATAATATGGCTTAGCGTATTACTATCAATATCCAATAAATCTTTATAATGTTTTTTGGGGATAATTAAAGTATGCCCATTACTTTCAGGATTAATGTCTAAGAAAGCAACAACTACTTCGTCTTCATATACTTGAAAACAAGGAATATCTCCTTTTATAATTTTACAAAATAAGCAATCATTCATATTTTCACACTCCGTATTTATTATAACATAACTTTAAAAAAAAACGAGAAGTCTCGTTTTCCATGAATACTTGCGGATATTCACTAGTATTATGGAAAATATGGATAAATATTATACAAGTTCTTTTGTTTTTTTTGAATTTTTAGTATAATACAAAGAGGAGATGGTTAGATGCACACACTTGAGATAATGGATTTAACAGTAACAGTAGAAGGTAAAACAATCCTTTCTAATTTTTCTTTGACAATAAATAGTGGAGAAATTCATGCGATAATGGGACCAAATGGTACTGGTAAAAGTACGCTTACGAAAGTGATTATGGGCGATGATAGCTATGTGATAGAAAATGGAAAAATTCTTTATGATAAAAAAGATATCACGAAATTACCAGTTGATGAAAGGGCGCACCTAGGAATATTTTTAGGAATGCAGTCTCCTATTGCTATTGAAGGAGTAACCAATGCTGATTTTTTACGTACCATTGTTTCTTCTAAAGAGAAGACAAAATTTAAATTGTTTCCTTTTATTAAAGAATTAGAAGGAACTATTGAAAAGTTAGGAATGGAGCAAGAGATGATTAATCGTGGTGTTAATCAAGGGTTTAGTGGTGGAGAACGCAAAAAAAATGAAATTCTTCAAATGTATTTATTAAAACCATCTATGGTTCTTTTAGATGAAATAGATTCTGGTCTAGATGTAGATAGTTTAAAGATAGTAGGAGAAAATGTAACAGAATATCAAAAAAATAGCAATTGTGGTGTTTTATTAATTACGCATTATCGTAGGCTACTCGAATATATCAAACCCGAATATGTGCATATTATGATGAATGGAAGGATAGTAAAAAGTGGGGATTTTAGCTTAGTAGATTATATTGAAAAAAATGGTTATGAAAAAATAGAGAAAAAAAAGATAGAGCTTGGCACTTGTGCAGTTAGGGAACTTACTAAAAATGAATAGAATAAAAGTTATTGAAAATGAAATTGTAGAATTAAAAATACCTAAAAAAATCTCTTTTTCGTTAAAACCATCTGAAAATGAATTTGATATTGCTTCTTTAGAAATTTGTTGTTCTAAGGATTGCGATTTAGAGTTAGATTTAACTTCAAATGCTAAAAAAATAAGAATAAAAATATTAGTGGAAAAAAATGTAACTTTTAACCTTTATTTGTATCAAAGACTAGAAAATAGTAAAGTACAATATAATTATGATGTTTTAGAAAATGGAATTTTGCATGTATTTAAATTTCAAAAAGTTCCTGTTGGAAAAGAAATGATGGCCGTTCATTTACTAGGAGAAAATGCACAATTTGATTACCAATTAAAAGATATGTGTATTGGAAAAGAAACATTAGATTATTATGTCTATCATGATGAAAAAAATACTAGTAGTAATATAAAGAATAATATTTTTAGTATAAAGGGTGGAAAATCTACCATTCAAGTATCTACTTTTGTTCCAAAAGGAAAAAAAGGTTGTGTTGCCAATCAGAGTAATCGCATTATTAGTTTAAATGAGAAAAAGAATGAAATTAGACCAAATCTTTATATTGATGAGTATGATGTTATAGCGAATCATTCTGCCCTTATTGGAAAGTTTAGTAGTGAGGAAATGTTTTATCTACAGAGTAGAGGAATTTCTAAGATGGAAGCAACTAAATTATTGTTAAATGGATTTTTATTAAGTGATATTTCTAATAAAAGAATGCAGAAAGAAATTATTCATGCTATAAAAGATGAGTGGAGGTGATAGAAAATGAATCGTGAAGACTTTTTAATGCTTCAAGATGATATTATTTATTTGGATAGTGGAGCAACTACTTTAAAACCTAAAGTTCTTGCTGATACAATTAGTGAATATTATAATCATTATAGTGCAAATGCCCATAGAGGGGATTATGATATTAGCTTAAAAGTGGATACTTTATTTGGGCGTACTAGATATTTAGTCAGTAATTTTATTAATGCGAATACGAATGAAGTAGCTTTTACTAATAATGCTACAGATACTCTTTCAAAAATTGTATGGGGCTTTTTTGAAGACTATTTACAAGAGGGAGATGAAGTTCTGATTACAAAAGCAGAGCATGCATCTAATGTTCTTCCTTGGTTTGAATTAAAAAAGAGAAAAGGAATTACTATTAACTATATACCATTAGATGACAATTTAAAAGTATCGTTAGAGCAAGTTGAAAAGAGTATTACTGAAAAAACAAAAGTAATTTCTCTTGCCCATGTTACAAATGTAGTAGGGGATTTGCGACCAATAAAAGAGATTACAAAATTGGCTCATGAGAAAAATATATTAGTTGTTTGTGATGGAGCACAAAGTATTCCCCATATGCCTGTTGATGTCAAAGATTTGGATATAGACTTTTTAGCGTTTTCCGCTCATAAAATGTGTGGACCCACTGGTCTAGGTGTTCTTTATGGCAAGGAAAAATTATTAAAGCAGTTTCGCCCCTTGATAGTAGGAGGAGGAATGAATTCTTCTTTTGAATTTGACGGAACAGTTATTTATAATGAAATTCCTCACTTTTTTGAAGCAGGAACTCCTTCTATTGCTGCTGTAATTGGTTTCGGCGCTATAATAGAATATTTAGATACAATTGGAATGGATAGAATTGAAGCCTATGAAAAAGAATTAAGAAATTATGCAATACAAAAGTTAAAAGAAGTTCCTAATATTATTTTATATAATGAAACTAGTGAAGCAGGAATTATCACTTTTAATATCAAAGATATTTTTTCACAAGATTTAGCTATTTATTTAAATAAGTATCAAATCTGTGTAAGAGCAGGAAATCATTGTGCGAAAATTTTAAAAGACGACTTAGGAATCAAAAATACTTGTCGTATGAGTCTATATTTTTATAATACAAAAGAAGAAATAGATAAATTAGTAAGTGCTTTAAAAAATCCAAATATCAAAGAAGAAATACTATAATATTTCTTCTTTTTTGGGGATAATTATTTTTGCTGATTGGTAGATTAGGTGGTGAATTCTTTTGAAAGGATTAAGTGTTTATAAACTGTTTGAATTATCAAAGCAAGCAAGAAAAGAAAAAGATTATATGTTAGAGAAAATGTATCTAGAGGAGGCTCTTTTTTTAGCGCCTACTAATTTAAAATTGATAAATGCACTTATCAGAAATTTAAAAAAGTTGGGAGATATTTCAGAACAAAAAAGATGGCTAGAAACTTTATATCAATTGTCTCCAAATGGGAAAATATTATTTGAGCTTATGCAATTAGAACAAAAATCAGGTAATCATGAAAGGGTAAAAGAAATTCTCTTAGAGAATGCAAGGATAGATCCAAATAGTAAAAAAGTAAAAAATAGATTGAAAAAAGTAATAGATTCTGAAAAAGAAATAGCGCCTATTAAAAATTATCTTTTTACGTTGACAGAAGAAGTGGCAGAATTGATTAGAAATGCTAGAGAAACTATTTATAGTGTAGAAGATTATGCAAGTAAGTATGAAACTATTCTTCAGTTATTAGGAAATCAGTCAGAAGAAATTCTTCTAGCAGTTATGGCTGAATTTTATTTAGAAACTTCTTTTCAGTTTTTAGCTGTTGATATGATAAAAAAATATAAAAGAAAATTATCAGAAGAAGATATTCAAAAAGGAAAATTAGCAAATCAGTTATTACAATTAGTAGTCAATAGGAAGACAAAGAAACTTAACTGGAATACATTTTGGATAGATAATTCAACGATATATGAAGAAAAAGATTCTCCAAAAGTTTTTATAAAAAGTAATTTTCTAACATCAGAATAGAATAGGAGATTTCTCGTTTTCATGATATAATAAAGAGGTATAGGAGGATAAAATATGGCAGTTATCAAAGTATTAGATGAAATCCTTGCAAATAAAATTGCTGCTGGGGAAGTAGTAGAAAGATGCTCTTCGGTAGTAAAAGAATTAGTAGAAAATAGTATAGATGCTGGGAGTACAGAAATTAAAGTAGAATTATTAGAGTCTGGTACGAAAGAAATAAAAGTGATTGATAATGGAAAAGGAATGAGTGAAGAAGATGCTTTACTTTGTTTTTCTAGACACGCCACTAGTAAAATATATCGAGAAGAAGATTTATATAGAATTGGTACATTAGGTTTTAGAGGAGAAGCTTTAGCTTCTATTGCAGCTGTTTCTAAGATTACATTATCCACTTCTACAGGAGAAATAGGCACTGTTGTTATGATGGAAGGTGGTAAACTGTTATCCACTGCTAAAGGGGATAGCAGAAAAGGAACTATTATTTGTGTAAGGGAACTTTTCTTTAATACTCCTGCTAGATTAAAACATTTAAAAAGTTTATATGCAGAACTTGCCAACATCACTGAATATATGAATAAATTAGCGCTTTCCCATCCAGAAATTCGATTTTTATTAAGTAACGATGGAAAAGAAATATTAAAGACAGATGGAAGTGGCCAATTATTAAAAGTTATTCATTATATTTATGGAGCAAGCATTGCTAAAAAAATGCTAGAAGTTCATTCTTCTAATGCTGATTATGAAATAGATGGATATGTGAGTTTGCCAGAACTTCATCGTTCTAATCGAAATGGAATGATTACATTAGTAAATGGTAGGATTGTTCGTAATCAGGAATTAAACCGTTATATTCAAGATGCCTATCATTCTTATCAACCAGAAAATAGATATCCAATTGTTGTATTGAATATTACAGTAGATACTAGTATTGTAGATGTAAATATTCATCCTACGAAAATGGATATTAAATTTGGAAAGCAAGAGGAATTGAATCAACTTGTATATAATATGATTAAAGAAGCATTGAAGAAAAAAACTTTAATTCCTCATATTGAAAAAAAAGAAGCAGTAAAAGAAACTCCTAAAAAAATATATGAAGAGATTACTTTATCGTTTGATGAAGTAAAAGAACCAGAAGAGCCACTTATGGTAAATCCTGACTTTATTTTTGAGGAAGAAATTGAAGTCCATGAAGATGTGCCTGAAAAATTGCCTCCATTATATCCGGTAGGCTTAGTGCATGGGACTTATATTATTTGTCAAAATGAATTAGGAATGTATTTAATTGACCAACATGCTGCCAAAGAAAGAATTAACTATGAAAAAGTAAAAGAAAAGTTGTTACATCCCAAAAAAGAATCTATCGCTTTATTATTTCCACTTACTTTGGAATATCCTACGAATGAGTTTGTAATATTAAAAGAAAATTTTGATTTGTTGAGAGAAATGAATTTTGATATTGATGAATTTGGTATAAATTCTGTTATTATAAAAGCTCATCCTGTATGGATTCCAAATGAATATGAAGAAGATAATATTCGAAAAATATTAGAAACTGTCATTTATAGAGAGAAAAATTTTGACTTGCAATTATTCTATGATCATGTATCGGCAACAGCTGCTTGTAAAATGAGTATTAAGGCAAATACAAATATTACATTAGAAGAAATGGATAATTTAATTTCAGATTTAAGAAAATGTGAAAATCCATTTAATTGTCCGCATGGAAGACCAACCGTTATTTATTATTCTAAGCAAGACTTAGAAAAAATGTTTAAACGAAGTGGTTTTTAGACAAATATTATGTTATAATAAACAAGAGGTAGGAGGAATAAAATGAAAAAATTAATGATGCTAGGTCTATTTATCGTTACTGCAGTTATTCTTACAGGATGTGGGAAAGAAAAGTCTCTTACTTGTACTTATACATTAGATACGAACGAGGTAAAAGGAACAATGGAATATTCTTTCTCTTTTGATAAAAAAGGTGAGAGTTTAACAAAGTATGATAAAAAAGATACAGCTGAATACATTGGCGATAAAAAAGAGGAAGAAATAGAGGAAATTTATCAATCAGGCTTAAAAGCTTGTGAAGATTTAAAAGATTTCAAGGGTGTAAAATGCGATATTGAAAAAGAAAATAGAAAGATAATTGCTCATGTAGAAGTCAAATTGAAAGAGTTAGATAGTGATAGCACGGATGTTTTATTTACTCAAGAAGCTGAAAATAAAGATTATGAAGGATTTAAAAGTATGATGGAGCAAACAGGATTTACATGCAAATAAGATATGAAAATATCTTTTTTTGTAAACAAAGAGAAAACTTTATGATATAATTTTAATGTGGAGGGAATAAAATGAGTGAAAAAAATAATGAAAAGATTACATCAAGAGATGTAGATTTTGCTAAATGGTATACTGACGTTTGTAAGGCTGCCGATTTAGTAGACTATTCTTCTGTAAAAGGAAGTATGATTATTCGCCCTTATGGTTATGCTATATGGGAAAATATTGTATCTATTTTAGATAAGAAATTTAAAGAAACTGGGCATGTGAATGTACAAATGCCGATGTTTATTCCCGAAAGTTTATTTAATATTGAAAAAGAGCATGTAGAAGGATTTGCGCCAGAAGTAGCAGTAGTTACTCGTGGAGGAAAAGAAGAACTTGCTGATAAAATGATAGTAAGACCAACTAGTGAAGTATTATTCTGTGAGCATTTTAAAAAGATTATTAAGTCTTACCGTGATTTACCACTTCTTTATAATCAATGGTGTACGATTGTTAGATGGGAAAAAGAAACAAGACCATTTTTAAGAAGTAGAGAAATTTTATGGCAAGAGGGGCATACAATGCATTCTAGTGCAGAGGAGGCATTAGAAGAAACTCTAAAAATGTTAGATGTATATAAGGATGTTCAAGAAAATTATTTAGCGCTTGCTGTAGTAACAGGAAAGAAAACAGAAAAAGAAAAATTTGCAGGAGCAGAAGCTTCTTATACGATTGAAGCTATGATGTATGATGGAGTTGCTCTTCAAAATGGTACTAGTCATTACTTTGGAAATGGTTTTGCAAAAGCTTTTAATATTCAGTTTTTAAATAAAGATAATGAATTAGAAACACCATATCAAACTTCATGGGGAGTGACGACACGTATGATTGGCTCTTTAATTATGACGCATGGTGATGATTATGGCCTTGTATTACCACCTAAGATTGCTCCTACTAAAGTAGCAATTATTCCTATTGGAGAAGTGGAAGAAGTAGTAACAAAGCTAACCAATTCTTTAAAAGAAAAGGAAATTACATTCTTAGTAGATAGAACTGATAAATCTCCAGGATATAAATTTGCAGAAGCAGAAGTAAAAGGATATCCAATTCGATTAGAGATTGGAAAAAGAGATTTAGAAAATAATGAAGTAACTCTTGTTAGAAGAGATACTTTAGAGAAAATGAAAGTTTCTATAGACGAAGCAATTTCAAAAATAGAAGAATTGTTAGTAAGTATTCAAGACAATTTATTTGAGAAGGCAAAGAAGAGAAGAGATTCTAAAATTTATGAAGTTTCTACTTATGAAGAATTTTTAAATACAACAAAAGAAAAAACTGGATTTATTAAGACTACTTGGTGTGGAAATCAAACTTGTGAAGATAAGATTAAAGAAGATACTACTTATAAATCAAGGTGTATTATAGGCGAAGTAGAAGATGCAACTTGTGTATGTTGCGGTAAAAAAGCAAAATATCAAATTTATTTTGGAAAACAATATTAGGAGGAAATATGATAGAAGAGATATTGGAAAATACAGAAATGGAAATGGTAGAAGCCATCGAGAATATGGAAAAGAGATTTACTAACATTCGAGCAGGTCGTGCGAATCCTGCTATGTTAGATGGTGTTATGGTAAATTATTATGGAGTAGATACTCCTTTAAAACAATTAGCGACTATTTCTATTCCAGAAGCAAGACAATTAGCAATTAAACCATTTGACCGTAGTTCAATAAGTGCTATAGAAAAAGGAATTTATGAAGCAAATATAGGAATTACTCCTAATAACAATGGAGAAATGATTATTTTAAATATTCCAGCTTTAACAGAAGATACGAGAAGAGAATATGTAAAACAAGCAAAAGGATATGCAGAAGATTGCCGCATTGTTCTTAGAAATATTAGACAAGATGCAAATAAAGCAATTGGTAAATTAGAAGTACCAGAAGATGATATCAAATCTGGTGAAGAATCTGTTCAAGAGTTAATTAATAAGTATAATAAAGAAGTAGATGAAAAATTTAAAGTAAAAGAAACAGAATTGATGAGTGTCTAGAAATTTTTACTTGCTTATTTATGGAAAAGATGATATCCTAATTATAGGAAGGGATGATTATATGAAAGAAAATCCATATTATGTTGATCCATATGGATCTTATTGGACAAGTAAAGAAGACTATCTAGCTTCTCTACCAGAAGAAGCTAGAGGAATAGCAGAATTTGCACCACAATATACTGCTCCAGATGGTACTATATTTGCAAGGAAGGAAGATTGTGAAAGATATGCAAGTGCAGAACCTCAAATTGGTCAAGAAAGAGTTGAGACAGTACCAGTAATGGAAGATAATACAGAGCATCAGGTTGGAGTATATCCAGATACCCCTATAGTGGAAGAAGAGACAACAGTAAAATGTCGTTAGTAAAAGAGGAATTTTGACTAATTCCTTTTTTTATGATATTATACCTATTCGTAAAAGGGGGAATAAAAGATGGAAAAGGAGTTACGTTTTTTTAGAAATACAATTGTTGAAAAAAAGAGAAGGGTAAGCAAAGAACATTTACCAAGAAGAGTATTTTCTTTAGAAGAATGTATTTTTTTATCACCAGCCAATTTTCAAAATAATTTTTTACCTATTATGGTAGATTTTTATATAGGAGATAGAGTAAGATTTTTAGGGCAAATGGTAACTGTGAGAGAGATTATTTTTGACTCAGAAGATACTGTTTTTTATAGAATAGAATATGATAGCGGGGTACAAACTTTTGTTTCACAAGAAGTTTTACAAGAGGAAAAAGAAGTATTAGAAAGAAAGGCAGAATTCATAAGAGTGAGAAACTTTCAGCCTGTTCCACAGAAAAAAATGCTTCAAAGTTCATCTTTACCAATACCACAACCTCAACCTACAGAAAGTCTTCTTCCAAAACTAGAAGCACCTAAAAAAGAAGAATGGAAACAATTAGATATTAAAGTAGAAGAAATTATGAAATTTCTTTCTTTGGGACCTTGTCGTAATGATTTAGAAAAGTTAGATAATATCTTAAGAATTTATAAATTTTTAGTTCAGAATCCTTATTATGATAAAGCGATTGTTAAAGAACAATATCCTAATATTCCTTTAGAATCACAAGAAAATGAACTTTTAAAAAAATTCTTTCCATCTTTGGCATTTCAATATTTGTTAGAACAAGTAAGCATTTTTAGTCAAATAGTAGTATCTTTAGAAGGAAATAATATGCATACTTCTTTATTAGTTTCTTTTGATAAAAAATACAATTTTTTTGACATAGAAAAAGAAAGAAAATTAGGAATGTGTGATTTTCAAATGGCTGGATTAGGAATGGATGAATATTCTTCAAACTATAAAATATTAGGAATTTTTCCACAAGAAGAAGAGGGCGCAGATAAATTATTATCTTTACCTTCTAATATTTCAAAAAGTAGAATTGGTACTATGATATTAAAAGGATATTCTAGAATGATTCCAGATTTGCAATATTCTTCCAAAGAAACAGTAAAATAATAAAAAAGAATTTTGACGAATTCTTTTTTTGTTGTTATAATAATCAAGCTGAGGTGAGTTTATGAAAAAATTGGAAGAATATGAAGTATTAAAGACAGTATTTTATAGAGGTGTTTCTATTTTAGAGTATATTAGATTATATCCTAATCTTGATGATTTAGATGTGGAAGCAATAAAAGCAACAATTATGAATGCTTTAGTGGATTCAAATTCCATTCATCCTGAACGGGAATTTTTGTCATTAGATTCTTGTGCTATTACCAATAATCCAGCAGATTATCATTACGGAAAATTTCCTTTTGTAATGGGCTATCCTTTATGGTTAAAGGATAAAATGAGAAATCGTATTATTAGACAGTCAGGTTCTATTCCTATCTCTGTTCATGCTTCAAGACCTTCTGGAAGAGTTTCTTATTGTATTTATGATGCGAATACCACGCTTAGCGTTTTCTTTGAAGACTTTGCATTTATAGAAGCAGATTATTCATCTCCTACTAGACAAGGTGTGAGGGTAGAAAAAAGACCTTTTTTAGAAGTTTTCATGAATGATAGAACTTATTTAGTAGACGTTTTAACAAAACGATTTTTTGAAGAAGAAGAGTTTGCTAAAAGATATGGATTAACAGTTTCTTATCGAATTAGAAAAAAAGATTTTAATAGGGAACAAAAAGAAATCTATGCTGAGCAGACAGAAGAAAGTAAAGAAGGTTATGGATCTTTTTTAGCATTGTCACTTCCGATGTTATCAGTATTTAGTCAAATTCCAAAGTTTCAAGAATATCTTTACGAATTAGAAGAAAGCAAAAAATATTTTGAAGGGGCATGGGAAGATGCTTTTGAAATTATGAAAGCATGTTCAAAAGAAGAGCCTCCTAAAATTTATTTTCAAAAGAAGTCTCCCAAAAAAGAGGAATTATAATTCTTCTTTTTTTGTAAATATTGCTTATTTTCCTAAGATTTGTTTGCACTACTAACACATATTTGATATAATGAATAAAGGTGATAAATGTGTTTAAAGATTTAAGAGGAAAAGATAAAAAACAAGTGGATTATCAAGCTGCTAATGAGGTTTTAGGATTAACAAAAAAGATTTTAGAAGTTCTTTTAATCCTATTAATTATTTTAATTTCATGGATTGCTCTTAGAATTATTTCAGAGTTAAAAATAAAAGATACTCTTTTAACTATTCTAGGAATATTAAGCCCATTATTTATAGGAATAATGGTTGCTTGGCTATTAAATCCTTTTGTAAAATGGTTAAAAAAATATAAAATAAAAAGACTTCCAGGTGTTATTATATCTTACATATTATTAATTGGAATTATAGCTCTATTTATGGGAACTTTAATTCCTGTTTTATATGAACAAATTGTGGATTTTGTAGAAAGCTTGCCATCTTTGTTTTCACAGATAGAAGAATGGCTAAATGGGGCTTTTGCAAGATTGGAAAATATCGAGAATTTAGATATTGCTACTATGAAAGATAACATGGTTACATCATTAGAAGAATTTGGTGGTTCTCTGGCTTCTTCTTTGCCGGGGTATGTTTTAAACTTTGGAAAAACTCTTATTTCTGGACTTAGTACTTTTTTAGTAGGGTTAGTAATAGGCTTCTTTTTACTTTTAAGTTTTGAAAATATTGAAGAAACGTTCATTTATCTATTTCCTAAAAAATGGCGAAAAGATGCTGATTCTTTATTTGGAGAAATTAATACTTGTCTAAAGAATTATGTAAGGGGTGTTGCTTTAGATGCTCTTGTAATCTTTATTATTTGTGGTGTTGTATTTAGTATTATTGGCTTAAGAGCACCATTATTATTTGCTGTTTTTTGTGCTATCACTAATGTTATTCCTTATGTTGGACCTTATATTGGTGCAGTACCAGCGGTTATTGTAGGTTTTTCAATTAGTCCGACAGTGGGATTATTAACAACTGCTTCTATTGTTGTTATTCAATTCTTTGAAGGAAATTTCTTACAAGAATATATTATGAGTAAGACAACCAAATTACATCCAGTAACCATTATTATTGGCTTATTAATATTTGGACACTTCTGGGGTATTATTGGTATGGCTATATCAGCGCCAGTGATTGGTATTTTAAAAATTGTATTTAACTTTTTTGATAGAAAATGGAAATTATTAGACTATGTAGACGATATGGAAATGGAAGAAAAAATTGAAGAGGTGAAAGAATGAAAAAAATAGTTGCTATTGTAGGAATGTGCGGAAGCGGTAAATCTATCGCTTCTGATTTATTAGAGAGTATGGGATGGAAAAAGGTTTACTTTGGTGGAGTAACCATGGAAAAACTAAAAGAGGCTGGATTAGAAGTAACTCCAGAAAATGAAAAAATGATGAGAGAGGGATTGCGCAGAGATTTAGGAATGGGTGCCTATGCTAAAATCTTGCTTCCTCGCATTTTAGAGTATGCTGAGGAAGAAAATACAGTATTAGATGGTCTTTATTCTTGGGATGAATTAAAGATTCTTCAAGAAGAGTTAAAAGATAAGCTAACAGTAATTGCTATTATCGCAGATAGAGAATTACGTTATGATAGACTTAGTAAAAGGGAGATTAGACCATTTACAAGAGAGCAGGCAGTAGCACGTGATATCGCTGAAATTGAAAATTCGGCAAAGGGTGGTCCAATTGCTATGGCAGACTATTATATTGATAATAATCATGATTTAGAGGCTTATAAAAATAGACTGCTTTCTATTATAGAAAATATATAGAGGTGAATTTATGAATTTAAAAGATTTGTACATCGATTTTTTTGTTCGCCATGGACACAAGCAAATTCCTAGCGCACCAGTAGTTCCTGAAAATGATCCTAGCGTTTTATTTAATACTGCAGGAATGCAACCATTAATTCCTTATTTAATGGGGCAACCTCATCCTTATGGAACTAGATTGTGTGATTATCAGAAGTGTATTCGTACCAATGATTTGGAAGAAGTAGGAGATACTACTCATCATACTTTTTTTGAAATGCTAGGAAATTGGAGTTTAGGGGATTACTTTAAGCAAGAAAGTATTGAGTGGAGTTATCAATTTTTAACGAATGATTTAAAGATTCCAGCATCTCGTTTAGCTGTTACTGTATTTGCTGGAAATGATATTATTCCTTTTGATACTGAAAGTTATGAAAAATGGTTAAGTTTAGGAATACCAGAATCTAGAATTGCAAAAACAGTAGAAGATAATTTTTGGATTGCAGGAGAATCAGGACCATGCGGACCAGATACTGAGATTTTTTATTTTAGAAGTGATGAAGAAATTCCAGAGACTTTTGATCCTGAAGATAATCGTTGGGTAGAAATATGGAATAATGTATTTATGCAATATCACAAAGATGTAAATGGAGTGGTAACAGAACTTCCTAATAAAAATGTAGATACTGGAATGGGAGTAGAACGTACTACTGCTATTTTAGAAGGTGTAAAAGACAATTATGAGTCTAGTATTTGGAAAGATGTTATTAACTTAATTTCAGAAATTTCTAATGTCCCTTATGATGGTGAATATAAAAGAAGTATGCGTATTATTGCAGATCACATGCGTACTGCTGTTTTTATTAGTGCAGACCCATCTGGTATAAAGCCAAGTAATACAGATCAAGGATATATATTAAGAAGACTTATCCGTAGAGCAATTAGGCATGCTAAAAATTTAAATATAGATATTAATAGTGATTGGGAAAATAGAATTGCAACGTTACTATTAGATAAGTATAAAACATACTATAAGGAATTAGATGATAATTATCAAATTGTTTTAGAAGTATTGAAAAAAGAAAAAGAAAAATTTAATAAGACTTTAGAAAAGGGATTAAGAGAGTTTGAAAAAGCAGTTCGAAATAAGGATGCTATTGATGATATTACTGCTTTCCATTTGTATGATACTTATGGATTTCCAATTGAGCTTACTATAGAGCTTGCTAATGAAAGAGGAATATCTGTAGATGAAGAAGGATTTGAAAAAAAATTTAAAGAGCATCAAGAATTATCTCGCACGGCTTCTGCAGGAAAGTTTAAAGGTGGTTTAGCAGGAGATGGCGAAATAGAAACTAAATATCATACCGCAACCCATTTATTAAATGCTGCTTTAAAAGAAGTAGTGGGTCCTGATGTTCATCAAAAAGGAAGTAATATTACTTCTGAAAGAATGAGATTTGATTTTAGTTGTGACCATAAATTGACAGAAGAAGAAAAATCTAGAACAGAAGAATTAGTAAATAAATGGATAGAAGAGGGACTAGAAGTTCATGTAGAAGAAATGAAGAAAGAAGAAGCGCTTTCTTCAGGTGCAGAATGTATGTTTATTGAAAAATACCCAGATATTGTAACTGTATATACAATTGGAGATAATATTTCAAAAGAATTATGTGGAGGCCCTCATGTTCAAAATACAAAGGAATTAGGACATTTCAAAATCAAGAAGGAGGAAGCTAGTAGTGCTGGAGTTAGAAGAATTAAAGCAATACTAGAGTAATTTATGAAAGAAAGAGAAACCATATTAAAAAGTCTTGTTATGCTTGCTTTTATTTTAGTTGCTTTGGTAGGATTTGCTTTTGTTTTACGAGATAAAAAAACATCTATTAATCCTTCTAATACTAATCAAAATCCTACTCCTGAAACAGATGCAATGAAATTTAAAAAAGAATATGAAGCTTATAATAACAAGGAAAGAGAAGATGATTTAGGGCATTATTTTCAAGAATTGAATATTCCAGAAGATAATCCTATGAAGTATGTGACTGCGAAAGAAGCTGTTGATATTTTAGACCATGGAACAGGTATTTTATATTTTGGTTATCCAACTTGTCCATGGTGTAGAAATGCAGTCCCAGTATTAATGGATGCTGTAAAAGAAAGTAATTTTAAAAATATTTATTATTTAAATGTAAATCTCTATAAGAATGTCTATGCTATTCAAGATGGTGAAGTAGTAAAAATTAAAGAAGAAAAAGAAGGATATTATGATTTATTAAAAGCATTGGATAATGTCCTTGAACCTTTTACTTTGCAAGGTCCTGATGGTAAAATTTATGAAATTGGCGAAAAAAGAATTTATGTGCCAATGATGGTTTTTGTTAAAAATGGAAAAATTATTGGTACTCATGTTGGTACAGTTACCTTAGAAGGCTCACAAACAAAATATGATGCTTTAAAAGAGAATCAATATAAGGAATTATTTAAAATCTATGAGGATTATATAGCTGAAATATCAGAAAATGATTATTGTGATGAGGATTGCTAATGAATTTTGATTTAAAATGTGAAGAAACTTTAGAAGAAATCAAAAAGAGAAGAGATATTCCATCTCTTCTTCTTCATGCTTGCTGTGCGCCTTGTAGTAGCTATGTATTAGAGTATTTAAGTAATTATTTTTCTATTACTATTTTATACTATAATCCCAATATTTATCCAGCGGAGGAATATCATAGAAGATTAGAAGAATTAAAAACCTTTTTACCTAAGAGAAAGTATAGTCATCCGGTTTCTTTAGTAGAAGCCACTTATCATAATAGTGAGTATTATAAAGCAATCAAAGGTATGGAAGAATTAGGGGAAAGAAGTAAAAGATGCTATTCTTGTTATCAATTCCGTATGGAAGAAGCTTCTAAATATGCGAAAGAAAATCATTTTGATTATTTTACAACAACCTTATCTATTAGCCCTTATAAAAAAAGTGATTGGATTAATGAAATTGGAAAAGAGTTAGAGGAAAAGTATGGAGTTTCTTACTTATATGCTGATTTTAAAAAAAGAAATGGCTATAAACGTTCCATAGAATTATCAAAGGAGTATGAGCTTTATCGACAAGAATATTGCGGATGTGAATTTTCTAAAAAAGTGAGAGAAACAATGTTAGTAAAATAAAAAAACTGGATTCCAGTTTTTTATTTTGTTCTACATTCAGCACCAATTGCCATATACATAGATTGTACAGAAGATACTGTAAATTGTTTCTCATCATTAAGATAAACACTTAAATCTTCACTATTTTTTGTAAGTTCTTCCATATTCATTTTTGTATAGTTAATATCAGTATCTACATATAATTTATTTCCAGTAGATTTTAGTTTATAAATATATCCATCCTCTTCAGTTGCATATTGGCTGGTGGTATTATAACTTTCTTCTAATTTTTCTTGAAATTTTACAAGTGTACTTTTATTATTAGAAGCAGCAATTTGCTGTCCTACAATTCTAGTAACTACCTCTCCATCGGTATAGATAACAAATTTGGCACCTACTACATAACCTTCTGTATCACTATAGTCATAATTTGCTTCACATACAGCGCTTGCTCCATCTTCATCTAGTAAAATTTCTTCTGATAAATTTTTCTTTAACTCTTTTTCTTCTTTTTCATTACAGCCAACTAGAAGGCTAATGATGAAAAAACATAATAAACATTTTCCTAAATTTTTCATATCATCACCAAAACCATTATAACATAAAAATCAAAAAAAGAATATCTATGTAGTGGATTGCGAAAGTTTTCTCTTATTGATATAATAATAGTGGAGGTAGTTATGAAAGTATTAATTGCAACAGAAAACAATGTAAAAGTGGAAGCATGTCAAGAAGCATTTGAAACTTATTTTGAAGATGTTGAAGTGATTGTTGCCCATGTCTCTTCAGAAGTGCCAGAAATGCCATGTAATGATGAAATAGGGCAAGGAACGAAAAATAGAATTAAAAATTTAAAGCAGTATGCAAAGGAGAATCATCTTCAGGTAGATTATTATGTAGCAGTGGAATCAGGGATTAATAATTTTTTTGATTCTTGGATGATTACTAGTGTTGCTGGTATTGAAAATGATAGTGGACTAAAGAGTTATTCTACTAGCCCTAGTTATCCTATTCCTGATGTCTATGTTAATCCAATTATTACAGAGGGATTAGGGATTGTTATGGATAGAATTTTTGCTGATGACGATTCCGGACATCATAAAGGTGGAATTGGCTTTTTAACACATGGTAAAATAACGAGAAAACAGTTGCTTTTTGAGTCTTTTATGATGGCACTAATTAGAGTTATTAATGATAATTGGTAATTATTTTTCATGAAATTCTCACAAAAACTACACAAAGGAACGCTATAATGATTTTGTTAGCTGGTAAATTATAAGTGTGAAATACTCCTCTCACTTATTACTTTTCTACTACAAACCCATTATTAGCATACACAATTGTTAATAATTAACAGCTGACAAAAAAGAATAATTCTATTCTTTTTTTTTCACGTAAAATTCATAATTATTGTATAATATAAAAAAAGAGGTGAAATATGAAAGTCTTAGTAGTAGATGATGAAGAGCTAATTCGCAAAGTTATTCGTGAATATTTAGAAAATGACCATTATCTAGTATTGGAGGCGTCTAACGGAAAAGAAGCTTTTGAATTAGTAAAAATTCAAACTATTGATTTAATAATTTTAGATATTATGATGCCTAAAATGGATGGTTATAGCACGTTAAAGGAGATTAGAAAGATAAAAAATACACCTGTTATTATGCTTTCCGCTAGAGCAGAGGAATATGATAAATTATTAGGATTTGAATTTGGCGTTGATGACTATGTAACGAAGCCTTTTTCGCCAAAGGAATTAATGGCTAGAGTAAAAGCGGTTTTAAAGAGAAATAAAGAAATGGATGTATTTGTTTATCAAGATTTTGTATTAGATTTCAAAGGTCATATTTTAACAATAGCAGGAAAAGAAATAAAATTGACTCCTAAGGAATATGAATTACTTGTTTATTTTATTCAAAATGAACATATTGCTTTATCTAGGGAACAACTTTTAAATAAAATATGGGGCTATGATTTTTATGGGGATGATAGAACAATCGATACCCATATTAAAATGCTTCGAAATAATTTAGGAATTTACCGTGATTTTATTGTAACGGTTCGTGGAATGGGGTATCGTTTTGAAACAAAAAAAGAAGTCGCTTCATCATAAAATCTGGGTTTTCTTTTTCTTATTTTCTTTATTTATTCTTCTCTTTCTATGGTTATTTCAAGGCTTATTTTTTGATAAATATTATGAGTTACATAGAAGTAAAGAACTTTCTGATATTGCTTCTAAAATAGAAGAAAATTATCCTAAAAAAGGTTTTTTAGAATATTTAGATTCTCTTTCTTATGATGAGGGTTTCTGCGTAGAAATAGAGTCTTTTGGGGAATCTATCTATAAATCAATGAGTTTTAATCGAGGTTGTATAATTGGGAAAGGAAAAGATACTTATAAGTCAGATTTTGTTTCTAGCAATGAGCAGAAAAAAGCTTATAAAATTATTAATACTAAGTTTGACAATGAATCTTTAGTTTATGGTATTCGTCTGGATAAAAATGTATATGCTTATATCAGTATTTCTTTAGAACCCCTAGACTCTGCAACGCATCTTTTAAAGAAACAATTAGTTATTTTGTCTATTTTGGTATTAGGATTATCCGTAGTAGCTGCTTATTTCTTATCAAAGTTAGTATCAAAGCCAATTGAAGAAATGAGTGAAAAGGCTGTTCAAATCTCCAAAGGCAATTTTCAAGATTCTTTTCATAGCAATACTGATATTCAGGAAATCCAAGAACTTGAGAATAGTTTAAATAAAATGCGAGATGAATTTTATAGGACAGAAGAATTAAGAAGAGATTTAATGGCTAATGTAAGTCATGATTTAAAAACACCGCTAACTATGATTAAAGCTTATGCGGAAATGGTTAGAGACTTAACTTATAAAAATAAAGAAAAAAGAAATGAAAATTTAAATGTTATTATTGATGAAAGTGAACGTTTAAATTTATTAGTAGAAGATATTTTAACGCTTTCTAGCATACAGTCAGATACTGTTCAATTGGAATATTCTATTTTCTCTTTGGATGATATGATTGAAACTATCATAAAACGATATGATGTATTATTAGGAAACGAGGATTATCGATTTGTTTATAAAAAAGAAAAAGCAATAGTATATGCTGATAAAAAGAGAACAGAACAAGTAATTTATAATATTTTAAATAATGCGATTAATTATACAGGGGAAGATAAAAAGATTATAATAGAAGTAACAGAATTAAAAGATACCATACGAGTATCTATTAAGGATACAGGAAAAGGAATAAAGCAAGAAGAAATGGATAAGATTTGGGATAAATATTATCATTCTTCTAAAAAACATAGGAGAAATAAAGTGGGGACAGGATTGGGATTAGCTATTGTAAAAAATATTTTAGAGCAGTATCATTTACCTTATGGCATTGAATCAAGAGAAGGAAAGGGAACTACCTTTTACTTTGAATTGCAAAAAGGAGAGGAGAGAAAGAGTTAACAAGTGTTGACTTTTTTTCTATGGGAACAAGGAATTTCTCTTGTTTTTTTTAATCTAATTATGATACAATGGTAATGTTAGATAGAGGGGATATGTATGTCTAAAAAGGGTTTTACTTTAGTAGAGTTATTGGCGGTATTAGTTTTATTATCACTTATTATGATAGTTGCTTTTCCTAGTATTTTAGGGGCATTTAAAAGTACGGATACTAAAGTAAATGAAAATACAAAAGAACTGTTGAAAGCAAATGCGAAAAGCTATGTGAATGATAATCCAGGACTTCAAAAGGCAAGTGGAAGTGTATGTATATCTTCTTTAATTTCGAATGGGTATACACAGTTTCCTATTGCGAATGTAGATAAGGACAAATCTGAGGAAATAAAGTCGAATTGGAAAATAACCTATCAATGTCAAAATGGTAAATGTACTAATTTTGAAGTGATTGAAAATGGGGATGTTTGTGAATAATGCTAGAACGTTTAGAGCTATTAATAGGAAATGAAAACATTGATAAATTAAGAAATAGGAAAGTATTAGTAATAGGAGTAGGTGGAGTAGGTGGGTATGCTGTTGAAATACTTGCTCGTTCTGGCGTTGGTAGTCTCGTTTTGGTGGATCCAGATATAGTAGAAGAAACAAATATCAATCGACAGTTAGTTGCACTGACTAGTACAATAGGTCAATACAAAGTAGATGTTTTAAAAAATAGAATAGAAGATATGGGATTAGGTACTTCTGTTACGGTAATAAAAGAATTTATGACAGCATCTAATATAGAAAAGTATTTAGAAGTAGATTTTGTAATAGATGCTTGTGATACTTTACCTACTAAATTGTCAATTATCGAAAATTGTATTAAGAAAAAAATTCCTTTTATTTCTTCTATGGGGACAGGCAATAAAATGGATCCTTCTAAATTAGAGATAGTAGATTTAGATAAAACAAGTTATGACCCAGTAGCGAAACGATTACGAAAATTAGTAAGAGAAGCAAATATTCATGGAAAAATTCCAGTTGTATCTAGTAAAGAAGAAAAAAGAGTAGATGGAGAAAAGGTGATACCTTCTAATGCTTTTGTACCAGCAAGTGCAGGTATATTATGTGCAAGTTATATTATTAATCAAATGATAAGTAGGTGAAATCGTGAAGAAGTTAACTGATATTGTGAAAGATATGACTGGTGAGGTTGTTTGCTTTGGCGTAAAAGATGAAGCCATTATGAATCTTTTGCAAAGAAATAAGAATACGAATGCTTTTTTGATAAATAGAGAACCAAGAAAGTCCATTTTTACCAGAAGAAAAAAAGTAAAGATAGATGGACAAAAAAAGGGTAAAAAAATGAATATGAAAAAGATTCGTAAAACTTTTAAAAAGAAGTCAGTTGATTACATCCTTTGTGATTTTAATGAAATATATGATTATTTTAAATACTTTATTTATGATAGTACTGTTATTAATAAAGGAAAATTATATTTATATGGCAAGTCCAAATATATAGATGCCAATAGAATAGGGAAACGTTTTGAAAGATTTCATGGTGAGGTAACTGTTTCTATAACGGGGGAAGATTTTTTAATTATTGTAGATAATCACAATAGTAAAGGAAATTGGCTGAAAGCGAAATGGTATATTATCATTGATAGTTTCCATAATTTAGGAGATATGATATCTGCCGCTTTAATCAGTTAGAAGGGTGATAGGATGAAAATAGTTGTTAGTGACTTTGATGGTACTTTATTTGGTCAAAATTTTGAAGAAAATATTTCTGCTATTAATGATTTTGTTCGTCGTGGCAATATGTTTATTATTGCAACAGGAAGAGCTATGAACTATTTGGCGGAAGATATCAGTATGATTGATATTGATTGTGAATACTATATTTGTAATGATGGTGGCGTAATTTTTGATAGATATTTTAATGTCGTTTATCGAAAAGATATTAAACAAGAATTAGTGAGACCAATTTACCATACATTATGTGATGATGAAAACATGATAGAAACTTATATTGATACTAGTCATGGCTATGTAACAGATACTAGTAAGTGTGCTAACGGGATTATTGCTAGACCTTATGATAAAGAAAAAGCCTTTCTAACTTTGGATAGTATTTTAAGAAAATACCCAGATGTCAACGGATATATTAGTACTAATTGGATTAATTTAACAGATAAAGAAGTTTCAAAAAAAGCTGCTATTGATTATTTGGTGGAAACCTATCATTATGAGGCTAATGAAATCTATACGATTGGTGATGGTATGAATGATTTTCAAATGATAGAAAAATATCAAGGATATACGTTTGAGGACAGCCCTATGGATTTAAAGGCCGTCGCAAAAGGAACGATTTCTAGTATAAAAGAATTTCTAGAGATTATTGATCCAAAACAAACTGTGATAGAAGATGATAGAGGATGGTGAGTTAACAAAATTTGTTAACTCTTTTTTTATGACATATTTCTAATCTCTTTTGTATTATAAATAATATAGGAGGTAATTATGGCAAAACACTTTAAGTCAAAAAGAAAATTGAGAAAGTTGTGGATATTAGAATATGTATTGCTTTTAGTATTTACATATTTTCTAATAAAACTTTGTATTTATTCCTTAGTGGACATTCCTCCTAATGCTTATTTTAGTATGGAATTTATTGGAAAAGAATTTTATTCGAAAATTAAAAAGAGTACTATTAATAACCCGCTTTTCTTGTTAGATTATCAAGCTCCGTTAAAAGATATTAGCACGATTTTACCAGTAATTTCCCATCCTAAAGAAAATGATAAGAATTTAAAAATTTATATTTATAATACACATCAGACAGAAGAATATGCTACTAAAGAATCTGTTCACAAAGCAGCTTATGATTTTAAAGAAGCATTAGCAAAAGAAAAAATAGATACTTATGTAGAAACAGGAAATATTAATGAATTTTTAGTAGCAAATAATTATGACTATCGTTATAGTTATGTGGCTAGTAGATATTACATATTAGAAGAACTTGAAAAAAATACCTATGATTTAATTATTGATTTACATCGAGATGCAGTTAGTAAAGAAGCTTCTACAGTAACTATTTCTGGAAAAAAGTATGCTAAAATATTATTTGTGATTGGAAAAGAACATAAAAATTATAAGCAAAATTATGAATTAGCAAATTCTCTTAATTCCCTTGTTAAAAAGAAGTATCCGACTTTAACACGTGGGGTTTTATTACAATCTGGTAAAAATGTAAATGGAATTTATAATCAAAATATAGCTCCTAATATGATTTTAATAGAATTAGGGGGAAATTATAATACCTATGAGGAAGTAAAAAATACAATAGAGGTTTTAGCGCCTCTTTTAGGAGAGTATTTACATGGACAAAAAGTATAGAGTATTTCGGTGGATTTTTCTTTTTTTCTTTGTTATCTTTTTAACTCTTTATTTTTCCCAATTAACAGGCTATTATGAATTTAAAAATTATCAGAAGATGACTTTGACAGAAGAACAAATTGTTCAATTTGAGCAAGATATCAAGGATGGCAAGGAAGTAGATATAAAAAATTATGTGGTAGATACAAAGAAAGATTATCAAAATAAATTTTCAAATATGGGTGTTAAGCTGTCTTCAGGAATTAGTGATTTGATAAAAAATAGTGTGATTAAAATTTTTAGTTCAATATCTGGTTTTGTTAGTGAATAATATGATATAATAAAGATGTAATTTTATTTCGGGGAGGTTTTTATGGGTAAGAAAGTTATGAATATAGCAATCACAGGAGAAGAGAAAAATAAAAATGAAATAGTTTATAATAATGTAATTGAAGCTATGGATAATTTAAAGATGACAAAGGATGAGCAAATAGAATATTTAAAGACTAAGGTTGCTAATATGGAAAATGATTACCAGAGTAATATTACGATTTTAGTTGCACTATTAATATCTATCTTATTACTTGGGTTAGGTCTTTACTTAATGGCTGCTGATAGCTTACTTTTAGGTATTTTACTAGTTCTTTTATCTTTTGTTTTAATTGTTGGAAAGCTTTTACTTACAATTAGAAAATATACTACTATTCATACAAAAAAGTTTATGGAAATAGATACGTTAAGAAATAATTTAAAATCTATCTTAAAATAAGCAGATTATTGCTTATTTTTTTCTTTTGTGTTAATCTTAATAATAGGAGGTAATATTATGGGAAAGAAGAAAAAAATCATTATGATATCTGTTTTTGTTTGTATTATTTTAGTAATGGTTTCTTTAACCTTTATTTTAAAAGGAAATAAGAAAAATTTTAATAAAAATTCTAATTCAAATGAAACGAATACCAATACAAATACAAGCATAAATATAGTAAATACAAATGATATTACTATTATTGCTGAAGCAGCATTTATTCAAAAACAATATGGTGACTATTTTGAATTGGAAGTTAATGATGAATTTTCTATCATTGATATGGATGGAAAAGAAGTTGTGAAAAATCCTTTATTTTTAGCTTATGCAATTGCTTCTTCAAGACCAGTATATCAGGGAAAGGATTTAGCAGTTCATGCTACTTACGATAGTCCTAAACCTTATAAAATTTATAAAAGTACTGAAAATGCTTCGATGGGATATGTAGCTGTTACAAATGATACTTTAGATAATATTGATAGTATTCAAAACTATTATTTAGGAAAAGATTTACTATTGACGATTGCTACGAACCCTAAAACAGAAGAAAATTTAGTAATTAAATATAATTATAAGACAGGGGAAGTTCTTGCTTCTAAAATTATAGATGGCAATCTTTCTATTACTTCTTGGAATGGGGCAATTTATTTAGTACAAGGACATGCCAATTTTATTGAGACTGAGAAATTTACAAAATTATTTCAGAAAGAATATATTTTAGGAGATAAGGTATATGACTCTGAAGGAGATGATTTTTATACAGCTAGTAATAAGTATATGACAGCTAAATATAATGGCAAATATGGTGTTATAGACGCTAACGAAAAGACAATTATTCCTTTTAATTATTTGCTAGTAGAACAAATTCCTAATAGAGATATTATTAAAGTAAAGACTTCTAGCGGTTATGGATTATTAAATAATAGAAATCAAGTTTTATTAGATGCTACTTATGATAGTATTGAGGTTTATGATAACTATACTGTAGTAGTAGATCAAAATGGAATTTTAAGAATTTTAAATAATAAGTACGAAACATTATTTACTGGTACTAAAAAAATGAAAACAGGACAATTAGTTTCAGCAAATGCCATAAGAACTTCTTCTAAAATTAATAAGGATTGGAATATTTTACAATATGAAAATATGATTCATGGGGAAGAGAAGTCTACTTATTATGTTATTTTCGGAGTTAATAATGGAAAAATTAAAGAATTTTTAAATTGTGTAGAGAGTGAAACCGTTTATAATTCTCCAACAAATTATGGATATACTTTGCTTAGAACAGATTCTGACATTATTATTTATGATGGAATTGTAGAGCGCTCAAAGGCAAATATTAGTGAATATCCTATGGCTGATATTATGAATGTTATTTATATTAATGATACTTATATCACTTTTGAAGAGGGTGATGGAAAGTCATTATCTACTAGATATTTTATTAATATGAAAACGAATAAAATTGAAACTCAGGCAGAGACAAAAATAAGTGAGGAAGATATTCCAAAATATAATACGATATTAGATAGTAAACGAATTGTTAGATATGAGAACAATCGTGTTAATCTTTATGATTTTCAAAATAATTTATTAGTAAGTATGATAGGAACAGCTATTCATAAAATGGAAGGTTTAACTGGAAATTTCTATGAAATAACGGATGGGGATACAGTGTCTATTATTCGAATCAACCAAAAATAGAATACAAATATTCTATTTTTTTTTGAACTATGTTAAAATAAGTATAGGTGATTTTTATGGAACAAGTAACAAGAAGTGAATTGCGTAAAAAAATTATGACAATCCTATATCAAATCAATGTTTATCAAAACAATCAAATTGAATATGAAGTGAATCAAGTAATAGAAAATACATTAGAAATAGATAATGATTTTGTAAGGGATACAGTTTATGGAGTCATTACTAATCAAAAAGATATTGATGAGTGTGCGAATCAATACTTGAATAAATGGACAATTAATCGTTTAGGATTTACTGACCAAGCTATTTTACGCTTAGGAATTTATGAACTTCTTTATTCAGATACACCAGAAGTGGTAGCAATTAATGAGGCTATTGAACTTGCTAAAGATTATAGTGATGATGATGTAAGAAAGATGATTAATGGCGTACTAGATAAAGTATATCATCATAAGGTGGACCATGAATCCTAATCCTTCTAAGTATTTGACAATTTCTACTATCAATCGTTATTTAAAAGACCAATTTGATAGGAATGAGCATTTACGTACTGTTTTTTTGAAGGGAGAAATATCTAACTTTAAAGGGCATACAACAGGCCATTTATATTTTTCTTTAAAAGATGAAACTAGCAAAATTAATGCGATTATGTTTAGTCGTAATGCTAGTAAATTAACTTTTCAACCTATGGATGGAACGAAAGTATTAGTAGTTGGAAGAATTAGTGTATATGAAGCAACAGGTAGTTATCAAATTTATGTAGAAGAGATGCAAGAAGATGGTATTGGCAATTTATATATTGCTTTTGAAAAACTAAAGGAGCAATTATCAAAAGAAGGACTTTTTGATCCAAAATATAAAAAACCATTACCAAAATATCCAAGTTGTATAGGAATCGTAACAGCGCCAACAGGCGCAGCTATTAGAGATATTTTATCAACTATTAAAAGAAGATACCCTATGTGTAAAACAATTCTTTTTCCAAGTTTAGTGCAAGGTGAATATGCTGCCCCTGACATTGTTAGAAATATCAAAAGAGCTTCTAACTATCCAATTGATTTATTAATTGTAGGTCGTGGTGGTGGTTCTATTGAAGATTTATGGGCTTTTAATGAAGAGATAGTGGCACGAGCTATTTATGAATCAAATATTCCTATTATTAGTGCTGTAGGTCACGAAGTAGACTTTACTATCGCAGATTTTGTAGCTGACCATCGAGCACCTACACCAACAGGAGCGGCTGAGATGGCTGTTCCCAATGTAGTAGATTTAAAAAATTATCTTCACCAACTACAAATTCGTTTAGGGGAAGCAATTATCAAGAAATTGAAATATCAAAAACTAGTATTGGAATCTTTAAAAAGTTCATTTGTAATCAAAAACCCAATGATTATGTTTGATAATAAAAGACAGGCTTTAGATTTATTGCAAGACCGATTACAAAATGGTATGACTTCCTATTTAGAAAATAAAAAGATGATTTTAGAGCAGTATCGCAAAAATTACTTACTAAATCATCCAGAAACGTTATATGAAACGAAAAAAGAAAGTTTAAAACAATACAAAAAAAGTTTTATTCGTTTGATTACAGGAATTATAGAGAAAAATAGGGTAGAGTTATATCACAATATTCAAAAATTAGAACTTGTAAATCCATTAGGAGTTTTAAAAAGAGGATACTCCGTTTCTTATATAAATGGAGAAGTGATAAAAGATATTAAGAATGTTGCTATTGGCAATAAGATGGAAATCATTCTTTCAAATGGAAAAATAGAAACGATAGTAGAAGCGATAAAGGAGAATTAAAATGGCAAAAGAAAAAGAAGTAAAATTTGAAGAAAAAATGCAAGAATTAGAAAATATTATTAATGAATTAGAGAATGGAGAAGTAGATTTAGATTCTTCTATTGAAAAATATACAAAAGCTATGAAGTTAGTTAGTGAATGTGATGAAAAATTAAAAAATATAGAGGATCAAGTAAATCAAATTGTAAAAGAAGATGGTTCTTTAGAACCTTTTACGAATGAGGCTACAGAAGATTAGCCTTTTTCTTTACTTTATAGATAAAAATATGATATAATACATTTCGTTTTGAGGAGGAGAAAAGTATGAACATAACATTAAATTCTGTTGGGAATTCTCCAAAAACTTTTCATTTTTTTGATGATAGAGCCAATAATGGAACTTTTTCTCATAAATTTTCTCATAGTTATAGTATGCAAAAAAATTATTTTTATTTAGAACGGGCTTTAGAAATTCCTTTTGGTGACTCCATTGTAGAGGGCAATTTTGCTATCTACAATATTAATATTCTAGAAGATGATTTTATGAACTCCTTAAAGTTAGGTATGCATAATAGATGGAATTCAAAATTGAAAGAATCTTTTGATCCAGCTATGAATCCCTCTTTTTTTGAATCTTTAGTTACACAAGAAGATTTAGAAAAGATAGAGGCTACATTATGGGCTGTTTTCAAAAGATATGGGGAGTTGGGGTTAGAATTAACTAGAACTTTTAATTTGGCGCATGCTATCTGTGATTCTTGTCATTATATTCCTATAGAGGATAAAGAAGATAAATATGATTTAGAAAGTTCAGATGGAAAAAAGATATTATACTTAGACGCAGATGCATTTGATCCTATTAGTCGTACGTTACAGGCATTAAGCTGTGATGATTTTGCTTATCATCCTAATGAGAATGTAAAAAGTGCGTTATTTGCTATGCCATATTTATTATATAGAGGAGAGAATATGGTAAGTGAGCATGAGGTAAGAATGCTATTAAGAGAGATAGAGTATTCTATGAAGCATCCTGTAAAGCAAGAGTTAGATAGAGATACTTACTATGAAGCGTTAAGAATTGTAAGAGACTTATTTTTAAAATATAATGAGGGCTTAATTCCTAAAAAGGAAGCCCCTAAACAATATAAAAAAGAGGAGCCAAAAGATTCCTAAATTTTTGAATAAAATAAAAGGGATTTTATAATGGTCTCTTTTTTTACGAAATTTAGTTATTGACAAATACTCTCATTTGCACTATAATGAATTCATAAGCGTTTTGACGTGGGAGAAGTAAAAATAAAAACGAGTTTAAGCGAGTTAGGTATGGTGAGAGCTAACAATGACGTTTATTTTGAATAACACCCACTAGTTGTTAAACTGAAACAATAGTAAGTTTAATCGGAAGTAATCCGTTACCACATTACACAACTTTAATAGAAATTGATGAAGTGGCCAAGTGTATTGGCAATTTGGGTGGCACCGCGGATTAGATTCGTCCCATAATAGGACGAAATAGTGTATTTGCTCAATTAGCTCAGTTGGTAGAGCATCCGGCTGTTAACCGGCAGGTCGTAGGTCCGAGTCCTACATTGAGCGCCATTTTGTTGCCTGATTAGCTCAGTTGGTAGAGCATCCGGCTGTTAACCGGCAGGTCGTAGGTCCGAGTCCTACATCAGGCGCCATTAGAATATAAAATAAGTCCTATGTTTTTAGGACTTATTTTTATTTATATAAGGAGGAGCTATGGAAAGAAAATTTACAAAAGAAATGGTAGACGATTATGCAGATAAATTACTAATTGGTCTAACAGAAGAAGAAAACAAGATGGTATTAGAGGAATTTGATATTATTGATGCTCAAATCGATATTATTAATTCTATACCTAATATTAGTGAAGTAACACCTATGACTCACTGTCTAGATGACTTTGTCTATGAGTTAAGAGAAGATGAGGACGATGAAGAAGGTTCTGTTCCAATCGATGACTTGCTTTCTAACTGTGATGACTATGTAGGTGATGAAATTAGAGTACCAAAGGTGGTGGGATAATGAAATACATGGATAAAAGTATTAAAGAAATCCATGAAGTACTAAAAAATGGTGAAGTAACTGTAAAAGAATTAATTGAAGAATCATTAGAGAAATCAAAAGAAGTACAAGAAAAATGTAATGCCTTTGTAACAATTTTAGATGGAGCGAAAGAAGTACCTGTTACAGATGAGCTATTATCAGGAATCCCTTATGGAATTAAAGATAACTATAGTACCAAAGGAATCTTAAGTACAGGTTCTAGTAATACGCTAAAAGATTATGTACCATTTTTTACCGCAACTGCAATAGAAAATCTAGAGAGTCATGGAGCAGTTGCTACGAATAAAACCGTATTAGATGAATTTGGTATGGGAGGAACTGGAACGACTGGTCATACAGGAATTGTAAAAAATCCATGGGATACTACTCGTATGTGTGCAGGCTCTAGTGCAGGATCTGCTGCTGCCGTTGCTGCTGGAGTATATCCATATGCAACAGGATCTGATACAGGAGACTCTATTCGTAAACCAGCTGCTTACTGTGGAATTGTCGGATATAAACCAACTTATGGAATGATATCTAGATATGGATTATTCCCATTTGCTTCAAGTTTAGATCACTGTGGAGTCCTTGCTCGTAGTGTAGAAGACGCTAGTATTGTCGTAGATGCTATGAAAGGTATCGATAAGAATGATATGACAAGTTGGGATTCTAAAGATATTCATCTATATGATTCTTTAACAGGTGATGTTAAGGGTAAAAAAGTATGCACTATTAAAGAAATTAGTAATCCATCTATGTATCCAAATGCTTCTTCAGAATTAAAAGAGCATTTAGAAAACTTCCAGAAAGCTTTAGAGCACTTTAAAGAACTAGGGGTAGAAGTAGAAGAAGTATCCGTAGATTCTAAATTATTAAATGCTTTAGCGTCTGTTTATGTTGTTATCTCTTGTGCCGAAGCAACTTCTAACATGTCTAATTTAACAGGAATTGTTTTTGGACCAAGAGCAAATGCCGATAACTATATTGATATGATGAAGAAATATCGTACAGAAGGATTTTCACCATTAATCAAAAGAAGATTTGTAATCGGTTCTTACGTATTACAAGCAGAAAATAAAGAAAGATATTTCCACAATGCTCAAAGAGTAAGAAGATTACTAGTAGACCGTTGGAAAGAGATATTCAAAAGTTTTGATGCTGTTATCTTACCAGTAGGTAGTGGACCTGCCAAACATTTAGATAATTCAGAAGATATTCTAGATGAAAATACAGGAGTATTAGAAGAACATTTACAGATTGGTAACTTTGGAGGATTCCCATCTATTACGATTCCAGATGGATTTGTAAGTGGACTTCCAGTAGGCCTTAATATTACAGGTAATTGTTATGATGATGTAAACGTATTAAATTTAGCCTATGCATTAGAATCTACAATGCCTTATAAAAATCAAGTAGCAAAGGAGGAAAAGTAATGGATAACTATCAAGTATTAATCGGTTTAGAGATGCACTGTGAAATTAGTGAGACAAAAACCAAAGTATTTTCAAGCGCTAAAAACGGATACAGTGATACTCCAAACTCATATATTAGACCACTCGATATGGCTTTTCCGGGAACTTTGCCAGTTGTTAATAAAGAAGCAGTCGCACTTGCTTTAAAAGCTAGTATGATACTACACTGTTCACAGCCAGAATATCTTTATTTTGAAAGAAAGAACTATTACTATCCAGATTTACCAAAAGGATATCAGATTACACAGGAGACAAAACCAGCGCCAGTTGGAAGTTTTGGATATTTAGATTTCGATTGTAAAGGAGAAGCAAAAAGAGTACGTATCAATAACATTCACCTAGAAGAAGATGCTGCATCATCTGACCATTATCCAACATTTTCAACAATTGATTATAACCGTGCTGGAGTACCTCTTCTAGAACTTGTTACTGAACCAGATATGCATTCAGCAGAAGAAGCAGTAGCGTTTCTAGAGACAATGAGGTCTATCTATCAGTATGCAGGAATTAGTGAAGCCGATAGTAGAAAAGGACAGATTCGTTGCGATGTAAACGTATCTATTATGGAAAAAGATAAAGACCCATCTGACCCTAAAAACTGGGGAACCAAAGTAGAGATGAAAAACGTAAACTCTTTTGGTGGTGTAAGAGACGCTATTAATTATGAAATTGATAGACAAATTGCTTTAAAAGAAGATGGTACCTATGATGAGATGGAACAACAAACTCGTAGATGGGATGAAGATACTTTCTCAACCATCTATATGAGAAGTAAAGCTGATGCAATTGACTACAAATACTTTGTAGAACCAAATATTCCAAAATTTAAAATTAGTGAATCTTGGTTAGAGAGCATTCGTGCTAGTATTCCAGAACTTGCATCAGAAAGAAAAGAAAAGTATATGAAAGAATATAATTTATCAGAATACGATTCTACGATTCTAGTAAAAGAAAAAGCAATCTCTGATTTCTATGAGGAAGTAATTTCTCTTGGTGGAGAACCAAAGGGAGCTGCAAACTGGTTAACTAGTGTTATTTTAGGATATCTAAATAAAGAAGAATTAGAGATGAAAGATTTATATCTTACTCCTAAAATGTTAGTAGACTTAATGAATATGGTTCGTGATGGTAAGATTTCTTCAAAACAGAGTAAACAAGTACTTTCTAAAGTATTAGAAGATAAAAAAGAACCTAGTGTTATTGTAGAAGAACTAGGAATGAAACAAATAGGAGACGATAAGACGATTCGTGATATCGTTGTTAAAGTATTAGATGAACATCCAGATTTAATAGAAGATCATAGAAAAGGAAAGAACACATTTGATTTCTTTGTAGGACAAGTAATGAAAGCAACTCGTGGACAAGCAAATCCAAGTTTAACGGCTGATATTATTAGAGAAGAAATCGATAAGAGATAGGTGATAATATGATATTAGATATTAAAGAAATAGAAAACAAGAAAGACGACTATTTAAATAAAGAAGTAACCGTTCAAGGTTGGATTAGAAATCATCGTAAGCAAAAAGAATTTGGTTTCATTGACTTTAGTGACGGAACTAGTTTCAATCATTTACAAGTAGTTTATGATAACAAATTATCTAACTTTGAAGAGATTACCAAACTACATATTGGAAGTGCCATTACCGTAACTGGAACACTCGTTCCTTCTCCAAAAGAAGGACAGGCTATGGAACTTCAAGTAAGTAGTCTAGTGTTAGAGGGAGACTGTCCAGAAGACTATCCAATTCAACCAAAAAGACATACTCGTGAATTTTTAAGAGAATGTGCTTATTTAAGACCTAGAACCAATTTATTTCAAGCTGTATTTAGAGTAAGAAGTGTAGCAGCACATGCTATTCATACTTACTTCCAAGAAAGAGGATACGTTTATTTCCATGCACCTATTATTACAGCAAGTGACTGTGAAGGGGCAGGAGAGATGTTTCAAGTAACAACTCTAGATTTAGAGAAGGTAGCCTCATCTGGAAAAGTAGACTACGATAAAGACTTCTTTGGGAAACAAGCGACATTAACCGTATCAGGACAATTACAAGCAGAAACATTTGCTCTAGCATACAAAAAAACGTATACCTTTGGACCAACTTTTAGAGCTGAAAATTCTAATACGAAAACACATGCTTCAGAATTTTGGATGATTGAGCCAGAAGTAGCGTTCTGTGATTTAAATGGTGATATGGATATCATGGAAGAGATGCTTAAATTTGTTGTTCAATATGTATTAGATCATTGCCCAGATGAAATCAAATTCTTTGATGAATTTGTAGAAAAGGGATTAAAGGAAAAATTAGAGAAGTTAGTTGCTTCAGAATTTACTAGAATTGACCATGAAGAAGTTATCTCTATCTTAAAGAAAGCAGATGTGAAATGGGAATTTGAGCCAGAGTATGGAGAAGATATTGCCAAAGAGCATGAAAAATATATTACTGAATACTTTCATGGACCAGTATTTATTAAGAACTGGCCAAAAGATATTAAAGCCTTCTATATGAAACAAAACCCAGATGGCAAAACCGTTGCAGCAGTAGACCTTGAAGTACCTGGTGCAGGAGAGTTAATGGGTGGTTCTGAGAGGGAAGCAGATTATGATAAGTTAGTAACCCGTATGAAAGAGATGAACATGTCTAGCGAGGGATTAGAATGGTATTTAAACTTACGTAAATACGGTGGTTGCGTACATTCTGGTTTCGGTATGGGATTTGAAAGATTACTAATTTATTTAACAGGTGTTGAAAACATAAGAGACGTTATCCCTTATGCTAGAACACCAAAATCTTGCGAATTTTAAATTTCAAAAATAAGGGGAGTGATTGTGATGAAAACAAAATATCGTACTATCTATTGTGGCAAAGTAAGTGAAGAAGAACTTGGTAGTGAAGTTCGAATTGCAGGATGGGTAGAAAATATAAGAGACCATGGAGGCGTAATATTTGTAGATATCAGAGATGAAGAAGGTACTGTTCAGGTTGTAAGTAATGATGATTCCATATTTAAACATTTAACTCGTGAATCATCTGTTACGATTACTGGTACAGTTCGGAAAAGAAGTGAAGATGACTACAACCCAAGACTTAAAACAGGAACAGTTGAAATATTAGTATCTACTTTAGAAGTATTAGGAACTTCCTTAAATGAACTTCCATTTGAAGTAATGAGTTCTACTAATGTATCTGAAGAAGTTCGCTTAAAGTATCGTTATTTAGATTTACGAAATGAGAAAGTTCATAGTAATATCAAATTACGTAGTGAACTACTAAAATTTCTTAGAAATAAAATGGATACATTAGGGTTTACAGAAGTTCAAACACCAATTATTACCGCTTCTAGTCCAGAAGGTGCTCGTGATTTCATTATTCCATCTCGTAAATTTAAAGGAAAATTCTATGCTTTACCACAAGCTCCACAAGTATTTAAAGAATTACTGATGGTAGGTGGTTTTGATAAGTATTATCAGATTGCACCTTGTTTTAGAGATGAGGATTGTCGTAGTGATAGAACATTAGAATTTTATCAATTAGATTTTGAAATGGCTTTTGTTAGCGAAGAAGATGTCTACGAAATAGGAGAGGAAGTCTTCTATGAGACCTTCAAACATTTTAGTGATAGAGAGATTAGTCCAAGACCATTTAGAAGAATTTCTTATCGAGATGCGATGCTAAAATATGGAACAGATAAGCCAGATTTACGAAATCCATTAGAGATTCAAGATATCAGTGAATTATTTGTTAGTAGTGAATTTAAACCATTTAGAGGAAGTGTCGTTCGTTCGATTACCGTTCATGATATTGCAACGTATCCAAATAGTTGGTTTAATGAAGTAGTAGATTATGCCAAATCTATTGGCATGCCAGGTATTGGGTATTTAAGTCTTATGGAGAATAACACTTTTAAAGGGCCTATTGATAAATTCTTAACAGAGGAAGATAGAGAATCTCTAATTAAAAAGGCTGATTTAAAAGTAGGTAGCGTAGTATTCTTTATTGCCGATAGAAAAGAATTAGTGGCTGCTAAACAAGCTGGTATGATTCGTACCTATTTAGGTAACAAATTAGATTTGATTGATAAGAATAAATATGAATTCTGCATTATTAATAATTTCCCAATGTTTGAATACGATGAGCAAACTCATAAATATGAATTCTGTCATAATCCATTTAGTATGCCTCATGGTGGATTAGAAGGATTAGATAATAAGGATATTGATTCGATATTAGCTTATCAATATGACTTTGTATGTAATGGAAATGAGATGGCTAGTGGTGCCGTTCGTAATCATGATATCAAGTGTTTAGAGAAAGCATTCTCTATTGTAGGTTATGATAAATCGGTATTGGAAACTCGTTTTGCTTCTTTATATAATGCTTTCCAATTTGGAGCGCCTCCTCATGCAGGAATGGCTCCTGGAATTGATAGAATGTTAATGCTTTTAAAAGATGAACCAAACTTACGAGAAGTACAGGCATTTCCTATGAGTGTTAGTGGACAAGATATGATGATGAACTCACCTAGTGAAGTAACAGAAGAGCAATTAAGAGAAGTTCATATTAAGATAAGATAAAAACTATTTACATTTATTTGTAAATAGTCTTTTTATTTGTTTTAAAATCCTATATAATGAAAATAGAATAGGGAAGTGATAAAATGACCATTAAAGAGTTTGCTGATTTATTTGATACTCCATATTCTATGGAAGAGTTATTTTCACGTCAAGAAGAATTATTGGAATGTGATTTTATTGACGATAAGATTTTAAATGAATTATTAAGTGCTTTTCAAAATGAAAATAAGCCACTTATTGATAGAAGAGTAGTTACGAGAGCCATTTCTACTTATATTGCAACAACAGGTAACTTTTCCTATTTTATAAGAGACTTATTAAAAGAATTATTATTAAAAGATGGGTGCTCAAAGGAATCGATTATACAAATCTTAATGCAGGCAAATGAGCAAGCTATTCGTGCTCGAGAAAGAAACAGAGAAAAAAGGTTAGTGGAGAAGAAAAAGAAAGAAGATGCATTAAAAAAATTAGAAGAAAGCATTGATATGTCAAAAACATCGATAAGTTATGATACTGCTAGATTTTTAATTAGAAATGGAATAACGTATGAAGAATTAGAAAAAAATATTTCTGTTACTATTAGTAGTCAAGAGGATATTGATCCTATTCTTTATCAGTATCGGATTAGTGATGATGGAAAAAAAGAAATGGTAAGTATTGCTGATGTAGTAGGATATGATTATCGTTATATAAGTAGTGGCAAAGATTTATTGAAAGCATTTCCTAGCTTTTTCAGTTCCCATGGAGATACTTATCATACTCGTTCTATTTCTATGCTTGATTTAACAACAGAAAATGCTATGGAAGCATTGAGGCCTAGTTTTGATGATGAGCCGATGAAACTGGCTGATGCTCCAGGGGGAAGATATACGATTGATGGGAATGGAATGCATAGATATTCTGTTTTAAGAAGTCTTTATTTAATAGAAATGGCAAAAGGAAATGATAATCAATCTATTCGTGAAAAATATACAATTTCAGCTTTAGTTTCTAGAATAGATTATGTAAAAACATATAGTAATTATATTTTAACTTCTTTAAAAGTAGTAGATTGGTTAAGCAATGAAAGAGACCCAGAAACTAATCAAATTACAGGAAGAGCAAAATTAGAATTTAGAGATGGGAGTAAATTATTTTTAACAGATCAAGAATTAATAGCATATGTTGCTGAAATGTTAAAAAGATATCAAGCTTATCCTTTTGTTCAACAACTATCACAAAGAAAAGAAGAAACACTTACTCGTTTTTTATCAGTAGTAGTGCCAGAAATGGTAGGAAATTATAGTTTGGAGGAAACAGATGCTAAGGTTATATAAAATGAGCAATGAAGAAAAAAAAGAAATGAATTTTTCTATTCAAGATAATTATTATTCTTTTAAAACAGAAAGAGAGACTTTAGGTTTTGCTAAGATTAATGTTTTAGAAAAAATAGACATCTATATATTTATATTAGAAAATAAAAGAGGAAATGGTTATGGAAATAAATTGTTTTATCAAGTATTAGAAACTTTAAAGGAAGAAAAAGTGACTTCTTTTGAACTGATTTTTCCTCTTCAAAATATCATTATGCAAAGAATTGTAGAAGCTTATGGGGGAATAGAAGAATCTAGAAAAGATAATAAAATTAAGTACCGAATAACACTTTAAAAGAAACTATTTCTTTGTTTCTTTTTTTATGCTATAATACAAACACATTAAGGAGATTAATATGATTTTAATTGAGGGAGCAATGGAAGAAGAAATAGCATATTTTCTTTCTATTTTAGAAGAATCAGAAAAGAAGATTATTGCTGGATATGAATTTTATGAAGGAAAAATAAAAAATAAAAGAGTAGTCATTTCTAAGACTTTAGTAGGAACTTTAAATGCAACTATTGCTACTACGATTGCTATTCTTAATTATGAAATAAGTATGGTAATTAATCAAGGAATTGCAGGCTCACACTGTTTAGACTTACATATAGGGGATATTGTGATAGGGGAAACTTGTAGAAATGTCAATGCTTATAAGATGCCCATAAAAGAAAAAGGAGAAGGTTCTAATTCTTTAGAGTGGAAGCTAAATAAGAGAGCACTGGAGATAAAAAAAGCAGACACAAAATTAGTCACTATCTTTGAAGAAAACCTTTTTTCTTCTGGCAAAATAGTAAAAGGTACTTTAGGTAGTGGTGATGTTTTTAATAGAGAATATGATAGAATTATGTGGCTTCAAGAAACGTTTCAAAATTTGAGTGAAGATATGGAGAGTATAGGTTGTTATACTGTTTGTGAAAAGTTTTTAATTCCTTGTATTGGAATTAGAGTGATTTCTAATAATGAATTATTAGGAGAATCGATAGATAAAAGGGTAGCTTTAGAATTACAAAAGAATGTAGCAGCTGTTTTAGAGGTATTATAAAAAGAACATTTTTATGTTCTTTTTTTATTCTACTGTTACAGATTTTGCTAAATTTCTTGGTTTGTCAATATCGCATCCTCTTAGCTTTGCAATTTCATAAGCAATTAATTGTAGAGGAATGATTGCAAGAAGTGGTTGAAATAAAGGATGGACAGTAGGAATTAAAATTAATTCATCTACCTCTTTTATTTCTTCATTGCTAATAGCAACGATATAGGCACCTCTAGCAGCTGTTTCTTTTAAATTACTAATTGTTTTTTCTCTCATCGTATTATCTGTTAAAATACCAATCACAGGTGTACTATTTTCTACTAGAGAAATTGTTCCATGTTTCAATTCCCCAGCAGGGTAAGAAACGCTATTAATATAAGAAATCTCTTTTAGTTTTAAAGCTCCTTCCATGCTAATTGCATAATCTAATTTTCTTCCTAAATAAAAGATATCATCTCTAGTATATATTTTTTTAGCAATATTAAGATATTTTTCTTGGTTAATAAGTTTTTCTAATAAGGCAGGCAACTCTTCAATTTGCTTTGCAATCATAGTAAACTCTTCTTCGGATATATTTTTATGAATAATAGCTAATTTTAAAGCCAGTAAACTTAATAGTGCTACTTGAGCCGAATATGCTTTGGTAGTAGCAACAGCAATTTCACAACCTGCCTTAATATATAAAACTTTATCTGCCTCTCTAGCAATACTAGAACCTATTACATTTACAATTGCTAAGGTATCTATAGAATCTTCTTTTGCCTTTCTTAAAGAGGCAAGAGTATCTGCTGTTTCTCCTGACTGAGAAATAACAATTACTAAGGTATTTGAATGATAAAAAACTTTTTTATAACGATATTCACTTGCAATTTCACAAGTAACAGGAATATCGGCCAGTTCTTCAATTAAGGATTTAGCAACTAAGCCTGTATGATAGGCAGAACCACAAGCAACAATGTGAATATCTTGATATTTTTCTAAGTCTGGTAAATTTGCAAATAAAGATTCTTTCGTTCCATCAAAATAAAAGTGAATGGTATCTTTAATAACTTTTGGTTGCTCATGAATTTCTTTTAACATAAAATGTTCGTATCCATCTTTTTGGGAAGACTCTTTACTTCCTTCAAATAGGAGTTTCTCTTTTTGAAAAAATTCTTTTTTTGGATGGTAAAAAGATAATGTATCTTCCTTTAAGATAGCAATGTCAAAGTCATCTAATAAATAATACTCATTTGTAAAAGATAGAATGGCTGGAACATCAGATGCAATAAATTTATCATTGTCTTTAGTAGCAACAATTAGGGGACTAGATTTTCTCATGGCATAGATTGTATTTAAATCATCTTCACATAAAATGCCAAAAGCATAGCTTCCTATTAATAAATCCTGTGCTTTTACAAGTGTTTTTAAAATATCTTTTTCTGTTTTATAAATGTCATTTAATAAGGCACAAGCAACTTCTGTATCTGTTTCTGAAGAAAAAGATACTCCTTTTTTTTCTAACATATTTTTTAAATCAATATAGTTTTCAATAATTCCATTATGGACAATAGTAAATTTTCCTGAATGATGAGGGTGAGCATTTGTTTCGTTTGGCTCTCCGTGGGTTGCCCATCTAGTATGCCCAATTCCAATAAAAGGTGTTTCACTAAAATTTAAAATTTCTTTTAAATTGGAAATTCTTCCTGCCTTTTTCTTAATTTGAATTTGATTTTTATAAACATAAGCAATTCCAGCAGAATCATATCCTCTATATTCTAATGCTTCTAATCCACTAATAATTGTATCTAAAGCATTCCTATTTTTTCCTAAGTATCCAACGATACCGCACATAAAATCAATCCTTTCTGGTTCTATTCTTTGTTACAATGTTGATTTTGCTTTTTAAAATAGAACTAACGACTCTCACCGTAGTAGCATCCGCCGAATTTTCGATAACTACTAACCTCGTCAACCCATAGGTTCTGGCGCTAAGATAGGAACTCCTTTCTTACCCTTCATCTTTCTATTATTATAACATGCTATAGTTTTGAATGTAAAGAAAAGGAAATGAGAAGTTAATCACTAATAATATAGTAGGGAGGGATTTATGAATCATAAACAAAAAATATTAGTGCTAGCTACTGTTTCTATCTGTTTTCTTTATATTATTTATGTAATTACTTTTGAAAAAGAAGAAAAAGTTTCTGCCAAAGAGCCAATTGTGGAGGAAAAAATTGTAGAACCGCAAGAACCAATTATGGAAAAATATAAAGTAGATATTAAAGGTCAGGTAGCTAAACCAGGTGTATATGAAATTGAAAAAGATTCTAGGATTATTGATGTTATTCAATTAGCAGGTGGTTTAAAAAAAGATGCTAATACTGATTTCTTAAATTTGAGTAAAAAAGTGGAGGATGGAACTGTTATTTGGGTATATACAAAAAAGGAAATAGAACAGTTAAAAAAGACAAAGACAGTAATTGAATATATTGAAAGGGAATGTAATTGTCCTGATGTTTCCAATAGTGCTTGTATTAATAAAGATACAACTAATTCCAAGGTTAATATTAATACTGCTACAATAGAGGAATTAACAACCTTAAACGGAATAGGGGAATCTAAAGCAAAATTAATTATAGAATATCGCACTAAGAAGCCTTTTGAAAAAATAGAAGATATTATGAATGTATCGGGAATTGGAGAAAGTGCTTATGAGAAAATTAAAAATTTTATTACCGTTTAATTTTATTGTTTTATTATTCTGTTTGTTGACCATTTTGAAAGTCGTTAATACTTTTGCTAAACCGCTTTATCAGGAAGAAAAGTTAGGAAATCAAATAATAAAAGGTACAGTAAAAAATATAAATATTACGGATTATTCTACTAAAATAGAAGTAGAGGATATGCTTATTACAACTACAGGAAATTTCAAATTAGGAGAAAAAGTAGTATGCAAAGGAGAAGTAACTATTCCTAGTTCTAAACGAAACTTTTATTTATTTGATTATCAAAAATATTTAGCGAGTAAACAAATTTATTATACGATGAAAGGAGAGTGCGAAGCAGAAGATACTTCCACTTCTTTATTTTATTCTATTAAAAGTAAGATAATAGAAAGAATTGAAAAAATGGAAAGTTTTCCTTATTTAAAAGCTTTTCTGTTGGGAGATAATAAAGATATTTCAGAGAATGTAAAAGAAAGTTATCAAAGGAATGGAATTAGTCACTTATTTTCAGTGTCTGGTATGCATATTACTTTTTTCTTTCTTATCTTTCGTTTTTTTATTAAAAGTGAAAAAATAAGAAATAGTTTTCTGTTTATCTTTTTGTTATTTTATTTATTTTTAACTAATTTTTCACCTTCTGTTATTAGGGCTAGCCTTTTTTTCTTTTTTTCAAAGATGACAAATAAATTAGGCTTTACAATGATGCAGTCTTATCTTCTATTTACTATGTTAGTACTTTGGTATCAACCATATTTTTTATATCATACTGGTTTTCTTTATAGTTTTACAATTAGTTTTTTTCTTCTTCTTTTTTCTAAAAGTCTTGGACAAGAAAAAAATTATTTAAAAAATTTATTAAAAGTCTCTGTTATTTCTTTGATGGCAAGTATTCCTATTCAAATAGAAACGAATTTCTCTTTTAACATTTTATCTCCATTCTATAATCTTTTCTTCGTTCCTATTATTTCTAATTTTTTATTTCCAGTATCTTTCTTAGTTTTTCTTTTTCCATTTTTAGATGCCTTTTATTTTTTCCTATTTTCTATTTTGGAAAGTGTTTCTTTGCAATTGGTAAAAATACCATCTATTTTAATTTTGTGCCATATCCCATGGGTTGGAGTTATTTTATATTATGTTATTTTTTCTTTTGTCATGCACAAAATTATAAAAAAAGAATATAAATATATTGTCATCTTCTTTATCGTAATAATGTTTCATTTTTTTCTGCCTTATATGAATCCTAAAGGTACTGTTTTAATGATGGATGTTGGTCAAGGAGATAGTACTTTAGTGATTTATCCCCATCATACACTTACAATATTGGTAGATACTGGGGGCACTTTCTATGAAAGCGGTATTGCTAAAAATACAATTATACCAACGCTTCATGCTCATGGAATCACTTCTTTAGATTATTTAGTATTAAGTCATGGGGATTTAGACCATTTAGGAGAAGCTTTCCAATTTTTAAAAAGTTTTTCTGTTAAAGAAGTACTTTTTAATAGTGGAAATGATAATTTAAAGGAATTAGAAATCATGGATTATTTAAAAGAAAAAAAGATTCCTTATCAAAAAATTTCTAAAAAAAGCATATTTAAAAAGAAAGAAACAATTTCTTTTTTAAATTCTAAGAAAGAGCAAGATGAAAATGAAGACAGTTTAGTGATGCTTCTTACCGTGAATGGACATACAATTCTTTTTATGGGAGATAGTGGAATAGAAAGCGAAAAACAAATATTAATGGAATATGAACTTCCTTTTGTGGATATATTAAAAGTAGGACATCATGGTTCAAAATATAGTAGTAGTTTTGAATTTCTATCAAAGATAAACCCTACCTATTGTCTTATTTCGGCAGGGATAGATAATCGATATGGTCATCCACATCAAGAAACTTTAAATCGTTTGAATTTATGTGACACCTATATAACGAGCATAGAGGGAGCCATTAAAATTACAATTGGAAAATCTATGCGCGTTACTACGGTACGCTAACGTGTTTAGCGTTTTATATAGATGGAAAGATTTTTATCTTTCCTTTTTTTGATTTTTGTAATATAATACAAAGAAATTTGAAAAAATTTAAAAATTTGTGAAAAAAGTTTGTCAAAAAAAAGGAAATGGACAAGTTATCTTGTATATTAATAATGTAGGGTTTTTTTAGGAAGTGGTCTATGAAACTAGAGAATAGTGTAATTAATGACATTCGTAATGGCGTGGATATAGTAGAAGTTATTTCTAGTTATCTTCCTTTAACAGCGCGTGGGAAAAATTACTTTGGTGTTTGTCCATTTCATGATGATCATTCTCCTAGTATGAGTGTATCCAAAGAAAAACAGATTTATACTTGTTTTTCTTGTGGTGCGACTGGGAATGTATTTAAATTTTTACAAGATTATGAAAACATTAGTTTTCTAGAGGCTGTTTCAAAGTGTGCTGATATGGCTGGCATATCCATCAATCTATCTAATGATTTTCATCAAAGAAAAGAAAAATATCAAGACTTATATGACATTTATGAAATTAGTCAGAAATTTTATCAAAATAGTATGAATAGTGCACAAGCAAAAGAAGCCAAAGAATATCTTTATAAAAGAAATTTAGATGATACTGTTATTAAAGAGTTTGGCATAGGGCTTTCTTTAACTTCTGCTAATATGCTTACAAAACTATTAAAAACGAAGAGCTTTAGTGATAAGACTTTGCTAGAAAGTGGCTTAGTAGGAGAAGAGCAAAATAGCGTAGAATTATATGATTTGTATAGAAATCGTATTATGTTTCCTCTTCATGATGTAAGAGGAAGAGTAATTGCTTATAATGGACGAGCTTTCCACAGAGAAACTAATAAGTATATTAATACAAAAGAAACGCCTATCTTTAAAAAGAGGGAAATTTTATATAATTATCATAGGGCTAAGGAAGTTGCCCGAACCAAAAAAGAAATCATTATTATGGAAGGCCCAATGGATGTTATTCGTGCTTACACGATTGGCATTTCCAATGTAGTGGCAAGTTTAGGAACTGCTTTTGGTAGTGAGCAGGCTATGCTAGTAAGAAAACTTTCTAATCATGTTATTTTATGTTTTGATGGGGATGAGGCTGGATTAAAAGCGACAAAGTCTGCCCTAGAAGAATTTCATAAACTAGGAATTCAACCGCAAATAGTACGTTTAGAAGATAATCTAGATCCTGATGAATATATCCAAAAATATGGAAAAGAGACTTTTTTAGATAAACTAAAAAATGCAATGAATCCAGTAGAGTTTAAAGAGTTTTTGCTAAAGTCTAATATGGATATGAATAATTCTGTTGACATGGCGAATTATGCTAATGCCATGATTGCAGAAATTAAGGAAATGGATGACGAAGTATTACAGGAAGTTAGCATTACAAAATTGAGTGAAGAAACAAAATTATCCTTAGATTTTTTAAGAAGTAAAATAGGTTCCAAAGAAAATAAAGTAGAGAGTAGAGAAGTAGAAGTTAGAAAGAAAAGTAGGTTAACAAAGTGTGAAAAGTCAGAAAGGAATTTACTCTTTTATATGTTACGTTCTACGAATGCTATTAAGATGTATGATAAAAAAATTACGTATATGCCGACTGACAAATACCGCCATTTGGCATTTCAAATTACTGCTTTCTTTAAACAATATGGTTATATAGATGTTGCAGATTTATTAACGGAATTAAGAGAAGATGAGGAAGCAAATAGAACGATTGGAGAATTATCTAGTCTTACTCTTCATGAAGATGTGAATATGGAAGAATTAGATGATTATTTACAAAATATAAAAGAGTATAATGAAAAAATTCAGATGGAAAAATATCGTCATGAGCTTTCCAATTCTGATAATTATAATAGGAAATTAGAGTTAGCACAAAAGTTGGTGTCATATAAAATAAGGAGTGAAGAAGAGAATGCAAGAGATTAAGAGTTATGAGCAAAGAAAAGAAGAATTAGTTAAGAAAGGAAAAGAACAAGGCTTTATTACCTATGAAGATTTAGCTGCCGCTTTGAAGGGATTAGATTTAGATGCAGATTCTTTAGATGACTTATATAATGTCTTTAATGAGAATAATATTGCTATTGTATCTGAAGAAGATGATTCAGATGCAGGTGGAGATAAATTATTATTAGATGATAGTACATTAACGAAGGATTTAACAATTAACGACCCAGTCCGTATGTACTTAAAAGAGATAGGACAAATTAAGCTATTAACGTTAGATGAGGAAGCTGCTTTGGCAGATAGAATTGTGGCGGGAGACCCGGAAGCTAAGAATATTTTAGCGGAAGCAAATCTTCGTTTAGTTGTCAGTATTGCTAAAAGATATGTAGGTAGAGGAATGCTTTTTCTAGATTTAATTCAAGAGGGCAATATTGGATTGATGAAAGCTGTTGATAAATTTGATGTTACAAAAGGATATAAATTTTCAACGTATGCTACATGGTGGATACGTCAAGCTATCACTAGAGCAATCGCCGACCAAGCTCGTACAATTCGTGTTCCAGTACATATGGTAGAAACCATTAATAAGTTAGCTCGTGTACAAAGACAGTTAACATTAGAGTTAAATAGGGAGCCAAGTGAAGAAGAACTTGCAAAGAAGATGAATACTAGTGTAGATAAGATTAGAGAAATTTATAAAATTAGTCAAGATCCAGTAAGTTTAGAGACACCAATTGGCGAAGAAGATGATTCTCATTTAGGAGATTTTATTAAAGATGAGAGAAATTTAAGCCCAGAAGAGTTTGCTACAAACGAAATGTTAAAAGATGAAATTAGTCAAGTATTATTAACTTTGACAGAAAGAGAAGAAAAGGTGGTTCGTTTAAGATTTGGTTTAGAAGATGGAAAACCAAGAACATTAGAAGAGGTTGGTCAAATGTTTGGTGTTACTAGAGAAAGAATTAGACAGATAGAAGCAAAAGCTTTGAGAAAGTTACGTCACCCATCAAGAAGTCGCAAATTACGTGACTATATGGCAGAATAATGAAAATATCAAAGCGTTTAGAAACAATTGCTGATTTCATCCCAATTAATAGTAAAGTAATTGATGTGGGATGTGATCATGCTCTATTAGATATTTATTTATCACAAGAAAAGAATTGCGAATGTATTGCTTCCGATGTTAATAAGAATGCATTAGACCAAGCTAAATATAATATTTCTCGATTTCATGTTAAGAATGTCACGACTGTTTTAACGGATGGTTTAGAAGGAATTCCTGTAAGTTCAAAAGATATTGTTGTTATATCTGGAATGGGAACTCTAACTATTAAAGAGATATTAGAAGGAAGAAATCTTTCTGATAGAATGATTATCAGTACTCATACAGATTTTGAAGATTTAAGAAAATATGTTGTATCTTTAGGATATAAAATTCAAGATGAAAAATATGTTGAAGAAAAAAAGAAATACTATATTATTATGGTTTTTGTAAAAGGACAAATTCAATATAGTGAAGAAGATTTTAAATTTGGTCCTATCTTAAAGTATAATGCTAAATTTCTTCAAAATGAGCAAGAAAAACTTTTAGACATTATTAGCCGTATTCCTGAAGACGACGAATTATTAAGGGAAAAACAGGAGTTACTAGAAGAAATCGAACAATTAAAAAAGAACATTTAGATTGTTCTTTTTTTATACAAAAAAGGTAGGCCCATTCGTAGTAACAGGGATTTCTGGTAAGGAATCATGGGAATTATTTAGAGAAGTATTATTATCTATTGGAGCGCTAGTAGTATCTGTTTTTTTAAATTCATTCATAATTCGAAACATAGTCTTTGCGTTTTTCATAATAGGTGACACTTGCTTGACAACTGGTATTGCCTGGTTCACAAAATTTAAGGCTTTAGTAGTTCCACTTAAAATGGAACTAAAATTAAGTCTACTTAATAAGCCAGTAGAAGCGGTAGTAGTTGGAATAGAATATAGATAAGGATTGTAGAAATTCATAAAGTCCTCCTTCCACAAATCTTTCTAAAATATTCTATGCAAATTTCAAAAAAATGTTTTCTATTTATGGAAAATTGTGCTATAATCAATATAGTGTGAGAATATAAAAGGGTAGGTGCATGAAGTGACGAGTTTAATTAATTTTTTACTATCGATTATTCTATTGCCCGTAACTATATGGAAGGCAATTGTTAAATTATTTAAGAAAACCAATAAATTTACTTCTAAAATAGTGGCTGGATGGGATTGGATATGTATTAAAGTATATCATTTCTTTCATTATGCCTTTGTAGGTTTTAGTTTTCCTTTTATTATTATTTTTAATGTAGTAGGAAGATTTTATTTAAAACTTTTGGATTATCAAGCGAAGGCTCAAAAGAAAAAACAGGAAGAAATGCTAGAGCGCGAAAGAAAGAAACGTGAAAAACGTGCGCAGAAAATGGCTAAAAAAGGGGAACAACCAAAGAAAGAAGAGCCTAAAAAAGTAAAAAGGGAATTGACTGAGGAAGAAAAAAAATTACGTGGTGTTCATATTAATGATATTTTCAAACCTGAAAAGATTGAAAAGAAAGAAGAACCTGCAAAAAAAGAAGAGGTCAAGAAAGAAGCAATTCCTCAAGATGCCTTTATCTATATTTCTGAAGAATATGAAAATCAGAAAAAAGGCATTGGAGATTACATCAATGACGGATTAGAAAAATTGGTTAATATTCCTAAAAATGGAATAAAGAAATTAAGAGATTCCATTCAAAATTCTTCCATTATGAAAGAGTCACGTAATAAAAAAGATATCAATCGACAAGCATTAATGATGGATATCGAAGGCGGAGATGCGGATAAAGAAGAAAAGAAAGTTATGTGGGAGTATATATGTAAAACTCCTGAAGGTAAAACGATAAAAGGCTATTTTGCAGCTTATTCTAGACTTGAAGTTCATTCATTCCTTATGAGTGAAGGAATGACTGTTTATAGTATTCGTACTAATAAATGGATTCAAACGATGTATAGTAGTGTTAATGGAAATGGTGCTAAGATAAAAAGAAAAGATTTAATTTTCTTCTTAACACAGTTATCTACCTATATTAAAGCAGGTATTCCATTAGTAGAGGCTATGAGTATTTTAACAAGACAATTTAAAAATAAAAACTATCAAAGAATGTTCCGTTCTATGATGTATGATTTAACGATGGGTGATAGTTTCTCAAAAGCGATGGAAAATCAAGGAAACTCTTTTCCACCAATTTTAATAAACATGGTTAAGTCTTCTGAATTAACAGGAGAGTTACCAGAGGCATTAGACGATATGTCAGATTATTTCTCACAAGCTGAAGCAGCTCATAAAGAAATGGTCAGCGCATTAACTTATCCATGTATTGTATTTATTATGGCTATAGCCGTTACTATTTTCATGATGGTATATATTGTACCACAGTTTGTTGAAATTTATTCATCTATGGATGAGTCAGCAATACCGAAATTTACTTTAATGGTAATGGCGGTTAGTGATTTCTTAAAACATAATTTAATACAGATTTTAGTTGTTTTTATTATTGTTATTATCTTTATTATTTATTGTTATAAGAATATTAAAATATTAAGAACTTTTATGCAGTGGATAGCTATGCATGTCCCTGTTCTTGGAAATATTATTATTTATAATGAAGTTAACATGTTTGCTAAAACGTTTTCATCACTTTTATCACACAACGTATTTATTACAGATAGTATGAATATTTTAAAAAAGATTACAAATAATGAAATTTATAAAATGATGATTTTAGATACAGTAAATAATTTAGCATCAGGAGAAAAGATATCAGCCGCTTTTAAAGATCATTGGGCTTTCCCAGTGCCTGCTTATGAAATGATTGTAACAGGAGAGAAAACAGGACAATTAGCAGAGATGATGGCTAAAGTATCTGCCTATTATCAAGATGAGCATAAAAATGCTGTTACTCGTGTAAAAGCTTTAATGGAGCCTTTAATTATCGTATTTTTAACTGCTATTGTAGGTGTTATTGTACTTGCCATTGTTATACCAATGTTTAAAATGTATGAAACTGTACAAGGCATGGGGGGAATGTAGTTTTGGTTATTTATTATTCAGTTTGTTTTTTCATTTTTGGTCTTATATTTGGCTCATTTTACAATGTAGTAGGTTATCGTTTACCAAAGAAGGAATCTTTAATGTTTCCTTCTTCTCATTGTACAGTATGTAATCATAAATTGGGACCTTTAGAATTAATACCTGTTTTTTCCTTTTTATTTCAAGGTGGAAAATGCAAAAATTGTAAAACTAAAATATCTTGGTATTATACTATTTTTGAATTATTAACAGGTTTTCTATTTTTAGCATCTTATTTAAGATTCGGATTCAGTGCTAGATGCTTTATGGCATTGGCCTTATCATCTATTTTAGTAATCATTATTATTAGTGATTATAAATATTATATTATTCCCGATGAATTAATTATTGTTGGAATTTTACTAATAGGAGTAGGGCAGTTTCTAGTTGGAGGAGGAAGCTTTAATACTTTTCAATGGCAAGAAGCTTTATCACAATTATTCTTTTCACTAGTGAATGGTTTTGGTAGTTTTTTACTAATGTATGGAATTAAATTGTTTGGTGACCGTTTATTTAAAAAAGAGTCCATGGGCGGTGGAGATATTAAACTCATGTTTGTAATAGGAATGGCTTTAGATTTTCCACTAGCTATTATATCTATTTTTGTTGCTAGTATTATTGCACTTCCTATTGCCATTATTTTAATGAAAATGAAATCTACTCATGAAATTCCATTTGGACCTTTTCTGAGTCTAGCAACGTTATTACTTTTTTTCTTAAATTGGGATTGGGTTGCTATTTTAACAATATTTGCTTAAGAATGAAGATTTCATTCTTTTTTTGTAAATAAAAAAAGGAAATTTCTTTCCTTTTCTTATTTTAATAAATCTCTTAAATCATCTTCGGATAAACCATCAGCATCACTTAAATCAATATCTGCTAAAATGTCCTCTATTTCTCCAGTTCGATCAAAAAGTTCATCTTCATCTGTTTCTTCTTGTTTATCTGGATTAATAGGGAAGTCAATATTTAAAGATTTTAAAGCATCAAGTAAATCCTCATCTTCTTCCAAATTTTCTTTTGCTTCTTGTTTTGGTTTATTTTCTTCTTTGACTGATTCTTTTTCTTGAGGTTTTGCTTCTTTTGCTACTGATTTCTTTGATGTTTCCTTTTCTTTATCTTCTTCTATTTCTTCTTTTTTATGTTCTTCTGCAAGTTTTAAGGATTCTTTTAATCCTATGATGTTTTCTTTATTTGTTTCGTCATTTTCAAGGTCAATAAGTTTTAACAGTTCTTCTACTGTTGTAAGCCCTTTTTCTACTTTTTCTAATCCATCTTGTAATAGGGAAGCAACATCCTGTGAGTAAACGAGTTCTCTTAACTCGTCTTTTCGCATGTTTTCCGTAATAGCATCACGAATTAATGTGTTGATTAATAATACTTCGTGGATAGGAATACGTCCTTTATAACCATGATGACATTCGTCACATCCCACTGCGTCATATAAATCTTCAATATCTTTATTTAAAGCACGTTTAAATAAACTTTTTTCATATTCATTTGCAGGTCTTTTCTTTTTACATTTGTCGCATAATTTACGTGCAAGTTTCTGAGCAATGATACCTTCTAAGGCACTAGCTAGTAGGTATCTTTCTACATCCATATCTAATAAACGCTCAATAGTATTTAAAGCATCGTTGGTGTGGATAGTAGATAATACTAAGTGTCCAGTAATAGAAGCACGTACAGCAATTTTTGCAGTTTCTGTATCACGAATCTCTCCAATCATGATAACGTTTGGATCCTGACGTAAGATAGAACGTAAAACAGTTGCAAAATCTAATCCAATTTCGCTATTTGTTTGTACTTGGTTAATTCCTTCAATGTTCATTTCGACTGGGTCCTCAACGGATATGATATTTGTATCCTCTTTATTTAATCTTTGAAGCATAGCATATACCGTAGTAGATTTACCACTACCAGTCGCACCTGTAACCATAATGATACCATTAGGTAAGGATAACATTTTTAATATTTTTTTATAATTGGATTCAGAGAATCCTAAACTTTCAATACCAGTACCACTTAAACTATAGTCCATAATACGAATAACTATTTTTTCACCCAAATTGGTTGGAAGAACAGATACACGCATGTCCAAATTTGTTCCTTGTAGATTTGCTTTAATAGCACCATCTTGAGGTAGTCTAGATTCTGTAATATTCATTCCTGCAATAATTTTAACACGGGTAACTAGATTCTTTTGAAAAAGAGTAGGTACTTCGGCATAATCTATTAGAGAACCATCGATACGTACTCTAATAATCATATTCTCTTTATGTGGGTCAAAATGAATATCACTAACACCTCGTTTTGAGGAATCTAGCATAATGTCATTTACAATCTCTACAATGGGTATTTTTTCATAGTCAAATGTTCTAAGCACTTTTTTCAACCCCTTTAAATTTTATTTCTTTTATTTCTTAGGACTAGCATTTATCCTAAATATATTATATAATAATTTTATAATGAATACAATACAAGGAGTGACGTTTCTATGAAAAAAAATGTACAATTAGACAAAAGGGGCTTCTTATTAGTAGAAACTCTTTTAGTATCTTTAACGATTGCTAGTATTTTACTTTATATGTATGTACAATATTCGGAAATTACAAATTCTTATAAGAGATTGAATCGCTATAATTCTGTTGAAAATTTATATCGTACGGAAAAGATAAAGCAGATTATTATGATGAATGCAACAGATACTTTTTATAATAATTTAGATAAGAATACTAATGGATTTTTAACAGATATACCTGGAATAGATATGAATGCTTTGAAAAATGATTTAGAAATAAAAAGTATATATATTACTTCTCCAAGTCAAAACTTTTTTGATAAAATAACAGATAGTAATTTTAAAGCGTTTTTAAATACTATTCCAGAAGAAGAAAAAACAAAATATCAAATTATTGTAAATTATCGTGGTGGTGATGAGATAGGAACTTTTGCGATAGTTTCCTTTAAAAAACCTAATAGTTAGGACGTGTATTATGAAAAGGTTAAATGAAAAAGGGTTTACCATTGTAGAATTACTTACTTCGTTTATGTTAGCGACTGTAGTTATGATTTTCTTATTTAATATATTGATATCTATTAAAGATGGATATTTAAATCATAAGGAAATTGCAGATATGAATACAGACGAATCTTTCATTAGTCGTATTATCAATGAAGATGCTCATAACTATGTATTAACTTCTGAACCTCTTATTTCAGGCAATAAGATTACTTTGAATGTAGAGTGTGTTTCTAATGCTTGTGGTACTGAAAAACAAATTGTTTATACTTTGGAGAATCGTATCTTTAAAAAGAAAATTAATACGGAAACAAAAGACTCTCATGAATTATCTGATGAAATTACAATGACTTTTCCAACAAGTTATAATTTTAAACCGTATAATACAATTAAATATTATAGGATGGTATTTTCTTTAGATAGTACTTTAGGAAAAAAATCAAACGTAATTATTTATTTTCCATATAAGTAGTTAAAATAAGAAGAAAACAATAGAAGCTGCTAATATCCCATGAAAGATTCTGATGCAGAAATATGGAAAGTAGGATAAGTGCCAATCGGATAAAATCCCATAGGTTTGAATATGTACACTAAATCCACCAAAGGAAAGTAGAAAAGCTTCTAAACAAGCTATTTCTCGCATCCCTATAGATAAGTGGTTTGCATAAGATAGTCCCTGTGATAGTTCTAATAGAAGATGAGTTATTGGAAAATCTAAAATACCATTAATCATAAAGAAAAAGACAATAACACCTAAAATAAAAAGTAAATTTTCCATTGAATTTTTAATGGAACTAGTAAAAATGTCAAAGAATGTTTTTTCATTTTTCTTTTTCATTTTTTCGTTTTTATGATTTGTTTTATGAAATCTTAATAATATTCCAATCATAATATTAGAAAAATAATGGGCACTTAGAATTAATAAAGGCTTATTACTAATCATGGAGAATATAAAAATAGGATTTGAAAAGTGTGAGAATAAGAGAGTATGGAAAGCCTCATCTTTATTAATATATCCTTCTTCATATAATATTTTGGCGTTAGTAGCGCTACTAGGAAACCCTGAGATAATACTCATAAAGAATAAGTAGGCACTATTTTCAGAAATAAGAAATATTTTTTTTGCGATAGGACCTAATGTCTTTTTAATCAAATCAAAAAAACCATATTGTATGAAAAAAGGAGATAATAGAAAAAATGGGAATAAGCTAGGAAATACTTTTTGCCAAAATAGTTCTATAGCCATTCTAATCTCTTCTGTGACATTTCTTTGACAGAATAAAATCCCAAAGATAAGTAATAGTAATAATAAATTAGAAATATATTTTTTCATATTAAATTGTATTTCTTACAGAAAAAAATGTTGACTAATTTTAAAAAAAATTATATGCTTTTTATAGTAGTATAAATATAAAACAAAATATAGTATAAAAATGATTTGACAAATGAAAGAAAAAATGTTAATATATGTCAAGTCTTATTTAAAGAAGGGGGAAAGACCATGAATTTAAAATCTTTAATTAACAATTTAAAACTTAATGGACCAGCATTGCAGAGAGTTTTAGTAACAGCAGGAAAAAATGGTAAGAAAGGATTCTCACTAAAGAATACTATTTTAGCGCATAAAACAGCAACTAAAATTAGTGCTGTTATTGCAGCAGTTACAATAGCAGGTTCTGTTGGTGCGGCTCAATTATCACATAACGATGCCACTATTCCAGTAGAACCACCATCAATAACACAAGACTTAAATAGTGGAGAATATACTGGACAAGATAGTTCCCAAGTACAAGGGGATGTAATGGGAATACTTGCTGATGAGTATGATGGCATTGATACAACTATGAGTAATAACATGAAAACGGAAGCTCAGATTGCAGAATCACTTGGTGCTACATACAAAGGAGAAACAGTAAAAAGTGAAGATGGTACACTTTGGGTTTCAGAAGGAGATAAACAAGCTGCAGAAGAAGCTGGAATTGCAGATGCTCCAGTTGGAACAGAGAAAGTTACTTATGGAGATAAAACATTTCCTGCAAAAGATGGAACTCTATTTTTAACACAAGCAGATGCCGATGCATGGAATGCTCAATTAGAAGCTAACCAAAAAACAGGTGGAGAAACAGAAAATAGAGTAGTGGAAACAGAAGGAAACTTCTACACTGCACCAGATGGTAGTGTTTGGCAAAATAAAGAACAATACGATGACTTTTTGAAATCAAATAATGGTACAAAAGAAGAAACAATAGAAAATGGTCAAGTTGTAGGATCAGACATGCAAGGTGGATACCAAGATCCTAATGGAGAATGGTGGACTAGTAAAAAAGAATATGATGAATATTATAGCGGATTAAATGGTATAATAAATAGCCCTGAATCAGGAATTGGAGCAGGAACTATCGTTAATGACGAAGAAAATATTCAAAAGGACCAATACGGTGGATATACTGATAGTGAAGGATATTATCATGCTGCTGATGGATATGTTTATACAGACTTATCTAATTACTTAGATACTCTTAATGACAATCAAAATAATTATAATAATACTTATGAAGATAATTATTATGATTATGTCGGAGGAAATGATAATCAATATACTGATGTTGGTGGAAGCGATTATGAAGAAAATATTCAAAAAGATCAATATGGTGGATATGTAGGAGAAGATGGATATTACCATGCTTCAAATGGATATGCGTATGCAACTTTACAAGATTATTTAAATGATATAGCTAGTTTACAATCAACAGCTAATTATTCAGCACCAGCAGCAAATGAAGAGGCTTCTTCTTATGTTGTTAATGATGGTAATGCAGAAAGTAATGTTGAAAATTTAGAAAATACAGTTACAACAGGAACAGAAGTAGGCACTGGAGAAACTGAAGAAACTACAGTTGTTACAGAATCTCAACAAGATGAAGAAAAAACAGAAACTTATGAAGAAGAAACAGTAGAAACTAAAGAAGAATCTACTATTACTTATGATGAATATGGTGGATATGTAGGAGAAGATGGTTTCTATCATGCTAAAAATGGATTTATCTATGTTAGTTTACAAGACTATTTAGATGAAATTATGTATGGTGGTCTAGAAGAGACAAATCCAGAAAAAACTAGATAAAAATTGAAGAAAAGGGGTAGAAGAATCAAGTAATTTCTTGATTCTTTTTTTTGAATTTTTATCTTTTTTTGAAATATTATTGTTTGAAATTAGAAAATGTGGTATCATAATTATAGAAAGTAGGAGGGTATAAAATGAATAAAATTCAATATGCGAATTTTCGTACATTGCTAGATTCTAAAGCTGCTAGTATAGGAATTGAGAAAAAAGATGCTACATTGGACTTATCTTCTGGTATGTGGCCTCTTACTGTAGCGACAAAAGAGGGTTTTGCTGGGGTTAGAAGAATGCAAGAAGAATTATCTCCTAAAATGGATTTAGATGCTCGTAGAGCCGTTAATAAAGTACTTCAAGAAAATCCTATTGTTAATCCAAGAGAAGAAGAATACTTGGAAGAAATACGAGCATACGTCAGAGAAGAAGCAAGAAGTGTGTTCCATCGATAGGAGGTCAGTATGAATAGAGGTAGAAAAGTTATTTTTATAGCATTTATATGTGCTATAGCAGTTATTTCAGGATTATATCTAAAACAAGGAGAGTTGGGAACAAGGGTTGTAAATATTGGAAATAAGGAGTATTATCAAGATGACAATGGAGAACTTTGGGATAGCAAGAAAAATCATGATGAGTATGATACGACTTCTTATTATATTGCTCCAGACGGTAGTTATTGGTTAAATGAGTATCGTTATTTACAATCTCAAAGATAGTTATCTATCTTTTTTTATTGGATGGTGAATTTATGAAAAAAGTAATTCAATTTTTAAAAAACAATTATATGTGTCTTCTTATTTATGCAATTATTTTTATTTTACTAACTGTTAAATTACCATATTATATAGATGCTCCAGGTGGCTTAATTAATGTTGGAAAAAGAATTCAAGTAGATGGTGGATATGAATCTGAAGGAAGCCTTAATTTAGCATACGTAACAGAATATGATGCCACTATTCCGATGTTATTGTTTTCTTTATTTTTTGATGATTGGGATGTGTATCCTAAAAAAAGCGCTGAAGTAATAGATTCCTATGAAGATATTCTAGTACGTGATAGGTTGTGGATGATGGCATCTTATGCCAATGCTGTTATCTTGGCTTATGAAAAAGCGGGAAAGAAAATTACGATTGAAGAGGAAGAATTATTTGTTTTATATGTTGATTCTAATTATGATACAGATTTAAGAGTTGGAGATGAATTACTCTCAATTGAGGGAATAGATATTCATTCTAGAAAAGATTTAATAGAAGTGATTGCTAGTAAGGAAATTGGTAGTACTGTAGTATTAAAAGTTAGACATGGCGATAAAAATTATGATAGAAAAGCAGAAATTGCCGAACTTGATGGTACTAAGATTATTGGAATTGTTCCATATTCTATTAGAAAATATGAGGCAAACCCTAATATTGAAATTTTTTATGAAGCTTCTGAATCAGGCCCTAGTGGAGGATTAATGACAACTTTAGCCGTTTATAATACTCTTGTTGAAGAAGATATTACGAAGGGACTTACGATTGTAGGAACAGGCACAATAGAACCAGATGGTACAGTAGGAGAGATAGGCGGAGTTGAATATAAGTTAAAAGGTGCAGAAAGTAAACATGCTGATATTTTTTTCGTTCCAGCAGGTGATAATTATGAAGAGGCGATTGCTTTAAAAGAAAAAAAGAAGTATTCTATTCAAATTGTTCCAGTAACTACTTTTGAAGATGCTTTAGAATACTTAGAAAAAAATGTTTAGTGCATTTGCAAAGTTTATTATTTTATGATAGAATAAGTCCTAATTAAGGAGAGTATGCTTATGAAAGTAAATAAAAAAGGAATTTTAAATCTTTCTAGAAAAACAAAAACTACTTTTCAAAACTTTGGTAAAAAGGCAATTAAAATAGTAGCAGGCTCAGCTCTTGTTATGTCTTTAACAGTAGGAATGACAGAACCCGCTTTTGCGCAGAAATATCCTGATTATGCTTATGTTCCTTATAATCAAAATTGGGGAAATAAAGAAGCAATTCGTAAAGTATTTATTCAGGCTACCAATACTGGAATAGGCGTTGTAAAAAAGGAAGAAACATCTCGTGAACTTTTAGAGGCTATTTATGATTGTATTGGGGAAAGCAAGGTAATAAATTCAAGACATAGCCTTATTTCTTTTTCAATTTTTTATAATCAAGACTTAGAACCAATGATTGATTCTACTTCTTTTCAACTTTACAAAGGAAAATTATCTGCTTTAGGAAATTTATCTTCTTTAGAGGCTTATTTACCTGTAAAAGTATTTATGGCTCCAGATGGACAACAATGGGTGAATGAGAAAAATTATATAGCTTATGCGAAAGATAAGAATATTGTTTACCAATGTAGTGATGGTTCTTTATCACATTCTTACCAAGAATTTAGAGATTGGGAGTGCGAGCTTGCTTATCGTCCATCAAAACCAAATTATCCAGTTTATCCAGAATGCAAAAAGAAATTAACAGAAATCGGCTATTTAGAGGCTCTTCCTGATGGTTCTATTTGGAAAGACCAAACCATGTTAGAAGAGTATTTGAAATGGCGTGAGAATAAAAATTATGGTGTAAAGGATGGTGTATTCTTTGGTTCTTATGGAATTGCTTCTAGCTTTGAAGACTATGTTAGACTTTATAATATTTCTTATTATGTAACGACTGGTTTAAGAAGAGAAGAACAATTTTATGGAGCACATGGATTTCTTTATGCGAGTAGAGAACAAGCCCATTTATCTATTGATAAATTAAATGGATATCAAAAAGTAAAAGAAAAATAAAAAGGGTGAAAAAATGGACTTTGTTCCATTTTTTTGTTAAAATGAAGTTGGTGGTAAATATGAAAATGAGCGATGTTGATTACAGCAAAGTTACGCCTATGATGCGTCAATATCTTCAAATTAAAAAGGAACATCCTGATATTTTTGTTTTTTTTAGGTTGGGAGATTTTTACGAGGTATTTTTTGAAGACGCAGTTACTGTATCTAGAGAATTAGAATTAACATTAACAGGTAGAAATGCAGGGTTAGAAGAGAGAGTTCCTATGTGTGGGGTTCCCCATCATGCTGTTAATATTTATATAGAAAAATTAGTAGATAAAGGCTATAAAGTAGGTATTTGTGAGCAGTTAGAAGATCCAAAAGATGCGAAAGGTTTAGTGGAAAGAGGACTTACGCAAATTATTAGTAAAGGGACAGTTATGAATAGTGATAGTCTTCTTGAAAATGATTTTAATTATATTGGAAGTGTTTTAGATTTTGAACACTCTTATGGTTTAAGTTATGCAGATATTACAACAGGAATTCTTTATGTCATGCTATTACCTCATCAAGCAACAAAACTAGTAAGTGAAATTGTTTCTTTAGATATTAAAGAAGTTGTCTTATCTGATAAAGTAGATAAAAGTATTATTCATATGCTAGAAAATCAATTTAAAATCTTAGTAACAGTAAATGATAGTATAGAAGAAATAGAAGATTATCAAAAAGTATATGAAGATATTCAAGACGAAAGATTAGTTGCTACGATTAAACATTTATTAACTTATATTACTAGTACACAAATGAAATCTTTAACTCATATTCAAAAAGCAATTATTAAAGAAAATAAAGATGTTTTAAAGATGGATATGCATACGAAAAGAAATTTAGAATTGACGGAAACATTGCGTTTGAAGCAGAGAAATTTTTCTTTAATTTGGCTATTAGATAAGACTAAAACAGCAATGGGTTCAAGAATGCTTAAAAGTTATATTGAAAATCCTTTGATTCAAAAAGAGGAAATTAACAGACGTTATGACATGGTAGAAAAATTACTAGAAGAATTCTTATTAAAAGAAGATTTAAAAAATTTATTATATGAAGTTTATGATTTAGAACGTTTAAGTGGAAGGATTGCTTTTGGAAATGCGAATGCACGAGATTTAATACAGCTAAAAAATAGTTTAAAAGTGCTTCCTGATATTGCTAATATTTTAAAAGCTTTATCTTATACTATTTTTGAACCATTGGTAGATTTATACGATTTGTTAGAACGTAGCATTTATGAAAATCCTCCTATTGGTATTAAGGAAGGTTCCATTATCAAAGAAGGTTATTCCTCTGAATTAGATGAATTAAAAGATTTAAGAAAAGGTGGTAAAGATTTTGTTGCTCGTTTTGAGACAGAGGAAAGAGAACGAACAGGTATTAAGACATTAAAGGTAGGATATAACAAAGTATTTGGCTATTATATTGAAGTATCAAAAGGTGCTATTGGTTTAGTAAAAGAAGAATATGGTTATGAAAGAAAACAGACCTTAAGTAACTGTGAGCGTTATATTAGCCCTATTCTAAAGGAAAAAGAAGCTTTAATCTTGAATGCTGAAGAGAGAATTATAGAATTAGAGTATCAGCTATTTATTGAAATTAGAGATAAAATTAAAGAATATATTCCAAAAATTCAAGAAATTTCTAAAATTATTAGTGAGATAGATGTTCTACAGTCTTTTGCAACGATTGCTGAAGAAAATAATTATATTAGACCAATTCTTACTGATAAGAGGGAAGTACGATTAATTGACAATAGACATGCAGTAGTTGAGAAAGTATTAACAGGAGAGTATGTATCTAATGATATCATCATGGATGAAGAGACAAATATTCTTCTTATTACAGGACCAAATATGGCAGGTAAAAGTACTTACATGAGACAATTTGCTGTAACCGTTATTATGGCTCAAATTGGGTCTTTTGTTCCTGCAGAAGAAGCAGTGTTACCTATTTTTGATGCTATTTATACAAGAATTGGTGCTAGTGATGATTTGGTAAGCGGAGAATCTACTTTCATGGTAGAAATGAAGGAGGCAAATGAGGCCGTTTCTAATGCTACTGAAAATAGTTTAGTATTATTTGATGAATTAGGAAGAGGTACAGCTACTTTTGATGGAATGGCATTGGCCCAGGCAATTATAGAATATATTCATGATAAGATTCATTGTAAAACTATTTTTTCAACACATTATCATGAACTTACCGATTTAGAAAAAACATTAAAAAACTTAAAAAATATTCATGTAAGTGCTTATGAAGAGAATGGAAATGTTATTTTCCTTCATAAAATAAAAGATGGTAGTGTTGATAAAAGTTATGGTATTCATGTAGCACGGTTAGCAACTCTTCCAGATAGTTTAATTGCACGAGCAACAGATATTTTAGAAATATATGAAAATAAGGAAAAGAAGCGTGATATTAAAGTTCAGGAAGCATTACCCTTAGATGATTTAGTTCCTAAAAAAGATGAATTAAGAGAGTATCTAAAAGAAATAGATCCTTTATTAATTACTCCTATGGAATCTTTAAATATTTTAGTGGAATTGAAAAATTTAAGTAAAAAAGATATGTAAAGGAGGAGGGAACTCTTTCTTTTTTATTGACTTTAAAGATACCTTTTTTTATAATGATAATAGGTGATACTATGAAAAAAAATGGCTTTACTTTAGTAGAATTATTAGGAGTGATAACTATATTAGGAATTCTTGCCTTAGTTAGTTTTTCAGCATTAGATTCCATTAATAAAAATGATAAGAAGAAAGCTTATGATATTCAAATTAATGGTATATTAGAATCCGCTATTTCTTATGTCCCAACAAGTGATATAACACTTCCAACAGGTACCTCTGAAATTTGTCTTTCCTTAAATCAGTTACATGAGGAAGGCGTCATCAAAGAAGCAATTGAAAATCCTAAAACAGGAGAAAAATTTGATATGGATAATGTAAAAGTATGTATTAAGAAAGTACAAGATACAAATTTTCAAAATACATTGCCAGAAAACTCTTATGCTTATGATGGAAATTATATTTATTACATGGAAGGAGTAGAGTAAATGAAAAAAGAGCAAGGTTTTACTTTAGTAGAATTATTAGCCGTTATTACAATATTAGGACTTTTAGCGCTTCTTGCTTCTTCTGCTGTCTCTGGTATTATTAGAGGCGCTAGAAACGATAAAGAAAGTATTAATATTGATACTATCTTAAACGCTGCTTATGATTATGTACAACGTAATCCAGCTTTTCTTCCCGAGCCTGAAGAGAAACCTACAAAAATATGTGCAACAGCGCTAATTAATGATGGATTATTAAAATGTGAAATGGTAGAAGATAGGCAAATGGATGAAAAATATGATATAGAAAATCATATGATTGTAATTTCTTATGAAAGTGAAATTCCTTCTGAAAATAAAGAGGATGTTAAAACAGAAAAATATTTTGGACGCTATAAGTTTAGCTATGATGAATTAGATATTGATTGTAGTGAGCATGCCTTGCAATGTAATGTAGCTAATCAAAATGATTGAAATGATTTATCATTTCTTTTTTTATAAACTTGTAATTTTCGTCAATATTCGCTATAATGAAATAGTTAAATAGTAGAGGAGAGTTATATGAAAAAGAAGTTTGTTTTATTTATTTTGCTAGTTTTATTTTATCCTTTATCTATCTATGCAATAAAGATAGACCAATATGAAATAAAATTAGATAACCAAGCAGTTAATCCGTATACAATAGGATACGAGAAATATGGGTATCAGGGAGTTTTATCTAGATATTATGAATTTATAGATGAGCAAGGGAAATATAATATTATTTATGAATTAACAAATGATTCTGCTCATTTAGGATGGGTTGTTTTAAACAGTAAAAAAGAGAAAGAAAAAGAGATTTTAATAGATAAATCATTGCCAATGTTTGGAAATGCTATTTATGATAATGGATATTTGTATGTTGTGACAGGAAGGACAGATAAAACTTCCTCCCCATCAAATGCAACTAATTATCCAAAGGATTATACAGATACAGTTGTACTTGCTGTAACAAAATATAATAAAGAAGGAAAAATAGTTAAGACGTTAGAAATTACAGGTCGTGAAACAAGTAACATTAGTGAGGGCATTGTTGCTGATGGTACTAAAAACTTATATCATTTAGAATTTGGCGCTAAAATTCCATTTGATGCAGGAAATTGTGCTTTAGCTGTTAATAATGGGGTTATTGTTGTATCTTATGCAAAAGAAATGTATAATGGGCATCAAATGAGTGATATTTTATTCGTAGATGGAGATACTTTGGAATATCTGAGTCGACCAACAACAATGAATTTTAAAAACCCTTATTTTCATGTTAGAGGAGGAGTAATGGGAGGTTTGAAGTGGGTATCTCACTCTTTTGACCAAAGAGTAATTGTTACTTCTGATGGCCAATATTTGTTTGCTGACCAAGGTGATGCATCTACGAGAGGGTTTGTTATTACGAAAACCTATGAAGGTAATGCTGGAACAACTATTAAAACATTTTTACCTTTTCATTTTAGAGAATCTTCGGCTGAGGACCCTTATGGGTATAATACAACATTTGCTAACATGGGAAGCCTTGTAGAAGTAGAAGATGGTTACCTTTTTATTGCCAGTTCTGAAAAGACTTTATCCATTAATTATTCTAATAATCGTTATATGAATGAAGGAAGAAATTTATTTATTCAAAAATATAAAAAGAATTTTGAAAATCAAAGTCTTGAAACTTTGAACATGTTAAATACACCCGTTAGAAGTTCTGAAGAGGTAAGAACTGATAAAGAAATGAATGAGGAATTTAGACTTCCAGAGACTGGTGTTAAAGATTATGGCGTAAAATGGCTAACGAATCATTCTACTGAGACTACTGTTTTAGGAAGTAGAGGTATCAAGTTGGATGATAATACTGTTGCTATTTTATGGGCAGAACAAGCTATTAAAAATAATGGCAGCGGTAAATATACTGTTGTTACAGGTACGATAAAATATTACTTTGAAATTATTGATAATAATGGAAACATTATTGAGGATAAAACAGAGATAGAAAATGCTACTTTAACTAATTTAATAGACTATACAACAGATGGGAAATATATTTATTGGACACAAAAAGGTACAGAAAATAATATTATATTAAACCGATTAGAAGTAGATGCTTCTATCGAACTAGAAGAAACTTCGGCAGAAGTAAAACTTGGTGAAAGAAAGAAGATAGATGCTCGCTCAGATTCGAAAATTACTTGGACGAGTAGTAATCCATCTATAGTAAGTGTAGATAATGATGGTAATATTTTTGCAAAGAAATTTGGTTCAGCAGTGATTACTATTTCTACTAGAAGTAGTAAAGTAAATTATATTGTAACAGTAAAGAAATCTACAATTCAAGAAGAGATGAAAGACTTTTTCAATACAATTACAGATTCCTTTAAGGCAACGTTCTCTCAAACTTCTTTTGATAAAATGGATATAAATAGAGATGGAAAAATAGATGTAATAGATGTTGTAAATTATGTTAGACTTATTTTTATAAGAATATAGAAAGGAAAGTATCAGATGAAAAAAAGAATACTAAGCATATTCATTATTTTAGCAGTATTTTTTGCAATCCCAAATGTTTTTGCAGAAACACGAAATGGGATAGATGAAGATGATTTTTATACTGTAACTGTATTTGGAGAATATGATTATGATTATGCAATAGAAATGTTTAATATTGTTAATAAGGAAAGAACTTTAGCAGGACTTTCTACTCTAGAATTGGACAGAGAATTAACAGAAATAGCAATGAAAAGAGCAATGGAAGTAGCTATTTATGCAGATAAAAATCATACAAGACCAAATGGGAAATCATGGGATACGATTTCTCCACGTGGAGATGAAGAAAACTATGCTTATTTACTTTATAGTCCCAAAAAAGCAATGGAAGCTTTAATGAATTCAGAAGCTCATAGAAATGCTATTTTAAATTCTGAGAGAAAATCAGTTGGAATTGGATGTTTTTCAACATATGGAAAAATTTATTGGGTACAAATTTTCAGTTCTGAAGAATTACAAGAGGAAATGACTACTACAGGAACTATGGAAAAAACAGATACAATAGAGGTAAAAGAAGAATTTTTAAATTATAATGTTTTTTATAATGGTGGCTCTAAAACTATTATGGTAGCGAAAGGAAAGACAAATCCTGTAAACAGAATTCAACACATTAATTTATTATCAAGTAGTATTGAGTTAAATTTATCTGCTAGTGATTTTAAGTGGGAAAGCTCTAATCCAGATATTTTTACAGTTGACCAAGAAGGACTTATAAAAGGAGTTTCAGCAGGGCAAGCAACTTTGATTGTTTCTTTTGGAGATAGTAAAAAAGAATATCCTGTCCAAGTAACATTTGATTTTGAATCCGTTGTTCTTCCAAAAGATATAAAAATTAAAAAGGGAAATACAAAAGTATTAGAGCCAACTTTATTACCAATTGGTTCTAGTATCCCTATAACGCTTTTCCCAGAATGGTCTAGTAGTAATACGACTGTTGCTACGATAAATTCTAGTGGAAAGATAACAGCAAAAGCTTCAGGTACAACTATCATTACTTTAAAGATAGGGGAATATGAAGTAAGTACAGAAGTGACTGTATATGAACCAGCTATTGGGGATGCTAATAGTGATGGTATTGTTGATTTAAATGATATTTATAAATCTATTAGTATGCTAATTCGAAAGAATGCCACTATTAGTGATGCCAATAAATTAGCTGATGTTAATGGAAATGGAAAAGTAGATTTCTTTGATGTTTATTATATTATCTATACTGTTTTTCATCGTAAATAGAAAAGACCTAGGTGGTCTTTTTTCTTATAAAATAACAAATTTTAGTAATTTGTTTGTGTAAAGTTTAAAAATTTGTTATAATACTGTAAGGTGATGAGAATGACAAAATATGATGAGAGCTCTATCAAAATATTAGAGGGATTAGAGGCTGTAAGAAAGCGTCCTGGTATGTATATTGGATCAACCGATAAAAAAGGATTACATCACCTTATATGGGAGATAGTAGATAATTCTATCGATGAAGTAATCAACGGTTTTGGAAATAAGATACGTATTGTAATTCATAAGGATCATAGTGTTAGTGTAGAGGATGAAGGCCGTGGTGTTCCTGTTGGAAAACATGCTAGTGGAAAAGATACACCAGAAGTAATTTATACGGTGCTACATGCAGGTGGAAAGTTTGAATCTAGTGGGTATAGTGTATCAGGAGGTCTTCACGGTGTAGGAGCCTCTGTTGTTAATGCTTTATCTAAATGGATGAAAGTAACCATTAAAAGAGATGGCTATGAGCATTTTATTTCTTTTAAAGATGGAGGTCATTTAGATCAGAAGTTAACAAAATTAGATAAGACTTCTAAAACTGGTACTAAAGTACAATTTATGCCAGATGATGAAATTTTTCAAACAACTTCTTTTTCCTTTTCGACGATATGTGAAAGAATGCAGGAAAGTGCGTTTTTGCTTCAGGGACTTACGATTGAAGTAGTAGATGAAGAAGATCAAAAACAGGAGATATTCCATTATGATAATGGTTTAAAGTCTTTTGTAGAATATATTAATGAAGACAAAGAAGAACTTCATAAAGTAGTAGAATTTAATGGTAATAAAAATAAGATAGATGTTTCTGTTGCTTTTCAGTATACAACTGGGTATTCTGAAAGTATCATCTCTTTCGTTAACAATGTAAAAACGACAGATGGTGGTTCTCATGAAGTAGGTTTTAAAACGGCTTTAACAAAAGTATTTAATGATTATGCGCGTGCTAATGGATATTTAAAGGCAAAAGATAAAAACTTAGAAGGACCAGATACTCGTGAAGGTTTAACTGCAATTATTAGTTTAAAAATACCAGAATCTTTATTACAATTTGAAGGACAGACGAAATCTAAATTAGGTACTCCTGCAGCTCGTACAGTAGTAGAAGCGATTGTCTCTGAAAAGTTACAATATTTCTTAGAAGAAAATAAAGAGATTGCGACTAATATTGTAGGAAAGATGTTAAAGAGTAAAGTGGCTCGTGAAGCAGCACGTAAGGCAAGAGATGAGGCACGTAATGGAAAAGATAAACAGAAAAAAGAGCGTGCTTTAAGTGGAAAACTTACTCCCGCACAATCTAAAAATCCTACTATTAATGAATTATTCTTAGTCGAGGGAGATTCTGCCGGTGGTTCTGCTAAAACGGGAAGAGATAGAAAGTATCAAGCTATTTTGCCTTTACGTGGTAAAGTGTTAAATACAGAAAAAGCCTCTTTAGATGAAGCTTATAAAAATGAAGAAATCAATACTATGATTCATGCAATTGGCGCAGGTGTTGGAAGTGATTTTGATATAGAGGATAGCAATTATGATAAGGTCATCATTATGACCGATGCCGATGTAGACGGTTCTCATATTCAGATTTTATTACTTACTTTCTTTTACCGTTATATGAAGCCTTTAATTGAAGAGGGACATTTATATATTGCTATGCCTCCTTTATATAAAATAGAGTGTGGAAAAGAAGGCGAATATGCTTGGACAGAAGAGGATAGAAAGAATCTTTTAGAAAAGTATAGAGGAAAACAGACTAAAACACAAAGATATAAAGGTTTAGGAGAGATGGACGCTACTCAGTTGTGGGAGACGACTATGGATCCTAAAACTAGAAGTTTAATTAAAGTAAGTATTAGTGATGCAGCATTAGCAGAAAAAAGAGTATCTGTCTTAATGGGAGATAAGGTAGCGCCTAGAAAAGATTGGATAGAAGAAAATGTAGAATTTTCCTTGGAAGATAGCTACAAGATTAATTAGGAGTGAATTATGAAGAAGAAGCAAGAAGAAACAGTTTTAGGAAAAATTTATGATTACACTTTAGAAGATATTATGGGTGACCGTTTTGGGCAGTATGCGAAAGATATTATTCAAAATAGAGCAATTCCTGATGTAAGAGATGGGTTAAAACCCGTTCAAAGACGTATTTTATATGCGATGTTTCGTGATAAGAATACGTATGAGAAAGCACATAAAAAGAGTGCTACTGCAGTAGGAAATGTCATGGGCCATTACCACCCACATGGAGATTCTTCTATCTATGAAGCGATGGTTCATATGAGCCAATGGTGGAAACAGAATGAATGTTATATTGATATGCATGGTAATAATGGTTCTATGGATGGTGATGGACCTGCTGCTATGCGTTATACCGAAGCAAGGCTATCTAAAATTAGTGGAGAATTATTAAAGGATATTGATAAAAACACAATCGAATGGGCACCTAATTTTGATGATACGTTATATGAACCCATTGTGTTACCTGCTAAATATCCAAACCTTTTAGTAAATGGAGCAAAAGGAATCAGTGCAGGATATGCAACCGAAATTCCACCTCATAATTTAGGGGAAGTAATAGATGCTACGATTAAAAGGATTGATAGCCCGAATTGTCATTTAGATACGATTTTGGACATTGTAAAAGGACCAGATTTTCCAACAGGAGCAATCGTAGAAGGTAAAAAAGAAATTAGGGAGGCTTTAACAACTGGTCGTGGAAAAGTAGTAATTCGTTCTAAATATGAGATAGTAGAGGATAAAAAAGAGAAAAAAATAATTATTCATGAAATACCATTCGAAGTAAATAAAGCAGGTCTTGTAAAAAGAATTGCTGATATTATTTATGATAAAAAAATAGATGGAATCTCAGAAGTCCGTGATGAATCGGATAGAGAAGAATCTGTGCGTGTTGTTATTGATTTAAAGAAAGATGCCAATACAGAAACTATCATCAATTATCTATTTAAAAATACAGAGATGCAAATTAATTATAACTATAATATGGTTGCTATTGTAAATAGAAGACCAATGGTAGTAGGTGTTGTTGAAGCAATTGATGCTTATATTACTCATCAAAGAGAAGTTATCACAAGAAGAACAGAATTTGATTTGGAACATGCGAAAGCAAGAATGCATATTGTAGAAGGTTTAATAAAAGCATTAGATATTCTTGATGAAGTAATTCACACGATTCGTTCCAGTAAAAATAAGCAAAATGCAATAGATAATTTAGTGAAAGAGTATGATTTTACTGAAAAGCAAGCAGAAGCGATTGTTAATTTGCAACTTTACCGTTTGACAAATACAGATGTGGATGTATTAAAGGAAGAATATAATAACCTTTTAATCATTATTCAAGGATTAGAAGCTATTTTAGCGGATGAAAATAAATTGAAAAATGTTATGAAAGAAGAATTAAGAAAGATAAAAAATGAGTATGCTACTCCTAGAAAAACAGAAGTAAAAGAAGAAATTACTGAAATTAAATTAGATACTACTTCTATGATTCCTAAAGAAGATTGCATTGTTGTTGTAAGTAAAGATGGCTATGTAAAAAGAGTATCTACTAGAAGCTACCAAGCAAGGACTGAAAATACAGCCTTAAAAGAAGGAGATTATGTATTAGGTTTATATGAATTAAATACACTAGATACAGTATTGTTATTTACAGATTTAGGCAATTATTTATACATTCCAGTTTATGAGCTTCCTGATTTAAAATGGCGAGATTTAGGAAAACATGTTAGTAATATTATTCAGATTAGTTCTGATGAGAATATTATTGCTAGTATTCCAGTATCTAATTTTTCAGATAAACAGGCTGTTACTTTTGTATCACGTGATGGTATGATTAAACGAACATTACTTTCTGATTTAAAAGTACAACGTTATACGAAACCCCTTGTTTGTATGAAACTAAAAAGTGAAGATAGAGTAGTAGACGTGAAATTATCTACTGGTAAGAATGTATTTATTACTACTCATGGTGGATATGGTTTAATGTATTCTATTAGTGAAGTACCTATTACAGGCGTTAGAAGTAGCGGTGTGAAAGCTATTTCTGTAAAGAATGATTTTGTCGTTAGTTTCTCTTTATTTGAGCAAGAAGAATTCTTAACGTTAATTACTAGTAAAAACACTGGAAAACGTATACGTTTACAAGAATTTGAAATGGCTAGTCGTGGTAGAAAAGGTACAAAATTAATTCGTGAAGTTAAAACCAATCCTTACTATATTTTAAAGAGTTTTATTTCTCATGGCAGAGATTTAATAGGCTTAAGATGTCTAAATGATAATTTAGAAATTAAAATGACAGAACTTCCAATTGCTGATAGGCAGTCAACAGGCTCTGTTATTACAAAAGCGATTATTGAGGATGCGTATATTATTTCTGATTTAGAGGAGAAAAAAGAAGACAAGGAAGTTATAGAGGAAGTTTCTCTAAATACTGTTGATGAGAAGATTATGACCATCGATGACTTTTTAGATAATTTTGATATTGATAAGAAATAGATAGTTCAAAAAACTATCTTTTTTCATATACTATGTTAGGTGGTAATATGTCGAAAGAATCTTTTAAAGAGTTTGTAAGGAAAAATCCAAAATTATTAACTCATGTTCATAATGGGGATATGAACTGGCAAAAATTCTATGAGATGTATGATATGTATGGGGAAGAGGGAGAAGTGTGGAAAGACTATTTATTGTCTCCTAAAAAAGAGTCTTCACCTCATACAGAATTTATGGATTATTTTAAAAATATTAATTTAGATTCGATTCAAGAATCAGTTGCAAGTATTCAACGTGTGCTAGGAGTATTAGGGGATTTAGTAGCTACTAAGGATACCCCAACTAAACCTTCTTATGAGCCAAAACCTATCTATAAACATTTTGATGATTAATGAACTATGATTTACAATTGAAAATGAAAGAGAACCCTCTTTATAAAAAATATTTGCGAGAAAATAGTATATGGTATAAGAAATTAATACGTAATCCTAACTTATTTGATGAATTTAAAGAGGAGATGCGGGCTGCTTATAAACTTAGACCAAGCGATAAAGTAGATAGGGCTTTAGATGCTTTTCAGTTAATTTCTAATTTATTGAGTAGTATGGTATAATGAATGTGGTGAGAATATGAGAGTAATTAGCGGAAAATACAAAGGAAAAAAACTAATTGGTTTTGATATCATAGGTACTAGACCCACTATGGACCGAGTTAAAGAATCTTTATTTGGCTCTATTCAAAATAAAGTAAAAGATAGTGTTGTTCTAGACTTGTTTGCTGGAAGCGGTTCTCTCGGAATAGAAGCATTGTCTAATGGTGCGAAAGAAGGTTATTTTGTAGATTCTGGAAAAGAAATAGGGAGAATATTGAAACAAAATTTAGATGGGGTTGAAAATAGTTTTCTTTATTTAATGGACTATTCTTCCGCCATTCAAAAGTTTCAGAAAGAAAATATTCAGTTTGACTTAGTTTTTCTAGACCCACCATATCATCTTTTACTATTGAATAAATCTATTGAAGCAATTATCACTGCAAATCTATTAAAAAAAGGAGCAATCCTAGTATGTGAATATGAGGAAGAAATACCAATAATCTCTCATTCCTCATTTTCTATTATGAAAGAAAAAAAGTATGGAGATAAAAATATTACTATTTATAAATATGAATAATAGGTGAAAAAAGGGAAGTTATCTTCCTTTTTTTGATAAAATTTGCTATAATGTATTAATAGGGTAACTGAGGTGATTGAATGAAAAAACAAATGATTTCCTACTTTCTTTTGTTAATTGTATTTTTGTTTTTACCAGTAATTGTGAATGCTGATTATGAAGCTAAGTTTCTAGCCGATGGTACTTGTCCTTTAAAGTCAGGCTCAACAGGAAATTGCTTTTATGCAGATACTACTTTTAAAACACTTGTTCCTAATTCATGGTGGTTAGATACAGGAGATCCTATTACAGTTTCTACCAGTGTAAAACCCATACCAGCTCCAAAATCAGGAAATGGTAGTGAATGCAAAAGTACTTATTCTTATGTCACTTTATTTTTTCAAAACAAAGTGTTTAAAGGATATGCCTGTACAGATAATATTAAATCAGCAACTGTAACAGATGAATTAAAAAAAGAATTTCAGGCTGCTGGTTTCCCAGAAAGTTATTGGGAAAATTTAGCTGTTATGAGGGAGGCGCATCCAAGGTGGCGATTTGTTGCCATTCCAACAGATATAGACTTTAAAACAGCAGTAGATAATGAGGATGTAGGAAATAAAAGTTTATATCAAGTAACAAATAGTAAAGGACAGGGATATTTATCTACCAAACCAGAAAACTATAATTGGGATACGGATACCTTTAAATATTATGACGGGACAACGTGGTATGCTGCTAACAATCAAACAATTGCTTATTATTTAGATCCAAGAAATTTTTTAAACGATATGTATATATTTCAATTTGAGTCTGTTTCTTTAAATAAAGAGACACAAACAGAGGAAGTTGTAAAAGCAACGTTAGGTGATTCTTACATTAGTCAATTTTTACCTCATTTTATAACAGCAGGCGATACTTGGAAAATGAATCCTGTTTATTTAGCTGCTTTATCTTTACAAGAAGTAGGTAGTGGTAAAACACCTGGAAAAGCTGTTAGTGGGGGTGTATTTAAATATAAAGAAAAAGAATATAGTGGGTTTTATAATTTCTATAATATTGGTGCTAATTCTTCTGCAGGAGGTGGCGCAACAGCTAATGGCCTTGCTTATGCTGGAGCTATAAAGGATGGTAAAACTACTTATGGAAGACCTTGGGATACCGAAGAAAAGGCTATTATTGGGGGAGCACAATTCATGTATCAGACTTATGTTCAGTATAGTCAAAATACAACTTATTTTAAGAAATGGAATACAGTCGCTAATTATGCTAAAAAAAATAATTTACCTTACTATAATAATTTTACTCATCAATATCAGCAAGGTATTTTAGCACCAACGTCAGAAGCACTTAGAACTTATAAATCTTATGTGAATCTTGACTTATTGGGAAATGAATATATTTTTTATATTCCTGTATATAAAAATATGCCAGCAAAGACAACTTTACCAAAAGAAGGGAATCCTAATAACCGTCTAAAAACTATTAAAGTAAATGGAAAGCAAATAGAAGGTTATGCTTCTTCTAATTTTAATTATAAAATGACAGTTGAAAATGAAGTTTCTAGTATTAAATTAGAAGCAACTACTATTAATTCAGGAGCAACAGTAAAAGGAACTGGTACTATCTCTTTGAAAGAGGGAGAAAATACTATTAAATTAACGGTTCAAGCCCAAAATGATGATATTCAAAATTATACTTTAGTTATAACAAGAGTAGCAAGTGACGAGCCGATTGTTTATCCAAAAGTAAGTGAGATTATGAAAACAACTACTTATGTAACAAAAGATAATAAACTTTCTAATGTAAGTTTCTCGACAAGTGTTGCTAATTTTAAAGGCCAAATTACTAAAGTAAGTTCTACAGCAGAAGTTTCTGTTAAAACAAATAATAAAGAAAAGACGACCGGCAATATAGCAACAGGAGATACTATCACGATAAAAAGTGGAGAAGATACTTCTACTTATACTGTCGTACTTTATGGTGATACAAATGGAGATAATTCTATTAGTGTTTTGGATTTATTAAGAGTACAAAAACATATTTTAGGATCTTCTACCTTAAATGGAGCATTTAAAGATGCAGCTGATGTCAACAAAGATGGTAGAGTCAATGTCTTAGATTTATTAAAAGTACAAAAGCATATTTTAGGAGATTCTGCAATTAGTCAGAAATAATAGGAGGGATTTATGAAAAAAATAGTTAGTATATTATTGTTAATATGTACCTTTTCCTTTTTTACTTTTTCAGATTTAGAGCCTGTCTATGCAGCATCTGCTAAAGTCACTATTTCAGGAAGTAAGACAGTGGTAGTAGGAAATACCGTAAAGGTAACCTTTACAGTTTCTTCTTCATCCCCACTGGGAAGTTGGTTCTTTGATGTACAGTATGATTCTAGTAAATTATCGTATGTTAGTTCTACTTTAGAGGGGAGTACAAGAGCTACTGGATATGCTACAAATAATAAAACAAAGACAAAAACTTATACGATGACTTTTAAAGCAAAAAGCTCTGGAACTGCGACTATTTCTGTTAGAAATATGGAAATAGCTGGTTGGGATGAAAAATTAATGAGCCCTAGCAGTAATTCTTTAAAAATCAATATCATTACTCAAAAACAGCTAGAAGACTCCTATTCTTCTAATAATAATTTAAAATCGTTATCAGTAGATGGATATGATTTATCCCCAGTCTTTTCTAAAAATACATTAGAATATTCTTTAGAATTAGAAAATGATATTCGTTCTATTAAAGTAAATGCTACAAAAGAGGATAGTAGGGCATCGCTTAAAGGGGGAGGCGTTTATTCTTTACAAGAAGGACAAAATGATATTGTAATAACAGTAACAGCGGAAAATGGAAATGCTAAAAATTATATAATCCATGCTACTGTAAAAGAATTAAATCCTATTTCTGTTACTATTGATGATAAAGAATATTTGGTTGTAAGAAAAAAGGAAGGCCTTACGATTCCATCTACTTTTGCTGAAACTACGACCATGATTAATGGAGAAGAAGTTCCCGCTTTTGAATCAGATATAACAGGTTATTTACTAGTGGCCTTACGTGATATAGATGGTAATATTAATTTCTATATCGTAGAAGAAGATGGAAACTATACTAAATATGAAGAAATGCTATTTAATGGTGTTACTCTTTATATGATAGAACCAGAAGAAAAAGATGTTCCAAAAGGATATACAAAAGAAGAAAAAGAGATTTTAATAGATGATAAGGTTATTACACTTTACAATTCTAAAAGTGGTAGTTATCCTTTGGTTTACGGTGTCAATATTCAAACAGGTGAAAAGAATTGGTATAGTTATGATGAGGAAGAAAGAACTCTTCAAAGGTTTGAAAATACAGAAGTAGAAGAATTAAAATTAGAAAAAGAAAAATATTTATTTTTGATAACTATTTTAAGTAGCTCTAGTCTAATTATTATGTTATTTTTACTTATTCTGTGTGCGAAGGTAAGAAAAATAAAAAATCAAAAAGAAGAATCATTATGATTCTTCTTTTTCTTCTATACATTCGAAGTCTTTTAATTCTGTTTCTTTATAGGTATTAAAATTTATGCTTTCTTCTTCTACATAAAGAAAGTCTGAAGTTGTTCTATAAAAATTTAAATACTCTCTCATGATTACTTTATATTGATTAATGTCTAATGTTTCAAAATCAAATGTCAATATTAATTTATCTTCGGTTGCTTGAATGCCCATACCATTTTCTTCTTTAAAAAGTTCTTTTAATTTTTCTAATTCTTCTTTATCAGAAATAGTTATATTTCTTTCTAACTTTTTTATAGTATCTTTTTCTACTGTTATCTTTTCTTTCTTTAAAGAATCTTTGGAAGTACAAACAAAATATTGCTTTGTTTCTTTTTTTTCTTCGATAGGAGGTTCCTCCACTTTTTTTTCTTCTGCTGTTTGATTCCAATCATATAGAAAGAAAATGTTGATTCCAACATAGGAAAGAATTGCTAATAAATTTAAAATGGAAAGTACTTTAGTACCTTTTGTTCCTGTAATAATAGAAATACCAAATAATAGAGTAATTCCTAAAAGAAATCCACTATCTATTAAAAGTAATAATTCTTCCTCATAACCTGAACGGATAACTAGATAAATAAAGAAACCAAAACAACCAACTATTAGAAGTCCAATCCATGTAATAGGGTTAAAAGAACTTTTTTCTTTCTTTTCCTCAAATAAGTTTTCCATAGCATTATCGCCCAACATAGTTGTAATTTCAGATGTCATATTTAGAAAGTGTTGTGTTTTTCCAAGTTCTCCTACTTGTAATTTTTCCTCTTCAATAGCTTTAATACTTTGCGTATTTTCCATGAATTCCTCTTCTAAAGGTTTTAGTGGTTCTTTAGCTTTTAAGATTTCTTTTACTTCTTTTTCTTCATTTTTATCTTTATTTTTTTCTTCTCTAGATTTCTTTTTTTGTTCTTCATCTTTCATTTGTTCTTCTTCCATAGCTCTTTCCATAGCTTTTCTTTCACTACGAGATACAGAAGTTGTATTATTTAAATTTTCATTTCTTTTTCCCATAACTATCCACCTAATACCATTATACCTAAAATTGAAAAATAAATAAAGTTTTCTGGTTTTTTCTATTTTAGAAAGTAGACAGATATTGACAGAAATATAGTAAAATAAGGAAAGATGTGCTATAATGAGTGAAGATTGAGGTGAAGAAATGAATCAGGAACTTGTTATGAAAATTGTAGCATTGATTGCTATTCCTTGTTTAATGGTTGCGCTTGTTATGCCTTTTATTAAAAAATTGGCTAATCATATTGGTGCTATGGATATTCCAAATGCTAGAAAAGTTCATTCCATTCCTATTCCTCGTTTAGGAGGATTAGGAATTTATCTTGGGTTTTTACTTGGGTATATGTTTTTTGGCGAACCAACAGCACAAATGAATTCTATTCTAATTGGAAGTTTTATTATTGTGTTAACGGGTGTTATTGATGATATTAAACCTTTAAAGGCAAGCCATAAATTTTTAGGACAGCTTGCTGCCACTTTGATTGTTGTTTTTTATGGAGGCATTTTATTAAAAGAGCTTAGTGCTTTTGGATTTTATGCTAATTTTGGTATTTTTTCTCCATTAGTAACTATTTTCTTTATTTTAGGATGCATCAATTGTATGAATTTGATTGATGGCCTTGATGGTTTAGCTGGAGGAATATCTGCTATCTTCTTTTTAACGATAGGAATTATTGCTACTTGTAAAGGACAATATGAATTAGCATTTGTTTTATCTTTTATTATGTTTGGAAGTTGTTTAGGTTTTCTATTCTATAATTTTCATCCAGCCTCTATTTTTATGGGGGATTCTGGTTCTATGTTCCTTGGATTCATTATGGCCATTATTGCATTATTAAAATATAAAAATGTTATGATGACTTCTATTATTGTACCACTTTTAATTTTAACGATTCCAATATCTGATACGTTATTTGCAATCATTCGTAGAAAACTAAAAGGGGAAAGTATTTCTACTCCTGATAAGATGCATATTCATCACCAACTATTGAAACGTAACTTAGGACAGAGAACAACAGTAATCTTAATCTATATTGCAACTAGCTTATTTGCTGCAGCCTCTATTGTATATGTTTTAAAAGATGCTAATCTTGGATATATTTTATATGGTATTTTACTATTTTGTGTATTGATTTTTGCTTTTAAAACGGATGTCATTTTTTCTCATCATACTGAAGAGGAGAAAAAGGAAGAGATAGAGGAATTAAAAAAAACTACGAAAAAAAAGAGTACTTCTAAAAAGAAATGAGGAGAATAATATGATTGATTTTATAAAAAAGACTTATATAAAATATGAAGAAATAGTTAATTATCTTATTATTGGTGTAATGACAACTGTTATTTCTTTGATTACCAAATATGCATTGCTATTTACAGTATTAGATGCAAAAAATCCACTACAATTGCAAATATCCATTATTGTTTCTTGGATAATAGCAGTTATTTTTGCCTATGTTACGAATCGTAAATTTGTTTTTAAAAGTAAAAGTGAAAAAATTTTAAAAGAGTTTTCATTATTTATTTCATCACGCATTGTTACCTTAGTAATGGAATCAGTAATCTTATGGTTCTTTATTACATACTTGCATTTGGATTCTAATATGTATGTAATAATATGGACAATATTAACACAATTTATAGTCATTGTAGGAAATTATATTTTAAGTAAATTTTTTGTTTTTTCTAAAACAGATTCAAAAAAAGAAAATAAAAGTATAAATAGAGAAATATACTTTTATATTGTTTTTTTTCTATTAGTTTTGATATTATGCTATTTATTTCCCTATACTCATGATGATTGGGATTGGGGGAGTGTAACAGGATTAGAGCGATTAAAAAATAGCTTTGATAATTTCAATGGAAGATGGCTAGGAAACAGTTTAGGAATGCTGCTTACTAGAGTAAGAATTTTAAAATCTATTACAATTGCTAGTACTTTGCTTGCCATTATAATTCTTATAAAAAAGCTAATAAATAGTGATAAAAAATATATTCCTTATTTTGTTATTATTTCTTTTTTATTAATGCCTGTTAGAATGTTTGCGCAAAGTTTTGCATGGACAGTTAGTTTTGCCAATTATGTTCCACCAGTATTAATAGCCTTATTTATTATTTATAAAAATAAAAGTGTGTTTCAAGAAAAAAAAGAGGAAATCTCTAACAAGTGGATTCTTCCATTCCTTTTATTAGGATTTATGGGAACTTTATTTATGGAACATTTAACGATTTATTTAGTAGTACTAGGAATTTTTTTATTAGTTGTAGATTTTGTCAAAAATAAAAAAATTATGTTAGCTAATATTTTCTACTTAATTGGTAGTATTGCTGGTAGTATTCTTATGTTTTCTAATACAGGCTATAGGACTTTATTTGGAGAAGGGGATGGATATCGCTCCATCGAAGATGGTAATATTTTTATAAGGTCTATCAAAACTTATTTTGGCGAGTTCAAAAATTTATTAGTCAATAATAATTTTGCATTAAATACGATACTTTCTATTTTAGCATTAATCTTAATTTATCAATTTTTGAAAAAGAATAAAAAAACTGTTAGTCCTTTTAAAAAGATAACTTTAAAAGTGTCTTCTTCCATTTTAATGTTTTTTCTATCTTACCAATTTTTCTTAAAAATGGTTGCAAATAGTAACGCCTTTATTAGGGATGATTTTAGAAGATTGATAGAAGGCATTCTAATTTTAGGTTATGCTTTAGCTATTATAGCCACTGTTTTGATTGCTGTATTAGATAAAGAAAGAAGAAAAAGAATGTTATTTGAAATTGGAAGTATTGTAATGATTTCAGCACCGCTTTTAATTGTAAAACCAATAGGTCCTAGATGCTTTTTTGCAACATATCTTTTCTTTACTATATTGGCAGCTGAATTTTTAGATTTAGTACTAAAAAACGAAAAATTTGATTTTACATGGATGCTTAGAACTGGTTCTTATACACTTATTAGTCTTTTCTTAATAATTTATGGTTATTGTTTTATGATAGAGCAAAAGAGGGTAAATTATATGAATGAACATAAGAATGAAGAAAAACTTGTTCTTCCTAAAATTCCATATAATAGTTTTATGCAGGTCCCTAATCCAGGAAATGATTGGTTTAGAACTCAATATAGACAATATTATGATTTAAATGAAAATGTTGAGTTAGAATTTATTGATTACAAAGAGTGGAAGAAAAGATATCAGTAGTAGAAAAACTTAAACAATGAGGTGATAAATATGCAAAAAGAAAAAAAGCATAATGGAATTGTTAGCTTATGGAAATTTATATTCGCACTAGTAATTGCTTTTTTTCATACTAATCAATTTTATCCTAATAATGAAAATCCTATTTTTAGATGGGGCTATATTGCAGTAGAATTTTATTTTATTATTACTGGATTTTATTTTGCAAAGAAAGTGTTGAAAGAAGATTATAAAAAAGAAAATATTGGTATAGAAACAATTCGCTTTACAATATCTAAAATAAAAACTTTTATAATTCCTTTAATCATTATTTATATCATTCAATTAGTAGGTATTATTTTATATGAAGATTATACTATTGCTCAAACAGTAGATACAATATGGAGTTTTCTACTGTGTAGACATTTAGGAATAGGACGTGTAAGAATCCTAGGACAACTATGGTATCTTAGTGTTATGGTAATGGGATTAACTATTCTTTATCCTTTGATAAAAAAATATAAAGATAATTTTATTTATTTAGTATGTCCAATATTTATAATATTTGGTTTAGCTTTTATTCACCATAATTATGGCACAATAGATGTAGCTAATAGATATTGGTTTTATGCTTTTAATCCCTCTATTATTAGAGGCTTAGTAGATATCAGTATTGGAATGATTTTATTTTTGCTTCATGAAAGATTGAAGAAAGTTGAATATACCCGATTGTTTAGAATTTTTTTAACAATATTAGGGGAAGCTTTATTATTAGGAATCTTATTTATTATTCAGTTTATTAGTCATGCAAAGAGATATGAATTTGTATTATTACTTATTATTTCTATAGCAATATTGATTATATGTAGTGAAAAAACTTATGATTTTAAATTCTTAAATAATAAATTTGTTTATTATTTAGAGAAACTCAGTCTTTATGTTTTTATAAACCATACTACTGTTTATTTTTATATTGGTGTTTTTTGTAAAGAATTAACTTCGAAAAAATGTGCTATTATAGGAGTAATTATAACAGTTATTTTCTCAATTCTAGAAGAGCGAATTTTGTCATTTATTAATAGACGAAATTGGGATGTAAAAAAAATAGTATTAGAGAAATTTGTGTTAAAGGCTGAAAAGGAGGACGAGAATGAAAAAAAATCATCAAGTAAATAAAGTAAATAAAGTTTATCGAGGATTTTATTTATTGCTTTTTATAATGGTTTTAATGATTAGTTACTTTTTTCCTTATACTCATGATGATTGGGCCTGGGGCTCCTCAATAGGAATTGAAAGGTTAAATTCTTTATTTGACAATTACAATGGCCGTTGGGTAGGAAATCTATTAGTAATGTTTTTAACTAGAAATCGTATTATGAGAGCTATAATTATTGCATTATCTTTAGTTGCCATTGTTTATCTTATTCAAAAAATAGTTGATAGAAAGAACAATAAAATAATTATTCTTTCAGCTATTATTTTATTACTTACTATGCCAATAAGTGTATTTGCTCAAGCAGTGGCGTGGACTTCTGGCTTTGCAAATTATGTAATACCGATAATTATTATACTATTTTATCTTTATTTCAATAAAAATCTTTTTTCTGATGAAAATATTGAAATAAAAAATAGATGGATTATTCCTTTTGCACTCTTGGGCTTTATTAATTCTTTGTTTGTAGAGCATGCTACTTTATATAATGTTTTATTGTCAATTGTTGTTATTTTATATTATTTGATTCGAAAGCATAAAATAGTTTTAGCAAATCTTTTTTACATGATAGGATCTATTCTAGGCACTGTATTGATGTTTTCTAATGAGGCATATCATACTATTTTTCAATCACAAGATACTTATAGAGCAATAGAACAAGATAATATTATTATTAGATTTTTTCGTACGTTTATAAATGAATTAGCAGATTATCTTATCTACAGGAATGTCTTTTTAAATATTATTTTATGTTTATTAGCATTTGTACTTATTTTTAAATTTTTTAAGAAGAAGCCCAATAAAATGAAAGAATGGAAAAAAAATATTTTAAAAATATCAACGTTTGTAATTGCAGTTTTTTTGAGCTATATACTTTATAAAAACGTAATTGGTGGTGCTAATGTATTTATCTATAAAAAATATCGATTATATTTAGAAGCCATTATGGCGGTTTCCTTTGCAATTGCTTTAGTGGCTGTTGTTTTAATCACTATATCTGATAGAGAGAGAAAAAAAAGAATTTTGTTTGAGGCTGTTTCTATTGTAGTTTTAGCAGCACCACTTTTAATAGTTAATCCAATAGGTCCTAGATGCTTTTTTCCAACATATATTTTGTTTGTTTTAATAGTTTGTGAGCTTTTGGACATTGCGATAGAAAAAGAATATACTTTTGTTAATGAAATATTATGTATGATATCACTAATTTTTTGTGTGTTTATAATGTTCATTTATGGCTATTGCTTTAAGATAGAGACGGAGCGTATAAATTATATAAATAATCATAAATTAGAGATGGAACTTACTTTGCCAAAAATCCCATTTGTAAAATATATGCAGGTCCCTAATCCAGGAAATGAGGTATTTATTCATCGATTTAAACTATTTTATGGATTAAATACAAATGCAGAATTAAATTTTGTAGACTATAAGGAATGGAAGGAAAAATAAAAGAATTTATTTTATGTATAATTTTTAGATTTTTATAGAAATATGCTTGTAATGAATAAAAAAATAAGGTAAACTATAGTGTAATGTTTTAAGCGGGTGAAGTAACATGAAAAATAAAACCAATATTATGCTAGTATTATTTATATTTTTCTCTTTAATTATAGCGGTTCCATATGCAATTAAATATGATAAATCAAAAGTTATGACTAAAGTAAATATAGATAATAAGGAGGAAATTAATCAAGGCATAAAAAAAGAAGAAACTCCTGTTTGGTATGATTCCTCAAAAATTATTATAGTAGGGGATTCAAGAATGTATGGAGCAAGTAAAGTAGTAAAAGATGAAAATATTATTTTTATTGCAAAAAATGCTGTTACTTGTGGTTATATAACAGAAACAGCAGAAAAAGAGATAGATAAATTAATCGAAAAGAATCCTGATGAGCACTATACAATATTCTTTAATTTAGGAATTAATGATTTAGATTATAAAGAGCAAGGAAAAAAAGTGGATGGAAAAGAAATATGCAGTTCCTCTGATTATATAAAGATTTATCAAAAATTAAGAAAGAAATGGAAGAATCATAATTTATTTTTTGAATCTGTTAATCCGTTGGATTTAGAAGTATTGAAAAAAGAAAAGTTTAAGGATAGACCAATGGCTGATAATGATAAAGTTGCAGAATTTAATAAAACCATTTATGAAGAATTAGAGCATGATAATTTTTATTATTGTGATACGTATACTTATTTATTAGAAAATGGTTATGTAAGTACAGATGGCTTACATTATGATAGTGCTACTTCTAAAACAATTATAGAGCAAGTAAAAAAATGTTATCATAAGAATCAAGAAAAATTCAATACTATATAAAATACATGTAACTAAAAAGTAAGGGTGTAAGCCTTTATTTTTTATTATGGATTTGTTATAATGTTAATGTATAGAATGAGAGTGATGATATGGTGAAAAGTACATTTAAATTTTCAGTAATAATTCCTATTTATAATGCAGAAAAGTATGTAGGAGAATCTATCGAATCAATTATTAATCAAACTTTAGATTTTAAAAAAAATATTCAATTAATATTAATAAATGATGGTTCTTCTGACAATTCTGAAGATATCTGCTTAAAATATAAAAATCAATATCCTAATAATATAATATATAAAAAACAAAAAAATGCGGGTGTATCTGTTGCAAGAAATTATGGAATTAAATTGGCAGAAGGAGAATTTTTAACTTTTCTAGATAGTGATGATTTGTGGAGCTTAGATTCTTTTAAAACTATTTATAGAAGTTATCAAAAACATCCAGATATTTCTGTATTTAGTTGTAAAATGGTATTTTTTGACGCTAAAACAGGTGATCATCCTTTAAATTATAAATATGCAAAAAACAAAATTGTTGATATTTCAAAGGATTACCAATATCCTCAATTAAGTTCTTCCTCTCTTTTTATCAAGCGAGAGATAATAGAAAGATATGCTTATGATAAAACTATAAAATATTCGGAAGACAATAAATTTATTAATGAAATTATTCTCGATTTGCAGAAATATATGGTGCTAAAAAAGCCAATCTATTATTATAGAAAAAGGTTTGCAGGAGACTCTGCTATTCAAAGTCAAACAAAAAATGTTGATTGGTATTTAGTGACTCCAGAAAAGGTATATAAATATTTATATAATTTATCAAAAGAAAAATATGGTCGAGTAATTGAATATATTCAATATTTAGTAATTTATGATATTAGCTGGAGAAATATTTTTAATCCCCTTTCTGAGATTGATGGAAGTGTGCGTGATAAATATACGGAGCTTTTAGTTTCCCTTATTAAAGAAACTGATGATAAGATTATTCTGGCACATAGACATTTAAGTTTTTCTCATAAATGTTTCTTATTAGGATTAAAGCAGGGTAAAAAAGAAATTAAATATAGGGATAATAAGATTTATTTAAATGATTATGGTTTTGAAAAAAATAAAATAGAAGATATTTTTATTGATTCCTTTTATATTAGAAAAAATAAAATTTCTATTTATGGTAGATTGGACCAAAAGATTGTTCCTAGAAATCAATTTCATGTACTGAATGGTGAAAAAGAAGTAAATATTGAATATTATTCATTAGCGAATGACTATAATCATGAAGCTTTTAATGGGGAAGCTTTAGGAGACTTTATTGGCATTCATATAGAAATCCCTCTAGAAGAAATGAAAAGACTTGCCTTCTATTCACAGAATAGCCTTTTATTTCCAAAATATCCAAAGGTTGGAAGTCTTTTTACAGAGTTTTTACCATGTAGCTATCATCATGTTAATAAGAAGATAACGATTGTTAGAAAAGGTTGCACTTTAGTAAAACAGAAAAGAAACTTTTTTAGGTCCTTTTATTATGAATTCAGAAATGAGTTAACGCTCTTAAAAAATAGAAAAATAAAAAATTTGTCTGCTCGTTTAGTAACCAAAGTAGGGAGAATATTTAAAAGGAAAGAATTATGGTTGATTTCAGATAGGGTAGATAGAGCTGATGATAATGGAGAACATTTCTTTAAGTATATGGTTGAGAACCATCCAAATAAAAATATTTATTTTGTATTAACTTCTAATAGCCCAGATTATGAAAGACTTTCAAAAATAGGAAAAGTAATTGATCCAAATAGTAAAAAATATAAGTTGATGGTTCATAGAGCTGATTATATAATTTCTTCTCATGCGGAGGAGTATATTTTTAATCCTTTAGGAAAAATGGGAAAGTATATTCAAGATCAATATCATTTTAAATTTGTTTTTTTACAGCATGGAATTATCAAGGATGATTTAAGTTCTTGGTTAAATGCTAATACAAAGAAAATTGACATGTTTGTTACAACTTGCCCATTAGAATATCAATCTTTATTAGATTATAATTATTGCTATGGAGAAGAAATCGTAAAACTTACAGGTTTGCCTAGATATGATTCTTTATTAGAAAAATCTAAAACAATTCAAAAAAAGAAACAAATTATGTTGTCTTTAACTTGGCGCAATAGTTTAGCATCTAAAATAAGTAAGGAAAGTGGAAAAAGAATTTATAATGAGAAATTTAAAGAATCTGATTATTTTCATTTTATTAACAATTTGATGAATGATAAAAAATTGTTGAAAGTATTAGAAAAAGAGAACTATAAAATAAGATTTATTCCGCATCCTAATGTTTTATGCCAACTAGAAGAATTTGATAAAAATGAGTATGTTGAAATAGAAGAAAAAGCTATTAGTTATCAAAAGGAATTTTGTGAGAATAGTTTATTAATAACAGATTATTCCAGTGTATTTTTTGACTTTGCTTATTTAAAGAAACCAGTCATATATTATCAAGCAGATGAAGAAGAATTTTATAAAGGACAAATTTATAATCAAGGTTATTTTGATTATAAAAAGATGGGATTTGGTCCTGTTTATGATAATTATGATAAATTTATAACTGAACTTATTAACTTAATAGAAAATGATTGCAAATTGGAGAAAAAGTATGCAGATAGGATAGATTCTTTTTATGCTTTTCATGATAATAAAAACTGTGAAAGGGTTTATGAAGAAATTATTAATTTGGATAAAGAGTAGGGAAATGAAAAAGATTAGATAAAAAAGATGTCTAATCTTTTTTTCTATGATATAATAAAACTGGTGAGTTTATGAAATACTCTTATAAAATTAGTATAGTAGTACCAGTTTATAATGCAGAAAAATTTTTAGGAAAATGTTTAGCTAGTTTAATGTCTCAAACTATGAATTATACTGATTTTGAAATCCTTTTAATTAATGATGGCTCTAATGATAATAGTGCGAATATTTGTAAAATGTGGCAAGAAAAATATTCCAATATTTCTTATTATGAAAAAGAAAATGCTGGGGTATCTGATACAAGAAATAAGGGAATGAAAGAGGCAAAAGGAAAATATATTTTATTTTTAGATCCAGATGATTTCCTTTCTAAAAATGCTTTATTGGATATTTATACCTTTTTTGATGCACACTATGATGAAATAGATATGGTTACTTATCCAATGATTTTAGTTTATCCTAATGGTCATAAAAAGATGCATAGTCGATATAAGAAAGATTTTGATAATCATAATGCTATATATAATTTAAATAAACATTATCTTTTGGTACAAGCAACAATTAATATATGCATAAAAAATAATGGGAAGTATCAGTTTGATACTAACCAATTCTATTCTGAAGATGAGCAATTCAATACTAAAATATTAATGGAAAAGAAAAAGCTAGGTTATGTTAGCAGTGCAAGATATTATTATAGGCAGCATTCTAATAGTGTTACAGCAAAGAAAAATACTTATGATATGGAAAAGGTTTACACTTTTCATAATGAACTGCAAGAAAAATATCAGAATCATCCTTATATTCAAAGTATTATTATTAATAATTTGCGTTGGCGCATAAATCAAGAATGTTTATATCCAGAGAATCTATCTCCTGATAAGATTTATAAATATTTGCAACCAGTAGTAAATAGATTAAATAAAGTGGATTTTTCTTTATTTAACAATTATTTATCAAATAGTATGTTGCTAGAATTGTTAGCACTTTCAAATCAAAAGATAGAAACGAAAAGAGAATCTAAAGGTACATATTCTATTTATTATCATGAAAATTTATTGTTGGGAGATTTGAAAATACAAAATGAAATATCTTATTTGAACGTAAAGAATAATAAGTTACAAATAGAAGGTAGTATTTCCACGGCTTTATATCATGATAGAAAAGTAATAGTATATGCAGATATTTCTTACAAAGATAATCACCATGAAAAAATAGAATTAAGATTGGGCAATAAAATAGAATACAAAAATAGAGTTAGTAAAGTTTATCAATTAGAGGTAGATGCAAATAAAGTTTCTAAGATTTCTTTTATGTTACTAGCAGATGATGAAAATTATCAATTAATCACTAAAAATACGGAATGGTGTGCAAAATGTAAAGTTTTAGAAAATTATCAAATTTCTGTTGGTAATACCATAAAAATAAAAAAGAAAAAATTTTATAATTATATTATCAATAAATTTAGGGGTTGTTTCAAACCAAAATTTTTTATAATTAATTTTTTATCTGTTTTTTCCAAAGAAGGAAAACATACTAATGTATACTTTGGGGATAAAAATTCTGAATTATATGAGCTTTATTTAAAGGATAATCATAAGAAAATCTTTGTAAGTAATGCAAATAAATTAAATTATAAACTACAAATATTAAACTGTGATAAATTAATTACCAACAAAAGTATTCGCACTGTATTACCTTTTGGCTCAATGAGAAAGTATTATATTCAGGCAAGTAAATGTAATGTAATCAAGAAGCCGTAGAAAAAAAGAGGAGAAAATATGAGTATATTTTTAAAATTAGCAATTATAATACTAAAAGTAATTTATTTTTTTATGAAATTAATCCCAACAAAAAATAAAATAACTATGATTAGTAGACAATCTAGTTCTGTCCCTGTTGATTTTGCTCTATTGGCAGAAGAAATCAAAAAAGAAGGAAAATATAAGACTGTTATTTTGGCTCATAAACTAGAACCAGGACTTAAGAACAAAATACTTTATATTTTTCATATGTTTCGTCAGATGTATCATATAGCAACGTCTAAGGTAGTCTTTTTAGATAGTTATTGTATGGCAATTAGTTTATTAAATCATAAAAAGAAGTTAGTAGTTATTCAGATGTGGCATGCTATGGGAGCTTTAAAAAAGTTTGGATATAGCGTTATTGAAACAGACACCGCTTCTTCAGCGCTTGATAAAAAAATGACACCAGAAGAAAAAAGAACATTGTCCAATATTATGAAAATGCATAGAGGATATGATTATATTTTTACTAGTAGTGAAATATGTGCTCCTTATTTTGCAGAAGCATTTCATTATCCGATGAAATCTATGAAAGTAATGCCCCTTCCTGTAGTAGATATTTTATCTAGTGATGATTATAAGCAAAAGAAAAGAGAGAAATTAATTTCCTGTTATCCTAACCTTTCTAAAAAGAAAACAATCGTTTATGTTCCAACTTTTAGAAAAGAAGAACGCGAAGATAAGATTCAGGAACTAATAGATTGTGTTGATTATAGGAAGTATAATTTAATTATAAAACCACATCCGTTAACAAAGTTGAAACATCATGACGAAAGGGTAATATGGGATAAAAATTTTTCTTCTAGAGATATGCTTATGGTTGCTGATTATATTATTAGTGATTATTCTGCGATTTGTTATGAAGCTAGTTTACTTTCTAAGCCAATGTATTTTTATACTTATGATTATGATGAATATATTGATACTAGGAATTTTTATACAGATTATCAAAAAGAGATACCTGGGTTTATTTCAAAATCTGCAAAGAAAATTATAGAAAAAATTGAGAAAAATGATTATGATTTGAAGAAAGTCGAAGAATTTAGAAAAAAATATATAGAACTTCCTAATGACACTGTTTCTAGAAGTATCTATTGTTTTATGGAAGAGGTAATTATGGAGAAGAACAATAAATCTACTAAAAAAAACGTATTATCAAAAGTAAAAAAGATTGGAAAGTATTTTGGCTGCGCATTTACTTGGATAGTTAGTTATCCACTATTATTACTTCCAAGAAACGGGAATAAAATTTGTTTTATTTCAGATACAAGAAGTGAATTAGGTGGAAATTTAAAATATATGTATGATTACATTCCTAATGGCTATGAAAAAGTAATTATTTTAAAGAAAGATAGAAGAGCTAAAAGAACTTTTAAAGAAAGATTGTTACTCTTAAAAGAGTTGGCAACTTCAAAATATATTTTTATGGAAGATATGGTTCAAGTAACTGCTTATTTTCATTTTTCCAAAAAACAAGAATTAATTCAGTTATGGCATGGGCCAGGTGCATTTAAAAAATTTGGTTATAGTAGACTTATTAAAAATGGTGGAGATATCAAAAAAGTCCATAGAGGATATAAAAAGTATACAAAAGCAATTGTTAGTGGAGAAGGAATTCGTAAGAATTATGCAGAGGCTTTTGGTATTTCTTTAGATAAAGTCCATGATACTGGATTTTTAAGAACAGATTCTTTCTTTGAGCAAGAATATATCAAAAAAACAAAAGAAGAATTATATCAAAAGTATCCGTATTTAAAAAAGAAAAAAGTTATATTATTTGCGCCTACTTATCGTGGAACCCCTTATAGAAATATAGAGGAAGGTGGAGCTTACTATGACTTTGACAAGATAGATTTTGAGAAAATATATAAGGAATTAAAAGATGAGTATGTATTTATTTTTAAATGGCATCCAGCCTTATATAATAATATTTTAAATAAGCAAGTGAAGGTGCCTTCTTTAGAGCAATATAAGGATTTTTACTATGATTTTTCAGAATATCGTGATATTAACGAGCTTCTTTTTATTACGGATATTTTAGTAACGGATTATAGCTCTGTCATTTTTGATTATGTACTTTTAGATAAACCGATTGTTTATTTTACTTATGATTTAGAAGAATATGAAAATGGTAGAGGTCTATATTATCCTTTTGAAGAATACGTATTTGGAAGTGTTGCTAAAAGTAGTAAAGAATTAATATCTGCTATTCAAAAAGAAGATTTAATGGAAAAGAAAAGAGAAGGCTTTAAAAGAAAATTTATGAGTGCTTGTGATGGAAACTCTACCAAAAAGACATATCATTTAATATTTAAAGAGAAAAAATAAATAAAATTGGAAGTGAGAAGATGAGGTTAATAGTACTAGGAGATATACATGGAAATATTACAGCTCTTCAGGCGATTATTATGGATGCTTTAGAACATTATGGAAACACTATAGATGGATTTCTCTTTTTAGGAGATTATTGTTGTGATTTCCTTGAAGGACAAGAATGTATGGAACTGATACGACAATTAGAAAAAAAATATCTAGTATATGCGATTACTGGCAATCGAGAAACAGGAATGGTAATACCTTATAAAAGAGAAGTGGATAAAGAAAAGAGAGTTCCTTGGGGAATAGATACTACGATGGGAGCAGCCTTACTTTCTTGTGATAGAATGACGAAGGATACTTTAGACTATATTGCCAAAATGCCTGATAGTTTAGTCGTTTCTTTTGAAGGAATGTCCCCAATTTATTTACAACATAAGATGCCTTTAACGACCGAAAAAATTGAAGAATTAAAAAGAATAGGGTGTAAAGATATCTTAACTGCCCACACACATGAATCTCATGATAATACTTATGGTGATTTTCATCTTATGAATCCTGGTTCTGTTGGACTTCCTGATAATGGCATTCAAGGCGCTAGTTATGGAGTATTAACTTGGCGTAATCAGCATTGGAGAATGGAGCGTCAACATATTTCATATGATTATGAAAAGCAAAAAAAACTAATAAGAGAAAGTTCTACACTAATGGAGCACTGTAAACATTGGGGGTATGCTTTAATTGTTGCCATTGATACAGGGATTAATGTACCAGCTCTTTATATGTTTGAAGTAAAACAAATAGCGAAAGAATATGCTGAAAATAAAGACAAAGAAAAAAGTTTTCAACACGATATATCATTAGGAATTGGTCGATATGGTAATATTAATCCTTATAGAAATTATTTAGAGGATAGGATTATTATTGGAGATAAAATAGGTGCTTTGAAATTTGAAACGGATGAATTTTTACCTTCCTCTAATTTCGCTATTGAAGACTGGATGTATGATATTGCTTTAAAAAATGTACTTACCAGTTTATATGCATTAAAAAAAGAGGAAAAATTAGAATCAAAAGTGCATCGCGAAAGAAAATTTATGTAAAAGGCGAATTTTATTCGTCTTTTCGTTTGTTGTGAAATTTAGTTATTCATGGTATAATGAATTTTAGAAAGTGGTGAATTTATGATATATGCAGAAATACTTGCAGGTGGTGTAGGAAAAAGAATGGGTAATACTGATATGCCTAAACAGTTTTTAATGTTAGGAAATAAACCGATTATTATTCATACAGTAGAACAATTTCTTCTAGTTCCAGAAATTGCGAAAGTATTGATTGGATGTCCAAAAGACTGGATGGGGTATATGAGCGATTTAGTCTTAAAATATATTGGAACAAATGAAAAAATTATTATTATTGAAGGCGGAAAAGATAGAAATGGAACCATTATGAATGGTTGTAAATATATTGAAGATACACTTGGGTTAGCAGAGAAAGATGTTATTATTACTCATGATGCTGTAAGACCTTTTGTGGATTATCGTATTATTGAAGATAATATTAAATGTGTAAAGAAGTATGATGCTGTAGATACTATTATTCCTGCAGCAGATACTATTGTAGAATCTAAAGACGGAAAAATTTTGAGTGATATTCCAAGAAGAGATTTTCTATATTTAGGTCAAACTCCACAAACATTTAAAATAAAGGAATTAATGAAAACATTTGATACTTTAACAAGTGAGGAAAAAGAAATATTAACAGATGCTTGCAAAATATTTGTAGTGAAGAAAAAGGAAGTTGGATTTGTTCGTGGAGAAGAATACAATTTAAAAGTTACTACTATGCATGATTTAAAACTTGCAAATGCTATATTGGAAGTAGGCTTAAATCATGATTAATTGTCATTATCGTTTGCATTCTCCAAAAAGAATTGGTATAGATTTTGTAGAAGAGCAAGAAACTGAGAATACGGTTGTAGTAAGACCTGTTTATCTTTCTATTTGTGCTGCTGATGAGAGATATTATCAAGGAAAAAGAGATCCTAAAGTGTTAGCTAAAAAACTTCCAATGAGTTTAATACATGAAGCAGTAGGAATTGTTTTAAAAGACCCAAAAGGAGAATTTGAAGTAGGAACAAAAGTAGTTATGATTCCAAATACTCCTATTGAGCATAATGAAATTATAAAAGAAAATTATTTACGTAGTAGTAAATTTAGAGCTAGTGGCTTTGATGGGTTCATGCAAACAGTTGTTATGATGGATAGGGATAGAATTATTCCTTACCATAAAGTAGAAGATAGGATTGCTGTATTATTAGAACTCATGAGCGTCACTATGAATGCAATTGAACATTTTAATCAATATAGTCATTTAAAAAAGCAAACGCTTGGAATTTGGGGATGTGGTAGTGTTGGTTATGTTACAGCACTTATTTTAAAAAAGATATTTCCAAATGCTAGAATCGTTGTTTTTGGAACAAATTTAAATAAGCTTCATTATTTCCAATTTGCAGATGCTACCTATCTAGTAAATGATGTTCCAGAAGATTTAACTGTTGACCATGCTTTTGAATGTGTCGGTGGAACAGGAGCAGAAAGCGCTATTAATCAAATGATTGATATTATTAACCCGCAAGGCTCTATTGCTTTAATGGGAGTATCAGAAGAATTAGTAGGAATTAATACTCGTATGGTATTAGAAAAAGGTATTACACTATTAGGAAATAGTAGAAGTAGTTATGAAGACTTTGATGCTGCTATTAAATTTTTAGAAAATTATCCAGAAACTCATGAATATTTTGAAAAAATTATTTCAGAAGAATTAGTTATTCATAATATTGGTGATATGACTAAGGCTTTTGATGCTGATATTACAAATGATTTTAAAACAATTATGAAGTGGGAAGTATAATTTTTTTATAAATTACATATACTAGATACTGAATTTGTTAATTTGACATGTTCGGTATTTTTTGATAAAATGATAGTTGTTGATGGCACATTATTCTAGTCAATAATGTCTATTGTGAAGACAGAATTAAAAAGCTGTTAAAGAGCACATCTGTGAAACTTTTGGTGTTTGCTTCTTACGCCCAGTTTGGGGTGGATGCTGAAAGGTAGAGTGTTGGGCGTCCGTAATGGCATACGCAAACGACCCAGCATTCATGGAGACCTTATTATGTGTTTTACCTATACACGTAAGTTGATGGATAAAATACAGGTAAGGCTTGAACCTACTTCGTGGCGAAAGTTATGAGTAGTGTAGCTTGTCTTGAGTGAGATATGGGGATAGTTGTTCACCGTAACTAGTTTATAGCTAGAATTAGTTATGTATCGCTACTTGAAACATATGTTGCAAAAAAGAACTAACAATAGACAGTTGGTGAGGAAAACTCCTAGAGTGTCATGTAGTATAGGATTGCAGTGCGTACTAAGTGGTAATCAAGCCATACAATCGGTAACGTTGTATTAGTTTCCTTAAAGGGGAACCGCAATCATGGTAACGTGATGTGGAAACTAGAGAAATTCTGCTTGACCTATGACGTAAAGTTAACTATACTAATAGCCATTTCAAGAAGTAAATAAAAAGGACTATGTCCTTTTTTTCGTGTGTGGAGTGCCAAATCTAAGAAAAATCTACTTCTTCATTAAATGTTTATTTTTATAATAGAAAAGAATTGTGTTATAAGTAGAAAAATGGTATAATTTTTTTAGTGGGAGAACTTATGGAACAGAAAAGAAAAGTAGTTATTTATTCACTTTTTTTATCATTTCTATTTTTATTAATTGGAACAAAATCTTCTCCAATTTATCCTATTAATGATTGGGTAGATGCGAATGCTTTTTTTACAATGGGCAAAGGATTGATGAATGGTTTAGTTCCTTTCAAAGATTTATTTGAGCAAAAGGGGCCCATTCTTTATTTTATCTATGGAATAGGGTACCTTATTTCTAATAGGACATTTTTTGGAATTTATTTGATAGAAGTTCTTTCTTTTACTCTTTCATTAATTTATTTTTATAAAATTTTAAAATTGTATGAAAGAGAAAAACAATTTTATCCAGCAGCTCCTTTTTTATTAGCGATTTTATTGACGATGCCATCCTTCACACATGGTGGGGGATGTGAAGAAATCATGCTGCCGTGTTTCTTTATTAGTTTTTATCATTTCCTTTATTTAATAAAGGATAAAAATTATTTAAAGGAAGGAACAAAAATTTATTTTTATGAAGGTATTCTAGTAGGAATTATTCTTTGGACAAAATTTATTTTATTAGGATTTTGGATTGGATGGGTATTTTTTATAGGAATATTATTAGTTATTTCTAAGCAATATAAAAAAATATTTTCTATTATTTTTGCTTATTTATTTGGCATGATATTAGTAACTATTCCTATTCTTAGTTATTTTTGGATAACAGGAGCTTTAGTAGATTTATTGGATACATATTTTTATTTAAATATTTTTATTTATCCTGCTTCTGAAAGTTTGATACCATTTTTAGATAGACTTATTCTTTTAGGAAAAATATTTTGTGAAAATATGAATATAAACTCTATTTATATGTTCACTTTAATAATTGGATTAATTGCTTTTCTACGAGATAAAAAAGTGATTAAAAGATGGATGAAATTAGGAATTGTTATTCTATTTCTTTTTACCTTCTTTTTTAACTATATTGGTTTAAAAAGCCATTTATATTATTTCTTTGTGCTTAGCCCATTTGTTATTTTATTTGGTATTTTTGTAGCAAATCTATGTGAAAAAGTAAAAATGCCAAATAAGTATTTCACTCTTTTTTTAATTCCTATCCTTTGGATATTTGTTTATGCATTAAATCCAAATACCTATTTTATAGGGACTAAAAAAGAGTCGTTAGCGCAGTATCAGTTTGCAGATATTATGAATAAAGAAAAAAATCCTACTATGCTTTATTATGGTAATATTGATGGAGGCTTTTATACCATTGCTGATATTTTACCAACAGAGAAATATTTTGAAAAAGCCAATATTGAATATTCGGCATTCCCCGAGATGGAAGACTCGCAAAATAAAGTTATTCAAGAGGGAAAAGTAGATTTTATTATTATGAGAGTAAAAGAAGAAAGGGATTCAAACCTTATTGTTGTTCCTTATTTATATAGGAATTATAAAATTGTAAAAGAAGTATCACAAAGGTTTGAGGAAATTGATTTTAAATATATTTTATTTCAGAAAAGGAGTAGTTTATGAGAAAAGAAGCAATTTCTATTGTAGTTCCTTGCTACAATGAAGAAGAAAATATTAAGTTATTTTATCAAGAATTAAGTAAAACAATGAGCAAGATGAAGGAGTTAACTTTTGAAGTGATTTATGTAAATGATGGCTCAAAAGATAGGTCTTTATCTGAAATGAGAGAATTAGCCAAGAAGGATAAAAGAGTTCGCTATATTGCATTTTCAAGAAATTTTGGAAAAGAAGCTGCTATGTATGCAGGATTAAAAGCATCTACAGGAGATTATGTTACGATTATGGATGTTGATTTACAAGATCCGCCTTATTTAATTGAAGAAATGTATCGTTCTATTCAGGAAGAAGGTTATGATTGTGTAGCAGCAAGAAGCGTTAGCAGAAATGGTTATTCTTTTCTTCGTAAATTTTGTACTAAATGTTTTTATGCGATTATTTCTAAATTATCGAAAACAGAGATGGTGGCAGGTGCAAGAGATTTTCGTTTAATGAAAAGAAGAATGGTAGATGCTGTATTAGAGATGCAGGAGTATAACCGTTATTCTAAGGGTCTCTTTAGTTTTGTAGGATTTGATACCAAATGGGTAGAATTTGAAAATACTGAAAGAGTGGCAGGAACTTCTAAGTTTAATTTCTTTAAATTATTAGTTTATGCAATAGAGGGAATTGTTGGCTTTTCTACAGTACCTTTATTACTTTCTGCTATTTTAGGAATTTTCTTTTGTTTTGTTTCCTTCATTGCTATTTTAGTAATAATTGCGAAAACACTTATTTGGGGAGATCCAGTATCTGGTTGGCCTTCTATGATATGTGTTATGTTTTTCTTATCAGGTATTCAACTATTCTGTATTGGTATTATTGGTGAATATTTATCAAAGACCTATTTAGAAACGAAAAAAAGACCAATTTATATTGTGAAAGAGACAGAGAAAGACTTGAAAAAATAAATTGACAAAAAAAAGAAAATTATGTAGAATGAAAATGTTATATAGAAGGGGATTTATGTGAAATCAAAGTCAAATAAACAAGATAAAAAGAATAGTAAATGGAATGAATATAAATGGGCTTTACAATTAGCACTATTAGCTTTTGCTATTTCTGTAACATTTTCTTTTGTTTCAGAAGTGGCCTTAAAAAAGACTAGTCTATTGGTAAGTACTATTATCGTTTTATTATTTATATTAATTGGTGTCTTATTTGATATGGTGGGGATGGCTGTAGCAACAGCTGAGGAGGCTCCTTTTCACTCCATGAGTGCTAGAAAAATAAAGCCTGCTAAAGTAGCTGTTATGTTAAAAAGAAATGCTGGTAAAGTTTCTTCTTTCTGTAATGACGTTATTGGAGATATTTGCGGAATCGTATCTGGTTCGGCAGGTGTTGTTATTGCCACTTCTGTTTCTACTATGTGGAATGTATCTTTGCTCCTTTCTTCTCTTATTACTACAGGGGTTATTGCCGCTTTAACGATAGGTGGTAAAGCATTTGAGAAAACTATTGCTATGGAAAAGAGTAATGAAATTTTATATCAATTTTCAAAAGTATTAAGCATTTTTTATGTAGGAAAGAAGGGATAGTATGAAGAAATTTTTTTACAATCTAAGAAAATATTATAAATATGCAATCTATTCAGCAAAGGCAGAGTTAAAAAGTGAAGTAGCAGATTCTTATTTAAATTGGCTATGGTGGGTAATAGAGCCACTTTGTTTTATGCTTATTTATACTTTTGTATTTGGAGTAGTATTTCCAAATAATGAAAAGTATTTTGCATCTTTTGTTTTCATTGGATTAACAGCATGGGATTTCTTTAATCGTATGATTAATGGTAGTGTAAAACTCATTATCAATAATAGGGATTTGGTAACGAAAGTTTATATACCAAAATATATTTTATTATTATCTAAATCTTTTACTTATGTATTTAAAATGGGAATTTCTTTTTTAATTGCTATAGCGCTTATGATTTTTCAGCATGTTCCATTTACATGGCATATGTTGTTCTTTATTCCTATTTTTATTGTGTTATATATTGTTACTTTTGGAATTGGATTATTATTAATGCATTTTGGAGTTACTTTGAATGATTTAGGAAATCTTACGAATATTGGCTTAAAGATGGTTTTCTATTTATCAGGAGTATTTTATAATATTTCTGCGAAATTATCTTCTCGTCCAACATTGTGTTTTCTATTATTGAGAGCTAATCCAATAGCGTTTTGTATGAATGAACTTAGAAAGGTCTTCTTAGAACAAAAATTGCCAAGTTTTGAAGGCCTTGGAATTTGGCTTATTATAGGTATTCTACTTTGTATGATTGGTGTACATGTCATTCATAAAAACGAAAATAGTTATGCGAAGGTGATTTAATGAAAAAGGTAGAAAAGGAAAATTCTAAGAAGAAAATTGCTGTTACAGTACAAGATCTTTATATTACTTACCGTGGTTTAAAGAAGACTTCTATTCGTGCTTCTTGGTCAAAGATGAAATCAAGGGTAGAATTATTTCCAGCTTTAAAAGGCATTAATTTTGAACTGGAAGAAGGAAAAATCTTAGGAATTGTCGGTAGAAATGGTTCTGGAAAATCTACTATGCTAAGGGCAATTGCTGGAATTTTTTCTCCAGATAAGGGTATGATAGATTTACATGGCAATTCTGTTTCTTTATTATCCATTGGAGTAGGATTTAATAAAAAACTAACAGGAAAAGAAAATATTTATTTATCTGGAATGCTTTTGGGATTTTCTGAGGAACAAATAAGAGAAAAAGAAAAAGAAATTATTGCATTTGCGGATATTGGTGATTTCATTCATAAACCAGTTAAAACGTATTCTTCAGGAATGTACTCTAAATTAGCTTTTGCCATTACTGCCATTTTAGAGACAGATGTTATGCTAATTGATGAGGTTCTTAGTGTTGGAGATGCTCAATTTAAAGAAAAGAGTTATAATAAAATGAAAGAATTAATTTCTGATGAGCATAGAACCGTTTTAATTGTTTCCCACAATATGGATACAATTGCGAGTTTATGTAATGAAGTATTATGGATTAATGATGGATGTTTTATGGAGCATGGTCCAGTGGAAGAAGTATTGCCAAAATATAAGGAATTTATGAAACAATAAACTACGAATTTTCGTAGTTTTCTTTTTTTCTTTACACAAAATTCTATAAAAAGTGTAAAGCTATCACTTTTTTGTTTGAAATTTATTCTTTTTTGTTATAATTAAGGTAGATGGTAGGCAAAACTACCAGAACATTTTTGAGGTGATAATATGAGTACAATAATGGATGGAGAATCATTAAGTTTAAAAATACAGGAAGAGATGAAACAGCAATTAAAAAGTTGTATGATAAGACCTAGTGTAGCTGTTATTCAGGTAGGAGATGACCCCGCAAGTAACTCTTACATAAAAAGAAAAGAAAAGGCTTGTAATAGTGTAGGGGTTTACTTTAGACATTATAAATTTGATGATGACACTCCAGAATTAACAATAATTAATAAAATTAAAGAATTAAACAATGATGATTATGTAAATGGTATTTTAGTACAACTACCACTTCCAGAACGTTATAATGAAAAAAGAATAGCAAATTCTATTAGTAATAGTAAAGATGTTGATGGATTAACAGATATCAATACTGGAAGAATGATTAATGGTAGAAAGACACTTGTTCCTTGTACTCCATTAGGAGTTATGAGAATGCTAGAGGAATATGAAATTTCTTTAGAAGGGAAGCATGTAGTAATTGTTGGTAGAGGAAAACTAGTTGGTAGACCTTTATCTACTTTAATGTTAGCGAAAGATGCAACAGTAACTGTTTGCCATAGTAAAACTACAAATTTAAAAGAAATAACAAAACAAGCAGATATATTAGTAGCAGCAGTAGGATCTCCTAAAATGATTACAGAGGATATGGTTAAAGAAGGAGCAGTTGTTATTGATGTAGGAGTTAATCGTGTAGATGGAAAACTATGTGGAGATGTTGATTTTGATAAGGTCTCTAAAAAGGCATCTTTTATTACCCCTGTTCCAAAAGGAGTTGGACCAATGACTGTTGCAATGCTACTTGAAAATATTATTACATGTTATAATAATAAACCAGTTGCAAAATAAAAAAACCGTTATCGGTTTTTTATTTTGTCTTTGTTATCTCCTCCGTTTCTTTTAAAGATTGTTGAAATTGGTCTTGAACTTTTTGTAATTCTATTTTTAGTGGACCAAGTTTTGGATTAATGATATAAATAGTAATTCCCTCTCTAAGGATACCCGAAAGATTATTTTTTGCTATAATCTTTTTTGTTAAAAGAGGAGTTTCCCTAAAGTCTCCGCTAGCTTTAGCAGCAAGATCAGAAATCGTATCTCCAAATTGTATTGTATATTCTACCCAGTACTCACTTTTTTTTATTTCGTCAATTTCTTGTTGAATTTGTAAAGCTCTTATAAAATGATCATTTTGATTAGATGTAATAACAGGTATTCTTAAAGAATCTCCTTGCTCAAGCCTAGTAGGATTTTGAATACCATTTTGTTCTTGAATAACTGTTGCATAGTCATTTAAAGTGGGGTAGATGCCTGTATAGGCATTATTATAATATTCAGAAGCAATATCATAAATGGTATCCCCATAGTCTGCAACTTCTACTGTTTCTGTTAAAATATGAACAGTTGGTATCGTAGGTGTTTTAGCATCTGCTAATTCCTTTCTGGCATTATGATAAGATAAGACTAACATTAAATTAATAGCAATTAAAGCTCCTGCAAACACTCTTCTTTTTTTGATTTTAAAAGTTGTTTTTTTTCCTTTATAAAGTCCTGTATCATCTTTTCTACGATAACTGGTATTGTAAATTCCAATACCTCTATTTTTCAATGATTGTTCTCTATCATTCATTTTCTAGTTCACCTCTATTATCATTATATAATGGTTTTAGAGAAATGTAAAGATTGTCTAATTTTGTAGGTTGAATAAACAACTGTAAATAGAATATTAATACTAAGGGCAATCAAAAGACCATACATGCCAATAGAAAAGAAAGTTAATATAGATAATAAAATGGTGCGTATAAAGAAATTAACGCAAGAAATTTTAAGATTTAGATTTGCTTTATTCATAGCTTGAAGGGTGGTGAGTAAAGGACCCTCTAAATAGTAAAAAATGAAAACAGGAATTAGAAATAGGATATATTCACTGCCAACGTTTGTCTGATATAGAAATTCTAATAATTCAGAGTGATAAAAGAAGCATATAACAGAATAAGTGACTCCAATTGTAAGAGAAATACCAATTGCTTGTAATAGCTTTCTTTTAACATAAGCAAAATCTTTCTTATGATAATATTTACTAATAATTGGCATTAGTGCTTGAGAAATTGCATTTGTAAAAAAGGATGGCAACATTAAAATGGGAAGAACATAGCCATTAATTGTTCCATATTCTGTGATAATGGTATTTTTAGAGTAACCGAGTTTTAATAAAATAGTAGTAAGAATAATGGGCTCTAGAAAATAGGTAATGGAGCCTATCAATCTGGAAATAGTAGTAGGAATAGAAATTTTAAAAATTGCTTTTAATGTTTGCATTTGTAAACGAAAATCTTCTTTATGAAGCTGAAATTTTGGAAAACAAATCAAAAAAATGATAATAGACGAAAATTCGCAAAGAATATTTGTCATCATTAAAAAAGTAAGCGCTTGCTCTAATGAATTTAAAAAGAAGTTCATACAACCAATAATTAGTAGTAGTTTCCATAAATCCTCCAAAATATTACTAAATACATGAGGTATCATTCTTTCTTTTGCAAAGAAATAACTTCTAAAAATATTGGAAATAGAAATGAAAGGTAATACAAATAAAATAGAAAGAAGTGGAAAATAAAGAATTGGTTCATGTAATAACTGATTAACTAGGAAATCCCCACTAATGAGAATTATAATTGAAATAATGATATTCATAAAAAAGGATAGCATTAATGAAGTAATTAATAAGTTTTTATTATTGTATTTATCAGTTGCTATTAAGACATTTAAAGCGGTAGAAAGTCCCATTCCACTAATAGATAAGAAAAGCATAAAGGTTGGCATTAACAAAGAATAGGTTCCCATTCCAAGTGTTCCTAATTTTCTTGTTAGGACGATTCTAGAAAGCATTCCTAAGACTTTTGTCATGAATCCACCTATTAGTAATAGGATACTAGATTGAATAAATTTACTTTTTTTCATGTTTCTCCTTTTCAAAAGACACTATTTTAGTATATAATATTATATGTAAAAGTGTGGGGGAATAGAAATGGAGATAGAATTTTCTAGCCTAAAAGATTTATATAACCGTTTAGAACCGGCTCTTGCTAGTAAAGTAGATGAGTTAAAAAAGAATGGTTATCATAATATTTCAAAAGAAGAAATTTGGATTTATCTTATTAAGAATCGATGGATGGAATCGCAAGACTTGCTATTACATCAGATGGTAAGCGATATTTTCAATGCTTCTAATGAAGAAATTTATCAATACATAATGAGCAATAATAGATAGGGTGATAGTATGGCAAAAAAGAAAAAAAGAGAAGTTACTAAAAAAGTAGCTCCAAAGGAAAAAGTAGAAAAAGAAACAAAAATGGAAGAAGAAAAAGTTTCTAAAAAAATTGAAAAGAAAGATTCAGTAGAGAATACTTCTAAAAAGCAAGTAAGAGAAGAGCGTGCAAAAAAAGCAAAAAGAAAAAGTTTTGTTAGCGCTTTATTTACAACTTTCCTAATAGCAGTTATCTCTTCAGTATCTTTATATCCACTTTTTAAATCTACTAAGTTTGGATTAGATTTACAAGGTGGTTTTGAAATACTTTATAAAGTAGAAAGCATTGATGGAGAAAAAGTTACATCAGATATGATTAATAGTACTTATAAAATCATTAATAGACGTATTGATATTTTAGGCGTAAGCGAGCCAGAAATTTCTATTGAAGGAAATAATATTCGTGTTCAATTAGCGGGTGTTACCGATGAGAAAGAAGCGAAGTCTACACTTAGCAAAATGGCTAATTTAACTTTCAGAAATGGTAAGGATGAGCTCTTAATGGGCGCAGAGGTGCTTTCTTCTAAAGGAGTTAAAGTCATTAATGATGAAAATAATGTAGGAAAATATGCTTTACATTTGGACATAGCTGATATTGATACATTTCATGAAAAAACAGAGACTGTAAGAAAAGCTGGAGATGTAATGGTTATTTGGCTAGATTTTGAAGAAGGTGTAGATTCTTATGAAAAACAAAAAGATACTTGTGGAGCAGATAGTAGTTCCCACTGTTTATCAGCAGCAAGTATTCAGGGTGAATTAACAGGAAATTCCGTTTCTCTTACGACAAGAGATGGATTCCCTTATGAAGAGGCAAGTACGCTTGCTGAACTTATCAATAATGGTAGTTTACCAACTAAGTTATCAGAAATATCATCAAGAACTGTTAATGCTTCTTTTGGTGAAGATGCTTTAGAGAAGACATTTGTAGCAGGGATTATTGGTATTGCTGCTATTATGTTAGTGCTTATTTTCATTTATCATTTTAGTGGATTTGTTGCTAGCGTAGGCATTGTTGTATATACTGCATTAGTATTCTTATTCTTTAATTTAATTGGTGGAAGATTAACACTTCCTTCTATAGCAGCTGTTGTTATTGGTATTGGTATGGCTGTAGATGCTTGTATTATTAGTTTTTCAAGAATTAAAGAAGAATTAAGAAATAAACAAACTTTAGAAGATGCTTTTAAAAAAGGTAATAAAAATTCTTTAAGTTCTATCATGGACTCTAATATTACTACTTTTATAGCTTGTCTTATCTTATTTATCTTTGGAGAAAGTAGTGTTAAAGGATTTGCTACTATGTTTATTATCAGTATTGTTGTAACGTTATTTGTTATGGTAATAATTATGAGATTATTGCTTGGTATGTTTGTAAAGAGTGGCATTTTTGAAAATAAATATAGGGCATTTTTAGGAATTAAAAATTTAGAGAAAAAGAGTATATTTGAAAAAATTTCATTTACAAAGTGGTGTCCAAGATTAACAGTATTAACTCTTATTTTATTAGTTCTTGGTGGAATTTATTTCAGTCAAAATGGATTTAATTTGGGAATTGATTTTAAGGGTGGCTCTAGTATTTCTTTATCCTCTAGTTCTGAATTATCTGTAGAGGAAGTAAGGAAAGATATAGAAGAATTAGGATATTCTATTGATAAGATAGAGTCTATAGATGAAAATTCTATTTATCTTACTGTATCTGATATTTTTGAAGCAAAAGATAACGATAAAGTAGAAACTTACTTTGCAGAAAAGTATGAAGATACTACTACTTCTATTGGTGCCGTTTCTAATATTGTGAAAAAGCAATTATTAGAAAATGCTATTAAATCTTTAATTTATGCTTGTATTGGATTAATTATCTATGTTTCCTTAAGATTTACTTTCAGTTATGGAATTAGTTCCATTGTGGCTTTAACACATGACGTATTAGTAGTTGTAATTTGTTTTAGTATTTTTAAACTAGAAGTTACTACTATCTTTATAGCGGCAATTTTATCTATTGTTGGATATTCTATTAATAATACGATTGTTACTTTTGATAGAGCTAGGGAAAATAAAGAAAAATTATATAAGAATAAAATTAAGAGTTTAGAAGAATTAAAAAATTTAGTAGATGTTACTTTAAAAGAGGTAATCAATCGAAGCTTACTTACATCTTTTACTACCTTATTACCAGTACTTTCTCTTATTTTCTTGGGTTCACATGAAATCATTAATTTCAATTATGCATTATTAATTGGATTACTTGCTGGTACTTATTCCTCATTGTTTATCGCACTTTATATATGGTACTTATTTGAGAAAAGAAGAATCGGTAAGCCTGAAAAAAAGAAATGGTATGAAGTAGATACAAAAGATGACATAGAAGAATTAAAAGTAAAAGGGATTAATTGTTAATTCCTTTTTCTTTATAGTTGTGGTATAATTTTACTGTAGGTGAAATTATGAAAGAAAAAGGGAATAATGAAAAAAGTATTGTTAGCTTAATAGTAGCAGGAGTTCTATTAGTTTTATTAGTTGTTTTTTATTATGTGGTAATTTCTTTTCAAAAAGAAATATTGGAAATAATCGCTCTTTGCATAACTGGAATATTTTTATTGGCAAATATTTATTTTATTATCAAAAATAATAGTGTCATGAAGCAGTCAAAAAAGATGGTAAAAAAAGTGGATTCTAGTCTTCCAACGCAGAGCCCTTTAGAAGTTTATTTAATATCTTCTATTTGGAATCATCGTAAAATAACAGTAGGGGAAGGACAGATTTCAGCTTCTCTTTTATATGAAATTAGTGAAGAGAATATTCTTTTTGATAAGGAATCTTTAGCTATTTCCTCTAAAATAGAAATAGAAAAATTATCTTTAGTACAAAGATATATTTTAGAAACAGTCTTTTTAGATTCTATCTCTAATCAGCAAAGTTCAGAATTAAAATTATTGAAATTAAAACATATGCAGAAAGAAAAAACATCCTTGCCTCTAATTAGTGTTAGTGAAAATATTAAAAAAAATATTCGTAATAAAGATGCTTTACATTTTCTTATTTCACAAATAACAGACCTTTATTTTGAAACAGTAGAAAATGACTTTACAGCATTATTAACCATTTTAAGTGGTGGTATTGCATTTTTAAATTTGATAGAGGCAGTTACTTTTATATCTAATGCAACTATTATAAATTTTTATGTTCCAGTAGTATTTGCACTTTTTTTAGTAGCAACTATTACTAGTAAAAACCGTGAAAGAGTTCTTTTGAAAGAAAACCAAGTAGAAGAGATTACAAAAATATTAAATTATATTCATTCTCTTTTAACCAAGGATATAACAGCGAGTGATAAAGTGTATTTATGCAGTTTAGGGATGTTACCAAAGGAAGAAAGAGAGCAAATGATAGCACTCTTTTGCATAGAATAGAAAGATCCTTTTTAGGAGTAGAGGGGAATTGATAATATGCGAAAAGATAACCCAAAATTAACTTTTGATGAGTTATATGAAAAGGTTTGTACATATATTACTAAAAATGAGGAAAGAAAATTAATTTCAAAAGCTTATTTATTTGCTTATGAAAAACATTTTGGACAGAGAAGATTAACAGGTGAGGATTATATTGTTCATCCTTTAAATGTTGCTTATATCTTATCAGATATTAATGCAGATGCGGCAACTATTTGTGCAGCAATTCTCCATGATACGATAGAAGATTGTGATTGTACATATGAAGAAGTAGAAAAAAAATTTGGTAAAGAAGTAGCTGACTTAGTAAATGGTGTTACTAAAATTAACAAATTGAAGTTTACTTGTGATAATGAGGCAATGATTGCTAACCATAGAAAGATATTAGTAGGACTTAGTGAAGATGTACGTATCTTGATTATTAAATTGGCTGACCGTTTACATAATATGAGAACTCTTTGGATTTTATCAGAGAAAAAACAAAAGGATAAAGCAAAGGAGACATTAGATATATTGACTCCTATTGCGCATAGACTTGGTATGAATCAGATAAAGAGTGAATTAGAAGATTTATCCCTTCGTTACTATAAACCAGATGTTTATTTTTCTATTGTAGAGAAGTTAAATCAGACCCGAAAAGAACGTGACCGTATTGTTAATGAAATGATGGAGAAAGTAACTATCTTATTAAATAAAAATAATATTAAACATGAAATTAAGGGACGCGCTAAAAGTATTTATAGTATTTATAAAAAATTGGATAAAGGGAAAAGATTTAGTGATATCTATGATTTATTAGCACTCCGTGTATTTGTTAATACAGAGCAAGAATGCTATCAGACATTGGGTATTATACATTCAAAATATCGTCCTATTCCAAAACGTTTTAAAGATTATATAGCGATGCCGAAAACGAACATGTATCAATCTTTACATACAACAGTCTTTGGCTTAGAAGGATATTTATTTGAAATTCAGATTCGTACTTATGAAATGGACGAAATAGCTGAGCGTGGTATTGCTTCTCACTGGTCTTATAAAGAAAAAGGAAGTAATGTAAAAGCAAGTATGCAAAACGCTATGGAACAGAAACTTCAATTCTTTAGAGAGATTATGGAATTGAAAGAAGAAAAAGTAAATGATGAAGATTTTGTTCGTACAGTGGAGGAAGATATTTTAAAAAATACGATTTATGTATTTACGCCAAAAGGGGATGTTATAGAATTGCCGCAAGGTTCTACACCTATCGATTTTGCGTATCGTGTCCATAGTGGTGTAGGAGACACAATGGTTGGAGCCTTGGTAAATGGAAATATTGTACCATTAGATTATGTTTTAAATGATGGCGATATTATTAAGATTAATACTAATAAAAATTCCTCTGGCCCTTCTAGGGAATGGATAGATATGGCTTATACTTCCCAAGCTCGAAACAAAATTAAGAGTTTCTATAATAAGATTGATAAAGAAGAATATTTAAAAATGGGAACAGAATTACTTCAAAAAGAGGTTCGTAAAAGAAAAATCCCATTTGCGGAATTTTATAGTTCAGAAAATACAGCTAAGATTTTGGAAGAATTTCATCTAGGTGATATGAATGAATTACATATCAGTATCGGAAATGGTAAATTAACTGCTATAGCAGTTGTAAATAATTTCACAAATGATAGTCGTACAAAAGAAGAAATTATTTTAAATAAAGTAACAAAAGGTGAAAATAAAAAAATTGTTGTTAAAAATGATATCGTTGTAGAAGGAATTGATGATATTAAAGTCAATGTAGCCTCTTGCTGTAAACCAGTACCAGGTGATGATATTGTTGGTTATATTTCAAAAGGAAACGGTATTAATGTTCACCGAACTACTTGTCCTAATATCAGTGAATTAGAAGAACGCATGATAGATGTTTCATGGAACCAAGAGGTTTCTAAAAAATATTCTACAGATATATTGATTAGAGCAAATGAAAACAAAGATTTATTGTTAGCAATTATTTCAAAAACTTCTGGTAGCGATATTAGTATTCAAAGTATTAATACCATTCATACAAGCGGGAATTATATGTTTACTTTAAATGTTTTAACAAGTAATACAGAATCCTTAGAAAAATTTATGGTAGATTTACGTACTATTAATAATATTGTACAGGTAGAAAGGATTATACATTAATGAGAATAGTAGTTCAAAGAAGTTTGCATTCAAGAGTAGTAGTAAAAGAAAAAACGGTAGGGGAAATTTCATCAGGATTAGTGTTGCTAGTAGGTTTTACTCCTGGAGATACCGAAAAAGATATTGATTATATGGTAAAAAAAGTTTTAAATTTACGTATTTTTGATGATGAGGAAGGCGTAATGAATAAGTCTATCTTAGAAGCTGGGGGCTCTATTTTAAGCATTTCACAGTTTACGTTATATGGGGATGCGAAAAAAGGAAATCGACCAAGTTATATTAAAGCAATGCCTGGAAAAGAAGCCACAGAATACTATGATAAATTTAATCAAAAATTAAAAGAACAAATAGAGGTACAAACTGGTATTTTTGGTGCTGATATGAAAGTGGAAATTACAAATGATGGCCCTATAACCATTTTACTAGAGAGCGGGGAAAAACATGATTAAAAAAGAAAGAATAGATTATAAGTTAGTGAACTTAGCCTTAATTGCATTAATTGTTTGCCTAATTTATTGGACAGGAAATTTATGGATAGATGCTGTTAATAAAATAATTGCTATTTTAACACCATTTGTTATTGCTTTTGCTTTAGCTTATGCAACACAGCCTATTGTATTAAAAATGCAAGAAAAAGGAATTCCAAAAGGGTTTGCCATTGCTATCTTGTTATTTGTCGAGTTAGCATTTGTCATTTTTGTAGGGTATATGATAACGAATGTCTTGGTTAACCAATTATCTGGCTTATTTTCTGGTATATCTGAATTTTTAAATGAATTGTCTTTAAAAGATTGGGATATTAATTTATCAGAATTACAGGGGACCTTAAATGATCAATTTGCAAGTATTATGTCTGATATTACAAAATATGTATCAGATGGAGCAATTAATTTAATTGGAAGTTCTATCAATTTTCTTGGTAAAGTGTTCTTTGGAATGGCTGCTTATGTCTACTTTTTAATTGATATGGATAAAATTCGTTCTGAGGTAAAAAAATTCTTTAAAAAGAGAAAACAAAAGACTTATGCTTATGTTAAATCATTAGATATAGGAATGAAAAATTACTTAAGTGGACTAGTAGAAGTTATGATTATTTCTGTATTTGAATATGGGATTGCCTATTCTATTATTGGTCATCCAAATGCCATTTTGCTAGGTTTCTTAGCAGGTGTTGCTAATATGATTCCTTATTTTGGAGGAATAGCTTGTAACTGTATTGCTGCTATTACAGCATTTGTAGTGAGTCCTGGACTATTTGTCAGGACACTAATAACTTTCTTTTTACTTTCTAGTTTAGATAGTTATGTAATTAATCCAACGGTATATGGAAAGACGAATTCGATTCATCCATTACTTACTATTTTTGTAATGTCAGCTGGTAGCATGATTATGGGGATTACAGGAATATTTATTTCTTTTCCAATTGCTATTATTTTAGTAACAACTTATAAGTATTACTGGAATTCTATTAGTGATAAGGTGGAAAAAATAAAAGAAACGAATAAACAAGAAGAAACTCTTTAGTTTCTTTTTTTCTTGTTATTCTAATTTCTTTTTGATATAATACAAACACGAAGGAGAATTCTAATATGACAATAGAACCAGTAATTGGTATACAAAAAAGGGCTACAACTATCTCAGAAAAGGAATTTTCTTCTTTTTCTATTTTTTCAACAGCTTCTATGTTGAGGGAATATTTTGTACAGTACGGATATCAGTTTATTGGTTTTTATGAAAATAGTAAAGATATCATTGTAGTGAAGGATAATAATTTAGAGGAAGCTGCATTGACAGGAGATTATAATATTTATCATGCTTTTCATTATCCAAGTGGTCAAATTGTGAAGAAAAGAATTTCAATAGTAGATGTTTTAAGTAATTCACTTCATTTAGATGGAATTAAAATCTATTGTTTTACCCACTATATTGAAAAAACATCTAATGGCATGAAATTAATTGAAAAAGCTACTTCTGAAACTTTGTTAGAGGCAGAATTTCTTGCCTTTATTGATGAGGATAAAGTATTAGTAAACAATTTTGGATTGGAAGGTATTTATTCGATTTCAGAGCGTCATTTTTATCCAATTATGAAAAGAGAGCCTAATATCTATTCTGGTAAGAATCCAGAACTTTTTGTAGATATGAGAGACGGAATGTATGTCACTTTTCAAAATACTATTCAACCAATTCATGTTAATAATGCGAATTTGTTGGAAATTGTATCTTTGTATCCTTATGGTGAAAAATTAGGAAATCGATTGCGTTTATTAACACTTCCAATTCGTTATGGAATTTTTTATCAAAATGTAGATACAACTCTTACCAAATGGTATGAGTCCAAAGAAGAAAGAGATAAATTATTAGAAGATTTAGGAGTATTAGTAGAAAATGCTTTAGAAAGAAACTATGTAAAAGTCAAGAATATTGACTAATGATGGAAAAGTATATATACTAGTAGTATTATGAGGTGAAACATGAAATTAGGAATTAAAGAGTGGGTAAAAAAGTTTAGTGAGGTCCACTTTCGACATTAGAATCGTTAAATTTAAAGGTTTTAAAAAAGAAAGAGGAGATTAAAATGAAAGAAAAAGTTGAACCAAGAACATTACCAGGTTTTATGGAATTGTTACCACAAGATCAAATAACATTTAATAATATGGTAGATACGATTAGAAGTGTCTATGAAGAATTTGGTTTTTTGCCATTAGATACCCCAACAATTGAGTTATCAGAAGTATTACTTGCAAAAGCAGGAGGAGAAACCGAAAAACAAATATACCGTTTTATGAAGGGAGATACAGATTTATCTTTACGTTTCGATTTAACAGTCCCTTTGGCGCGCTATGTAGCAGGTCATTATAACGATTTAATATTTCCATTTAAAAGATATCAAATCTCAAAAGTATTTAGAGGAGAAAGACCTCAAAAAGGAAGATTTAGAGAATTTTATCAATGTGATATTGATATCATTGGAAATGATAATTTAGATTTAATTTATGATGCCGAAATACCTTCTGTGATTTATCATGTTTTTCAAAAATTAAATTTAGGAAAGTTTACCATTCGTATCAATAATCGAAAGATTTTAAATGGCTTTTTTGAAAGTTTAGGGTTATTAGAAATTTCATCTGATATTTTAAGAGTAATTGATAAGATTGATAAAATAGGAGTTTCTGCTGTAAAAGAAGAATTAAAAAGTTTAGAATTAACAGAAGAGCAGATTGAAAAAGTACTATCTTTTTTAGCAATCACTGGTACTAATGATGAAAAAATAAAGGCTTTAAAGGAATTAGAAATTCAAACAGAAACTTTTCAAACAGGTTTATATGAATTAGAAACAGTAATAAATTCTTTAAGAAGCTTTGCCATTTTAGAAGACTATTTTAAAATTGACTTAACGATTGCAAGAGGTCTAGATTACTATACAGGAACTGTTTATGAGACAATTTTAGATGAATATCCAAAATTAGGTAGTATTTGTTCTGGGGGAAGATATGAAAATCTAGCGGATTATTACACAGAGGAACATTTACCAGGTGTTGGAATTTCTATTGGATTAACAAGATTGTTTTCACAACTAAAGGAAATTGGCTTAGTAGGGGAATCTAAAACGACAATTAGTCAAGTATTAATAGTTCCAATGGATAAAGAAAATAATGCTTATGTATTAGAAACAGCTAGTAAGTTAAGAAATAAGGGAATCAAAACAGACGTTTATTATCAAGATAAAGGAATGAAACAAAAAATGAAATATGCAGATAGATTAGGAATTCCTTATGTCTTAGTAATCGGAGAAACAGAAGTAAAAGAAGGAAAAGTTGCTTTTAAAGATATGATTTCAGGAAGTCAAGAATTAATTTCTGTAGAGGAAGTAATTGAGAGATTGACAAATTGTTAAAAAAGGATTAAAATGTATGTATTATTTGTTTGGAGGAGTATTCTTTTCCCTGTTAAGTAGAGAGCTGATGGTTGGTGAAAATCAGTTAATAGAAAAGAAGAAGACACCAAACGCTAAATAAACGTAATTCTGCGTTAAAGAAAAAAAGAGCATAGAAATTCTATGAAGTAGGGTGGCACCGCGAGTATTCGTCCCTATCTTTATAGAATTTTTTTATTTGCTAGGAGGGATAATATGAAAAAAATAGAAAATGCTACATTATCTAAAAAGAATGTAGGAGAAGTTGTAGAATTATATGGATGGGTAGCCAAAAAAAGAAATTTGGGAGGATTACTTTTTATTGACTTAAGAGATCGCAGTGGAATTATTCAATTAGTGATTAGGCCAGAAGATGAATGTTATAAGATTGCTGAAACTGTAAGAAATGAATATGTTTTAAAAGTAACTGGTAAAGTTTTAGAAAGAGAAAGCAAAAATGATAAATTAGCGACAGGAGAAATTGAGGTTCAAGTGAATACTTTTACTATTTTAAATACCTCTTTAGAATTACCATTTGAGATTAGTGAAGATACAACCGCTTTAGAAGATACAAGATTAAAATATCGTTATTTGGATTTAAGAAGAACAAGACTTCAAGAAATTATGAAATTACGTCATAAAATTACAATAGCTACTAGAAATTTCTTAGATAGTGAAGGATTTTTGGAAATAGAAACTCCAATTCTTTGTAAGTCTACACCAGAAGGTGCTCGTGATTATTTGGTTCCATCTCGTGTCAATGACGGTAAATTTTATGCTTTACCTCAATCTCCACAAATATTTAAACAGTTATTAATGGTTGGAGGAATGGAAAAATACTTCCAAATTGCTAAATGTTTTAGGGACGAAGATTTGAGGGCAGATAGGCAACCAGAGTTTACTCAAATAGACTTAGAAATGAGTTTTATAGAAGAAAATGATGTAATGGATTTAGGTGAAAGATTAGTAGCTTCTATCTTTAGGTCTGTAAAAGGAATTGAAATTCCACTTCCACTTAGAAGAATGAAATATGTAGATGCGATAGATTTATATGGTTCTGATAAACCAGATTTAAGATTTGGTATGCCAATAGAAGAAATTAGTTCTATTTTTGCTAATACAGAAATTTCTTTTTTAAAAAGTGTATTGGAAGAAAAAGGAATTATTAATGGTTTAGTTGCTAAGAATTGTGCAAATGAGTATTCTCGTAAAGAAATAGATAAATTAACAGAATATGTAAAAACGTATCGCGCTGGTGGTTTAGCTTATCTTAAATTAGAAGAGGAAATGACTGGTAGTATCGCTAAACTGTTAAGTGAAGAAGAAAAAGAACAGTTAATATCTACTTTAAAATTAGAAAAAAACGATATGGTATTTATTATTTCTGGTAAAAAAGAGGTTGTTAAAACTAGTTTAGGAGCACTTCGTTTAAAACTAGGAAGAGATTTAAATTTAATTGACAAATCAAAATATGAATTATTATGGGTTGTTGATTTTCCATCTTTTGAATATAGTGAGGAAGAAAAAAGATATGTTGCTTGTCATCATCCATTTACTTCCCCAAAAGATGAGGATGTTGAGAAATTAATTAGCGATCCTGGAAATTGCTATTCAAAAGCTTACGACATTGTTATTAATGGTTATGAAGCTGGTGGAGGTTCTATTCGTATCCATAATCAAGACGTTCAAAATACGATGTTTGAAGCATTAGGATTACAGGAAGAAGAAATAGAAGAAAAGTTTGGTTTCTTTGTGAATGCTTTAAAATATGGTACTCCTCCACATGGTGGTATTGCCTTTGGTTTAGACCGTTTAACAATGTTGCTTGCTGAAACAGAAAATATAAGAGATGTTATTGCTTTCCCTAAAACTGCTAGTGCTTCTTGTTTGATGAGTGAAGCACCTAATCAGGTATCTGAAAAGCAATTAGAAGAATTGCACATCTCATTAAGAAAATAATATAGAAAAAAAGATTATTGAAATTTGTTTCGATAGTCTTTTTCTTTTAAAAATATTTCTCCATCTTTTTCTAACACTTTTTTATTGAATTCAATAACGATTTATGGTAAACTATTAATAGTGTAAAAGAATAGGGAGGAAGATTGTATGAGTGAAGCCTTCAAACAATTTATAGAGCTTATTCAAGAGAATAGAAGCTTTACCTTTATAGTAGTAACTTCATTTATTATTGCAATGTTTTTCTCTTTAGCTGTTATCTTTTATAAGATTAAACAAAAACCATGGAAAGCACTTATTCCAATTTATAATCACATGGTGCTAATGGAAATACTAGATATTCCAGTTTGGATGTTTTTAGTAATGGTAATTCCATTTGTTAATATTGTTGGAATTCCTTTTATATTGGTATTAGTTGGTTGGAAATTAGGTGCTTATTGTAGAAAAGGTTATTTTATGAGAATTGGTCTCATTTTATGTCCACCGTTATTTTTCCCATTATTAGCAGCATCCTATATTGACTTAGATGGTACAGGAAGATATGTAATGGAGCCTGTAAAAGTGGATACCTCATTCTCATTAAAAGCTGTAGAAGTAGCTGACATTGGAGCGGAATTAGGGGCTATGTCATTAGGACATTCGGAGGTAATTGATAGAATTGCTCCGATTATGGCTACTAGAAAAATAGAAGCACCTAAAGATTCCGTAACTGTTAAAAAAGATTTCAACGAAGTGGAAGCAATGTCTTCTGCTAATGAAGTAGAAGACTTGAAAAGAGTATTGCCAACTGCTGATGATTTAACTTTCGACTATAACAGTTTATACAAAGAATCTTCTAAACCAAAAGAAGAAGTAGTAGAAGTTCCTTCTGAAAAAGTGGAAGAGAAACCTGATTTTGAATTAGCAGAATCTTCTAAAGATGAATCAACCATTGATTATAATGAACTTTACAAAAATGAAGTGACAGAAGCAGAAGAAAGAACAACGATAGAAGAAAAAATAGAAACAACGTCAGAACCAATAGAAGAAGAACCTAAAATCATAATTCATGAAGTTGCTTTAGAGGCGGCAGAACCAGTAGAGGCATTAGGACCTATTCCTATTAATAAACGTTATGATTTTCAATCTAAGAAGAGTGATGCTAAAGCTACAGAAGTAGCTGCTATTCATGATGTAGAGGCAAAAGAAGAGATAGTGGAAGAAACTCCTATAGAGAACCCTGAGGAAACCCCATTACCAAATCCATTTGAGAATATGGAAGAAAATATTTCTACTGAATCAGTGGCAGAAATGGAAATCTCAAGCATAGAACCATCTATAGAAGAAACATCTTTAGATGTCCCAGAAATTAATCCAATGGCCCCACCAGTGATTGCACCTTTTATACAACAAGAAAGCCTAACAGAAGAGATACCAGTTGAGATACCTATAGTAGAAGAACCAACGATTAATGTGTCACAACCAGTAGTGGAACCAGTGACAATAGTTCCAGAAATAACACCATCTATTGTTGAAAATGTAACTCCAGTACAACCTGTAATAGAAGTACCTCAGCCAATGCCAGAAGTTATTTCTTCTACTTTAAGTCAAACTCCAGTTACTGTTGCTCCAGAGATAACGCCATCTGTTGTTTTAGAGCAGGTGGAAGCTCCGGTTTCAGAGATAGTACCTTCATCAATACCAGAAGTTACTGCTTCAGTACCTGAAATCCAACAGTCTGTAATAATTCCAGAAGTAAAAGAGGCAGTAGTAGCACCACAAATTATTATCAATCAGCAACCAATAGAGCAACAACAAGTCCCTATAGTAAATCAAGTGGTTAGTGTACAGCAGCCAGCATTGGAACCAGTGGTAACAGCTCCAGAGATAGCGCCATCTGTTGTTGAAAATGTAGCTCCAGTACAGCCTGCAATAGAAGCGCCACAAATAATCCCGCCAGTATCAGAAGCATCTGTATCTAATCTTCCATCAGCAGTGGGAGAAGAAATCCAAAATCAGGGTGTTTCTAATAGTAGTGAAGTTGCTATTCCGAAAATAGAAAACAATCAATCAATGCCTATTCCTCAGAATAATGGTTCTTCATTAGATTTACCAGTTCAAGCTGCTTCTCCATTTGGAGCAGACGGTTTACCAGGATTAGCAGAAGTTCCAGATTTATCTCTTCCAAATGTAAATGCTGTTCCTGAAATTGATGTTCCAGAAATTAATTTAACAGAGCAAGCAATGCAAGGAATGAGAGAAAGAACAACGATTGAGCCTGGTACTAGAGTTGATCAAATTGTTAGCATGAATATTGCTGAGCCTGACCAATTACCAGTTGGAGTTCTTATGAAGCCACAGCCAGTAGCGCCACCAATTCCAATAGTGCCTCAACCTCAGCCACAACCATTACCACAACCAGAAATGACAAGAGCTGAAGCAATGGGAATTAAACAAAATTTCTTTACAGATGTAGTTCCTAATGGACCTAAGATGGGTGAGTCTTTTCAACAACCAATGATGAATAATATACAACAGCAAAATTTATCGATGGCACAGCCTATGGTACAGCAACCAATGATGGCATCAAATACACAGATGATGCAACCAATGCCAATGAATCAACCTATAATGAATGGTAATATTAATCCAATTATGAATTATAGTCAGCCTATGAATAATATGCAACAGCAAAATCTATCTATGGGGCAACCAATGATGGCATCAAATGCGCAGATGATGCAACCAATGCCAATGAATCAACCTATGATGAATGGTAATGGAGTTAATCCGATGGATCCAACTTCTATTTTCCAAGTAAATTCTGGAAATGGACCATTGCTCAGACCAATGGAAAATAATAGCCAGCCTCCAGAGAAAGTGTGTCCAGTATGTGGAGTGAAGTTAAAACCAGATTGTCCAATTTGTATTATGTGTGGATTTAAGTTTTAGGGGGCAGAGTTATGGATGTTTTAGCAATTATTATTGGAGTATTATTAGGGGTTATTTTATTTCTTGGAATCATTGCTTTAATAATTTATGGAAGAGTGAAATTAGCAATGCATAAAATGGGATTTAAAGTAAATTCTTTAAGTGATATGGCTGATGAGGTAGCACGTATTAAAGAAGAGGATAGTACACGTGCGCGCAGTATTTCAGGAATGACCTCTTTATTACTACCAAATATTAGAAAAGATTTTCCTGATTTTAATGAGCAGGAATTATATAATAAAGCAGAAAATGCTTTACGAAAGGTATTTAGTGCCATAGAAAATAAAGATGTAGAAGAGCTATCTTCTTTGCCGTTTCTACAATCTAATGTAAAAACGATAGTTGAAGATTATCAGACATCTAATATTAGTGAAAGATATGATGATATTCATTTTCATAAGTTTGCTATTTTTCAGTATGAAAAGAAGAATGGAATGGCAACTATTACAATTTCTATTGCATTAGAATATTATTATCAAAAGAAAAAGAATGAAAAAATCCTAGTCGATTTTACGAAATATAAAAAGCAGACGAGATATCAATGTAAATTTATTTATGTTTATGATGTCTCAAAAGTAGATGCGTCTGCAAAAGTTTTAGCGATTAATTGTCCAAACTGCGGTGCAGCAATCAAAGCACTAGGCCACAAGTTCTGTGATTACTGTGGAACTGCAGTACAGGAAGTTAATTTAAAGTCATGGGAATGTAGTTCCTATGCAGAGTTTTAAGAAAGAAGGTATATTTTATGGGTTTAATTAAAGCCGCAGCAGGAGCTATAGGCGGAACATTAGGCGATCAATGGCAAGACCTGATCAAATGTGACGATATGGGTTCTGACACATTAATGGTAAAAACTACCACTTCAAGTGGACAAATTTCAAAAGGAAGTAATATTATAGTAGCGCCAGGACAAATCGCAGTTATTTACGATTCTGGTGCTGTAGTAGATGCAACAGCAGAGGAAGGAACTTATACGTTTGATGCATCAACATCCCCATCATTCTTTGGCGGAGATTTTGGTGCAGTATTTAAAGAAATGTGGCAAAGATTTACGTATAATGGAACACCTGCTAAAGAGCAAGCAGTATTCTATTTTAATAAGAAAGAAATAACAGATAATAAATTTGGTACAGCAACGCCAATTCCATTCCAAGATTGGTCTCATGCTATTCCAAATCAAATGACTGGTTCTATTAATCCATTAAGCGTAAAAGTAAGATGTTATGGAAAATACACTTTCCAAATTTTTGAACCAGCAGTATTTATGAGAACTTTTGCCGGAACTGCAGATGTTGTTAAGAAAGATGACTTAATTGAACAAATGTCATCTGAAGTTATTGCTTCATTCCAAAATATTCTTAACGAATTAGGAAATAGTAAGCATAAAGTTCCAGTATTAGAATTACCAAGTAATACAGATGAAATTAAAACAATTATGGATGAAAAAGTATTTGATGAGCCTATTCGTAATAGGGGAGTTAAGTTAGTTGGATTTGCTGTAGAATCTGTAACATTAGATGATGATTCACAAAAGAAGATTGATGAATATGAGCATAATTCTAATTCTATGATGCAACAAGGTAGAGTTCTTAATGTTATGGAAACAGCGGCAGGAAATGCCAATGGCGCTGCAAATGGCTTCATGGGTATTGGAATGATGAATATGGCATCTGGTGGAATGGGTACTGGAGTAATGCAAAATGCATTTAATGGTAACCAAAACAATGGTCAAGCTTATGACCCATATGCACAAAAAGAAGAAACTCCAGTGGGACCTGCTAAGAAATGTCCACAATGTGGCAAAGTTGTAACAACTAAGTTCTGTCCTGATTGTGGAGTAGAAGCTGTTGAAGAAAAGCCAGCAGAACCAGTTGGAGAGAAATGTTCTAACTGTGGAGCTGTTGTTGCAGAAGGAGCAAAATTCTGTACAGAGTGTGGTACTGCGGTAGAAGCACAAAAAGAAGAAGCTACTGCACCAGCAGAACCAGAAGTAAAGAAGTGTTCTAACTGTGGAGCTGAGCTTCCAGAAGGAGCAAAATTTTGCGTTGAATGTGGAACTGCTAATGCTTAAAAGAAAATATATTTTATATTTTCTTTTTTTTGTGCTATAATGACTTTAGAATAGGTGGTGATAAAATGAAAAACGGTTATACAGTAGATTTGAAAATGCTACCTGGTGGGGATGCGAATGCAACATTTACACAATTAAAGGCACTTCAAACATTAGGAATAGCAGATACGTTTTCTTCTATTACTTTTAATGGAATTACTTTACCAGCAGGTGCTTTTGATACTTTTGAGCAGTATTTTCAAGTATATGGTGCTGTTGCCTCTAATAATTTATCCAATATCATGAGTCTTCTTCCAGCAAATCTTCCGCCTATGGCTTTAGATAATATATTAAATTCTATTTCTAGGGAAAGTGTAAAAGCAGGAAAAGCAGGTTTTACACCAGATGAAATTGATGGAATGATTGAGGAAAGAGTAAGAGAAATTTCAACATCTAATCAAAAATAATTCTTATTAAAAATTATTAATTTATCTTTGGTTGGTTGACAAAGATGCATAAAAGATGATATAGTTAAAGTGCTAGAAGGTATGGTTTGTCTTTATTTGAAAAACCTACTAATTAACGTATTGGGAGTCAGCGTATTTAGGCGGTGTTGAAAACTTCAATTTATTGGAGAATCCTAAAGTCTAAAACAAGACACCCACCTGGTAGAACAGGTTTTAATCGTTAGTGGACGCCTACCTTTTGGCTTTTTTTATTAGGAGGACATAATGAATAAGCTATTTGATGAAACTTACGTAGTTTTTGATTTAGAAACTACAGGCCTAGATCCTAAAGATGGTAATTCAATTATTGAAATAGGGGCTGTAAGAGTAAAAAATAATAAAATTATAGATAGATTTGATGAATTAATTAATCCAGGGATTGCATTAAGTGAAGAAATTATTAGAATTACTTCTATTACAGATGGTATGTTGGTTGGAAAACCAAATGAAGAAGAAATTGTAAAAAAATTTATTGCTTGGGTAGGAGAAGATATATTAGTAGCGCATAATGCTAAATTTGATTTATCATTTCTGAAGATGGCTTATTTCAAATATTCATTAGGTGCCTTTAATTTTAATGTTATCGATACATTAGGCTTATCACGTTATTTAGACCCACAAGAAAAATATCACAATTTAACAGTTTTAATGGAAAGATATCAAATTGAGTGGGATGAAAATAAACATCATAGAGCAGACTATGATTCAGAAGGTACTAGTTTAATTCTTTATGAAATGCTCAAAAAGTTGAATGAGAAAAACATCACTACACTTTCTGAATTGAGTCATATACCAAGAATTTTATTAAATAAGCGAGTTTAACTCGTTTTTCTTTACATATTTTTACTTCTTTTGAAAAAGTTTTTCTTCTTTTTATTGCTGTAAGTTTTTTTCTTTGCTATAATAAAAATATAATAAAGGAGTTGTTTTATGAATCAGAATCAAATGAATATGACGGGTAATAATGGATACCCTGTGCAACCACAAGCACAAACAAGTTGGAAATTTAATATTGACTTCAAAAATCCATTAGTAATAGGATTTCTTGCTTGTATAGCAATATTATTTATAGGTTGTTTTTTACCTTATGTTACACAAAAAGGATTTGACAGTACTGCAAACTATATATGGAATAATGGAGAACTAGCTGATGGTATTTTTGTCGTTGTATGCTCTATAGTTGCTATTATCTTTTTAGCATTTAGAAAATATATTGGAAGTATTATTTTTCAAGGAATTGGATTAATTATTTTTGCAATTGATTTCTTTGATAGTTTTAAGCTCATTAAAGATTATAATAATGTAAATAAAATTTTTGGAGATAAATTTAAAGCTAGTTTTGGAATAGGATTTTATCTTATTCTAATTGGAGTAGTAGGTGCTCTTGTGTTAGCAATTTTATTATTTATAAAAAGCAGAAAAAGTGCGCCTACACAAAATATGCAACCAATCACTCAACCTATAATGCAGCAACCAATGAATCAAGTGCCAGTACAACCACAACAACCTGTAAATAATAATTGTCCATATTGTGGAAGTCCAAAGGCTCCAGGTTCAACATTCTGCCAAAATTGTGGCGCTAAAATGTAAGATTTAGATTTCTAAATCTTTTTTATTACAAAGGAGTAATTATGAATTTTATTAATAAATTAAAACCTTTTTATCTCTATTTTATGCTTTATGCAATATTAGGTTGGATATATGAAGTTGTGTTAGAAGTATTTATTTATAAGTGGGGGTTTTCTAATCGCGGTGTCTTATTTGGACCTTATTGTCCAGTATATGGTGTTGGAGCATTACTATTTCTCTTTTTTATTTATCCAATGATTCGTAATAAATCTTTTTGAAAAAAAATAGCAATGATTCCAGTTGTTTTTCTTTTGACAATGGGGATTGCAACAGTCGTGGAACTTATTGCTTCTTATTTATGTGAATTTATAATGGGAAGTTGGCCGTGGCAGACATATGCGGATTATCATTATAATTTTCAAGCGCGTATTGCTCTTTCACCCTCTATTCGATTTGGGATAGGCGGTGTCATTTTCTTATATATATGTCAGCCCCTTTTTGAAAGGATGATTCAAAAGTGTAGTAAAAAGACATTAAATTCTATTTTTTATCCAGTATTGTTTTTCTTTTTATTGGATATTATAATTTTCATTATTCAAAAACTATAAAGAAGATTTTTCTTCTTTTTTTGTATAAAAGTTTTCTCTTTCCATCAATATAGAGGTGAAAGGAGAAAAATATGGCACGTCATAAAGTAGAAATATGTGGCGTGAATACTGCGGATATTAAAGTTTTAAGTAATGAAGAGATGGTAGAATTATTTCAAAAATTACAAAATGGAGAAGAATCAGCGAAGGAGAAGTTAATTGAAGGAAATTTAAAACTAGTGTTGTCTATTTTAAAAAAATATAATAATCGAATTGATAATATGGATGATTTATTTCAAGTAGGATGCATCGGACTTATTAAAGCTATTGACAACTTTGATTTATCTTATGAAGTAAGATTTTCTACGTATGCTGTTCCTATGATATTGGGAGAAGTAAAAAGATATCTTAGAGATAACAATAGTGTTAGAATTGCAAGAAGTATTAAAGACTTAGCATACCGAATATCTAAATTAAAAGAAGAATTAATTGCGAAATATGGTCGAGAACCAAGTGTTAGTGAAATTAGTAAAATTTTAGAAATAGATGAATATGATATAGTGCTCGCCTTAGATTCTTTAAAAGATACTACTAGTATTTTTGATCCTATTTATAATGATGGCGGTGATGTCATTTACCTTTGCGATCAATTAGAAGATAAGACAGGCAAAAATTATAGTTGGGACGAAAGACTTAGTTTAAAAGAGGCCCTTAATTTATTAAAAGAAAAAGAACGATATGTCATTCAATCTAGGTATTTATATGGTAAAACGCAAATGGAATTGAGTGAAGAATTAGGAATTAGTCAGGCTCAAATATCTCGTTTAGAAAAAAGTGGGATTGACCAAATTAAAAGAAAAATTTTATGAGTTTGCTCAAATGCTGTCAAAGAATAAAAAATATAAAAATTTCGTTGAAAAAAACTTAAAAAATATGATATAATGAAAGAGTCGGATTGGGAGGTATAATATGAATAATTATGAAAATGAATGGAGAGAATTTCAAGGAAATGCTTGGAAAGAATCTATTGATGTAGCAAAATTTATTGAAGAAAACTACACAGAGTATGTAGGAAATGATTCCTTTTTAGCAGGACCAACAGATAAGACAAAAAAAGTTTGGGGAATCTGTGAGGACCTTCTAAAAAAAGAATTGGAAAATGGGATATTAGATGTTGAAACCAAAAGAGTTTCAGGTATTAATAATTTTGAACCAGGATATATTGATAAAGAAAATGAAGTAATCGTGGGGTTACAAACAGATGCTCCTCTAAAGAGAATTGTTAACCCTTACGGTGGTATGCGTATGGTAGAACAAGCATTATATTCTTACCATTATGAATTAGATGAAGAAGTGAAGAAACACTTTAATACTTATCGTAGAACTCATAATGATGGTGTTTTCTCAGCTTATACAACTGATATTAAAAAAGCAAGACATGTAGGTCTTTTAACAGGACTTCCAGATGCCTATGGTAGAGGAAGAATTATCGGAGACTATCGTCGTATTGCACTATATGGTATTGATTACTTAGTAGAAAAGAAAAAAGAAGATTTAATAGCATTAGAGGCAAAAGAAATTAATGAGTATGTAATTCGTTTAAGAGAAGAAGTAAGTATGCAGATTGGCGCTTTAAATGAAATTAAAGAAATGGCTGCAACTTATGGGTTTGACATTAGTAAACCAGCAAATAATGCCTATGAAGCAGTACAATGGACTTATTTTGGATATTTAGCAGCTATTAAAGAAAACAATGGTGCAGCTATGAGCTTAGGTAGAACTTCTACTTTCTTAGATATCTATATTGAAAGAGATATGAAAGAGGGAACTTTAACAGAGGAACAAGCTCAGGAGATTATTGACCAATTTATTATTAAATTAAGAATAGCACGTCACTTAAGAACACCAGAATACAATGATTTATTTGCAGGAGATCCAACTTGGGTAACAGAATCTATTGGTGGTATGTTAGAAAATGGAAACTCTTTAGTAACAAAGAACTCTTTCCGTTATTTACATACGTTAATCAATTTATCATCTGCACCAGAACCTAATATGACAATTTTATGGTCTGATAAATTACCAGAGAACTTTAAAAAATATTGTGCGAAAATCTCTATTTTGACAGATTCTATTCAATATGAAAATGATGAAGAAATGAGACCAATACATGGTTCTGATTATGCAATTGCATGCTGTGTATCTGCTATGACAGTAGGAAAACAAATGCAATTCTTTGGAGCACGTTGTAATTTAGCGAAAGCTCTTCTATACTCTATTAATGGAGGAGAAGATGAAGTAAAAGGTGGACTTATCGTTGAAGGATTCGATAAGATGACGGATGAAGTGTTAGATTACGATAAGGTTATGACTGTTTATGACAAAATGCTAGATAAAGTAGCAAAGACTTATGTTGATGCTATGAATATTATTCATTATATGCATGATAAATATGCTTATGAAGCAGGACAATTAGCTTTACATGATACAGATCCAGAAAAATTGATGGCTTTTGGTATTGCTGGATTCTCAGTAGCTGTAGATTCTTTATCAGCTATTAAATATGCTAAGGTAAAACCTATTCGTAATGAAGAAGGAATTGCTATTGATTTTGAAGTAGAAGGAGATTTTCCTAAATATGGTAATGATGATGACAGAGTAGATTCTATTGGTGTAGAATTAGCTCAAAAATTCTATAATAAATTAGCATCTCATCCATTATATAAAGGGGCTCGTGCAACTTTATCAATTTTGACGATTACTTCTAATGTTGTATATGGTAAGAAGACAGGTTCTACACCTGATGGAAGAAAAGCTGGGGAACCATTCGCACCAGGAGCTAATCCAATGCATGGTAGAGATGCAAATGGAGCAATAGCTTCTTTAAATAGTGTTGCTAAGATTTGCTATAAAGATTGTTGTGAAGATGGTATTTCTAATACTTTCTCAATTATTCCTTCTGCTTTAGGACATTCTGAAGAGGAGCAAATTAATAATTTAGTAAATCTTATGGATGGATATTTTACTCGTGGCTCTCAGCATTTAAATGTAAATGTTTTAAATCGTGAGACTTTAATTGACGCTATGGAAAATCCAGATAAATATCCAAATCTTACAATTCGTGTATCTGGTTATGCTGTACGTTTTAATCGTCTAAGTAAAGAGCAACAACAAGAAGTTATTAATCGTACATTCCACGGAACTATTTAATGAAAGGATATATCGATTCCATCGAAACCATGGGCCTAGTAGATGGCCCTGGTATTCGTATGGTAGTATTTACTAGAGGTTGCAAATTACGCTGTTTGTACTGTCATAATCCAGAAACTTGGAATCAAATTGGAGCAACAGTAGTGACAAGTGATGAGATTCAAGAGAAAGCAAATAGAAATAAAAGCTACTATAAAAATGGTGGTGTTACCTTTAGCGGTGGAGAACCTTTATTGCAACCAGACTTTTTAATTGACTGTTTAAAAAAATTAAAAAAAATTGGTATTCATACAGCACTTGATACAGCTGGAGTGGGAATTGGAAAATATGAAGAAATATTAGAGTATACAGATTTAGTAATACTAGATATTAAAGCTACTAACGAAGAAGATTATCAACTAGTGACGAATCATACTATGGAAGAATTCTTAAAATTTACAAAAGTAATCAAAGAAAGAAAAGTACCAGTTTGGATTAGGCAAGTGATTGTGCCTGGTCTTAATGATACAAGAGAAAAGATTTTGGAATTAAAAGAATATATCAAGCAATTTCCAGTAGTAGAAAAAGTAGAATTATTACCATATCATTTATATGGGGTTGAAAAATATAAAAAATTAAATATTCTCTATCCATTAGAGGGGGTACCTGCTATGGATAATGAAAAAATAGATGAACTAACTGCTCTATTAGAAAGTTAGTTTTTTCTTGCAAATTTAGAATTTTATTTTATAATGGAAGAAGAGGCGATATTATGAAAAGAACTATCCAGGTACAAGAAGAGAAAGATATCTTAGTATTTTTAAAAGAAAATACGGATTATTCTAATAAAAAATTAAAAAGTATGATAGAGCATAAACAGATATTAGTTAATGAAAGAAAACCTAAGCTTCCATATCTTCTCCATCCAAATGATATTGTAACTATTAATACTGATAAAGTGATATCAACACCTTTTCCTATTGTCTATGAAGATAATAAATTTTTAGTTGTTTTAAAAAGAAGTGGACTATTAACAATTAGTGGTACAAAAGAAAATGAAGTTACTTTATATCATCAAGTATTTCATTACCTTCATCAAAAGCAGGAAAAAGTATTTGTAGTTCATCGTTTAGATAAAGATACTTCTGGTATTGTTTTATTTGCTAAATCAGAAAAAGTAAAAAATAGTTTACAAGAGCATTGGAATGATATTGTTAAATCAAGAAAATATGTTGCCTTAATTCATGGTTCTATTAAAAAGTCTGGTACGATTAGAAATTATTTAAAAGAGGACAAAAATACATTTGTCCATAGTAGTAAAAAAGATGGAAAATTGGCAATTACTCACTATCAAGTATTAAAAGAAAAAGATAATATTTCTTTAGTGGATATTACTTTAGAAACAGGAAGAAAAAACCAAATACGCGTTCACATGAAAGAATTAGGAAGTCCTCTTTTAGGGGACAAAAAATATGGTATAAAAGATAATATTGAAAGATTAATGTTACATGCTTATGAATTATCTTTTTACTATCCTCCTGAAGAAAAGAATTATCAATTTCGGGTAGAAATTCCTAAAGACTTCTTAAAAATGGTTTCATAAAAGAAACCATTTTTTATTTTTTAGTATATTTTTCTTGCATTTTAGCATACTTTATAATATAATAGAAAACCATAAATACAAGGGGGAATAGGGTTATGAAAAAAATCTTTCAAATAGGTGTTTTCTTTCTTTTGACAATTAGTTTATGCGGATGCAATTCATTATCAAGACAAACTATGTATGTATTAGATGATGATAATATTTCTTTCTCACTGCCTAAAAGGTGGGAACAAGTAGATACGAATGAGAATGATTTAGCGCTTACAAAAGACTCTGCTGATTTATCCATGAGTGCTTATCATCAGTCAGATTTAGATGGAATGACATCAAAAGAATTATTAAAGAAAAAGATTGAAGAAAATACCAAAGAAATGGAATCTCATAGGATTATAAAAAATTATAAAGTGAATGAAACACAAGACCGTATTATTCATTCTACTTTATATAGTGGTACAAAAAATGAGGTAGAAACGCAATATTTTGCTAGTGTTGTAGAATTTAAAGGAAGCCATACTTATGTTTATGTACTATATGAAGCAAAAGAAATGTATATGAAGTATAATATTGATGATATTCAAAGAATTATTTTACGTATGAAGTGGAATGGCGGAGAAGATTTAGCACTCAAGTAGTCTAAATCTTTTTTTATTCCATAAAATAATATAGGTGGTAGTATGAATTTATCTGACCTCCAAGAAAAGGATGTTGTAAATATCGATGATGGGAAAAAAATAGGAAATATTGTTGATGTACATATAGATTCTAATGGAAACATGCGAGGAATTATGGTAGAAAAATATCGATTCTTTTTTTCCTTATTTACTAATCATATTGTAGAAATTAAATGGAACCAAATAGAAAAGATTGGTAAGGACGTAATACTTGTTAAATTAGAATAAAACATGGTATAATGAACTTGGTGATGTAACGTGAAAATACTTTTATATACAGAGGGTTTAAAAGCAATCAGCAAGTCAGGATTAGGAAAAGCTATTAAACATCAACAAAAAGCTTTAGAAGATAATCATATTGAATATACGACGAATTTGAAGGATGAATATGATATTTTACATATTAATTTTTACGGACCTAAATCCTATTTATATGCGAAAAAGGCAAAAAGAAATGGGAAAAGGATTGTTTATCATGCTCATTCTACAGAGGAAGATTTTAGAAACTCTTTTTTATTTAGTAATTTAGTTTCTCCTATTTTCAAAAAATGGTTAATAAAGTGTTATAAATTGGGAGATTATATTATTACTCCAACGGAATATTCAAAACGCCTATTATTAAATTATCAAATGGATAGACCAATTAAAGCAATTAGTAATGGAGTAGATACTAAATTTTTTGAAAGAAATAAAGAATCTGGATTAGCGTTTAGGGAAAAATATGGTTATCAAAAGAACGATAAAGTCATTGTTGGAATTGGGCTTTATATCAAAAGAAAAGGAATATTAGATTTTGTTGAACTTGCGAAAAGACTTCCAGAATATAAATTTATTTGGTTTGGTTATAGCCCTTTATGGGCTTCTCCTCGCGAAATAAAGAAAGCTGTTCAAACAAAATTGCCTAATTTATGTTTTGCGGGATATGTAGAATCTTCGATGATTAAAAGCGCTTTAAGTGGGGCTGATTTATATTTATTTCCAACCTTGGAGGAAACAGAAGGGATACCTATTATCGAAGCTTTAACTTCTAAAATTCCAACCCTTATTAGAGATATTCCTGTATTTGAAGAGTATGAAGAAAATGAAGTTGTTTATAAAGCAAAGGATTTAGATGATTTCGAAAAGAAAATTAAAAAGATATTAAGTGGTAAACTTCCAGATTTAACAGAAAATGGTTACAAAGAAGCAAAGAAAAAAGATGTCAAAACAGTAGGTAGAGAGCTTGTAAATACTTATAAAGAGGTTTTAAAGATGCCTATTGACTATGAAAAATTAGAGGAAGAAAAGAAAATTAGAAAGAGAAATATTTTGCTTACTTCTTTTGTCATGATTGGATTAATTTTAATGTCTATTGCGCTTTTCCTTTTTAAAGATGAAAAAAAAGAACTTCCTAAATTAGAAAAATATGTAAAAGCAATTGAAACAATGGATACTAAAATTGAAGTTGCTGTTTATACAGATTCTGAAGAAAAAGCAGAGAGTGTCTTAGAGGAAGTAGAAAAAATATATACTCATTATGATGAAATCACTAGTCGGGATAAAAGTTCTTATCTTTATCAAATTCATCATAATACTACTAAGGAAGATACCATAATCATTGAAGAAGATTTATATAAAATGTTACGGTTCGGGTTAAAGTGGAATGAAATTAGTAAAGGAAAATTCAACATTCATATGGGAGATGTAACGGATATTTGGAAACCATATCGTGCTTCTAAAGAGGGTATTCCAAAAGAAAAAGAATTTAGAAAAGTAAATACAGATATAGAAGAAATAGAATTATTAGGAAAAAATACCATTCGAAACAATCATGCGAATATTGATTTAGATAGCATTCGAATAGGTTATGCGACTGAAAAAGTTACAGAGTATTTAAAACAAGAAGGGCTAAATGCTTATTTTATCAATGCCTCTTATTTGATTGCGGCAGGAGATTATTATGAGCCAACTGGAAAATATTTAGTAGCAATTGCAAGTCCTTTTAAAAATAATAATGAAGAAATTTTAACCAATATTAGTTTTACGAATGGTGTTATTGTTACAAAAGCAAAATATCAGAATTATTATGAATATAAAGGAAAAGATTATAGCTCTATTTTGGATCCTGATACCTATTATCCAGCTGACAATATGGTCAGTGTTACTGTATTAGGAACTAGTATTGCTGATGCTGAGGCTATGGCTAATACTTTATTTTTAATGACTGTTCCAGATGGTGGAGAATCTATGAAGAAAAATAAAGAAATGGCCGCTATGTGGGCATATGTTGCTAATAGTAAAGAGCAAAAGATGATTACAAGCAACTTCTATAAGTTTTTTCAATCAGAAAGGCAATAATGCCTTTTTTATTGTCTAAAAATAGATTATTTGATATAATGTTAACGTAGAAGATGGTGGTTAAGATGTACTTAAAGAAGATTATAGCGCAAGGCTTTAAGTCTTTTGCAGATAATACTGTAATTGATTTAGAGAAAAATATTGCTAGTATAGTAGGACCTAATGGGAGTGGAAAGAGTAATGTAGTAGATGCCATTCGTTGGGTATTAGGAGAACAATCTGTAAAATCTTTACGTGGTGATGGCAATATGACAGATGTTATTTTTGCTGGTAGTAAAAGTCGTAATGCTATGGGTACTGCAACAGTCACTCTTGTATTTGATAATCATGATAATTATCTTCCTTTAAGTTTTGAAGAAATTGCCATTAAAAGACGTCTTTATAAGGATGGCACAAATGAGTTTTTTATTAACAACGAAAAAGTAAGGTTAAAAGATGTTGCTGACTTATTAATGGATAGTGGAATCGGCAAAGAATCCTTTAATATTATTGGTCAGGGGAAGATTGATGAAATTTTAAGTAATAAGCCAGTTGAGCGTAGAAGTATGTTTGAAGAAGCAGCAGGTGTTTTAAAGTATAAAAAAAGAAAAGAGGAAGCTCTTCGAAAATTAGATCGCACACATGATAATATGAAACGTGTAGAAGATATTATTAAAGAATTAGAACAGCAAGTAGAACCATTACGTGAGCAAAAACAAAAGGCGTTAGAATATCGAGATTTAGAAGAAAATTTAAAAAAATTAGAGGTAGCACTGGTAACAGATGAAATTACTACTTTAAATGAAAAATATCAGTCTAACAAGGAAAGAGTAAATGAATTAAATATAGAATTAGCAACCATATCTACTCATAATTCTAAATTTGAAGCCTCTATAGCTGCTTATAAAGAAAAAGAGCAAGGCATTACAGAGACTATCAATCAATTACAAAAATCTTTATTAGATATTACGACAAAAGTAGAAAAAATTAATAGCCAAAAAGAGATTCTATTAGAAAGAAAAAAATATGAAGTAGAGGACGCTAAACTTCATAATACTATTTTAGAATTAAAAGAATCAGAATTAAAATATGAAAATGAATTAAATAGTTACCAATTAGAAATAGAAAATATTTTAAGAGAGTTAGAAACTTATAAAAAGAAAAAAGAAGAATTAGAAGCAATTATTCATAAGAAAAAAATGGAAAGGCAGTCTTTAGAAGAAAAACTGACAAATTTTGTTCGTAATCAAAAAGTACTTTCAACAAAAATTGAGACATTAGAAGAAAGTATTGAAAATGATGCTTCGTTGCCTTATTCTGTTAGAAGTGTTTTAAATCATCCTAAATTAAAAGGAATTCATAATACAATAGGAAAATTAATAGAGGTTGGAGAACAATATGTAAAAGCAATTTCAATAGCCCTAGGTGCTGCCTCTAATTATATTGTAGTAGAAAATGAAGATATTGCTAAAGAGGCAATTACTTATCTAAAAAATAATAAAATTGGTAGAGCAACATTCTTTCCTCTCAATATTATTGAAGGTAAAGAATTAGATAACCGAATTTATTCTATTATTCAAAGTGAAAACGGATTTATAGATATAGCTTCTAATTTAGTAAGAAATGATTCAAAATATGAAAATGTTATTAAGAATCAACTAGGAAATATTATTGTAGTAGATTCTCTAGATAATGCAAATCGATTAAATAAAAAATTAGGATATCGTTATAGAATGGTTACTTTAGATGGAGAATTACTACATGTAGGAGGTTCTTTAACAGGTGGGGAGAATAAGCAAAAAAATATTTTAAATGAAAAATATGAGTTAGAGAATTTACAAAAAGAATATAAAGAAATAGAAAAAAGGATTACCTCATTAGAGGAGAATTTAAATCAATGGGACTATGATTTAAAAGCTAAGGAAGATGAGTACTATTTGGTAGATAGAGACAATATTCGCTTAGAGGAAGAAGTGAAAGAAAAAAATAAGAAAATGCAAGAATTAGAAAATAAAATTCTTGATACCAAAAAGAATTTAGAAGGTACAAATCGTGTCATTAATCATTCTTTAAGTGAGGAAGAAGATAATATTTTGAAAGAATACTATCAAGCTTTACAAGAAAAAGAAACAATCGCTTCCTCATTAGATCAAAAACAAAATGAAAAGATAAAAGTTTCTAATGAACTTGCTGAATTTGAACATTCTGTTAAGAAAGATAATGCGCTTTATTTAGAAAAGAGTAAAGAATTAAAGGAATTAGAAATTGAGGTCAATCGTAGTGATGTAAAATTAGACAATTATTTAAATCTATTAAGTGAAACTTACAGTATGACTTATGAATTTGCAAAAGAGCACTATTCTTTAGAAATAGAAGTAAATGAAGCTAAAACAAAAGTTAGTTCTTATAAAAGAAGAATAAAAGAATTAGGACCCATTAATCAACAAGCTCCTGAAGAATACGATAGAGTAAGTGAAAGATATGAGTTTTTAATTAGTCAACAAGAAGATTTAATAAAGGCAGAAAATACTTTGTTGGATATTATTAAAGAAATGGATCAGGTAATGGAAAATAATTTTGCCAAGACTTTTGAAATCATTAACAAACATTTTGCTGAGACTTTTAAAGAACTATTTAAAGGAGGAACGGCTTCTTTAAAACTAACAGACCCAACTAATTTATTAGAAACAGGAATTGAGATAGTTGCTTCGCCACCAGGTAAAAGTTTAAAAAGTATTTCTCTTTTAAGTGGTGGAGAAAAAACCTTTACTGCCATCAGTTTATTATTTGCTATTTTAAAAACTCGACCTATGCCTTTTTGTATATTAGATGAGGTAGAAGCCGCTTTAGATGAAGTTAATGTAGAATCTTTTGGAGAATACTTGCAATCTCTCAAAAATAAAACACAATTTATTGTAATTACTCATAAAAAGAAAACAATGGAATTTGCCGATACTTTATATGGAATTACCATGCAAGAAAGTGGTGTTAGTAAACTTGTTAGTGTAAAATTAGAAGAAATAGAAAAATAGTGGAATGCATCCACTATTTTTAGTTGTTATGATATAATGGAAGTGGTGATAGTGTGAATTACTTATTATATGGAGAAGAAAATTATCAATTAGAAAAGGAATTGGATAAAATCATAAAAAAGCATGGGCTAGATTCTATTAATATCGTTCGGTACGATTATACAATTGATTCCCTTTCTAAAATTATAGAAGACGCAGAAACAGTTTCTTTTTTTACAGATAGTAAAGGAATTATTGTTGATAATGCTATTTTATTTAATCGAGGAAAAGGAACAGAAGAGGAAGTAAATAGGATTCTTCCATATCTTAAAAGTCCCAATCCAAGCACTATTTTAGTTTTTTTAAATCATAATGCCAGTGTCGATAGTACTAAGAAAATAACGAAAGCTATAAAAGAATTCGGCGTATTAAAGGAACTTTCTACTTCTAATTTATTATCAGAAGTAGAAGAACTATTTGAAGGATATAAAATAGAGAAGGTTTCTTTACGTCTTTTCCAAGAAAGAGTGGGAGAAGATTTATCTATTTTAAAAGAAGAAGCAGAAAAATTAAAACTTTATAAATATGAGGAAAAAACAATTACAAAAGAGGATATTCTGAGTCTTACAACTGTAACAATTGATACCGATATTTTCAAGTTTATCGATTCTATTATTCAAAAGGAAAAAGGAAAAGCTTTAACAATGTATCAAGAAATGATAAAAGATGGCGAAGAACCTATTAAAATGATTGCTCTTTTAGCTAGTAAATTTCGCCTAATGTATCAAGCAATGGAATTAACTAGACTTGGGCTTTCCCAACAGGATATTGCCTCTACTTTAGGCGTTCATATTTATCCAGTTAAACTAGCTATTCAAACAGGATTAAAATACAAAACGAGTATTCTTCTTTCTTATATGAAAAAATTAGCAGAATTAGATATTCAAATTAAAACGGGAAAAATCGAACCTGTATTAGCTTTAGAACTGCTTTTATTGGAAGTATAATGCTTGCTATTTCTAAAAGAAATCCGTATAATAAAATACTACTAGAGGTGATAACATGATTTTTATACGAAAATTTAAAAGATTAGACCCCAAAGAGACATTTATTTTAACTGATTTTGATAGAACATTAACAGAGCATGATAGTTCCACTTGCTGGGGCCTTTTAGAAGAAAGCCCTTATGTGGATGAAGATTATGCAAAAGAAAGTCTTAGAATTTATGAATATTATCGTCCTATTGAAATTAATCAAGCCATTCCTTTTGATGAGAAAACAAAAATAATGGAGAAATGGTTTCGTGAAGTAGCTCTTTTACTAGAAAAGTATCATATTTATGAGGAAACAATTGAACAAATTTTTTCTCATTCAAATGGATTAAGACTAAGAAAAGATGTAAAACCCTTTTTAGGGAGAATGAATGAATTAGGAATTCCTGTTATTATTGTTAGCGCGGGTATTGGCAATTTTATTGAGAAATATTTAAAGCAAGAAAATTGTCTTTATGATAACATTACTATTCATTCTAACTTTTTAATTTATGAAAACGGAAGAATTGTAGGTATAAAAGAACCAATTTTGCATTCTCTTAATAAAAGTACTCTTACTTATCCAGAAGTATGGGATAGAAAAACAGGAATTTTATTTGGGGATCAAATAGAAGATAAGGAGACAGGAAAAGGGTTATCTACTATTTCTGTAGGTTTTTGTGATACCAATATACATAGTCTTCCTGAATTTAAAAAAGAATTTGATGTAGTTTTAACTGGTAGTTCTTCTTATGAGCAAGTAGCGCGAACATATATAAAGAGGTATAAAGCATGAAATATTTTAAGAAGATAGTAAATGGCGGGGAATTATATAATTTCTATGAAAAATTATTTGAAGGAACCAATACCAACTACGGATTTTTTTCTTACCCTCATACTTTTTGCCCTATTTCTAGAAAAGATATCTTTTTACCACTTCCTTTTATGAAAATTTGTAATACTCATCCTATGAAAATGTCCAATTTAAAAATACAGACTGCTCATTGCTATAAAGAGCATTATCGAATGGAAGATACTAGATTTGACCATATGGTATTTGCTCAATCTTTAGGTGTTGATTTATTATCAATTTTAGAGAAAAAAGGGTATGTTATTGATAACCAAACAAAAATTGCTTTCTTAGTCTTTTTACTTACTCATGATATTGGGCATGGACCATTTTCTCATCCTTTTGAACAAATGGTAAATGGTTATAAGGGAATGCATGAAGATATTGGTAAAAGAGTATTAAAAGAAGATGAAGAACTCCATTCTATATTGGAAAGTATCTATCCAGGACTTACCGAGCGTGTTATTCATTTTAAAGAGCACGATCAATATGGTTTAAGTGTATTATTAGAAGGAATTTTTGACTTAGATAGAGCGGCATTTCTCATTATGGATACATTTTTGATGGATGGTGAAGCTCATGAAGAATCTTTCCATGATATTGTAGATAGTATCTATAAAATATTTGACAGTATTATTCTACGAAATGGAAAAGTTTACTTTGATTTTAAATGTTTCCGTGAAATGGATGACTTTATTCGTATTAGAAGAGAAAACTATGAAGTTTATCAGTCTCCTAAAAGAGTATTGGATGATTTACTTTTAAAAAGAATTGGGGAAAGGGCACTTGTTGCTTTAGAAGGAAAGAAAACTAAATTTCAATCTTTAGATAGCTCTATTCAAGAAGAGATAAAGTCTTTTATAGATTTTATAGAAGAAATGAAAAGATTAAAAGCGAATATTCCTTTAAAGCAATATTATTCTTTTGGGGATTATCATTTTGAAAGAATTTTTCAGTTATTACTATTATTAGAAGACCCAGAATTGAGTAGGGACTGCTATTTATGTCTTTCTTCTTTTGATTTATTTGATAGTTATTATCAAATAGAGATTGATAAAGAGCGAACTGGGAATGAAGATTTCTATGTTGATAATCGTTTTACGATTTATAAGTCAAAACCAGACGAAAACATAACATTTTTAAAAGGAGAAGAAGAATTAGATTATAGGGATTGTGTGGGAAGGCTAGAAGAAGGAACCGTATTCTTAGAGACCATATCTTATACATTGAAAAGTCCTAATGCATTACCAAATGAATTGCAATTAAGAGAAGTCTTACTACAAGAAATCAATCAAGAATTTCTAACAGATAGGAATATGTTAGAATATTTAAAACCAAGATATCCATCAGATAAAATAGTAATCGAAGAATTAAAAAGATATGCGAAAAGTGTATGCGCGAATATATCTTTTGAGGAGCATTGCAAGCTATATGGAATGAGCGAAGGAATGTTATTAGTTTATCTATTTATGCATACTTCTAATTCAGTTATACATGAAAATGCTAGAATGTTATTAGCAAGTAGCTTAGGCTATTATTTTGATGAAGAAACTGCTTCTATTCGAATGAGCAATAAGCAATTATCTTTATCCAGTCAATAAAAAGATGTCATTTAGACATCTTTTCTAGTGCTTCGTAAACTTTTTTTAAATCTCTTTCATATTTACTAGTATCTTTAGGAGTATAATATTTCCTATTTCTTATTTTATCTGGTAGATATTGTTGTTTCACAAAAGCATGAGGATAATTATGAGGATATTTATACTCTGGTGAGCTTGTTTTAATATGATTAGGAACATTTCCCGTGTTTCCACTTTCAATATCTTTTAAAACTTCATCTAAAGCAATATGTGCGCTATTAGATTTAGGAGAAAGTGCTAAATCAATTACCATGACAGATAAAGGAATTCTTGCTTCTGGTAGGCCTAATCTTTCACAGGCATTAATACAAGCATCTACTCTAGGGCCCATATTAGGATTAGCAAGTCCGATATCTTCATAGGCAATGACTGTCATTCTTCGATAAATACTATCTAAATCTTCTGCTTCTATCAATCTTCCTAGATAATAAAGAGAAGCATTAACATCAGAGCCTCGAATACTTTTTTGAAAAGCACTAATAACATCATAATGTCCATCTTCGTTTTTATCATGAAAAAATACTGGTTTACTATTAATGGTTTTAATCCCTTCTAAAGTAACCTTTCCTTTTTCACTAGAATAATATGCCATCTCTAGTAAATTATAAGCATTCCTCATATCTCCGCCAGTTAAAGTAGCAATATATTTCAAAGCTTCTTTTTCAATCTGAATAGAAGGTAAATATTCACTTTGACAAGCTCTATTAAGTCCTTCTATAACATCTTCTAGGTCTAGTTCTTTTAATTCAAAGATTTGGCATCTACTTCTAATAGCGGGGTTAATTTTATGGTAAGGATTAGAAGTTGTCATTCCAATTAAAGTAATTAATCCATTTTCTAAATAGGGAAGAAGTAAGTCTTGTTTATCCTTATTTAATCTATGAATTTCATCCATTAATACGACCATCCCATGATACATTTTCGCTTCTTCAATTACAATATCAAAATCTTTTTTATTATTAATAGTAGCATTTAACATTCGATATTGTACACCCAATTCTTCTACAATCGCTGTTGCTATAGTGGTTTTACCAATTCCAGGTTTTCCATAAAATATCATAGAAAATATTTTTTTATTTTTTACTAAATTATAAATTACTTTATTTTCACCAATTAGATGTTTTTGACCAATTACTTCTTTAATAGAGTGGGGTCTCATCTTGATAGCTAAAGGTTCCTCTCTCATGTTATCACCATTTTTATTGTATCATACTATATCAAGAGATACAAATGTTTGATAGTAAAAATTTCGTTTTACTTGAAATAAATTTTCGTTATTGATATAATGTTAATGTGAGGATAGGTATGTTTATGATTCAAGAAATTAATAGTTTTAGAAGCTATCTTTTAATTGAAAAAAAATATAGTAACAATACAATTGATGCTTACCATAGAGATTTATTAAAATTTTCTAATTATATGCATAAAGATATATCCTCTATAAAGGAAGAAGATATTCATAGTTATTTAAAGTTTTTAGCGCAAGAAGGTTTAAATGAAAGAAGTATTTCTAGAACAATTTCTTGCTTAAAATCTTTTTATAAATTTTTATTAATTGGAAAAGAAGTTAGAAACAATCCAATGGAAAATATTGAAATACCCAAACTACGAAAAGCCTTACCAAAAACGCTTTCTGAAGAGGAAGTAGAGGCTTTATTAGATGTTCCTTTATTAGATGCATTTAGTTATCGTAATAAAGCTATGTTAGAGCTTTTATATGCGAGTGGATTGCGAGTAACAGAATTAGTAAATTTAAGGATGGGAGATATTGATTTAGAAAGTGCGACTTTGCGAACAATGGGAAAGGGTAGCAAAGAAAGAATCGTTCCACTTGGGGAATATGCTCTACATTTTTTAACAATTTATTTAGAAAAATATCGCTCTAATCTTTTAAAAAAAGATTATAATGATTATTTATTTTTAAATAATCACGGAAAGCAATTAACTCGTCAAGGTTTTTTTAAAATTATCAAGGAGCGAGCACGAGATGCCAACATTCAAAAAGAAATTTCACCTCATACCCTAAGACATTCTTTTGCCACTCATTTATTAAATCATGGTGCTGATTTACGTAGCATTCAAGAATTGCTAGGCCATAGTGATATTTCTACCACACAAATTTATACGCATGTTTCTAATGAGCATTTAAAAGAAAATTATAAAGAATTTCACCCACATGGAAATTAAGGAGGATTTATGGAAATTATTAAAATTACAGAAACAATATTTAGAGAATATGATATTAGAGGTATTTGGGAGAAGGAAATAACAGAAGATGTTGCCTATACATTAGGTAGAAGCTTTGCTAGTTATATTTCTTTAATGGGATTAGAAAGGGTAATTGTCGGTCACGATAATAGAATTTCTTCTCCTATTATTCATAATGCCTTGATAAAAGGGCTTACGGAAAGTGGCGCTAATGTTACAGATTTAGGACTTGTTACAACACCAATGTATTATTATGGAAAGAAAAAAGAAGGCATTGAAACAGGTATTATGATTACAGCTAGTCATAATCCAAAAGAATATAATGGATTTAAAATTTCTTTTAATTTAGATGGAAATGCTTGTGGAGAGACAATTACAAAATTTAGAGATTATACTAACAGAGGAGAATTTATTCAAAAAGAAGGTTCTGTTAGAGCATTATCTATTGAAGAAGATTATTTACAAGAAGTAACAAATAGTATTCAGTTAGGAAATAGAAAAGTCCGCGTAGTATTTGATTGTGGGAATGGAACTGGTTCTATTATTATCAAGAAAATATTGGATATGTTTGATGTAGAATATGAATTATTATATTGTGATTCAGACCCTAATTTTCCAAACCATCATCCAGACCCATGCGTAAAAGAAAATATGGTAGATTTAGCTGCTAAAGTAAAAGAATTAGGCTATGACCTTGGAATTGGTATTGATGGCGATGCTGATAGAGTAGGCCTAGTAGATCAAAATGGGGAAATTATTAGTAGTGATTTAATTATGCTAATTGTATATCGTAGTATTGCAAATACTATGAAAAATAAGAAAGCTGTTTATGATGTTAAATGTTCTAAAACATTAATTGATGGATTAAAAGAATTAGGTCTTTCTACAGAAATGGCTCGTACGGGAAATTCCTATATGAATTTAAAAATTAACAAAGAGGACTTTGATTTTGGAGGAGAGTATTCTGGACATATTTGGTTTAGGGATAAATGGCCTGGATTTGATGATGGTATATATGCTGGTATGAGATTAGTAGAGATATTATCCCATACTGAAAAGAAAACAAGTGAATTACTGGATAATATTAATCACTACTATTCTACAGAAGAATTAAAATTTCATGCTCCAGATGATATCAAATTTGATGTAGTAGAAAAAATTAAAAATTATTGTATCCAAAAAAATTATCAAATGGTTACTGTAGATGGTATCAGAGTGGAATTTGAAGATGGTTGGGCACTTGTTAGATGCTCTAATACTGGTCCTAATATTACAGCACGTTTTGAAGCAATAGATGAATCTAGACTAAAGGAACTACAAGAAGAATTCACAACTTTACTAAATGAATATTTAAAATAAAAAGGATGTGAGGTTATTCACATTCTTTTTTGAAAATTGACTTTTTATAAAAACAATGGTAGTATAACAACTCAAAAGAAGGGGTGGCTTATATGAAACAGAAATCTATTTATGTCGTTGCTAGCTACACAGACACAGTCCCAGGTAAACTGATTACTGCCAGGGCCAAATTAAAATTTTGGAATAGATATGAGGGCGATACCTATTCTCATATTTCATTATCAAGAGATAATAGATTAAGGAATATGGTTTCTTTTGCCCGTAAAGAAATGAAGAATCCATTTAATTCAGGAATTGTAACGGAGGATATCAAAAGAGATATGTTTGTTTTGAATCCTGATAAAAGTAAAATTGCAGTTATGCAATTAGGAGTATCAGAAGAAACTCATCAAATAGTTTCTGATAAAATTGACGAATATTTAAGGATGGGAGAGCATTTAAAGTTTAATTACCTTGGATTAGTATCCTTGTTATTAAGCGGAACTAGAGGTTTTACTTTAAGTAATCAATTTTTCTGTTCACAATGGGCTACTACGGTATTAAGAGAAAGTGGTATTGATATATTTCCAAAGAAAAGACCAGAAGATGTAAGACCATTTGATTTTTATAGAGAATTAAAAGAATATCAAATTTATGAAGGGTTAACAAAAGATTATCCTGAAGAAGGGATAGATTTTATCCCTAAAGTATTTCAATATAAAAGAAGATAAAAGGAGAAAAAATATGCCAGGTCCTAAAACGCATGATATATTTTATAGAGAGTTTAAAAGAAAACTATCTTTAGAAACATTAAGTTCTTTTCCACATTATGATCAATATCGTATTTTTGCACAAGGTCATGACTTTTTAATTTATCATGATTTCTATAAAATATTTAATCAAAAAAGATTAGATAAAAACGTAGAAAATTCAGAATTATTACAGGAATTTTATTTTCCAGAATTTGTCTATCAATATTTAAAAATGGCAGAAAGAATGGATGTAATAGAGGATGAACAGGTAAGACTATTTATAGGCCCAGGATATATTATGCATCATATGCTGGATGCCTATACACACCCATTAATTATTTATTATGCTGGAGATCATACTAGAGATCCTAAACGAGATACTTGGCAGCATGGAATAGTGGAAACATTATTGGATATTTATTTAATGGCTAAAAAAGAAGGAAAAGATGCTTCCAGTTATCCAGTTTATAAAGACTTTTCTTTTGATGTTAAAAGAATTAGGAAAGCTTTAATTGCCATTCTTGATGAAAGTTTGAAAAGTACTTATCAAATTCAAAATGGTGGAAAAATATTCTTAACTGCCATGGGACAAGTAGAACTTTTTACAAGACATTTAAAATGTGATCCTAATGGGGCTAAAAGAAAACTGTTTGACTCTCTTGACCCTATTTTAAAAGGAACTAGTTCTTTTTCTTATCATAGAAATATAGAGGAAGTTTATCCTTATTTAAATGAGGAGCATGCATTATGGTTAAATCCAATGGATGCGAGTGTCGAATCACATGATTCTTTTATGGATTTATATGATAAAGCTTTAATAGATGGTGCTTGTATGGTAGATAGTTTAGAAAAATTATGTAAAAAGGGGACTATTCATCGTGATGATGTTTATTCTATTATACCCAATATAGCATCTACACATGGTTTAGAAGGAAATCAGAAAATAAAAATTAGAAATACAAAAAAATGGTAGAGAGAAACTCTACTTTTTTTTATTTTTCTATACTCATTCATTTATTCCTATGTTATAATATACATAGTATAGAATAGTAGGTGTTCGAATTGACAAACTTATTTTTTCAAATATCAAGTATTTTTTATATAGGTCTTATTATGATTATTTATTTTAGTAAGAAAAAAATAAATACGTTAGAAAATAGAATTTATAGAACTTTGATTATCGATGTTTTTATTACTTTAATTATTGATATGGCTAGTGTCTATTTTGGAATTGTATATAAGGATTCTATTTTAACCAATCCACTCGCTAAACTCTATTTAGTAGCTATTGTTTCTTGGATTATTTTATTTACCTATTATATTATTGTTATTTCTTCTAGAAAAAACAAAGGCCATATAGAAATTAACGAAGATGAAAATATTAGCTATTTCAATCGTATTTTTCTAATATTATTAGCAGTCTTCTTTGGTAGCAGTTTATTAATATTTCTAGTACCATTAGAAGTTTATAGTGATGGAAAAATGATGTATACTTTTGGGCCAAGTGCAACCATCAGTTATGTCATTGCTGGAATGTGCATTATTTTATGGATATTAATTCTTATTCGTAACCGAAAAAAATTGGAAAATAAAAAATATTGGCCAGTATATGCTTTTATTTTATTAGCAACTATAGCTGTAAGTATTCAGTTTAATTTTCCAGATATTTTATTAGTTACTTCGGTGGCTGCATTTATCACTTTTTTAACTTATTTTACTATTGAAAATCCTGATTTAAAAATGATAGAACAGTTAAATGTTGCCAAAGAGCAAGCCGAAAAAGCTAATCGTGCTAAAACAGAATTTTTATCAAATATGTCTCATGAAATACGTACTCCTTTAAATGCGATTGTGGGATTTAGTCAAGCTTTGAAAGAAGAAGAACTACCCAATAGTGCTATTGAAGAAGTGGAAGATATTATTACTTCATCTAACAACTTACTAGAAATTGTTAATGGTATCTTAGATATTTCTAAAATTGAAGCAAATAAATTAGAAATAGTTAATACCGAATATAGTTCTAAGAAATTAATGAAAGAAGTTATTTCTTTAATTCAAGCTCGCATTGGGGATAAACCTTTAGAATTTAGAACTTATATTGACGAAGACATTCCTTCAGTTCTTTATGGAGACCACGTAAGAATTAAACAAATCATTGTAAATTTACTTACAAATGCTGTAAAATATACTAAAGAAGGTCATATTGATTTTAAAGTCAATACGGTTATTCAAGAAGACATTTGTAGAATGATTATCTCTGTAGAAGATACTGGAATAGGTATTAAAGAAGAAGATATGAATAAATTATTTACAAAATTTGAAAGATTTGAATTAGAAAAAAATATTACAACAGAAGGTACCGGTTTAGGTTTAGCTATTACTAAAAGTCTAGTAGAACTCATGAATGGTAAAATTGTGGTACAAAGTATTTATCAAAAAGGTTCTAAATTTACAGTTGCGATTGATCAAAAGATTGTACAAAAAGATATTAGTGAATTAGAACAAGAACTTAATACTGAAGAAAATCAAATATTTATTGCTGAAGGTAGTAAGGTATTAGTAGTAGATGATAATAAAATAAATCTAAAAGTAGCTGCTAGACTGCTAAAGGACTATCAAGTAGATATAACTCTTGCAATATCTGGTCAAGAATGTATCGATAAAGTATTAAATGGTGAAAAATATGATTTAATATTAATGGATGATATGATGCCTAAAATGACAGGTACACAGACTTTGCAAAATTTAAAAAATATTATTGGTTTTCAAACACCAGTAATTGCTCTAACTGCCAATGCTATTACTGGTATGAGAGTAAAATATATGAAAGCTGGGTTTAATGATTACCTTGCAAAACCTATCGACAGAAACACTTTAAATATTATATTAAGTAAATATTTAAAAAAGAAAACAGAAGAGGTTATAAAAGACGTTTTTATAGAAAATAATGAAGAACCCAATTTAGATTTATCTATTTTAAAAAAGCAAGGGATTGATGTAGAACACGGTTTAGAACTTCTTGGAGATGAAGAGACTTATATTATGACATTAGAAGATTTCCTAAACGAATCCAAAACAAGACTCCCAAAAATAGAAGAATATCGAATTCAAAAAGATATGGCAAACTATGCTATTTTAGTTCATGCTATGAAAAGTGATTCTAAATATTTGGGATTTATGAAATTGGCAGATCTTTCTTATCAACATGAACTTGCTAGTAAAGAAAATAATAATGCTTTTGTTGAAGAACACTATGATGAACTAATGAATGAAGTAGGAACAATTTTAACGATTGTGAAAAACTTTTTAGGAAAATAGGAGGATATATGAACGAATTATTAGAAAAAATAAATGAAACATTTGATAACTGTATTAATAATAGCAATGAAGAAGTACAACTCCAATTGAAAATTGTAAAAGGAAATATTAACACATTAATTCAAGAGTATATGAATAGTCATTCTGATACTACTGAAGAAAATATTAGTAATGAGGAAATAGATTCAAATAAAAAGAGAATATTCATTGTAGATGACTCTAGTATTGTAAGAAATTACTTAGAAAAATTATTGAAAGACGAATATTCTATTGATATGACTAGTGATGGAGAAGAGGCTATCAAAAAGCTAGAAAGAATGAATAAGGAACATGGGTATGATGCTATTTTATTAGATTTAATGATGCCTAATATCGATGGTTTTGGGGTATTGGATTATTTAGCCAAAGAAAATTTAACAATGCCTGTAGTAGTTATTAGTGGGGATAATACGGGTTCTACTATTGCACGAGCTTTTCGCTATAATGTAATGGATATGATAGAAAAACCATTTGATTCTAAAACAATTGAAGAAAAAATGAAGAGAATCTTAGAGAAAGAGTAGTAGTTAGCTACTCTTTTAAATTGACTTTTTAAATAGGGTATGCTAGAATATAAAATTATTGAAGGGGGAAATATTGTATGGCAATACATATTAAAGGAATCAACACTGAATTATTACTTTATAAGACAGAATTAGAAAGGAAAAATCCATTTTCTGAAAAATTAGTTTCAAAATTTCTTAGAGTAACAGAAAGAGCAAATTTGTTACCAGAATCTGATAGTCCTATCGCAAAGGTAAGAGATGCATTTTATACTGCTAGATTATTTGGTTATGGAATGGCTGCTTTTGCTGCAAATGAATTAGAAATGAAAAAACGTAAAAAAGAAATTATGAAAGCGACTGAACTTAGTGCTGATGAAGTAGCAATTGATATTAATGAATTACAAAGTCTTAGAAGTACTAGAAAAAATGTAAAAGTATATGGAGATAGTATTCGTTATAGTGCTCAAATTAGAAAAGAGTGGTTAGCTTCTATTGAAACTATCTTTGGAGATGCTGACTTACAAGCTTTAGATGATTTTAGTTGTTTAGCATCTTTAAAAGCAATCTATGGAGATTTAAATTTAGCGCAATGTAAAGATACAGAAGTTGATTTAAGTGGTCTTCAAGTTCAAATGGTATATGGAGATATCCACGCAGAAAGAGCTAAATCAACAGCTGGTTTAGAAAATTTACTTTCAGTTGGAGGAACAATTTATTATCAAGGACAAGACTACAGTCTAGAGCAATTCCAACAATTAATTGCCGCGGATACAAAAGAACGTCAAAAATAATGGCGTTTTTTCATTAAAGGAGAGAATATGTTACACTTACCATCACAAGAAGTATTTGAGGAAAGATATACCAAATACGCAGAACGAAATTTAGTTCTTATTAAGAAAAAATATCAAGATATTCCTAGTGATATAGGAATTAAGTTACAACATGGTATTTCTATGATGTCTGCTGTTGAAAAAGCTACTATGGAAAGTGGATTTTTTAATGAATCCTATTACTTATCCTCAGCATTAGAAGGATGTGGGCATGATATAGGAAGATTCCCTCAATATTTGTTAACAGGAACTCTAAAAGATGCCGATTCTGAAACCATTACTGGTTCTAAAGATCATGGTAATTTTGCCCGTAAAATATTATTAGCGAATAATCAAACTCTATTACGCTATTTTTTAGGAGAAAAATCTCCATATGATAGAGTTTTTACAGAAGTAATAGGAGAACATACGAAGATAAGAAATCCTCTATATCAGTATTCTATTAGTGAATTAGTAAATCTGTTTCAAAATTATTCTTTAGAAGAAATTTTAAAGGCAAAAGAACCATCTATTAAAAATAAATTAATTACTTTAAAGTTAGCTATATTACAAGAAATGGACTGTTTAGAATTACTTCAAAATGTAATGAGTGAAGCATGGATTCCAGCAATTAGTTGTAAAAAAGAATTTTATGCTCATCCCGATATATGGGATGATTTTATGCATTTTCGCTATATTGATATTACAAAATATAGAAGAGAAGGAAAATGGACTAGCAATGCAGGATTCCTTCTTAGATATGGATTACTTGCTAGACAAATGAAGTTAGTTTGTACTTTAAAAGAATTTACAATAGATGAAGGATTTCAAAAAGTATGGGATAAAACATTAAAACATATGAAAGATAAAGAGGTAGGAGAAATAGACCCATTACTACTACAAGCTCAAGAATATGCTATATTAATGGTAGATAATCTTATCAAGACTAGTCCAGATGGAATTCTTTTAACAGAGAGGTCAAAAGAAAAAGCAAAACAATTAACTTTAGAAGAATGGAAAAAAAGATATTAAAATCAGAAGTTTTCTGATTTTTTTCTTATTTCTTTGACAAAAAACAACTTTAAGTTGCAATTTTCTACATTTTTTGATATTATAGACGGCATCATTAGAAATTCAGGGGGATTTTATGTATCAAAATGGAGTAATGACAGAAGAACTTGCCAGTGTAAAAGCAAGATCTAGAGCTGGTGTTTCCTTTTATCTTATTATAAAAAGATTAGTTGATATTATAGTAGGAGTAATAGGCATCATTGTACTAATACCAATCATTCTTATTGTAAAGATTATATCTATGATAAATGGAGACTTTCATTCCATTTTCTTTACACAAAATAGAATTGGGAAAAATGGAAAAGAATTTAAATTTTATAAATTTAGATCGATGGTTCCAAATGCTGATGAAATTCTATTTAAAATGTTAGAAGAAGATCCAATCATAAGAGAAGAATATAGAGTAAATAAAAAATTAAAGGATGACCCTAGAATTACAAAAGTAGGTAATTTACTTAGAAAGACATCACTAGATGAATTACCACAATTAATTAATGTTCTAAAAGGGGATATGTCTTTAGTAGGAAATAGACCATACTTGCCAAGAGAAAAGGAAGATATGGGAGAATATTATAAAGAAATTGTAAAAACAAAACCAGGTATTACTGGTTATTGGCAAGTAAATGGTAGAAGTGATGTTTCTTTTGAAAGAAGATTAAAACTAGAAACATATTATTCTAACCATTGTAGTCTAGATTTAGATATTAGAATTTTCTTTAGAACTTTTAAAGTAGTTCTATTTGGAAAAAATGCAAAATAAAGAAGAGTAAAAGAATAAAAGGGGTAAATACAGAAAAAAGGATACATTATAATGCGCCCATGTATTTTAATGTATCCTTTTATTTGTTAGAAAGCAGGGGGAGTTATGAAAAAGAAAGAACCAATTCGTGTTGCACAAATCATTGGAAAATGGGTAGGCGGCGGAGTAGAAGCTGTTGTTATGAATTACTATCGACATATTAATAGAGAAAAAATTCAATTTGATTTTATCTGTGATTCTGATTCTACTAATATACCTTATGAAGAAATAGAATCTTTAGGAGGAAGAGTAATTTTAATTCCACCATATCAAAAAACATTTAAATATCATAAAGAATTAAAGAAAACATTAATAGAAAATGAATATAAGATTGTACATTCTCATATTAATACTTTGTCTATTTTTCCATTATATGCTGCTAAAAAAGCAGGGGTTCCTGTTAGAATTGCACATAGTCATTCTACTACTAATAGTAAAGAATGGAAAAGAAATATTTTAAAACAAATATTAAGACCATTCAGTAAAATTTTTGCAACTAACTATATGTGCTGCTCAGAATTAGCAGGAAGATGGTTATTTGGAAATAAAGTTTATAATAAAGGGAAAGTTTATTTATTAAATAATGCAATCGATTTAGAAAAATTTTCTTATGATGAAAAGATTAGAAATAAAAAGAGAAAAGAATTAGGAATCAAAAAAAATCAATTAGTAATTGGTCATATAGGCAGATTTATGACCCAAAAAAATCATACTTTCTTAATTGATATTTTTAATGAAATTCATAAAGAAAATAATGATGCTGTTTTAATATTAGTAGGACAAGGACCTTTACTTGAAAACATGAGAAAAAAAGTAAATCAATTAAAATTAACAGACTATGTACAATTCTTGGGTCAAAGAAATGATGTCAATGAATTATATCAAGTTTTTGACGCTTTCTTATTACCTTCCCTTTACGAAGGGTTAGGAGTTGTTTTAATTGAAGCACAATGCTCAGGACTACCATGTGTATGTTCTAACAAAGTACCAAAAGAGGCAAGAATTATTAATAATTATGAAGCATTAGATTTAAAAAGTGATAAAGAGGTATGGGCAATGCATACTTTAAGGATTATCAAGAATTCTAAAAGAAAAGATTATAAAAACTTAATTAAGAAAGCAAATTATGATATTGATAAAGAATCTAAAAATCTTGAAAAATATTATTTTTTAGAAGTGAAAAAAAATGCAGAATAAATTAATATCTATTATTCTTCCAGTGTATAATGGAGAAAATACAATTTGTCAAGCCATAGAATCTGTTTTAAATCAGTCTTATCAAAACTTTCAACTCATTATTGTAGATGATGGTTCCCAAGATTCTACTTCAGAAAAGTGTAAAAATTATTTAGAAAATCATCAAGTTAGTTATTATAAACTTAAAAATGGTGGTGTTAGCAAAGCAAGAAATTTTGGCATAAAAAAAGCAAAAGGAGAATATATAACATTCATAGATTCTGACGATTTGTACGATAAATTTTTTCTAGAAACAATGACTATGAGTATACAAAAAGGATATGATTTAGTAACTAGTGGATATCAAAACTTTGAAAAAAACAATAAAGTATTTTTACCAAATATAAAAAATTTTCAATCAAAAGCAGAATATATTCAATTATTGCAAAATAAATATTTATTTAATCAGATTTGGAATAAAATTTATTCTACAGAAATTATTAGAAAAAATAAAATAAAATTTGATGAGAATTTATCTATTGCTGAAGATTGGAATTTTAATTTAGATTATCTCAATTATTCTAAATCTTACACGACTTGTAACAGACCCTTATATCACTATAGAATATCAAACAATGGACTAGGTTTTAAATATAGAAAGGACGCTGGTGAAATAAAACTAATGTTATTGGATAAAATGAAAAATGCTTTTTTTCCAATAGAAGAAGAAAACAGTTACATTCACAATAGTTATATCAAACAATACTATGCTTATTTTAGTAATATTATGGATAAAAGAAATACTGATACATTTAAACAAAAAAAAGAAAAAATTCATTATATTATTCATTCAACTCCTTTTGCTGAACGAATTAACAAATGTAAGAATAGTAGTTTACAAAATAAAGTACTATTAATTCCACTACAAAAGAAAAATCTTACACTAACTCTTTTTTTAGCTAAAATGGCTAATATGTATGACAAAATTCAGAAAAAAAGAAATTTTGGAATTTAACGGAGATGATTCATATGCTTGAATATATTATTATGTTTATTACTTCCACTACTTGTTGTTTCTTTGCAACAAAATGCAAAAAGAATAAAATATTTAAAAAGATTCTTATTGTATTTGCGATTTTGATTCCATCCATAGTTGCAGGTAATAGAGCCTTAACTATAGGAACTGATATCAATACTTATGGAAATTATATGTATTATGTTGCTAGTAATTTGTCTATTAGTAAATTCTTCAATATATTTGGGTATTCTGATATTCTATTTTCTGTTTTTACTTTAATTATTGGAGTAATATTTAAAAATATTCATATGTATTTATTTCTTTTACAATTATTAAATTGTGTTCTAATCTATAAAGCTTGTGATAATTATAAAGAACATATACCTATTTGGCTTTCTTATTTATTTTTTTTATTAACTTTATATTTTCGCCAATTAAATTTGTTAAGACAAGGATTAGCTATTAGTTTTTCAATTTTGGCAATTTCATATATTTTAAAAAATAACAATAAAAAATTTTTAATTAATACGTTACTTGCATCCTTAACTCATATTTCTTCTATTTCTCTTTTTCTAATTTTATTTATAAAAAAAAGTACAGAAAAACATAAAAATAAAAATATTTCTATGATATGTATTTACAGTTGTCTAATAGTGGTGGTTTTATTATTTATGCCAATATTAAAAATTATAACTTCTAGTGGTTTATTACCAGCAAAGTATTCTTTTGAATATTTTTCAAACTATTTTAATATAAATCATGAGATAGATAACTTAGGGACTTTCTTTAAACTATTCTGGTGTATAGTAACACTTTTAATTAGCCTTAATAAAAATTTAAGAGGAAAAATAAAAGATTTTAATTTTTTCTTTCACATTGTTTTTATAGATTTTATTTTTTGGAATTTAAATATTTATGTTCACTATATTGATAGGCTATCATTTTACTTTGGATTTTCTTATTTATTTTTCTTTATTCCACAGATACCTAAAATTTTTAAAAAGGAAACATATAATAAAATTATTATTTACACAATAATATCAATACTTTTTCTTTTTTATTGGTATGTTAGATTTATTATTCAAAACGCTGGAAACGTTTTTCCATACATGAATTATTAGGAAGAGGCGAAAAAATGAATGAATTAATTAGCATTATTGTTCCAATTTACAATGTTGAAATATATTTAGAAAAGTGTTTAAATAGCATTATTAATCAAACATATAAAAACATTGAAATCTTACTTATAAATGACGGTTCTAGTGACAATTCCTTAAGAATATGCAAAAAATATCAAAAAAAAGATAAAAGAATTGTTTTAATCAATAAAAAAAATGGTGGATTATCTAGTGCAAGAAATGCTGGCATTGATAAAGCTTCTGGAAACTATTTACTATTTATTGATTCTGATGATTATATAGAAATAGACATGATAGAAAAATTATATAATAATATAAAATCTAATAATGCTGATATTAGTATTTGCAACTTCTTTATAACTAAAAAAAATAAGGATAGGAAAAACAAATCTTGTAAAAATTTTACTGTAAGAGATGAAAAAAAATACAATTATTTATATAATTCATACAGTCTTCAAACTATTCTAAGTTGGAACAAATTATATAAAAAATGTCTTTTCAAAAATATACGTTATCCAGAAGGACTTTTACATGAAGATCAATATGTAATTGATGAAATTTTAAATCGAGCAAAGATAATCAATTATATGACAAGTGAATTTTTATATCACTACGTTCAAAGAGAAAAAAGCATTATGAATACTTTTAATATTAAAAGATTTGATGTTATAAAAGGTTTAGAAAAACGTATAATTTTTTTTGAAAATATTAATAGAAACGATTTGGTGATTCGTACAAAAGTAGAAAAACTCCAATCATTATATTTTTTATTAAATTATACTAAAAAATATAACTTTAATAAATCAGATAAAGAAATTATTGAATTATATAAAAAGGACTATATAAAATTATCTAAAGATTTAAAGCAAGTAAAAATGGATCTTAAGTCTAAAATAAAATTAATCTTAATTTTAAATTTTCCAAAAATTTATAATCTGATAAAGGGGATAAAATAATTATGAAATCAATAATAAAAAATATACTTTGCTTCGAATTAATAATAGAGTATATTATCTATAAAATTATTAGAAAAATTAAAAATCAAAAAGAATCTTTTATTTTTAATGCACCAATTCATGGAAATTTAGGTGATCATGCAATTATCTATAGTGAAAAAAAAATATTGAAAAATATGAATATTCACTGTTTTGAAGTACCAACTTTCAGAAGCAAGTATATTTTAAAATTTCTTTGCAAATATACAACAAAAGAAGCCCTTATCTTTATTACAGGTGGAGGATTTGTAGGCTCAGATTGGAAAGAAGAAATGAATATTGTAAACGAAGTGTTGATAAATTTTAATAAACATTCCATTATTTTTTTTCCACAAACATTTTACTTTACCAAAAGTGAAGATATAGAAAAATTTAAAACTTTAGTTTTAGATTGTAAAAATATATACATATTCACTAGAGAAGAAAAATCTTTCTTATTTGTAAAAGACATACTTAAGGTCCATAATACATACATTGTGCCAGACATTGTTTTGTCTTTAAAAGCATCTAAATTTAAAAAAAATAGAAAATGCATAGAAAAAAGCATTTTATTCTGTTTTAGAAATGATAAAGAAAAAAAAATTTTAAACCAAGATATTCTTAAAATTAAAGAAGAACTAAAACTTGCTGGTTATCGAGTACAAAATACTGATACAGTTATCACAAAAAGAGTAAATAAATTTAATAGAAAAAAAGAAATTAATAAGAAGTTAAATGAATTCATGAAAAATGAAATAATTATAACAGATAGATTACATGGGATGATTTTTGCAGCTCTAACACATACCCCTTGCATTGTCTTAAATAATTATAATTACAAAGTTAGCGGTGTTTATAAATTAATACATAGCTATGAAAAAATTATTTATATTAACAATTTAAATTCTATAAAAAAAGATATTAATAAATTAAACAGTAAAAATGAAATAGAAAAAAATTATCTTGAAGAATATACAACATTATTTGAAATTATTAGGAAGTGTTATTTATGAAAAAAATGAAAAGATTTATTGATTGCTATGTTCCAACAGAAACATGTAACTTTAGATGTCATTACTGTTATGTAACCCAACATAGAAAATTTAATAATAAATTAGCTAAATTCGAATATTCTCCAGATTTTATCAGAAAAGCTTTATCAACAGAAAGACTTGGTGGAGTTTGCATGATTAATATTTGTGCTGGTGGAGAAACTTTACTATCGACAGATATTTTAAAAATTGTCAAAGCACTTTTAGAAGAAGGACATTATGTAATGATTGTTACAAATGGATCATTAACAAATAGATTTAAGGAATTGGCGAAATTTGACTCTAATTTAATGAAACATTTATTTTTCAAATTTTCTTTTCATTACTTAGAATTAAGAAGGTTAAATTTATTAGATAAATTCTTTAATAATGTTAAACTAATGGAAAAAAGTGGAGCTTCTTATACCATAGAAATAACACCTTCTGACGAATTAGAGCCATATATTAATGATATTAAAGAAATTTGTTTAAAAAATGTTGGAGCTTTTCCACACATCACAATAGGCAGAAAGGATAGTAATGATATTCCACCTCTTACAAATCATACTTTTGAAGAATACAAAGAAATTTGGAAAACTTTTGATTCTGATATATTTGAATTTAAATCTAAAATTTTTGGAATAAAAAGAAAAGAATTTTGTTATGCAGGGGAATGGTCAATTTATCTAAACTTAATGACAGGAGAATTGCGCCAATGTTATTGTGGGAAAAAATTAGATAATTTATATGCTAATATTAATAAGCCGATTAAATTTTGCCCAGTTGGCAAAAACTGTGCTTTACCGCATTGTTACAATGGACATGCTTTTTTAGCTTTTGGTGATATTCCTGAGCTGAATACGCCTACATATGACCGATTAAGAAATAGAGTGAAAACAGATGGCAGTGAATGGTTAACTGAAGAAATGAAATTGTTTATGCAATGCAAATTATCTGAAAATAATAATCTATACTCTTTTTTTCAAAAACAAAAAATAAATTTTCTTAATAAACCAATTATGTTATTAAAAAAATTAAAGAGGAAAATTTTAAAATGAAAAAGAAAATAAAAATTACTTTGATTCTATTAACTTTTTTGCTGTTTTTAGGATATAATGTGCAAAAGTCTTATAAGATTGAACAAAGAAAGAGTTACATAGAATCTCATGATATCCATAAATTTGCACATATCAGCATAGATGATACAATTAATATTTTTGACGACTTAAAAAAAAGTCATTATAAAAGCATTTTTGAAAATAAAACTCTAAAGAGATTAAAATATATGCATGATAAATATGGTGCAATTTTTACTATGTATGTTTTTTATGAATTTAATGGTAAAACAATTGAAAATACTCCTACACAATATAAAGAAGAGTTTGAAAGCAACTCAGATTGGCTTAAATTTGGTTTTCATGCTTACTCTGATAAAAGTTTTTATGGGAAAGATAATCCCAATATATCTGATGAATATAATAAATTCATAGAAGAAATGAAGGAAATAGTGGGAGAAAAATCTTTAACTGGAGTAATTAGATTGGACAGATTTGAACTATCAGAAAACAATTTAAATTCAATTAATAAAAATGATTTTAAAATTGTTGGCCTTTTAGGTGCAGATACTAATAACAGGAAAGATTATTATCTAACAGTCCAAGAAAATGATTTTCTTTTTAAATATGATTATTACTACGATTATAAAAATAACATATTTTTTTACAATACAGACATTCGTATAGAAAATATATCATTATTTTCAATTAAACAAGAATTAAATCATTATAAAAATGATAATAATTTAATTATCTTTACACACGAATGGAATCTAAATTACTATAAACTTAACAAAATTTGTGAATGGTTAAATGAACAATACTATAAGTATGAATTTCCATATAAATTGGAGAGTGAAAAATGAATAAAAAAAGAATACTGACAAATTTAATTTCAAATATTATTTCATTTTTAGTCCAGCTATGTATTAATTTTATCTTAACTCCAATAATTGTAGTAAAAGTTGGTGATGCTGCCTATGGATTTGTAGGATTAGCAAATAATTTTGTTAGCTATGCAGCTATAATTACTTTAGTAATTAATTCTATGGCTGGTAGATTTATTACAATAGAATATGTTAAAAAGAATGAAGAAAAAGTAAATCAATATTATTCTTCTATCTTCTTCATAAATGCAATACTTGCCATAATAATAACAATATTTTCTGCTGTATTTATTATAAACATTCATAGTTTACTGAATGTTCCTAATGAACTACTTTTTGATGTTAAATTAACTTTTATTTTGTCCTTTATTAATTTAATACTATCATTATTTAATACTATTTTTAATATTGCAAGTTTTATCAAAAATAGAATTGATTTATCTTCTATTAGAAATATTATTGGAAATATATTGAAAGTTATTGTATTAATTATATTATTTTATATTTTTCAACCTAGAATTTATTTTATTGCATTAAGTACTGTAATTATGACAATATATTTAATTATTTCTAACTATAAATTATGTAAAAAATTATGTCCTAATTTGCAAATAAAAAAAGATTTTTTTTATTTTGAATGCATAAAAATATTAGCAAAATCAGGAATTTGGAATTCTGTTAACAGTTTAAGCAAAATTTTACTAACAGGAATTGATTTACTTATTGCAAATATAATGGTTGGTCCAATAGAAATGGGAATTTTATCAATTGCTAAAACTATTCCTACAGCAATAGAGAGTTTATTAGCAACCTTCTCCAATACATTTAATCCACAATTTGTATTATTATACTCTCAAAATAAAAAACAAGAATTGATTGAATCTATAAATTATTCTTTAAAAATCATCGGTCTCATAATGTTAGTTCCACTAGCAGGTATCATTGCATTTGGAAATGATTTTTTTAAATTATGGCTGCCAGGAAAAACAGAGACAGAACTATTAAAAATACAAATTTTATCAATTCTTTCTATTCTTCCATTTGTTATTTCAGCAAGTAACTATACCTTATTCGTTATTGATTCTGTTACCAATAAATTAAAAAGGCCTGTTATCGTAACCTTTACTATGGGTGTGTTAAGCACTATTACAACTATAGTTTTATTAAAAACAACTAACCTTGGAATCTATGCTATAGCAGGAGTAAGTTCTATCTATTGGATTTTTAAAGTTTTCTTTTTCAATACAATTAATGCCGCTATAAATTTAAAAATAAAATGGAATACTTTTTTTAAACCATTTTTTAAAAACCTTTGTTGTTTTGCATTTCTTCTAATTATTTTTATGACTATTTCCAAATTCACTACTATAAACAATTGGATATCTTTTGGAACTATAATAATGTGCGTAGGAATATTTGGATATATAATAACCTTTATCATATTATTAAGCAAAAATGAAAAGAAGAAACTTATAAATATTATTAAATCAAAATTTTGTATATAAAAATATATAAGAAGCTAGCATTAAAAATAATTTAGTTCTTTTAGTTAATTCTAAACTTATTTGCATCATAAAAAATTATATACTCTTTAGAAAAATTAAATTATTGTTAAGGTATTTAAAAGAAATGTTTATTCATTTCTTTTTATTTTAAAATTTATCTTTACATATATTAACTTATATGTTAATATATAATTGTAAAAGAAAGGGTGATAGAAAGGAATAAAAAGGATAATATGAATTTAAAATATACAAAGAGTTATGATAATACAGTAAAAAAATTGAAAAAGTTTACTGCTCAAAAAGAAACTTTAAATATTATATTGGATATAATAAATAATAGTACTGACTTTGAAGAGTTAAAAAATAACCCCATTGTTAGAATGTATCGATTTGAAAGATTAAAATATGAATTAAATGAATTCTATTCTTTTTCTTTGGATAAAAATGGCGGCGTTATTAGATTAATTGTAAGACCAGTAAATAACAATCTTCTAGAATTATCATATATTAGTTATGACCATTATGAAGATTTTAATGAGGAGAGGGTGATTTACTATGATGAATAAATTCGGCAAAGAATTAGGGGAATTTTTGGATTTTAATAATATGAGTATCAAGGAATTTGCAGAAAGAATAGATACAACTTCTAAAAATCTAATTGATATTATTAAAGGGAATGTAGAATTATCCCAAAATATGATTTACAATATAGCATTTATAACTGATATACCAGTATCTTATATTGAAAATGTAGAATCTAATTTTAAACTGGATAAGAGATTAGATAAATTCGTTATGGATAATCATATTACTATGAAAGAATTTATTAATAGATTTCATTATAAAGACTTTAGTGAGTCTTATCATTACACATTTTCAAATGTAAGAAATGAATATAGTATTGCGAAAGATATATTAAAGTATTTAAGGATTACTAATCCAGAAAAGCTTTATCAAGAGGATAATTCCATATTTTATAAAAGTAAGAATGATAAGCCTGAGCTTTTGGCCTTATGGCTAGAAAGATGTTATAAAATAATATCAGAACAAGAAGTCATGGATTATAAAAGCGAAAATATTGAACTTTTAATAGATTATATCAAAGAATGTGCTGCTAACTATACTTTTAATGAAAAAGAACTAATTTCTAAATTTAATGGAAATGGTATTTACTTAGCAATTGAAGATGATTTAAAAGGTTCTAAAATAAGAGGAGCGTTTAAAGTATTAAATGATAAACCTGCTATTTATATTACAAGGAAACATAAACGATATGCAGATATCTATTTTGCACTATTACATGAATTAGCCCATTGCAAAAGTGATTTTAATAGAGCAAAGAAAGGATCTATTATTAGTTTTCATGATGAAAAAAATATGGAAGATTATGAATTAAAGGCTGATGAAACTGCTTTTAATTGGATGATTCCTAATAGTATCTATCATTTCCTAAAAAAGGATTATTCTAATATAGAAAATCTAAACACTGTTAAATCCTTTTTAGTCTATCGTTTAGCGCATGATAAAATCATTGACTATTCTTCTAGTTTATATCAAAAGTATAATCCCATTATAGAAGGCTAAGGCTTCTTTTTTGCAATTTTCACCTTTATATGGTATTATATTGGGCGAAAAAGAGGAAATTATATGAGTAAAAGCAAAATTGTTAAAATAATAATTAGTTTAGTTTATGTAGTATTCAGCGCTATCTTCATGTTTAAATTAAATAGTATGAATATTATTCCTAATAAATATTTATTATTAGTATTAGGCGTAGTAATTCTATTAAATGTAATTGCTAGTAGTTGTTTATTATTAAAAAATAAATGGCTAAAAATTATTACAGTAATTCTATACTTATTACTAACAGTTGTTTTTGTAATAGGAATTAATTATGTAGATAAAACAAATGATTTTATTGATAAAACATTTACAAATAATGAAATAGAATCAGTTAAAATTAATTACTTATTATTAAGTAAGAAGGATTATAAAGATAATGAGTTATATAATAAGGATATTTATTATAATGCAACAGACGATCACATAGAAGAAGCTCTATTAGAATTAAATAAAGAAATAACGGCTAATATGAAAGATATCAAAGATATCTCTAAATTACATGAAAAAGGCATATTTTTTATAACAGAATACACTTATGATGAATTACAAGAAAATTATGGTATTAATCCTAATGATTATAAAGTTTTAAAAAAGATAGAATTAGAATTTAAAGTGGAAAAAGAAGAAGTAGATAAAAAGAAAAAAGATTCTTATAATATCTATTTAGCAGCCAAAGATTTTTCCAATAATAGAATTGATTTAAATAAAATTATAACAGTTAATACCAAAACAAAAGAAATATTAATTACAAGTGTTAATAGGTTTTCTTACTTAGAAATAGAAGGAAAAGGGAAAAATAGATTAAGTTCTACTGGTTATTATGGAATCCAATATAATAAAAAAGCTATCGAAAAGGAATTAGGTATTGAAATAGATTACTATTTTTCTGTAGAAACAAGTGGATTTGTTGAACTAGTAGATGCCATAGGAGGAATCGAATATTGCTCTGATGTTTCTTACACAACAACTCATGCTTTAGTGTTAGGTACTTATGATGATACAAAAGGAAAAAAACTACATGTAAAAAAGGGATGTCAACATTTTAATGGTATTGAAACATTAACAGTAGCCCGTGAAAGAAATGCTTTCTCTGGATGGATTACGCAAAGAGAAAGAAATGCTACTGCCATTCTAGAAGACATTTTAATAGCTGCAAAAAAGCCATCTAACATAACTAGATATCCTAAAATTTTAGATGCTATGGAAGGATTATATAAAACAAATATTCCAAAAGAAACTATCCAAGAAGGAATTAAAACTCTATTAAATGATAAATGGTCAATAAAAAGCCAAGAGATAGATGGAGAATATGGCATGAATAAAATTTTATTTGGAAAAGATAGGGGATATGTCTATTATTGGAATAAAGATAGTGCTGAGAAATGCCGTAAAGAAATAAATAATTTGTATTCTAAAACAAGTTAATAATAGAAGCATTGATAAAATTCAATGCTTTTTATATATTAATAAAAAAGCAGAAATAGGAAAATAAACAATTATATGTTATAATGATTATGTTATTGAACTTAGACAAGGGACACTTAGTCTAACTTTATGTTTAAAATGGGCTATGAATATAAAGATTCTAAGTTATGTTCCTGGGCAAGGGAATGAAGGTTCGAATCCTTCAGCAAAATTAAATAGTGCCCAAAAGAAAAAAGGAGGCATCATTATGGTAAAAACATCACTTTTCTTAGACATTAACATTATGCTTACTATGATATTAAGTTTAAGTTTAACTGGTAACGCCCTTGTCTAAGTTCAATAACAAATAAAGAGGTGAATTATGAAAATACTTGTAACTGGTGGATGTGGCTTTATTGGAAGTCATACTGTATGTGAATTATTAGATAATGATTATGAAGTGGTTATTATTGATAATTTATCTAATTCTAAAATAGAAGTTATTGATAAAATTAAAAGAATTACAAATAAAGAAGTTTACTTTTATGAAGGAAATGTGCAAGATAAAGATTTATTACAAAGAATATTTAAAGAAAATACTATTGATGGTGTTATTCACTTTGCTGGATTAAAAGCAGTAGGAGAATCTGTGAAAGTACCTCTTATGTATTATTGTAACAATATTGATTCTACTTTAACACTATTAGAAGTAATGAGTGAATGTAATTGTAAAAATATTGTATTTTCTAGTAGTGCAACAGTATATGGAGTTCAAGATACTCCTAAATATGTTGAAACTATGGATAGAGGAAAATCTTCTAGTCCATATGGAGAAACAAAAGCTATAATTGAAAAGATTTTAGAAGATTTATATACTAGCGATCCTACCTTTAAAATAACTATTTTAAGGTATTTCAATCCTGTTGGTGCACATAAAAGTGGCTTAATAGGTGAAAATCCTAACGGCATTCCTAATAATTTAATGCCCTATATTCTTAAAGTAGCAGTTCATGAGTTACCCGAACTTACTATTTTTGGTAATGACTATGATACACCAGATGGTACTTGTATTAGAGACTACATACATGTAGTAGATTTAGCAAAAGGACATATTAAGGCATTAGAACATGCTCATAATCATGAGCCAAATATCTATACATATAATCTTGGTTCTGGACATGGTGTAAGCGTAGGAGAAATGGTTACTGCCTTTGAAAAAGCAAATAATTTAAAATTAAATTATAAATATGGTGCTAGAAGAGAAGGGGACTTACCTGAATATTATGCAGACCCTTCTAAAGCTCTAAGAGAATTAGGATGGAAAACGGAAGAAAGCTTAGAAGATATGTGTAAGGACAGTTATCATTTTATTACAATGGAGAAGGGCGAATAACATGGAGCAATTTCAGTATATCATTCCTACAAAAGAACATAAAAAAGAAACTAGATTTTAGTCTCTTTTTTTTATTTTTCCATATTAATAATACTATTGTAAAGTCCAATAAAATATTGAAAGAAAAAACTATGCAAAATTTGCAAATAAACCAAAGTTATGTTATAATAGCGAACGTTTTTAAGGGGGAAATTTATACATGGAAGAAATCGATTTAAAAGAATTATTACGTTATACCTATCGTAAAAAATTTATTATTATTGCTACTACGCTTATTGTAGCTTTAATAGGTATGGTTTATTTTGGATTTATTCAAAAGCCAAAATATGTTTCATCTACCACTTTAATTTTAACTAGTTTCTCAAGTGAAAAAGAAAATGATACGATTAATAATAATGATTTAACAATGAATCAAAAGTTAGTAACAACTTATCAAGAGATTACCAAAACAAGAAAGGTATTAAATCAAGTTATTGAGAATCTAGGTTTAGATTATAGTGCAGGAGAACTTGCTAATCATGTATCTGTTACAGGAGTAACAGGAACAGAAATTATTCGAATCTCTGTATATGATAGGGATGCAAGTTTGGCATGTAGTATTGCCAACGAAATAGCTACTATATTCAGTAAAGAAGTAAAAGAGATTTATAATATTTCTAACGTAAGTATTTTAGACGTTGCAGAGGTTGCTACTTCACCATCTAATATTAGCTTTATAAAAGCAACGGTTATTGCTTTTATTCTAGGATTTATACTTAGTATTGGAATTGTATTCGTAATCTTCTATTTTGACAACACTATTAAGAGTGTAGAACAATTAGAAGAAAAATTTGATGTTCCAATTCTAGGTACTGTTCCTATTTATTCAGTAGTAAAAAGGGAGGCTAAATAATGAGTGAATTAGTTGTTAAAGAAAATCCTAAATCAGCTATTGCAGAATCTATTCGTGTTATTAGAACAAACATACAATATACATTGAAATTAAAAAAGAGTAAAACGGTTTTAGTAACTTCTACTAATAAAGGAGAGGGGAAAAGCTTTGTTAGTTTAAATTTAGCTGTTTCTTTTGCTCAAAAAAACTTAAAAGTGTTACTAGTAGATGCAGATTTACGTTTAGGAAGACTACATAAAGTATTTAATACAAGTTGTGATAAAGGATTATCTGTCTTACTTTGTGATAATGATGGTGATAACTATCAAAAATATGTACAAAAAACAGGTATTAAAAATCTTTCTTTTATTCCACGTGGAATTGTTCCACCAAACCCTAGTGAATTACTAGATTCTAAAAATGTTAAAAATTTTATTTCTGCTATTACTCCACATTACGATATTATAATCTTTGATGGTACACCTATTACAGGACTTACTGACTCTTTAGTATTTAGTAAGTTTATAGATAAAGCTGTTGTAGTATGTGCTGCTAACTATACAAAAACAGATATGTTAGAAAAAACAATTAAAAGTCTTAAAAATCTAGAAGTAGATATAGCTGGTATTGTATTAAATAAAGTAGCAAATACGGTCACTAGTTCCTATTATGGTAACTATTATTCTGAGTAATCATGATAGATATTCACTCTCACATTCTTTATGGTATAGATGATGGTGCTCCAGATATAGATGAAAGCATTGCTATTATTAAAAATCTACAAAAATTAGGTTTTGACAAAATAATTGCAACTCCACATTATATTGAAAATACAGAGTACATAACAGGAAATAAAAAGAAAAAAGAAATTTTAAATAAATTAAAAAAAGGATTACAAATTTCTGAAATAGAAATAGATATTTATCTTGGTAATGAAATTTATCTTAGTGAGGAAATTTTAAAAAAGATAGAAGGAAAACAAATTAGTCCATTAAATGGTAGTTCTTATTTATTAATAGAGCTTCCTCTTGTTGAAAGATATAAACATGCTCTAGATATGCTAACAAATATTCAATGTAAAGGATATAAGATTATTTTAGCGCATCCAGAAAGATATTATATTTTTCAAGAAAATCCAGAATTGATTGAAGAATATTTAGATGCTGGTATTTTATTACAAGGAAATATTTCTTCCTTAGATGGAAGATATGGAAGAAAAGCAAAAAAATTATGTAAGAAATTGTTAAAGGAAAGAAAATACTTTGCACTAGCTAGTGATACTCATAGGAGTAATTCAAAGTTATTCACTAACTTCGAAAAATTAAAGAAAAAAATTATTAAATGGACTGATGAAAGTTATTTTAAGAAATTATTTCTCGATAATCCTATGAAAATAGTTGAAAATAAGAAAATTTAAAATGAATCATTTTAAATTTTTTTGTTGAACTAATAATAATTTATGATATGATTATAATAGGGGAGGAAAGTTATGAAGGTATTCCTAGTCTTTCTTTTTCTTATAATTTGTTCATTTCTTTATGCCTGTTGTATCGTTTCTAGCAGAAGTAGTAGAATAGAGAAAGAGGAATTAAGTAGAAAAGAAATGTTATAAAAAGAAGAATATTTGATTCTTCTTTTTTATATGATAAAATAACGGTGATATTATGAATATAAATGCATTTGCTATTACTTCTTTAGCAGGTATTTCTACTATATTAGGATTATTTATTTTAAATGGGAAAAGGGAAGAGGGAATTATTCCTAAAGCTTTAGGCTTTTCTGCTGGAGTAATGATTTTTGTATCTTTATTTGATTTACTACCTTCCGCCATTCAATATTTCCAAGAAGAATTTATTATAGGGTTTCATTTTCTTTTCTGTTTACTTTTTATACTGTTTGGATTCCTTATTTCTATTTTAATGAATGAAGCGGTCCATAAAAGAATAGAAAATTCTAATAATTTGTATCAGATTGGTATACTATCAATGCTTGCTATTATATTGCATAATATTCCAGAAGGAATCATTACTTATTTAACTACTACTATTGAATATAAAACAGGAATCCTATTAGCATTCTCTATTGCCTGCCATAATATCCCAGAAGGGATTTGCATAGCAGTTCCTATTTATTATTCTACTAAAAAGAAATGGAAAGCTATTAAAGCTGTATTATTATCTGCTATTTCAGAGCCAGTTGGAGCTTTTATTGCCTATTTATTTTTACAAGATAACTTATCAAATTTAATGATTGGTATCTTTTTAGCGCTTGTAGCAGGCATTATGATTTCTTTAGCGATTATGGAAATACTACCAGAAGCCAAAAAATATTCTTTAAAAGATACTCTTCAATATTTTCTATATGGTTTTGGTATACTACTCTTATCACATTTACTATTTTAAGAAAGTATGCTAAAATAAAATCATGGAAAAAGAATGGAATCAAAAGAAATATAATCAACTTTTAAAAGAGTTAGATTCTCTTAAGGATTTAAAATATAAAAAATTTCAATCTAATTTAGGAATTAATGAAGATTATCTAATAGGAGTTCGTACACCAGAACTAAAAAAGATAGCTAAAAGAATTAGTAAGGAAAACTATTTATATTTTATTGAGCAGAATACTCATAATACTTATGAAGAACGTTTAATTCATGGTCTTTTAATTGGATATCTAAAAACTGATTTTGAAGAAGTAACTAGATTATTATGGGAATTTATTCCCTATATCGATAATTGGGCTTTATGTGACGTTACAATTGCAAATATGCATGTATGGAATAAGTATACTAAAGATGGATTTTCGTTTGTTAAAAGATGTTTAAATAAGAAAAATGAATGGTATCAACGTGTTGGTTTTATTATCCTTCTAGATTACTACATAAATGATGAATATATTGATAAAATCTTAGAAATTTGTAATCACTTTAAAAGTAAAGATTATTATGTAAAAATGGCTATTTCCTGGCTGATATCGATTTGTTATATTAAACAAAAAGAAAAAACATTATTATTTTTAAAAAATAACCAAATGGATAGTTGGATTCAAAATAAAAGTATACAAAAGATTAGAGAATCTACTAGAGTAAATAAAATAGAAAAGGATGAATTATTAAAATGGAAAAAGAAGCAGTAATTGAAAAATTTGAATATCAACCAAAAGGAGTATGTTCTAATAATATGATAATTGAAATAGAAGGGGAGACTATCAAAAGGGTAGAGATAGTAGGGGGATGTCCTGGTAATACATTGGGAGTATCTAAATTATGCGTTGGAAAGAACATAGATGAAGTAATTAATCTATTACAAGGTATTCCTTGCAGAAATAGAGGCACTTCTTGTCCAGATCAATTAGCCAAAGCATTAATAGAATATAAAAAAAGAAACAATTAATTTGTTTCTTTTATAAGGTTAAAAATTATGAAAAATATATATTTTCTTTATAGGAATCTATTAAAGTGCTACAAAATTGATATTCGATATATTTACAATACTAATTTTTTATCTATTAAATATAAACTTCCAAAAAGTTTCCTGGAAGAATTATTAAAAGAGTTATCAAAGAAAGGATACATTATTTATAAAAATAGAAAACAATGTTTTCAACTAACATTTCAAGGATATCAATATATTGAAGAAATTATAAAAAGAGAAAACAATAAACTATTAATTATTATATCTACACTCACTACTATTTTAGTGGGGATTTTTAGTGTCTTAAGAAGTTAACATAATATACATTATAGGCATTTATTTTTTTAAACGAATAAAAAAATATTTAATGAATATCTTATTTATTTAATATTATTATATTTCCTTTTTATAATATTATTATCTAATCTAACTATCTATAATTCAAATTAATTAAAATCCACAAATTAACAGACTTTTTATAAATTTAAATTTAATATTTGAACAAAACTTTTTTCCATTCAAAATTATCTATTTAATATCCATTAAATGATTAATTGTTCAGTAAACTATTTCTCGATGCAAAATACAACACTTATTTTATTATACTTCCCCTATTTTCTTCTGAAATCTAGAAAAGGGGACTTATCCAATTTTGCATTCAGGATGAATAACTTATCATCTAATAAGTTCTCGATGCAAATTTGAAAATTACTATTTTCTTATATATATTAAAAATTTATCTAAAAATATAACTATATGCATAATTTAAAGTAAAGTTGCTTAGAACTATTTTAATATTTCCACAATCTTACAAAAAGTAGGGTACCTCCCCTACTTTCTTACAATCCCAAAATAGGGGATTAATTACCAACTTTTCTTGATTGAATTTCAGCAATTTTTTCAAACACTTCAGAAGCATTATTTTCATTAATCTCAGTATATCCTAATTCTTTTAATGCTTGAACTTTAATATTATTTAATTCTAAAGTCCTACTTAATTTATCCTCCATTTTTTGTTCAATTTGATTGATAAATCTTTTATGACATTCAGCTAATTTTGTTTTAGAAGCTCCGCCACTGTTATATAAAACAAAAGCAGAATACATGATACTTTCAAAAATAAATTGTTCTTCTTCATCAAATACAAATTCTAAAGGTTTTACAAAACCAGTTTCCTTTGCAACATATCCTAATATATACTTTAATTCTTTAGAAGAATCCATAGATTGAATGAAATGAAATAAATATTTCATAGCAGCATAATTCTTAGGGTCTTTATCATCCTCTAGTTTTTCTTTAATTAAATCGATAATTCCCATCATAAGTTCTTTTTCTTTTTTACCTAAACCATTAAAAATAGAACCAGCATCAAGTGAACCTATTGCTGCAGGTGTATCATTACACATAGCATTAAGTCTAGTTTCAACTGCAGTAATATAATCTGTATCAATTTTAATAGTATCTAGTTCATCTGCAGACTTAATTCCTAATAAATTCAATAATAAAACCTTTTTATCTTTTGGCCATTTATTAAGATCATCCAAATCTAAATAATTATATATCATTTGTCTAGAAACGCCTAGAAATTTCGCTAATTTAACTTTTGAAATACCTAATTCATGTAAGATATCATTTAATCTGTCCATATCTCATACCCTCCTACTATCATTATAGCATGCTTATGTCAAATGTCAAGTGTAAAGGAATAGTTAATTATAAAATTACATTTACAGGCTAAAAAAGAAATTATCTTTCAATTATTTTACCTATGCTATTAAAATAATCCTTCTTTCTCATATAGAATATTTTTAAATATATCTTCCTCTATCAAATGAATAATGATATAATAAATTTGGTGATAAAATATGAAGGATATCCTATTAGTATTGATAAAACAATTTGGAGAAAATTATGAAAAAACAATTGTTTACACAGATGGAAATGTAGAATTTGAAGTAGCAAAAAATGGAGACATAACGAAAGAGACAAAGACTATCACTATTATAAAAGAATTAACAGAAGAATTAAATAGCACTTTTGATATTTTATTAGCAATGTATAGTAATGATACAAATGAAAATTTTAAAGTATCTTTTAATAATCATGAATTTCATAATTTTGATCTTTATTTAGATATTCAACTGATGATTAAAATAAATCAGTTTAGAAAATTATCTGTCCATCAAAAATATGAAAAAGAAAAAGCTAATATCAATGCTTTAAGTAAATTAGAAGAACAAATACAAATATTAGATAATTATGAACGAAATAAAAAGAAAATTGATATTTCTGATATCGCTGAAACTAACTCTTTTAATAACGAAAGAGCAATTATTCAATTTGAATTAGAAGAAAATAGTTCTTTCGAATTAGGTGCAAGTCGCTTTTTTTCAGACACAATTGATATTGCAGATGATATTGAGATTCCTAAAGCATTAGAGTTCGTTGGTCAATTAAACTTAGAAGAACTAGCTCCATACCATTCTAACAACTTATTACCTAAAAGTGGTATATTATACTTCTTTCAAAGTCCTATTTTTGTAGAAGACCACTACTATAAACACGGAAAGGTAATTTATTCTAATAATTCCAATTTAAAAAGAAAACCAATTGAAGTACCCAAAGATAACCAAGAGGTATATGTAAATTTTTCACTCAATCATATAAAAAGTGATATAGAGAAATTTGATAATAGATATAACGGCAATATGGAATATAATTCTTTTAAAGGTGAAGAATTAAATAAGATTTTTGGATTTTATACAGATTGTCAAATGGATGAAGAAGATATCCGCAAAGTATCTCAAAAATATATTGTTTTACTTCAACTAGGATCTGATGTTTATGGTGAAGGAGTTACATCTTATCTTATAACAGAAGAAGATTTAAAAAAGAAAAATTTTGATAACATTATTTATACTTATGTACAATCATAAAAATTTAAATTAACATTTACTACTTCGCTATCTAAATCTAACTTTTTACTGGTTTTTCCAATACTAATAGGTTAATTAAAATCTAATTAATGCCTACTAAAAATTCCTTAATAAATTTCTTTTATTATTTACTTATTTTTACTTTTATAATATAATCATAGTTAGAGGTTTTAAATGCCTCTGACTATAGCGATTACTTTATTATCTTTTATGATAATAAAGTAATCTTCGTTTTTGAGAAGCTCTATATCCTCAAGTGTGAGTTGAGATATAGGCTTTTTTTATTGTTTTAATACCATTCAAAATGTCATAGATCTAAAACCAGCTATTTCCTCTATAGTCATTTCTTTAAGTTTTAATACCATTCAAAATGTCATAGATCTAAAACTAAGCTACATACTTACCTAAAAGGTAATTTAGTTTTAATACCATTCAAAATGTCATAGATCTAAAACGCATAATATTTAGCTGTTGTCATACCTTGTGTTTTAATACCATTCAAAATGTCATAGATCTAAAACCAACCAGCAGCTCCAGCTCCAAGTAATGAGGTTTTAATACCATTCAAAATGTCATAGATCTAAAACTTTGAAATTATGATGTTTAGAATAATTCGAGTTTTAATACCATTCAAAATGTCATAGATCTAAAACTTCCCACAAATAGAACACTTATTCTTCAGAGTTTTAATACCATTCAAAATGTCATAGATCTAAAACTAAATATGATTATCAGTATAACCAATAAATGTTTTAATACCATTCAAAATGTCATAGATCTAAAACCTCAAATAAAAGATTTTAGACTATTATTAGCGTCATAGATTTACTAATTATTTTGAATGATTAATATATGACATTACATAGATTATAACACAAATTCATCTAAATTTTCATCAATTATTAACTTTTTTTCGTAATCTGCTGTAGTACCATATGTTTGACTATCAATTAATACAATTGGAACACAATTATAGATTGCATATTTATATAATTCTTTTAATTCTTCTAAACTTAAATATTGCTTTAAATTTATAAAGAAAATAATTTGCTGTAAATTCAAAATTTTATTTATATCTATCAGTAATAACAAGTTTTCTAACAATTCATCCCTTTTTTCTATAGATACCTTTAATGCCTTTATAAAGACTTCTGGACTAAAGTCTTGAAGCATAACTAATGGCAAATCAATATTATGTAATACTTTATTAAAAGAATTATAAATCTTCTTATAACTGCTTACTAAATCTTGCATTGCTTTTTCATCAATAGAAGAAATGATATTTTTTTGCAATTCTGATGAAACTTTTTTACCTTCTAAATCTAAATTAAAATAATCATTGATAATTTGAATACTTTGATTTGATATTTCATTGATTGAATCATCATAAAACTTTATGCTATCTATTTTTTCTCCCCTACTTATACTATATAAATCAGAAACTAATCTATAAAAATATTTTTTATTTTCTATTTCTATTACAGCAATATCTTCGGTACCTATCTTTATTTCATTTTCTATATAATCAGTTCTTAAAATCATAAAACAACCAACCTATCTTCACTATTAATAATTTTCGTATTTGGCTCTCCAATAACATATTCTATTTGTGCATATTGCTTTTCTGTAATTGTTAATACTTGAATTAATCCTTTTTTAGGCGCATTTTTTCTAAGTCTTTCAATTAATAATTGGCATTGTTGCGAGTTTAAAGTTATTTTCGAATACACTGATTCTTGAAGCATTATAAAACCTTCATTTAATAAATATTTTCTAAATTGTAAATAGTTTCTTTTATCTTTCGCATAAATATTTGGAAGATCAAAAAATACAATTGTTCTCATCGCTCTATCCCTCATAATACATAAATCCTTTATATTCTATATTTTTCTCTAAACAATCTAATGTATCCTTTACATATAATTTTATAACATCTTTTAAAGTGTAATTCTTAGAATTATATTTAAATTTTCCATTAAAGATATTTACAATATCTAACTTATAGGAAGAATCAAATTCTCTAGCTTGATTAAAATAAACAAAATTATCAATAATAACTCTAAATGGTTCCATTAAATCACAAGATAAATTAAACTCATTAAATTCATTTTTATGATGAATTCCAAGTTGCGTTAAGTATCCATTATTTACAATTTCCTTGTTAATTGTAGAAAGTAAAACTGCATAGCCGTAGTTAAGAGCTGAATTAATACTATCTGAATCATTTCTAACGAACTTTTTTCCAAACAAAGAATTAAAGTAAACTTTCGCAGCATGTCCTTCTCTATTAGTTTTATCCCCTACTTTTACTTCATCTACATAGCTCAATACTAAATTATAGTTTTTAGATTTTAATTTATTTAACAGTAAAGCTTGATTTGTTATTTTATTTTTTACAATTTTAGACCATAAAGCATCTTTCTTTTTATTAGTCCAAGAAGATTGGGCAATTATCTTTTTACTAGAATTATGCCTGGAATAAAAACTTTTTAATTCACCAAAAGGATTATGCTTGTCATCACAAAATATAATATTAATTTTATTTTCTGAAAGTTCTTTTAAAAGATATGAGGTAATAGATACTGATATAGAATCCACTATAACAGTATCTATTTCAGATAGATGGATGTATTTTTCATCCATTCCTTGCTTTACTACTAAAAATCTGTTTTTATAACTTATTTTTGATTGTTTCGTAATTACTACTGTTCTAAAACTCATATTTTCTTGTCCTCAATCCTGTTACAGATTTATTAATGATAGTCCCACTATCTATATTAAATCCTGATAATCTTCCCATTCTATCTCCTAGCCCAAAATCACTTAAATTTGCATTAGTACTACTGCAAGAATAAATTTTTAATATTTCAATTATTATTTTTTCAATTTGTTCCTGACTTAATTTTGGGTAACATATTTTATTTTGTATTTTTTCTATTTCATTTTGAAATAATGGATAATTCTTTTTTTCATCTAATAAAAATGTCAAAATTTCATTAGATATATTCAAAAGATTATCTTCATCTACCGATTTATCTTTAGGAATTGCTTTATTATTCAAAATTTTATTCAGTACATATTTCCATTTTAACATCTTATTCCTTGGAATTTTTAGTTCATTTGCATTTGATAATTCACAATTTTTATGACTTGTACTATATCCCTTTATATATACTGGATGATTCTTATGTATAATTAATACTTCAAATGGAATTTGACTTTTTTCTTCACTATATTCTTTTATATTTAAATGAGAACCGATAAAATCGCTTTTCAATTGACTATTTTTCTTTGCTTTTTCATCGACTACAATCGGAATTCCAATTAGCTTATCTTTTTTCTTATAATGTATTAAAGATAAATAGGATGGGAAAATACTAGTATATCCTCCATATTTTTCAGGAGATAATCCTTCCTTAATACTTACATTTCCTTTTCCTTTTGGCAATATTTTTTCTTTAAAATATTGTCCAGTTCGAATCTCCGTTTTTCTACTAATCAATATATCATTTCGATATAAAGTATTCTCAACCGTCTCTTTAAATTTTTCAATATCAAATACTTCACCTGTTTTAGCATTAAAATGAGTGAAAGCAGAATCAATACTATTAATAATAAATCCATACTTTAATTCTTTATATCTTCCACTATTATATAATTCTTTATTTAACTCTTTTAAATCTTCATAATTAAACTTTAAATTGCAATGATTCTTATATTCTCCAAGAACTGCTGCTAAATAGGCATCATGGGCATGATGATAATCATTTAAATCCCTAAATTTATAAAGCTCAAATTTTTCTCTATAATTATGAGATAAGTTAGCAGGCAAATAAACAACTTTAGAATCTTTATGAAGTTGTTGAAGAATATTAGCAACATGTTTAGTAATTTGTCTAGTTTCTACTAATTGTCTATTAATAAATCCTTGAATATCTTCTTCGGTGTATTTTTTTCTTATTAAATTATGAAATTTGTAGGCAGAGATTAATCCATTTTTCTTTAAATGTTCCCACCAAGTTTTATTTTTTTGAAATTCTTCTGGTAAAGTTAAACTAGCTGCTTTATTTTGATTCTCTTCTTTCAATACTAATGCTTTATTATCAATAGAATCATTTTTTATAAGGGTTCTTGGAAGAATATGATCTACTTCATATTCACTCAATCTATTAATATCTAATGGTGTAGCAGAGTATAAACTCTTCCCTTCTTGAATAAAGTATAAAAATAGTTTTTCACTATCAATTTTTTCTTGACTGTTTAGTTCTTTTTTCAATCGATTATAATCATCTGTAGTTTCTTTTGCTTTTTCATATAGATTAGATAAGTACTTTTTCTTATCATCTTTTCTAACCTTTTTCTCATCGCCTCTTGCCATCTCAATACTAATAGCATTCGGTTCATATCCCATATAATCAACAATCTCTTCTACTACTTTTAAAGCTTGCCATATTCCTCTTTTAGTAGCTGGAGAAGTACTTAAATTATCTACTAATGAATAATTTAATTTAGATGATACTTTTTCTGTATTTTCTTCTGCTATCATGTCTTGAAATTTATACTTTTCATCGGTAATAATCTGCATAAAGTTCTTATCGGTTTCCCACATTAAATCCATAATAGACTTTTTAGTAGAAGTTTCTTCATCATAATAATATGGTGTTGTAAGAAGTTTTTGAGACAAACTACTCCAACCAGTATATTTCTTCTTTATAATTTTTGGCATGATAGATTTTAAAATTGGATATTCTTTTTCTATTTTAGTTGCTAAAATATCTTTATCTTCAAAAATCGTAATCCATTTAATAATATTTTCTGCATCTTCAATTTTTAAGTTTGTACCTTTAAAGAATCCTTCATCACCATAAAAATCAATATAAGAACTCATCGTATTGGCAAACTTTCCATCAGCAGAATATCCAGTTACAGTTAAATCTCCAGAATACATATCAAATTCTCTTGAATGAATAAGATAATTTTTAAATTTTTTATCAGTTAACGTTCCAATTTCTTTTCTAAAAAATTCTTCCATTATTCTGTGCTGAAATTCTTTAGATAAACGTTCATTATTTACTCTAATCTGTTTTAATTCGTTTAAAACTTTATATTCAGAATAAAGAATAGAGTTATTTGGCATAGCAGGTTCTTTCAAAAGATAACTACAGTGACCTAGCATTCTAGTAATGAAATTCTCGGCAGAAGATTCTTTATCAATTACTTCATCAAAATTATAAGGAGTTATTTTAATGTTCTCATATCCTTGATTTCTCTTCATCCAAGCAAATTCACTTTTATTTTCATTGACTAATGGTCCAACATAATAAGGAATTTTAAAAGATAATAATTTTATTAACTTATAATCATCTTTTACTTTTTCTTTTAAAAACGGATAATATTTTTCTTGATTTTCTATAATTGTTTTTAGTTCACTTTTATTTAACTGATAAGGATATTTTCCATTAGAAGTACTAGTAATTCTTGGAAGAAAATTTCCTTGTTCTATTTTATCACGATAAATAGAGACATATTGATTAGATAAATCAGTATCCAATACATCTATTACTTTCTCTAAAGATTTTAAGAGTTCCTTCTTAAATTCCTCATAAGTAATAGCGTTATGAATATATTTATCATATAAACAAACATTTTTTTCTGTTGTTTTAAATACTTTACGATACTCTTTTCTATCATACTTCAAAATTTTCTTTAAATAAGCTAAGTCTTCTTTATGATTTTCATAATATTCTACCATTTTAGAAGAAATAGAGGTATGTTTGCTATTACCAAAAAGTGTTTTTAAAAAAAGTGCATCGTATAGATTTTTCATAGAAGATAAAGTTTCAATTTTAGTAGAGAGTTCTTTTTCTAGCTCGTCATATTTATCATCAAAATCACTACCATCTAAACTGATAGAAATATCTTTTTCTAATTCTATATTAAACAATTTACTAATTGAAAATTTATAACCAATTACTAACTTTATAAATTCTTTTAATGATGTTTTTAACTCTTTACTAGAATTAAAGAAAGGAGCAAGATATTTTTCCAATTCTAACTTTCTATCATTTTTAGAAGGATTTAAAAGAATAGTTTCTAATACTTTACAATCAATATTTTCTACTACATAATTCTCTAATCCTATTTCCTCACAGTTAGCCATACTTTCTAATGCTTCTTTTAATCTTGCCGAAATATCTAAATCTTTTACATTAAAATCATTTCCTTCATATAAGAAATTACCTCTATACTTTATAATATGATGAAGAGCTATATAAACTAAACGAATATCTAATTGTTCTTCATTCTCTAATAAAGCTTTCCTCAAATGATAAATTGTTGGATACTTTTCATGATACTTTTTAATTACTTCTTTTTCTTCTTGGGTTAATGGATGTTGTTTTAAGTCAACATCTTCTTCTAAATAAAAGCTTTCTTTTAATTTAAAGAAAAAATTCTTATCAACTTTATCCATTTCTGATTGAAATTGTTTTTGTAGTAAAGAAATTCTTTCTCTTCTTCTATCGTATCTTCTTCTAGTGCTTCTAAAACTACGTCTACCACTTGCTGTAGTAGCTTCATCAAAAAGACGAACTCCCCACAAAGCTTTCTTCCCTTTTCTCATAACTTTACTTGTTTCTTTATCGACTACAGCCCATCCTACAGAAGTAGTTCCTATATCTAATCCTATATTATAAACTTTATTCATATTGACTTTCCTCCTTCACTATGATATGATTTAGTTGTCTTGATACCATTCAAGATGTCATAGAGAGTTAAAATAAAGGTTTTACCCTAAATACTCAATCTATTGAGAACAGTCGCTTAGGCGACTTTTTTATTGCATGGTATCGCTAACTACATTTTACCAAATTTTACCAAACAAAAAAAGCAGAAATGCTTTTTTATTTATTATATTAAAATTTTTTTCACCTCTTTGTTTTTATTTTATAATTTTCTATTATATCCAATATATAAAATATTTCTACATAAAAAAGAAAGCATTTCTGCTTTCTATAAATACCATAATTTCTCTCCATTTTTTCTTACTTCTTTAATGATTCCCCCACCAAGGCATTCTTCCCCGTCATAGAAAACACAAGCTTGCCCTGGAGTGACTGCTTTTACTCCTTGTGGATATTTTACTAAAATATTACCATCTTCTAAGTATTCCAAAGATACATCATTGTCTGGTTGACGATATCTAAATTTAGCAGTACAATCTACTGGTCTTTTATCAGTATTAAAATTAACAGTATCTACAATACAGGAGTCACTAATTAAATACTCTGTATTTCCATAAGAAATATAAAGGATATTCTCTTTTAAATCTTTTCCTACTACAAACATCCTTTCTTTAGAGCCACCTATATTAAGACCTCTTCTTTGACCTATTGTATAATACATTAACCCAATATGTTCCCCAATTACTTCCTTAGTATCTATTTCTACTACTTTTCCAGGAGTATTTGGTAAATAATTTTCTAAAAACTTTGTAAAATTTCTTTCTCCAATAAAACAAATTCCTGTAGAATCTTTTTTTTCTGCTGTAATTAAATCATATTCTTCAGCTATTTTTCTAACTTCTGGTTTCTCTAAATCACCTATTGGAAACAATACATTTTCTAATTGTTTTTTAGACACCTGTGATAAAAAATACGTTTGATCTTTATTAGAGTCAATAGCTCTTAAAAGTTTTCCATTCTTCATTCTTGCATAATGTCCTGTTGCAATATAATCAGCACCTAATTTTTCAGCTTCCTTAACAAACATATCAAATTTAATATATTTGTTGCACATAATATCAGGATTTGGAGTTCTTCCGTTTTTTAATTCCTCTAAAAAGTAAGTAAATACATAATCCCAATATTCTTTTACAAAATCAATTCTATGAAGTGGTATATCCAATTTTTTGCATACTTCTAAAGCATCATTATAATCCTGCTCTTGTGGGCAAATAGGGTCCCCTAAATCGGGATTTCCTAAAAAGTCACCATTTAAACTAGTGTCCCAGTTTCTCATAAATAAACCAATCACTTCATAGCCTTGTTTTTTTAACATAATAGCAGCAACACTACTATCTACGCCACCTGACATTCCAATTACTACTTTTTTCATATTCTCACCAACTACTTTATTATAACATATTCATAATAGATTTCAATAAGGTTGGCGTTAAGAAGGTCTCGAATAAAGTCATAATAACAATCACTAGAAGAGAAACTATCAGAACCAATAAATATCGATTCATAATTGCCTTAAAATCTAAACTTTTTCTCTTTAAAATAGAAATTAACAAAGCCACAGATACTTTAATGGCGTAGCACCCTAAATATAAATAGATTACTAATATAATAAATTGATGGGGAAAATTATAAAGAAATCCTAGCAGACTTCCTTTTAATCCATAATTTGCAATAAAACTAGATAGAGTAAAACTAACAGAAAAAGATTTATAAAATAATAGTAATACGACAATTGGTAAACCAATAATAGAAAAACCTAATAACCATATTACGATTATAAAAATTGCATTAATAATTAAGTTATTTGTTAAACTATTTAGATAATTATCTGGTTCTATATTTTTTAAAAAGGTAGATAAGGTATCACTTACCAATGTTTTATCACTACTACTTAATGCAGTCATAAATAGGGCTCCTGTAACAATCCCAATAAAACTAATGATGAATAAAAATAGTACTACTTTTTTATCTACAGAGAATAGTTTGTCCATTGCTTTTTTCATTTTATCACCTAATAGACTATATGCAGAAGGAAAAAGCATATTCCAATTTTTTTAAAAATACGTTATAATGGTCATATAGGAAGTGATAATATGGCTGAAAAAACAAAGAAAAAAGAAAATAATGAAAAATCAAGTGTATTAAAAAAGATTGGTATTATTGCCCTTTTATTAGCATTGGTAGGACTTTATGTAATCATACCAATTATGTCTACACTAGCTTCATAAGGGGGAGAATGAATGAACCAAAAAGTAGAAGTATTACTCGCCCTTATGTATAAACTTCAACGAGACTTAGCTGAAAAAGAAATGACTAGGGATATTATTTTAAATACTGATAAATTAATAGAAGAAGATAAAACTAGACTAGCACATGCTTGTGATTTTCAAATGGAGGAATGGAAGGAATCATTAAAGAGATATCAACAAGAATATCAGGAGCTAATAAAAAAAGAAGTAAGGAGTGAAGCCACAGCAAGTGCTGAAGATTCTATTACGGCTTTTTTAAGAAGAAAACAAGAAGAGGATGGCATCAATCCTCCTACTAAATAAAAAAATAATCTTACGATTATTTTTTCTTTTTTTCTGTTTTTGGCTTTACAGCTTTTACCGTCTTTGTTACTTTGTTATTTTTTGTTTCTTTTGCTGTTCTAGGAGATTTTTTAATCTCCTTTTTAGTTTCTTTTTTATCCCCTTTTAAGGCATCACGAATTTCTTCTAATAATATTACTTCATCACTTTTCTTAGGTTTTTCTTTTTTCTCTTCTTCCTTATTCTCTAATTTTGCTAAAACAGTATTAATTGTTTTAACCATTAAGAAAATACAGAAAGATATAATTAAAAAGTCTAAAACGCTTTGTAAGAAAGCACCATAATTAATAGTAGCATCTTTTACTTGAATAGTAAGACCTGTTGAAAAATCAACACCACCAGTAATTACTCCAATAATAGGCATTAAAATATTATTTACTAAAGAAGAAACGATTGTACTGAATGCGCCACCAACAATAACTCCAACAGCTAAATCCATGACATTACCACGAGCAATAAATTTTTTAAATTCCTTAAACATAAAACTCCCCACCTCGGATTGATATTATATCAGATTTTTATAGAATTGCAAATTAAAAAGAGGTTACCCTCTTTCAGAATCATTATGTGAATAATTCATTTTCTCAGCCTTTTTCTTATCACGGCAAGCTTTGCAACGAACTGGTTTATTTTCAAAACCTTTTTCTTCATAAAAATTTTGTTCACCTACAGTGAATAAAAACTCTTCGCCGCAATCCTTACAGATAATTTTGATATCTTCTTTTTCCATTTTATACCTCCTTTTCTAACGCTTGATTCAATAAAAATCCGTCTTTAAAGGAAGTAATCTTTATTAATCGATATCATTATAACACACTTTAGTGGTTCCGTCAATTAGATTTATAGTCTCTTTAAATAACTTTCATAGTTGTTACAACAGTCTTCTAAATACTCCAGTTTCTTTAAATCATCTAAGTATTTAGAAGGAATATTTGCATAACCATAAAAAATACCTGCTAAACTTCCAGCAATCGCTCCAATTGAATCAGTTGCTTCTCCTATATTGGTAGTAGCAATAACACATTCTTTAAAACTAGCAGACTGTAAAAAGCACCATAAAGAAGCTTCTAACGAATCTACGATATAAGCAGTACTTTGAATATCATCTATTTCTAATTCATGAATATCCTCTTTTAATATTCTATGATAACAATCTAAAGTTGTTTTCGTAAACATACTATAATCTAATCCTTTTATCTGATTAAGAGCAGAAAATTTATTAATTCCTTTCAATAAGCACATGACATATCTAACATAGATATAACATCCACAAATAGATATTTCATGGGCATGAGTAATAGAAGAAACTTTTCTAACCACTTCTACTACTTCCTTATCTGAGCATTTCTTAGCCACCGCATAATAAGCAATAGGAAGCATTCTTATTAAAGAGCCATTTCCATTATCCATAATTCCATCTAAACCACATTCTTCTGCTTTTTCAATATGCTGAGTATAATGTACTAAAGCCTTTAAAGTCGTTTCTCCTATGCCAAAAGATTCCTTCATAGAGCAGAATTGATTGGTTGTAAACCATTTCACAAAATTATCAGCAATCACTTGGCAATCAATTCCTGATATTGATATAGCTGACATTGTTGCAATTGTAAGAGAAGTACTATCACTCCATGCTCCTTTTGGAACTCCATCACGAATTCTAGGTACCATTTTAGTAACAGGTTTTTCTAATAAATCTTCTCTACTATTATTGGTGGTTGGAACACCCATTGCATTTCCAATTGCTAATCCTAATATTCCATCTCTTACATGATACATAATTATCACCATACTCCATATTCTATATTTATTATAACAAATATAAAATACTTTTCAATACCCTATTAAAAAAGAGAGTATTTCTACTCTCTGCTGTTTTCAGCTTCTTCTAACATATTGGTAATTAGTATCCCGTATCCACGCGTTGGATCATCTACTACTACATGTGTTACAGCCCCTACAATATATTCATCTTGAATAATTGGAGAGCCACTCATTCCTTGTATAATTCCTCCCGTTTTTTCTAATAAAGTATCATCCATAATCTCAAATATTAGATTTTTAGTATTATCTTTGGTTTCTTTTATCTTTACAATTTTAATTTGATATTCCTCTACTTTATTACCATTAATAACTGTTCTAATTTTTGCATCCCCCAGTTTAATATCTTCTATATTGGCAACCTTATATAGATTATTTTTTCCAATTGTACTTTTGAATTCACCAAAAATACCTTTATTGGTATTCTTTTCTATTTGACCTAGTATATCTGAAGTATTGAAAGTCGCATTTTTTTCACCAGGATTACCATCACTACTTCTAGTAATACTAGTAATAGAAGAAGAAAAGATAGTACCTTCTTTTGATTCGACTATTTTCCCACTAATAGAGTCCACTATCTCATGGCCTAAAGCACCAAATCGCTTGGTATTGGGATCAACGAATGTAAGAGTACCAATTCCTGAAATGGTATCTTTTAGATACAATCCAGTTTTTTTATTTTTTAAGGTCAAATTGGTTTTGAATTCTTTTCCATTTCTAACATAGCCTATAGAAACAGTATCTTTACTGTTTCTAGAAAGAAAAGAAGAAATCCCTTCAATAGAAGTTACCTTTTTGCCATCTATAGAAATAATTTTATCTCCTACTTTTAAACCAGCAGAAGTGGCAGGATCAGTTCCTTCAATATCATAGGTTCCTATGATAATAATACCATCAGTATTTAATCTTATACCAATATTATCACCACTTGCTATGACGTAGTTGGAGTATGCCAAAATATTACAAGGAAGAAGACTAAGAAGCAAAACCAATAGGATATTTATTTTTTTAATCATAAAAAACTCCTTATAGGCTACAATATTAATATGAGAAAAATAGTAGTAAGTATGCAAAAAAGAAGAGTTATTCCTTCTTTAATGTTGCGTTGTAAAAAAATATATCTTTTAAACGATGTTTCTTATTCATTCGCTCTTCTATTTCTTTATCTGATAAATGAAAATAACTTTTTACTTGTTTTAAAAGATTTTTTTCACGTCCTTGAATAAATTTTTTTAAATCTTGACAATTTTTTTCCCAGGCTTCATAAGAATACCCCCACCGTTCTTGGTTTCTCTTCATCTCAGGCTTAATCGCATTATAAATTTCATAATAACGATTTAATACATGCTCTTCTGTCCAAACATATTTTAAATTAAAGAAGAAAATATCTAAAAAACGTTCTTTAAATTCATCACTATTCATCAAAGCGCGAATTAAGGTATTATCTACCTCTAAGACCCCCGCTCCATCTGGATTTAAAAGCCATGGAATAAAGTTAGTAGGATATGGTCGAAAACTATAATCTAAATCGTAAAAAATCAGTTTGATTTTTCCATTATCTAAATTTGGATTATTAAAAAATCTAGTATTATTAACATCAAAATTATTCGTATAAAATGTTCCAACTAAAAATGCTATATAGTTATCAATATCTAACTTAGATTTTACATAACGATAATTTTCTGGAACAGATAAATCATGAGAACTAACATATTGAATTAAAGAATTATAGTCTTTTCTACTACCTGCATCTAATCGCCCACTTATGCGAACAATATTTGTCCCTTTTTTATCAATATTATAGTGCTCTGAAATAAAATTTTCATTAATTTTCTCACGAAGATAATAAATTCCCCAGTAAGAGCCATTAATATATAACACAACTGGTTTATAACTTTGAGCATCGACATTTCCATAATCCACCATAATAGAGGTTCCTAGCTCATCACGCATCATAGCAGTCATCATATCTTGAGAACCACTTCTTAATACCAAATTATCATATTTTTCGATAGTTCTATTTTGAAAAATCGGATATTCTAAATTAGGTTCTCCATACTTAGAAGAAAATTTTAATGAAAAACTTTTTTTATCTAAGGTTCTACTTTCTCCACCAAAGATTTTAAATCCACAATCTACCGAAAACGAAGAATCTTTTTCATATAATTCTGCATGCGCTTTTACAATTAACGTCCTAGAAGTAGGATTATTAATTAATTTTTGAAAAGAACTTTTTGGTAAACTAATAGACATAACAGGAAGGGTATGATTCTCATTCATAATATAAGAGCCACTCTCTATTTCACTAGCATATTTTCCATCCTCATAAGCAATTGCTTTAATAACGGTTGTTTTAGAAATTTTAATAGGTTCTTTATATAAAGTAGAACTTTTAGATGGATTGCTTCCATCTAATGTATAATAGATTTTTCCTTTTCCTTCTAACTGAATAAATAACTCTTTTGTATCTTGATAAATGCCAGGAGACTTGCTAAAAAGAGGAGCATTAGAAATGAATATGTTTCCGTTAGTATTCTTTTTCCCTGGAGTAGGAGAATGATAATAATAATATCCCCCACTACTATGTTTTCCATAACTATAACCAACAGGTGTTTTTCCTAAATAAAGTGAATCTATAATCTTATCACCTTTATAAAGATAATAGCTTTGATTATCTGTAATGGAGAAGTTTTTAATATTGTCTGTTTCTAAGAAAACATAATATTCCCCTGGTTTTAATATCTTTTTAGGTAGTCGAATACCATTTTTATTATTTTTACTAGTAGATAGTGTATATTCACTTAAATCAAGTGCGATAGTTGAATTATTATAGAATTCTATCCAATCATAGTATTCCCCATTCTTTTGCTTTAAATAACTATGATTTCCATTCATAATCTCCGATAAAATTAATTCTTTAGGGTATTGCATACTCTTTGCATATTCTCGCATACCAGAATCTGTATTATCATATCCTGGTGTAATCGCAAGAGTTTCTTTCCATTCCTTATCATATTTTACGAAAGCATAACCTGATTTTTTTACTTCATAAGAAACACTATCTATAATTTTATTTTTATGAGATAAGATTAATTTCCCATCTTTTCTATCAATAGAGAAATTAGCTTGATTCCCATCATTTTTTCCTGTTGGGTAAACTAAATAAATCTCTCCAGGTTTCAAGGAAATATCTTCTAATCTCCATAGAAATGGTCTATTATCATCATCAGATAAAAAATATTCTTTTAAAAGGATGGTAGTATCCCCTAAATTTTTTAATTCTATATAAGGATATAAAATTCCATCTTGAATATATACACCCTTATTGTTTGAAAGAAATTCATTAATAACCAAATTAGATTCTTCTCCTTGTAAAGAGTTTAAATAATTCTTTCTTCCTTCAGAGGTATTTGGATAACCTGGCGTAATTTCCTTAGAAATTTCAAATTTGTTTTTTTCATTTTTTCTTAAAACTGTATTTTTATTCAACTTTTTTAAAGAAACCTTTTCAATCATTTTTCCTTTTGAATCTTTTAAAGTTAAAACTTCCCCACCTGCTTTGTTAAGTGCAAAAGGAACATATAATCCTTCCTTTTCTTCTGATAAAAGACCTGTTAAATAAATAACTTTATATTCTCCACTTTTTATTGTTACATCAGGAAAACTCCATAAGTTATTACCATATTCATTATCATTTAAAGTATATCCTAATAAAGAAATATCTTCTTTACTTCCATTATATAATTCCACCCAATCATAACAGTTCCCATCAGGATCTGCATAAATGCCTTGGTTAGATGTCATAATTTCTGTAATCATTAAGCTATTGGTATCTATTTTAGAAGAAAATAAAAAAGTCGGAAGATATTCTTTTCCATATTCATAAGCAATTAGAACTATTAAAAATAGGATTAAACCTATTAAAAATTTTCTATTATCTTTCCATAATTCTTTATCTAACACTTGCATATTATACACCTAATAATTATTATAACAAAGAAACTTTATAAAAGAAATAACCTATTAAAAAAAGTAGACTTTTGTCTACCTTTTAATTTGTTTTTTTACTTTGTACCATCTTTGCACTAATAACTATTTTAACCCCATTAGAATGTAATGGGATAGCAAGTGTTAAAGTTTTATCTTCCTCTGTTACTGTCTCTTTAAAATCATAAATACTTTTAACTTTACCTTGCCTTAAAATAGTACCATCTTGATACATTTTTTCTAATTCATTATTTTCTTTTGCGCTATAATGGATAGCAACTATCTTCCAAACCGTATTTTGAATAGGAGTAGATATGACAAATAGCTGATTTTCTTCTTTACTATACCAAGATTCTATCATTACTTTTTTAGCTTCTTCTGATAAAAGGAAATCTAATCTTTCTTCACTATATAAAAATGTATTATTTTTGAAGTTAACAAAATCAGATTGTTTATTTGTAAATAACCATCCTAGAGAAGACTTATTTTTTCCATCACTTTGAGCAATTGGAAAATTTCTTTCCGTTCCATTTAAAAAGAACCAGCCGATAATATTTTGATTTTCTTTTTTTAAAGAAGTAAAATCAACATCAATGATTGAAATTGTAATATCTTTCCAGTAATTTTTTTCTACTACTTTTAAGTTTTCAGTAGGCTTACGCTCCAATTTACTTAGTAAAAGATAATCCCCTATTCTTTTGCTATCATCTTTACTAGCAAAAATACCTAGAAAACCATTTAAGAAAAAAACTGCCAAAAGAATACTAGCTGTATAAAACAGCTTTGGAAATGTAAAAAATTTCTTTTCCCCCTCTTTTTCTTCTTTTTCTTTTAAAAGAGAAGCATCTATATGATGAACTTTATTAGCGTTCTTCCCATAATAAGAATAAGACTCTGTTTGAAATAAAGTTTCAAAATATTCAAAAGATAATACTTGCGTGGTGGTTGCTTCAAAATATTCAGAGTCGCGTTCTAAAATCTCCCAAAACATACGTTTTAAAGATATCATATTTTCTTTTTCAGTTAATACTTTGACAAAAGCATCTAACATATTTTTGATATTTTGATAAGCATTCTTTTGATATTGTGGCAATATTTTTATAAGGGTCTCAAAAGAACTATAGGTCATTCTTTCTTCTATATTATTTCTTTTTAAATAAGCATATTTTAAAGATTCTGTCTGATAAATAACAAAATCCATATCACGAATAGATAAAACTTCTAATACTGTATATGTCTTTCCTTTATATTCAAATTGATTGCGCATCATAGATAGCCATTTTGCTTTCATGTTTTTATCCTCCATCTAGTGAAAAGAATTTAAGAAAATTAAAAAAATATTTCTCATCTATTGCGGTGTATTCTAACATTTCATTCTTTATTTGTCAAATTTTTCCAAAAAAAGTAGAAGAAAAATCTTCTACTAATCCACACTTACTAAATGAATACTTTCAATCTCTTTTTTATCCTTCCATGCAAGTAAATCATCTGCTACATTTTTATTAGCGAGTTCGAAAGTAAATTCAATTGAATCTTTCTTTACTGACTCTGTTTTTAAAACACATTTTTTCTTTTGTCCCATTAAATCTAAGATTTTATCACCAAAGTTTTTATCAGCTTTTACTACTAATAAATATTTTTGAGAAGTCTTAAAAGCAGTTACATAGCTAGCCATATATAAAATACCTAAAATAAGGGTAGCTATAATGGTAGTTAAATAAATACCTGCCCCTGACATAATTCCTGCTGTAATTGCCCAAAACATAAAAATAGTATCCACTGGATCTTTAACTGCTGTTCTAAAACGTACAATAGAAAGCGCTCCAACCATACCTAAAGAAAGGGCTAAATTAGAATTAATAGTTCTAATAACTAGAGATGTTACCATCGCTAATAATACAATAGATAATACAAAAGATTTTGTATAAGAAACACCTGTATAAGTTTTCTTATAAATGAAACAAATTAATAGTGCTGCTACAAAAGCAGTTAGTAAGGAGAAAAATAAGTCTCCCGTTGAAAGTGTGCCTGTAAACTCCTCTACTACACTTTTCTTGATTATATCTAAAAAGCTCATGTTATACCTCCTTCTTTTCTCTACATAAAGCAAATTTAGAAACCGCCTGGCGAACAGAAGGTACTGTCCTAATAACTTCTGCTATATGATTTGGAATCGCATTGTTAAATTTTACTTCCAACACCACTTGATTCGGCTCTAATACATCAAACGTTAAAACATCTTGACTAAATAAATCATAATTAAATTTTCCTGAACGAATATCTGAATCAAAAGTAACTCTTACATCTTCTACTGGATAAGTAAAAGCTAGTCGCTTATAATCTACAATTACAGAAGGTTTTATCTGATGTAACTTTTGTTTCATAACAAATTCACTTAACAAACTATTTTCTTCTAGTTCCATTTCAGAGAAATCTCCTTCTATAAAATTCATGCATTGTTTTTTTGTAATTTTCTGCTGTTTTTTATGAGTCAAGTCCCTATTTTTTTCCTTTCTTTCTAAACGAATAAAAGAACTATCTAAATTATAAATACGAATTCTATATTTTTCACGTTTCTCAACACCATCTACTTTCTCATAATAGGCAGTGTCATAATTATCATCAAAATATAAACTACGAATAAAATAAGTGTTATCATCATTAACAGAATTTTGATCAACATCCATGAGTAGCATTAACTTTTGTTTTAAAAGTTCTGCTTCTCCTTCACTTAAAATAAATTTTAATTCATGTCTGTACTTTTTTTTATCCAAAGTATTCCCTCACTTCCTCATTCGTAAGCTTAAAATAACTTTTTAACGAATTCACTAAATAAGCTCTTCTTTTTTGAATGTAGCCTTTTAAAGCTTCGCAATTGTCTAACCACTCTTGATAGGACATTCTCCAACGCTCCTGGTTTCTTTTCATTTCAGGCTCTAATAAATCTTTTAATTCTTGATATTTCTTTAAAACATTTTCATCTGTCCATACATTTTTAAGATTATAGGAAGCTCTTTCCAAAAAACGGTCTCTAAACTGTTGATTTTGTAACAATCCTCTAATAATTGTGTTATTAAAGTGATGCTCCCCCATACCAGCAGGATCAATCATCCATTGCAAATAATTTCTAGAATAATTATAAAAGGCATAATCAAAATCATAAAAAATCATTTTAATTTTTCCATTATCCAAATTAGGATTATTAAAAAAACGTGTATTTACAATATCATTATTAGTGGTATATAATTCCCCCATTACATAATCAATAAAATTATCAATATCTAGTCTTTCAGATACATATTGATAACTAGAATCATTAGATAAATTATGTGTCTTAATATAAGAATTCAAATGATTATAATCTCTTGAACTTCCTTCACTAATATTATTATCAATTCTAACAATATTTGTTCCTTCTGGATCTACATTATAGTGGTGTTTAACAAACTCATCATCCACTTTTTCTCGTAGAAAATAAACACCCCAGTAATCTCCATTAATATAAAGAATAACAGCTTTATAGTCCTGTACATCAACTGTTCCATAATCGTTCATTACAGAAGTAGCTAGCTCATCACGAAACATGGAACCTACACTATCCTGTGAGCCACTACGTACTACTAATGTTTTATAACTAGCAGCTTCTCTTCTATCAAACACTTTATATTCTAGTTTAGATGGTCCATACTCTGAAGAAAATTTTAGAGCAAAACTCTTTTTAGAAATAAATCTAGTTTGACCGCCAAATAACTTCATTCCACAATCGATTGAAAAAGAAGAATCCTTCTCATAGAGTTCTGCATGCGCTGCGACTGTTAACTTAGTAGAGTTTAAATTATTATTTAGTAATTTAAAAGAATTATCTGGCAAACTAATCGACATAACAGGAAGGGTATGATTTTCATTCACAATATAACTACCCGTAACAATATTGCTAGCTTTCTTGTTTTTGTCATAAGCAATCGCCTTAATAACTGTAGTCTCATTTAAAAGAATAGGACTATTATACACCTTAGATTTCGTAGTTGGTGTACTTCCATCTAAAGTATAATATATAGTCCCTGGTCCTTCAAGTGAAATTGCTAATTGTGTTACATCGTTATATACTCCTGGCTTTTTATCAAAAACTGGTTCATAGGCAATTTCTAAAATATCTGATTTTGAATTTGCTTTCTCTGGAGTTGGTTTTGCAAAATAATAAAAACCATTAGAAGTGCTTCTACCATAACTATAACCAATTGGAATATTAGCAATAAATACAGAATCTGCTAAAATACCATTATGATATAGGTAAAGACTTTCTGAGGAAGATATTTTAAAATCGGTATGAGGATATTTCGCATTACTTAATTTGGAATTCCCAGATGCCATAATCACATAATATTCTCCACTTTTTAACTCTTTTTTTGGTAATGTATATAATTTTTTATCCTTCTCCGTTGTTGTTAATGTATACTCTTCTAATTGAATAGTATGGTCTGTATTATTATAAAGTTCTATCCAATCATAATATTCTCCGCCATTCTGAGGCAAATAAGAACGATTAGAACTCATTACTTCACTGATAATTAAGTCCTCTGGATTCTTTCTTTTTTCTTTAGAAAAAGACTCTATATCTGAATTAGCATATCCTGGGGAAATATTATTTCCTTCTTTAAATTTACCAGTTGAATCTTTAATATAGGCAAATCCATTAGTAACATTTTCATAAGTTACTTGCTCTACTATTTTATTTTTCTTAGATAAAATGACAATTCCATTCTTCTTATTTAAAGAAAAGTTTGCATGATTATCTTGATTTAACTCAGAAGTATAAATCAAATAAACTTCATCTGGCTTCAATACTACATCTGGTAAGGAATAATAAAATGGTCTTGAAATATCATTAGATAGGAAATATTCTTTTAAAGAAATATCTTCATTCCCTTTATTGTGTAATTCTATATAGCTATGGAAACTTCCATCAAAAGAAATATTTCCTTTGTTACTTGGTAAAAATTCACTAATCTCTAAGTCATCATTAGAAGATACTAAAGAGGCTAAATATTCTTTTCTTCCCTCATCGTTATTAGGATAACCTGGTGTAAAATCATTTGTTTCTATCCATTTACCATTTTCATTACGAGCCATTACTGTGTTTTTATCTAAAGAAACCGTTTTTACAGAATCAATTACTTTTCCTGATTTTCCTTTTAAGGTGACAGTTTCTCCTCCTGCTTTATTTAAAGAAAAGTTCGCTACCAAACCTTCGCTTGTCTTTCCAGCTAAAGAAATTATTAAATATCCTTTACTTTCTATCATAACGGAAGGAAAAATCCATTTAATGGCACCAGAGTCTTCATCACTTAGACCATATCCTGATAAATCAATGTCCTCTTCTGTTCCATTATAAAGCTCTATCCAATCATAACTATTCCCCAAAGAATCAGCATAAGCGCCTTTATTAGAAGTCATTATTTCATTAATAACTAACGTATTTACTTTTATCTTTCCGTTTCCTAAAGAATCTATGTCTTTGCTTTTAGGAGAAATTAGAAATTCAAATCCTACTAACAAGAAAATAGCCATTAACATCGCAAAGATACTAAAAAAAGTATTTTTAAATTTTCTTTTATCTATCAAATTCATTCCTCCTACTACTTATATTAGAATAACACAAAAACAGTCATTTTTCAACAATTCTACCACTCTTTTCCATGAGAAGATAAAATTCATATGATAGGTGTAAAATGAAATGCTAGAGATTGTGTATTTTTTCTTTTTTTGATATAATAAAAAAAGCTTGAAAGCAAATGAGGTATGTTATGGGAAAGAAAAAAAAGGTCGTTTTAAAAAAGCAAATGATATTTAATGTCATTAGTATTATTATGGTATTATCTATTGGGTTTTATTATCTAGGTAGATTAATCTACTATAAAATAGATAGTGAAAAAGAAATTGTTTATTCTGACTTATTAGCCAAAAGATTAATCGAAGAAGATTACAGCAATATTTATAATAATGAAAGAGAATTATCATATGTAAATGGTATTTATCGCTACGTAGGAGATGTAGAATATAACCATGTCAAATATAAGGGATTCTTATGGCGTGTAGTTAGAATTAATGAAGATAATTCTGTTACACTTATTACAGAAGATAGTATCTCTTCCCTTTCTTATAGTGGTTCTTTGCAAAACTACATTTTAGCTTGGCTAAATGAAAAAAAGGAAAAGAATACAGGAATTTTTGAAAAAAGTTTAGAAACAAAGCAGAATGAATTATTAAATACTAAAATGTGCAACGATGTATTTAGTGAGCTAGAATTAGCAGGTTGTTTTGAACCAAATAGTGAACTTAAAATTGGTATTTTAAGTGTATATGATTATTTAGAAGCAAATGCCAATGAATCTTATTTAAATAATGGTACTAGATTTTGGACTTCTAATAGTTCTGATGAAACCAATGCTTGGTTTGTTGCAGAAGATGGAAGACTTAGCTTTGATAGTTATACAAATAAATATGGTATTAGACCAGTTATTACTATTTCTGGTGATAAAAAAATTCTAGATGGAAATGGTACTGCTGATAGTCCTTATATTCTAGAAGATAAAAAAGTTAGTACCTTAGAAAATGCTTACGTAGGTTCTTACTTAACATTTAATGATTCTCTATGGAAAATTGTTTCTAAAGAAGAAGAGAAAATCAAAATTGTTAGTGAAGAATGCATCAAAGATGAAAATGGCGAATGTATTTCAAAATATTATAGTAGATATTCTAACGAAATTGATATAGACGGAGAAGAATTGATGGACTATTTAAATCATGAATATTATCAATCTATAAAACAAAAAGAATTCATGGTTACTGGAAAATTCTATACAGGAACTTATTCTTTAACAGAAAATAATTATCGTACTTGCTTTGACTATACGCATCAATTATCTGTTGGATTCTTATCAGCAGCGGAAATATTTGCTTATGAAATGCCAAATACATTCCTTATGACTACTAGTCCTAATAATAACCTTAGTATATATAGTGTTAGTGAAAACTATGGGCTTTATGAAAACATGGTTACTGAAGAATTAAATATTCGTCCTGCCATTTATTTGAAAGCCTCTATCTCTATCGAAAGTGGTGATGGTACTTACCTAGCCCCTTATCAATTAGGAGGAACTAAATAATGAAAAGAAAAAAACAAACAGATAAAATTGAAAAAAAAGAGAAAAAGAAAAAGAAAATTTCTAAATGGACTATTGCTTGTTCTATATTAGATTTATTAGTAGTTATTTTTTTCCTTGTTGTTTATGGTCCATTCGACAGTTTTAAAAACTGGTGGATTACTACCGCTTTAGCAACAGGAAATCACAAATATTTTGCCAATGTCCTTTATTCTAAAGCAGATATTCAACAGGCACTGGATAATAATAAGGTTTTAGAAACAGATGAAAATACAAATATAGCTGATATTACTTTTAATGATACTCGTACAGATCATTATGAATCTATCTATGAAGAGCAAGTATTAAAAAGAGACGAAGGAAATGACTTATATAAGGTTGTCGAAATCGATGAAAAAGATTATAAAGGTTTTCTAGTAGTTGTTTATGACGCTTCAAGGATTTCTTTAGTTACCTCTTCTAAAATCAATTATGGTGGTCAGAAATTGGTAGATATGGCAAAAGAGAAAGATGCAGTTGTTGCCATTAATGCTAGTGGTTTTGGTAGACGTAGTGGTAGCTTATTACCTACAGGTACTGTTATTCAAAATGGAAAAATTGTATCGGTTGGTGGTAGAAACTATCATGGTGGTGGTTTAATAGGATTTACCAAAAATAATGTCTTAATGCTTACTACAGAAAGTGCTACTTCTGCTATCAAAAAAGGATTATATAATGCTATGACTTTTGGTCCATTCTTAATCGTAAATGGAGAATCCGCTAAAGTAAAAGGAAATGGTGGATGGGGAGTTGCTAACCGTACAGCAATTGCTCAAAGAAAAGATGGAATTGTACTATTCTTAGTAATTGATGGAAGAAGTGCTAGTAGTTCTGGAATTTCTATTGCAGACATGATTGTTTTATTAGAAAAATATGGAGCTTATAACGCTGCTAACTTAGATGGTGGTGGTTCTTCTACTTTAGTTGTAAAAGGAGAACTTATTAATAGCCCACGTGGGTATGGATACTCTGGGCAACGCTATCTTCCAAACGCATGGATTGTAAAATAAAAAAGCCAATGGCTTTTTTTTATGTAATATTATTAGAATTTTCTACTAAATGGAACTTCTCTGTCTTTTGATGTAACATTTCTGCCCTTACCAATCGATTATGGAGAGAAAGTCCTTTTTTCTGACTTTGATTCAGTTCTTCAGCAATCTTTAAATACTTCAATGACTTTGCAGAATTATTAATCTTTTTATAACATTCTGATAAATTTAAATAAACTGTAATATTTTCTTTTGGGAAAAATTCATTATACGTAATATAGCAGAAAATAGCATCTTTCCATTTATGTTGTTGATAATAAATATCTCCTAAAAAATAATAAGCATCTGGATTAGGGGAAATTGCATTGGCATGAATAAATTCTTCTATCGCTAGAGAGTATTTCCCCATTTTACTATAAATATAACCTTTTAAAATAAATCCTTTATTATTTCTACAGGTATCCATTTTTTGATAATAATTTAAATAAATAATCGCTTGCTCATAATGATAATTTCTCATCGCACTATAAGCTAAGCAATATAATTCCTCCTTCTTAGGAGTTGATTTTTCCATACTCTCCATATAAAGGGTCTCTGTTTGATAATAATAATAATCTAACCTTTTATCGACTTGATTGGATTGTAATAAATGTCCATATTGATTCAGCCAATATTTAGCTTCCTCATATTGTCCACTTCCTAAACATTTGCCAAAATAAGTAAAATACTCATGTGTAGGGTACAAATGATTTAAAAGAGGCTCAACAGGATAAAAAGGTTCTTCCTTATTTTCTTCTAAATTAGATTCTTTTTCTTCACTAGCAGGCACTTCTTCCACTTTGTTTTTTGGTGTTTCCACTGCCTCTTTCTTTTTATCCGCATCTAGGGATAATTGTTCTATAGTAACAGGTTCTACTGTAATAGTTTCTTTCTTCTCTAAAGCAATCCCTGTCATAAATAAGTCCAATAGGAGTGCTTCTTGATAGTTTCTTAAAGCTATTTTATTTTTTTCATATAGCTCTAAAGCATGAATATAGTGTCCCCTTTTAATATTATTTTGAACAACCTTATAAATGTGATCACGATCTTTTTTTCTTTCTTCTAACCGCTCAAAAAAATCATTTAGCATACTCAAATAAAGGTTTACTTTTAATTTGGGCTCAGAGATATCTACTGCCTTTCTAGAACATTTCTTTCCCACTTCTAAAGCTTTTTTAAAATCACCAATTGAAATTGCCTCTCGAAACGTATAAAGGGCATCTTTCTCCTTTTGATAAGTATAATCAACCTCTAAGATTTCAAAAGAGATATCATAGGCAAATACAGTCATCATTTCTAATAATTCCCAAAATAATTGATAAACATAATTATTTTTATTAGATAAATTACGATAAGCCAAAATAAGTTCTATCTGTTCTTTTGCTTCTTCATACTTTTTTTCTTTCACAAGAGTAATAAACTTTTCACATCTATCACTTTCTAATTTCTGCTCTTGTCGTCTTTGTTTCTCCAAAATTTCTGCTTGATTTTTAATAATATTTTCTAATAACTTTTTAGAAATTTCCAAATGAATAGATGGTTTCATTTGGATACACTTCTTTAAGACCTCATAAGCGTCTTCTAATCTATTTTCCTCTAACAACTTTTTAAATTCTTGATACTGCCCATTATAAGAATTTTTACTAAAAGCAACTCTTTTTTTAGAGACTTCTAATAATTCTTTTAAAGAGTCCAGGTCCTCTTCTACATTCATTTTTGAATAAAGCTCTAAATAAAGGAGATACTCAGAATCATAACGACTATCTAGTTTCTTCTCTATACTCTCTTTTAAATAAGGAAACGCTTCTTTTTCCTGAAATAAAGAAAAAGTAAATTTGGCAAAATAATAAGAACTTGAGTTTTTCAAATAAGAGCTTATAGTTTCTAAAAACTTTTCTCCTTCTTCCCAATTCTTTCTACTAAAGAAATGCCATACTTGCTTTAATCTAGAAGAAGAGATATAAATATTTAGAGGATAGAAGTGATATTTTGACAAGCGACAAAAAGACATAGTATTAATAGCTATTAAAATTGTTTTATTTCCTAAGGAAAGACAAATAATATCCATTTCTTGCCACATCTTTTTTCTTGTTTTTATACTGCTCATGTCTATTCCCCCAAATCATATATATATGTTTTCTATTATAGCAAAACTAGATTTCTATAGCAAGAAAAAAGTATAAAATTTCTTTTATACTTCCTGCACGACAACAATAATCATTGGTTTAGAAGAGGTTTTCTGATAAAGAAATTTTCCTAGTTTATCACGAATTCCTAATTTAATTTTATTAAAATCAACATAATTTGGGTTGATAAAACTATTAACAACTTCTAAAGAAATATCCTCAGCTTCTTTTATTAAATCACTGTTATCTTTTACATAAATAAATCCGCGGGTTAAAATTTCTGGACCTGCTAATACTTTTTTTGAAGATTTATCTAGAGTAGTCGTTACAATAACAATTCCATTTTCTCCTAATAATTCTCTATCTTTCAAAACTAAATCGCCAACATCTCCAGATTGCTTTCCATCAATTAATAGTTCATCCGTTTTTATTTTTTCTCCATTATCAATATATTTTCCATTCTCAAGTGTAATAACATCCCCATTTAGCTTTAAGAATACAGACTCTTCATCCATCCCTAGACGATACGCTAAACGAGCATTTTCTACTTGATCACGATATTCTCCAATAATTGGGAAATAATACTTAGGACTTAACATATTAATCATCAACATAATATCTTCTTTTGAAGCATGAGGTGAACGGTACTGTCTTTTAGATAAGACTACTAAATTACATCCTATTTTAGCAATACTATCAAATACTTGGGTAGATGTAACCTCAATACTATCATAAATAGGAGAAGCAAATACTACAGTATCCTCTTCTGTCAAGGTAACAAATTTATCATATCCTTTGATAATTCTCTTCATATTAGAATAAGGAACTTCCCTTTCATTAGAAACAATAACAATCACTCCTGGTTCATTGACAGAGTGAATATTTTTAATTCTAGTTTTATCAAAAGAAATATAGTGATAGTCAATTGCCTTTAAAATAATGGATTCTAGCTTTTTTCCCATAATGACAACATTACGATTTGTCTTTTTCACTTCTTCTAATAATTCTTGAATACGATAAATTTGAGCCTGCATAATATTTACTAAAATACGTCCCTCATTTTTATTTAACACTTCTCTTATAATATCACGAGCTCGGTGACTTGGAGAGGTAAAACCATTACGTGATGCGTAAACAGACTCTCCTAAAACACATAGAACGCCTTGTTTTCCTACATAAGCAATTTTTCCAATATCAGAATTGAATGCTCCCATCATAGATGGATCAATGACATAATTTCCTGTAAATACAAGTGCGCCATCTTCTGTATATAAAACATACATAACAGAATCTGGAATAGAATGAGATACCCGAATTGGAAAAATACTATTTTTTCCAAAGGTCACCTTTCTATGAAGTTTTAATTCATTTAGCTTAGCGTCTACAATTCCTTCCTCTTCTAAATCCTGTCTAATAATATCTAAAGTAAAGGCAGTCGCATAAACAGGAACTTCCTTTAATGTTCCTAAAATATCCGCAAGAGCCCCCATTTGCTCATCATGTCCATGTGTAATAAATATTCCGACAATTCTATCTTTATTTTGTATTAAATAATCATAGTTTGGAATAATATAATCTATTCCCAATAAACTATCATCTGCATATTTTAATCCCGCTTCAAATACATATATGTCATTATCAACTTCAACGACATACATATTTTTTCCAATTTCGTTTAACCCACCTAGGGCAAACATTTTAATTTTACTCATAAAACTCCTTTCTTTTTTTATCGCCTTATCAATTATACCAAAGAATTAGCGAATAGTCTAGTTTATCAAAAAAATGATAAGGCTTACTTATCATTTCTTTATACTAACAGATATCCCATCTCCAAGGGAATAAAAAGTGGTATCGAATTCTTCATTATTCTTTAAAAATTCAATATAATTTCTTATTTTTCCTACTAATTGTCTCGTATTACGGTTATGAGTCAAAGAAGGATCCTCTACCATACCATGAAAAGATAAATTATCTGTAATAATAGTACCATGCTCATTTAAATTTTCTTTATATTTTTCAAAGAACTTAATATATTGACTCTTAGCAGCATCAATAAAAATCAAATCAAATTTTTCTTCTATTACAGATTCTAAAGCATCTTCATAAAGAATTGTAATTCGATTCTCCAAATTTAAATTTTGAATATTCATCAAAGCTTCTTGATATCTATCAAAGTCTCTTTCTATAGTTGTTACTTTTACCTGCTCATGCGCCAAAGCAAAGGAAATAGCAGAATATCCAACTGCGCTTCCTATTTCTAAAATAGAAGTAATAGAATGTTCTTGAATATATTGAACAATAAAATGAATTCCTTCTTCTTGCATAATAGGAATATGATTTTCTAATGCTTTTTTTCGAATATCTAACGGGTGTACCATAATCCACTTGCTTTCAATTCTTCAATTTTCGCTAAATGCTCTTGATAAGTTTTAGTAAAATAAGTAACACCATTTTTATCAGCAACAAAATAATAAGCATCTGTTTTTGTTGGTACAATTGCCGCTTCTATGGAACTCATAGATGGCATACAAATAGGTCCTATAGGAAGTTTACCACTCATAGCAGATGCTCTCGTATTATAATCATTAGGAGTGTTAAATTCTTCTCTTGTTAGTTCTCTATCTGATATTTCCACTTTTAGTCCATAGTAAGTAGTTGGATCACTTCCTAAGCTCATTCGGTCTTTTAAACGATTATAAAATACGCCAGAAACTTTCCCTCGATGCTCTTTATCAGCAGACTCTAATTCAATAATACTAGCCAATGTCAAAAGTTCATGAGCATTATATTCACTCGCTTCTATTTTTTCTTTAAATGGTTCTAGCTTTTTCCCCATTTGCTCTAATAAAGTTTTGATAATTTCTTTTACAGAAACATCTTTACTAGCAAAATAATAAGTATCAGGAAATAGATATCCTTCTAAAGAATAATAAAGTTTATCATTTAAAATATTATCATCGATAAACCAATATTGCTCAACTAATGTTTTTAAATACTCTTGATCTTTTAAAAGAGCAAAAACTTCTTCCTCCTCATGATTCGTATTTTCAGCAATCAATTTTGAAAATGCTCTCATATTAATTCCCTCTTTAAAAGTAATCTTAATTTGTTCACTATTAATAGAGTTTCTACCATCAGAAAAGATTTCTAAAATCTTTGCAACCCCCATATCTTCGCTTAAATAATAGATTCCGGCTTTCAAACTCTCTTTCGGAGGATTTAATTTTAAATAAATGCGATAACTAAATTTTGATTGAATAAGATTTTTACTTTCTAGTAAGTCTCCTAAAGTAGCATAAGTACTTCCAGTTGTTACTTCTACTTCTATTAATTCAGATTTTTCACTAACAGGCCCTAAACTATTATGATACCAATGTAATCCTAATAATCCAGCCATTAATAGAACTACGATAATAGCACTCATAACTAATAAAACTATCTTCTTCATAAACTACACCAAAAAAGAGTAAAAATTACTCTTCTGCTCCTGCACCTTCATTACCTTGAATTTCATTTTGTAATTCATCTAAAATTGTCTCAATAATTTTCCATTCTTTATCTGTTTCAATTGGTAATAATTTTGTTTCGTCTTCATCTGGGTTGTAGATAGAAGCATATACTTTTGTATTTCCCTCTTCATCTAATGTGTTATCTGTATAAACGATATAATTTTTCTTTGTTTCGTCTGATTCAAATGTAAATAATACTTCACACTCTACTTCTTTTCCTTCATCATTAATAACTTTGAATGTCATTTTTTCTTCCATTTTTAAATTCCTCTCTTTCTTTATCTAAATATGTTTGCAAAATGATATTAGCCGCTACCGCATCTACATGCTTCTTTCTTTTTTTCCTAGATATATCAGCTTCTAATAAATAGTTAGTAGCTTCTACTGTCGATAACCGTTCATCTTGCATAACTACTTCTATTTTTAATTGTTCTTGTATTAAATCTCTAAATTCTAGGGTAGTCTGTGCTCTATCACCTATACTATTATTCATATTTTTAGGCAATCCCAATACAATTTTTCCTATTTGATATTCCTGTATAAGATTTCTTAACGGCTCTAAAAGTACTCGATATTCACTTTCTGGAAAACGAATTGTCGTTACTGTACTTGCTATAGTAAGAGTCGCATCACTGACAGAAACACCAAGAGTTCTAGTTCCTAAATCTAATCCCAAATACCTCATTATTTTAAGAATTCTTTAACTAAAATCTCCAAAATTTTTGTTCTTTCAAACTTCGTAATCTTATTACGTGCTTCCTTATGGCTAGAAATATAACCTGGATCTCCGCTCATTAGATAACCTACTATTTGATTGATAGGATTATATCCTCTTTCCTCTAGTATCTGTGATACTTCTTTAACTACTTGCGAAATCATTTCATCCTGAATCTCAGAAGCTTGATAAACTCTCGTTTCTTCTATTTCGCTCAATCACATCACCCTCTTCTATGAATACAAGTCTATTTTAACATATTCCCCCTTTTTTGTAAATGGGTTAACTATTTTTTACCAAATTTTTGTATGCTTTTCCCTTTTCTTCAAAATTTTTGAAATATTCATAGCTAGAAGCAGCTGGGCTCATAATACAAATATGTTTTTTTAGAGTAACTTCCTTAGCCTTTAAAACAGCCTCTTCTAAAGTATCTACAAAATAACAATTCACATTTTTATTATCGATTAATTTTCCAATTTTATGCCCTGTCGTTGGCATACAAATTAAATTCCTAACTGTTCCAAGATTTAAATAATCAATTAATTCTTGATAATCAATTCCTCTATCCATTCCTCCAAAAATAAGAGTGTCCACATTTTTTAATGCTTTTAAAGCAGAAATGGTAGCCATTGGGATAGTAGCAATAGAATCATTATAATATAAAATATCATGATAGGTACCGACATATTCAATTCTATGCTCTAATGGTTTAAAGTCTAGAATTGCTTCTTTCGTTTTTTCTAAATCCAGTCCTAATATTTCAGAAATTGCCAAAACCACCATAATATTACGCAAATTATGTTCTCCTAATAAGGAAAACTCTTGATTACAGTCAAAGAGTTCCTTTTGACTTAAAAAGATTTTATTGTCCCTAAAAAAGACAACATTAGTACCATCCTTATCTTCTAAAGTAATTGCATAAGGGATTCCTAAATAAGAATCATTCATATAACTATTTAAAGGTTCAATATCCTCACAATAAATACGATAATCAAACTCTTTTTGATATTTAAAAATATTTAACTTATTCGCATGATAATGCTCTACTGTGCCACTATGGTCTAAATGATCTTGATATAAATTTAAAATGGCAGCAATATGAGGAGAATGCTTCACAAATTCTAATTGCAAGGCAGACATCTCAATTACTAAAATCGTATCTTCTGTAAATTTTTCAATATCATCAAATATAGGATTTCCAATATTTCCAAGTAAATAGGCATCTTTCCCATTTTTCTTTAAAGCTTCATAAGTTAAGGTACATGTAGTACTTTTTCCTTTCGTTGCTGTTATACCAATTATTTGAGATGCTGCTACTTCTAATAATAATTCTAACTGAGAAGTAAAAGGAAGAAGATGAGTATCTATATCTTTTGTAATAACACCTGGGCTCTTCATAATGAGGTCGAAACCCTCTAAGTGCTCTAAGTAATCCTCTCCCCAAATACAGGTTAGATTAGAATCTTCCTTTAAAAGTTCTTCATTACTTTCTAAAATATTTTTTTTATCAATAATTGTTAATGGTATATCCAAATATTTTCTAATAAATTGATAAGTCGACTTTCCCTCTAAACCAAAACCTAATATCGCAATTTTTTTATTTCGAATTTTCTCTAGAATCTGTTGATACATATCTTCTAACCTCCTCTTTCACTAACGCTAAGAAAATATCTGGTATATGATGCTCCTCATTCCAAGACTTTCTATAATCTATTTCTAAGGATAATGGATAATGATTTTGATAATATTCTAAAAGAGAGCCATTCTTTCCGTTTTGAATCGCAAGACTAACAGCAAATCGTACTTCTTCATATGTTCCAACACATTCAAATGGTTTTGTTTCTGCATAGCCAAGAAGTTCCAAAAAAGTTGGCAGTAATTCTTCTTTTTCATATAAATCTTCACCAAAAATAGAAGTCAATTCTAAAGTAGATAGAAAGGCACTTAATATAATATAAACAAATAAGCATTTTGGACAATGGCAACACCATTTCCATGGAATTGATTTACTTCCTACATTACAACTTTTAAAAACAGAATGATACTGTTTATAGTGAGAAAATAACATAGCAATCTGCAATTCATTCAAACATCTAAGCATGCTAAAATATTCTATATCAAGGCCTAAAGAATTTTTAGAATATTCTTTAAAATCGTCCTCAAATTCATAAGTTTTAGAATACTGATGATTAATTTTAGTGCCTAAAACAGTTGCTTCATTCGCACTTCCCTCATTTGATAAAAGAATATATTTTCGATTGGTAAGATAAGCACATAAATAAGAAAGAAAGGCTACTAGAGCACTAAAAGGAGTATGTCCATTTAAATAACCTTCTTGATTTAAACGTAATAGTTCTGGGTCAATTACTCTTTCTACTTTTAAATAGTCTTTATACCCTGCTACTTCCATACATTCTATACCAGGAGATTTAGGATTAATCATAAAGCAAAGATTATCTTGCCCTTTTAATAATTCCAAAGATACAGCAGAATCTTTTCCGCCACCTATAGCCACTAAGTTTCCTTTTCCCTCATAAGATATATTAGGCATCTTAATATTTCCAGTACTCTCAATATGTACCCATTCAGATTCCTCACAAGAAATACCATTTACATAGCGAAATTCTCCTAAGCCCCAATAATATAATTTCAAAAACCATTGTCTTTCAGTTTCAGTTAAGCTTCCCGCTTCTATAATAATGTTTTTACTACAAGTACATTTCCAATAGCTTAAAAGTTCTACTAAACCAATTTGATAAGCTAAATAATCTATATAATCTTTATTTTGATTGACTATTTTCTCTTTATAAATTTTAATACTTGGATGAAATTCAGCTAATAAAGGAATAGAAAAGAAATAAGTTATCTGATAATATTCTTTTTCCTCTGTAACATTCAAACTATGATAGTAAAAATTTGGATATTGACTTCTCAAATTTAGAAATTTTTCATGATTCATGTTATCACCACTATCATTATATCAAAAAAAATAGACATTAGTCTATTTTATTCTAAATTACACCATTAATGTTTAACTAGTTCTTTACTGCCCAACTGTTCCTGCAAGAGAGCTTCTACATAAGCACCCTCTATTTTGGATAGAACCCCTAATATTTGTCCTTTAGGTTCTATAGTACCATTCCTTTTTACTCTTTCTTCGCGAATTAATTCATCTAAATCTCTAGTATCTTGCCGTGCTCTTTCACGAATCATTTGTTGAAGAATAAGTTTTTGAGAAGCAGGCAGTCCTAATTTAATTTCTTCACTGAAAATAGTCTGAATACGGTCCTCACTATATTCTTTTTCTCTTAAATATCCTAAAATTAATGTTTGAACACCTCTTATTTTTTCTAAAGTAGTTTCATCTATTGCCATACTATTCATCCCTATCCTCCTATCTTATTATTTAATTTTAGTATATACTAGCAGATGGTCAAAGTCAATCATTTCTAGAAGAAAAAATTTTACTTTACATATAAAAAAAGAGTAATCAAATTACTCCTTATTTTCTAATGGTAGCCTGTACGGGATTCGGACCCGTGAATGTCGCCTTGAGAGGGCGATGTGTTAAACCGCTTCACCAACAGGCCATTAAATAATGTTACAAATTGCAACATTATTATCATTCTAACATAACTCTCTTTTTTTTACAAGAGGTATCTATACTTTTTTCTATTAAACTTTATAGGACAGAAATATAGCAAACTCTATAATAACAAGTGCAATATTAAGGGATGCTAAAATAATATTCGCCGTATTAAAACCAGTAGGTTTTACTTTTCTAGAAAGAAAAGATAATAACATCGCTGCTCCACCAAAAACTATTTGCCACAATAAAGCCCCTATAGCATAGGCCATGTTGATTCTTCCAACATTTGCAATACAATCTAATACCAACTCATCCATACTGATATAAACAACAAAAGCAAAATAAAAGGCTATAATATTAAAAATAAAGCTTGTTACATCCTTTCCAGTTGTTTTCTTAGAAGTTGGAATACCTTGGTATATTGGTTGAGTTAAAGCATTTCCACAGCTTGGACAAATCCTATAAGTTGGCTCTATTTTCATACCACAATTTCTACAATAATTCATTTGATTTCCTCTTACTCTCTATACAAAATTTCCATTTTCAAAAATAATAATCGTTTTACCATCTTCTGTCAACGCTTCTATTTTTAAATCTGGTGTTCCTATCATAAAATCAACATGTGTTTTCGATTTATTAATTCCTTTTTCATAACGCTCTTCTTCTGTCATCTGAACGCCATCTACAATAGCTTCACTAAACCCACAACCAAGCGCTACATGGCAAGAAGCATTCTCATCCAATAAAGTGGTTTGAAAGATATAGCCAGTTTTAGAAATAGGTGAATTCGTATTTACTAACGCTATTTCCCCTAAATAACAACTATTTTCTTCCCCATAAACAATTCCTCTTAAAATGTCTTCGCCCACTCTTGCTTTTAACTCTACTACTTTTCCTTCTTTAAAAACTAGATAAAAGTCATCTATTTTTTTGCCTTGATAAAATAGAGGTTTTGAACTATAGATAATTCCTTCTGTCGTCCGATAATCTGGAGAAGTAAAGATTTCATAGGAAGGCATATTTACAATAATTTCTTTTCCATAGGCATCTATCTCTCCAGCACTACAAAATTGATAAGCAGAAGGAAGAGAGACTGTAAAAGAAGTTCCTAAACTATTTTCATAATGAAGCTTTTTTATTTTTAAAGAATTTAAATAATTTGCTCTTTTTCTACTATTTTCTAATTCCTGAGTCCAGGCTTCCACTGGATTTTCTCTATCAACCATAGACACCTGATAAATTAAATCTAATAATTTTTGATATCCGTTAAAATCATTCGGAAATAGTTGCTCCGCCCAACACTTGCTTGGATAAGAAGCAATACACCAAGACAATTCTTTTGAGTCTAACTTTTCATTATAAATTGGTTTACTGTTTCTTCTTGCTTTCATTAATTCTTCAAAACGTGCAGTATCGACATTTTGATAAGAATCTTCTAGAACAGTTTCTAAAAAAAGAATGGCTCCATTTTCCTTAGCAACTCTATTCCAATTTTCCCTCGTAAATAAAGGATTAGAAGAAATATCTTCCAAATTCGTCTTTAATAATTCTTGAGCAATTACAGTTTCTTCTTCTAATCCCAACTCTACCATAATTCCCTTTGCTTCTGCTACTTTCTTAACTATTGTAGCAAAATCTTCTACTTCTTTTGGGTAATGAATATATAAATAACTACTATTTTCTAAATCTAAACATTTATCTAACAACAATAGAGCATATTTTTCTTTCATAAAGGTTCCTTTCTTTCGTACTACTTATGCTTTCCAAACTCTTTTTCCCAAATCAATACCATATAATTCTAAGCAAATCACTATTTTATTAATCTCAGAATCTGTAAATTTTAATTCCTTCAAATCTTTTCTTTTCAATTTCCATAAATCTTCTATTGTTAGAATTTTATTTTTTTCCATTTTATCAATTAAAGTCTCTTCCAAATTCAGAGTATTTACATTTTCTTTTAACTTTTCTTTCATAACAACACCTACTAAAATTATATCATTTTTTTAAACTTTTCGTAAGTTTTATTTTAAAAGCTGGTCATGATATATTTTGATTTGTTCCAAAACATGTGCAATATTTCCTTCTCCAGCAAATCGATTCATATCCCAAAAGTTTTCTTCTATTGGAAACCAACATAAATGATTAATTTCTTCTACTAATGATACCTTTTTCTTTAACTTTCCAACATAAGCATATAATTCTATTTCACTAATAGGATATGTAAAGGTCATTACATGTTTTAAAGAAATATCTTTTTTAGTAATACCCGTTTCTTCCTCTAGTTCTCGGTAAGCAGAAGTAATATTCTTTTCCGCTTTTTCTACTTTCCCTCCTACTAAATTATACATTCCTTTATAAGGCTCTTTCTTTCGCAAACAAAACAAAATGTTTTCTTCTTCTCTATCATATACCACAATAATATTCAATTTTTTCATACTTCACCAACTTTTACCATTATTATACAATAAAATAAAGAAAAAGTTCAGTAAAACTGAACTATTTTTTATATTTCATGTCTGGTTCCTCAAACTCATCCTTTATATATCCTAATGTGTCTGGATTCATATATAAAGATTGGTTTTCTGGCACATGAATAATTTCATGAATCACTTGCTCATGACTCACAAAAGGAATAAAATCTTCATCTATTTGAATACCATTAAAAGGTAACACTTGCTTTAATATTCCACGGTATTCTATCATTTCTCCGCTTTCATAAGATACACAAGAGACTTCTTCTCCTATTTTAGTACTTAAAGTCTGTTGCATCATATTTGCTAAAAGTGCCTGCATATATTCTCCTTTACATTTCTAATGATATTTCTCTTTACTTTCCTGTTTACCTCCATATAGTCCATTGCGAGCAACACTATATCCTAGCATTTCTTCTTGAGCAAGGGCTACCTCTTCCCCTTTTCTATCATAGTTTTCTACTTTAGGGTTAGAATAAATGACAGAACCATTTTTCTTTAACGAAATACTTTCTATTGCTTCTCTATCTCCAACAAAAGGAATGATACTTTTACTAATCATTACTTTTTCAAAGGGAACTACTTCCTCTAAAACTCCTTCACATTCCATCCGTATACCATAAGTCCATTTTGTGCAAGAAACTTCTTCCCCTACTCTTTCCTTTAAAAAATCAAACATCATAGCTGCTAAATTTTCATTCATATAATCCTCCTATTTTCTATTACTACTATTATAATATATTAACCAAGAAAAAACTAGATATTATCTTATCTAGTTATTATTAAAATGGTAGCGACGGGGAGATTCGAACTCTCGACACCATGGGTATGAACCATGTGCTCTAGCCAACTGAGCTACATCGCCATAAATAAGAACAATATTATTGTAGCATAGTTAAAAATATTTTACAATATCTATTATACATTTTTTTAGAAAATATATACCCAATAATTATTTGTACTATCTTCATTTTAAGTTGATTTTTTTCGTATGAAATGATAAAGTATCTTAAGCAAAGAGGTGTTTTTTATGAAACTGATTATTAACTATGATTTAGTAAATGAAATAATGAAAGCAAATACAGGTTTTGACTTTAAAAGATTTGCAAGCAAAATGGCAATAAGTACAGGAGTTATCGTGCCTATTAATTTCACTACTCATGCTATTAATCCAGAAGCTCATTCTTTTATTAGTTTACTTTCAAGTTATATGTACAGTACATTTATTTTTGGAAGTTCTGAATTAGCACTAAAGAGTATCAATATAAAATTAGCTGACTTAGCGCTTAAACAATTATCTTCTTCCCTTACAAAAATAAATATCTATACGGATGCTGAATCTATTAAAAAGGCTCGCCTATATAAAATACAATACAAAATTATTCACGAAGATAAACCCGCTATACAGCAAAATAGATTTATGATGCTTCCAACTACTGGTACTTTTAACGCTGATGAGGTATCTTTACAAGAAGAGCACATTATCGGTTCTAAAGAATACGTTCTATCTATTGGGGAACCTAAAAAAAAGCATAGTGAAGTTACTTCAAAAGTTTTAGCCCGATAAAGAAAACGACTATATTGTCGTTTTCTTTTTCTGTGGCTCTAATTATCAAAATATGAATCAGATAAGTCCATCTTCAATGATAGTTATTTAAACTATTATCTTTACTGCATCCCATAAATTCTTTTTACTGCTTTCTTCTAAATGTCTAATCTCACGAATGGTAGAAATGGATTTCCCGATAGAGAAGAAATCATAAGTTTCTAATACATCTGAAAAAGCTAAAGTATCGAATAAATCTTCTACACAACGTTCGCGCTCATGAACCCGCAAGTCTTCTACCCAACCTTTTACTTTTTCGTGAACACGAATACTATAATTACTTAAATTGTCTTCTGTAAAAGAAGTCTCAGAAATTTGCCAATGAAATGGATCATGTTGCAATAAACTTTTTCTCTTACTTTTGATAGACTTCATATATCCATCATAATAAAGGAGCATGCCTACTACACTCTCATGAGGAACAATTTTATAAATCTTACTTTTTATCTTTTGATATTTTTTAGACTCTACAATTTCTTTTAGAAATCCTGGCCCATCATTATTATAAACTACTTTTATTTTTCTTTGGAGATAGCTAGGGGATTCCATAGCTGCATAGACAGCTAAATTACCACCTTTAGAATGTCCACCTAACATAATACTTTTATCATGAATAGAAATAGTTCTTTTTAAATAGCGAAGCGCTAACTCCTGAGCTGGAATTGGAAATTGATAAGTCATACAAGCATCTTCTTTCCAACCACTAATAGCAGTATCTGTTCCCTCATAAGATACATAGATACTATTATCAGGAAGTTTAATTGTAATAGCTCCAAATTGTTTATTATGATCTACTTCTTTTACATAATTATAAACTAACAAAGATTGGTATCTTTTCGTAGTAGCTAACTGCTTCATTAATTTAAAAACACTTTTATAAAAAGTTCCTTTTAAACCTTTCCTAATTTTTAAGGAAGACATTCTTTTAACTAATTCCTCAATTGTAATTGGTTCCTCTCCAAAACCTCCTACAATCTCATTTAATGGAAGATAAGGAATTTGTGTAAAAACAATATTATCTACTTCATTAAATGGAACTTCAGAAAAAGAATAAGAACCATACTTCTTTGCATATTGAAATAAATTCACAATATTCCTCCTTCCTAAAATCTTTTAAAAGATTTATTATCACTTGGCTGCCCAAGTTAGATTCGAACTAACGCATCGTGGAGTCAGAGTCCACTGCCTTACCGCTTGGCCATTGGGCAATATATCAATATTATAGCGCATTTTTTGTAAATTGAGAATAGTTTTAATAGAAAAAAGTCTATTTTTATTCCTTTCTTTTAGTATATTCCCCTACCATAAAAAAAGAATAAGCATTCTTATTCTCTATGTAATTTTTCTAAATAACAATTTTCCTAATTGTTTAATACTCTTTCCAACGACGAAAAAGAGATTTTCTTTATCTAAAAAATGATTATCAAATTCTTCATGTTCTACTGTAGAAATATAATTTTGTAAGCTTCCATCATAGTACTCATATTCTTCTAAGCACTGTTTCAATTGAACTGGGGTTACTCTTGTACTTTTTAAATCTTTTCGTTCTATCTCAATATAATCTAATAAATGCATAACAAACTCTGTGCAGATATAGGAATCTCTAATTTTAAATTTAATTCCCAAAGGATAAAAAATCAGCTCTAATAAATTATACATATATTTATCTTCATTTTCTTGGAAATGCCTAATATATTTTTTTAATTTACGATACTGATAATTGGTGACAGGAATACGAAATATTTTTACAAAGACTTCTTCCTCTTTCCCTAAACTTAAATTTTGAACATTTTCATGAACAAAGCCACCCACAATAGGATTTTGATAATGGAATCGCGCAAAAGAATACATTTCATTAAAATTTTTATCTAGTGCAATAGAAGCATGACTATAAGGATTTCTAGTAACTTTACGAATAACTTTACCAGGAATTGTTAGTGTTCTTGTTAATATAACATAAATATATTTTTCCAAAGTTATCACTCCTACTATTCTTATTATACCATAAAAAAGAGGCCTTTTATCCTCTTTTATTTTTCTTTATACATTCCTCTACATTTTTATTTTGAATAATAGCATCTACAACATCACATCTATCAATAGTAGATTCTTCTTTTATGATTCTTAAAAACTTTCTTTCTTTTGCTTCCGAAAAGCCAACATAGTAATCATTTCCTATAATGGTTAAAGGAACAGAAACACTAGATATTCCAAGCTTTTCTTTTACCTTTTGATATAATTCAGCATTTTCTGAAGCCTCATAATAATGAACTTTTAAATATGAATAATCTTTCTCTATACTATTTAACCAACTAATTTCACTTTGACAGTGACCACACGTATTACTATGAAACAAATATAAATGGACTTCATATTTTCCCTCATTAGAATTTGTATTCGTATTAGTAGTTGTATTAGTATTGGTGCTTGTATTAGTATTGCTATTAGTGATATTTGGTTCCTTACTAGAACAACCTATTACTATTATGCAAAGCAAAACAATTATAAAAAGTTTCTTCATTCCATCCCCCTATTTTTATTACATTTGTTTTCCTTTTTCATCTTCGTCTGTTGGGTAAAGATTAAAATATGCTGCTAACATTTGAAGTTGCTCATCTGATATCTTATGCCCTTCAGCGTTAACAATAGAGCCATCAGCCAATTGTTGGAAACCAATGCTTTGTAAAAATTCTGTTGAATAACTAGCTTCTTTTGATTGTACCTCTTCATCTGTTGTCGTAGCTGATGCTGCTGAAACTTCTGGATTTATAATTACACCTGTTTGTTGTACTTCCTCTGTTCCTGATTGAGTACCTGTTTCTTTAGATGTATCTTCTTCTTTCTTTTCAGTTTCTGAAGGTTGAACAGGAATTCCACCAAAACTTACATTTTGAACATTTAAGGTATCACTAAGCAACATGCCAGATGTTTTTTCTTCTGAAACAGTAGCCGTCATTTCCCCACCATCTGTTAAAGGAATTGGTTGTTGATTCAATTCTGTTTGAGTCTCATCAGCAAATGGATCACCTATTGCATGTTCTACAATTTTAGAAGTATCACTTTCATGACTTCTACTATCTAAAATTTTCATATACTCTTCTTTAGTAATTCTTTGTTGAGTACTTTCATCCCAAAAATAATCTTTTAAAACTCTACCTTCTGGGGTAGAAACAATACAATCTTTAACATCATATAATAAATCTTCGTTTAATTCAATATAAGAACTTATTGGTTCTGTTCCGTCCGTACGAACAATTGCAACTTTAACAGATTTTTTATGAAATACATTTTGACTTTGAATTTGTGTAAGAATAGGTATTGTAATATGATCTTTCTTTTCTCTAGCATCAAATTCATATTGTCCCATTTGTGTCCATGTTAAATAATCTGGAAAATAATATGCTTTTTGGTATTTCTGTAAATATTCATCTGCATCTTCTACCAACATTCGTCTATCATGTGATGCAATACTCCCATATTTACTATTATAAACTTTTTCTAAAGCTTCTTCTAAATATAAACGTTTTTGTTCTGAAGAAAGCCCTCTTAATGATTTTAAACCATAAGTTTCTAATATTGATCTTTCAGCTTCCTTATAATCTTCTTTCGTTATTTTAAACTCTTGAATATAAGCACAATATTTTTTTCCTTCTGCAACATCTAATTCACCAACTGGACAAATTCTCATAAAAATTGAATTAATAATTGAGGAAGGTGAAAAATTTCTAGACATATCAAATTTAGCAAGAATATGTACCATCTCTGGGAATACCAAAAGAGAATCTATCATTTCTTGATTTACACCTAAAGCATTTGGTACATAATATTCTGAGTTTAAATGCTCAACATCTTCTTGGAATCCATTTGATTTTAAATATTTTCTAGCAATTTCTCTAAACATGCTTTTATTAGAACTTACATAAGCAGCCATTCTTTCTCTATGCTCATCTGATAAATCATTAATATTTGGAAAATGATGAATAAGATTATCTAATGCTGCTGCGGCTTTCTTTTGGTCTTCTGTAAATAAATTGACTGTTTCTTCGCTTTCTAAATTCGAAGCAGTAAGTTCTTCCTCGCCTGAAGCATCTAATTCTGCCTCATCTTCATTAGAAGGTTTGTCTCCACCTTCTAATTTTTCTTCCTCTTCCGTTGCATTAGAACCTTCTGAATTTGGTTTTTCTCCTTGCTTAGTCTCACCTACTACCTCTTCATCTGTTGAAGTTCCTGCTCCTGTTTCTGGACTGATAGGTCCCTTATTAGCATCAACTTCTGGATTTAAATGAGCTGGGCCAATTTCTGGATTAATTGGAGCATGAATCTCTGGATTGATTGGAGCATTTGTCTTTTCTTCAACTTCTCCCTCTACTTCTTTTCCATGAGAAGCATCAAAAAGATAAGACTGCTCACAAGAGTATTGTTTTCCATCTTTTACAAAGAATTCTAAATCCTTCACAGATTCCAATGGTTTAAAATTTAATGTAAATTGGTCTCCTACTAAACGAGCACAACATTTTATCTCAGGAATAACTGAATTTAAAAAATGCATTCTGCTATTATTATAAAAAGTCATTTCCATCTTTGCTTTAATCATTGGATTAGATTCCCATAAAGCATTATTAGCTGCACTTTCTAAAAATTCTGCTAACCCCATATTAATGATATATAAGCATTCATTTGTTTGTATTGCTATCATATTACACATCCTTACTATACTATAAAAAATGATACCATATTTTCAAAGCTTTTTCAATGTTTTTTCATTTTTTTTGGAAAAGCTCATCACGAGACATTATTTTACTATATTTTCCTTTTTTGTGCAATTTCAAAAAATCAGTTAGGTGATTAACTGATTTTCTAAATACAGGGATAAGGACAAGTAGTACACTTTTTAATATCCTTCTTTTGAATCATTTTAATTTTTCCTTTTTCATTAATATAAATTGGTTTCTCATCCCCTTTTGTTAACGTTTCCTCTAATTCTTCTGTCCCATTTAAAAGTAAATGATTTTTAACTAGTTCCCAACCTCTTTTTGTCATAATATGAACTGGAATCTTCAGTCCTACCTGAGCAATAGCAGCGGGCTCTATTAATTCTTTTACATACTTAGAAGCACATGACCAAATAACATCCGCATGATTTTGCATAGCAAGTGCTACTTCTTCACGAATTCCGGTTGAGCATAAACCAAACTTATAAATTTCCACTCCATTTATTTCTAATTCGCTTAGTTTAGAATGTAAAATATTATCATCTGCCGCAACAGATACTGCAATTTTTTTATAGCCTAAAGAGATAGCCCTTTTAACACCCTCTAATTGATCAATACTAGCAGTTACTGGGAACACTGGAATAATAGACGCTTCTTGTGCCGTTTTAATAATATCTGGAGATGGACTTGTATAGAAAAGCCCCGTCATTCTTTTTACTGCCCCTTGTGTATTAGAATCATTGGTTGTAATAATCGTTCCTAAATTGTTAGATACAATTACTGCAGCATCTATTAAATTACTTTTAAAAGCAGAGGACATAATCTCTGATGCTCCAAATAATACATTAGCTTCACAAGAATTTAAAGGTCTAGAGGTATCAAAATACCCACCCTTAATAACCACTTCATTAATTAAATGGCACATTGCCTTTGTTTGTAGTTCTTTATCTTCCGTTTTTAATGTTTCTAACAAAGTAAGGGCTACTTCTCCCCCAACTTCTTCTAACAGTTTTACCATTAATGGACAATACTGAATAGGAATTGGAGTGGCTTTTACTGCCTCTAACTTACTACCTTTTCTCTGTAATAAAATATAACTACCAAACATTCTAGTAATATGCATTTCACAAATACTATAATATTCTCTAATTTTAGTAGCTATAAATTTTTCCAATTCACTTGAAGTCTCATTCACGTAGATAGAAAAAACACCATCTGTTATCCCCATATTATAGATTTTAAAATTTCTACTTAAATGGCAAAAAAATCTATTTGCTTCTATTTCCTTTTCTAGAAAATCTAATAATCCCTGATTTTGCCAATGATTAAAGTATTCTTTTTCCTCCTCTTTACAATCAAAATATTTTTCAACATGAGGATTTTTTAATCTCATCTGATAAGAATAGGCAGTACCTTCCTCTGAAAAATAAGGTCTTCTTATCAATTCTCCTTCTACTATAGAAGATTTATTTCTTATACAGAGTTCTATTTTCTTCTCAGGGGTAGGTACTGTAACCATCAACTCAGTTCCCTCTGCAAATTCCATTACTTCTCTATACAATTCCTCCTTAAAAATTAAATAGGCATCATAAAATTCTAAAGAATATCTGTTAAAAGCACTAATAGCCATATTGTAAGCCGATTTTGGACTAAACCCCATATCCTTATAAACTTCTTCTAATTCTTTTATCCTACTTTCATAAGAAGGAAGATAAGTAGCTAAATGAATATCTTCTTCATTAAATTCTTCTACTGTTAGTCCTAACTCATGTGCTATGGCAAGAGCACTTTTAGAACCAATCTCAGAGTCTAAAATTTTTTTTGCCTCTTCTATATCTTTCGTAATTTTTCCATCTTCTTTAAAGTATCCCTCTTTTGTCTCTAATAATAATACTAATCCAGTTTGACTAGACATAATAATTCCTCCTTTATGAAGAAATGCATCTCTTTCTATTTACATTGTATCGCTTTATTTGGTATAAATAAAATATATATTATTTATTTTAATTATTAAAGGAGTTTATATATGAATAATAATCTAGATTCTTACTATATCTTTTATATGGTTGCTAAAAGTGGAAGTATTTCTAAAGCAGCGGAAAATTTATATATCTCTCAGCCTGCTGTTACTTGGCATATTAAAAATTTAGAAAGCAGCTTAGAAACTACCCTTTTTATTCGTACTAAAAAAGGAACTAGTCTAACGGAAGAGGGAAAAATCTTCTTAGAATATATTGAAAAAGGAATGTCTGCATTTGAAAATGGTAGAAATGCCCTAACAAATTTAAAGAAATTAGATAGTGGCATACTTAGAATTGGAGCATCCACTACTGTCAGCAAATATGTACTTTTTCCTTATTTAGAAAAATTTCATGATCAATATCCTAATATTGATATTCGGATTGTAAATGCTCTCACAGAGGAATTATTAAAAGAACTTCGAAATGGTAACTTAGACTTGCTATTATTAAATCTACCGATGGCTGAGACAAAAGACTTAATTACTCAAAAAATTATGGATGTGCAAGATATTTTTGTTGGGAATAAAAAATATTATGATTTAACAAACGGAAAAATAAACTTAGGAGAATTAAAAAAGTATCCTTTAATTTTTCAAAAATCCCCCTCAAATACTAGAAAATACTTAGATGATTATTTAAAACAGAATAAAATAGAATTAATACCAAAAATGGAAATCGTTAGTTATAACCTCATTATGGACTTTATTAAGAGTGGCTTTGGAATTGGATATGCAACAAAAGAATTTGTTATAGACGAGTTAAAGAAAAAAAACTTATATGAAATTAAAGTTGCCCCTAGTGTACCTAAAAGATACATTGGAGCTGTTACTTTAAAACAGACAATTCCTAATTATAGTGCTAAAAAATTACTAGAATTAATGACAAAATAAAAAGTATTTTAAAAAATACTTTTTTCTATGGCAAAATATTCCCCTTCGCCTTTCTAATTTTTTCTTCATACTGTTTTAAATCAATATTTGATACGTACTTAATAAAAGAATCTAATTGTTCAGTAGAAAATATTGTATTTCCAACACTATTTTCTGTTTTCTTATCTTTTTTTGACTTTGAAATATTACTTTCTAACGTTTCTCTCAGTTCCCCAAAGTCAATTTTATATTTTTCCAGTAAGTAATCATTTGTAATATCATAGCTAGTATATAAATCTTTACAAAAGTCAGCATAGGTAACTTTTCCTAAATAGCCTTTATCTATAAAATTATTAAAGAATAGATAATCAGTTACTAAATGCAAGAATACTCCAATCTCATAATCATTATCTACTGTATGATTTTTTAAATAGTCATATAAACCTATTTTATTAGCTAAATATTCTATTAGTTTTGTATTATCTTGCTGTCCACTATAGTGACTGATACTTTTATTATCCACCAAATCCGGAGCAACTGTTCCTCTATAAAGTTCAGCTGTTTCTCTAATATTATTTTTTTCTGCATATCTTTTCGCTATCGCTAAATGAATATGAAAACCTGCCATTATTTCCTCCCTATATCATATCTTGTTTTATCAAAAATTTGCCATGGTAAGAATCTTTTTCCTTCTGTATGTCCACTGATTGCAAATTCTATTAAATTACTACTTATTAATTCTTCCTCCATAACAGGAAGTTTTTTTAAAATATTTTGAATAATATCTTGCCAAATGAAATCAGGAATATCCTCATATTTTTCCGGGACTTCCTTTTCTATCTTTTTAATAGGCAAGTGAAGACTTTCTAAAAATTGAATTCTATCTATTCTAGTTTGTTCATATAAATCATCTGAGATTTTATAAGTTCGATAATCTTTAAAATTAGAAATATGACAACTTCTAAGAGCTATCCAAGGAATTACATATCTTTCATGAGCACAGATTCCTTTAGATACTTCTCTTCCATCAAAACCTTTTCCCACTGCTTCTATATAAATAGCATTTATAGCACTTACAGCAAGAGAAATACCAACATATCTTTCATATCTCTCACTAAAAGGATGATTCAAACGAAATAGAATTAATACCCCATCTTCATCCAATTCTTTTACTCGTTTAAAAATACTTGGAATATCAGGATTCTTACCAGAGCCTTCTACACTTTTCATAGATGGTTTCGTAATTAATGTATCATTTCTTTCTCCTTTTAAATCTTTTGATTCTTCATAATTTTCATAATAGTCCTCTAACGATTTTACAATTGTTAAATCTAAAATAGGACTTAATTCTGGAAAATAGATTAACAAATTAATCATATCACGAGCTCTATGATAATTCATCATTTCTTCTCTATCTTCTATGTTTTTATATTGAAGCATGACTCACCTACTTACTAATTTTCTCTAAAAAGGATACTGGACAATAATCATTTCTAAATGCAATTGCTATATGGTTTAATGTAGCAAAGTTACGCTCTTCACTATCCTCATAATTTTGAAAGTATTCTTTTTTCCCTACATTTTCATAATACTCTCTCGTTAACATTTTTCCATCACCGTGATTATTTTCATAACCATAAAAAACATCTAAAATATTTTTCTGTACTTCTTCATCATTAATATTAATTTGATATATATCTTTTCCTTTTAGCATCTCTTCCATTTTACTCCCAAGTGATGCATAAGGAGGAAACTTAAAAAAATAAATATAGGAAGAAGTATATTCCCCACGAAATAAATTTAAAGCATCTAGTATTTCTTCACGAGTTAATGAAGCAGAATCGCTTCCTTTATATTTATCTAACTCCCAGTAACTAACAATCCCTTTTCTATACTTATTGGATGATTTGTCAAATAACTCTAATAACTGATGAGCATACATATACTGTAAACTAAGTAAACCTGGCGATAAACTAGCATCTTTATCTACAACATGATAAAAATAGAATGGCTCATTTACTTTTATTAATTTGCTATTGACACAATATTCATAAAATTCATGAGAATCTAGTCCACTTACTGGTTTTTCATACTCATAGATAAATGTACAATCTTTACGCTTTATAGAGTGGCTTTTTTGAAAACTAGTTTTTACATCTAGTAGTAATTCTTTTAAAGAAGAATACTTATGGATACCCTTAAACATTCCCCAAGAATGTTCTAACCAATAATAAAAGTTAGCTTTTTCATAAACTAGAAAAGTGTGCGTATACGTTCCTTCTTCTACTACCGCTTCTATAAAATAAGTATATGATTTTATGCCTCTTTCCTCTAACAGAAATCTTTCTAATTCTACTTGGTCATAACAGATACCATATTTTTTCTCTAATAATTCTTCAGGTGATAATAAATGATAAATTTCTTCAAACTCAACATCCCAATCTTCTGGATTTTTTTCTACAATATTCACTCCATTTGTATCTAAATATCCATAATGGATTTCATCCACGATAGTCATAATTTCTTCTATCATATTATCACATTCCTTAACATTTTCTTTATTATACCTAATTTTAAGAATAATGTAAATTGACATCTCTTTACATTTCTTAAAATAGTTATTATCTTTTAAATATATTACCTATAATAAAAGATAGAATTTTTATCTATCTTCTTTTATACTTTGATAATACTTTTACTGTACTAGCACTTAAATTTCCAGTTATTGGTTTAATAGTATCTGCAACCATATCTCCTATAGGATTTAATTCCCTATAAAAGTCCCCTGCAATGCCATCTATTTCAGATAAATTTAAATGAGCCGAAATAACTAATGGATTACACTGTCTTATTTTTGGCCTAGATACAAAAGTTAATCCAGTATCTGTATCTGTTGCATAGCTTACTTTATCAAACGAAGTAATATCTCTCCACACGTCTCCATATTTACTATCTAGAATTCTTTCAATATTTTCTTTTTCACTTAAATAAAATAAAGTTTTCTCATCAATAACTCCCATATCTTCATAATAGTTTAAAGTAAGACCCAACACTTCCATCATGTATCTACTTTCTTTCGTTAATAATAAACTACTATAAACGTGAATAGCTGCAAAAAAGTCTTCAAACCACGCAGTATTTTCTCCCTCCATCAAAGTCATTTCTCCGCTAAAATTTCTACATCTTTCACTAGAAGTATCTACACACATACCATTGGTATTTTCTAAATAGCCAGCCATAAGCCATAATTTTTTAATTTCTTCAAAAGTATGCGTATGAGCCCAAAAAAGACAAGTTGCTAAAATCCCACCATCCAATCTATCCATGCAAAGAGCTGGAATTGGTTTATCCAAAATGGGATATTTAGAGTAATCCACTACCTCATCAAGAGAAATACCATCTTCTCTTAAATAAGTAAGTAATTCTTCATCTTTTGATAAAACACTTCTTAAGTCTAACTCGTCATGCTCTTGTTTTAAAATATCCCCAGACTTATAGGAATTAGCATGTGCGAAAGACTTTGTTCCACCATCATGAAATAATCCTGCCAATGCTATTTTAAAACCAGCATCTCTTTCATTCATATATAAAGTAGAAGTAGTATAGGCAACATTTTTGGAGTGATCTAATCTTGAATAGTATTCTATTGGTTTTAAACGCTCAATATTCACATAATCCATACCACAAAAAAGGCCTTTTCCTTTCTGTCTTTGCATAGTTTTTGTTTGTATATATCTTTCTAATCTTGGATCGGCTGATTCTTTTGTCATCGCACCATATTGTTCTACTAACATATAATTCCTCACTTAATAAAATTGCTTTTATTATATCATAACGTAAAAAAAATTGAACTATAAAAGTTCAATTTTCTCTAGAGTTTTTCTTTCTCAGTATAAAATTAATAAAAGGTTTATGTCCATCATATACAGGATTAGAAAAAGTAAGAACGTGTTCTAATTCTGGAATGTTGCTATAAATACTTTGAAATTTTTCTTCTGTCATATCATTAAAGAAACGACCTTCTTTATTTCTTGTTCCTTCACCATATTTAAAAGAAATGTAGAAAAAGCCTTCATCCTTTAATGCTACTACTATTTTTTTCAAGCAAGAAATTAAATCCTCATCATTTAAGTGTAATAAAGATGCACAAGCAAAAATAGCATCAAACTCGTCCCTATAAGTCATATCTAAAAATTCTAATCGCTCTACTTTTTCTCCTAATACTTGTGAAGCAATCTTACACATTTCTTTTGAACCATCAACAGAAGTTACCTTATATCCTTTTTCTTTAAAATAAAGGCTATCTCTTCCTGAGCCACACCCTAAATCTAAAATAGAAGAATGTGGTTTTACATACTTTAAAAAGATATCTGGCACATCAAAATTATAATTATTGATAAACCGTTTATTCCACTCCTCATAGTACCCTTTACTATTTTTATCATAATAATCAAGTGTATCTTTCCTGTACTTTTTCATACTACTATGCTCCCATAATTTCTTTTTGATAAGATTTCATATAGTTAGTTATCGTATCATCTTTAGCATATTCAATATCATACATTTTGTTATTCCACGGATTTATAATAGAATAACTAACAATGCCTACAATCTCACTCTCTTTTTTAAAAACTAAGAAATGTAAATATGGTTGATTTCTTAAAGACTGCTTAAATTGTTCTTGAGTCCAATTGCACCCATTACGCTCATTAAATATTTGATAGAATAACAAAAATGCATCTCGATCTAAATATTTTTCTATTTTTACATTTTCCATATATATTACTCCATAAATTTTCTAATTTACAAATTTTTATAATTATATAAAAAATTTAATTAATTTTATATTCCCATCCTGGTTGCCAAGATTTTGTTTTACGCCAATCTTGCTCAATAGCTTCCTCCCAAGTTTTTTCTTGAGTTAAAACTTGAAAAGCAAGTTGAGGAGCTTTATGTGCAACGATTGCTATATGTTTACCATTATAATTTTCTAGTAGATAATCACAAAATTCTTTGATTCTTTTTTCAACATCTAGCATACATTCCCCATTTGGGAATTTTTCAGTAATATGTTCTTCATATTTTACTAGACTACTATCTTGTCCGTTGAAATCTCCATAATTACATTCTCTTAATCTTTCATCCTGAACAATTTGTTTAATCTCTTCAAATGTATATTTTGCTGAATCGATTGCTCTTTGTAAATCAGAACAGAATACAATATCAAATTGATTAATATTCACTTGTTCTTTTAAAGCAACACTTTGCTCTATTCCTTTTTGTGACAATTCTCCTGGTAACCATCCAGTCGATTTATGCTCTAAATTATCTGCAGTTGTTCCATGTACAAAATAAGTTATTTTAACAGCCATTATATCCACTCCTTAATAATTATTATAATACAAAACGACATCTAAAATCTAGTTATTAACAATTAAACAATAAAATACCCTACCTCATTGTATTGAAGAAGGGTACCTATACCATTTAGGTTCATATAATACACTTATGGTGCGTTTACTGATGGATTTTCATCAGTAAAAAAATAAGTTCATTGATATTTGATGTTTATCTTAATTTTAAGCAGTATCATTTGTTACATAAATTGTAATTTTTACTTATATCTTGATGTGAAATCTATTGCTTTTTTGATTTTTCTTCTTTTTTCTTTTTGCTCCACCAAGTACCAGTAA